>CAZHTP010000014.1:0-1514 GCA_964535655.1 uncultured Gammaproteobacteria bacterium | reverse complement strand
AAAAAAAGTAATATATTTGAGGTACAACCTGAACTTACAAATTTATAAACATTAATTATGGACAAGGCTGAATTTATGAAAATGGTCAGCCAACACTGGGATGATGTAGAGCGATTAAATGAATCAAAGTCAATGTACGAATTAGAGGAGAGGGTTTATAAGGTAGTACAACGACTTGGCCTGGAACTAATGGAAAAGCAAATGGAAATGCGTAAAACCGTGGATCGGAGGAAAAAAAAAGCCTAAAGAGCAGGTTTGGCGATATCCAGGTAGATAAGCGGCATAAATTCTATCAAGCAGAGAAGGGATGTAAATTGACACCCTTTTTTGAACGATTAGTTGTGTTAGCTGGACAGACCGACAGTTATGAACAGGGGAGCGTATTATTAGAAGAGTTTGTAGGGGTGAAAGTTAGCGATAGTACTCTATACAGGGCTACCCAAAAGAAGGGAGAACAAGCGGGTAAAATATTGGCTGAGCAACAGGCAGCAATAACATTAGAAAGGGACAGGGAGAACCAAGAACCATGCAATACTTATGGTGCGGTGGATGGTAGCATGATAAATATTCGTGGCGAGGGATGGAAAGAGTGCAAATTAGGTCGATTATACCGATCTGAGGATATATCGACACAATCACAGGCTCAGCGCATAGAACAATCGGTTTATGCTGCTCATTTAGGTGAAAGTGCTGATTTTATTAACAAATTTGAGCAAGTCATTAGGGTGAACAAAGGAGAAGAAGATAGCTTAATTTTATTGGGAGACGGAGCTACATGGATCAATAAATATTTTCAGTTATCCCACCCAGATTGTGTTAGGATTTTGGACTTTTATCATGTTACTGAGAAAATAAAGGCCTATGCCAGGGATCATCTTAATCCTAAAACGAAGAAACTCTGGGTTGACCAAATGTGTCATAACCTATTAGCAAAGGGAGGTCGGTTCGTATACAATCAAATCAAGAACCTAGAACCAAAAAGTAAAAAGGCCAAGAAAGCCAAACAAAATTTATTGACATATTTTAAGAATAATTTAGCAAGAATGAACTATCCATACTACGATTCTATGAATTACTATATTGGTAGTGGTACTATTGAGTCAGCGCACAAATTTGTTATTCACCAAAGGATGAGACGGCCCGGGCAAAGATGGTCCAGACATGGAGCCAACGCTGTTATTGATTTACGTGTTTTAAGATACAATAATTCTTGGAATTTACTTTTTCCCGTACTGATTAATGCTGCCTAAATCATTCTTTCGCGACATTTTGAAATGCACACTTTATAATTATTATAATTTATGTTTAATAACTGATCTAAAGTTAAATCGTTCGTTGGACATCAGTCGGATTAATTTCTGATTGTGGACCGAAAAAAGAAAAGAAAGTTGGTGGTGTTGGTGATTAAAATACACAAGTTTTAATCCGATTACATATTCTGGCGAAGATATTTGTTAATCCTTTTGGGTAAGAATGGACCACTGTAAATAAATCCGGTATAAATTTCTACTAAA
>CAZHTP010000013.1:0-1643 GCA_964535655.1 uncultured Gammaproteobacteria bacterium | reverse complement strand
ATCACAGCGGTCTCCAAAACCGCTTTTCCCAGTTCGAATCCGGGCAGCCCTGCTATGAAGTATGCGCGCAAGCGCTTAACTTCATAGCAGGCCATAAAGTCAAGCGAAGCGCGTACTTTATCGGCGTGCCACCTAACTATATGTTCTATACATATATCCTCCACTCCCTCAAAGATAACGATCTGTATATCGGCTGTAGTAATAATTTAAAAAGACGCTTCAAAGAACATTGTGACGGCAAAGTATTTTCTACGAAGAAGACGACCGCTAAAACTCATATTCTATGAATCATATCTCATGGAGAAAGACGCAGTCCGAAGAGAAGATTATTTTAAAACGAATCCGGGAAAACGGACTTTAAAATTAATGTTAAGAACGTATTTTAACTCGTTAGATAAAAACCATTAATACCTATGTAAAATCTCAGGGGAATAACTTGCATCCATATGGATGACACCCAAAAATCACCCATGAGGGTTAAGAAACTAAAATTTTTATTATGTCAAATAGACGCAACTCTTAGCTGAAAAAGTATATGCTCAAACTAATGCAAAAAATCAAAATTCAAGGTTATAATTAAATTACTTTATTATGGAACCAGGTAATGGAGTAATTTCAGAGAATAACACTAATACAGAAAGAGAAGCAATAATCGATCAAATGCTCGCAAGAAACCAAGCAGCATTTGAACAATGGATTAGTGATCCTACCCATAGACAACGAATGGACTTGTCTCCTGAAGCACTTCAGGTGTTAATTCCCCGTCGTCTTTATGAAATCGCAGATGATCCCAAACGAGATTCAATTATCCCTACTATCTCAAGTGAGTCTATTCTTCAAGCAGTAATGTTTGAGCGCAAGGCAATACCAGCTTCTAATCCGGAAAGTTTGTCAAGATGGATAGAATCAATAAGAATAAAACAAGAAGCTGAGAAAGAAAAAGCTGAACAAGAAGGTAAAAATTATAGATTTCATACACCACCAACGCCTGAAGAGATTGACGAACAACATGTACACTTTTACAAATTACTTTTGGAAGGAGAACTTACTGCATATGATTATATAACTAACGATATAGCTTTGATCGGTGAATATGAACCAGATGTGTTGAATGTCAGCGAATACAATGATAGAGACGAGCTTCATGGAAAAGGTGTAGGTAAATCCTTTTACGCAAACCTCCGCACTATCGCTAAAAAAATGGGGTATAGATATATTACTGGCTCAAACAACGATCGTAACCTGAGCTTTTTTACTACTACATTAGGAAGAGCAACGTTACCTCAGATAAAAGCAGAATTCAGGCATAAATTCCATTACAATCCTGATGATAATAAAACAAAGACATATACTATTGATTTTCTCTATGATGAAGATAAAACTGATATCATAGATGAAGAAAAATAAGTTCCAACTTTGTCCAGGTATTCCTTCATTGCACAATTCTTACCTTGCTCCGCTAGGAGTAAGGTAAGAATTAGGATGCAGTCGGGTGCAGTCTTGAACTCGACAACGTGAATTTAAATGTCCATCTAGACCATGAAGTTATACTACGTTTACCTACTTAAGCACTCAAAATGAAATTTAAACAAGTTCTACAAGTGATTTTAGACAAAGAATCACTGTTCACAAAAAAAAAGAAA
>CAZHTP010000012.1:0-6073 GCA_964535655.1 uncultured Gammaproteobacteria bacterium | reverse complement strand
TTGAGGTGGGACAGAAGATCAAAATGCCTGAAGTCTCGCCCAAAGAGTCGACTGTTGGAGATATCACTCCACAGGCTGCGATGACCAAGTCTGAGGCGTCTATCTCACCTACCCATACCGTGGTCGAGGGTGACTCTCTCTGGAGTATCGCCGAGAGCCAGTACAACGATCCATATAAATGGTCGCGAATCGCAGAGCTTAACCCCACTCTCACTAACCCTGATTACATCATGCCTGGACAAGTGCTCAAGCTCAAATAGACACATAACTTTCTTATCCGTAGGAACCGGATTAGAATTTACACCGCTGAACCGGAACGTCAGCGGTTTTTTGTATCTTGTCATCCCGTTGAAAAACGGGATCCAGTTAGTGCAACTTAGGAAGCATTTGTTATACTAGATATTGAACGTAAAGCGGGATTAGTACACTGGCAGTATGCATCCTTCCCATGGATGAGAAGCGGGTCCGATTCCCGTATCCCGCTCAAGTGAAGGTCGTCCCGAAATCTCGGGATCCACCGCTCATTTCCCGCTTGTCCGCCGTAGTTAAAACGAAGGTGGATATCACGTTCGTGCACTTTATCGTTCGCTCCTTTTGGTTTTGCCAGAGAAATTTGAGCCTGTTTATATTTATCCTTTTCTACCTCTTGCAGCAGTCCATAAAAAAAAGTTGTTATTCTGCAGGGACCGATATATACTAACAAGAGGAAATAATATGATGGTATATTTACGACATATGCTACAAAGATCGGGAGTACTAATGAAAGAGTACACGGAATCGTCATTTTGTAATACTTTTTCTCGTGTTGTTTTTGTTTTATTGCTTACTTTTACTCTACTTCCCCTCCAACTACCAGTTTCTTCTATTTTTGCCACGGTTTCCTCTCCCATTATTAAAGATATTGATATTGATTTTTCTTCTGGTACCTTTACTTCTACTAGCGTTTCCGGTTCGGGCAGTTCCGCGGTCGTGCAACTGTCAGATAATACTTGGTACAACAACAGCTGGCTGTATCGGAAGAAAATTACTTTTAATAATTCTGCTGCCGCCGAAAATCTAACTAACTTTCCGGTACTGGTTAAACTCACCGGTTCTAGTTTTGATTTTACCAAAGCCCAAAACTCCGGACAGGATATCAGATTTACTGATTCTGATGCTACTACCCTTTTAAGTTATGAAATTGAAAAATGGGATAATTCCGGCCAGGAAGCAATTGTCTGGGTAAAGGTTCCTCAAATTGACTCCGCCTCAAATACCGACAATATGTATATGTATTATGGCAATAGTTCCGCGTCTGATAGCCAGTCTGCGAGTAGTGTTTGGGATGCAAACTACCAATCTGTTCTGCATTTCAAAGAAACCGCTAATCCCTATCCGGATTCCACCTCTAATGGGTTAAATGGTGCAAATATTAATACAACTACAACTACCAGTCAAATAGGTCAGGGGGTGAGTTTTAATGGTACGAATGGTTGTCTTGATGTGGGCACATTAAACTCATTTTCTCCTCATCTAAATGACGTAACCTGGGAAACTTGAGTAAAAACTTCAAATACTGGAGCTCGTCAGTACATTGCCTGGACAGGAAGAAACGGTTATACCAGATATGGTTGGTTAGGATTATTTACTTATGATTCAGAGACAGGGGCATGGTATCAAAATACTGGTTCATATCAACAATTTTGGTCTGCATCAACACAATCAGCCAATACTAACGATGGCCAGTGGCATCATCTTGTTTATGTCTGGAAAAAAGATGGGCCAATCGTTCAGCTTTATTTCGATGGTGTGCCTGCTGATCCAGCAACATCAGCAACAATCGGATTACCATTGGCTCAAACTTTACATGGTTTGACAATCGGTTGTCAATATGTTGCCGCAGGTCGTCGTGATTACGTCGAAGGAATACAAGATGAAGTTCGTTTGTCCAATATTGCCCGCTCCTCCTCTTGGATTGTGGCAGAATATTTAACAGGTAATAATACCTTTAATACCTTTACCTCCGAAGAACAACTACTTTCCAGTTCTGGTATCTATGAATCTCCCATAAATTCCCATGTTATTGATTTAGTCTGGAATGGCAGTTGGGGAGATGGAACCAGTGGTTCAACTGCTTTTTCTGCTACTGTAGCTAATGTTGGTACTAATAATACAATCACATTTAGTATGCGGGTAGGAAGTTCCATTTCGACTCTCACTTCCGCCGGTTATGTCACTTTAGGTACAGCTAATTCAGGAACCACTTTTACTAAAACTAAAGCCGAACTGGATACTTTAGGACTGGGAACAGGCAGTATTAGATATGTTCAAGTTAAAGCTGTTTTTGCCCAAACCTCCGGCACCAATCCCAAACTGGATAAATTTACACTTTCTTTTACTCCTGACACCACCAGTCCAACCTCTCCCGATCTCCTTTCTCCCAAAGACTATACCAAAGATACTACCAAACCCACTCTTAGTTTTAAAAAAGCAACTGATGCTGGCAGCGGTATGAACTCATATAAAGTTGAACTTGATCCAGGTAAAAACAAAAGTTATTCCACTTCCAGTCTACCTTCATCCGGTAATGGTTCCTCTCCCTATGTTTGGAAAGATGATTCCGAGGTTAAAATAGAATATCTCAACGAAAATGACAGCGACAGCAGTAATGATGAAATTAGAGTCTATTTTAAAGGCTTAGATAACCAGGAATTAACTGAAGGAAAACATTCATGGAATGTTACTGCAACAGACAATGTAGGAAACAACACCACTTCTTCCTCTGACTTTTATATAGATAAAACTACTCCTTCCATTTCTGAATTGGCAATAGCCAATATATCTTCCGTTGAATCCGGAAAGACTTACAACCTAAACATTCTTGACCGGGTACCCTCATTTTCCGGATTAGCCATTGATAATTATCAAGGTTCAACGGTCAATACCACCAATGGTTCAAAAGATACCTTTGATAAAGTGTCTTCCGGTCCGCAAACAATAACCGTAACTTTTAAGAAGCTCAAAACTGGACAAGACCCCAGTTCTGTTACTGCGACTTATGAAAATCACTTAAGTAAAGATTATTCTTTGACGGATATTCAGGATCGTAACGGTGATATAAAATCCAGTAGATTTTACGTAACAATCCCGTACCCTCTTATCGACGGATACTATCAAGTGCAAGTAAATCTAAAGGATAGTGTTGGCCATATTTATGACCAACCAGCATTTTATGTTTCACTAAATACTGGGGTTATTGGACAAGTACAAAAATTTACTGAAACTAACGAGAACCTGAAAACCAAGATAACCCGAAAAGATGAAATACTTGCTAAAACAGTAGAAGAAAAACAAAAAGTAAAACAGGAAGGATACATTGTTAAAATTAAGGTGATCGATGATAAAAACAAGCCTGTGACCGGAGCCAAAGTTACAATCCACTCCAAAGTCCAGGAAGCTACTACTGATATATATGGAATTGCACAATTTTCTAAAGTTGAACCTGGTCAACATAAAATATTAATTGCCTATGCAAACTTCCAAGGAGAACAAGCTGTAGATTTATCTGGTGAAGTCAAAGAGTTTGATTTCAAGATTCAGGTAAAACAAACAAACCCATTCCATAACCCTCAAGTAATATTAGTTATTGGAGTAATGGTGTTTATTACTTTTGTTACCGTTGTTATATCCATTAAAGCAAAGAAAAATACAGTGTAATTTGTTTCAACTCTTTCCCTATCTATTTCTAGTGTAATGGTTCCCCCGATAGTCGATGACAAAACTATCGAGACTGGTCTCGACTAAAGTCGGGGAGATTTGTATGTCTTGCTCAGTCAAGCGATGGCGAGCGGGCAAGGAGAACGTCGTCCCGAACACTCGGGATCCACCGCTCAATACAATGTGCATACGACTCTTCAATCATTTGGCAACCAATACTATAATGCAAAAACGCAAACACGACAGTGAGACCCCAGCAGTGGGACAGCAAGTCATCACGGCGTGCGCTTTCATACATCATGACTTCAATGGAGTCAGGAAAGTATTCTTGCCCAAAAGAGCCCTAACGAAGAAATTTCTGCCCGGGGTGTACGAGTTACCCGGAGGGCATATTGACTTTGGTGAAGATATTGTGTCGGGCTTAAAACGAGAGATACAAGAAGAGTTTGCGATGAATATCGTAGTAGGAGATCCATTTTTCGTTTTTACATATGTGAACAAAATAAAAAGGTCACACTCTATCGAGGTTGTCTATTTTGCGACTTTCGTCGAACCCATTGATCAGATAACGCTCGATCCAGAGTGCCACAGCGAGTTTGGGTGGTTTTCAGAATCTGAGCTACACACAGTAGCGCACAACCTAGACAACAATGAAGATCCTGAGATTCGCGCAATCATCAAGGGCTTCCGACTGCTCAAACAAGAACAACTGAATGTTGGTACTCAATAACACAGACATCTTTGTAGTACCTCAACCCCAGACCAGGTAAGAAAGTCAGTATTCTGTGTGATATAGTGGGAACAAATATTAAATATGGTTGACTCTCCCATTGAAGACCAGGCTATTTCGCTTCTTGGAATAGTCCTAAAAAATCCATATATTAGCCAAATTATTCGATCAAATCCGTTCCCAGGTGGTGAATCATGGTATCTGGGAGCAGGCTGTATTTGTCAAAGTGTGTGGAATTGGCTTTCAGGCAGAAGAGCCGAGGAAAATATTAAGGACTATGATCTGGTTTACTATGATGGAGAAGATATTAGTAAAGAAGCTGAGCAAAAACAACAACATAGAATCAAGACTATTTTCCACACATTCTCCGTCGATGTTGATGTAGTAAATGAAGCAAGAGTTCATACCTGGTTTGAAGAAGATTTTGGTAAGAAGATTGTCCAATACAAGTCATGTGAAAATGCCATTAATGGATGGCCAACCACAGCAACTTGTGTGGGAGTAAACATGAAAGGAGGCAAATATACTGTGTACGCTCCTTATGGGTTAAATGACTTGTTCGGAATGGTCATTAGACCAAATAAACCATACGTTATTCAGGAGGTATATGAGAAAAAAGTTGAGAAATGGACAAAGAGCTGGCCAAATTTGACAGCAATTCCTTGGGAACAAATATAAGTCCATCCATACGTCTAAGTTGGTTCTGAAAACTTTGGTACATAGCTCGGATGTGGAAGAAGTTACATTACATAAACTACAGTTACTAGTATCGTTTATAGCAGACAATGACAAACCTCATAGAAAATCAAAATAAGCTCCAAAATCAGGCTCTTGAAGTCATCGAAAAACTCAATTTGAAGTATATTCTTGGTAAATATGGCGAGTTCAGGTTAGTGGGTAGTATCGAGTACGGGCTAATGATATGGAGAGATATAGACGTCAATTTAGTCATGCACAGTGACCCAACCGATAATGAGTATTGGGATATTGTAAGAGCCATATTCATACTACCAAATGTAATACAATTAACACTAGCAGATAATCGAAAGCAATTGGAGACGAATAGGCCAAGAAGCATGTATCTTGGTATTAGGTATAGTGATGATATAAATGACATTTGGAAAATAGATATCAGATTGTTAGCGAAAGAATCTGTAACTACAGATAGAATCGCAAAACTAATTCATTCGAAGCTAACCGATGAGTCGCGAGAAATTATCTTACAAATAAAGTATCAAGTGTATTCTAATCCAAAGTACCATAAGGAATTCTCAAGTGTGGATGTTTACGAAGCAGTCTTATCACACAATGTGAAAGATTTGTCAAATTTCGAAGAGTATCTGTCAAAACTAGGAAAAAGTCTCTGAAAGGTTTGGTGTACTAATACTTGCTTGAACTTCCATGACTTATAGTTGTCAACCAAATAGAGGTAATTCTATCAATAATCATTTAGACCCTAGATGCTTCTGATAGATAAAATTTCGTGAGTGAGCACGATTTGATAAGTTCGTGAAAATTATGGGGTTTTAGGTATAACTTTACTCATGTTACAAGGTATTATTAGATTGCCAATTAACCACCTATGACGCTAGTTATTGCCCATCGTGGGGATACAGTCTCATTCCCGGAAAATACTATCGAGGCCTT
>CAZHTP010000011.1:0-20549 GCA_964535655.1 uncultured Gammaproteobacteria bacterium | reverse complement strand
GGAACCGTCTCGAAAGCGGTCGTAGGGCAACCTACCGTGGGTTCGAATCCCACCCTCTCCGCAACGTGGAATTAGCGTTATATAAATCTGCCAATTCAGGCGTTAACTCAACATTTTTATCGAGTTCTAACGAATCTATTATCTCCTCAGCAACATTTTTACTGTTTTTAATGTTTAAGAATGGTTTTAGTTGATCAAGACGGATCTTTTTGTCTATCAAAGAAAAGTTCGATCCAAGTGAAGCGACAATTTCTCGTTTCTTTTTCAGAGAAGATTTCTCAAAGTGATAACGAGCGTAGCGTGCAAAATTGAATGTTTGCACTGAAAGTTCCTCCCATTCTTCTGCTCGTTCACCTAAGTTTTTCTTTTGAGCTTCTAAATCGTGCTTCTCTTTATTCAGTGTATCTATCTGCGCTTTGTAATCTTCGTCAGATAAGATTGAATTATCAATATTGAGTGGTGAAATCTTAAGCTTAATGAGGTTCTGGATTCTAGCAAGACAATCACTGTATTGTGTATCAATATTTTTATTGATCGTTGTCTGTTCAATTGATTCTTGGTCGTGTAATACGTTTAGGTATTGAATTGCCCAAGTCTCGAAAGATCGGGGTATTTCGATATTTTCTAATAACTCATCAATTTGTTTATCCAGCTTACCTAATTCAACACTTCCTTGACTACACGAGGGGCTTTTCTTTTTAGTGCAATGGTAATAAGTATATCGTGTTCCGTAACGGTTAATCTTTTCTTCCGCCGTGATTGTACCTCCACATTCGCCACAATGAATCATTCCTGTATAGCTAAACTCACGAGTTTTAGGGCGTTGCTTACCCTTACGCCCAAGTATTACTTGTGCTTGATCAAATTCCTCCTTAGTGATCATTGGTGAGTGTGAACCCTGATACCATTTACCACCGTATTCGAATTCACCGTAATAAAATGGGTTTGTGAATATACGATATAATCCTGATCGTGATAACGGATTATTACCACTATGTCGATGACTCCTTGTACGATACTTCCAATCATTATTTGCAATATCGAGGATTTGAGGAACGGTATAACTTCCAGCTAATAATAATTCCCACATCTTTCGTACAAGATGAAAACGGTCTGGATCGACAATGATTCCACGACAACCTTTTTCTTCCGAAGTGTTGTTGAGATAACCCTCAGGTGCAACTCCAGGTCGATGACCTTTTTGAACTTTACTGTGTAACCCACGTTTTACATTCTTTGAAAGATCACGAAGAAATTGATTAGCTTGCCCCAATTCTACTATAAGAGTAATAACATTATCCTCAATAGCCTTTAACATTCCTTGCTGCAACATCCAGAATAACTTACCACTATCAATAGGATTACGAGATAAGCGAGATAAATCCCACACAATAATGCCATTAATGGTTCCTGATTCTATATCATTCATCAGACGATTAAATTCAGGTCGTCCAGGTTGTTTTGCTGATTTAGATTCTTGAAAATAGTTTTTAACTTTAGATTCAAGCTGTTCTTTCTTTATAAGCGATCTAATGCTTTCGTTTTGTTGATGTAACGAGGCAACTTGATGATTTTGGTCTTCTGAGCTACGTCGATAATATACTCCAAAACTTAATGATCTTATTTCAGCTGATAAATACATATTTTCTCCTTAATTGTAATAAATTAAACTAATAATTTATACTGGACCCAATAATTTGCACAGCAGGTATAGACTATAAGAGATATGGAAAATCCAGTAAAAAAGATTAAACGAGTACATCCGCCAAGTTTTAAGGCGAAAGTAGCACTAGAAGGACTGAAAGAGCAGAAAACGATACAAGAAATTAGTAGCCAGTATGGAATCCACTCCACGCAAGTAGTGAAATGGAAAAAAGCAGCATTAGAAGGGTTACCAGGAGTATTTGGAGAAGGGAAAAAACAGGAAGAGACAGACTATGGTGAACTCACTGACGAGCTATACAAACAAATCGGTCAGTTGAAAGTCCAAATGGACTTTCTAAAAAAAAAGATTGGCATTATTGAGCGAGAGTAAAAATATTAGTGTACAAGACAAAGTAGAAATAATTAAAAAAGGAAAGGAGGTCTTACCACTAACAACACAAGCAGATTTACTAGGAGTTAGCCGTAGCAGCCTGTATTACGAACCACAAGTAGTGCAGCCACATACACTTGAGGTGATGCACAAGATCGATGAGATCTACACCAAATACCCATTTTACGGCTCAAGACGTATGGCAGTAGCTGTAACCAGAGAATTAGGACGAGACGTGAATCGTAAGCAAGCAAAACGGCTCATGCAAGAGATGGGATATGAAGCAATCTATCCCAAACCTAACTTGAGTAAAAACAATACGCCACACCCAGTATTTCCGTACCTACTCAAAGGCTTGCCCATAACTCATCCCAACCAAGTCTGGGGAACAGATATTACCTACATTAAACTCTTACACGGTTTCTTGTATTTAGTGGCCATCTTAGATTGGTATTCTCGCTTTGTAGTCAGCTGGTCACTTTCTACAACGTTAGAGTGGGAGTTTTGTGGTGAATGTGCAACACAGGCTTTAAACCTGGCCACTCCCCAGATTGTGAACATGGATCAAGGTGTACAGTTCACTATACCCCTCTTACTCCAGACTGCAACTCAACGATTTGACATTACGTTAAAAATATAGTCATATAGTGATTAATGCCTGCATTTTTAACAGAGCGTCAAGTAATTGAATTAAGACTAGCTCACAAAACTACCAAAGACAAAAAAGTAGCCGATCGAATCAAAGCGATCATGTGCCTACACAATGGGTATACGTATGAACAGATAGCGCAAGTATTGATGATCGATGAAGTGACCACTAGGCGGTATGTTGAAAAATACCAAAAACAAGGATTAGATGGATTGCTTGAGTGTCGGTATGTTGGAGGGATTGGTAAACTCACGCTGACACAGGAAGCAGGACTCCGGAACTATCTCACCTACCAAACACCACAAACAGCAAAAGCAGTTGTTGCACACATCAAGGAGCGATACGGTATTAGCTACACAACTGTCGGAGTAACAAAACTATTACACAGGCTAGGATTTGTGTACAAAAAGCCAAAAGTGATTCCTGGTAAAGTTGACTCAGTAAAACAAACCGAGTTCATAACTCAGTACCAGAATCTCAAAGAGAGTCTAGGCTCGAATGATCAGATATACTTTGCGGATGCCACGCACCCCACTCACAACACCACACTTGCCTACGGCTGGATACTCAAAGGAAAAGCAAATGACAAGTACATCAAAACCAATACGGGAAGGAAACGATTAAACCTCAACGGAGCACTTAACCTAAGAGACAAGACAGCAGTTGTTTTAGAAGAGAAAACAATTGACGCCAACGCAACGATTAACCTCCTGAGTGCAATCAAAGAGAAACAACGAAAGGGGAAAGTATACATAATACTGGATAATGCTTCGTATCATCACTCAAAAATGGTTACTGCGTGGCTCAAAAGACACAAGAGGTTTAAAACAATTTTCCTACCACCGTATGCACCTAATCCCAACCTGATTGAGAGACTGTGGCTATTCTTTCACAAAAAGATTACGTACAACAAATATTTTGAAAGCTTTGAAGAGTTTAAGAAAACATCTCTTAACTTCTTCAAAAATCTCAAGTACTACCAGAAAGAACTTTCAACACTCCTGACCGATAGCTTTCAAACTTTACCCGCTTAAAATTGCATACCTGTGTTTAAGGAGTATACACCACAATACACAGATATTTGGTTAACAAAGCAGGTACAAGTCAGTATGGATAGTCGAGGCAGAGCCTTAGATAATATATTTACAGAAAGACTCTGGAGAAGTCTTAAATACGAGGAGGTGTACATTAAAAATTATGAGACTGTAAGTGAGGCTAGAAAAGGTATTTCCCAGTACATATACTACTACAATACGACCCGTCCTCACCAATCTCTAAACTACAAAACACCGCAAGAAATATATCTGTTAAGTTGAGTAAAGGAGGTGATCATTTACATCGAAACTATACCCGAAACTCTGTGTTGACAATTGGGTCCACCTTACTATATCCTGATTTCATGCGTGATGAATGTAAGAAATTACTTGAATTAGATGCTAAAAATTAATCATTAAATGATTAAAGAAGATGTAAGTTATATATTAATAATAGAGGGTGTTTAGAATAGTTCTTTAGTGAGCATAGCATAAAGAATGAAAGAATAATTATGAGTCAAGAAGCTGATTGGCAAAATGATTTTGATATAGCGAGTCAAGAACTTGATCTAAATTTGAAACGCCGTAAAGAAGAGTTAAAATTAGAGCTTGTTGAAGCTATGATGAACGCAAAGAATACTGAGCTCGATGAAAACGGTAATGTAAAAGCTCTTATCAATGAGGCAAATCAAGAGTTAATTAAAACTCGAGGAAGATCTTTAGATTCAAAAGTTACACCAAAGTTTATTCATGATCCTAATATGGTAGTTATTGATGCAAAAGATGCAATGCTATATCTTTGGCTATGTGACGAGGCTTATCGATTAGTTGGAGCTCCAGTCAGTTCGCAAAAGACAATCGTTCGTGAACAATTTGTTAAGCATGAACTTCTTCACTTAGCAGCAAGCTATGATGCATCCAAATTGGAACAACCAGTATTGGGTATTCAGTTTTTTAGAGTACCCTATCAGGGTAGCGTCGGATATGCTGCAAGTCCATTTGTTAATTTTAAAGGAGGAGAGATGTCACTAGAAGAATACTTTAAAATTCTCGAAGCTCCCCAAGAATCAAATGCTTCATTAGGGTCAGATGAAATAAAATTACAAGCAAAAAGTCGAGATAAATAGAAGTAATTAACTTTATAGAATTTATAATATAGGAAATTGATATTGTGCGAGGTTGGCTGAGTACGCATAAAAAGTTCTAACTTCGTCCACATCATTCCGCCCACGATATTTATCTGATTGATTTTTTCCGCCAGTTCCACAGAAAGTAGAGTATTACGCCTATTATGCTTATATTAAGTATGATTATTACTATGACTAGTGCAGTGTTTGTAGAGCAGAGAGCAATGGGATAGCCGGTTCCTTTGCAAGGATTGTCGAATATAGTAAAGGAATTTTTTAAGATAAATAAATCTATATATATTTGTAAAAATAATGTGCCAAGCCAAATTATTGTGCTTACTATTCCTATAATAAGTAGGTGTTTTAGTTTCATACGCTTACTTCACTTTCAAGTGATCCTTTGTTGGTAAATATCTTTATAATTCCTATCCCATCGATTTGCTGTTTTTCTTTTTTTGTATTCTCTGTTTTTTGTTCAACCTTTGTTGTATTTGTGGCTTCTTGATATTCAGTTTCTATTTTATTTTCTCCTTTGATTGTTAATTTTTGTTGCAGTTGTTTAATATTTCCTGTTTTTTTATCCGGTTCATAATTTGCTTTTAGTTCATTTTCTGAAGGGATTATAGGCGAGTTATTGTCGTATTGAATGGATTCGATCTGAATATTTTGCTTTTTCTTTTTATCTTTAGGCGAATACGCTATAGTTATTTTGTTCCCAGCTTCATCTTCAATGATAGCAGTTCCGATTTGATTCTCAGTTATGAAAAAATGGGAAAAGGAATCTGTTCCTGTCAATTCGATGTTTTGGGTTTGAGGATTAAAGAGAACTTTTCCTTCCGGGGAGGATTTGTCTATTTTTATTTGTGTCTGATGGATGGTTTCTGTGTTGCCTGTTTTATCGACCGCAAAGTATTGTATTTGGTTAATTCCTTCTTGTGAAACAATAAAGGGTTGCGTGTATGTAATTTGAGGACCGTAATTTAGCGCATACACGATTTTTTCAACTCCCGATCCCCCAGGATTATCTGATACAGTCAACGTAGTAGTTACATCACTTCCATACCAATTGTTTCGGCCTATTTTTCCTTCTAATTGGATAGCAGAAGTTGGGGCAGCGATATCGTCTTCTTTTATATAGGTTGGACTTATGTTTGTGTCTAGGTTTCCATCGGCATTAGTATCCATTTGTAATACGGGGGGAGTGGTGGCTGCTGTATTGAGTAACACCATTCCACTTGTGCCTAGCTGAACGGGAATATTTTCATAATCCTGTTCTTTCCTTAATTTATTATCCGTATAGTCGCGTATTTTTAGATCGAAAGTTCCCTGATCGGTTGGATTAATTTTGATGGTATAGTTGCCATCTTTGGGTACCCAAATAAATTTAGCATCGTCAAGTTCTTCATAGGAACTATCCGGAATTTCGAGATCTGGATTTCCATAGTCGTTAAGACCAGTGTGATAGCCTGACTGATCGTAGATATCGATCTTTACTGGGGAATGTACAGAGATAAGGTGCCCTTTTAATGGTGTTGGAGTAGTTGTAATCTGGTTGAACTGATAGGTGCCATTTGTATTTCCGCTAAAAATGAAATTGATGAAATTAAGGGTATCGGGGTCGCTTGGTAGTTTATTGTGCTCTTTATTGGTGAAATATACTTTAGCATTTCCTGTTAAATTGAAATTACTTTGGAGATCGCTCAGCATTGCACTATGCAAGGGGACTGTCCCATCGCCGTTAATAATATGTTCGTCTTTTTTATTTATTTGAACATTGCCAATTGAGAGAATAGGGTGTTCTTCGATTTGGCCAATTGTCGGTTTGCCTGATCCTATGAGCAGAGTGAAACTGCCATTAGGTAATTGGGGAATTGAAGTATCAATGGCATCGTGTAGTTGCTCGGCTTGAGTGAAAAGCGAAGTGTTATATCCAAGATTCGTTAAAAATTCTTTTAATTGAATGTAGCTTAACTCTCCTTTGATGCCATTTTCATCGCTATCCGTGCCATCAGTATATGGTAGTGGATGTTCGGTATCTTTACCTGAATATATTTCGTAATATTTTTTTGAGGGCATTAATTGATACGCTGCAGGCATGTTTTGCAAAATATCTTTTGTTTCGGAGCTTGCAAGCGTTAGGCATGCGGGACCAACCGGAAACTTTACACATCCGCCATATTTGAGCCATTTTAAGAGCTCTGGAGCGCCCAGGAAGGGTGTTCCCAGGGTTACCGCACTATTTATCTTGGCTGCTTTTTGTGGGTCGTTGATGTAGTTCCTTAGGATTAGTCCTCCCATGGAGTGGGCAATTACATTAACTTTGGCTAATCCGGTTTTTGATTTGGCAGTTTCGATTAAATTATCTAGTCGTTCATCGTTTTCCCTTATATCCATACGCCAATCGTACGGGAAGGTGTATAGATCGCGATTAAGTACATAGCCTTTGTTTATAAAATAGTTTGTAGTGGTTTGGTATATTTCAGGGATAATTTCTTTTAACCCTAGACGGGAATACGGAGTTTGGCCGTCCGGGTTTAATCCAAGGATGTCAAAGTAATCATCGTTACCGGGAAGTGCTGCCTGTGTTCGATTGACCCATATTTCTTCAAAGGGGTCATAAACGTGATTATATGTTCCACCATGGCCATCGGGGATATCGTCGGCGGATGCTCCAATATCTGGTGCTTGTAAGGAGGTGCCGGAAAATCCAGGGATAATAATAATTGGATATTTGATATTGTGAGCTTGAGCGTGCGGAGGCGCTTTAATCATGGTGATCAAAAAGAGTGTCATTACGATAAGCATGACAATGTAAATAATGCGGGGTTGGGTGAGTTGGTGCATATGCATCTATGATGTTTCTTTGAGATGGTAGATTCCATGACAGAGCTGTCAGGAATTTTGACAATTTTGTCTCTTGGAGAGTTGAGATACAATTACGAGATGGCTATGTCAGTTGAAATAGAAAAAACTCCAGTACAAGCCGCTAACTTTGCTTCTCGCGTATACCGGCGAATTCATAAAACTGTGCTGATTCGGCTTATTTATGGGGAGAAAGAGCTTTTGATGGTATCCAGAGAATAGGAGAGAGTTTGGGAAATGATGCCCCCAGGGAAGTATTTATTGATACAACTTCGGTTTTGGTTGAAGAGCGGAAATTGTATTAGTCGGGATTTTAATTTGAGTCTGTGTTAGAATAGGGAAGATTTAGGAGAGGTGTCCGAGTGGTTTAAGGGGCTGACCTGGAAAGTCAGTGTATTCGCAAGGGTACCGAGGGTTCGAATCCCTCCCTCTCCGCCTGAATTGGTGATATGCTTTTAGCGGTATATTTTACTATTGCCGCTATGTTTGCCAATATCTAGTATTTGAATTGTGTTTAGTTCTTGGAATCTCCATAATATTCTAAGGTCGCTTGTCACTCGAGAACTTCTTACTTCTCCTAGCGTTGATGTTTTTACTTTATGGGTCTTTAATGAGATGGAGTAGGGGTTATTTTGAAGGATAGCTACAATAAGATCTAATTTGTTTTCAAGCGTGGGGTTATGCTTTGTTAATAACTGCTTCTCGTACATAAGTGTTGGTGAGTTGTAGGGTGTAGGCAGGCATGCAAGTTATTTAACTATATCTTTAAGCTTGGTTGATCCTCCTGGTTTTATGGTGATATATTCATCATTCTCCAGTTCTTTTTTCGCTTGTTGTAGCCGTAATTCTGTAATTGAGTTAGCAATCTCTTCGTAAGAAGTTTCCAAGGTCGCTGCTTTTCCTATGGCATATTTTATTAGCTCAGTGGTATTGAGGGTTCCTGCTGTTATCAGGCGAAGTTTTGCCAATGCTTTTTCTATTTCTGGAGTTATCGTGATGCGAATATTTACTGCCATCTATAGCCATTTTATGACCCTTTAGTGTTATTGTCAAGATTAAGTTTTTATATACTATTTTTCTCTAGCCAGGTGGCGATGTCTTGAATTTTAAATTGTTTTGACTCAATTTTTAAAGTTACATTGACGAGCTCTTCGTTATCTATATTTGCTTGGATATTATTTTCTTCAAGGAATTGTAGTCCGGAGAGCATACCTGTTCTTTTATTCCCGTCGATAAAAGGGTGATTAAGAATTATTGAGTGAATCAAGGCAGCTGCCTTGTCAAACAGTGTGGGATAGAGATCGTTTCCCTGAAATGTGGATTGTGGTCTGTAGAGCGCTGATTCTAGTAAAGCAAGGTCACGAATTCCGTCGCTTCCTCCGAATTGGATTATGATTTCGTAATGGATTACGATTATTTGTTCGAGTGTTAGGTAGTTAATTTTCATATCCACATTATTTTTCAGCGAGCTCCTTTAAGGCTGGTCCGTATTTTTGTTTTAGTTTATCGAGTCTGGTTAGAAATTCAGGCGTGACAGAAGAACCCTTGTCTGCACCTGGTTTGCCGACAGAAAGAGTGTTGCTGGTGGGGCTTTTTTCGATAGCGACTAAACTTCCTGTTTGGAGACCCACCTTTTCAAGTAAGGATTTTGGTATAATTACCCCTGTTGAATTGCCAATTTTGATAATTTTTTGTTCCATAGTTATTACATGTTATAACGTGTTGAGATAGGTGTCAAGTGAGAGCGCAATGAAAGTTAAGAAGATTAAGGGTATTTCTTTGATACACTTGTTTTCGGATTTTGTTCGTGCTAATGTGTGTTTATGGATGATATGGTGAAAAAGATTGAAGATGTTGTTGAGAGGGTTATGGAACGTGTGATGGATCGCGTGTTAGAGCCTATCCATGTAAAACTTGATGAGCATACACGAGATATTCATGAGCTTAGGGGTGATGTTAATGAACTTAATGGTGAAGTTAACAGATTTAGAGATGAGGTTGGTGGACTTAAGGTAGGTGTGCATGATCTTAAAGGGTTAGCGTATCAGCATACAGAGCAAATTCAAGGGTTAGTGGAATCGCAGAAAGCGCAAACTGAATATATTATTGGTATTGATGAATCTCTAGGTGAGTTAAAAACTGATATGCAAGAAATTAAAAAGATTTTGCCTGAACATCAAAGGCAGATTGGTCGGTTGGAGCAAGTTTTAAAGCACCGCTAATTCTACCTTTTAATTACCCCATTCGAAGAGCTCTTTTTCTGTATATGCATCGATTTTACCTTTTAGCTCAGGTAGTCTATGCAAGAGATGCAAATCAAGATTTTTGCTCATTTCCGTGTTTTGTAGCAAAGATAAGACATGCATTGGGTTGTCTACCATTTGTTGAAGTTGTCCGACAACCATTGCTTCAATATCATGCAGTTGAAATTGTTCTTCCGCAATTTCAGTTAAGAGGTATGGATTTTGTGTAGCAACAATCAAATGCGAAAGATCAGCAATAGCTTGTGGATTATTTCTGGAGGTAAATGTGCGAGATCTTATTTGGTTAAAGAGTTTTTCGAGCCGTGTTTGATCCGAATCAGTGTCTTTATCAAGTAAATTTAGCAGCCGGTAAAATGTCATGGTGGCAATTTCTCCCAGAGCTTTCTGATCTTCGAGAGTATCACTGCTGTAACCTTCCATGAGTGCCTGCGTTTCCACAAGCACCGCAATTTCTGATCCGTGTGAGGCAATTGTTTCAGGGGGAATAAGTGACCATGAGAATTCTGGTGCGTCTTTAATAACATGAGATGTTCCGATAGCATCTTGCGCGTTAAAACGAATATATTGAGCACGATGTGTTGATTCATGGCGATCGACAACTTTACGAAATACAGGTCCTATGTTTTCATCATTTACTGCTTGTTCTCGCAGATTTTTCAACGTTGCCAGATAATCTGCTTTCAGGTCAGCATGCTTAGGTTCGGTTCTTGTTTCTTCCGTCACTTGTATAACCGAATCAAATACTTTTAAAATGCCTTCGCGTTTAAACGCATTTTCATTCATAACAAATGTATGTTCGCCATAATTTGGATTGTTGGGATGATAGGGCTCAAAATATGCTCCCATTGCAGCCTCCGGCATATCAGGAGTACGACCTTGGTTGATGGTGGCAGGTTGAGTGGTAATTTGATCGGGATAGATTTTAACGTTTTGTTCTTTCATGTATTACTTATCCTCATCAAACACAAGTAATGTGGCGTATAAGTATGCAGACCAATCTTTGCGGCTGTGTGGTAAAGTAGCTTTTGGAGCATCTGTTGGTCGTAGACTGCAATAGGTCAAGTAGAGATTAGACCAACTTGAATCCGGCACTGCATCATTACCATATTTTCGTCTGATGAGTTGAGTTAGTTGTGATTTGTCGTCATAATATCTGGTTGTGTCATCTTCACCTAAATGAAAGTTTTTTATTCTTCCTTTTTTTACGACCTTTTTACCATTGACAATTTGCTCCGCATAGAACTCGTCACCGTTTGCTTGTTTTAATAAATTTTCAATTTCTTCTTCGCTTCTAATTGGTTCGCGTGAGGTCTTCCCATCCCATTGTTGACGCAATCCTTCTCCGTTGTTTTTGATAAGCCACATCTTACCGTCTTTCCAATAAAAGATGTCTTCAGGGTCATGCTCTTTTTTCAGTTTTTCAAATAGTGCTTTGTTTTTTGGTTGAGGTGGGTAACTTTTGTCGTTTTCGTCCACTTCTAGTGGGAAGTATTGATCATGCAAGTCCATGAGCATATCGCCATTATCAGCGAGTTGTGCAATAGAATCGTATGATTGGTCAAGCGGATTTGCAGACTCATCAGGACGCCGTAATCGTGGCTTTATGTAAAAGCTTACATTTTTATCTGGAATCACAATATGTACTATCGGGGCATGTAGTTCTCCGTCTTCTTCTTTAAGTATCAATTTATTTTCTCCACTTCCGATAGTAAATGGTTCTACATCAGCCGTTACCTCGTTGTTTTGTTGCTGTTCTACAGTGCTTGTAGGAGTAATAGTAGTCGTCTCAGAAAAGGTAGCAGTCGTAGGGATAACTGTTGGTACAGCAGTTCGTTTTGTTATTCTTGATTCGCTAGTAGGATGAGGTATTGAAGTTGGTTCAAATGTGGGAACCGCCGTTGGAGAAAGCGTATTAGCACGGTTTATGGTAAACATTTCGTCTTGTGCTGGTGGCTGATATTGTCTTACTTCTGCCTGTATAGGAGGTGCAGGTGGAATTATAGCAGTTGCCGGGGAAAGCAATCCTGCAAGACGGATAAATACATTCGCTTTTTGCATAAGATAGGCAGATGCTTTTTGAAATTTTGTTTTTTGCTCAGGTTGCGTTTTTTCAAATGGTTTTACATTGGTTATGTCTGTTCCACTTTGGGCCATGCTTAATGCTGTTTCATAATATATATCTCTCATGCTTATATGCTCGGCCTTTTGACCATTTGCACCATACACCAGTGAGTTAATGTTGGATTGCCATGTTTCCCACGTATTATCACCACGGGCCTTAAGAATGTCTTGGACGCGATATTGGAGCTGCATGTACGCTGCTTCCCGCATCGCACGTACCATTGCTTTTTCCTGTACATTATATGCTACTTCAATTTCAGATTCATCTGTATATCCACGACGCCCTGAAAGAATTTGAAAATCAAAGATAATATCTTCTAACGAGGCATTTTTGAGTTGTTCAGTATACCCATGTGTACCCGAGACTGCTTCTCTACCTTGAATATTAAGTTGTGCTTTACGTGCTTCCCCTTTTCGTTTACCAGTGTAGTAAATATCCACTACTTTTGTGTAGTCATCTGCTTTATCTAAGAATGAATTTATCCGTATTAGTCTTTGTGGATCAACTTCTGCTTGCACTGAATCAGTCTTAGTTTGACGTTCTGGAAGCTCAATAACAGAATTTTTAAGTGCATCATGGTTTGTATATGGCACACTTTGAAAGACCCCTTCATCCGGGGTTTGATGTGCTGACTGTGGCGGTTTTACTGTTTCATATTCCATATATTTTATTATTAGTGTATCACATTTACTTGTTGTTCGGGTCTGATTTCAAATATTTCAATTATTTAAAATCAAGCTGGAACAGAGAGCAATAGCGGTGTGTATAGAAGTGTCAAGTAGTTTGGAGCAAGCCCCAATCTTCTTGAGGAACTCCTCACTGCTTTGTGCTTCTGCACGCCCCGGTCTCAGCCGAATCTCTTTGCTACGTCTCACGACGTCGCCAGTTTGATCCGGCTGAGAACCGAGGATAGTCTCAACAAGTTACCTTAGAGGTATAGGAACTTGCGCGTCCCTTGTTGAGATTCTGTTACCTAGATCACTGCCTTCGCGAGCCGCTGCTGCCGCGTGTACTTGCGGTCGAGAACAAGCAGGGCGATTGCCATCACGAAGGTTACCAGCGCCAGCGCCAGCCACATGTTGTCATAGGCGTGAACCGGGTCGGGCACGTAGACGATCATCTCCATGTCAGGAGCAAAACCGGCGTTGGGCGTCGGAATTTTACCTGGCTGGTTGGGGCGAACGGGGGTTGGCTGCCGTCGGCTCGTCGTGGTTGTCGTCGAAGTCGACTCGCTGGTGCAGAACGGCGTCACGTTGGTATCGTAGGTCTTGTCGAGCTTGATCGAGATGTAGTGATTTTCTTTGCTCGACTTATCCAGGACGCCGATCCAGTGGTAGCTGCCGTCGTTCGTGTCCGCCGTGCGCTGCAGGTTGATCGTGTCGTTGCCGTCGTTCGCCTGGCTGTAGACCTGGACTACGTTGCCGAGCCCATACGCGCGAGCCATGTCAGGCGAGGTGTAGAAGTTGATGTTCGCCCCGTAGCCGACGTTGACACGGCACTCAGAGAAGAGGTTCGCCGCCAGGTATTGGGTAGTCACGGTCGTGCTGACCGGCGTGTTGTGCGGCGTGTCGTGCGGTGTCCTCGTCTTGGTCGGGGTGGCGGTGAGCTGCGCGGTGGGGGTTGGTTTGGTGTCACCGCCGCCGGGAGGGGTGGAAGTCACGGGAGTTGCCGTATCCTGGACAGGCGTTGCGGTGTCTTGAACCGGTGTTGCCGTATTCTCGACTGGCGTAGCGGTGTCCTCGGGGGTAGCAGTGCAGAGAGGGCAGTCAGCCGACGGCGTTCGAGTTGGGCGCTGGGTTTCGTTCGGGTTGCGGGTTGGGGCCTCATCACCCTTGCGATCAATCCACTTGGACGATTCCCAGCATTTCTGCCGGATCGTTTTGCCGGGGTTGTTGGGGTCGGGCACTTGCCGCTCGCACCAGGCTTTGGCGGAGTGACCATGCTCGCCGTCTTCCCAGGTGTGCGAAAGGCCGGAAGTTTTGTACTCCCAACCGTCCGGGCAGCCCGGGTTATCGACTTTTACCTCATACCCCTGCTTGTCGTTGCGGACGACCGTGAATGTGAAGTGGCCTGCCGCCATCGCCGTGTTGACCCACTGGAAGCCGCTGCCCAGGAACAAAGCCATAAGCAGCGCAATACTTGCGCGGCGGGCGGTTGAGTTGCGGAGGAATTTCCGCATGGTGTCACCTCTTCTGTGTTGGTTGTTATTCGGCCGAATCTAGTAGGACGTCAAAACTACGAACAAACAGGTCCGTCTGTCGTGGATGCTTCCCACAATCAGACTTCCCAGCCGTCTATTTCAAACTGCTCTGCGACTTAAGGTCGCGTGTAGGGAGATCCATTTCTCCTTTCACTATTTCCCTACGAGCAGTGGGATCTTAAGAACCAGCTTTAATGCTAATTCTCAAAATCCCACTGTCCGATAAGGTAGTTTGGAGAATGAATCTATTTAGGTAACAGATGCTACAGAATAGTGAATATTTGCTAAACGGAATAATTAGAAGGCTCTAAAAGCGCCGTTAGCATCCAAAATACCGTAGACTTTGTGCTATTGCTCTCTATTAATGTACTCGCCTCTGAACCCGAGATACCCTTCGCAGGGCAGCGAGTTTGTTGAGGCAACGTCATAGTATCACATTTTACCATTATAGTCAATACTATAGGTTATTTGATAGAGAACTGTTTTTCCTTCACTTTTGGTTCTGTTGATATTTTGTGAGCATAACCAAAATTGCTGCTAAGCCTAATGAATCAAGCAAAAGCAGCGGTTAGTAAAGTAGCAATTCCCTTATGTGCGTATATGACCTATAAATGCTACTATATTGTGCCAGAATTGTCAATAATTTAGGTAGAGAGACACTGGTAGTGTTGAGAGTAGGTCATGTTTAATGTTTACATATCTTATAGTAAATGTTATAATTTGAGTGATTTATGTCACTTGAATCTGGTGGACAATCCCATAAAGTTGCTGATTCATTCAAGCAGCTTGGTTCGCGCACTGTAGAGTATGTCGAAAAAGTCGCTCGACGCTATGTCGAGAAGACGGCTTTTGCGGATAATGTTGAGAGTATTTCACGAATAGTAGATAACGCAGATCGATATGTTCGAGAAACAGAAGAAGGCCTTGAACTAACTTCACTTGGTCGACTTGAGCGGGATATCTTCACTGTAGATCATTTGGGCTCCTTTGGTGAGCTTGTTGAAACGTATATGGCGTTAACTTACTGGGAAGATGACGACCATGATACGTATGAGCCAGTAACAGATAAGCAACGGTTCTTGCTATCTGAAATGCGAAAGGATTTATTGCCTGACCTTGCTTCGTGGGTTGAAGAGGACTTTTTAGAACAGGAAGAGGAACGAATTCGATCGGGTCAAAAAACCAGACTTAAGTATGATAAAGATACTGTCCGTTCGGTTAAATCTGGAAAAATTCTTCCTCCTCAGGATAGTAAGCGAATTGTTGCCTCGCTCGTAAAGGAATCTTGGAATAATGCAGCGCAAAATAAAGTGGGGCGAGGCGCTTTGACGGAGCCTGACTATTTGCAGCGCGAGACAAATGAATCTGAAGATAACTTTAAAGAGCGCGTGTATTTGCGCTATGCTGTTGAGCATGCAAGGATAGGTAGAGAGCCAGATGCAAAACTTGAAGATAAGGTTGCAGAAAGAATTGTAACTAAGAAGTTTACTGCGTTAACGACGATTTTGGTTGCTGGTATCGTGGCATTTGGATATTATGCTTATAAAGATAAAATTGATGAGTTGTATCCTATTTTAGTGCAACCTGCTTCTCAAGAGACTCAAGATAATGTGTTACAGGCGCTTGGAGAAATTCAAGTTCCGGCGCAAGGTACAGCAGAGCGATCAGTGGTTGAGATTGCTCCAGGTACTTTTAGTCAGCCTGGATTACTGCGTATTCAACCCTCTGAAAATGCTCCAGTTTTAAGGACGGAAACATTTACTCCAACCACCACCATGCAAGCTGATGGTGATGTTACTAGCATTATTACTGGTACAGTTGAACAAGATCCAAGTTCGCAAGTGATTATTGTGCAGGAGACTGATGCGCAGACTGGACAAACTACTACTTCTGGACGTATAGACACAGCCGATTCGACCTATGTTTTAGGGTCTGTGCCTAATAAGCCAGGAGTTCTTGGTGTAGAGACGGTTCCTTCAGAGAATCAGGTTGATCTTGAGGTAAATGAAAATGTTGCCCTACCTCCAGTTCCTCCTTTAGAAAACCCTGGGCCAAGTGTTCAATCATCTGATCCTACAGATTCAATTATGACTGAGTATGGAGCTACCGCTGGTAATTTGGTTGATGTTGAGGGGTGGATGACGGATGCTGCTATACAGCAAAATCCTAACTTAGTTTTGGATATCCGAGTAGCAATTGAAGCAGCAAACAGTTCTTTTGCTAAATCTCAAACGATTGGTAGAGTTCGACCTTTGGATAATTTGCCTTTGAAGCAAGTTGCTCCTGTACTGGCTGCTCAGATTGATGAATCTAAAATGCAGTTGGATAAGATTCGTACATTAATGGGTGAAAGCGAGGAGATTTGGGCTCAGCGCCAGAGGGATGGGGCTGATGTTGGATTTTTAGTTGTTGCTGATAACGGGCAGTGTGGTACCGCATTTATTCGTGGTAAGGGTTATGACAACTCTGGCTTTAGACGATGGGGGTTGTTTGTGGTAACGGCAAGCTGCATGCGAGGCAACTTGTCTTGGCAGCATGAATTTGCTCATACTCTTGGACTTGATCACCAGTGGCTGAAGCGCAGTGTTGATGCTTTAATTCGAGACGATGGCAGAGGCTTAGTAGATGGAAATGTTAATTCTATTCCTGCGTATTCGGAAAATGGATCGCGTAGAATTGATCAGTTTACAAATGTGGCCGTGCCGACTTATGAAGGGAGAATTTTTGGAAAACCTGGAGTTAGTGATGAAGTAGCAACATTGGATAAAACATTCCCTATAGCTGCTTCAGATATGCCACGAGTGCGGCCGATAACAGTGCAACGTACGTATAGTACCTTTATTCCTTATGCGACGCGATAGGATTATTGCAAACTATTTTATTTTAGGTTTTTTGTTTGGGAAAAGCGGTAACAAGAGGCAATAGCGGGATAAAAAGTTGGGATAGAAAAGACAGAGGTAAAACTAAATCGTTTTAGATCCATATTTTGGTTCCTTTTTTTTTATTTTGGCGCACCACTTTTGAATTTTTTATAGATGGAACACACGCACAGTTGTGCGGCGTTCGAGCGTGTGCTCCATCTTTCCGTTGGGCGAAAGGACTACTTGGCGGGGCAAAAGTCGACATGGAACATGTTGGCGTCGGCCTGCGTGGTGGCGCATTCACCAAGTGTCTTGGGTAGTGAGAAGGCGCGAATCTCGCCCGAGCTGAACGCGTAGAAGTAGGGGAGCAGGGCGAAAGAATCGTTGACCTTGATGACTACCTTAGAAACGGTCAAATTGATCCACATGGTTTGAACCTGGCCGTTCTCGCCGTGCGCCATCTTGATCGTCTTGATCAGGTTCCCAGCCTCGTCGTAGGCGAACAGCTTGGCGCTGCCGTGGTCGACATCCAGGAACTTGATGCGCGAGAAGAAGGTCTTGCTAGTGAAGTTGAACGTCATCTCGCCGCTGTCAGCAGCGCGGGGGTTGGTGTGGGTGTTGACGGTCAACATCTTGCCAAGGCTCGACCGCTTGTCGCTGTCGTCAGGATTGAGATCATCCCTGCTTGTGTCGAAAACGATAACGCGTGCAGGGCGACCTTTGGAAGGCACCGTTGTAACGCGAACGTCATCGTTCCCCAAGAACTCCTGGCCATGCTCGTAATTATATAGTTGGAGCAAGTCCAACTCATACGAGATGACAGGAGTCTTGGTGATCGTGCTAGCGATGGCCTTGTCGGTGAGTGTGTAGTTACCGATAGACGAGTCGACGATGACAACGTTCTGCGCGTTTATGGTTGTGTTTACTGAGACGATGGTGCTCATGTTAGGTGCCTGCGGCGTCAATAACCAGCAAAGCAGCCAGCTGAGTCCGACGACGGTGACCAGGGCGGCGATGATGATGGAGTTTTGGGTTCGGGGGTTCATGGTTCTACTCCTTGTGGATTACAGATGGCGGTTAAAAGTTCATATTACCTTCCGACTTTGTGGGTCGGTGGAAGAGGGCTTCGGGCCGCTGATCTTTGCAAAGCTTGAACTTTCGTTCAAGTGAGCTCTCCATACGAAGGAGTGTCTCAATCTTCATTGCAGCGGAATACTGAACCTCAGGTTTCTGGGATTCAAAATTCCGCTGTAATGGGAAAGAGAATTAAATTCAAAAATGTTGCTATTTCAGAGGTAGTTGCCCATTGGATGAGCGGTGAGTGTGAACTCGACGCTGTCCGAGCGTGTAACTCTGACTTATTGCTATTGCTCTCTTGTTAAGGTGCGGAAGTGAGCTTGTGGCTACTTCCTTCGCCTCAACTTCGTCTAGTTAGCGCTAATTGAGCTAGTAGCCTTAGTGAGGCATGGTGTATAATATCACAAAATAACATTATAGTCAATACTATAGGTCTATACCGTAATACTAACCTCGAAATCTTGCATCTTGACTAATTATGTTATGTGTTATATGTTACTAATGTATGAAATATAAAACTATTAATTTAGATGAGCCGACTTTTACGTTACTTGACAGGGTAGCGTCCCGTTTGACGAAATCTAAAGCAAGTACTGTGAACTATTTATTGCAGATTTATGAGAAAGAAGAGAATGGGAATGAAGAAAAAAAACGTGACCAATTTAACGAAAAATTAAATGTTTTGCGTAAGAAAATTGTTTTTCCTTCGGGAGTTAAAGTTGACTCAGTAGACTTGGTTAATGATTTGTACTTAGCTTATGAAGATAAGGCACTTTAAATGATGTATATTGTTGATACAAATATTCATGTTGCGACTTTGTTGAAGGACTACGAGCGAGATAATGAAACTTTGCGATATATAGAATTTTATAATTCGCTCAATTTGAAAGACCGAATTGTTACTGATTTTATCCTAGTAGAACTTGAATCTGTTATTTTTCAAGTAGTGCCTAGACGTTATGCTTTAAACGAGTTGGAAAAGAGAAATTTATTTGAAGTATTATTTACTTACTTAAAAAGCTTAATAAGCGATGTGTCGTATTTAACTGCTGATAGAGCAGTGGTTGCTGATGGGATGAGTATTTTTGAACATCATTTGGATAGGAAGTACCTTAGTTTGGCGGATTGTTTAATTATTGCACTTGCTAAAAAAGAGAAGGTAAAGATTTTGAGTCGGGATAAAAGATTGGTTGAAGTGGCTAACGGTTTAGGTGTGAATTGTTTTGAATAAAATGGACAAGAGAGCATGTGGACGAAGGGGAGGTAAAATAAGGGTTACGCTACGGAAGAGTTCAGATGAACTCAATCGCTTTGTTGATCTCATTTTTCTTCCTTTCGCCGAAGCGAGTGAGCCACGCGTAATGCGTGCTGCGCGGCTCACTGCCTCGGAGGTTAAAACTAGTTGGTCGCCGGATAGTCCTGAAATGAACTTGTGTTGGTAATTATGGCAGCTCCTTGGATGATTGGTGCTGATTGAATTGGGGGGCATTCACCAGCGGAAGGTATGCTGTAGCTTTGAAACAGGCGATGGTAACCTCGTAAATTACGGGCTCTTTCGCCTCAGAGAAGGTGATCTCCGCATTAAATTTCATGGAAGTTGTCTTCTCTGATCGCCAGTCGGCGATGAAATCCAGATATCCCTTGCCATCGAACTCACCGTCTGCGACCTGTCGGTCGAGATGCGTTCCATCTTCGAAATAGGTAACAGCTTGAGCGAAGATTTCGCCCTTTTTGTCGCCAAAATCGAAATGGAGAGTTGCGCTTTTTTCTGTCAGTTCACCTTGCCAACAAAAGCTTTCAGCAATTTGTTGTTCGCCGCCAGGGTGCCCTGCCCAGTATGCATTCGGTACGAATGCAGTTGCGGGGTGGGCAAGAAGTGCGGCGATGATGGCGATAACGAACAGAACGGCGAGCTGGCTGCGACGGGTGGTGAACATTGTTGAACGGCGCATGGTGGACAGTCCTTTCTGTTCAGTTTGAGCTACTTGCTCAAATTCTGGCCTCTGCGGCTCAAAAGCTGTAATTGAACTCAAAATGAGCTTAATTAAGACCTTAGAGCCGCAGAAGCAGGAAGGAGTGTCTGCTAGTTTATATTACATGCTCTCTTGTTAAAGAACTGAGCTTAGGTTGAGCCTGAGCTCGTGCCTCTTTGAGCTTGCTTACCTCAGTTGAGGTATATAGCCTGAAGAGGCACTATATATTATACACCTTTGTTGCAAATAGTAAAATACTATAGGTTATCTACTTTTTAACTCTTGGTTGGGGTACATTCGCACATGAAGTTCCCCACAAGGTGTTAAAAATAATCACCGAGTGGG
>CAZHTP010000010.1:0-20774 GCA_964535655.1 uncultured Gammaproteobacteria bacterium | reverse complement strand
TTGCGCGTGCTTTTAGTATTGCCGGTATTTTTTCAATCATTCGGTTTCGATCCCTTCAGCAAGATCCAAAGGAGTTGGCGTTTGTTCTCTTGTCGATGGCTATTGGGCTGGGTTGCGGCATGGGATACATCGGGTACGCGATAGCCTATGGATTAATTCTTGGTGTGACTGCTGTCGGGGCGCAACTTGCCTTTAAAGAAAAAAGAGAACCTAAAATTCTTAAAATTTTCATTCCTGAAAACCTGGATTACGGTAGTACTCTTGATCAGGTTCTCCAAAAATACACAGAGACCAGTCAGCTTATCCAGGTTAAAACTGCAGACTTAGGCAGTTTGTATAAACTGACGTATCGGGTAGTAGTTTTGCCAGATACTGACGAAAAGAAAATGATCGATGATTTGCGCACCAAAAATGGGAATCTGACCATTAGCTTAAGTAATTTCTATGAAATGGAGGCACAATGAATAAAAAGATCGTCTTATTAATCAGTATTCTCGTTTTGCTCTTAGGTATTGTTGGTACAGTGGTTTGGAAACTCTCTGACAGCAAAGCAACTTCGACTATTGCATCAACCTCCACCACTTCGATTGACGAGAGTGATGAAAAAACAGAGTATTTATCCTTGAGTGGGGATGTTAATCTTTCAGATTACAGTGCCGGCTCAATAGTAAAAATTGAGACTGCTGGTGAATATAGAGTCAGCGGTACGTTATCGAATGGGCAGATTGTCATCAACGTGGGTGATGAAGAAAAAGTGCAGCTCTATTTGAACAATGCTCAGATTACAAATAATAGTGGCAGTGCCATCCTGGTGGAAAATGCAGAGAAAGTCATCATTACATTAAATGAAGGCACGGATAATTCTGTTACTGATGGAAGCAGTTATTCCGATGTAGACGAAAGCGGTGAGCCAGATGCAGCCATCTTTTCACACGATGATTTAACGATCAATGGCAGTGGCTCTCTTACTGTTGCGGCAAATTACTCAGATGGGATTGAAAGTCGGGACGATCTAAAAATTACCGGTGGCACTATCACTGTCACAGCAGTAAATGCAGGTTTATTTGGCAATAACTCATTTGAAATGAAGACAGCTACTTTAGTAATTTCAGCAGGTAGCGATACCATTCACAGCGATGGCAACATTATTATTGAAAGCGGAAACATAAGTCTTACGAGCAAAGACGACGGCATTCACGCTGACGGAACGTTAACAATCAACGATGGAGTCATAAAGATAACAGAGAGCTACGAAGGAATTGAAGCCACTGACGTGATCATCAATGGTGGCACTATTGATATGATTACCAGCGATGACGGCATCAATGGCGCTGGTGGTAATGATAGCTCAGAAAGTACAACCAACGGCTTTGCTCAAGATAATTTTAGGAACAGTAGCCAAGGTTCTATTACCATCAGTGGCGGGAATATCACTATTACACCTGCCACGAGTGGTAATGGTGATGGCTTGGATGCCAACGGCGCTCTGACTGTTAGTGGAGGAGATGTTCTGATCAAAAATCCCGCAAGCTACCGTGATTATACGTCTGTTGATTTCGACTCTGAGTTTGCGCTGACTGGTGGCCGAATCCGCACCCTTGATCCAGATGGGACATATACACAAATTACTGAGGATAATGTGCCACAAGGACCTGGAGGTGGAATGGGTATGCCTGGTGGAAGAGTGCGATGAGCATTCAATAAATGAAGTAGTGCCCCCTTAACAGCAGTTTCTCTAATTTGACCTCTACCCAAGAAGGTCGTGGTCCAATGAAAGCCCAAAAGACGAGGAAAGAAACATCTCTCAGTTACCTCTGGGAGCTGTTTTTTATATCTAAAATTGTGTTCTGCAAGTTATCAAAAACTTAAGCAACCCTTAAGAATACTCTCCTACAATATACCCATATGAAAAAACTACTTACTTCAACAATTATCATAATAAGTTTTGTAATTTATACATTCCTACATAACAAAACAGACGAGATTATTGTACCGCCTGTAAATAGTTCATCAAGCTCAAGAACAGATACTTCTTCCGAGACAGATGCAAGTTCTAACGATACAAACTTTGTAAGCCCTTCAACCACTATTGGGCTTTATAAAGATGGCGAATATACAGGAAGCGTAGCAGACGCTTACTACGGGAATATACAAGTAAAAGCAATTATCCAAAATGGGAAATTGACTGATGTCGAGTTTTTGCAATATCCGAACGATCACCATGAGTCGGTTGAGATTAACGAACGCGCAATGCCGATTCTAAAGGAGGAGGCGATTCAAGCTCAAAGTGCGGAGGTTGATACAGTGACCAGAGCTACATTTACTACTAAAGCTTTCAAGCAATCATTGGCAGCTGCGCTTGCGGAAGCTGAAAGTTAATATGAAGAAGACACAACTTATTATGGGAATGCCCATCACCATTGACGTAGCTGATTCACACATCACCGCAAAAGATCTGGAACAAGTTTTTACATACTTTAAACACGTTGACGCTATATTTAGCACCTACAAACAAACGAGTGAAATCTCACGGCTGAACGAAGGAGAGTTACCATATTCCAAACTAAGCCCGGAAGTAAAGCTCATACTCAAATTAGCTGAAGATACAAAGATAGATACGCACGGGTATTTTGATATAACGACTTCGGACGGCAACATTGATCCGTCTGGAGTTGTAAAAGGTTGGGCTATCTATAATGCTGCTAAATTATTAAAGAAAAATAACTACAGAAATTTCTTCATAGATGCAGGCGGTGATATACAGGTGAGTGGAAAGAATCACAACGGCAAGTTATGGCGTATAGGGATCGGTAGTCCATTCAACCTACGGGAAACAATTAAGGTGCTGCGGGTTGAGGATAAGGGTGTCGCAACTTCCGGCACATACATACGCGGGCAGCATATTTATAATCCCTACCGGAGAAAGCAAACGCTGAATGACATTGTCAGTATTACCATCATCGGGCCTACGGTCTATGATGCTGACCGCTTCGCGACTGCCGCTTTTGCCATGGGGAGAAAGGGCGTGTCATTTATTCAATCACTTGAAGGCTTTGAGGCGTACATGATCGATAAAAACGGAAAAGCAACGTTTACCACTGGTTTTGAACACTATACATTATGAATATCTTCTACCCGATTGATTATATTTTAGACAGAATAACCATGTACAGGCTTGTAATGTACGAATTACTGCTACTTATCGCCGTTACGGTCGTCTATGGGTTTTTTGGTGTCATCGATTTTTCCTCCTCAGCAATTATATTCTCAACTGCTTTCTTATTAGTTATCTGCTGGTCAATTAATAAGTTGTTGTCATGGGCATTTGACGCACCTGTCAATGTTGAATCGCACTTTATTACCGCTCTTATTTTGGCTCTTATTGTGACACCGGCACAAACATTTGGTGATTTCCAACTCTTGTTTTGGATAGCTGTCCTGGCAATGGGATCGAAATATTTGCTCGCCTTACACAAAAAACATCTATTTAATCCGGCAGCAATCGCACTTGTAATTACTACCTTTGCACTCGGAGAATCCGCAAGCTGGTGGATAGGAAACGCGTGGATGATGCCGTTTGTTCTTATAACCGGATTGCTACTTGTGCGTAAACTCAGGCTTTCAGCTATGGTTTGGAGTTTTTTTGCGTCACTCATTTTCGTGAGTATGATTATTGTGCTTTCAAAAGATGGAAATATACTCACCACGCTGCAACAAATGACTTTCAATTCAGCGTTTATTTACATGGGAACCTTTATGCTTACCGACCCGTTAACACTTCCATCTTCAAAAAAGATGCAAATGCTTTACGGGGTGTTGGTTGGATTTTTGGCTGTCCCGCAGGTGAGTCTTGGTGGTATGCATTTTGCACCCGAGCTGGCATTGTGTATCGGAAATTTGTTTGCGTATATTGTCAGTCCCAAAACAAAACTTTTTTTGTCAAAGCATGAAAAAATTCAGTTGGCACCCGAAGTTTTTGATTTTGTATATACATCACCGAAACGCTTACAGTTTACCCCCGGGCAGTATATGGAGTGGACACTGCCGCATGATCATCCCGATTCGCGGGGAAACAGAAGATATTTTACCTTAGCCTCTTCTCCTACAGAAGATACACTCCGCCTGGGAATAAAATTTTATGACAAGAGTAGTTCATATAAAAAAGCTCTCCTTGCGATGGATGCAAATACGTTACTGGTGGGATCACATATAACAGGTGATTTTACGTTACCGACAGATAAACATAAAAAACTTGTTTTTATAGCCGGAGGCATCGGGATTACCCCGTACCGCAGCATGCTGAAATATTTGATTGATAACAAAGAAAAACGCGACATTACACTGTTTTATTCCAACAGCACTGCCCAGGAGATTATTTACCGGGATATTATCGACAGCGCTGCAGAACAATTGGGGATAAAAACTGTTTTTATAGTTACCGGACAGAATGCAGTTACACAAGATGGTCAGACTGAAGCAGGAAGAATCACTAAGGAAATGTTCCAAAAACATGTACCTGATGTTAAAGACAGAGTATTTTATCTGTCCGGACCTTTTTCGCTGATTACTGCCTGTGAGCGATTATTACATCAATTAGGTGTCAAACAACAGCATATCAAAAAAGATTTCTTTCCGGGATTTGTGTAAATACTGTAGTCGATAAGATTTCTATTAAGTAACCTTAAGCAACCCTTAAGAATTCGCAATTAAACTGGCATCATATGAGATTATTCAAAACCTTTACTAAGAAGTTTTCTGTTTTAGGTGAGCGAATTCATAAGATTACTTTAATAAAAAAACTAATAGCTTTGGTCCTATTGATCGCAATTGGCTTTGGAGTTTGGCAGGTTATGTTTAACTCCCAAAGTACACAGGTATCGTATGAGACAACCACAGCTGAAAAAGGCACCCTGATAACTTCAATTTCAGGCTCAGGAACCATAAGCTCCGGAAACAATACGAGTATTACGACTAAGGTTTCAGGCGTTATTAGCAAAGTTTACGTAACTAATGGAGACACTGTTGCTAAAGGTCAGAAAATCGCAGACGTTAATCTGGATGACTATGCTAAGGAAAGACAAACAGCTGCCTGGGTAAGTTATTTAGATGCGCAAGAGGCCGTTAAAACTGCTCAGAAAGCAAAAGTACAAGCTGACCTTCAAATGTGGAAAGACAATAAAGCTATCTTTGACGCGATTGAGGATATAGATTACAAGAATGAAAACACAACCAATCCCGATTCAAAAGAAGACTATACCGACCAAGAAAAAACTATTATTGATAAGACCTTAGAAGTTGCGAGGGCTTCGTTTACGGAATCAGAGCTAAAATATAAAAATGCTGACTCTGAAATTGCCGCTGCTTCAACAAAGGTGACATCCGTCTTACGGGACTATCAAGAAAACTCAGCAACCATTATTGCTCCTGTGGGAGGTGTCATCCGCGATTTATCACTGGCTTCAGGAATTACTATTGCCGCGAGTACAGCAACTAGCAATACGAGTGGCCAGACGATCGTCTCTGCTCAAACTGTCGGTAAGATTAGCGATCCAGAAGGGCAGCTGATTGCCTCAGTTAGCTTATCTGAAATCGATGTCATCAGCGTTAAGGCAAACCAAAAAGTGACCATCACTCTTGACGCGTATGAAGATATAACTTTTACGGGTAAAGTATTGTCGGTTGATACAAGTGGAATTACTACTCAAAACGTTACTTCGTACCCGGTCAAAATCCTATTAGACCCCGTGACAGTCGAAATCTACCCAAACATGGCGGTAAACGTTCAAATAATTACCAGTATTAAAAGCGATATAATCACCATCCCAACTACGGCAATCACAACTGCTAATGGGGAGTCATCAGTTCAGGTTAAAAAGGGTGATCAAGTCACGACGGTTCAGGTGACGCTTGGCACTTCGAATGAATCCCAAACAGAGATAGTATCAGGCTTAAATGTCGGTGACGAAGTCGTTACCTCGGTTATAAATGCTGATTCAGATGCACAAACTGACAACAACGAAACTTCTCCCTTCAGCGGAATGGGAACCAACTCCTCTAGTAATAGAAATTCAGGGAATAGTATACCTGGTGCAGGGGGTCCCCCTGGAGGATTCTAAAGCATATGAATACTCCACTCATTCAATTGACGCATCTTTATAAGATATATAAAACTGAAGATATTGAGACAACTGTACTTTCAGATGTTTCGATAGAGATTGGTAAAGGAGAATTTGTAGCGATAATGGGGCCCTCAGGGAGTGGAAAATCTACCCTTATGCATATTTTAGGGGCACTTGATACACCTACCAAGGGAACATATGTCCTTGAGGGGCAAGATGTGGGGATTTTATCTGACGATGAGTTAGCTGATATTAGAAATAGGAAAATTGGTTTTGTCTTTCAGGCATACAATCTACTAGCACGTACTTCTGCTATCGATAATGTCATTTTACCCATGGACTACGCTGACTTCCCTGATGAGGAACAAAGAAAAAAAGCGACCGAACTTTTAGAATTGGTTGGACTTTCAGATCGGATAAACAATCCGCCCAACAAACTTTCAGGAGGACAGCAACAGCGAGTCGCCATTGCCCGCGCATTGGCTATGAATCCGGCAATTATTCTCGCTGATGAACCAACAGGAAATATTGCTTCCGCTCAGGCAGAAGAAATAATGTCGATTTTCGAGAAATTAAATGACGAGGGTCATACCATCATCATGATTACCCACGAACCAGATATTGCCCAGCATGCCAAACGCATTATCCACATCAAGGATGGAAAGATAGCACAAGACGGTAATGGTCATTCTCGGCGAAGAATCAAAAAAATATGAAACTAAATAAACTCATCAAGGGAGCAATAAAAAACCTGTTTATCAATAAAATGAGAACTGGTTTGGCTATGCTCGGAATTGTCATAGGAATAGGTAGTGTTATTGCCTTGGTTTCAATGGGAGAAGCCAGTCAACAGGCCGTTCAGTCTCAGATTCAATCGATTGGTTCAAATTTACTCACAGTCTCCCCCGGTTCTCAGTCCTCCGGTGGAATACGAGGAGCAGCAGGAGGAGCAACAACACTTACCAATGAAGATGCTGAGGCAATAAAAACCTCTTCTAAAATTACAACTATTAAAAACGTATCTCCCGAGTATTCAAACCGATCACAAATTACCTATGGTAGAAACAATACCAACACTCAAGTCGTTGGTGTCGAGCCTATCTATGCTGAAGTGAGAAAGTTGTCGCTTTCTTCAGGAAGTTTTATCACCCCCCAGCACTTATCCAGTATGTCAAAAGTAGCTGTTATTGGCCCCACAACAGCAGAAGATCTTTTTGGTGAGTCGGTAAATCCGGTTGGACAATCTATCCGAATCGCAGGTAAAACATTTCAGGTCATTGGAATAACAAAATCAAAAGGTGGTTCGGGGATGCAAAACCAAGACGATAGAATATACATCCCGCTAACAACTGCTCAAAAACAATTATTTGGGGTGAATTATCTGTCTTCAATTGCCTTGGAGGCCAACAGTGAAGAAGTGATGACCAGCGCTCAAAATCAAGTGGGGTATTTGCTTTTGGAGAGACACGACATAGCTGAAGCTTCTAGCGCTGATTTCAGAATCATGTCACAGGCTGATATTCTTGAAACTGCCTCAGCTGTTTCCGGGACATTTACCTCTATGCTTACTGGGATTGCCGCCATTTCTCTGTTGGTTGGTGGCATTGGCATCATGAATATCATGCTGATGTCTGTTACTGAAAGAACCAGAGAAATTGGCTTGAGAAAAGCTCTCGGTGCAAAGAAAAAAGTAATTATTGCTCAGTTTTTAACAGAGTCAATAATACTTACCTTTACAGGAGGGATAATCGGTATCACTTTGGGGATTATTGGTTTCTATGCATACTCACAATTAAACAGCTCCACCTTTACAGTTTCCTTGAGCTCAGTTACTCTGGCATTTATTGTTTCCGTTGGCATCGGTGTGTTATTTGGTTGGTATCCCGCCAGACAAGCAGCCAACCTGCAACCGATTGAGGCACTGCGTTATGAATAAAATATTTCTTTTATCAGTTTTACTAATAGCAATCCTAATTGTGGAAGGATGGTTTGTTTTTCGCCAGAATCAGTCTGTAGAAATGTATGGAGCACCTCCATATATTGAAGATGAAATTGCTACTGAACAAGATTTTGGGAAATTTGGAGATCTCTCAAAATGGGTACGTCCTGAAGGAACGTTACGAGTTGGGTTACAAGCAGGCCATTGGAAAAACAGCGAACTTCCTGATGAGTTAATAAAACTTAGAGAGTCTGGTGGAGGAACCAGTAATGGATCTGTTGCAGAATGGGAGGTAAACCTATCCATAGCAGAAGAAACGAAGACGATTTTAGAAAAAGAGGGAATAATAGTAGATATTTTACCTGCAACCATACCCCCGGCTTATTATGCTGATGTTGTTATAGCAATTCACGCTGACGGAAGTACAAGCCCATCTGCATCAGGCTTTAAAGTTGCTGCTCCGAGACGAGATATGAGTGGCAAAGCTGATGAGCTCGTTAAAATAATTGAAACAGAGTACCAGAAACAGACTACCTTAGAGATAGATCCTAATATCAGTAGAAACATGACTGGTTATTATGCGTTTTCCTGGAGAAGGTTTGAGCACTCCATTCATCCCATGACTACTGCCGTTATTTTAGAGACTGGATTTCTAACGAATCCTACTGAGGCTAGATTATTAATTAATAGTCCTGAAATTCCGGCCCAAGCAATTGCTAATTCAATATTTGAATTTCTAGAAGTTTAAAACTTCGAAAGGGGGTGAGATATATGAAATATAAACAATTAATTACAACTGTAGTTGCCGTTTTAATAGTTGGCGGCGCTGCCTTTTATGGTGGTATGCAGTACCAAAAAAATCAGCGGAGTACTTTTGGCCCAGCTGGTAATCAGAGATTGGCAAATGATAACAACCAAAATGGTAATGGCAGACAGAACGGTTTAGGTAGGCCTGTAAGTGGAGAAATTACCAGTATGGATACTGGAACCTTAACTATCAAAACACAAGATGGAAGTAGCAAAATTATTGTTTATTCATCATCCACTAAAGTCAATAAGATGACTGAAGCATCATCTTCTGATTTAGAGATTGGAGAACAAATAACTGCAATGGGTTCAGATGGCACAGATGGAACTGTAACAGCACAAACCATTTCCTTAAATAGTGGATTTCAGGCTATTCCTGAAGGAAATCCTCCAACTCAGAACGAATAATCACAAAACAAAATAATAATGGCCTATTATTTAGCGCCTTCCAGGTTACTTACGGAAGGCGCTATACCCAAGCCTCTAGTATCTATTCTGCAAACACTTTCTTTCCCTGAATTTACGGGTAGGGTTGTCTTTTGAGAGGTTTTCTGTTTTGGGTTGAATAGACCCAACTGTCACATTTAAAAGCTATTCTTTCACTCCTGAATTATTTTATAGTTAAACATTGGTGTTTTAAGTGTTCCCCAAAGCCTCAGCCACATAGACATTAACATTTCTGTTCCGCGGGCTGTGGTGATATCTCCCAGATCAATAATGCTCTTCCAGCCGTAACTTTTAAGTATTTCTGTTATTTTGGCTTTTGCATCTGCGTCATTCCCACTTACAAAGATATGGTGATCACCATTTGCGAGTATTTGTGGGTTTACCTGTAACATCGCATTCATTGTATTGAATGTTTTAACAACTTTGGTTTTTGGTAATGCTTTTTGTACCTGCTCACCTAATGAGTCAGTATTACTGACAAATAGCGAAGGGGGCATACCTTTGGAAAAATCCAGCGGATTGGCAATATCTATAAGTATTTTACCTGTGATTTCAGCCTCAAGAGCTTGGAGTACTTCTACGACTACCGCACCGTTCAAAGCTTCGAAAACAATCTCACCGTGTTTCGCTGCTTCTTTGAAGGTGGCGAGTTTTACTTTGCCATTGTCTTTGTGCCAAACATTAAAAGGAGGATTACCCATCTGATCAGGTTTATCTTCAGCCACTGTCTTTTCTACATCTTTAGTTCCCATTACCACATCGTGTCCTAATTCAATTAGTTTCGCTGCGTGTGATCTACCTACCATTCCTGTTCCTAATACTGCAATTTTCATAACTTCGTTCCTTTCTTTCCTATTATATCAAGAAGTTTCTGTGGCATCGGGCGACAATTACAATTTTCAGCGTGGTTTGTATGCCACTTTATTCTTTGCTCAAGTGTTGCGTTCTTGGGCATCTTATTGGCTTCGTGCCAATCCTTATTTATTTTGTTCATAGTTCAAAAATATTCCCATTGTCGAGAACTACAGTCTTCGTTACTTTATTATTTTTCATTTTCTTTGCAAATTCTTTTGGGTCTGCTTCTAAAAAATGCATTGGTATGGCAATTTTAGGTTTTATCATTTGTACTGCTTCCACCGCTTCATCTATATTCATCGTGAACTTTCCGCCGATAGGAAACAAAGCAACATCAATGCTTCCGAACGTTTTCATTTCCGGGATAACATCAGTATCTCCTGCGTGATAAATGGTTTTTCCGTCAATAGTCAGTAAATATCCGTTACATTCTCCTTTTTTATGTTGCTTTTGAGTCGAACTACCTTCCGGGGTATTGTAAGCGTCTACAGCTTTCACTGACGCATTTTTAAATAAAAATGTGTCTCCTGGTTTTACTACCTTAATATCATCGCCTAAATCAACGGTGCATTTTTGAGTGGCAGCAACAAGAGTATTTTTCTTTCTAAGTCTATCAACAGTTACTCTTTTTTGATGGTCTTTGTGGTGATGCGTGACTAAAATAAGGTCGGCTTTTTCTAAGTCTGGTTCAGGTAAACCATCCATCGAATCAGGATAATGACTGAAAATTACTTTTTTAGGATAATTGTCAAAGTAGCTTTGAACCCAGGCAGGGTCGAAGTAAATAACTAAATCATCCGTTTTAATTTGAAACCAAGAATGAGGAAAATATTTTAACCGCATAATTTAAGTTTTATTCCCTTTCTTCCGCCAGCCAACCAAAAGCGGCAATAAAAAAGTTAATGCATAATACAAATAGACATCCAGCTTGTAATAACCATCAGCGGGTTTGAATAATTGAACAAGAAAAATGTAATCAAATACTACAGCGATAGTAGTCCACGCAATAGCCAGAATTAGGTAATCCCTAAAATCAGCAAGTTTTACTTTTTTCAACAATACCCAGAGTGTTACCGCTATGCCAATCGGCACGATAAACCACCCTATTTGCGCAGTCGGAACAATCGGAAAAAGGACAATACCCAATACGTAACCAATAAGCCAAAGAAGAAATCCCCAACCAAGTCCATTTTTCAAAAGTCTATTATACATACTCATTTTCTAATTTAAATTATAGAACATTTTTACTATACTTACATTATGAGTGCTGATTATTCAGAACTATTCAGGCTCTTACCAAAAATCTCGATACCTTCATTCAAACAGTAGGAAGTAAGGACGCGAGCTTTATGGCAACAGATGAATGGACTGTTAAAGAAGTACTTTGTCATATTGTTTTCTGGCACGAAAACTATGCCGCTAATTACAAAGCTATGGCAAACAACCAGGAACCGCTTCTTTTGGACGCACCGTTTTATAAACTTAACAAAGAAGGAGTTTTACAATTGGAGAAATTCTCAATTGAAAATTTGATTAAGAGATTACAGAAAGCACAAAACACCCTACGCATACAAATTATTGAGAAAAAAGTTCCCCAAATGACCTACAAAAAGCATGGCCGTGTTTATGCAACACCCCAGTTTTTAGATTTAGTTTCCCGACACATAGCCACTCACACAAGACAAGTCAGAAAAGCAAAAGAATCAACTCCTAAACCCTACTGAACTTTTCAACCAACTTGTTTATAATGTACATATTCATCTGTATTGTGAATTATGACTAAAATAACTATCTCTATATTTGTAGTTCTAGCAGTAATGTATATAATTCCTATCTTCGTTTACGGTATTGCCTCTGCTATTTGGGGTCTTAAAACACCTGAAGGTGCTTCGCCCGCAACGTTTTTACTAAGTGTATTAATAACAAAAATTGGTACGGCAATTGCTTTTGTTTTAATTTTTTATCTCACCCGTGATATTTTTAGCAACCAGTGGTTATTGTATGCAGGTATTTGGTGGATAATGTTTATGCTAGGAGAGATAGGTCAAACAATCGGTCCAAACTATTCTTGGAAAGAAGCTATTGCAGGCATCATATCTGAAACAATGTACCTCCCACTTTCAGCATATATTCTTCGGCTACTTCTTAAGTAAAACGATAAAATCTGAACTGCGATGCTTAAAATGGATTTTTTATCCTGGTTCATTACCTTCAATTATAATAGTTCTTTTCTGGGATTGGGCAGCTGAAAACTAGAGCGAAATTCAAAATGTTGGGTTCTGCTTGAAGCTTTCCACTATTAAATTCACATTTATCAACTCTATTTATTATAATAAAGACATGAAGAAAAAGGAATATTTTGATAAGCTTCGACAACGTGTTGATCAGAAACTCAAACTGCTATTTATCCGTGTTGATTTTCAGAGCGACATTAAGACGCTCCGATCTAAATGGAACATTCCCCAAGATGGCATTAATGAAGAAGAGAAAAATCAGGAATGGCAACGGTGGTTAGATAAAAAGACAGACCTCTATGTAAAAATTAACTGGCCGAAGGCGAAGGAAACAATGAAACAACTTCTTAGCCAAGGCAAACTCATTGAGCGTGATGATGAGCAAAAACGATTTAACGCAAGTGTTCCTCTTAATGCCTTTCATTATGATATCTGGAATTTGCTTCATAAATATAAACTGCCCGCCCATTGGTATAATTCACTAAAACGCTACCTTCTATTTAATGACCCTAACAATTTATGGATTCCTGTAGGTAATGTCACGATGGAAATTACTTGGGATGACAAAACAAAACACCGAAGACTAGCCTTAATCATTTACGCCGACACAACACAAGACGATATCAAATCAATTTGGTCACAAGTAATGGCAGAGCAGGATAGGTTGCAGGATAAAAGTGGAGACAAGTTCCAACCTCGACCAAACTTAGATATAGATAAACGAATACATGAATTTTGGGAAGCTGGAATTAAACCTCAAGAGAAAATAGCTGAAAAGATTCGGGAAGAATTCAATAAACCTTATTTTGTCTATACGGATGTCTCCAATGCCCTAAAAAGGTACAAGAAACGCTTTGGTTAAGAATTACACTTGATTTGTAACGTATCGCTTCTTTTTTCTCTCCTCTACAATTTTCTTAAACTGCTGAGTTTTGAAAATGTATAAGTTTATAGTGGTTTATTCATACAATTTGAGTAGAGGTATAAAACTATGATCAAACAAACACAACCAAAGCTAAAAATTGAATATGTTGATGTAGAAACGCTAATTCCTGCCGTATATAACCCACGAATGTGGGATGGGGCAGCGATTAAGAAGCTATCGGCAAGCATCGAAGACTTTGATATTGTTGATCCCCTAATTGTGAACTCCGCAAAAGGTAGAGAAAATATTGTTATTGGTGGCCATTTTAGGTTGGAAGTTGCCAAGCGGTTAGGTTTTAAGCAGGTTCCTGTTGTTTTTGTTACCATTCCTGATATCGAAAAGGAGAAGGAATTAAACTTGCGTTTAAACCGTAATACCGGAGCCTGGGATTTTGAACTTCTCAAAGAATTTGACGTTAGTCTACTACTTGATGTTGGCTTTAATGATAGTGATTTATCCCATATCTGGGATGACGCGCTCTCTATAGAGGATGATAATTTTGATGCTGAAAAAGCTATTGAGGAAATTGGAACACCAAAAACAAAACTTGGTGATTTAATCAAGCTGGACAATCATTTCTTAATTTGCGGTGATGCTACGGATCTGGCAATTATAAATAGATTAGTTGGAGTAAATAAAATCGGTGTCTTAAATTATGATCCTCCATATAACATTAACCTCGATTATGATAAAGGCATTGGCGCTAACGGTCGATATGGAGGAAAACAAACCAAAGATAATAAAACGACTGAGGAGTATCGAAAATTCATTCTCTCCTCACTCCAAAATGGCTTAGCTGTTACCCAAAACGATTGTCATGTCTTCTGCTGGTGTGATGAAACATATATTGGTTTAATTCAGGGAATTTACCAGGAATTGAGAATTGAGAATAAGCGGGTGTGTTTGTGGGTAAAGAATAATCAAAATGCAACACCTCAAATCGCTTTCAACAAAGCCTACGAACCATGCGTGTATGGAATTAAAGGTAAACCGTACCTCGCACCAACACCTACGAACTTAAACGAGGTACTCAACAAAGAAATCGGGACAGGCAATCGTCTTCCCGATGATATTCTTGATCTTTTCAATATCTGGCTGGCTAAACGCATTCCGACAATAGACTACGAACATCCAACCCAAAAGCCACCAACGGTTTATGAGAAAGCATTGCGCCGTTGCTCCAAACCAGGTGATGCTGTGCTGGATGTTTTTGGGGGCAGTGGTACTACTTTGATTGCCTGTGAGCAATTGAAACGTCGAGCGTTCTTGTGTGAACTCGAACCAATCTTTTGCGATGTCATTATTAAACGATATAAGGAGTTGACCGGAAAGGAGGTGGAATATGTCGTTTAAATTGGGTGAAGTTCGCCAGCTTGGTGACCATTACCTTCTTTGCGGAGATAGTACTGATGAATATACCGTAAGGATGTTTGCCAAAGACCGGAAGATAAAATCGGTCATTTGCGACCCACCATATGGCGTTCACTATACTGAAAGCAAAGAATTCCTCCCAACTGGAACCGTCAAACACAAACCCATAATCAATGACTGGATAACCTCTGAATCCGAATATTACAAATTTTCGTATTCTTGGTTATCTTCAATTGCTCCATACCTAACCAAAAAGAATTCTCTGTATATCTTTAGTTCTGACATAATGCTCTTTCCAGTGCGGGAAGCCATGGCTCATGCAGGGATTAGTTTTGGTCAACTTCTGGTATGGGTGAAAAATCACAGTGTCCTGGGAAGGCTTGATTATCTGCCCCAACACGAAATGATTCTATATGGATGGTATGGAACTCATGAATTTATGAAATCAAAAGATAAAAGTGTCTTACTCTGTCCAAAACCAAATAAAAGTAAGTTACATCCCACGATGAAGCCAGTGCCACTTCTGAGGCGACTCGTACTAAATAGTACCCAAATTGGTGATTATGTCTTTGACGGCTTCGGCGGCTCAGGTTCGACATTAATCGCCTGTGAACAAACTAAGCGGAAGTGCCTGATGATTGAATTGGATCCTGAGTATTGCCAGGTCATTTGTGACCGGTTTGAAATGATAACAAAGATTAAACCCAAAGAGGTGGAGGCATTAAATGTATGACAGAGAATACTCCTGAAACCAGCATTCAAAAGCGGATGGATGCAAATAAGGAAATGTTAATTGAACAGCTTAAGAAAACGCCCATTGTCCAAATAGCCTGTGAGAAAACTGGCATTGGCAGAGCTACCTACTACCGCTGGCGAAAAGAGGATGAGGAATTTACCAAAGCTGCTGATGAAGCAATTGCCGAAGGTAATGAGCTGGTCAATGATATGGCTGAATCGCAACTCATGGCAGCCATTAGAGATGGCAATTTAGGCGGGATCATCTTCTGGCTCAAGCACCACCACCCCCGTTATGCTACAAGAGTTGAAGTAACGGCTCGGCTCAAACACGATGATGAAAATCTTACACCAGAGCAAGAAGCCCTGGTTACGAAGGCATTAAAACTCGCTGCATTAATTCCAGCAACAACCAACGAAACTAACTCTGAAAATAAAAACATTTCTGAAGAAACAGGAGAGAAGAACCAACAATGAACTACTTTCAAACACTTTCAGAGGATGAATTGCAAGAGATCAAAAAGAAGCGTTCAGTTCGCCGAATGTTGGCTAAGAAAAACCATATGTGGTTCTTTACCATTTATTTAAGTGACTACATCGATTACTCGTTTGCTCCGTTTCATCACGAGATGTTCTCTATTACAGAAGATCCAGAACTCAAACTTGCGACCATTGTCGCTTTTAGAGGCTCAGGGAAGTCGACTCTTATGAGTTTGTCATATCCAATCTGGTCGATTATTGGGCAACAACAAAAGAAGTTTGTTTTAATCTTAGGCCAAACCCAGTATCAGGCAAGACAACACTTGGCAAATATAAAAAGAGAGCTGGAAACAAATGAACTCCTGAGAGCCGATGTTGGCCCGTTTACCGACTATGAGGATGAGTGGGGTTCAACGTCTATAGTGTTAACCAATTACAATGCCAAAATTACCATCGCTTCTACAGAACAAAGTATCCGAGGAATACGGCACGGCAAGTACCGACCAGACGTAGTGATTTGCGACGATGTTGAGGATTTAAACAGCGTCAAAACTAAGGAAGGCAGAGATAAAATATTCCAATGGTTAACTGGTGAAATTATGCCTATTGGGGACACTTATACCAAAAAGATATTTATTGGCAATTTACTGCACGAAGATTGTCTGCTGATGCGCTTGAAAAATATGATGGATTTAGGAAAACTTCAGGGAACATTTTCTGCTTACCCATTAGTAGATGATGATAATCGGATTCTCTGGACAGGTAAATTCCCCAATCAAGAATCGATTGAAAAACTTAGATCGTCGATTGCTTCCGAGTCAGCCTGGTTTCGAGAATATCTATTGAAAATAATTTCTGATGAAGATCGTGTTGTTAAGCCTGAATGGATTCAATATTACGACGAGCTACCTAAGGATTTACATAATAAACTGCGATTTACAGCTACAGGCATAGATTTAGCAATTGGACTTAGTGCTTCCTCAGATTGTACTTCTATGGTATCTGCACATGCCTGTGACTATCGGGAGAATCTACGTATATACATCCTTCCAAGTCCCGTAAATCAACGAATGGATTTTCCAACTACAGTAGCAAAAGCAAAAGAACTATCAAAATCCTTGGGAAATGGAACATACACTAAGTTATATATTGAGGATGTTGGATACCAAAAAGCCCTCATAGATCAGCTTATTGCGCAAAATGTCCCAGCCGAACCGTTTAAAACCATGGGGCAAGATAAAAGAGCGAGATTAACCTTGGTTACTCATTTAATCCAGCAAGGTAAGGTGTTATTTCCCCGGTATGGAGCGGAAGACCTGATTATGCAATTAACTGGTTTTGGTATCGAAAAACACGATGATTTAGCTGATGCTTTTTCTCTGTTACTTCTAAAAATAATTGAGGAGGATAATAAAGCCCAGCCAATGATTACTGTAATTTGTACAGGCAGTATTTACGATCAATTCGACCCCATGAGAAAGTTAAGAGATGAAATTGACGACTTTCCAATAACCTTAAACTCCAGGTTTTAAAAAAAAGACTTGACTTCCTAGAATATCTCCGGCATTGCTTTGTAAGCAAATGCAAACTAGAAAGGCAATAGATCGGAGGACTGAACATCCAGAGCTTTGGCAATCTTATAGAGTGTCCGAATGGTCGGATTGCGCTCTCCTCGCTCGATCAAACCAATATAGGTTCGATGCATGGAAAGTTTGGCCGCTAACTCTTCTTGAGTCACTCCTTTCTCCTTACGAGTCTTTTGCATCTTCTCGCCAAATTTTTCGAGCACATGCCTGTGCGTTATTGGTTTTCCCATTACTCATAATGGTAGAGACTGACAGTATCATTCTCGACAGACTCCTTGTCATCATTTCTGATATAATAGCTTCAAATACTCGAGTATTTAGAAATCGGAAAGGAGGTGAAATCTAAATGAAAAAATTACTTAAAATTATCGGCGGTATTTTCCTTGTTCTTATTGTTATCGGAGTCATTGGCTCTATGGGTAAATCTGGAAGCAGTACTTCCACTTCCCAATCAGGTACTGGCTCTAAACAAGAGGAAGCAAAACCAATTGCTAAAGTTGGTGAAACGGTACAGGATGCCGACATCGCTTTTACTGTCACTGACGTAACCACGGCAACCAGTCTTGGGAATCAATATACCAAGAAGGATGCTCAAGGTCTGTTCTATGTCATTAGTCTGAAAATTGAAAACAAGGCTAAAGAGACAAAGACCATTGATAGTTCCATGATTACTCTTACAGATAGTCAAGGAAGAACATTTGACCGCTCAATTGACGGCCAAACGGCAAAAGGAATGGCTCAAGGGAAAGTTGACTTGTTCCTACAACAAGTTCAGCCAGGACTAAATGTGACTGGCGATATCGTATTCGATATCCCAAAAGACGCAACTGGTTTAAAGCTCTTAGTCAAAGGTGGATATTTTGGCAAAGGTCAACAGATCGACCTGGGAAAGTAACATTAAACACACAGCCACTGTAGCGATGCAGAATGCTGTGTGTTTTTTTACTAAGCTACATAAGGCTTTTTGGTCGTTGTCATTATAGGATCTTGCATCTGGACTTCTCGTGTACCTTCCGATACCTTGTGTCCTGATGAAAGATAATACAAAGCTAAAATACTGCTTATACGCCCGTAAGTCGAGCGAATCGGATGAGCGTCAGGCGATGTCAATCGACGGTCAACTCAAGGAAATGCAACTTCTTGCAAAGCGAGAGAAACTCGATATTACTGAGACGATCACGGAAAGTCATTCAGCCAAAGAATCAGGACAACGACCAGAGTTTAACAATCTCATTCTTGGTGTAATTGAAGGACGATACAACAGCATTCTCACATGGGCTCCTGATCGATTATCTAGGAATGCGGGAGACTTAGGACGAATAGTTGATTTAATGGATCAGGGGAAACTGACGCACATCAAAACCTATTCTCAATCGTTTACAGATAATCCCAATGAGAAGTTTTTATTGATGATTCTCTGCTCACAAGCAAAGCTGGAGAATGATAATCGAGGAGTTAATGTTAAAAGAGGGCTACGGAACAAATGCCAGATTGGGATTAGACCCGGAGTCGCGCCGATAGGATATAGAAATGTCTTAAAGGTAAACCGGATATCAACAGTTGAACTTGATCCCGAACGAGCACCAGTTATTAAACAGATATTTCATAAGGTCGCAGACCAAGGATTTTCGGGACGTATGGTTAAGAAGTGGTTGGATGATATCGGATTCACCACAAAAAGTGGATGCAAAATGCCTCTGAGCAAAATCTATGTTGCTCTTCAAAATGCTTTTTACTACGGCGAATTTGAGTACGGAAATATATGGTACAAAGGCACCTATGAACCACTGATTACGAAAGCATTATTTGAGAGAGCTCAAATTCAACTCCAAGTTGCACCGAGACAATGGAACAAACAACTGTTTCCGTTCAAGAAAATTTGCATCTGCGGATCGTGCGGTGGAAGTGTTACTGCTGAACTTAAATATCGAAGAACCAAAGCTAATATCGTAAACTCGCACATTTATTATCACTGCAATCGCATCAAAAAATATGACTGCCCTGAGCCCTACATTACGGAGCAAGAGTTGATAAAACAGCTCATTGGATTCCTGCCAAAAATAAAACTCAACACTTCATACTTAATGCAAGAATTTGAAGTAGAAGTCAAACGACTCCAACATTTCAAAGCGACTGTGGTTGATGAATATATCCCAAGAATTGAAACAACTCCTCATAATAATGGGGATCAAAAACCTAGGGAATACACTGAAACACATACAGAAATGCTCAAAGAATATCTTCTCCATGTTCTCCAGTTTGGAACTCCTGAAGAACGAGTCAAAATCCTCAAAGGCGTGACTTCAAAGTTTGATCTAAGAGACAGACAGCTTAGCCTTATCTGATAAAAATTGATATAATCCATATGTATGATGATGAAGAAAAATACCAAGCTTATTGCAATTTTCGTCGTTCTCCTTATCGTTGGTGTTCTTGTCTGGAAATATCAGAAAACTTCAAAGGTACAGAGCATTAGTACTTTTGAGGAGTGTGCTCAAGCGGGATACCCCATCATGGAGAGTTATCCTGAGCAATGCAAAACTCCAGATGGCAGGAACTTTACTAAGCAATTACCCACTAGCTCCAACCTGCAATCAGAAACAATTAGTGAGATAGGATTATCTCTTCAACATCCCAACGACCTCATTTTTCGCAAAGAGATAGCAGATAATGCAGGAAGCATCCGGACTGCTGGCTTTTTCCTTACCAAAGGGTCAGAAAATAATCCAGAGTATCAAATGTACGGTTTATATGAACAATATAAAGATGCGACTGAGCAAGATTTAGAACGAGCAAAAACAGAAATGGATCCAGCGAGTATTAAAGAAGCTACAATTGATGGCTATAAAGGCATTGAAGGTTTGATTCTTGGACCAAAAACTCGCTATATCACCATCGTTTTGAAGGGTAACAAGTTGTTTTCTGTCTCAACTCTTCCTCCGACTCCAGCCAATAAAGCAATTACTGATCAAATACTTCCTACATTGAACTTCAAGTAAGTAAAAACAAGATTAGAACGAAGATATTTCGCCAAGATAGGGCTAAAAGTGGCCCTTTTCATCAAAAGCTTAGAACCGAGCGCAAATACCTTGAGGGTCATTTAGGCGATTTTCTACATTACAGGCTATGTTTGGGATACTTGCGATTCTTAGCTCTTTTTTAGCAAGCCACATAGGGCTAATCGAGCATAGTAGATGGGTCTTGGAGCAACCGAAGACCTTATGCGGAGAGGGGGGGATTCGAACCCCCGGTGAGCTTGCACCCACAGATGTTTTC
>CAZHTP010000009.1:0-40210 GCA_964535655.1 uncultured Gammaproteobacteria bacterium | reverse complement strand
AAAAACTACTTTCGCTTTTTTGTAGCTTTTTTCTTTGCTGTTTTTTTTGCTGCTTTTTTCTTTGCTGCCATGAGTAAGTTCACCTCCTCTTACCAAATAATTTAGCTAAATAACTGATAATTTTTGTACTAAATTATTACTAAAATTATTGTGAAGAAATACCTAAAATATGTCAATAGGTCAATTTACAATGAGAGGTGATTGCGCGTATATAATAAGATTATCGCATCCTGAATATCCTTCAATAATTATTTCATTTACGAAGTTAAAATGCGCTAATAAATTTTTTTTATATTGTATTAATTCTTTATCATTTTCATCATCATAAATGCGATTCGTAATAATTGTTCCTATGGGTGAAAGATAGTTAAGAAACTGAAAGATTTTATCTTTGTTTTTGGTGTTGAAATTAAATTCATCAGAAATATACGTGTCCAAACAAATCACATCAAAGTACTGGTAATATTTCTTCATATTTTCTTCAAGCCAACGATTTGCATCAGCAATGATCACTTCAATTTGAGGGAATTGATCAATCTGAAAATAATCCTTAGCGATCTGAGCAATTGTAGGATCTAGTTCGATACTCACACTGCGACTCTCGGGATATTTTTGTGCGAAAAGTTTTGGGATTGTTCCTCCTCCTAACCCAAGCATTAATAATCGTGGATTTTGTAGTGAATCAGGAAGAGGAATATGTACGATTCCATTCCAATAGGTGCCTTTAAATCTGGCAGTGTTGTCTGACCAGATACTTTGCTTAACATCGTTTACATAAAGTTCGCAAACATCATAGTACTGACGTACTTTTATTTTTCCCGAAATTGGAGATACCTCTTGATGAAGTGTCTGAATTCGTGATGCCATATTACTTTTTCTTGATTTCGGTTATCCCCATATACGGAACAAGCACTTCAGGAATTTTTATTGATCCGTCTGCTTGCTGATAGTTTTCAAGGATAGCGATTGGAAAACGAGACATGACGATTGCGGTACCGTTTAGCATATGAACATATTTTATCTGCCCTTCCGTTGTTTTATAGCGGACATTCAAATTACGTGCCTGGAAATCAGTACAATTTGATGTAGATGTAATCTCACCATAATCATTCTTACTGGGCATCCATGCTTCAAGGTCATACTTACGTGCAGCCATGGCTCCTAGATCTCCTGTACACATTTCTACTACACGGTACGGAATCTTTAAGGCTTGAGCAATTTCTTCTTCTAACCCCAGTAGTTCCTGGTGAATAGCTTGTGAAGCTTCTTCGGTGCAATACACAAACATTTCTAGTTTAGTAAATTGATGCACACGATACAGCCCCTTAGAATATTTACCGTAGGCTCCGGCTTCTTTCCGATAACAATGAGAGACCGCAGCATACTTTAGTGGTAATGATTTTTCATCTAATAATTCGTCTGCCAGGTACCCTGCCATTGTTACTTCGGCAGTCGCAATTAACCCTAAATCTTCTCCTTCAATTTCATAAATTTGGGCTTCATCACCTCGCGGCGCGTATCCGGTTCCTAAATAGTAGCGAGACTTTGCTAAATCTGGAGTAATGACTAGTTCAAATCCCTTTTTTCTAAAGAAATCCATTCCAAACTTTTGGAGGGCAAGATCGAGTAATACCGCTTCATTTTTAAGATAGTAAAACTGAGATCCTGATACTTTGGCACCAGATTTAAAATCTAACAAATTAAGTTCTGTACCTAATTGCAAGTGATCTTTTGGTTCAAAAGTAAATTGAGTTTTTTTACCCACCTCACGCAAAACCTTATTTTCTTCATCGTTTTTACCTTTGGGAACGTCATCAAAATGCAAATTTGGTATTTGCGTAATCTGTTTGTTCCACTGTTCCTCGATTGTGGTAAGAGCGGTTTCGAGTGGTTCAGTTTTTTGTTTTAACTGTTTGCCTTCTTCGATTAATTCTGGCGTTCTTTTTGAAGCATTTTTAAGTAGCTCAGCAATTTCATTTTTTCGCTTGTTAACGGCTTCTATCTGTTGCAGTATTGTTGTTCGCTGTTGATCGATTTTAAGCCATTCATCAATGTTTGCAATTTCAGGGTTGAAATTTCTTTCAAGAAGATTCTTTTTTACTTTTTCAGGGTTTTCTCTAATAAATTTTGGATCTAACATATTTGTCCTTAATTATAGTTTTTTGTTTTTATACTAAATTATACTATAAAACGCTCCTGTAAAAGGCTTTGTGACGTGTGGACAATTTTGAGGATGGTATGGTCAAGTAAAATGCGAAACATACAGATGATCGGTGTAATTATATACTATTATCTTGTTCTCCGGTTCAAGTTGTACTTCAGTTATCGAGGCTTTGTCAAGTTGATACGTCCAAATTTCGTTTGTCTGTTTTTTTTCAAATTTAGATAACACTATACGAATGATTATATCATGGGTTACAACTATGAAGTGCTTATCAAATAATTCGTCGTCGTGGAAAGAGCCTAAAAAATCCATTGTACGCTCCTCAACCTTAGCCCAGCTTTCTCCACTCGGTATTTTTCCTTTAGCTGGATCTTTCTTCCATTCTTCCCATATATCTGGATATCTGCTTTCAATCTCTTCGGGAAATTTCCCTTGCCACAACCCTAAGTTCATATCCGCCAAACGTTCATCTCTTTTTACTTTTAAAGGGATAGTTCCAGCAATAATGCGCGCACATTGGTTTGTACGGTGTAGACTACTGGTAAATAGCCCACTTATGGGTTTATCTTTAAAATAGTATCCTATTTTTTGGGAGCATGCTTTTCCCAACGCAGTTAAGGACGTGTCTGACTGTCCTTCGCACTTTTCTTCCTTCATCCAGGTACTTTCTGGTTGGTTAACGAGATACAAACATACCATGAAAGCAAGGGTATCTCTTTGTGCTGAAAACGTCAATAATAAGGTTATTCGATGGATAAGATTTTATAGGTAATCTTACCTACTGGGGCGTCAACATCAACGGATGAGCCAACAGCTTTACCGATAAGAGCTCGACCGAGTGGAGACTCATGCGAGATTTTCTTCTGACGAGGATCGGCTTCCTGTGCCCCTACAATACTAAAGGTATCATCTTTTCCGTTAATATGGACTTTAACTGTAGAACCGATCTGAACTTCATCGGTGTTGGTTTGTTCTATAACTGAAACGTTCTGCAGAATTTGTTCCAATTCCAGAATACGCCCTTCAATAAATGACTGTTCGTCTTTTGCTTCTGCATACTCTGCGTTTTCGGATAAATCTCCATATTCACGAGCTTTCTGGATACGCGTTGCAATTGAGTGTCGCTTATTGTTCACTAAATCTTCGTATTCTGATTGTAGGGATTTTAATCCAGCCGCAGTCAGATAAACAAGCTTGGCATCTTTGCTTGCGGATACATGTTTTTTTAATATTTTAGCTTTCATTCCTCAATCTCCTAAGGATATCTTGTAATGCCACCTGCCTTGCGGGAATACCCTAGTGGTAAAGTGGTAGAGTAACATACCAGACGGAGAAAGTCAATATTAATCGATCTGAGTAATCACTCATTTACGCTTTTGTTATGGCGTTACCTCGCGCCATACCGATGATAGAGATCCAAGTTGTGGTGCTGCTGTAAGAAGTAATTCTGGTTTATAAATGAATTTTTCGCCGGCTGTTGGAATTTCCGGCTGTCCAAGCCGATCTAAATTGAACCCTACGCGACCAAGGAACATACCTTCAAGAGTCAGCGAAGAAGGATCAAATGCCGGTGCACCTGGTGCACACTGAGTAAAAGAGAAGGTGCTATTGCAGGCAGTATCAATTACGCCATCGGCGATATAGATTCCGTCAATAACACCATTAGTGCTGTCTTTTATCGCGGTTGAAATGCCAATATTTTTAGCTGAGATAATTGAGAGAGAAGATTTATTTGCTACGTTTCCGAAGATATCTATTGCAGTTTTTATGTAAACATTTCCAGAGACAAAAAGCGTAATTTGCATAGAATTTGTTTTAAGATTAGGTAATTTATTTATTGCATCAATAGTTACATCTCCCGAGTAGGAATAGAAACCAGATCCCGTAATGTCACTAAGGCGACTTATGGGTGTGATATTTTTTATAGTAGCCAGCATTGCACTATAGCTGTACTTCGCAGCATTAACTGAATACCCCCCCGTTGTGCCTACTTTCCAGTTTTTACTACTTAGTTGATTATTATTAGGTCGCACTGTAGCACTTCCACTGAAGCTTAAAATGCCTGGAGAAGTTCCTCTCATAAATTTATTTGCATCCGGCATGTCGACTAATAATCCTCCTTGCGTGTGTACGTCTCCACCGTTTTGCGTTTCAAAATAGGGCTTATTGGCTACCACTCCTACTTGGACATTCCTGATATTCTCTTGATACCCATTAGAATACTTCACAATGCTATCCGGATCTCTATCTACCGGTACTTTGGTACCGATTGCGCTTGGAGTAGTAGGTGTAACCATAAAATACACAGCAATCTCTTCAGCAGCAGATATAGAAGGAAGTTTCAAATCAAAACCTCCGGCATCCTTGGATGTTAAACAAATTGCTAATCCTGCACCGCAAACAGAAGTAATGTCGGTGACGCTTCCATCGGCATTCCGCTTTATTAATTTGAAAGATGTAGTAGTTAAATTAGCAACTGAAAAATTAGTAGAATTAATTCGTTCGGTAATAATTGCGGTTGAACCGGTGGCAGAGAATGAAGGGGATGGACTTGGAGGTGGCGTTCCTTGCGATGTTATTGTGATGTCATTTCGAATTGCTTCAATTGACTCAAGAATTGCTTGCCGCGAAGTTCCGTTAAATATCTTTCCACAACTGCCGTCTGCACTACACGTGCTGCTAACAATTCTTTGTAACTTTATATAATTGGAAGAGCCTGGATTGCTAAACGCTATGCCATAAATTTTAACTTTATAGAATGCTGCGGTTTGCAAAATGGAACGTAAATTTTTATCAAACTCTTGATCATCTACTGTTGGTGGGGCCCCCTCGCCACCATCTGTAGCTAAAACTATATACTTGGGTACTTGTGGGCGAGTTCTGGGTCCATCGTTGTATCCAACCACACCAGTTTGAGTTGAATTTCGATAGCTTGTGCCATCTCTTCGCACCGACTTAGAATCATTTAAAATAGGAGTTAGTTGTGTATCTGCTGCAGTTATCGCTGCTCCAACGCTTGTGCCACCGTTAAATCCACTTCCGTTGCTACCACTAATGCCCGCACTTTTACAAAAATTAACATTTTTACTTCCATCATTAAGTACCGTGATACTATTTATTGCATCTGTAAATGTTTGTTTTCGGCTAACTAAAGGCTGAAGAGGCAGGTGAATCGCGCTAACACCACGATAAATGCCGTCTGCACGATTCCAATCTTCATATGTCCACCAGATTGGTGTCGAGGCAGAACTATATTGGTTACATAGTCGAAATGAGCCAAAACCTAAATAATCTTTAGTTTCATCGGATAAAGACACCATTTTAACTAACCCGTCACGAACAGCAGCATAATTTAATACGGTGCCTCCACTACCATCTTTATTTACGGGAATACTGTTATACATACTTGTCGTAGTGTCCAGCATTAGCATGATATCGCTTGGCCCTGCTAAAGTTCCTGAACTAGGAGACGGTATACTCGTAGGACCTGTACTGTTTACTGCATCCTGACCTTTAACTGAAAGTTTTACCCAATACGATTTATTTATAGCGACTGGGTCAACAGGGTTTAATACGTCTCGGCCAAAGGCATCTTTTCCCAAAGTGCCAATCTCTTTTTGTGTACAATTACTAGTGCAATTTGCAGCTTTAAGAAAAGTTGTTTTCCCCAAATAAATAAATATCCCAAGAAAAATAACAATGTTAGAAACAATAAATATTTTTTTCAACATAAGCTAGTTCTATAGTACGTATACGTCTTAGGGTCTGTCAATTGATTAGGAGTTAAACTATTGTACGTTTTCGATCCAGGAATAATTCTTTCGACCTATACTTAATGAGGTGCTTAAAAAGAAGTCTGGTCTATATATGAATCGTTCTGCTGTCGTAGCAACACTTGCGGGTGTTCTGTCGAGCAAAAATCCCCCGACTCCACTACTATATTGCTTACTTACGGGATCAACAGAATTAGAAATAAATAACCCTTCAAGATCAAGGGAAGATGATGTCCCTGAACCCCCGGCTGCTGGAGCACACGTATTTGAACTAGTAAATGCTGAGGCCGAGAGACAGGCTGTATCGATTTTTTCATCCGCAATAAATACGCCCTGAACATTAGTAACTGAAGGATCAATTCCAATATTCCCTTTAACAATAAAGGTGATTAAGCTATCTCCATCCTTTTGGACTGTAAAATTGGTTCCGATATATAAATCTCCCGGTACGAACATAACAATCTTTTTGCCTTGAATATTTTTGCCTGACCACCCTGTGCCCTTGATTTCATACTTTCCGCTAGTTTGACTCGTTGAGTCAATATAATAACCGGATGATGTAAAGTCGGCTATTCCTGTAATACTCTTAATGTTAGCGGAAGGGATACTGTTGCTATACTCACCGTAGACAGTGTTGTAGCTAAATTGTAAATTATCTATTCCTACCGTGTAGGGATCTACTTCTCTATTTTTCGCATTTACTTTTCCGTTCCCAAAGGTTGATCCACCATTATGGATTACTAATCCATCACCTTGTGTGATGAAGTTGTCGGTGTTATTAGGTAAAAAAGAGCGAATAGAGTTAAGCACATCGCCAGATGCAGAATAAATATCGCCCCCTCCTAGTCCCTGAAAATAAGGACTTGGGTCATTGATAACAACAGCTACGTTATCTAAGCTTACTGTTTGGGGAATATCTTGATAATTAATAACACTGGTGGGATCTTCGTCAACATTAATGGTTGCCCCGCCAGTAGATTTTATCGGCGTTACTCTAAAATAAACGTATCGGCTCTGGCCAAATCCAATTGGATCTAGCGTTACATCATAACCAATAAGATTTCCAGATGCATCATACTTTTTGTTAGATACGCAGTCTGGAACGCCATTCCCGTTAACGTCCGCGCACATAGTAGTAGTAACGTCTGTCTCAGGGCTTCCTGGCTGTGTAACCTTGAATGTTGCTGGAGTGATGGTAGGCTCATCAATTTTAAAATAACCTGAAGTAATTTTTTCTGTTACTTTGATGCTGGTTTTTGCTACTGGTGTGGGAGTTGGTACAACCCCACCATTTGCATCAATAACAATGTCGTTTCGGATGTTAGAGAAATTGGTAACAAGCTCCTGCTGTGACCCACCATAATATGCTTTACCACCTGTATTTGTTGTGATGTAATTTATTCTCGCTAATGTTGTCGCATTTACTTTACTTTGCTTTTCTGTCACGGCCATGAATATTTTTATCCCATAGAATTTGGCATTATTGACTATTGATCGAGTATTTTTGTCTATGTCAATATCATCGACAAGAGGTGGTGCGCCTTCACGGCCATCTGATGCAAGTATAATGTAGCGTGGAATATTTACACCCATAGTATATTTTCTAGCATATGGTCCCATGTTTTTTGCATAGTTGGGCAAATTTTTACTCAACAGGGAATCGCGTATGCTTGTAGCGTCACTCCTTTTCGAGTCGACATCGCTTAAAACTGGATCAAGGTATGATTCGGCGGCGGTTATTGGACCTCCAAGTGAAGTTCCGCCGTTAAACACACCCGTACCAAAGGCTCCGTCGGGATTTGCCGGTACCGATGAAAGCCCTCCAGACTTACAGAAGTCTGGATACCCATTTGTGCCAAAATTTATGCTGTTTATTACAGTCTTAAACGAGTTTGGGTTACTATTAATTGGCTTTAGCGGGATGTGTATTGCGCTAAAGCCTCGCAATAGCCCATTACCGCGATTGTAGTCATCGTAACTCCATACAATGGGCGTTGATGTGCTAAGATAGGTATGACAATATAAGAAAGATCCAAACCCCACATAATCGTTGGCCTGATCAGAAAGATCTATATACTTATTTAATGCAGCTTGTGCTGCCTGGTATCCGAGAACGGTGGTTCCGTCGTCGGGATTGTTTTTAGGATAGGCGTCTCCCATACTAGAGCTTAAGTCGATCATTAACATGGTGTCTACCCCTTTTGGTGCTGGTGTAGCACTTGGACCTGGAGTACCGATTAAATTATCTTCGCCGTTTATGGTAAGCCTAACCCAATAGGGTTGACCTTTTGTTAAAGAAGTTGTCTTTGAGAAATTCCCCAAACCATCGATAGTTCCAATTTCTTTTGTTGAGCAGCTTGATCCACAGCTGGTACTTCGAACAAGAGATACTTTCCCATTGTAAAGGAATACCCCTACAAATACTGTTATAAGGCCGAGAAATGCTAGAGTAAAGCGCTTTGAAGGTGAAGTAAAAGGAGTTTTAATAATTGTCATAATTCTAAATAATCTGTTTCTATAGTACTGCTCATGGGTATCACTCTGTCAACAGTTAAATGCTTATTATTGCAACTTTCAATGACCGGGATTTATGGCAGTGTGCCTGAATATAGTTTAAGTGGATTGCATGTCCTAGACTGATTAGACTCACTAGTTGTGATCTATCACACTTGTTATAATTCATTACGCACGATATAATTCTTAAGCGTTGTAAATTTTTATGGACAAATTACACATTTCTTTAAGTGCTGAAAAAATATTTGATCTGGGACCTATTGCTGTGACAAATAGTATGTTCACCGGTTGGATAGTAACTCTCTTTATTTCTCTTCTCTTATTATCTATTGTAAGCACATTTAAAAAACATCCGGGTGGGTTACAAAGCCTCTATGAAATGTTTTATGAATTTATTTATTCAACGGTACATGGGGTTCTTGGAACTGAACTAACAAATAAATTGTTCCCTCTTTTTATGACGCTGTTTCTTTTTATTATGTTTGGAAGCTGGGCAGGATTATTGCCAGGGGCGAATACCGTAGGTTTCTTTGAAGAGCCGACCGTTGCTACCCATGGCGAAAGAATTCCCGTTCCAATTTTTCGCGCGGTAACGGCAGATATCAATACTGCTATCGCTTTAGCTCTTATTGTGGTGCTCTTAATTGAATATCTTGGATTTAGACACCACGGAGTTGGTTATCTTAAGAAATTCTTTAATTTTTCATCGCCGGTGAATATTTTTGTAGGATTACTCGAGTTAATTTCTGAAATAATGAGAATCGTAACCTTTTCATTCCGCTTATTTGGTAATATATTTGCCGGAGAAGTAATTTTAGCTGTGATGCTGGCATTAACAGGGGCTTTTCTAGGTTTCCTTGTCTTTCCTTTCCTTGCGTTTGAAGTCTTTGTTGGCGTAATTCAGGCTTTGGTATTTGTTATGTTGACTTCAGTCTTTATTAATTTGGCTGTAGAGCATAACGACCATTAGTTAGTAACTTATTAGTATTTTATTTAGGAGAATGAACATATATGGAGCAATTAGCATTTGCACTTGCCATCGCTATCGGGACAATTGGTCCTGGAATTGGTATCGGTATTATTGGAGGAAAAGCGGTTGAAGCAATCGGCCGTAACCCTGAAGCATTAAACAACATTCGAACAAATATGATTTTAAGCATTGTTTTCTGCGAGGCTTTGGCAATTTTCGCGCTACTGGTTGCGCTTATTATTAGATTTGTACCTGTTGCATAGGAAAAAGGAAAAATGACCACGCAATATATGCGTGGCCTGAATATAGATTTTTAGATTACAACAAGGAATATTCACGATGGAAATATTAAATTTACAACAAATAATTTGGCAAGCTGTTAACTTCCTTATCTTGTACCTCGTTATCGCTAAGTTTGTTGTCCCTCCTACCCAGAAATATTTACATAAGCGGGATTCAGAAATTAGACAAGGGCTTGAGAATGCTGAAAAAGTGAAAAAGCAACTCTCTGATGCTGAGAAGATCAAGGAAGAGATACTTACTGAGGCTCGATCGGAAGGGCAAAGATTACTCGAGGAGATGCGAACCCGTGCCAGCGAATTGTCTGAAAAGTTGCACACTGAGGCAAAAGCTTCAGCACAAGAAGAAGCTAAAAAAATTATTGCTCAGTCTGAATTAGATTCTGAACACCGACGGGAAGAGCTCAATGAGGAGGCAGTTCGTTTAGCTGGACTGATTGCAAAAAAATCATTGTCGAGCGTACTTGATGTAGAGTTACAACATGAGCTTTTACAAAAGCAGCTTCATCAGCTCAAAGCGACAAAAGTGCACTCGCATTAGTTAGTTATATAAGGAGTTTTCTATGAATTCTGCTCATGAAATAGCCCGAGGTTTGATTGAATTGCTCGAAAAACGAGGTCAGGTTGCTTACTTGCCGGATATTATTGCTCAATTGAATGATTTTCAAAATAAACAAAGCAAGCAAAATGTTGCAATTATTCGTACCGCAATCGAGTTACGGGAAACAGAGCGGGAAATATTAAAAAAACAACTTTCCGATATGTTTGGTCGACAGCTTCAAATAGAAGAACATTTAGATGAAGGAATAATCGGAGGGATGTATATACAAGTCGGTGATACCGTTATTGATTATACCGTAAGTGCACAATTAAAACAGATTACAGACCAACTAGAAAAGTAAGGAGATTATGAGTAGCTTTATTGAAGATTTAGAAAAACACCTGTCTACAATTTCACCTACTCCTACTGTTAGTAGTGTGGGTACGATTACGGAGCTAGGGGATGGTATCGTTACGATCTCCGGTCTTGACCGCGCTCAGATGTCTGAAGTTCTTCGGTTTCGGACTGGTGTGTATGGTTTGATTCTTAACCTTAACCGCGATTCAATTGGCGCGGTTGTGTTAGGCGATCTTGAAGGGCTCTCTGTTGGTCAAACAGTTGAAGCAATGGGAACACTTCTTTCTGTGCCTGCAGGTGAGACTTTGCTTGGACGTGTCGTTAATCCACTTGGACAGCCGGTAGATGGAAAAGGAACGATAAAGACTACAACCACCATGCCAGTTGAACAGAAAGCTCCTGGAGTTATTCAACGCAAATCTGTTGATGTTCCGCTTCAGACTGGTGTAAAAGCCATTGATGTACTTGTCCCTATTGGGCGAGGTCAGCGCGAATTAATTATTGGCGACAGACAAACTGGTAAATCTACTGTAGCTTTGCAATCAATATTAAGTCAAAAAAATAGCGACGTTATCTCGATTTATGTTGCAATCGGACAAAAGGCAAGCTTTGTTGCTCAAACGGTAGCATTACTCGAAAAAGCCGGGGCTATGAAAAATACTATTGTTGTCGTTGCTGACGCTTCAGATGCTGCAGCATTGCAGTACTTAGCACCATACTCAGGAACAGCAATGGCAGAATACTTCTTGGGTCATGGACGCGATGTGTTAATTGTTTATGATGATTTATCTAAGCATGCATGGGCGTACCGACAAATGTCGTTGCTTCTTCGTCGACCTTCTGGACGGGAAGCGTATCCAGGAGATGTCTTTTATCTCCATTCACGACTTCTTGAGCGGTCGTGCCGCATTGATCAAAAATATGGCGGAGGATCAATTACTTCCCTGCCAATTATTGAAACGCAAGCAAATGATATATCGGCATATATTCCTACAAATGTAATTTCAATTACTGATGGGCAGATCTTTTTGGAGACAGATCTTTTTTATGCAGGAATTCGTCCCGCTATTAACGTTGGAACGTCAGTATCCCGTGTAGGATCGTCGGCTCAAACAAAGGCAATGAAAAAAGTTGCCGGAAAAATGAAGATTGAATTATCTCAGTATCGAGAATTAGCTGCGTTTTCTCAATTTGCATCAGATCTTGATGAAACAACAAAGCGAACCTTGGACCGTGGAGCGCGATTGACCGAAATTCTTAAACAAGGGACAACTGAAATTTTATCTCTTGCAGAGCAAGTTGTTCAGATTTGGGCAGTAAGCGAAGGATATGCAAATTCACTCGATAAAATGGCAATTGCCGAATGGGGACGTGATTTAATTTCGTATATGCACGATACCTATCCCGAACTACTTGAAAAACTTAATACTGAGAAAGTACTGTCAGATGATATTATTTCGCAATTAAAAACTGCCGTGAATGGATTTGGAGCGCGTTAATGGCACAAGCGAGAGCAATAAAATCCAGAATTAAGTCTGCAAAAAATATTGCGCAAATTACCAAAGCAATGGAAATGGTTTCTGCAGCAAAAATGAAAAAAGCACAGGATAAAGTGCGACAGTCAGAACCATACGCCTCAAAGCTTCGTCAGATCCTATTAACTTTGTCTGGACTCGTTAAGAATGCGCAACACCCTTTACTTGATAAACGAGAAAATCCTAAGAAGGCATTAGTTATTGTAATTTCATCAGATAAAGGTCTTGCAGGCGCTCTAAATTCAAATGTTTATCGTGAGACAACTGCTCTATCCAAAACACTAGCTCAAGACAAGATCCAAATGGATTATTTGGCAATTGGAAAAAGAAGTGCTCAGTTTTTGCGTTATACCCGAAAAAATATAGTCGCAGTATTTGATGGATTTGGTGACAAAATACAATATTCGCAGATTACCCCGGTTGCACAAATGGTCATTTCTGAATTTATCGAAAAAAAATATGATTTAATTTATGTTGTCTACCCGAAATTTATTTCGACCCTTTCTCAAAAATCTCAACGCATACAGTTACTTCCTATCGCTCTTGAGCAAATTGATCAGGCAGCCACCTATTCACAGGTCCCTGTTTTTGAGCCTTCAAGTGAAGATATACTTAACTGGTTACTGCCCTATTACGTGGAGCAATTGCTCTATCAGTTTCTTTTACAATCAAATGCGTCTGAACATAGTGCGCGAATGATTGCGATGAAGAATGCAACAGATAATGCTAAAGATGTACGAAAATCCCTTGAATTAGAGTATAATAGCGCAAGACAGGCGCAAATTACGCAGCAGATTGCAGAGATTGCATCGGCGACGATGGTTTAGAAAGGAACATATGCAAGGAAAAATTACACAAATTATTGGCGCGGTTGTCGATGTAGGGTTTGAAAGCGGGCACTCGCCTGCACTTTTGAACGCTCTTATTGTTGATACTCGTGATCATAAAGTAACTCTTGAGGTTCAAACTCAGTTAAAAGGAAATGAAGTCCGCACTATTGCGATGTCATCAACCGATGGATTGCGTCGTGGGATGGATGTTTTAGACACCGGAGCTCCTATAACTGTTCCCGTAGGGGAAACTGCTCTCGGAAGAATTTTTAATGTCTTGGGTGAGCCTGTTGATGAAAAAGGCCCGGTTATCTCTCCTCATAATTATCCTATTCACCGAAAAGCGCCTTCCATTACTGATCAGTCTGACCACATTGAGATGCTTGAAACCGGTATGAAAGTTATTGACCTGGTTTGTCCATTCCTTCGTGGTGGTAAGGTTGCGGCTTTTGGTGGAGCTGGTGTGGGTAAGACCGTTATTGTTAAAGAGTTGATCCGAAACATCGCTATTGAACATTCTGGGCATTCGGTTTTTGCTGGAGTTGGTGAAAGAACTCGCGAAGGTAACGACCTCTACGAAGAGATGAAAGAAGCTGGCGTTTTGCCTAACGTTGTTATGATGTTTGGACAAATGAACGAACCGCCTGGTGCGCGCGCCCGTGTTGCCTTAACCGCCCTTGCTCATGCTGAATATTTCCGCGATGAACAACATGAAGATGTATTACTATTCATAGATAACATTTTTCGCTTTTCACAGGCTGGTTCTGAAGTTTCGGCTTTGCTTGGACGTATTCCTTCTGCTGTCGGCTATCAGCCGACACTTGCTTCGGAGATGGGTGAACTGCAAGAACGTATTACGTCAACGAAAAATGGTTCAATTACCTCTGTTCAAGCGGTGTATGTACCCGCTGATGACTACACTGACCCAGCTCCAGCAACTACTTTTGCTCATTTGGATTCGTCAATTTCGCTAGAACGGGCACTTGCTGAGCAAGCGTTATTTCCGGCTATTGATCCACTCGCATCTAACTCAAAGATTATGACTCCTGAAGTGGTAGGGCTTGAGCATTACAATGTTGCTCGTGGTGTACAGCGAGTATTGCAGAGATATAAGGATCTGCAGGATATTATCGCTATTTTAGGTATGGAAGAATTATCCGATGAAGATAAGCTAACAGTTACGCGTGCCCGCAAAATTCAGCGATTCCTTACTCAACCAATGTTTGTTGCTGAGCAGTTTACTGGAACTCCTGGGGAGTATGTTAAAGTAGCCGATACGGTTCGTGGATTTAAAGAAATTCTTGATGGTAAACATGATGACCTTCCCGAGCAGGCCTTTTATATGGTAGGAACAATTGAGATGGCTCGAGAGAAAGCTGAGAAGTTAAAAGCCGAAGGGAAATAATAGTATGTTGACTTTGGATATTGTTACACCTGAAAAACGGATTTTAACTGAAGATAATGTCAGCATTGTTACTGTAGATACTGTTGAAGGCCAGATGGGAATCTTGCCGTCACATATTCCGCTCTATTCCAAGCTAAAACCAAGTGAATTAATATACACTAAAGATGGACATGAACACTTTCTCGCTATTCATGGCGGCTTTATTGAAGTAGCAAATAATACGGTTACTATTTTAGCTGATGATGCAATTCGAGCTGAGGAAATTAATGAGGCCGCGGTAGAAGAAGCACATCGTCGTGCACAAGAAGCAATGGAGCAGAAAGTAACTGATGAAGATTACGCATTTGCGGAAGGGGCCATGCGTAAGGCATTGCTTGAGCTTAAAGTTGCTCGGAAGAGGCGAAATTATTAGTTCTTGATTTATTAACTTTTGTCAACTTATTTTACTAATAAAAAGGAGATTGTACTAAGTACAATCTCCTTTTTATGTTTTTACTTCTTTGCATTACAGTTTTGGTGCATTAAGTCTACCTAGATTGCGTAGGAAAGTGTCGCCAGCGCTGGCTGGTGTTTCTTTACACATTTCGGTAACTAGTTCCGTAAATTTGTTATCTATATCAGCAGATTTCGAAACATAGACGCTCTTTCCACCTGTTCCTTGTGCTAAAGTGTCAAGCCAAGTTGAGTTTAATTGGCTTTTATTTCCTAGTCCGACTGAATAGAATACAGTTCTTAAGCCGCGAGATATCTCTGAGGCAACGGCCTGTGTTGCGGCAGCTTGGGCTGTTACGTAAGCTGCTGGATCGTTTGGACCTACGTTTCGATCTCTGGGTAGATTTGCAACTCCATCAGTCATGATGAGCATGACGTGAGTTCTGTTATCTGCTGCTATCTTACTTGATCCTAGTGAGATCCCTTCTGCTAAATTGGTACCGCCTGATGCCCTTAATTTGTCTACCGAATCGCTTACTTTACTCATCGTTGTGGTCATATCAGCAACTGAATAGGCGTGTGAACCAAATCCTACGAGCCCGGCCCTTGCATTTGCGCTTGATGGTAGTTTTGAAATTAAGGCTTTTACACCAGCTTTTGCGTCAGCAATTTTGTTTCCTGACATGCTTCCTGAGGTATCAATTACCAGCATTATATCCTTGTTCGAGCACGCAATAGCATCATTTGTAAAAGTATGAGTAATCTTACCTAAACTCAATGCTTTACCCCCAGGAATTCCGAAACCAGTATTAGTTGGGTAATCAATCGGATAGAAGTAATAGGTGTGACTTACCCCGTCTTTATATTTGGCTGGAACTATCCAGTTAAAGGCATGATTTGCATAGTTACCGGTTAAGTCAGAGCGAGAACTATTGGCAATAACTTCATCAACGTATCCACTAGTATCAGAAGTAGAATATTCTTTATCTACATAAACATGTACTTTTAATTTTTCAGTAACAGAGTCAGGATCCATTGTCCATCCTGAAATTACCCATCCGAGCGAAGAAGTATTATATACGCCATCTAAGTGGCCTACCGGAGCGGTATTTGAACCTTGCGGAGACGGAGATGGTGTAGGTGACGGCGATCTCGTTGGAGCTGTTGTTTCTGGATTATAGCATTCTAGCGTTTTGGGGCTTCCGGACACAACTTTTCCTACCATTACATTATTTTTGAGTAATGAATAATAAAAGTCATCGTTACTATTAAGCGGTACATCAAAAGATGTATTTGCGCTTTGTCCGTTAAAAGTAAACGGCTTAGAGCGATTGATGAACTGCGTTGGACGATCACGTTCACCTCCATTTGAAAACGCGACGCCTACTTGGTATGTTCCAGATAGTGCCTCGGAAGTTGCTACCTGAACTGAGGAACATGTGTGTTGTGAGAACGTAATGTTTGGTGGTGGACAAACTAAGTTAAATCTGTAATTTTCATACGGGGAATGAGTCCCAAATGTTACACCATTTTTATTTAGAACGAAGCTAAAATAATCACTTGACCCAAGTGTAGGGAACGTAATGTAGGTGGTCTCTCCTATGAAATTAAAGGCGTTTGATTGAGAAACTAGATCACCTGAGCCATTTGTTATTGTTACTGTGTATGAACCAGTAACTGGTAGGCTCGTACTTACGATTGCAGAGGAACAGGTTGCATCCTGAAATTTTACTACTGGGCCTGCAGCACTACTTTTATCCACCTTACCCAACTGAGCACTTTTTCCTGAAATAATAACCGTGGAGACAAACACAATTGTTAAGAATACCGCTGCTATTCCACTTAACAACGAAATATTCTTGTGTATATACTTCCACGGCGTATTATCTCTATGGCTGTGTAAACTTTTCATAGAGAGCTTGTATCCTTTCAATAAAAATGAATTATATAGTAATAGCTTAAATAATTTGTAAGAATAAATGCAATAAGAAGTTATCTGTTTATAGGCTAGGACAGGAGCATTTAACTCGTGATGTAACCGCACTATTTTTCACGATGTTTTCAAGTATGCAGTGTGGGGTGCTAGGAAGTTGGTGTTTGGGACCCAGATGTTTCAGGTGCTACTGGTTTGGTCCATGACGCCCAATCGCATTTAGGATAATTGCTACATCCATAAAACGGTCGGCCTTTTTTTGTCTTACGCATGATTACCTGTCCACCATCTTTTGGACACATGATGCCTTCAATTTTATTCACAAAGGGACGTGTGTATTTGCAATCTGGATAGGTTGAACAGGAAATGAATTTCCCAAATCTTCCAAAGCGAACAACAAGCGGATTCCCGCATGTTGGGCATGGCTCTTCAATTTCTTCAGTTGCAACTTTTACTCGCTCGGCAGTTTCTTGAGTTGCTTCGACTTTCTTACTAAATGGAGATAAAAACTCTTTCAGCATTGGCTTCCATTGCAAATCGCCATTTGCGACATCGTCTAATTCCTGCTCAAGATCAGCAGTAAAGGAAAAGTCCATAATATCTGAGAAATTGGCCATTAAGAAATCGTTGACGGCGACTCCGATAGGTGTGGGTTTTAGAGCTTTTTGATCTTTTTCTACATATTTTCTATCCATAATGGTAGAGATTGTCGGTGCATAGGTTGATGGACGGCCGATCCCTCGTTCTTCGAGCGCTTTTACTAATGCCGCTTCAGTATAGCGAGGAGGCGGTTGTGTAAAATGTTGTTCAGGCATTATTTTTTCTAAGGAAGTGTTCATACCCTCACTCACATCTGGAAGCCTAGTATTTTCTTTAACGATGTCTTTATCCTCACTGTTTTCTTCAGCATCTTTTGCTTGTTCTTTTACATCTTCAGTTTCGGCTTCAATACCATATACTCGTAACCATCCATCAAACTTTATAATTCTTCCGACAGCTCGAAACATATATTTTACGGTGCCGGCTTGAGATGTAATGTCGATCGTGGTTTGATCGTAAATTGCTTCTTTCATTTGACAGGCTGCCATACGGCTCCAGATTAGTGTATATAATCTTAACTGATCTTTTTCTAGTGAAGCTAGCTTTGCAGGAGTACGATTACTATCTGTTGGACGGATCGCCTCATGCGCTTCTTGAGCTACTTTAGATTTCGTCTTAAAATATTTTGGTTTTTCTGGGATGTACTCAGGCCCATATTCCCTGGATATGAATTCTCGAGTTGCAGCAATACTTTCTTCCGACAAATTTACCGAGTCAGTTCTCATGTAAGTTATAAGACCTTCTTCGTACAGACCTTGTGCGAGCATCATAGTCTTTTTTGCAGAGAACCCCAATTTATTTGATGCATTTTGTTGCAAGGTTGAGGTAGTAAATGGTGGTACTGAATACTTTCGCACTTCTTTTTTTACTACTGAAGATATTCTATATGTGTTATTTTGTATCGCTTCAACATGGATTTTTGATTCGCCTTCATTTTTTATAGATATCTTCTTATCATCAATTTTGAATAAGCTTGCTATAAAACGATTATCTTTTTTTATTTCAGTTACTTCAAATAAGGCATCGATACTCCAGTATTCTTCCGGTTTGAATGCGTCAATTTCTCTTTCTCGATCAACAATCAAGCGTACCGCTACCGACTGAACACGTCCGGCCGATAATCCGGTACGGATTTTTCGCCATAACAAAGGAGATAACTTATACCCAACCAGTCTGTCTAAAACGCGGCGAGCTTGTTGTGCATCGACGAGTGCTGAGTCTATTTTACGCGGACTCTCAAGAGCTTCTTTGATTGCATGTTCTGTAATCTCATGAAAAGCAATGCGTTCATACGGAATTTCCTTAATTTCCGGCGCAGCAGCTTTGGCTGCTTTTTTAGTTGTTTTGGAAGTAGCTTTTACCGTTTTTTTAGGCTTACCTTCAGAAAGAATTTGCAAAATATGCCAGGCAATAGCTTCCCCTTCACGATCAGGGTCCGTTGCCAGAATTATGCGAGACGCACCTTCTGCTAATTTTTTCAGTTCGCTAACGCGCTTTGTTTTTTCTTTTGGCACTACATACTCGATGTCTAGTGTATCTTCATCCACACCCATTTTAGATTTAGGTAGGTCTCGAATATGGCCAAATGAAGCCTCAATTGTATATTTTCCACCAAGAAAACGACTTAAGGTTTTAGCCTTCGTGGGAGACTCGACAATAATTAAATCTTTTGCCATAAGTGTAGATTATATCACTTGACTGGAAATACGGCTAATAACGCCACATAGCAGCGCTCTGATCAGATAGAAGAAGTATTGCAAATACCACTCCGGAAATAAAGAGTATGGTAACAATGGTGCGCATTCGTGGATTTGAACGAGTCCAATAATCTAATCCAATGTACACTAAAATTAACGGCCATAGCCGCATGGCATTAGAAAGCATTGAGGGGCTAATTAAATTGAAATTTTTTAGTAAAAACACAACTCCTACTAAAATTAGGATAATTGGCCATGCCGAAGAACGATGATGCTGTTCGTGTCTAAAGGTCTTTTCTTCTACTGGATTCGATTCGCTCATAACTCCTCCTTATTATTGCACACGCAAAATATTTCCGTCAGGGGTCATCTCGACAATATGCCTTACTTTTCCCTGCTGAAATTCTGAACATACTATTTGATCATCAATCTGTTCACGGGGATTGTGAACTATATCAAGCGCGTATCCATCACCCATATTCTCAGATAGGCATGGACTTTGCTCAAAATCGGTACGCGCAGTTTTTTTATCAGTGTAGAGCTTTTTGGCTCTACGAAGTGCGTCTGCCTGGACCGTTTCAATCTTTTTTTGGCTTCCGGCAAAAATATTTGCTGAGGAAGTTGGTTTGATTATAGTAAAGGCCGTATACCCAACGATAATGATGGCTAATAGGCCTAATAAAAGAAGTTTCATACTGGCCGTATTATACTATGATCTATTTTTACTGTATATGCCGTTTTGACCATTAAAAATCAACCCCCTAAGTTCAAGAATGGTTAAATCTGCCATAACTAGCGAAGGATCAGTAGCGATCTCTTTAATAATGGTGTCGATGTGCTTACCATATGCATCAAGACAGCTCATAATTTGCACCTGACTATCGGTAAGCTCGCTCAGATCAATCGTAAGATCTTTTGAAGTACTTTTCTGATTTATTCCAATTTCTAGGCAGATTTCTGCTGCAGATTGGACTAACTTAGCACCTTGCTGTATTAAAAAGTGCGGTCCTTGTGAATATGGAGAGAATATGGAACCTGGGACAGAAAAGACTTCCCTGTTTTGTTCAACCGCAAAGTTTCCCGTAATAAGCGAACCGCTTTGTTTTGTAGCTTCAATTATTAAAACACCTCGTGATAAGCCGGATATAATTCGATTACGCCTGGGGAAATTTGCCTTGTATGGCATAGTTTGTGGAGGGTATTCAGAAATGATAAGACCACCATTCGAGATTATCTTTTCAAACAAAGAGCGATTGCCGGACGGGTAATCTATGTCTAGTCCTGTGCCCAATACTGCAATGGTTTTGCCCTTGTTGTTGAGCGCACTTAGGTGGGCTAAGGTATCTACACCTTTTTGAAATCCACTCACTATCGTAACCTTTGCAGTGATAAGCTGGGGAAAAATGTGATTAATAACTTGTTCAGAATACATTGTTGCCCGACGAGTTCCTACTACACCGAGGCAATTTGATTTTAATAGAGAAATATCTCCTTTGTAATATAAGATTATTGGAGGAGAATTAATCTCTTTCAATAACGTAGGATATTCATTACTCAGAATGCTAATGTAGTTAATCTGTTTAGCTTCGAGCTCGTCTAACATTTCTACGATAGAAGCTCTCTTACCAAGTGAGTTCCATATTGCAGCATAAGATCCATATTTATTCAATAAATCGGGAAGTTTTTGCGCCCCTAAGTTTGTGTGCGCATTCAGGAAAAGTAATGCTTCGTGTTCTGAGAGTTGTCGCATATATCTCCATAATATTGTTTGCAAGGGGAATGTACAATGTGATATGACTTAAGGGACTATTATGAGAAAAATTTTACTTGTACTCTCTATCTGCCTCTTATTTTCCTTACCCGTTCCCTCTTCAGTATCAGCGCATGTGATTCCAACGGTAACCCATACAATTACTCTTACTCCTGGGAGTAAAAAAAGCGATGTCGATATCACGTATTATTACGATCCAGTCGTTATTAATCGCTTTATCCCTGATTTTGATCCAGATAGGAGTGGTTCAGTTGACGACTCAGAAAAGAAGAAATGGTCTGATGCACACCTTAAAAATATTATTTTTTCGATTAATGATAAAAATCTAACGCTTGAGGATGAGAAACTCACTATTCCCGAGATCGACGGATTAATGAATGCCGGAGATCCTTTGGAAATAACGGGAACTCTTACCTTTCCTCTTTCATGTAATGAATCAACTAAAGTTCATATTGTAGACACTAATGCTTTTATGTCGCTTCAAGACGATATTTATACATTTGTAATCAATAAAAAAGGATGCATTTCTGTTTCAACGCTAAAATCTCCTAATAATGAAGCCATTGTTTATATAGGTAAGGCTCTTACTGATAAAGAGAAAGAAACGGGGAATGTTGCAGCACCAACTTCCAGCAAACCTAAAGCAACTGTTACTACCGCAACACAAATTTCAGAAGTAACTAAAATTCTTCGCGGAAAAGAACTTGGCACTAGTCTTCTGCTATGGGCGTTCGCTATATCTTTCGTTCTGGGCGGATTGCATGCTCTTACCCCAGGACATGGTAAAACACTGGTTGCAGCGTATTTGGTAGGCCAACACGGCACTAAAAAAGATGCCTTGCTACTCGCTACTGTTACTACGCTAACTCATACATCTTCAATTTATATTCTTGGCCTAATTTCATTATTTGCGACACAGTACTTTTTGCCGGAAAAGATTATTCCCGCGCTTGAAGTAGTATCTGCACTTTCAATTTTTGGTCTTGGGGTTTGGTTACTTTCCCGACGCTGGGAAGAACTTAAGCAGTCAAAAGCTCCCCATGAGCATGACGACCAACATGAGCATGAGCACGACCATAACCACGATCATACACACGACCACCCCCATTCACATGGGGCAGGAAAAGGTCAACATGTTCACGCTCTTTATGAATTGAAGGGCTCGAAGATTGGATTGAAATCACTTATTTCACTTGGTTTTTCTGGTGGAATTGTCCCCTGTGCTGACGCGTTAGCAATAATGATAATTGCCATAGGAATTAATAAAACAGTCTTAGGAATGATTCTGATCTTTTTCTTTAGCCTGGGACTTGCCGCAGTACTTGTAAGTTTAGGATTGGTAATGGTTACTTCCCGCAAATTATTTGACCGCTACGCCCCTTCAACAAAAGTAGCAAAATACTTCCCGGTAATGAGTGCATTAATTATAATTTGTATTGGCGCAGTACTTGTTCTTAAAGCGGTAAAGATAATTTAATTCTCGGATTTGAGAGGGAATACAATTCGAATTTCAATTGTTTTGTTATCGTCTTCGATCTCTACGCTCACCGTAACTTTTTTACCGTCAACAAGTGCTTCAATATATTGATCACTCGATTTAGGACCTAAATCAGGCTGATGGGTGATATTCCATTTTCTTTTTTTAGCTTCTGCAAGATAATATCTCAATACTTCATTCCATGTTTTACCAGTGACATGCCAGGTTCCAGAATATCCATACTCGGCACTATCATTTGTTTCGACCGATTCTACTACCACAGCTCCCGGGTATACCGGAACGGCTGGAAAATCTGCTATGAGCTCCCCTTCAGCATATACCGTACCATCCGATTGTTCAATGACGTCATTAGTAGCTCGAGCGGTAGTACTACCGGCATTACCTCTAATCAAATTCGCCGTCGGTGTGTATAAGATAGCACCGAGTAAAATTGTGATTCCCATAACAATTAAGATCGTTCCTGGTTTTTTCATCTGTAATAAGAGTAGCGAATAAAGCGAGAATCTGTCAAGGTAACATTTGTTCTGTTTTGTGCCATAAATCTCTTTCTATAGCGGTTTGTAGTAGTGGTTTGACTTGTGTTAAGAGTAGTTTTGCCTTATCTTTTTGGGCTGTTTGAATGTATGCTTGTGCGAGTACCAGATACATTTCAACAGGCGCATGTTTGGCTTTAAGTATTTCGTTTTCGGCAATCTGAACTGCAGTTTCCGGTTTATTTAATCGCAGTTTGAGCAAAGCCAAATTGTAGACCTTTCCTGTACGCGATTCTTGCGTGTCTTCACGGATTGATTGATTTAGTAAACTTTCGGCTTCGGTCAATTTATTTTTCTGGATTAATACTAATGCCAGATTGTTGGAGGCGGCAGAGCTATCTACATACGCTATGTAAGAATTATCTTTGGATAAGGATTGACGTAAATATTTCTCACTTTGATCATATTCCTTAGCTTTAAGTAAAGCCGAGCCAACATAATATGCTCCTTCGCGAAAATGAATATCTTTTTCTACCTCAGGTAGAAAAAAGGTACGGTCACTAGAAAATCGATGACCACTAGCGAACGATATATACGCGGTCAAGGCTACCCAGGTGAAAAATACCGTCAACAGAATAGTACGCATGTTTTTATTGACATGCTGCAGCAACAGCGCTCCAGCAAGACTTACTATTACCGTTGAAAAGTATAGATAGTGGGGTGATATGAATCGAGGTAACGGAAGAATATTAAATGCAGGTGCGATTGAAACAATAAAAAGTGCATAGATAAGTAGGAGACTTCGATGACTACGATATTTATATAATCCCCAATAATTCATGAGAATGAACACAAGAGCAACAGCGACTATAGGTAGTGAAAGTGAAGTTATTTTTATACTGTCACTAATGGGAGGTAGTATCGGAATTAGTATATATTCGATTAATCGCACTACGGCAATTCCTCTTGTGCCAATTCCGTTGGAAACATTAAGGGGAGTGGAGCCTATTCCCCACATAGAATGTACTGCATTGATGCGTAAAACAAAATACAAGATACTAATTACAGCGGTTGACCCGACGGTTGATATAATTATTTTCTTACTCTGTTCTTTGTAATACAGTAATAGCACCAAAATGATGGCCGGATACCACAGGAGAGACGTTTCTTTAGCAAGCAGTGACAACATAAACATACTACTCGCATACACTATATACTTGTTTGATCTGTTTTCTTGATATTTCAAAAAGAATAATACCGCACTTAATACACATGCAACAGCCAACGGATCGGTCCGATAGGAAATTAGGCCGATAGAGTAGGTGTTTGCAGGATGCAACATCACAATAAATGATGCCAAAAAAGCAAACTTCTCCTCTACCCTAATCACTTTCCTGATTACATGGTATGTAAGTACGACAACTAGCGTATGCATGAGAATATTGGTTACATGAAAGCCAGGAGCCCAGTGCGAATACAATGCGTAATCAATTGAATGCGCCATAGCCACAAGCGGACGGTAAAAGGTGGTCTGACTATACGGGCTGAATAGAGCTCTTGGGAGTGTCGCCACTAGCGCGCTTTTACCCTCAAGATCAATATGATCGAGCCATATAAAGCCATTATTAATATAGGTAACATGAGTTAGTATGGTAAAAAGTACAAGGAGAGTCGAATAGCTGTACCTTCTCACATTTGCATGAATCATTTTATAATCCCTGTATCGTTGTGTTGGTGAAATTTCGTTTTAGCAATTCTTTTTCTTTTGGAGACAGCTTTGTGCCTCCTAAGTATAAACTGGAAAGCGATATTTTATTCAACTCAGGTGGAATATGAGTTATGTCAGTATGATCAATCAGCAAAGCGGTAAGCTTAGTTAACTGCCCTAATTCTGACGGAATACGGGTAATTTTTGTCCAACTGACATCAAGAAAATTAAGATTCTGCATACTCCCCATCTCAGTAGGGATTTCTTGTAAGGGAGTATTACCTAATCCCAGATTCAATAAATTTTTAAAATTACTTATTCCGGGAGGAATATAGGATATTTGCGTATTGTTTAAATAGAGTTGTGTTAAGAGCGGACATTGGCTTAATTGAATCGGAAAATCTTTTAGTTCACTAAAATTTGCGTTCACGATGGCGAGATTAGGGAGATTCCCTATTTCTTGAGGAAGCATTGTGATTTTGGTTTTATTTATGCTCAAAGTTGTAAGTTCCTTTAAATTACTTATTTGCGGTGGCAACATACTCACTTGTGTACTATTCATGCTTAAATTTTGAAGATTTATTAAATTAGCAATTTCTGAAGGAATTTGGGAAATTGGAGTATTGTCTAGCGTGAGCAAATTTAAGTTACGAAGTCGAAACAGTTCTTTCGGGAAGTATGTTATTTTTGTTCCGGAAATATTTAGTCCGCGGAGCTCCTTTAAGCCGGCGACATAGTGTGTCAGTACCTGAATATTGTTTTGAGCTATATTAAGTGAGGTTAATCTTTTTAGATATCCTATCTGCAACGGTAATTGTGTGAGTTGCGCCGTACTGACATCTAATATTTCTAAATTTCGAAGATCACCAATTTGTACCGGTAACTGTCTGATTTTAGTATGGCTTGCATTTAATTCCTTAAGGTTTGAAAGATCGCCAATATATTCAGGGAGCTCGGAAATTGCTGTATTGTTGATCGATAATTTTTGTAGTGATGAGAGCTTGGTTATTCCCTCACTTACGGCAGTTAGTTTTGTTTCACCTAAGTCGAGTACTTTTAAATTTTGTAGCTGGTCAATGCTATTTGGTACTGAAGTAATTGCCGTTTTTTTTAAATTTAGACTTTCCAGATTCTCTAACTCACCAATTTCGTTCGGTAATTTTTTAATTTTTGAGCCTTCTAAATTTAAGGATTTGAGATTGTAAAGTTTAGAAATTTGGGGCGGCAGAGATTCAATATCTGTATATGATAAGTCGAGCTCTTCGAGATTTTTTAGCCCATTAATAAAGGAAGGAAGTGATTTCAAATTGCTTCTTTGCGCAAATAGCTGGCGCAAATTATGAAGATAAAAAATTTCGTTGGGAAAATATTTAATTGGAGTATCGATCAAATAGAGGGAAGTTACATTCTTCAAAACTTTGATCTGTTTTGAGATGGTTTTCGGCTGTTTATCGGTTAAATCAAGAAGGCATACTTTATCGGGAGATTTCAACGCTTCTTCGATAGAACCGTAAACATAGGTGTTTTTGCATGCACGCGCCGCTGTGTGGTGCGTTAAATGTGCAATAATGTCTCGCGTAATTGCAATACTTCCCAAGATACTGAATAGAGTGATCAAGAAAACTATTTTTGAACTTCGAAACATGCAGATAAGATATCTATTCAATCTGAGACTGTCAAGCCACTATTGGGCGGTAACAGTCCAATCATCAATATGAGTGGTAGAATTTGTTTCCATGTAGTATCCGCGTGCCTTACGTGGATCGCCATCAACATTATATGTTATGAAAGCTGCGCCATACGGACTTCCTATTCGAGTAATAACCGCACCGTTACGATTTGCGAAGATATTACATTTTCCTCCCGCCACATCACTGGCATCAGTAGTCTTCTTGCAGCGTTCCCAACTTCCCGGACTTTTTCCACTTGCACCGTTGTGCAAATCGAAGAATACTCCACGAGCTACTCTCAGGTTAAATGGATCAGGATAGGATGGGTCAATTTGCTGCCCCGAAGCACTAAGAAGCGTTACACTACGGTTGTATGTATGCGCATGTCCGTTGGTGGTCATAGCGCCATAGGTGCGGCATTCATCATACACTGAATATGGAATTTCTGTTGACTTGTAACCAGTATGCATAGCACGGTGTACTTCGTGGAAGCTACACACCTTCCAAATATTTTGGACTTGGGCTAATTTTAAATCGGTTGAGAATGTCGAAGGCGTGCTCACCTTGTCTCTTCCAATTGCAACATATACACCCTGGAAATTTACAGCGTAATCCGCAGAAGCAGGTGATCCGGCAACAACATACTGACTTGGAATTCGTGGAACATACTGGCCCCATGTTCCCTTATCATGATTTCCTTGTCCCATAAAATAAGGAAAGTTGGCACCAAGTGTTGCATTAATTTTCCCAATGAACGTCGATGCACTGCTGGTATAAGATAAATCTCCGGAATGCACTACGGCTGTTGCTCCCTCCTGTTTAATTAAGTTAAGAACAGCCTGGAAATTATTACCATCGCCTGTATCTCCGATGTATGCGATTTTAGTGTTAGGTGCTGCGCTAATTCCTCCCGTTCCTCCACCTGGAGTTGATGGAGCGGCGGTTGCGGTTGATGTAGGAGTACTTGACCTTGAACCAGTAGTAGGGCTAGCAGTTGGTGAGCCTCCATCATTTGTACAGTCGATGCCAGGGACACAGGTTGCGGATGGACTTGAAGACGATGGCAGTGGGCCATCAGGATTGCAATCTAAACCTGGAGGACATGTTGGACCTGTGGTAGGTGCAGGAGTTGCAGATGTTCCTCCATCGTTATTGCAGTCTATACCTGGAGCGCAAGAAGGAGTTACTGCAGGTGTCGCTGTGGCGCCTGTTCCTTCACCATCATCTGTTTCGTCGATTACAACACCACCTGTCGCTGGATCGCCATCATTGCCGCAATCAATGCCTGGATCACATGAAGGTGAGGGGGCGAATGTTGGTTGGTTAGTATTGGTTGGCTCAACAGTAGGATTATTGGTTGGACTGCTGGTTGGGTTGTTGGTTGCAGTTGATGACGGATGAACCGTTGATGTTGCATTTGTTGTTGATGTTGGGCTTGTTGTTTTATTTGTTGGGCTTGGGGTTCGTTCTTGCCCTTTTATATAAGACAGACGGGGAGCTCTTTTTCCCTCTTTAGAATAGAAGTTTACAATTTTGTTGGATGGGCCTGTAACAGTAAAAGCATATTCACCATTACTCGACCGTGCGGATGAAACATCAAATTCCCACCAAGAACCACTTTTATTTGCGCTACTGTCAAGTTTGGACCCTTTAGAAGGTCGATTTTTCCAAATAATTTTTCGCTCTGACCAGTTGCGTGATGCACTGTATACTGTTAATCCGCTAGTTTTTCCACTTATGAGGTAAATGTATAATTTATCTGCGCGATATCCTTTGCGGACATCAAACTTTATGTAACTTTCTACTTTCCCCTTCTTCCAACGTCCTGCAGCTAAATATTTTGATTTACCATAATTTACTCTTGGGTCACTTTCAGTAACTCGTGTGTCGTCGGTTGGCCTTGAATATTTTACTGATTCAGCATCGATTTCATCGACTGCAGTTACCTCATCGAAATTTGGGACTTCTTGCGCAGAAGCGCTGCGAATAGCAGTGAGGGAATTAATCTTAAATACGACAAATGTAATTATTAGACAAAGACAGAGCAGCTTAAGTTTTTTCATGACACAAAAAACCTTTCCTTTTAAAATTATTCAACTTTTGTGGATATACATGCAAGAGGGAATTTACTTTTTATGCTTGAAATAGTAATCCATGACATCTTTTGCAACTGGAGCAGCAACACTCGAACCCTCTCCACCTTTTTCAACTAAAACAGTTACGGTAATTTCCGGCTTATTAAAAGGAGCATAACCAGTGTACCACGCGTGAGGTTTTTGACCTTCAAAGCTTTCAGCAGTGCCCGTTTTACCTGCAGTATCTAGGGGAAAATCGAAAAAAGGATACGCAGTCCCGCCCCTTTGAGTTACAAGATGCAACCCCCCCTGAATTACCTGTAAATAGTGTTGATCAATATGCAAATTTGTAGGAGCTTCAAGAGATGTATTTAAGTCTCGACATAATTCTCCTGACCAATTATTTTTTTCTAGATTCTTTTTACATACTATTTTATTATCTGCATCAAAAATTGTAGAAACGAGCGAAGGTTGATACAACGTTCCATTATTGGCTATCACCGACGTATATGAAGCAACTTGTAACGGTGTAACAAGCACATCACCTTGTCCAATTGACATGTTAACCGTATTACCTGGATACCACATTTCTTTTTGAGTTTTTTGTTTCCACTCAGGCGATGGAATTAATCCGGACACCTCACCCGGAATATCTATGCCAAGAATCTGTCCAAGTTTGAATTTATGAGATTCATCTACCAACTTATCTGGCCCCATGGCGAGAGATAACTTATAGAAAAACGTATCGTTTGAGCGCGCTAAAGCCTTTCGTAAGTCAATATCTCCTTCTGTTTTACCGTACTGAGAAAAATACCAGTTATTAAACGTTATTCCAGAGATTGAGATATTTCCGGTATCCTCAAATTTTGAATCGAAATTAATAGTTTTTGACTCAAGTCCAGCCAATCCAGTAATTATTTTATAGGTTGATCCCGGAGGGAACGTTCCTGAAATAGCACGATTTAGTAATGGTAACGAAGTATCGGTAAAAGCGGCGCTGACTTCTTTTGATCTTTCTTCATGAGTGAAAATATTATCATCATAGGATGGGAAACTGACGAGACTTACTATCTGTCCGTTGTTAGGATTTTGTACAACGACCACACCTGACGGTGCATTAGCATCCCGTACGGCTTTTTCAATTCGATCAAAAGCGAATTGCTGTAATCCACTATCAATGCTCGTTTGGATAGTTCTGCCTGGTATTCCAGGCTGGGAACCAAGAATTTTTTGTACCTTGCCATTGGAATTTATTTCAACATATTCGTTGCCATCGACCCCTTTAAGTAACAACTCAAATTGCTCTTCAATTCCTGTACGGCCCACATAGTCTCGTGCACTATATTTTATAGGGCTATCAGAAATCAATTTCTTTGACTTTTTTAATTCTTCTTCGGTGACTGGTGAAATATAACCAAGAACATGTGCAGTACTTTTGTTATACTGGTACTCGCGGACTGGGACAATTTCTGCGGTATCCTTTTTTTCTGCAGAAAGAGTACTTTCCTGCTTTGCATACTCATTGTAGTTCAGTAACCTATCCTGACCTTTTAATTTAAAATAAGGAGTATTCCTTACCAGAACTATATTGTTTCTATCAACAATTACCCCGCGGGGCGCGGCTATTGGCCGTTTAATAATTCGATTGTCGTCAGAAAGCCCTTGATAATATTTACCTTTGACTATTTGTAACATACTTACTCGAGTAAGTATTATTGCTAAAAAAATAAAGTAAGCCGTTTTTAATCCAGTACGTTTCCATAGGGAAGGAGGAGCGTTGTCGTGATCAACTGCTGTGCATTCAATTAACTCAATGCTTTCGGTATGTTCTAGACCATGTTTATATTTTTGTGATGTAGTTGTATCAATGTAATCAGCAAAAGTTATTCCTAACATCTTTTAGTCCAGTACAAGTCGTCTTTCTTTTTTATGATTTAATTTTTGAATTATTATACAAAGAGTGCTTAGCGCAACTATACTATACACTAAGTTAATGTCAAATAATTTGTGCTCACCAATTCGAGAAAGAATGTACGATTGTGCACTCGCTGATACGGCTACAACAAACACAAGAAATAGGGTGGTTGGCCAAGATTCTAACTCCTTATCTCCCTGCATTCTTAAAATGGATAAAATTGTTAAACTACACGCCGCTACTACTGAGAACGAAAGTGCCCAAGAACCTATTGGTATCATTTTTATTGAATCGTAAATTAAAGAAGTAACGATTACTGCAATAAGAATTTTAAATGTCTTACGATAACTATATAGTTGAGAAAATAAAATTACACCAACTATGTTAGTCCCGATAAAAAGCAGTTGAATAATCAGAATTACAAGAATTATTAAAGTTATTGGTGCTATTCGAATGATATTTTTTATAAAGAATTGCATATTATTATTGAATAATAAAAACTGTATCGAGTTTCTCGAAATCTATATAGGAAGAAACTTTTGCCCGCTGAAATAATTCGCTATCACGTTTTTGCACTTCACGAACTTCTCCTACAACTACCCCTTCCGGTAGACCTGGTGATTTGGCCAGTACCACCAAATCTCCTTTTTCAATTTTAGCTGCCTGTTCAATCATTTCGGCTGTCATACCGGTTCCAAACTCTCCATGAATTGTCCCCTTATATAATGTATTGTTCTCGGTAACTATTTGAATCGGCAATTGCATCTGAGGATCGGTCGCAAGAGTTAAGGTCGCAGATCGAGTGTCTGCTGTTTTTACTTTTCCGACAAACTGGTTTTTATACACAACTATAGCGTCTTTACTAACTGATTTTGTATTGTCATATACTACCGTAACTTCACGCTCACGACTTATTACTTTGGCGGGAACAAGTTTAAATTTATCAAGTGATGGCGCGCCTAATTGCTCCCGTAACTTTTTATTTTCATCAAGTATTACACCTATTTGGGCAACTTGGGAACGAAGTGTGAGATTCTGTTCTCGTATAGCTTCATATTTATTTGTCAACGTATGTGCCTGAGTAATTGTTGAGATTTCATTTCGCAATTCAATTTGAATTCGATTCACCGATGAAAGTAGTGGTGAAATCACATACATTGTGCCCTTGGCTATTGGGTCGGTAATATGTAAGGTACCGATAATAAAGAGTAAACCACTTATGCAAGCGGCAGAAATAAATGTAATAATCTGACTTCGCGATTGGTCCATGAAAAAACTATCTCAAACCGCCAATAATGCGTACTTTTTCAAGTAATTGAATCTCTTCGAGTACTTTCGCGCATCCCCGAACTACACACGTTAACGGATCGTCTGCTACCCATACTGGCATATTGACTCTGTCGGCAATTCGCTCGGGTAGGCCATCAAGCAAACTGCCCCCTCCTGCTAAACAAATTCCGTTAACTAGGATATCTGAAATAAGTTCAGGGGGCGAGTTTTCAAGGATGTCAGATAAAGAATGGATAATTATATCTATTGGCTCTTTTAATGCTCGTCTTGCATCGTCTGATCGCAACGTAATCGACTTTGGTAAACCAGTAATTAGATCACGTCCGCGGACAATGTATTCCTTTTGAACGATACCTTCACTTACTGTTCCAATGGACAATTTCACATCTTCTGCAGTACGTTCACCAATTAATAAATTATAATTATTTTTTACATACGCAATTATGTGTTGATCAAACTCATTTCCTGCGATTCGTAACGATTTATTATTTACGAGTCCGCCAAGTGAAATAACTGCCATTTCTGTAGTGCCGCCACCAATGTCCACAATACAACTTCCAGTAGGTTCTTCTACGGGAAGCCCAGCTCCAATTGCCGCGGCCATTGGCTCCTCGATTAGATAAGCTAAGCGAGCACCAGCATGTAACGTTGCTTCCTGAACTGCTCGGCGTTCAACTTCGGTAACTCCAGCAGGTATTCCAATAACAACGCGGGGTCGTGGAATACGGGGGAAATATCCCCCGTTACCTTCATGTACTTTCTTGATAAGGTGTCGCAACATTTCTTGAGCTACGTCGAAATCGGAGATAACACCACTTTGCAGCGGTCGTACCGCAATGATTGAAGAAGGCGTTTTGCCCAACATTTTTTTTGCTTGTGTACCGTGAGCGATAATCTGTTTTGTTTTTTTATGTTGAGCTACTATTGATGGCTCTCGTGAAACAATTCCTTTACCTTTAACAAAAACGAGGGTATTTGCAGTACCTAAGTCTATTCCAATATCAAACGATACTGCATTCCAAAATCTATCGAACATAGGTGGCAGTATATCATAAATGACATGCTTTCTCTGAGGTGTTATACTCTGAGCTATGAAAAATGTTTCAGCTTATCTACTAAAAGCCTTATATATCTTATATTTACTTCTCTTTTTCATAACTCCTTTTTTGTTTTATCCTTTTACACATTTTTTTCCACTACCTTGGATTATTTTTGGTATTGATCCGCAAACCTTTGAACTTTTTGAATTTAACAAAATGTTTTTCGTGTATGGAATAACTATCCTTGTTTCTACTTTTTGGATTGTTCGTTGTTTAGAAGAAAAGAGAATAATTTTTAAAAAAACTTTTCTTGACTATCCTCTTTCACTTTTTCTCCTTTCACAGGTTTTGTCTACTATTTTTTCAATTGATGTCCATACCTCTATTTGGGGGTATTATTCACGCTTTCATGGTGGGCTTGCTTCAAGTATTTGTTATGCCTTATTGTATTGGGCTTTAGTAAGTAACTTATTTGGGAAAAAATATGTTCACCGATTTCTCAATGCAGCCTTACTCTCAGGGACGATTGTTGCACTGTATGGTATAGCACAGCATTATGGTGTTGACAAAGATTTCTGGGTTCAAAATGTACAGGCTCGAGTATTTTCTTCACTTGGTCAGCCAAACTGGCTGGCTGCTTTTTTAGTCGCATTATTGCCTCTTAGTATAAGCTATTTTTTGTTTGAATCCCGGTGGTTTATTAAGTGCTGGTATTTATTATCTTCTATTTTGCTTTTTGTCTGCTTTCTGTTTACTGCATCACGATCTGGCCTTTTAGCTCTTGTCGTTGCTTTACTAATATACATAGGAATTCTTATCGCTCAACGCTTTAGCGCACTTAATAGATATATACAAATTTTTATCGTAGTGGGTATTTTAGCGGCCGTGTATGTTTTTGCTTATTACAAATTTCCCTCGTATGCGATTATGGTTTCGCTCGGATATCTTGGGTTAAGTGGAGGTGTTGTTGCATTTCTTGCTGCCCCTTCACAGCGAAAATGGATAGCAACGTGGGCAGTAATCCTCGTACTTAGTGGATTTGCCTATTCTTCTGCCGATACATTCCGTTTAGGGGCAACTGGTGGTGCACCTGGAGCTCCCACTACTGCTCAAAAAGAGATTCCGCAAGATGCTGGTGGCACCGAAACCGGTGCAATTCGTTTTATAGTATGGAAGGGCGCTTGGGAAATATTTAAACACTACCCTGTGCTTGGATCAGGGGTTGAGAGTTTTGCCTACTCTTTTTATCAGTATCGACCGGTTGAATTACTGCATACTACTGAGTGGGATTTTCTTTACAATAAAGCTCATAACGAATATTTTAATATTTTAGCAACAACGGGTTTTTTCGGTGCACTAAGCTATGCAGTTTTGCTTTTTAGTTATGGTAAGGAGAGTTGGCATGCTTTTCGATCTTATTGTGGTTTAAAATGGAAGTTGCCCGTTGAAAAACTCCAAATAAAAAGTGATTCTGTACGTAAACAGTTGCAAAATAATTCAGAAACTCCAGCGCATCTTGAAAATCCTTATTATTCCTTTCTCATTTTTAATGGTCTTTTTAGTGGACTTTTGACGATTTTAATTACTAACTTTTTTGGTTTTTCAGTTGTTACGGTTGCTCTTTTCTTTTTTCTGTTTCCGGCTTTCTTAGCAATGACTGCAGAAAGGGATCGCTTTTCAATTAATCTTATCTCACGAATTAAATCTTTTTTTGCAGTTATCCGTTTGGGAGAAAAAAAGTTGGATTGGGTTCAAATGGGACTTTATGGATTTATTGTTTTTATGGGTATGTATTTATTTAGTACTCTATTTAATTACTGGTTTGCAGATATTCGTTTTGCTGAAGGAAAACTCTATAACAGGCAAGGAGAAATTGGTCAGGCTCACAAGCAATTTGCGGCCGCACTTGAACTCCGCAAAGATGAACCATACTATTATTCCGAATTAGGATGGACTGAAGGCGAAATGGTTTATTCATTAATGAAGCAAAATGATGCTTCTAGTGCCGCAGATATTGTTCCTTTGGCAGAATCTAACGTTCACACTTCTGTCGAAATGAGCCCTAACAATGTACTTTATTGGAAGAAACTTGCCGATACCTATTATAATCTCAGCTTTTTTGATAAAGCTCAGTATGCCGAAAAATTAAAAACTGCCTCAGATCGAACAAGAACTCTTGCCCCTACAGACGTTAATACACTACTGATTCTTTCTACATATTACGAACATCTTGGGGATATAGATACTGCGATTAGAATCGTTACTCAGTCAACTGAATGGAAGCCGGATTTAGCGGCGGCGTGGAATCGACTGGGCGAACTTTACTATGCTCGATATCAGAATTCTAAGAATATTGTAGACAAAAATAAGGCCAATGATTACCGCTTCAAGGCTTCACAGCTTGATAGCTTCAATGAAGGTTACAAAAAAGGCTTTGAGTAATGCATACATTTGCTGATATTGTCGCCCTTACCAATGGAGATCCAAAGAAGTCTATCTTTACGTACGCTATGCCAGAATTTGAGGCAGCGGAGTTAATTCAGATAGGATCGTATGTCTCTGTTCCTTACGGAAAAAAGGAAATTCATGGTGTAGTTGTCGCGCTCCATGATACAACCCCTTCATTTATTACTAAACCTATCTCTGAGTTACTTTATGAAACTCCGGTATTAACAACCGGTTTGATTAAACTTGCCCAATGGATGTCTAAATATTATCATGAGCCACTGCGCAATTGTATTGATACTGTGCTTATATTTAAGAAAAAAGTACGCCTTCCTAAGGTAAAGCCCATCAAAAATGTATCTCTTGTGCCTCGTGTAGTATTGAACACAGAACAAAAAATCGCTTTTGATGCGATAGCCACTGTTCAACAACATACGACATTTCTATTGCATGGGGTGACAGGAAGTGGAAAGACAGAAATTTATCTTCAAATTATGGAAGAAGTACTAGAGAAAGGGAAGCAAGTAATTTATCTGGTTCCTGAAATCGCGTTAACACCGCAAACAATTAAGCGAGTAGAAGAACGTTTCCCTGGCAAGACTTCAGTATTAAATAGCCAAGTATCTGATGGAGAGCGGTTTGCTGCGTTTATTGGTTGTACTACTGGTGAGAGACCGATTGTTATAGGATCGCGCTCTGCGCTGTTTTCCCCCTTTTCCAACCTTGGACTCGTAATAATTGATGAAGCACATGATCATTCTTTTAAACAGGAAGCAAGTCCGCATTACCATGCTGTTGAAACGGCAGAACAGTTAACTGAAGAACTTGATATTCCCCTAATTCTAGGGAGCGCCACTCCTCGTGTATCTGACTATTATAAATCAACAACGAAAAATGACTGGAGATTACTCACACTTACTGAGCGTGCTATGAAGGCAGCGCTCCCCAAAGTAAAGATTGTGGACATGCGTACAGAACTAAAGAAGCGCAACTTTTCGACATTATCAGATGATTTAGAAACTGCTTTGCGCCTCACTCTCGAGAAAAAGGAGCAATCTCTTCTTTTTTTGAATAAGCGTGGAATAGCCAGCTCATTGATGTGTCGTATGTGTGGATGGACAGCGGAATGTCCTCGATGCTCAATTGCGCTGACATTGCATAAAGAACTTTTTGGTTCACTTAATAATATGCTGCTTTGTCATCATTGCGATTATCAAACTAAAATGATCCACCAGTGTCCTAACTGTGAGAGTCTCTATATTAAACCACTGGGCTCAGGTACCGAGCGGGTTGAGCAGGATATACTTAAAGTCTTTCCTAAGGCACGAATTTTGCGAATGGACCGAGATACAACTACTCAAAAAGGAAGTCATGAAAGGATTTACACCAGTTTTCTGAATCAGGAGGCAGATATTTTGATCGGTACTCAAATGATTACAAAGGGCTGGGATATTCCTACGGTAACCCTGGTTGGCATTGTAAACGCCGATACGGCCTTACATATGCCTTCTTTTTCCTCCGCTGAAAATAGTTTTTCATTAATTACCCAGGTGGCAGGAAGGGCTGGTCGTGCAACAAAACAAGGCTCAGTGGTTTTGCAAAGCTATAATCCAGAGCATTATGCCGTACTTGCTGCTGCGCAACATGATTATGCTGATTTTTATACTAAAGAGATTGGCTTTAGAAAGTCCCTTTCCTATCCCCCTTTCTCTCATCTGGCGCAACTGGTATACTCTGATGAGAAGCAGGAGCGCGCGGAATATAAGGCAGAGGTTTTATTTAAAAAAATTGAAAGCTTGATCAAAGAACTTTCTCTTGAGGAATCTGTTGAAGTTCTTGGCCCGACTACGGGAATTATTCCCCGCTTGCGAAATAAATGGTATTACCAGATATTGTTAAAGGGAGCAAAACAAACAATAGATCAACTTATTGATATGGTTCCAAATGATTGGACTATTGATGTTGATCCTACCAGTGCTTAGTATGAAAAGAATAGTAACCGTACCATATCCTACCCTGAGGCAGGTAGCAAAAAAGGTTGAAAAAATAACTAAGGAAACTAAGCAAATTGCCGCCGACTTATGGTTTGCACTTGAGCATAGTAAGATTGAAGGCGTAGGAATTGCAGCACCTCAAATTGGCATTTCGGAACGACTCTTTATTTTGCGTGAAGGTAAAGATAAATACCAAGTGTATATTAACCCGGCGATTACCTGGACTTCGCAATCATTAACCACCGGTTTCACCCGAAAAGGAGATACGTTCCTAGAAGGATGTTTATCCATTCCTAATATTTATGGTGCTGTGGTTCGCCCCGATAGCATTGAGCTTGAATATCTCGACTTACAAGGTAAGAAACATAAAAGAAAGTATAAAGAGCCTTTCTCACGCTATGCTCAACATGAACTTGATCACCTTAACGGAGTTTTGTTCACTGACCATGTCATTTCCCAAAAAGGTAAATTATATATAGTAAATGAAGATGACGAGCTTGAAGAGACTTCTCTTGAGATGTTAATACAAGGATAACATGAAGACTTTTACTATCAGTTCTAGCTTACGCTTTTATAAAGAGATACAGTCACTTATTGAAGATTCGAAAAATTTTAACTTAGAAGGGTTATTTCCAAACCTTAATTCAGGTGAGAATAAAAAGGCTTTGACAATTGATACTTTAAAATCTCTTGCCCAAGCACACTTTGAAGCAATCGATAATTCTGAGGCACTTTATGTGCTTTGCCCTGATGGATATATAGGAAATTCAGTAAGGCTTGAAATAGGGTATGCCCTTGGGAGGGGAATACCTGTTTATTACTCGGAGGCAACGAAAGATCCTGTATTTGATGGTTTATGCTCAGGAGTTATTCCAGTAACAAATATATTAAAGTTATCATCACTTTAATCTAAGGAAATTATGAAATACCGTGTAGTTTATTTTGGATCGTCAAATTATAGCTTGCCAGCTCTTGAAGTACTTGCTGCTGATTCCCGGTATGAAATAGTAGCTGTTGTTTCGCAGCCCGATAAGCCAGTCGGAAGGAAACAAACGGTTACACCGACCCCGGTTAGTGCCTGGGCCAAAGAACATTCAGTTGAATTGCTCATCCCGCTTTCCTGGAAAAAAGACTTATCTGCAGTTGAGCGGCTCCAAGAACTAAAGCCTGATGTTGGTGTTTTGGCGGTATATGGGAAAATTCTTCCCCAGAATGTTATTGACGTATTTCCTAAAGGAATAGTTAACATTCATCCCAGTTTATTACCTAAATATCGTGGCCCGACCCCTGGTCAGTACATAATTTTGAATGGCGATACTGAATCGGCAGTTACAATTATGTTACTCTCTGCTGAAATGGATGCCGGTGAGATAATTGCTCAAGAAAAGTTTATTGTTCCAGCAAATGAAATCCCGGAATCCTATTATACGAAAGCCTTTAAACTTGGTGCAGAAAAATTGATGAATGTACTACCGGATTATTTAGAGGAAAAGATAACGCTTCATCATCAGGATCATTATCAAGCAACGTATACCCCACTCTTGTCTCGAGACAATGGCAAAATTGACTGGTCACAAACTCCAGAGCAAATAGAGAGAATGGTACGAGCTTTTACTCCGTGGCCTGGTACTTGGACTGAAGTTTGGGAAGAGAAAGATGGAACGCTGTTTTTCCCTGATGATATGCGCGAGAAGATTGGCTTAGCTCCCCACGGTAGAGAGAACTGGGATGGGGTGACAAAAAAAAGAATGAAAATTCTGAGTGCTTATATTCAGAATGGATCTTTAGTTCTCGATACTGTACAGATTGAAGGAGAGAATACCCTAGACTTCCCAAGTGTCTTGCGTCGGAGCAACTAATTGGCTGAGCACTTGTGCCATGAGATCCTTATATCAAACCAAGCGCTTTTGCTTCTGCGCGGGTAAAGTTTCCGCCGTTGGCTTTAAGTGCCCGAAGTGCTTTTGTAGATACTTTAATTCTCTTTGTAGCGCCATCAATTTTGATTGAGGTGGAATGAAGATTTGGATACCAGACCTTTTGAGAAGATGGCGCTTTCATAGCCCAAGCTCCAGAATGTCGGTGGCGGCCTGTTACGCCGATTTTTGTTGATTTTCCGCTTAAATCACATGATCTCATATGTTTTCTCTCACTAGGTTTACTGGTATAATCTAGAGGAGTTTACCATAAAAAAGCGCACAGCGTCAAGCATGACGCGTGCTGAAATGAGGCCTATGTATATTGAACGACTTTTAAAAGACCCTATTGAGGTGCTTTTCTTCCTAGCTGCCATTGTTTTAGCGGTTACCGTGCATGAGTTTTCTCACGCCTGGGCGGCCGATGAGCTAGGAGACCCTACTGCTCGGCTGCTTGGACGCAAGTCCCTTGACCCTCGTCGTCACTTAGACATGTGGGGTAGTATTATGTTCCTTCTGGCCGGGTTTGGCTGGGGAAAGCCTGTTCCTGTGGACTCTTTTAACTTGCGAGATGAAGCCAAGGATAATGCTTTGATCGCACTTGCCGGCCCCGTTTCCAACCTTGCCGTTGGAGCAATTGTCGGTACAATTTATAGGTTTTTACCAGACCACAGTGGATTATTCCCAGCAATCCTGTTTCTAATCGGTTCAATTAATGTATCCCTCGCCATATTTAACTTATTACCTATTCCGCCGCTTGATGGTTCTAAAATCTATCGCGCTGTATTTCCTCAAAGCTTGCTGCCAATCTGGCAATTTTTAGATCAGTATGGCGTATATATTCTACTCTTTTTAGTTATATCGGGAAGCGGAATCATATCTAATGTTATTGGTCCAGGCATAACTGCAGTAATGAGATTTTTAGGATTCTAAATCTTATATTGTTACTATAATATTCTTGACATGAAGCAGTTAATTACGTATCATAACTTTGAATAATGATGCAAATTATTATTCGCATTGCCCACTGGTACGCGTATAAGGCTCTGGATAAATTTTTCTCTACAAGTTTTTAAACTTGGGCATGGTGTGGTGTATTTCTTAACGCAAGTTGGTTTTACCCTGCCGCCCACCTGATTCAATTCAGGAAAAGTTTAAAAGGAGTTCACGCTATCAGTGGGTATTCAAATTTATTTTGATCTCTCCTTGCATCAGCGGGAGATTTTTTGTAGAATCTTAAAGCTTTAGCTTTGTTTTAGCCTTGACTGATAGTTTAAATAATTTAGAAGAAGCAGTATAATGCAAAGATTAGTGCCGACTTAGCTCAGTGGTAGAGCAACAGTTTTGTAAACTGTGGGTCGCCAGTCC
>CAZHTP010000008.1:0-48751 GCA_964535655.1 uncultured Gammaproteobacteria bacterium | reverse complement strand
TTTAAAGAAAGCGTAACAGCTCGCTGATCGAATCTACCACTTTTGCGCCGACAATGAACCGGGGCTCAAACTAGTAACCGAAGCTTAGGATTAATCCTGCACTACATAAACCAGGTAAGGGCTTACTCTCATCGTGCGAAACACGATACAATGAGTTTAAGCTCAAACTAACGACGTGGTTTGTGTTGTGCAGGGTTAGTGGTAGGGGAGCGTTCTGTCTGCAGTGAAGCATGACCGTGAGGACGTGTGGAGCGCACAGAAGTGAGAATGCCGGTATGAGTAGCGAAATGGGAGTGAAAAACTCCCACACCGTAAGCCCAAGGTTTCCGCAGCAATGTTAATCAACTGCGGGTTAGTCGGCTCCTAACACGAGGCCAATTGGCGTAGTGGATGGATAACAGGTTTATATTCCTGTACATGTGTATAACGATAAAGACTTTAAGGAAGGACAAAAGTGGAAGAGTCTCGAGGGATTTTGATTATGCCCTTAGAAGTAGATAGGAAGTGTGACCAGGAAAATCCGGTGAGAACACGTTTATTTAATCTACGATATCAAGATAGTGTAGCAATACACCGTCAAGGAGATAGCTTTCAGTTTTCGAGAAAATTTTCGTAAAGAGTTATATATTTTGCCGTACCGTAAACCGACACAGGTGGGCGAGTTGAGTATACGAAGGTGATCGGGTGAGCCGTGCTTAAGGAACTAGGCAATACAACTGGACGTACCTTTGGTAGATGTCCTGCCACCTTAAAGGTGGTTGCAATAAAAGACGCTGAGCGACTGTTTAACAAAAACACAGGTCTATGCAAAAGCGAAAGCTGAAGTATATGGGCTGAGACCTGCCCAGTGCTGGTAATTTAAAGGGAGGGGTAGCAATGCTCCTAACTGAAGATCCAGTGAACGGCAGCAGTAACTATAACTGTTCTATGGTGAATTTCTTGCCATAGTAAAATTCGACTAAATGCTGGAACATCTGAGTATCTGATGCTAGTTGACATTCGGGTAGTCTTCGGGCTATTATAATGGAAATGTTAACTGAAAATGTATTCAGTGCAGAAAATCAGCAGGAAAGACTTAAGTTATTTGGATGGATAGTTGGTTTCGTCGATGGAGAAGGTTGCTTTTCAGTTTCCATCTTTAAAAACAAAACAACAAGAAGCGGATATCAGGTAATGCCTGAATTTGTGGTTACGCAAGGAGAAAAGAGTATAAATTCACTGCAATTAATTAAGAAATTCTTTAATTGCGGGGCAATTTATGTCAACAATCGATACGATAATCATAAGGAAAACATATACCGTTATTGTGTTCGGTCATTAAAAGATATAAACGAAAAGATAATTCCTTTTTTCAAAGACAATCCATTAAAAACCTCCAAACTAAAAGATTTTGAACTATTCTGTAATGCAGTCCAACTAATAAAAGAAGGGCAGCATTTAACAGAAGTTGGTTTAGATCAAATTAGAGATCTTAAGAATCCTCAGAGACTACACGTCGAACACTATATGAAAAAAAGTAGTGATGATATAGTCCGAACTGCATAGCGATATGCAGAATCCAGATAGCTCAAAATCATCTGGGAATAACATATTTGAGCGAAGTTCCTTGTCAGGTAGAAACAAGCCTGTAGCTGGCAAAAACGGTGAATCCCTAGAGCGAAAATTCCACAGGAAATTTTCGCGGGTAACTCTAGGGCAATACCGTGGGAAGTCTTGCACTTTTATTTAAAGTGTAGGGAACCTGTAACGACTGATTCCTTATCTCAATAAGGATGAGATAGATGATTCTATGCTATAATAAAGGCATAAATTTATGTCATCTATCAACGTCAGCCATCAAACACTAAACCCATATTATGTAACTGGTCTAACAGATGGAGAAGGATCTTTCTCAATTTCCTTCAATCCGCGACCAAAGTTAAAAGTAGGGTGGGAAACAAGACCAAGCTTTTCTTTAGCACAAAACTATCGCAGTCGAGATATCTTGTACAAAATACAAGAGTATTTTAACTGTGGAAGTATACGCGAGAGTAAAAGAGATAATTGTTGGAAATATGAAGTAAGAAATGTAGAAGAAATTGCAAACAATATTATTCCACATTTTAAAAAATATCCGTTACAAACGGATAAAATAAAAGATTTCGAAAAATTCGAAAAAATCGTTCTTCTTATAATTCAACAAAAACATCTCATAAAAGAAGGTCTATCAGAAATATTTGCTTTAACAAAAGATATGAATATCTCTGGTAAGCGAAAGTTTTCTCAGTTAGTAGTTTAATGAAGTGATAGTCTAATACCTCTGGTAACAGAGGAGTCTTATTAGTAATTCTAATAACGAATGGAGTTCTGACCCGCACGAAAGGTTGAACGACTTAGCGACTGTCTTGAGCACGCGCCCGGCGAAATTGAAATGGCTGTGAAGATGCGGCCTAATTACACATGGACAAAAAGACCCCGTGAAGCTTTACTATAACTTGGCACTGAAAGTATATTTGTAACTCTGTAGGGTAGGAGGGAGCCGCAAGGCAACGATGAAACACCTCTGTTTACTTATATGCGATCTAACGTCAATCCCAAGCAAAAATCTGGGTGACGGACACTGTCTGGCGGGTAGTTTAACTGGGGAGGTTTTCTCCAAAATCGTAACGGAGAAGTACAAAGGTCGACTCAGTACGGATGGAAATCGTACGTAGAGCGCAAGAGTAAAATAGTCGGCTTAACTGTGAGACAAACAAGTCGAGCAGATACGAAAGTAGGTTCTAGTGATCTTCTGCTTCCTCGTGGGAGGGGCAGGGCTTATCGGATAAAAGCTACTCCGGGGATAACAGGCTGATCTTACCCAAGCGTCCACAGCGACGGTAAGGTTTGGCACCTCGATGTCGGCTCATCGCATCCTGGGGCGGTAGTACGTCCCAAGGGTCTGGCTGTTCGCCAGTTAAAGCGGTACGCGAGCTGGGTTCAGAGCGTCGTGAGACAGCTCGGTCTCTATCCTGTGTAATCGTTAGATCATTGAGGGAGGTCGCCCTTAGTACGAGAGGACCGGGGTGAGGAAACCTCTAGTGTGCCAGTTGTCGCATCCGCGGCATCGCTGGGTAGCTAAGTTTTTAAGTGATAAACGCTGAAAGCATATAAGCGTGAAGCACGTCCCAAGATGAGTGATCTTTTAAGCGCCCTCGGAGATGACGAGGTTGATAGGAGGACGATGTAAGCATGGCAACATGTTGAGTCAATCCTTACTAATAGCGCGTAACGAGCATGTTTCAATTGCGAACGCATACCTAAATGCGGAGCAATTGACTCCGAGCTATATGCGAGGAGTAACATTTACATCTTTAGGAATATATTTTAAGGAATTACAATTGTGCCTTTCAGGAGTCCGGAATCGGGAGAAACGAACATTCCGCAAGGAATAATTCCATGGATCTTCCGGTTCCATACTTCTGTCTGCGTTCACTATTCACTTGTTAAGTTACTAATTCGAAGGCGAAGACACTTTGTCGAGCCAGAGATCCTGAGCTATAAGCGAAGGACAGAACATTAACATTTTAGGCTAATATAAATTTAATCGCGAAACAAGAGCGTTTAACCAAGTATCGGGTGGTTTCACTAAGAGTGAGTAAAATCCCAAGCGATGTGGCTAAAATTTAAATGCTGTTGTTTCTCGGTTATTCGAGCAACATGGACCCACCTCTTCCCATCCCGAACAGAGAAGTGAAACGTGTCAGCGGTGACGATACTAGGGTCGCAAGGCCCGGGGAAAATAACTCATAGCCGGGGATTAATAAAAAAGCCACCTTAACGGGTGGCTTTTTTGTACAAAAATATTGACTCTCCGCCATGTTTTTCGTTACTATACAACTATTATTCAGTTTTACTTAAATACGAAAGGATAGTTATATATATGAACAAAAAAGTCCTAGTTATAGGAGCGTGTGCATTAGCATTAGCCGCTTGCACTCAGAAAACAGCCAGCACTACTGCAGATGAGGCATTGGCTAAACGCGGAGGAAGCGATAATCAGGTTCGTGTCAGTGAGTCTCCTCGTGCAAGCGATTCCTCAGCATTTGTTTTTAATTTAAATAGAATAAGTAGTGCTTCTAGCTCTCCTTCCTCATCACCTCGTACCAACAATTCAGGTAAAGGGAGTAGTAATTCAGGTCATGATAACGGAAATAGCAGTGGAGATAATCGCCTAGGAAAGGTAACCTTTCGTGAAGTCGGTGGTAAGGTAACGGTCTCCATCGCAATGGAAAATAAAGCTGCTACCGCCAGTGCTGAGCCTGCACATATCCATGTAGGAGCATGTCCAGAGCCAGGAGCAGTAAAGTATCCATTAACCAGTGTAGTAAAAGGCGTCTCAGAAACCACTTTGCCAAATGGCGTTACTATCGAATCACTCAAGGCAATGGGCCCATTAGCCGTTAATGTACATAAATCTGCAACGGAATTAACAAAATACGTAGCATGCGGCAATCTAGACTTCGCAAGAGGTCAAGATAATCGTGGCGGCAATGGTCAGGATGAAATTGAAAACGAAAATGAGCATGGAAGTGGAAGTCCTGAAGCTTCTCACTCACCAAGACCATCAAAAACTCCCAAAGCTTCATCATCAGCTAGTGCATCTCCTGCACTATAGTTAGAAAATAGAAGTAAAATAATTAAGGCCACCAACACGGTGGCCTTTTTTGTGATCTTAACCACAGAACTATAATAATTTTAACTCTACACTAGTACAGTGGGAGAAAAATCTAAAACTAACATACTTACTTCTTTTGAACTAGCGAAAATACATTGGAAGTCACAAGCCTTAGCTCATTTCATCATTGGAATACCTATGGGTACACTTACAGTATTATTTTGGGGAGTAAGCGTTAAGGGTGTTATTGGCGTTGCAGTCTACTATTTCTTCTTATACATCTTTATATATTTTCCTATTTATGGAATTTTGCCGGAATATACCTTAAGGGCAGTTAAAGGAACACTGTCTAAGCTAGATAATAAAGAATACGCAGACATCTCAAAGTCACAGTATCGCGACTTAATTCAATTTTTTATAGCGTTACCAAGTAAAAGCATTCCGAGCGTGATGTTCCTCGAAATTTCCGCTTTCGTAATGGGCGCGCTTTTTTGGAAAACCGGCTATGTTCCAGAGTTGCTACCCATTTTGAACGTCGCTACTCTTGAGACAATAGTTTTGGGTGTAGTAGTGAGCTTAAGTGCAGCACTTCTAAATTTTGCCTTTATCGAAAGCAAGGCCAGCGAAACAATTCAACTCATATTGCAAAATAATCCACACGTATTAAAGGAAGGTATTAAAACAACTAAAATATCATTAAGTAGGAAGCTTTTTATCTTAATAACGGTAACGACAATTATTGCTGTATTTTCGATCCTATTGTTTTTCACCTCCTACCTAATTATTACTACCCCCGAAAAAGTAGTAGTTAATCTCATCTTTATCTCCATTGTTCTAACCTCCAGCATGACATTTTTAATTGTATTAGCCCCAATAATTTCTCAAAACGTCACACGTCCACTTAAATTGTTAATCAATTGGAGCCAGAAAGTAAGCGAAGGAGATCTCAAATCACGAATAAATTACATCACAAACGATGAAATTACCGATCTAATCAACGACTCTAACACGATGATTGAAGATTTAGAAAGAACAGGTAAGCAGGTCGAAACCGAAAAAAATAAGCTCAGTACAGTCATTGCTGAAATTGCCGAAGGGATCATTACTCTGGATACAGAATTCAGTATAATTCTCATCAATAAAATGGCTCAAGCAATGCTTGGCTATCCCGAAGCTGAAGTTCTAAATAAGAAAATCAACGAAATGGCTGTCATTATCGATGCCAGTGAGGATAATACTTCAATAGAACAGGAGCTTGCAGATTTATATAGTAAAAAAAAAGAAGATGCCTTTACAAAAGGAAATTATAGGGTAGTTAAAACTGGAAAATATATAACTATTAAAGCAAGATCTTTCATTAGCGCCTTTGATCAAAAGGTCTATTTCATCCTAACGTTGCGCGATGTAACAAGTGCTATGTCACTTGAAGAAATGCGGCTAGATTTTGTATCAATGGCTGCCCATGAATTACGCACCCCTTTAACATCAATTAGAGGCTATGTAGATATCTTCCTTGAAGAGTATAGAGATAAAATCGAGCAGGAAGGCATAGTAGAATTAGAAAGAGCCGCGTCAGCGGCTAAACGTCTGAGCGAGCTCGTAGATAATTTATTAAATGTATCAAAGATTGAGAGGGGAAATTTTGAAATGAATATTGAAGAAGCATCTTGGATAAACCTAGTAAAGGGTATCACTGATCAGTTAAAAGTGAATGGGAAAAACAAGAACATTGAGGTTGAGCTAATAGAACCGCATGAGATAAGCATAAACGTAAAGGTCGATAAAATTCGTATAAGTGAGGTCTTAAGCAATTTAATTACCAACGCCATAAATTACACTCCCGAGGGAGGTAAAGTGTGGGTAAGCGTTGAAGTATCAGACAATAAAATTATCACGCATGTCAGAGATAATGGCCCGGGTATCGCAGCAGAAGCTCAGGCACACATTTTTACAAAGTTCTATCGTGCGAAGAGGTCTCTTGAGCAGGGAGTCTATGGAACAGGCTTAGGGCTATTTATGTCAAAATCTATAGTAGAGATGCATCAAGGAAAGATCTGGTTTAGTTCAGAATTAGGAAAAGGCTCTACTTTTAGCTTCTCGCTACCCATAGCAAGCAACACCTGATATAACCATTTCAGTGCTCGATTCCGAGCGATTAGTTTTTGCGGAGCATCTCATTGTTGCCTTATAACTGTCCTACCATAAATACATGCTACGTATAAACCAAAAAGGTTTTACACTGATTGAACTACTGGTAGTAATTGCGGTAATTGGAGCCGTAGCAGCAGTCATTTTATTCGCTATTAATCCTGTAGAAAACATGCGAAAAAGTAGAGATGCCAGAAGACAGCAAGATTTAGCAAATATTCGTAAAGCTCTGGATATAGCTATTGCTAAGTCAACCTCAGACCACACACAAAGCGCCGACGGAACGGGGTGGATGCCGGTTAATTTACAGAGGTACCTGCCAGTACTGCCACTCGATCCTAAAAACGGTGACATTGGCATTATGAATTCATCCGGTAACACCATTACACCATATTATTATTTTGCCTCAGATGGGCAATCCTACCGGCTTGCCTCATATCTCGAAAGTGCTGCCAATACAGGAAAAACCTCTCAAGATGGGGGGGCAGAGTCAGATATGCTCGAAGTAGGGAATGAATTAACCACAGATATTACAACTCCCTAATCGCATTGCTAATTACCTGAAAACCTGCTAAAATCACCCGTATCTATAAAAGAAAAGAGGTGACACAAATGGCAAAAACATCCAATTCCGAGCCCCAGACAATGGAAGAATTGATGAAAGAATTTGAAGGCAAGCAGTTAGGTGTCTTCAAAGGACAGACGCTCGACGGAAAGATTATTTCAATCAATCCTAAAGAGATGCTTGTAGATATTGGTGCTAAATCCGAAGGAGTGGTTTCAGGGCGTGAACTCGATGCGGTACGAGAATATCTCAAAGAATATAATGCCGGAGATCCAGTAACCGTAACGGTAATTCAACCAGAAAATGACATGGGACAGGTAATGCTTTCCTTACGTCAAGCCTCAGGCGAAAAGCGCTGGCAGACATTTTACGATAAATTCGAATCAGAAGAAGCAGTTGAGGTTAAAGGTATCGAAGTCAATAAGGGTGGACTTATCGTTGAAACAGACGGCATCCGTGGCTTTATTCCTTCTTCCCAGTTCAGTGCCCAACACTTAGGTAAGATCAACGATTTAGTTGGCAAAATGATTACTGCAAAAGTAATTGAAGTAGATAAAAAGTCAAATCGATTAGTGCTTTCTGAAAAAGCAATGCATCAAGCCGAGAGCCAAACTGCAATGAACGAATTAGGTCCAGGTCAAGAATACGATGGAATAGTATCTTCAGTCTTGCCATTTGGTGTTTTCGTTAACATCAATGGAGCTGAAGGGTTAGTTCACGTATCAGAAATCTCATGGGAAAAAGTAACAAACCCGGCAGATTATTACCGACAGGGAGATAAAGTTCGTGTTGCCGTATTAAGCGTCGACCCTGATGCAGGCAAACTGAACCTTTCCATCAAACAGCTCCAGCCAAACCCTTGGAAAGAATTAAGCGATAAATATTCAATCGGTGACAAGATCAAAGGAACCGTTACCAAGAGCTCAGCTTATGGGGTATTCGTAAAAATCGATGACAAAGTTGAAGGATTAATTCACTCATCAAAAATCACCGATCCTAATGAATATACTCCAGGTAAAGAGATCGAAGTAGTAATTGAATCAATGAATGCTGAAAGCAAGAGAATCGCTCTCGCTCCAACAGCGTAACAATTGTTCAATAGGAGAGTAAAAAAGAGACAGATGCCTCTGTCTCTTTTTTTGTGCAAAAAAACGCCTTCGCATTTTATATGGTATAGTATAACTATGCCTCGCCTAAAAACAGTATATATTTGTCAAAAATGTGAGTTTCAGTCAGCACAGTGGCTCGGTAAATGTCCAAACTGCGGTGCTTGGAGTTCATTCATTGAATCCGTGGAGATGGCAAAACCATCTTCATCAAGTTCCAAAAGGGCCCAGCCATTACTTAATTTAGCAGCTACAGATAGTGAGCCTGTCAGTTTAGCAGATGTCGCAAAAAAAGAATTCCTCCGTATTCCTACCACATTAACAGAATTCGATCGAGTGTTAGGGGGTGGTGTGGTCCCCGGCTCGGTAGTATTAATTGGTGGAGAGCCGGGTATTGGAAAATCAACAATCCTGTTACAGATAAGCATGATTATGGCAGCCTCTGCTGTCGAGAAGGTATACTACATTAGTGGCGAAGAATCTCCACAGCAAATTAAAATGCGAGCAGAACGTATCGGCAATATTCCGACAAATCTCATTATCTATCCGCAAACAGATGTAGATGGCGCCCTGGAATATCTTAATAAAGAGATTATTGCAGGAAGAAATGCTAAGACAAAACATAAATCGGTAGTGATAGTCGATTCTGTTCAGACTGTTTCAACGGGAGATTTAGAAAGCCCGCAAGGTTCTGTAAGCCAGGTTAAAGAAGTTGTTTCCCGGTTAGTTCGTTTTGCGAAACAAACACATACGCCAGTATTTATTGTTGGACATATCACCAAAGATGGAACATTAGCTGGTCCTAAAGTTCTTGAGCATCTTGTCGACACTGTCATATATTTGGAAGGTGAGAGATATCACGACCTTCGGCTTATGCGAGCTGCAAAAAACAGATTCGGATCCTCCGACGAAATTGGCGTTTTTCAAATGACTGAAGGAGGATTAAAAGAAATCACTAACCCTTCTGGAATCTTTCTCGAAGAGCGTACCAGTGCTCCAGGGGCAGTAGCCCTTCCCGCGCTAGAGGGATCTCGACCTGTAATACTTGAAGTTCAGGCCTTAGTAACAAAATCTTTTCTTGCCATTCCGCGCCGTACTGCCTCCGGCTTTGATATTAATCGGTTACAAATGCTCATCGCAGTTCTATCAAAGCGCTTAAATCTGCAACTCTTTGATCAAGATATTTATGTTAATGTCGTGGGCGGGTTAAAAATCACCGAGCCTGCCGCCGATCTTGCGGTGTGTATAGCCATTATTTCATCCTTCAAAAATCGCACTCTTTCTCAAAAGATGATTGCTTTTGGCGAGGTAGGGTTGCAAGGGGAGATTCGCCGAGTTACTAAGCAAGACAAACGCATCGAAGAAGCAAAAAAATTAGGTTTTGATCAATTCATATATCCAGATAAGGTAAAAAGCATCGCCGAAGTTACAATATTATTGAAATAAGATCAAAGCGGTAACCCTTTTCAATAAAAGCATCAATGTAATATAATCTCTTTAGGCTTTATCCCGAGGAAGTAGTAATACTTTCTCAACCGAACCTTTGCCGGTTCATCTATCAATTACCTTTAGAGGTAATCAGGACTTATCCCTCATACGGTACAGTAATATACCGCTTGAGTTACATATAACAGATAAAATTTCTGTTAATACCTAAATTGCCAAAAAAGGGCTTGTAAAGCATACCTTAATAAGGACGATCCTGATTAACATGTCGTGGTTTTTCAATATTTACTAAGATTATTTTTAGGAACACTATTTGGTATTATTGGATATTTCATATCCTATCAATATCTGCCGCACGTCCGTGTTCTGTTTGTACCAGATTTCTATCAGTTCCTCATAACCTTAAGCTGTACCGTTTACGGGTTTTTTGCGCTGCCATTTGCCTTTATAACCTACCAGCGGATGTTAATAGGTTGGTTGTTCAACTTTGTGCGATCAATCATCGGAGACACCCTACAAGACTTCTACACCCGCTTGGCGGAAGAATTTCATTCAGAACAAGGCACAGGAAGAAAACGTAAAGAAGTTAAGGATAAAAAAACCGATCCGCTATCAAATCCTATGATCCTAGATACTTCAGCGATAATTGATGGACGAATCGGCGAAATAATTAAAACCGGTTTCCTCACGGGTACATTAGTGATACCTCAATTTGTCATTCAGGAGCTACAATTCATTGCAGATAGCCCAGATGTCTTAAAACGAGGACGCGGAAGAAAAGGTTTAGAATTGCTCAATCAAATGAAAAAGCTAAAAGCTCAAAAAGATAAGATTGCGGTTAAAGTAGTAACAAACGATTACGAAAAAATTAAGAAAGTAGACGATAAACTCATTCGCTTAGCAAAGACCCTCCGTGCCGCAATTGTCACCACAGATTTTAATCTAAATAAAGCAGCTGCTTTTCAAAGCATTAGAATTCTTAATGTTAACGATCTTTCCAATGCCGTAAAAACAGTAACATTACCGGGTGAAGAGCTAGATATAAAAGTTATCCAAGAAGGCAAGGAAAAAAACCAGGGTGTCGGATATCTTGACGATGGAACAATGGTCGTAGTAGAGAATGCCCAAGGGTTGGTTGGACAGACAGTAAAAGTTTCCGTAGCGCGTGTGCTGCAAACTGCTGCCGGAAAAATGATCTTCACCGATACTAAAAAAGCTGCGCAGTAACTCGAAGACGATGGCTTGTGTTTCTTCAGGTAAAGATACTAAAATAAACGGACGATGAACAACAGTAACCAGGAGCGAGGAAAAGTTTGGATTATTCTCGTTCTACTCATAACAATAATACCTGCAGCAATTTGGTATTTTGAAGAACAACAAACCAGCAAAGAGCTATTCAATCCACACATTGAAACCATAATACAAACACCAATCCTAAAAGCTGCTGCTGTAGAGCAAAAGCAATTTGATGCCAACAAACTAAACCAGAAAATCGAAAAGATTTTATCGGATAAAATTCCCGTTGGGCAAAACTGGAACTTTGGTATTGCACTAACAGACCCAATAACCAAGCAAAAATATGGAAAAAATGAAAAAGAAGTATACGACGCCGCCTCAACAGGTAAAATAGCAATTCTCGCGACCCTCTATGATCAAATAGTGCAAAAAAAAATTGGTGAATCAGACAAAATTACCATCAAATCAGCAGATGTTCAAGATTATGGCACAGGCAGTATACGCTATAAGCAAATGCCTGCAACGTACACAGTACGAGAACTCGCCGAATTAATGATCAAACAAAGTGATAACACCGCAGCGCATGTAATGGCAAATAAAGTGGGAAGAGATACTATCGCATCTTACGTTAAAAATATAGGGATGGAAAATACCGATGCCAAAGAAAATACAACTACACCGTACGATATAAACGTTATTCTCGAACATATTTACGATTTAAAAGATAGTAATCCAACAACTGCCGGTTTTATAATGAAAATTATGACCGATTCAGATTTTGAAACACGATTACCTGCTTTATTGCCTCAAGAGACAATTGTAGCTCATAAAATTGGTACAGGAATCGCACAGCTGCATGATGCAGGGATCGTGTTACTTAATAAGAGGCCATACATAATATCCATTTTCTCTAAACGAATAAGCAACGAAAAACAAGCAGAGCAAATTATTGCCGAGATCTCAAAAGCCGTTTACGAAGAATATTCTCAACTCGAGCAATAGTCCGCTAAATCTTAAAAATATCCACAAGAAGTTATCCACAATATAAAATAACCAAAAATAAAAAGTTATGCACATTAGTGAATAAGGCTTAAATAGGGGAAGATAGTTAAAAACAGGGAAATATAATAACTATAGGCTATTAGGAAAACAGACATTTAATTACTATAGGATTGACATATATTGACATATACGTTATAATACTAACGTTAATTCAATATCTGCTTGTTTTGAGGCTATAAGGATGCAGGCAATGGTCTCACCTTGGATGCACGATCAGTTCAAACAGGCGGTATCTATGAATTATCAACAGATAATAACAAGTAAATAAGCATAAAAAAAGCATTACCACCGCTAGAAAAAAATAAGTCCTACGAGTGGCAATGCCTTTATAATTCCAGTAGTTAACCTCCAGGCAGCGGAGACTAACTAATGTACGTTAACAATAGTATATAGAGAATCGCTCGTCAACCCGATAGGTATACCCGAACAGTTACCCGAAAGAATAACCCGAAGGTATCTCATCTACTTATTCGTGGGCTGGATGTCCGAACACGGAGCGTTTTTTCCTGAGCTGGTTTTTATCAATTTATCTCTTTTAACGAGGGCAGGGGTAGGGCAGGCCTTTGCTCTCGATCAAAGAGATAAAAACTGATCAAAGACGGGCTCTGGGAAAAACGCTTCATCACGTTCATAGTCTGGCCTACGGATAAGAAGAGGAGAGTCTCTCTATACTATTTTTTTTCTTCACCAAACATTTTCAGTAAAACATCTTCGTTGACGCCTTCCATACAAATAGTTATAATACCACTATAACATAATAAATAGTATGGAACTATTTCATGAAAGGCAGCTGTTGTACTATGCATGTCACCAAACTTCAAAAACTAAAAGATGCACTGCGAAAATATTCAGTAATCATTGTAAGTATTGGATTATTAACAACCTCCTACGGAACATATCTTTCTTCTAATTCTGCCAATGTTTATGCGGATTGGTTCGAACCAGATTGCGCCCCTCCCAATGGGACAGGCGCAACAGTAGATAAAGTAGTAAGTGCCGGTGCTCGTCGGGTAGGTTTTATAGGCACTGCCTATCGCGTAAAAAACTGTAGCAACACCCAAAAAGAAATTGGTGCTAAATCTATGTGGGGTACGTGCAACAATCGAACCGAAAGTTGTCCACTTACCCATATCACCACAATCACTCCAGTAAAATTAGCGGCAGGAGAATATACAACATTTTATGCTCCTGATGTTAATTTTTCTTGTGGTTCTGGACGCACTGCAGTAGTACCAGATGGTATGCAAGCAGAAGGATTCTTTACAGTTGCAGATAAAGATTGTGGCGGCGTAAAACCAACCCAAAGCGCGAGCCCAACCGCGTCTCCGAACACAAGTCAAAATATGTGTCAGAGTTTAGGCATTTCATCAAACACCGTAACAAGGAATAATTCAGTCACACTTACAGCCCGGGCGCTACACAACCAGGTTAAAACATTTACTTACGGCTTATACAATTTAGATAATCTTTATTCGGCCGGAAATCCTAAACCAATTCATTTTACCTCAGGGCAACACGCTGTCTTTACAAATTACGTAGCTCCGACCAACATCAATACAAAAGTAATTAACTTCAATGACGTTAACAAACCAGACATGAACGCAGGCGCAGGAGGAGTACCCCCAACGCATATTCAAGTAAATGCATTTTTTACTAACTCGTCAAATGTCTTCTCGCAGCCTGATCCAAAATGCGTGGTGAACTTCACCTTGGTACAAGCAACTCCAACAGCCTCGCCAACGGTGACTCCAACTCCAACAAGACCATCAACTCCCACACCAGTTCCAACATCAACTCCAACAGTTACACCACCTATCGGCGGCCCGGCCACAGCCACACCAACCGCTTCGCCACCCGTAACTCCAGCAGCAACCCCTTCAAACTCGCCAACTCCGACTCCGTCAGCCCTTCCTGAAACAACGCAGCTTAAGTTTTGTAAATATGAAGACGATAACGCCAACGGAATAATAGATAGCGGAGAAAATATAATTTCTTGGACATTTAATTATGAAATGAATGGACAAAGCAGTACCGTAGATAGCCACTGGTGGCATGTCTGGAACCAAGGCTGCGCTATCGTTGATGTTCCTGTAGATACTAATATAACGGTAAGTGAAGCCAGCAAAACCGGCTGGAGACCAACTGCAATCTATTCTGATGGAGCTCGAGTTGATGGAACAACATACAACTACACTTCAGACGCTGACAGCGTAAAAGTAATGTGGTTCTTAAACACTTTTACAGCAGACACCACACCGGCACCATCCACATCGCCTACAATTTCACCAACAGTAAGCCCAACATCAACAGCTTCACCATCGGTATCGCCAACTACCAGTCCTACTGCATCAATAACAGCGAGTCCAACGGTCTCACCAACAGTAAGCCCAACAGCTACGGCAAGTTCCACTGCTACAGCAACAACCTCGCCAACCGCTAGCCCAACCACATCGGCCACGGCTTCGCCGAAAGTAAGTCCAACCGCAAGTCCCGGCACAGATACTCAGTTAAAAATCTGTAAATATAACGATGAAAATAATGATGGAATAGTAAATAACGGTGAGGGTACACTGGGTTGGAATTTTACGTACACAATAGATAACACCGCAACCACAATCAACCGCAGTGCTTGGGACATCCTGGTTCACCAGGGATGTGTCATCACTGATGTGCCGTCCAATAAATCCATAACCGTACGAGAAGAAGGTCGAACCGATTGGACGCAGACCGCAGTGTATGCCGATGGCGCCAAGACTGATCAATCAACATACACATACACTTCAACTCCCGATGATATTAAAGTAATTTGGTTCTTAAATCACAATACACCGGGAACGACGCCCTCGCCAAGCCCAACCGGTACAGTACCCCCTACGGAGAGCCCGACAACATCGCCGACAGTAAGCCCAACTGCCACTCCGATAGTATCCAGCTCCAACTACAACATTACGCTTGAAAAGCGAGTCGACGGAACCCGCGTCGATGGCGATCATGTTGGCATTCAGTATCGAATCCGTATTAGAAATAATGGATCAAGCAGAGTAGATAGACTAGAAGTTCGTGACACTCTTCCTCCAGACTTTACCTACGATGCCAACACCACCGAAGGAGATATCAATCGAGGTCCAGATATTCAAGACATCTCCGGCGATGATAATCGACGCCTTGTATGGAGAGATATTGCACTCGACGGAGGAAAAGAAATTAATTTTGGCTATCGTACGACAGGCAAACGAACCGACACCAATTTCTGTAACGACGCCCAAGTCCGCCGCAACGACAACATCATCTCAACATCCCAGGCGTGTACCCGAATTAATCAGGCCGGCCAAACCGCCGTCCTCGCCGCAACCACCACCAAAACCCTCCCGGCAACCGGTTCAAGTCCTTGGATCTACGGCGGAATCTTGCTAGTGCTTACAGCAGGATTAGGATGGAGACTAAGCCGTCACGCAGAGTAGTATTTTTAAATTGAAAAATTCCGAACTAGTGACTTATTTCACAGCGAGATATTCAGCTGTAGGGAGCACAGGACTCATCAAGCGACCGAATAGCTAGTATAAGTAAGGTGGCGCTAGTGAGCAGAAAGCGATTAATGTAGACTGAGACAGCTTATCGAGCAAGAAATAAGTCCTAGGAGGAATAGAGAGTATTTTAATAAGCCCTACAAGGCTCAAATTAACTCTTGACACCCACATCCAAATCTGTGAAAATAAAGAGGAAATAAATCACGCATAGATTTTCCCTCAGAAAAAAGTAAATCGCACAAATTATGTCAAACCTCGTATAATTTAATCATGTTAAAACCCAAGTCAAAGTAACCATTTATAATATAAAATAATAATAGAAAGGTCTTCGCGAACAATTTTTCGCACATTACTCCTATGTCAGACGACAGCAAAACCTACTTCGAACCAATAATTGCTCCTCAGGAAGCAGCCCCCCAACAACCAGACACCGAAGGCTCAGAAACACAAACCACTAACAGAAGAAACTATACCCGCCACACAGACAAAGGCGATCGAGGGACCTCTCGTGGCACAGCAGGCCGAAAAAGATATTCCTTCTCAGCTCAAATCAATAACAACGATCAACAAGCACAACCTCCAATCGGCAACCAGGCCCCACTAGATAACAATTACTACATACCCGACATGGCCGGAGAAACCTTACCGATAAAAGGAATTTTAGACATTGCGCAAGAAGGGCACGGTTACTTACGACCAAAGTTCTCACCTTCAAATCAGGACATATATATATCACAGTCACAGATTCGCCGTTTTGGCCTGCGCCCAGGGGATATGGTAACGGGTATCGCTCGTCCACCAAAAGAACGCGAAAGGTACTACGGTCTTCTTGAAGTTAAAGAAGTAAACGATCGCCCAGTCGAAGAAAACATGGGACGCCGCACACGTTTTGAAGACCTTACTGCTATATATCCAAACACTCGTATCGAACTTGAACACGGCAAGTTTCCATTATCCTGCCGCATAATCGACCTCGTATCGCCAATTGGAAAAGGTCAGCGCGGTATGATCGTTTCACCACCAAAAGCCGGTAAAACAACTATCCTTAAAGACATTGCTGCAGGAATTACCATCAATCATCCTGAAGTACATCTAATTGCTGCTCTTATCGGCGAACGCCCGGAAGAAGTAACAGATATCTCACGTTCGGTAAAAGGTGAAGTTATCGCCTCCAATTTTGATGAGCCAGCCGAGGATCAGTGCCGTGTAGCAGAAGTTGCTCTCGACCGCGCTAAGCGCTTAGTCGAAATGGGTAAAGATGTAGTAATTTTGCTCGACTCAATCACTCGTCTTGCTCGTGCATATAACTTATCCGTTCCACCATCAGGTCGCACTCTCTCTGGAGGGTTTGATCCAGCAGCACTATATCCGCCCAAGAAATTCTTTGGTGCCGCCAGAAATTGTGAAGAAGGCGGCTCTCTCACTATTATCGCAACTGCATTAATCGACACCGGTTCCCGCATGGACGACCTTATCTTTGAAGAATTCAAAGGTACCGGTAACATGGAATTACATTTGGATCGCAAGCTGGCCGAACGACGCATTTATCCAGCTATCGACCCGGAGCGCTCAGGTACACGTAGAGAAGAGTTACTCTACGATGATGAGACTTACAAAGCAATTGTTACCCTTGGTCGTATGTTGGGCATGTTAAACGATTCTGAGCGTACTGAAGTTTTGGTCGACCGCCTAATCAAGACTAATTCCAACAAAGAATTCCTTGAAACCATGAAGCAATAACATGAAGTTCCGCTCCATTGCATTATCAATACTGGTACTAGCAATCTTGCTGTTAACTAACACTTTACTTATACTTCTCGTCTTTAAGTATAATTCGTCATTTTTAATCGGTAACCAAAAATATCAGCCTGAACATAAAGAAATTGTTAAGTACATCTTGTCGGGTAACAGTCAAAAGATCTCTAAAGTATTACCGCAAGACGAGCTCGCTCACATTCAAGATGTGCGTAATATAATTTCAAAAATCCCTTTGACACTCTTCTTTATGTTAACCGTAGTAGGATACTTGGTTAAAAAGTATCAAAATATATCATTTAATGAGGTACTAAAATACTCTTTAATAATAATTTTCATACTATTTCTAGGTGGAGCAATAGTATTTATGCCGCTTTTTATTCTTTTTCATCAAATATTTTTTCCTCAGGGTAATTGGGCTTTTTCAACCAGTTCGATTTTAATGCAACTCTACCCAGAGAATTTTTGGAAAATAACTGCAGCGACCATTCTAGTCTTAACATTGCTAGAAATTGGCTTAGGAAAAGTAGGCAAGCGTTTATTTAAACGTATTTTTCACTAAACTCAATACAACTTTACCTACAGAATTTTCAGGTGCATTAGTGATGGCCGTAGTAAGAAGTCGCATTGCTCGGTTATGGCGAGCTTCTCCACGGCTGCGCGCCGAGTAAGGTAATCGCAATTTTTCTTCATTTTCTAATACGGTTTCTACCCATCGTCGTAAATCCACCATCTCTACAAGAGGAGCTAGCGTATCGGGGACATCAACAGCATTTTCATTTAATCGGCCTATTGCCAATTCCTGCAACAATGCCAAATCATCGGTAGTTAAGTTAGCAATACTATGTACAACACGTTGTAAATGTTTCGAAAACTCCTCTTCTGAATCAGGGTCCATAGCTAATTCTATCCCTAGACCACCAGCCAAGAGCAGTATTAGTTCAGATTCAGCAATACTAGTTTCTGGCTCACTGATAGTTGGAATCTCGGCACTTTCCTCTGCTTGAAGTACCAGTAACGAGGGATTTTCTTTTTCCGGGGTCGGCGAAACCTCATTAAGTTTAGTATGTACTACTACATCGACAGTATGATCAGCCATAGGTTCTCCTACTACCTGTTGTTTCGGAGAATGATTTTCATTTGGTAAAGAAACTTCTTCAGCATTTTTCAATCTTTTTTTAAGTTGATTTAGCCTATATTGCCTCAATTCATAGCGAGATCGGGAAATAGATTCTTCAATTCCGTCGCGAATAAATTTTCTACTTTTCGGATGAGTAGAGAGTGCTCCTGCTGTTAGCAAAAGAGCTGCTATAATATATTCAGGCGCAGCTGCTTTTCGAGCCGTATTTTCAATCCCTTCCCACATTTGCTTTCGCTTAAGTTCTTCTGCGGCTTTATTTGCAGCTTCTTGAGCGTCAGCCAACTTTCTTTGAACTTCTTCAGCAGCTTTTTTATCTTCAAGGGCTTGTTTTTCTCTGACATCTTTTAACGCCTCAAAAATAACACCGCGCACTTGTGCAGGATCTTGTTCTTTCATTGGACGGGCGGTAGGTTGTGCACGTCGTTCATCATCTCGATCGGGTGAACGAATTGGTGATGGTGTATTGTCGTGAACAATAATAAACCCTCCCGGACCAATAAAGATTGGTTCTTGATGGTAAATTCCATCATTTTTCAACTCATTCTTTTCATTTACAATAAAAACCGCTCCTCTTCGCAAAAATGAAGGCATGCCATTTAGTTGAGCAAATTGTGCCGTGATAATACCCGCTGTATTGCAGTAAAATCCTCCGTATGTATCTAAATAAGTCAAGCCAGAGTAAGATCCTGGCTCAACTTCCTCTGTGAGTTTTAAAGAATAATAACGATGATTCATAACTTGTTCTAGTCCGTACATTTGTTGCCAAAGCGTTTGTAACTCTGTTGTTTGTGTCAATGCCTGCGTTGGTTCGCTAGCTACAGTAGCAAGTAAAGCATGAAGTTCTGGATCAGTTTTCAGGGTATCTGAAAGTAATTTTGCTGAAGCCACATCTACTATTGGATCGTAATTTAATGAAGAGTCTTGACCTAAAATTCGCATTTTTGAACCGGGAATTGCTTGTTGTCGCTCTTGCACAGTTCCAATAATAACTAAATGTTCAGGTAAATGATTCACATCAAATTGCAGCGCGCCTAACGCGTTACGGCTAGGAGCAGACCCGCCATGTTGAATAATTCGAGTGACATCGACATTATCCGGGAGATAAATAAACTCGCGCGGTTTGAAAGATAAAGCAATATCTTCGGAACTAAAAGAAACAGGCATATCTTTGTCCAAAGGTACAACAGTTACATTATCTACTGGTTTATCAAAATTTAGTTTGCCTTCTAAGGCTCCATTTCTATCCTGTAAATCATAACCAAAGGGAATAAATCCTCCATAGTGACCATGTAGCTTATCAGGTAAATGTAAAACTTCAGCTGCAACAATAGGATTACCTGTTGGATCTTCAATGCTAATTATACCCGCATCCGCCGTTTTCTTACTAATCGGCGAAGCTGGCATCTCAGCTTGTCCAGAGGCGTCTGTTGTCCGGGGGAATAGATTCCAATGTTCTAGTATCTGGGTAGCAGGTAAAGCTACCGGTTGTTCCGACGATTGCGCTTGAGAAGTTCGTGGAAATGCATAATCAAGAGTTTCTAAGATTAAAATACTGACGCCTAACCCTGTACCAACTATCATAGTCCCTTTCACAATTCCTTTACCAACTTTTGCGGTGCCAGTCTTTATAGCCTTACGGTATCCATTTTTAGTTAATTTGGTATACATAACATCTGTAAAATCAGCTAAATCTACGCGAGATTGTTGCAGAACCATTGGAAGAGGAGCTTTTCGAGAAGCATCTTGACGCAGATTTGATCGTACACCATGCAAGTTGCCTTGAACTTGAAAATCACGCATTGAAGTATCATAATATGAAGCAACTCGAACGGGTTCGCTAAATGATCGACGCGCTACAGTCTGTTTTTCCTCTTTTAGGGCATTAATAACTCGATCGATTTCCTTTGGAATTCGCGAATTAGGTATATTCGTGCCAAATACATAATTCGACTCATCAGTTTGTTTAAACAAAGTTCGCGTAAACTCAGCTGCAGTTGCTTTCATTGCAATATACAATCCTTCTTGAGCAGTGCGGTCAGTAGTTTCCACTATTTTTAAATAGCCATGAACTCCTTCTGGTAGATACCCAACCCAACGTAATAAGGGATTTTCTTTTATCAAATCGTAAGATATTTGAGCGTTACTTTTTATAAATTGTTTTAATGACGCCCTCATTTTGTCTGGCATGCTTTGATCAGCTACCAGTGCTTTAAATAGTAAACGCAACTCACTATTATATTCCGCCATATTTTGGGATAGCGGGATTTTTTGAAAAAGGCTTCCTTCTGCAATAAATTTCGTTAACTGTCCTTTAATCCCATGGGGAGAATACAATAACGCTCTTTTTTTACATCAATACCCATCCCAAGTAAGGCTAATTGTTCGTCGTATTTTGCTTTATCTTGAAAATAAGACCCAGGATCATCTAAGTCATAACGCATAACAGCGCCTTGTCCCATACCGGTTTCTTTATCTGCGCGATCACGAATAAGAAACCGTAAACCACGAGGGGAATCTATCTGTTGATGCCATTGTTTTACAAAAGTTGGCGACATTACTTCGTAACCACCGCTCGTTGTGCGATACTCTTGAAATGCTGTTCTACTCATGAGATCAAAATGAGCAGCACAGCTCCAAACGAAATCATTAACACTACCTATGCAATAAGGGTTAAAATATTCTGCTTTTAGCCATCGCTTTGTATTTTCCGCTAATCCATCTTGACCCATTATTTCAAGAAGAGCAATTGACGGATTCCGCTCCTTAACATACTGCTGCACTAATATCTTTCCGAGATGATCGGCCAGCGCCCGTTCTTTAGAATAGGAAGCTCCGAGCACTGTTACTACTTCCAATAGTCCCAGTGCAATTTCCGTTCTTTTATTTACTTCAGGGTGAGCAATGGCATTGTATTGATCAATTAAGTACTCTAATTTAGATGATTCTGAATCTGCGGTAGCTCTACGAACAATGTGTAACCCTCGGAGTGCTAAACTGTGAAAGTTTCGAGCTCCCATAAATGAATAGTGGACTTCGCCTTCTTTATCAATGAAATATTGCGAAGCATCCGATTCAAATAATTTATCTTTGTAAAAAGTATGATGTTCTTTAGTTTGCGGGTGATTCTTCTCGCGTGAATTTCCCGCTAACAGGGCAATAACTGCAATCGCTTGTTCATCGGCACTTTGAGCAGAAATGGCCTCTGTAATATATCCTAATCCCTTAATTTCTTGCTCATTAATCCCATAGGTCCACTCTGAGATTTTTCCTCGCTTTTTTAAATCATCCAATTCTTCTATTTTTTTAGCAGCAAAACGTGCATACTCTTTTTCTATCTTATCCTTCTTGTTTCTACGATACAATTTATCAAAATGTGCAAGATCCTGAGCGTCGATTGAACCCTTGAACTCTTTTTCAGCACCCACAAGTTGCATTCGTTCATCATCTTTTCCAGGGGGATTAAAATGTAATTCTCCAGATTCAGATTCGGACATATTCAGAGTATATACCACCACTCTTAAAAACAAAAATAGATTAAAAACCCCTCCTTTACTTCTCCAAACCATTCCATGGTATAATACCCCAATCATGCACCTAGACCTCCCAGAGCTTATTAAACAAATCGGCTACATCGGCATTTTTGCAATTGTCTTTGCTGAATCAGGGCTACTCATTGGCTTCTTTTTACCGGGCGACAGCTTATTATTCACTGCTGGGTTTCTTGCCTCACAAATGTTTCAAGGCAAACCCATTTTGAACCTCGGCCTGCTCTACCTCATCTGTCTTATAGCTGCAATCTCAGGTGATAGCACGGGCTACTATATAGGCCGCAAAACAGGCAAGCGTATCTTTAATAAAGAAGACTCACTCCTCTTTAATAAAAACCACATCCTAAAAGCTGAGGCGTTCTACGAAAAACACGGAGGGAAAACAATCATTCTAGCCAGATTTATGCCGGTCATTAGGACATTTGCGCCCATCGTTGCTGGTGCAGGGAACATGAAGTATGGAGCATTTGTCCTATATAATATGATTGGTGGTTTTATTTGGGTTACTTCAATGGTTTTTGGCGGATATTTCTTAGGACAAGTAATTCCTAAAGATGATGTAGATAAGTATTTATTACCAATCATTGGTGGCATAATCGTTTTCTCGGCAGCACCGGGCATCTATCATTTCTTTAAAGAAAAAAATAATCGAGAAAAATTAGCAGAGTTCATATCTAAAATGCTAAGTAAAGAAAAGAAAAGCGACCAATAAAGCGTAATGTGAACATTCGTATCACTTTCGCCTTGACTTTCTTCTCTCATAAATGCATTATGCAGAGAGCATTTTGCTTATCCTATGTCTCTGCTCGAAGATATACAAGATTTTTCCTCACTCATCTCGCGTTACTCTACCCATAAAGTAACGTTTTGCGCTGCAACCTTTGAAACGCAAAAAAAAGTTGTAACAAAAAAAATAATTAAACGTCGTGGTCAACTCTCTCGACCGACAGTGCATTTAGGCATGGTAGGTATTGTTGCCGGTGTTTTAATTGGTGGTAGTTTTATGGGTGGATCATCATCCACAACATCGCAATATCCCGAAGCCGATGCCGCAACACCACAAGAGATTCCTCAAGCAGAACTAGCATCTTTCTCAGGAGACTCATTAGATACAATGAATGCCGAAACCCTTATTTCTGAAAAACCGCGTGATCAAATATTAGAATACACCGTAGTCCCTGGAGAAACACTCTCTCAGATTGCTGAAAAATTCGGCATAGATACCAACACAATTAAATGGGCAAACGATTTAGAAGACAAAGATACCATCAAACCCGGGCAGAAACTAAAAATCTTGCCCGTATCCGGTGTTGCGCATCAAGTAGTTCGCGGCAATACCGTCTACAGCATCGCTAAGAAATATGACACTAACCCGCAGGCAATAGTAGATTTTCCCTTTAATGACATCGGCGAGAATCTTGGACTTCGCATTGGTCAAATCATTATCGTGCCTGACGGTACCCCAGAAGAGAAGCCGCGACCATCCAAGGCTCCGGTAAAAGTAGTCGAAGGTCCAATCGACACGCCAAAGTCAGGAGACTCCAAACCAACTCCCAAAGGCAATGGCATTGGAACGGGGTCATTTATGTGGCCTGTTCGAGGTCTTGTTACTCAGGGCTTTAAGTCATATCATCCCGGTATAGACATTGCCGGAAGTGCCGGCGACCCAGTGGTAGCCGCCGATGGTGGAGAGGTTATTGTTTCCGGTTGGGTAGATAACACCGGGTATGGTAACCGCGTCATGATAAAACACCCGAACGGTTACGTTACCTTATATGGGCATCTCTTAGCCGACTCACACAAAGTAAAAACGGGAGATAAAGTATCCAAGGGCCAGGTAATTGGTCTTCGCGGATCAACCGGTCGCTCTACAGGTCCTCATGTACACTTCGAAGTCCGCAGGCCGGGAGCGTCAAATCAAAACCCAATGAACTTCCTAAAGTAGGGTATAATACAAAGTAGTGAAAAGCTTTACCATTAAAAACAAGCAACTCAACTTGCCAACCTTTTTCCCCGACGCTACTCGCGGCGTCATTCGCACCATAGACAGTCAGGATCTTGCACAAGCAAGTGTTGAAGGAGTAATCGTCAACACCTATCATCTTATGTCCAAGCCAGGCACAACAGTGCTTAAGGAAATAGGAGGCATAAAGAAACTAATGGGTTGGGATGGCTGGATTATTTCAGATTCCGGCGGGTTCCAGCTATTATCAATGATTTACCAGAATCCGGCCTTTGGCAAAATAAATAAAGACGGCGTAATTTTTTATAAAGACTCTAAAGGGGGCAAAGAAAAATATAATTTCACTCCCGAGAAATCTATTCAGGTTCAATTCGCTCTTGAAGCAGATATCATGATTTGCCTTGACGATTGTCCACCGCTTAAAGCAACTGAAGAAGACGAAAACGCCAGTATCAAACGGACGATAGAGTGGGCGAAACGCTGCAAAGAGGAATTTACTACTCAAATTAAAAACCGTAAAATGACCGATGCCACGCGCCCGTTGTTATTCGGTGTCATTCAAGGCGGCTCTAGAAAAGAATTACGTCAGCATTGTTTTAAAGAACTGCAGAAGATCGGTTTCGATGGGTATGGGTTTGGTGGCTGGCCCTTGGATGAAGGTGGTAACTATGATTATGAAATCTTGAAATATACAGCCGATCTTATTCCCAACGCTCTCCCTAAATACGCCCTAGGTGTTGGCAATCCACAAGCGGTACATGATTGCTACCAAATGGGCTGGAACATCTTTGATTGCGTTCTACCAACCCGTGATGCCCGCCACCAGCGCCTCTACATACTTAATGATGACAGCAAAAAAATATATTCCTTCCTTCACATTAAAGAAGAAAAATATACTCGGGATTCCAGTCCAATAGACAGCAATTGCGATTGCCATACCTGCAAAAACTACACGCGCGCCTATCTAAAACACTTATTTGAAATTGAAGACGCCACTGCGTCACGGCTAGCAACAATTCACAATCTGCGAACCTACACACGACTTATTGAGAAACTAAGATCTGAACCCGTATAATCGCAGCATGAGCCCGGAGGAACAAGCATATCAGGAAGAAGTACTGCGCACTACGCAACAAGAATTTCATGCAGATGAACTAAATCAATTACAATGTGCCGAGCTTATAATCTTCATCAGGAGAATGAAGATTACCAAGATATCCAGCCAGAGTTGAATTAGCCTGGTACGGTGGCAAAACAATTGGAACGAGAAAAAAAGCGACCGCTTTGACGAACGAGCGGCTGAGATTTTAGGAAATAGAGTGGAAGGAATGAACAGCAAGTTTAAAAGTATATGTCAAATAAAATTAAAATCGAACCTATTCACTTAACCAGTACAACAGAAATTCTTACTAAGTTGCGCAAAAAAATCCAGCTAAGCAAAAAGTATTCATCACTTGCGCCACAAACAGTCTCACGAATTGTTCAAGCTTCCGCTCGGCGCTTTCCTGAAAAACAAGTTGAAGACGAAGCAAAGAAAAAACTGCACCAAATTTGGGGAGCATATTACACCTCGCGTCCCAACTTCAAAAAACTCGAAACAAAAATTAGCGAAGAACTATCGCAGGGAAAAGATCTTAAAGAAATTTTTCTGCCACTATTAAAAATTCATTCTTCCACAAAAGAACGAATTCCAATTCTTAACGAATTTTATTCAAAAATATTTGCCGCCACAGGCAATCCTGTAAGCATTCTCGACCATGCCGCAGGCCTTAATGCACTTACCATTCCATGGATGCAACTACCCGCTACAACGAAATACACAGCGCATGACATAGATAAGGAAGAGGTGCTGTTCCTAAATTCCGTTTTTAAAATAATCAACAAAACACCTCCACTTCCCCAAGTTAACGCAAAGGTAAAAGATCTTTTTGAAGAAACAGACGAATATTATGAAATTCACTTTCTATATAAAATTCTGCCTCTTCTTGAACAGCAACGAAAAGATTCCTCAGCAGAGATTCTTAAATCTCTTAAAGGCAAATACCTTGTCGTAACCTTTCCAACAGGATCTCTTTCAGGCAAACAAAAAGGCATGATAAAAACATATACCAGGCGCTGTGAAGACATCATTGCTTCACAAAAGTGGGATTTTCAAAGAATCGCCTTCAATACTGAACTTGTTTATGTCATTAATAAATTACAGAAAATATGATAGAATAGCCATAATATGTTAGATTACGCAAAAGTTAAGATCAAAGCAGGTGATGGCGGCAAGGGATTGGTAGGGTTTCGCCGGGAAAAATATGTGCCAAAAGGCGGCCCAGATGGTGGCGATGGCGGTAAGGGTGGCGACTTCTATGTTGTTGCCTCAAACAGTGTCTCCACACTTCTGGACTTTCAATTCCTTGATCACTTTGACGCTGAAAATGGTGAGCCGGGCGGTACATCTAACAAGCATGGTAAGGATGGGCACGATTTAATTCTCAAAGTTCCAGTTGGTAGCATCATTCGTATCAACAAATTGGTTGTAGATGTACCTACCAATAAACGTAAAAAAGGCGAATTTAGAGAGCCAAACAAGTATGAACAAAAAGTGTTCAACTATAAGAAAATAGAAAAGCATAAAAAAAGAGATGAAGTATCAGAAAATGACTCCGAAATGGATACAGAAAGGGAGGTAAGCAGTAATGAACAGCCTATAACACGAGAGTCGTTAAGCAGTACTGCTAATACTTCCGATATGCATCAAAAGATATCACAAATCACTCTAGATAACGACAGCAATGAAGATTTCGAAAATTCATTGGAAAAGCCTTCAGAAGAGTATAAAGTATACGATTTTAGCGCTAGAGAAAAGTCATATGCTAGCTCTCATCGAGCACAAAGAAGTCGCACGTCTGCTTTTGAAAAGGACGAAAGGCCGGTCTTCGATTTAGACCAAGAAGGCAAACAAATCATGATTGCCCGTGGCGGTGCAGGTGGTAAAGGCAACGCTCGTTTTAAAAATTCTATAGACAAAGCACCAAAATTTGCCGAGCCTGGGCAAAAAGGAGAATATCTTGAAGTTGAAATTATTTTAAAAATGGTAGCAAATGTTGGATTAATCGGGTTGCCAAATGCCGGAAAATCAACATTGTTATCAAAGCTTACTGCTGCGTCACCAAAAATTGCTAATTACGAGTTCACTACGCTCGTGCCAAATCTTGGTGTAATGTCCATTGATGACAAAAAAATAATTCTAGCCGACATTCCTGGTCTTATCGAAGGTGCTTCCAAAGGTAAAGGATTAGGATACAGATTCTTACAGCATATTGAACGAACACAGCTTCTTGTTCATCTAATCGCTGTCCCAGATGTCCAAGCAGATACTACACCAGAAGCGCTAAGAGATCAGTTGTTGAGTACATACGATACAGTTCGTTCAGAAATCGAACAATACGGCCATGATATCCCATCTAAACAGGAGATAATTATTGTAAATAAGATAGATAAAATTCCTGAAGATCAGCGAACCAAATATATACCATCAATCGAAGAAGCCCTTAAATCGAAGCACAAGCCCTACGGATTTATCTCAGCAGAAAATGAACTTGGATTGAACGGTTTAAAGAAAATTCTTAGTGATGCCCTTGTCGCCAAACAAGATAAGTGATAACATTAGTATAATATTACTATAAGGAGGATACATGTCCCGCGATTTCGATCGATCAGATAACGCATTCCAATCTGGCGTTTTTGGTTTAGTGTTAGGGTTTCTTGCCGGAGCTGCTGCAGTTTTATTGTCAGACCCCGACCGACGGGAAAAAGTAAAAGAAAAAACCTCTGAGCTTGTAGATAAAACTAAAACTTCAGTTTTACCGGCAGTAAGCAAACTTGCAGATACAGTTAAAGAAAAATCAGACCAACTACAAGAGGCACTCAGCGACACAGTCGCAAAAGCTGAAGAAAAAATAGACCAGGAAATTCAAAAAACTGAAAACAAAGAGGTATAGCTATGCAAATGAGTTCCTTAGATTTTTTGTATCTTGCACTCGCTGCAAGCTTAGTAAGCATTGCTATCTTCATAAACATTTTACTCTACCAATTAATTCAGGTTATAAAAGTTATCCGAGGCACCATCGAAAATATTCACGACTACACTAAAGATGCCGTAATAGCCAAGGATAAGTTAAAGTTACAAGTGTTACAAGTCGCCCAGAAATTACTGCAGTTTATTCCTTCAAGGTTTAAGTAACAAAATAGATAAATTAGTATCGAAAGATAGCTAAGTACATCAAAAATTAACAATATTTTTAAAATATAATCTGGTATAATCTCTAGAAGTTATCTTAAGGAAGGGTCGTAGCCGAACGCAATTTGCGGAGGCGAAGATCCCGAACTATAAGTTCGGGGCTGCTAGCTCATTTGGTAGAGCGTTCGCATGGCATGCGAAAGGTGAGGGGTTCGAGCCCCCTGCGGTCCACATAAAGCTTCCTTGACAAAAGGAAGAAAATATAATAATCTTTCCTTATGGGAAGGAAAGATTTATTTAAAAATATCTTAACAGATAATCAAGTTCAAAAAATACCGGAAATTTGGCATCGTACATTAACTATCCCTCTTAATACGGACAAAATTATTACACTTGCCGGGGTACGACGTAGCGGCAAAACGTATCATCTTCTACAACTGATTAAACAGGCTCAGAACAAAGGAATTAAGCAAGAACAGATCTTTTACCTCAATTTCGAAGACGAACGCCTTGAACTTAAAGTTGAAGAACTAGACGAAATCTTACAATCATACCGTGAACTATACCCGGATCAAGATTTATCACAATGCTATTTCTTTTTTGATGAAATTCAAGAGGTCATTGGATGGGAAAAATTCGTTGCCAGACTTTATAACACTATAAGTAGGCATATCTTTATTACCGGATCTAACGCAGCATTACTATCAAAAGAAATTGCCACTGCACTGCGGGGCAGAACTATTACATATGAAGTCTACCCGCTATCTTTCCATGAGTTTCTGTCGGTAAGATCACTTCACCTAGATCCATACAAAAGTCAAGACAACGCAAAAATTGTTAACCTGTTTGAACAATTTATGCAATATGGTGGATTCCCCGAACTCGTGGAGAAAGATAGTGAACTAAAAGAAAAAATTCTACAAGAGTACTTTAATGTTATGGTTATTCGGGATCTTATCGAAAGGTATAAAGTATCACAAGGAACGTTACTAAAATATTTTTGCAAGCGAGTTGTTAGCAACAGTGGAAAAGAGTGGAGTGTAAATAAAATATATAACGAACTCAAATCTCAGGGATACAAAATGGGAAAAGATACTTTATATGCATATCAGGAATATGTAGAAGCAATTTATCTCAATAGATTCATTTCAAAATATACAACCTCTTTAGTTAAAACAGAATACTCACAAAAAAAATCCTATTGTATAGATACTGGAATGGGAACAGCATTAGACTTTAAATTGGCACAAGATAAGGGCCGTCTGCTTGAATCAGTCGTAGCGCTTGAATTATTTAAACAAGGAGAAACACCTTTTTATTACCAAAATACTAATGAGTGTGATTTTATCATCGTGGAAAAAGGTCAGGTAAAAACAGCTATACAAGTTGCATATACGATAGCTGATACAGAAACTAAGAATCGTGAAATAAAAGGTCTTATATCTGCATGCAAAGAATATGGTTTATCAAAAGGGATTATTCTTACTTTTAATGAGGAACAAGATTTCATCGAAGAAGATATTAAAATCGAAGTTATATCAACATGGAAGTATTTTCTTTAAAAGTAAATATATTTTCTAAAACAAACGCCTATCCTTGCATTTCCTCCACCAATTGAGCTAGAGTCTGGTTTGAAAGCAAGAAATTATAGTCCACAATACTATAAAGATTACAAATAACAATTCGGGATATCTTAAGCAGTTGGCACAAGGTGTAGTGAGATTTCAAGATAATAATAAGGGTTTTCAAACATTTCAGGGTGGGAAAATCCTTCTTGACAAACCTCGCAACCATCATCTACTGTATAAGAGCTTATGAAAAACAAACGTATGAAAGCGATAGCAGCCGCGTCTACAGTAGCGGTCGCTGCACTTATTATTGTTCCTGTAGTTTCTGCCAAAGATGGAGAAAACAGCGGGCCCGGTAACCTGAGAAATTTACCACAAATAAAAAATATCGAAAAACTATCAACTCGTTCCGGTGAATTTCTTAAAAAAGTTGAAGATCGCATCGACACTCGCTCAGGTAAACTAAATGAGCTTAAAGAAAAATTCGCTTCTCGGGCTGGTGAATTTGAACATAAGTTCGCTTCTTTGTCCGGAAAACTAAAAGAAGATCGATCAAAGCGTATCGCAAAATTAAACGAGACCATCACGCAGCGCTTTACAAAATTGACAGATCGTCAGGAAAATATATTAAAGCGTGCTAATGTTCGCATTGCCAGTCTTTCTGCCCAGGGCACAAACGTTTCAGAAGTTACTGCAAAGTCAGCAAGCGTTTCCACAATGATCTCTAAGCAGCGCGCATCAATTGTCGCCCTGAAAGCTACATTAGATGCAATAATTGCAGCGAATTCAGCAGGAGGCACACAAAATATTGGTAGTGCAGTATCTGACGTTGTAAAGCAAGTAGGTCAAACACAAAAAGCATTACAGGATTTAGTTCGCGCCATTGCTAAATTGACACCACGCCCAAGCCATTCTGGGGAACCTTCTCACTCACCAAGGGCCTCCACCTCCGCCAGCCCAACAATATAGGGTTATTCGCATACATTAGAATCTTCGAGCTAGCTCTTTAGCGACCTTCTTCGCCATACTTTGAAAGGCGGAAAAGAGCGACGAGAAGAGTCTAATAATAACTGTTGGCTATATATAATTTTTCTAAAGCACATATGATATAATTAACACCATGAAATCCTACAATCACAAAGAAATTGAACCCAAATGGTCTCAAACCTGGAAAGAAAAACAGACCTACAAAACACCCAATACCAGCGAAAAACCCAAAAATTTCACCCTCGTAATGTTTCCTTATCCATCCGGAGATTTACATATCGGACATTGGTACAATTTCGGCCCTGCCGATATCTATGCGCGGTATCAGAGAATGAACGGCAAAAACGTATTGCACCCCATAGGATTTGATGCGTTTGGCTTACCAGCAGAAGGAGCAGCAATTAAACGCGGCATCCACCCGTCAGACTGGACCCACTCCAATATTCAATCAATGTTAAAACAGCTCGATCGCATGGGTCCGTCATACGATCTTAATCGCACCGTTATCACCTGCGACCCGGATTATTACAAATGGACACAATGGTGTTTCTTAAAACTATATGAAAAAGGCTTAGCCTATAAAACCAGAGCTGCAGTAAATTGGTGCCCACTAGATAAGTCAGTGTTGGCAAACGAACAAGCCGAAGGCGGAGTATGTTGGCGTTGTGGTTCACAAGTCGAGCAAAAATTTATTGAGCAATGGTTTTTCAAGATTACAGAGTATGCGGAAAGATTATTAACCGGGTTAGAAACGTTAGACTGGCCAGAGAAAATTAAATCCATGCAGTACAATTGGATTGGCAAAAGTGAAGGAACAGAAGTTACCTTTGAAGTAGTAACCGAAGGATCAGAAGAAAAAAATGCACTCACCGTCTTTACCACTCGCCCCGATACAATTTTTGGCGCAACGTTTATGGTTGTAGCACCAGAGCACTCAATGCTTGATGCCATCACTACAGAAGAGCATAAACGCGAAGTACATAGTTATCGTGAGCAAACAAGCCACAAGTCAGAACTGGAACGCATTTCCGAGACAAAAAAGAAAACCGGAGCCTTTACTGGCTCGTATGGAATCCATCCATTTACCGGGCGCAAACTTCCAATCTGGACAGGTGACTTCATCTTAGCAAATTATGGAACCGGAGCGATAATGGCGGTGCCTGCTCACGATCAGCGTGACTATGATTTTGCGAAACAATATGATTTGCCGATCAAATATATTTATCAGCCCGCCGAAGTATCTGCAACCGTCGTACAAAAAAGCGTAGACAGTGAATTTTTTACTGAATTAGAGTCATTAGGATACGCTATATCAGATTTTAGTTTATGGGGAAAACTAATCCACTTCAATCGAAATCAGATTGAAGAATTCAAAAAATTAGTGCAAACCCACTTGCAGGATGGACCGTTTGTTGTACACACAGATGGCGTAGTTCGTATGGCTATTTTTAAAGATAAAGTAGTGCCGTATAACACCGAAAGCCGCTCCTGGCAGGAAGCAGTAGAATATGGGATTGAGAAAAAAATAATTCCGGAAAATTTAGATTTCACTTTTCCTGAGGAAGGATTTACTGCACCGTTCACAGATAATGAAAATGCCCACTTAATAGATTCAGAAAATTTCTCTGGATTACAAATGGCCGATGCTAAGAAATTAATAATCGGAGTCTTAGAAAAAGAAAATAAAGCCAAAAAAACAGTCAAATATAAATTGCGCGATTGGCTTGTGTCACGACAGCGCTATTGGGGCGCACCTATCCCAATAATATATTGCCAAGAGTGTGGAACAGTACCAGTTCCAGAAAATCAGTTACCGGTAATTCTGCCATATGAAGTAGATTACACACCACAAGAAGTTTCACCGCTGGGTTCAGCACCAGAATTTGTTAATGTACCATGTCCTACGTGTGGCAAACCTGCCAAACGGGATACAGACACGATGGATACCTTCGTAGATAGTTCATGGTATTTCTTGCGCTACCCAACTTCAAAAGACGATACCGTGCCGTTTGCTTCAAAATCGTTAGGAGCTGAAACAGATACTGTTAATAATTGGTTGCCGGTAGATAGATATATTGGTGGAGCAGAACATGCGGTACTGCACCTATTATATTCCAGATTCTTTACTAAAGTCTTTGCCGACATGGGCTATTTAAACTTTCAGGAGCCTTTCCAGAGCTTATTTAATCAGGGCATGATCTTGGGTCCAGATCACCAGAAGATGTCCAAATCTAAAGGCAATGTAATCAACCCCGATGAGTTAGTCGATCATTATGGTGCAGATACTGTTAGATTATACCTTTGTTTCATTGGTCCGTATGATCAAGGTGGAGCATGGAATCCTTCCGGTATAGAAGGCGTTGCTCGCTTTATGCGCAAATTCTATGGCATTATGACATCAGACAATGCCGAAGCACCTGGTCTCGACATTGAAGTGGCAGTTAACAAATTAGTAAAGAAAATCTCCCACGACTTACCACAAATGAAGTTTAATACATCAGTTGCTGCGTTTATGGAATTCACCAACACAGCAGGAGATAATAAATTAACGCTTGAACAGAAAAAAGTAATTATTAGAGTGATCGCACCTTTTGCACCATTCATCTCGGAAGAGCTCTGGAATACCTTTACCCTAGATAAAGAGGGTAGTGTGCATCACCAAGCATGGCCAAGCTTCAACAAAGATCTCTTAATCGAATCAGAGGTCGAGATAGTTGTTCAAGTAAATGGTAAAGTTCGCGAACATATAACGGTACCTGTAGGCACTACCCAAGATGAAGTCCAGGCAAAAGCATTACAATCTGAAACAGTGTTAAAGTTTCTGGAAGGTAAGTCACCAACAAACGTGATTTTTGTTCCGAATAAACTCTTGAATATTGTTATAAAATAATCAATACTAATAAGTAATGCCGCAACTCCTACAACACGTAAGGCTATCAATTGTGTTCTTGGTATTTGGAATAGTATCCCTTACTATCGGCGTATACAAAATCGCTGCTAATACACAACTCGCTAGTTCTGCAATAAAAATAGTACGAGCATCGGAAAACAAAATAGATCAAAATATAAAAAATAGTAGCGAAATATCTCAAAAAGATGCACAATTCGCGTCACCTTCTGCAGATATCTATATAATGGTAGATGTTTCCGGAGCAATTACGCATCCGGGAGTTTACAAACTAGAGCCCAGTTCACGTATCAGTCAGGCGATTCAAGCGGCAGGAGGCACTACTCAAAAAGCAGATACAAGCTGGATTGCTAAAAATCTTAATCAAGCAACTAAGTTAACCGACGGCGACAAAATTTTTATTCCAGCCGTCGGAGAAGTGAAGGCGCTTCCTTTAAGTGCTTCCAACATGTCTCAACCAATTCCCACACAGACAAGCACACCGCAAATTGCGGGAATTTCAACCGATTCCCCGGGGTTACAAAAAGCACTAGTTACAGTATCTCCACAGGCTACCTCGCCAACACCATCCGATGGCAAAGTTAATGTTAATTCTGCTGCAGCGTCAGAGCTGGATGTCTTGCCCGGTATAGGACCAGTTACCGCGCAAAAAATCATAAACAATCGTCCGTATAAATCATTGGAAGAGTTAAAAGAAAAAAAAGCAGTTAATAAAAACACCTTTGAAAAAATTAAAGACAAGATCAAGCTCTAAGCTCCACTTGACCTGCACTACATAAAACACGTACGCTAAATACATGCCATCCAAGAGTAAATTAGTAACGTACGGGCTTGACGGTTTTTTTCTATTATTAGGATTGTGGTGGCTTACGCTCCAAGCACGCGGCCTTTCAAATTCTAACGAAAACTATCATTTTAATTTCGCCTATGCCATCATGGCGGCATGGGGTGGCCTATTGGTTATTCGCAATGCTAAAGAGTGGGGAGGTTTAAAAAGTCTGTATGGCCGATCGGTAATTGGTTTCGGCCTAGCACTAATTAGTTTTGCTATTGGTGGGCTAACGTGGGCGTACTACAACTATGGTGGATTCATGCCTTCCAATGTTTTTAATCCTCAGCCAATCAGCGATGTGCCGTTCCCTGGTTGGCCAGATGTCGGATTCGGGCTATTTTTTCCATTCTGTCTCTGGGGGCTTTGGAGTCTAGTCTCTGCTGTAGGTTTCAAATATCTTTGGCAAACTACACGAGGTAAGGCACTATTAATTCTAACCCCGGTGCTTGCAACAGCAATAACGTTCATAGTGTACAAAGATATTCGTCCCTTGGCTGTCAGCGATAATGCCGCTGCGCTAGCCGTAGCACTCAACTATTATTATACTATTGGCGATGCTATCATGATTGGAATCAGCTTGTCACTGCTCTTTTTATCTAAAAAGTTTACTGGAGGCAAGTTAACTTTTGCCTTCGCTTTTATTACAATTGGGTTAGCTATTGAATACATTGCCGACTTTATCTTTAATTATCGTACTAACCGCACTACATACTATAATGCCGACATCAGCGACATGCTTTATGCAACAGCGTTATATCTTATTGCGGTAGGTGGCAGTATGTTCACCCTAAAAGGGAAGAGGTAACATGGATACGTATGCCGAGATAGTGAAATCCATAATCAAATCACAAATGGCAATAATTGGTCCTATGGCCGTTGAGGAGGCAAATAAAATTAATGGATTATCAATTGACAGCAAGCTTGAGAATATCACAGTAACGTCAACTCCTCCTGAAGATGCAGTCAAGCGGCTTGTTGAACAATATGCCTCGTTATTTGGAGCCATTTCTATTGAAGTAAGTAAAGAGGCAATCAATGCAGTAATCAAAAATAAAACTGAACAAGTAAATTTGCCAACATTTCTTCAATAAACATTATATATGAACGATCAGCCTACAAATCAACCCGCCACGACAGACACGTTAAGAATTTCAGGCGAACTATATAAAAAAAATCGTGAACTAATCCAGGCCTTGGAACAGTCTAAGCAGCTCACTGCACTGTTACAGGAAGAAAAAAATAAAGTAGAAAGTATTCTTGAAAATATTGTTGATGGTGTTATTTTTATAGGTCACACGGGCAAAATAATTACAGTAAATAAGGCTGGTGAGGAAGCATTGGGTATAAAAAAAGATCAAGTATTCAAGAAACCCTTTAGTGAAGTGATAAAAATATACGACGGTGCAGTTGAGGTACAGTTAGATACGCTATTTAAAAATGAGGAAAAAGGCAAGACTAATATAAGTAACGTCGTAAGAATAGTTGGTACAAAAGAATTATATGGCACTGTCGGAGTCGCGTATATTTATTACGAATCAGATCGTAAGCGCACCATTATCACTATTCACGATAAAACTAAAGAACATGAACTCGAAGACATGAAATTAGACTTCGTTTCCATGGCCGCCCATGAACTGCGTACCCCATTAACCTCAATTCGAGGGTATGCAAGCCTTATGACCGAAGAGCTTGAAGCGGGAGAAGCCTTACCAGTTGAAGATTGGAAAACATTACTTTCACGAATATCGGTAAGCTCGGAACAATTATTAGCCCTGGTTGAAAACATATTGAATGTAACTAAAATCGAAAAAGGTGTACTTTCGCTAGCTTGCAAAGATTTAAATTGGAGTGAATGTTTAAATGAGGTTGGCGAAACATTTAAAGAGCGAGCCCAAAGCAAAGGCATTAGTCTCTCAATGGAAGATCTTGATCCTAATCTTATGGCATACGTAGATAAACTTCGTATTCAGGAAGTTATAGCCAATCTTTTATCTAATGCCGTTAATTACACACAAAATAATGGAGAAATTCATGTTTCAGTAAAAGTGAGTGATGATAAAGATTGGATCGAGACATCAGTGCGCGATAATGGAGAAGGCATCCCTAAGAAAGCGCAAGAACATCTCTTCGAAAAATTCTTTCGTGTATCAGGTCCGCTTGAACAAGGCTCAAAGGGCAATGGTTTAGGACTCTATATTTCCAAATCAATTGTGCAGATGCACGGAGGAAAAATTTGGGTGGATTCAGATGAAGGTAAGGGAGCATGTTTTACCTTCACTGTTCCTCATGTTGAATCCAAGAAGTAATTATTGACAATCAAACTCAAAAAAAGAATAATAGCACCATGGACAAACAAAAACGAATATTACTCGTAGAAGATGAATTTTTTATTCGCGATCTCTATGAAAGATATCTCAAAAAAAATGGATACGAAATAATCAGTGCAGTAGATGGTCAAGATGGGTTAGATAAAGCGTTAGCCAATCCAGTAGATTTAATTTTATTGGACATAATGATGCCCAAAATGACTGGTATCGAAGTTCTCGAGAAAATAAAAGAGGACAGTTCTCCCGCAAAAGATACGCCAGTATATCTATTAACCAACCAGGTTCAAGAATCAATCATAAAAGAAGCCTTTAAATTAGGAGCCGAAGGATATTTAATCAAAGCACAATTACTTCCTAAACAAATTGTTGAAGAAATTGAGAATATCTTCAAAAATCGTAAGAGTTAATCAGGATATTTACAACTAAATACCCCTCCGCTACCATAAGTACATGAGCGTCTCTACTCGACACACACTGCTCTGTCTTTCCGCTTGCGCGCTAATTTATTTTCGCTTCGTACAGACCCAGCCAGCATTAAATATCGGTAGCACAATATTTGATGGAGTCGTTAAAGTAACAGACATACCGTACAGTAAAAACAACAAGCTGTATGTCAGTAATAATTCACCATATTTAATTATCACATCAAGATTTCCTTCGCTAGAATATGGTGATGTTCTAAAAGTGAAGGGGAAGATAAAAGAAAATAGAATAATTAGTAACCCGAAGATAGAAATTCTAAGTAACCGTCCAAATCAGATTGTTAAAATCCTTTTTGCAATTCGTCTACATTGTGAGCAAATTCTTCGTAAACTACTTCCATCCGATCACGCTGCTCTAGCTCAGGGAATGTTACTCGGGACTAAAGCAGAATTTAGTGAACCCATCGACAGGGCGTTACAATCAACTGGAACGCTTCATATGATTGTCGTCTCCGGCTTTAACCTTACTTTGGTAATTAGCAGCATTACCGCAGCAGCAGGATACCTTAAACGCCGCACCGCCCTTGTAGCGGCCTTTGTTGGATGCGTTCTATTCGTTCTGCTCACCGGAGCCCAACCGCCCGCAATCCGAGCGGGTATAATGGCTTCCATACTTCTTTTTAGTAAATATTTTGGACGGCCGGTAGATACTATCAGAATAGTAATAATTACCATAGTTATATGTCTAACAGTATGGCCACAACTAATAATTTCTCTCTCATTTCAACTTTCCGTAGCAGCAACTGCAGGGGTAGTACTCTTGCCTGAGCCCCTTAACCGAGCACTTAGATTAATACAAAAAAGATACGGTTTTTCTCTTGGTGAGTTCGCTCCTTGGATAAGGTTCGTTAAAGACGAGTTCTTAACAACACTAGCAGCACAAATTGCAGTGCTGCCCCTAAGCATGTACACCTTTGGCATGGTCTCACTGGTCGGCCCACTTGCCAATATCGCAGTAGCATGGCTAGTACCGTACATAATGGTATCAACTTTAATCGTGTGTTTAGCGGACTTCACCTATCCACTGATAGCTAAGGTAGTAAGCTTTGAGCTCTATGGAATTACCGCATTTTTCCTGCAGGTCCTCATTCTTTTTAGTAGGATACCGTATGCTGTCATAGATGGATTTAATATAAATTTTGAAATTTTATTAGGATTTTATATTATTTTAGGCTTTATAACGGTAAAATTTACCAGTAACAAAAAGTATTCAAATATGAGAGATAATGAAAAGGAGAAAAATGAATAAATTAACAATTTCCGTACTCTCCATAGTAATTCTCCTTATGGTCGGGATCAATAGTCTAAAAAGTTTTCCTGATCATTTGTTACACATTAACATTTGTGATGTAGGTCAAGGCGATGGGATAGTAATCTACACGCCGCTTAGCCATACCATTCTTATTGATGCCGGTCCAGATAACCGAATCCAAAGCTGTCTCACTCAAACACGATCTTTTTTCGCAAAAAGAATTGATCTCGCTATCGTTTCGCATTTCCATGCCGACCATATTACCGGTTTTATCGATCTTCTCAGTGCAAATAAATTCAGTACTATAATTAGAAATGAGCTCAATTTCCAAAGCTCAGAAAAGCAGGAATTTGAAAAAAAATCTCTGGACAATACAAAAGACTTAGAAGAGGTTTGGCAGAGTGATCAAATCGAAGTTGAAAAAGATCTTACCTTTCAAGTTTTATGGCCAAAAAAAACTTCCTGGAACAGGCAGAATGGCAATTGGGAAGCATACCTTAGCGATTTTAATGATTCATCAGTAGTGCTACTCATGAAATATAAAAGTACCGCTACTCTTTTTTCCGGTGATGCAGGAGCTAACGTTTTAAACGAAATAGCAGACACACTAGCTCAATCGAATGAACTTAAAGAAAGTACGATTCATATCTATAAAGTCCCTCATCACGGTTCGCAAGATGCAGTCTCAGATAGATTAATTCGCCTGTTCAATCCTCAAATTGCCGTAATATCGGTAGGGAGTAACAATACCTTTGGACACCCGCACAAGGAGGCTATAGCAAGTCTTGAAAATGCACATATCCCATATCTGCGAACCGATCAAAAAGGTAGAATTGAGATTACCACAGACGGTAGCACTCTTCACATTATGACTGAAAAGTAATAATTACTATTGACAATAATTATTCGGTAATGCTATAAAATAAGTAATAACTGCCAACCATAGGTATAAAGCGTCTATTTCTTTTAGAGAGAAGTAGGTAATATGAGTCGCGCCTTATTAAGCTGAGCGTCTAAAATACGCTACGGAAAGGTTAATCCGTATAAAAACAATGCATCGCTTATGCGGTCGCAAGTGTCTTTGAGGTAACACCTCAAAGAAAACAAGGTGGTACCGCGAGTTTCAGCTTAGGCATCTAGTTAAGGCAGAAATCTCGTCCTTGAAAATAACAGTAAGTTGTTTTCAACGACGAGATTTTTTAGTAAGGTGGTACATATATGATAAAGAAAACTATTCAAAACGAACTAGCAAACGCAATTAAAGACATCTATCAATACGACATTCTTCCCACAGATGTTAGCGTAGATTTTCCTACAACTGCCGAGCATGGCGACTACACCACTAGCATTGCCATGACACTTATCAAATTTCTACCGAAAGAGTCAAAGCAAACACCAGTAGAGATTGCCAAAAAAATAACAGAAAGGCTGCAGGAAAAAGATAATCACAAGAAATACGAAGCTGTTCAGTTCGTAACGCCGGGTTTTATAAACATTACACTCTCGGTATCATATTTGAACACTTTTATCAAAACTCCTCTTCAAGATCAAATAACTCAACTTCAGATTCAAAACAAAGACGATCAGCAAATCCTAGTGGAGTTCATTGGGCCGAATACGAATAAATCACTCCATCTCGGTCATTTACGTAACGCATGTCTTGGGCAAGCAGTTCTAAACTTGTATAAAGCATCCGGGAAGTCAGTTATTTCAGCTAACATTAACAACGATCGCGGCATTCACATTATCAAATCAATGTACGGCTATCTAATGTATGCACGAACAGATAAAAATTATCCGCTTGATCCACTACCGATGTACAAAAAAGCGCTTCTTGAGTGGCAAGAAGATCCAGCAATCTGGCAGACACCAGAGTCAAAGCAAATGAAACCAGACCACTTCGTTGGCTACTATTATATCCTCGGAAACGCCGATTACGAAGCATCCGAGATCCAAGCAAAAGAAACAGGTATCGATTATCCACACTCACCACATAATCAAATGCAGCAAATGCTTATCGACTGGGAAGCGGAAGATCCATTAGTCAGAAAGCTATGGATTCAAAATAATGACTGGTATTACGAGGGCATGAAAGAAACATTACATCATTTTGGTATTGCATCACCAAACGACCCAACAAAGTTTTTCGATAAAGAATGGTACGAAAGTGAAATATATAAAGAAGGTAAGGATATCGTACTAAATAAAGTAGGTAATGGTGTAATCACAGAACATGACGACGGGCACATTGAAGCAAATTTAGAAAAATATAAATTACCAAACATTGTTCTCTTGCGAAAAAACAAAACATCTCTATATATAACACAAGATATCGAATTAATGCGTAAACGTATTAAAGAGGATCAAGCAACCAAAGTTATAATCCTTACCGGTCAGGAACAGAATCTCAGGTTTCAACAACTCTTTGCGGTATGCGAGTCACTCGGCATTGCAAACCTAAATCAAATGCAACATTTTGGGTATGGAATGGTTCGCTTACCAGAAGGCAAAATGTCATCGCGGAAAGGCAATGTAATAGTTATTGATGAATTAATTGCCAACGTTGAAGAAAAAGCAATTGAGAAAATTAACTTAGAACGCTCAGAGTATACCCAAGAAGAAAAAGAAAAAATTAGCAGACAAGTAGCTATTGCTGCTATAAAATATGGCATTCTAAAATATAATGCGTTAAGCAATATTGTATTTGACATCGAATCAAGTGTTTCTTTTGAAGGGGACACGGGTCCCTACATTCAATACACATTTGCCAGAACAGAGTCAATTAAGCGAAAATATTATGAAAAACTCGGAACGCCTAATAATCTGGGCACTTTCGAGCAGTCAATGTCTAAAGAAGAGCACGATCTTATTCACTACGCGTACCAATTCCCTGAAACCATAGTCAAAGCTGCGCAGCAGAATAGCCCAAATTATATCTGCGAATATTTATTCAATATAAGTCAAAAATTCAACTTTTTCTATACAACAAAGCCAATAATTAATGAAGAAAACTCAAGCGCTCGCGAAGCAAGAATGCAAATTACACTCAAAGTTAATGACATTCTAAAAATGGGTTTAGGGTTACTCGGCATTGAAGCGCCCGAAAAAATGTAAAAATGGTACAATTAAAAAATGAATAAAAGAACAATACTAATTGTTCTCTTGCTAGTATCGATACTAGGAGTAGCTGTAACTATCTTTAACTGGATAGCCGTCCGTAACACACTTGTACAGATTTTAAAGAAGCAAATTCGTAAAGATTTCTTAATCCAGTTGTCATTAGATAACTCAAATAGTAATCAACAAATAAGTCAGGATAAATTCACAGTTGCACTTGTGTCAGATGTTCACAACAACACTGATGGACTTACCCAGGCCGTTACCCAAATTAATAAGTCAAACGTAGACTTTACTATTGGGCTAGGTGACTATACCAATGTCGGCACTCAAGAAGAATTTGAACCCGTAAAAAAAACATTAAGCAAGTTAAGCAGCCCATACTATGTACTCCCCGGTGACCATGATCTGTGGAACGGTAGAGATAAAACAGAAAACCCAAGGGTATTTTTTAACGAAATTTTTACCGAACATCCAAAAAATCAAGTATACAAAGGTATCCATCTTATCTATTTAGACAACGCCGATATTTACAAGGGAGTTTCTCAAACGGAACAAGAAGAATTTGTAAACACATTAGCAGACTCAAAAGAGCCCCTGGTAATTATCTTTTCTCATAAAGCAATTTACCATCCGCTTACCACACATAGGATGGGGTACATTAACGAAGAAAAGAATAAAGAAGTAGAATCCCAAGCAGAAGAGATTTGGAAAGAAATACTGGGAAAGAAGAATGCTAAAATAGTTTTAATTAGCGGAGATCTTCATAGTTTTAGCAAATATAGTTTATCAAGTGATAAGTTCGATGCCTATACTATAGGGGCGATTACCAGAGATAAAAATTTTCAATCTCCTCGGTACGCCATTCTCCATGTAGGAGTAGACAATACAGTACGTATAGAGGACAAACCCCTAGAGTGAACATATTGCCTCACTAGATCAAAAGAGGTATTATCAAAGCTATGGAATATAAAAAAACCGTTTTGAATAATGGCCTCCGCCTCATTACGATCCCCATGAAGGATCTTAAATCCGCAACTGTACTAGTATTGGTGGGTACAGGTTCTCGCTATGAGAATGAAAAAAATAATGGCATTGCGCATTTCCTTGAACATATGTTCTTTAAAGGAACTGAAAAGCGTCCTAACACGACCGATATTAGTGGCGAGATCGATTCACTTGGTGCTGACTATAATGCATTTACTGGTAAGGAATATACCGGCTACTATATTAAATCGGCTAGTACCCACCTCAAAACATCAGTAGATATCCTTTCAGATATGCTTATTAATTCCAAATTTGATCCTGAAGAAATTGAGCGAGAAAAAGGTGTAATCTGTGAAGAGATTAACATGTACGAAGACACCCCAATGCGCCATGTAGGCGATGTCTACGAAGCATTAGCGTATCAAGGCAATCCACTTGGCTTTGATACCGCCGGAACCAAAGAGGTTGTGCGCTCTTTAAATCGAGCCATTTTTGTTGAATATTTACGCCATTTCTATACTCCCAACAACATGGTTGTTATTATCTCTGGAGATATAGAAAGATACGATGTAGGACAGTTGGTTACAGATTCTTTTGGTAAAATGGAAAAAGGAGATAAGCCAGGTTTTGTTACTTTTAAAGATATTCAAGATCGACCATGGATTACGCTCTCACATAAAAGAACCGATCAGGCACATTTTTGCCTCGGTGTTAGGTCACATCAGATTGGGCATAAAGATCGCTACGCAACCACAGTTTTTAATACAATTATGGGTGGCAATATGAGTTCCAGACTCTTTATCGAAGTTCGGGAACGCCGTGGGCTATGTTACTACATTTCATCAGATAATGAAGCTCATTTAGACACTGGCTCATGGGTGATTCAATCTGGTGTTGATGTCAATCGTATCGATGAAGCGCTAAAAGTATCTTTAGCAGAGCTAACTAAAATAAAAAATGAACTAGTAACAGATAAAGAACTCACCAAAGCCAAAGAATACTTGAAAGGTAAGCTGTCGTTAGGCTTAGAAGATAGTAAAGGAGTTGCTAACCTTTACGGAGCAGGGGAGTTACTTGAAAATCGTATCCGCACTCCAGATGAGATTATTGAAGGAATTGAAACCGTTACAAAAGAAGATGTGCAAAGAATTGCTAAAGATGTTATCAAAAAAGAAAAGCTTACTTTTGCCGTTATTGGCCCTTACGACGATCAAACTCGCTTTAATGAGATAATTACTCTGTAAAGCCAATTATTGACGCAAATCCACTTAAGCGAGTATAATCGGTTAGATATGGAAAATGTCTTAAAAGAACGCACCTTAATTGTCTTAAAGCCAGATGGGGTAAAAAGAGCTCTTACCGGCGTAGTTATTAAAAAATTCGAAAATGTTGGATTGAAGCTGATTGCTGTAAAAATGATTAAGGCAACTCCCGAGCAAATCAAAGGGCATTATCCCATCAATGATCCTAGTTGGGTTCGCATGCTCGGCGAAAAAACCCTTAAAACTTTTTCAGATTTAAAACTTAATATTAAAGAGAAACTTGGAACTGAAGATCCTACTGAATTGGGACAGCAGGTCGTAGGCAAGCTCATAGATCATTGGTCAGAAGGGCCTGTTATCATCATGATTTGGGAAGGACCCCATGCTGTTGAAGTTGCAAGAAAATTACGTGGAGTCACAACTCCACTGCAAGCTGAGCCAGGTTCAATTCTTGGTGATCTCTCCTTCGACTCTCAATTAGTTTCCAACACCATCGGACGAGCTATGAAGACCTTTGTACACGCCTCAGGCGATGCCTCTGAAGCAAACCGCGAAATTACGCACTGGTTTGGCGAAGAAGCAGAAATTTACGATTATTATAATCGTACCGATCACACTGCAATGTTATAAAATTCAATACAAATTAGAAAGGCTATATGGAAAAACCAAAGAAAGAAAAAACTCTTATTGTAATTAAACACGATGGAGTTGCCCGTGGAATCGTAGGCGAAATCATCAATCGTTACGAAAAAGCTGGCTTAAAAGTAGTAGCAATTAAAATGCTACATCCAAGCAAGGAAATGGCCGATAAACATTACCAGGCTACTCCAGAAGATCTCGAGAGAATGGGTAATAACACCCTACGCGATGCCACTGAAAAAGGTGTTGATGTTAAAATTAAATTTGGCACTGATAACGCACAAGAAATAGGAAAATTTATTAAAAAGTGGCTCATTGATTATCTAAACGAAGGACCAGTGATCGCTTTTGTGCTAGAAGGATACAATGCAATAAAGATTGGTAGGAAAATTACTGGCGCGACATTGCCTTCCGAAGCAGCACCAGGCACTATTCGTGGAGATTTAACGCACGATAATCCGGAGCTTGCGAATTTTTACGATCGACCAATGCGCAATCTAGTGCACGCATCCGGTAAACCTTCTGAAGCAGAATTCGAAATTGCATTATGGTTTACTGCTGAAGAAGTATTCAACTATGATCGTGTCGATGAAGAAGCTATGTTTGGACCCATAAAACCTGTGCAGCCAAATAAGTAATTATTAAAGTTAAAGAAAGATAGAAAACATGTCTACCTACGCCGTGTCACGACTGCCTAAATCTAAGATAAAGGTCGAAATGCAACTCAGTAAGGACGAGATTGAGAATGCATATAAAAAAGCATTAACAAAAATTACCGAAGAAACTCAACTACGTGGTTTTCGTAAAGGTAAAGCTCCTAAAGAAATGGTTGAATCCACGGTAGGAGGCGAAAAAATATATGAAGAGGCGTTTAATCGAATGCTTCCGAGGGAGCTTGAAAAAGCACTAAAAGCTGAAGCTGAAAAAAACAAGGACGAACGCTTCATTGTGTTGGACTACCCAAAATTTGATCTAGGGAAGCAATGGAAACCAGGTGAAGATTTAGAAGTAACAGCAGAATGTACCTTGTATCCAAAAGTAAATATCAAGAAATTAGAAAAAGAATTAAAAGTAAAAAAAGGTGAAGCAAAACAGGTCGCAGATACCGAAGTAGAAGAGAGCATCGCTAAAATATTTGAGCAGTATAAAAAAATTAAAGAAGAAGATAATAAAAAAGCTGCCGAAAATGTAGTAGAAAAAAATGCGGCGTTCGTTGAATTAGCCATGGATGATGATTTTGCTCAAGCTGCAGGTGCAAAAAATATGGAAGATCTGCGTGCTATGGTAAAAGCCGAGTTGGGCCACGAAGCAAGTAATACAGTTGAAAAAGAATTTGAAGATAAAGTAATAAAAAAGATGCTTCAACTTGTAGAGGTTGAAGTTCCAGATATGTTAGTTGATGAAGAAACGGCAAGGATTGAAGATCGCTTTAAGTCTCAATTAGAGCGAATAGGAACCACATTGGAAAACTATCTCAAAATAGAAAATAAGACATCTGAAGATATCAAAAAAGAGTGGTCAGAGCGTGCACTTGAAAATACCAAGGTAGCCCTCATTTTAAATGAAATAAAAGTTGAAAAAGATCTTCCAATTTCAGAGGAAGAAATAAAAATGGTAGCTATGCAAAATGGTGTAAGAAATGAAATGACCGAGCAACAATACACATCAATCAAATACTTATTGGGTCAGTCAAAAGCACTACAAGAGGCAAAGAGATTAGCAGAAGAAGTTAATCAATAACAGCATTAAGTGGAGCACCACTTACCGTAGAAGAACTCAGAGCGAACCAGGCAACAAGCGAAAGTATAACGATTGCCAGGAAAAGTGAAACAAATAAGAAAACGGGTTTCATCCAGCTCTGAGTTTTTTTAGATTTTACAGGTGACTCATTCTTAGGCACGTCATAGGTATAGGTTGAAGTGTGAGGTTCATCATTCACGTAGGCTGCATCGGTATCATATTCCTCAAGCTCAACTTGTTCTTCCATTTCATTTTCGTGAATATCAAAGATATGATTAAACTGATGTTGCTCAACCGTAGCAAAGTTGTCGGGGGGAACTGTTTTTATCGGTGCCTCCTTGTTGCTATAAGTACCCTTATTGTAGCTAAATGAATCAAAGGGGCCTACTTCTCTTTTTTGTTCCGATGGCGATTCAAATACGGGTGGTGTAGTGCTGTGTTCGATTGGCAAACTTGTATATGATGCAGGTCGAGTTTCAACTTGAGAATCAATAGTATGCTGAGCAATACTCTCTTCTTGATCATTTTCTACAACATGAATATATTCCTCAACGGATTCTCCATCTATATGCGCCTGAACTGTTTGGATATCTAATCCTAACGGTTGCGGCGGAGCAATAGGAGGCTTTTGCTGAAGTGTATCAAAGCTATAGGTAGCTATGGCAGGAGTCGGTTTTTCATAAGCAGGTGTTTGGATTACATCATCTAATTGCTTCTTAGTATATCTTCGTATTCCGGTTGGAGTTCGTTCTGGCACCAAAAAGCCCTTTTTCTCCCATCTACGCAAAGTTGACGCGGATACACGAAGGTAGTCAGCTGCTTCTGTTATACCTAAATATTCTGAATCGGAACTCTGATTAATGTTATCCATAGTCTATCTAATAATGACTAAATGAATACTAACCGATAATCCGAACCAGGTCAATACCAAATCAAAAACAAGCCATCAGCAAAAAAGTAGTTTAGTTCCACCAGTAAAAAATTTGTTAAAAAATAAGAGTACAGTGTCGTGAAACAAATTTTTTTAATGACTATGAAAAAAGATATAATAATACATTAATTAAAATATCAAATAGTAGCAAGTAAGTATATGTAAAAATACAGGAATTGATATACAAAAACATATTAGTAAGATATAACAATTTATTACAGATAATTTATCATAAAAATTTCTAAAAAATAACAGATTGGGATAGTGAGTACTTATAGTCTGCAGTAACTATGAATATTTGTATTGCTAAAGAGATGATTTTACTTTAGTATTGACATAATATCTTAAATAAGTAACACTAGTTATATGGCTGCCCACCACAAACATTCTTCCCAATTTCGTACTCAATTCCTTCGTGCTGAAACGGCGGGACGCAGCGTATTACACATCTGCAACGAGTTCAAAATATCAAGAAAAACCTATTACAAATGGAAAAAAATACTTGAAAAAGAAAATCACGTTGAAAATCGTGCTCGCGGAAGAAAAAAAACAGTAGATAGTAGAATAGAAAAGATCATATTAGACCTGATAAAAATCTATCCGAATTGGAGTGTAGACAAGATCTATCAGTTTCTAACTGAGAATAATAACAATCTACAATTAGTGAGCCGACACTGGATTCAGCTTCTATTACAAAGAAATAAGTTGAGCACATTCGAGTCCCGCACAAGATACAGTTACCTACATCGGCCAACTCTTCAAACAGAAGTTATTGCACCACAGACAGAGGTTACCCCTGCTATAGATAGACAAGTAATTTTACACTCAGGAGATGCTTCACCGCCTGCGGTAAGAATGTTTGACCACCTCTCATTCACTTTCGCATCTTCTTTAGCAAAAACGTTATTCAGTAAACAAGCCGTTCAGTATTTACAAAAGTCAGACAAAATACATCTAAGTGCAACAATTGGCATCTCCATTGTTAACGCCTATCTATTTTCAAGAATAATTAACGCTATCATGCTCGCCGATACTCTTGGCGCTAAAATTGGCACAGTTTTATCATCCATTGCCTTATTCTGTGGATTATTCTTCTTTATTTATTCAACCAAATACTACATTACCATTGCCGCCGTCATTCTTAAGAGTCGAACCCATGGTAAGGAAAAAACCACCGGCCCTAAATTATTAAGCTCTGTGATAAATACTATTACTAATATTCCGTATATCGGAAGTACCATTAATGAATGGATAAATAAGAATACTCACCCAGAGGTAGATCCAGTAAGTCTCCATAAGAAGGTACTGGAGACGGAGTTAAGTGAGTATCCATTTTTCAGTGTACAAATACCGTT
>CAZHTP010000007.1:0-60732 GCA_964535655.1 uncultured Gammaproteobacteria bacterium | reverse complement strand
CCCTTACGGATAACCTATACCCCTGTTTTCAGGTGACCGTTTTGAAACGGTCTCCGATTTACTTATTATGCTTTTTTTAATACCAATTTTTATAGCGTATTAATGCTTCGATAAAATAATAATCCCCAAATGTGAGCCCGGTATCGTAATTGCCCTTAGGTTTGTTTTGTGTGCCATGTAGTAAAAGTGCTTTGTTGTTGGTTCCTTTGGTGAGATATTCAGAGGTCGACAGACTCGAAAGAATGTTTTTGGCAATATCTAAATAGGCTGTTTTCTTTATTGCATCGGTTTCTAATTTAGATAGCTCCAATAATCCAGACGCGGCAATTGCGGCAGATGATGTATCTTTAGGTTGTGTTCCTGGTGCTTGAAAATCCCATGGCGCGATGAAGTCACTGGGAAGGTGAGCAATATAATAATCTGCAACTTTACGTGCCGTTTCGAGAAAGCGAGTATCCTTCGTTTCGCGATAGGCCATTGTGAAGCCATAGATAGCCCAGGCCTGTCCTCTACTCCATGTTGAGGAGTCACTATATCCTTGAGCTGTGTACTGACGTATAACCGCGCCATTATTTTGATTATAATCTACGACATGATAGGTGCTTCCGTCGGCGCGAACGTGGTTCTGTGCAGTTTTAAGGGCATGACTTATTGCCATATCAGAATACTGTGTATTTCCACCGTTTTTGGCAGCCCAAAATAACATTTCAATATTCATCATATTATCTATGATAACTGTGAAATTAGGACTGGCACTATTCCATGATCTTGTTAAGCCAACAATCGGACTAAATCTTTGACTAAGTGAGTTAGCGGCAGTCAAAACTATTTGCTTGTAGGCTGCATTATTGGTTTGCTTGAATCCATTGCCGAAGCTGTCAAATAGCATAAATCCGACATCATGTGTGGAAGTATCATTTTTTTGGCTTTCGATGGCCGCTTGCCATTGTTGTGCCCGAGTTTGCCAAATTGGATTCCTCGTGTACTCATATAAATACCACATGCTTCCCGGGAAAAATCCACTTGTCCAACTCGAAGCAGATGAAGTACTCCATTCTCCATTTGCTGTTGTTCGGACCGGATAGGAAGTTTTAGATAAGGTTTGCGCGCTAATTTCGTACTGTTCGGCGGCGAATTTAAGATCACTTTCTACTAACGATTCAAATGTACTAGCACGAGAAGAAGGTACCGAGGTTGGAGAGGGACTATTCGTTGAAGATGGGGTTACCGTCTGTGTTGGAGTTGGTCGTGGAGTCACTCTTATTGTCGGTGAAGGAGATGGCGTAGCCAGGTGAGCTAAGGCAACAATATACATGGAGTAAGCAGGATTGTTTGCTTCACCCGCGGCGGAAAGCGTAATTGTTCCTGGTTCGACTGATCTTGTGTAGATATCATAAAGCCCAATTAATCCTAAATTACTTTTTCGTTTGGAGTATTGAATTAACTGGGAAAGATCGTCGTTTGTAACTCGGGTATAATTGTTACGAATCCAGGCAGGGGCGTTTATCCCTGGAATATGGCGAGACATAATATGTATTTTGCTTGGGTTTGACACGGTTATTGACCAACTTAAATTGGGATTATCCTTTATTTCATTATTAGGCCCTTGTATAAATGAGAGCAGATTATATTCTGGTTCTGGTAGAAAAAAGGTGAATCTCGCATCAGTGCTATAGATTGCCTTGTTATCAGCAATACAGCCTTTTGAAAAGGTGTATCCGGCCGGAGGATTTATGGTATAAAATGAAGAGTCACAAGTAGTAAGGGCTGTGGAGGAGTCGATCAAGGTAACTGACATTCTAAAGCGTGGAGTAAGTAAAGCCACTAAAAACGTTATAGTTAGTGCTATTGACAAGACTAGTGGAAAAGTGTTTCTAGAATTAGTCATATGTATCTTTAAGAATAAAACACGTTCTACTTTAAAAGCAATCGGATACAGCATCTTGTCGCGACTTGGCGAGTTTGATAGAATGTGTTAATTGGGCTCTTAGCTCAGCTGGTAGAGCGCCTCGTTTACACCGAGGATGTCGGGGGTTCGAGTCCCTCAGGGCCCACATTTCCTGATTAAGCCGAGGTGGCAGAGTTGGTCAACGCACCGGTCTGAAAAACCGGCTATACAGGTTCGATCCCTGTCCTCGGCACCTGTGTGATATAATAGGTTCGTGAAGCTACTATCGCGGGAGTGGCTTAGTGGTATAGCGTCTCCTTGCCAAGGAGAAGGTCGCGAGTTCGAGTCTCGTCTCCCGCTCCACTCTAGACACTAATTGGAATTTCAATTAGTGTCTTTTTTGTAAATTATAGTAATTAGTGGTATACTATCGATAGTAAATTGATGAATATAAAAAAGAATCTTTCGTTGCTTCTTCTTTTATCTGCCTTTGCTTTTTCATGCTTAATTATTACCGCCTCAGGTTTCCCCTATTTGGGATTGGGTATTTCTTTTGCGATCTTAGCCTCACTCATCTATTTCTCTCGAGCGCAACACTCTTTTTTTGACTCAGCTATATATATGAAGATCCTTTTGCTTAGCGCCTGTATATTCATTACTTCCAATGAATTTCAAACTTTTTTAAATATTGCGGCTGTACTTTGGTTAGGTGCATTTTTTGTCAAATCCGATTATGAAAAAAACAGGTTTTCGTTCTTTACCTTTGCACTTTCTCCCATAACTTCTTTTTTTACTGCGCTGCGAACTCGCAGTGAGTTTACATTTAGCCCTAAAGTAGCTTTTAAAGGAAGAACGTATTTAAGGAATGGTTCTTTGCTGGTAGTTTTTACATCTTTACTAATTACAATTATCGTTTTGATTGTGGTGGTTCCATTACTTGCATCGGCTAATCCCATCTTCGCTCGCTTAATCACGACCTATATACCTATCGAAAAAATCTTAGAATGGCTCATCCCGAAGAGTTATATTATTTGGATTCCTCGCGCAATCTTTTTTGTAGTATTGGCCTTCTATTTACCACGACTTTTTACCTATGCGCTTGGTACTCAGGAAATTGAAAACAGAAACTTATTCTCCGTTGATACTTTTTATTTAGTACTCCCTAAGGTCGTTGTCTCGTTAGTTCTTTTAGTATTTTTTGTTACTCAGATTCAACTGTATAGTTCTTCCCCACAAACACTTGTTGAGATGGGATACACGTTATCCCGCTATGCACGAGAGGTATTTGCTCAATTAACGGTAGTTTCAATTATTATTATGATTCTGCTTTATAATGAAGGAAGTACTTCACGTTGGTCGCGACGATTAACGTATGTGCTTCTTGCACAAGTATTTTTCCTAGTATTAATGGCTTTTAAGAGTGTCTTTGATTACAGTAATTCATGGGGATTAACCGAAAAACGATTATGGGGCTTTACGGGGATTTTCTGGATAATTCCCGTGTTGAGTTTTTATAGCTATTGTTATTATAAGCGCTTGGAAAATCAGGTGTTTGTTCGCGGTGTAATTCTTTTTAGTGCAGCTACTCTCCTATTCGTTAATTTACTTAATTTCGACTATTTGGTTTACCATTTCAAGAAAAGTACAACAGAATCCGGGATCGATTACTCATATTTATCTCAACTTTCTCCTGATTCTCTTGCCTATGCGGAATTATGGAAAGACTTGCGAGATGAGAAAAACAATGTTGCAAATATGTATTATATCGCTCCGAGGGAGAACCTCCGCTATAAAATAGAAAATCTTCAGTTTAAATACGGTCACTTTGACCTTCGCTCATTTAATTTTTATGAATATGTTCAGTTCCTGCAAATAAAATCGATAGATGTGAAGAGTGTACCAATTAGCAGCTATCCAAATAATCCTCCATCTCAAGTCCCTAGCACTTTGGTAACTGCACAGTCTGGACCAGTAAAGTTACAAAGTAAATACGGTTATATGCTTGAAGTTCCAGGTAACTGGAGAGTTTTGTCTAAGGAAAATAATTTATATGAGCAGCAGTTATTCCGTTGTGAAGAGGACTTGAGTAGTTGTGAGAATTATCCTGATAAACAACTCGGGTTACTAACGATTATGAATAAAAATGCTGCCAACCAGGAGAGCGACATGATGAGTGTCCAAGATTATGTAAAAACAACACAGATCGAATTTTGGTGGAATCCTGCCACAAAACATGTAGAACCGTTTAAGGATGAAGTGTTTGCTTCAGGTATTATTGCTCGTTCCAGACCAAACTCCCCGGGTGCATTGGATTTTTATATTCCTAATCCACGCGGTGTGATAATAGGTAGTTTCTTCTTTTTGCGCGACCTTCCTGCTCATGAAGAAAAAGCAGTTAGTGACGAAGTGCATACCATTTTGGAAAGTTACACTTATAAGTAATTAATGGTATTAGGCGTATTACCCTACTTTGAGACTATTGCCTCCGGTACCCGGACGGTTTTCCGAATTTGGATCTTTAGCTTTGCCTTGCGTTTTGCCGGCAACGTGAATTTTTTCTTGTTGCTGCTGTCTTTTGGTGGCAGTTTCTACCGCATGGCGGGCGGGTCCCTCAGCGTTTTTGAGAGCCGCAACCATTTTGCGTGGCTCTAACCTTGCAAGGATAGTCATGAAGTTTTTTGAGGGATCTATTTTTTCTGCTGCTTTCTGCACTGTTTGTTGGGTCTCTTGCATTTTTGGAGAACGCATCTCTTCCTGTGCAGATTTATTGGCGACCGTAAATACTATTCGTTCAATGCCTTGGAATTGGGTAATAGCCCGACGAACATCTTGCTTCCTTTTTTCGTTTTTCAAGCTGATTTCTTCAGGTAATACTCCCGTTAATAAGGCTTTTGTTTGATCGCCAAAACTTGTACTTAACTGTGTCATATCGATCGATGTGTTGCCCATAATTGCATCTTTATGATCGCCAAAGGATTTTAAAGTTTGTCCGGGAGCTGATTGGTGTCCCTTGATTAAGGTATTAATTTGATTCTTGGCTGAGTCTAACATACCCATGCTTACATCTGATGACTGTCTAGCTTGAGGAGCTTGATACGATTCTTTTGGTGTTGCTGCTGGGGCCATGAGTAAAGCATTCATATCAAAATCCATATTAGGCGGCATTTGAGGAATTGGTGTCCCCTGATTAATTGCCATGGCTGGACGCTCTGGACTTGGCACTGTAGAGCGTGATTCGAGATGCGCTATTGTATTGAGTTGATTACGTGCTTGTTCTGCAGCTAGAATGCGCTGGTGCTCTTCTTCTGCCTCACCGAATTTATAAATCCCGAGGTCAGTAGGAAGTCCTGAGAGCTGTTGCTGCCTCTGCTCTATTGCCTTCCCATTTGGGTCAAGCTGTATTGGTCCTGCATATAGGTTATTACTCATATAATAATACCTTTAGATTGGCTGCGCACATTATATCCTATAGTAAAGGTAAGGTCAACGAGTAAATCTCTTGCATAAACTCATTTTACTAGTTCAACGACCGAATCTACAATATGCTTAGAGGAAATCCCACAATGTTCAAGTAACTCGTCTGGTTTCCCTGAATGAGGTCGGGAGGTAATTGCCATTTTTTTAATTGAGGCTGATCCGTCGGAAAAGACGTTCAAAACGGCATCACCCAATCCCCCTTCAAAATAATGATCTTCAACGGTGATAATCTTGTTATTTGCTAGTTGTGCAGCTTTACGTAGCCCACTTACATCTATAGGTTTAATTGAATAACAATCAACTACTCGAACGGATATTCCACGAGATTTGAGCTCTTCATGAGCTTTTAGCGCTTCGTGGACGGTTATTCCGGCTGCGATTATAAGGCATTGATCCTCTTCTGACTCGCGGAGTGTTTTGGATCCACCGATAACAAATTCTTCGTCGTGAGGGTAGATTATTGGGGTGGGTTTTCTTGTTGTGCGTAAATAGGTAATATCTGGTAATGATGGCATTAGTTTTACTAACTGAGCTGTTGCTACCGCATCGCATGGATAGAGTATGACTGAATTAAATATTGCCCGCATCATCGCGATATCCTCTAATCCCATTTGAGAAGCCCCGTCTTCACCAATAGAAACACCAACATGTGATCCTGTTATTTTAAGTGTGGACTCAGATAAAGAAGACATTCGAATTTGGTCATACGCTCGAGTGAGGAATGCAGCGAAGGTAGATGCAAAAACCGTTTTACCCATCTTAGTTAATCCAGTTCCAGCAGCAATCATATTCTGTTCGGCAATGAACATATTGATAAATTGTTTTGGTTTAATTTCTTTTGTGAGTCCGGAAAATGTTGAATCGGAGAGGTCTCCATCAATTACGTACATATCATTAGATTCTTCGATAAGTTCACAAAGAGCAGTACCGTAGGCTTTTCTTGTAGGCACCGGCTCGTTTGAACCGACAAGTTTAGAGATGGTATTTTCCATAGATAACTCTTCATAACGGGTGACATCTTTGCCAATAGGTTTGTTTTTTTTCGGCTTATTTACAGAAAATGTTTGCTCTTTTTCAGAATCTGATACATTAAGTTCTGCCCATGCTTTCTGAGCTTCATCTTCTTTTAGTGCTTTGCCGTGGTGATTTTCTTTGTCTTCAAGGAAAGAGATGCCTTTGCCCTTGATTGTTTTGGCAATAATCATGGTTGGTGCTTCTTGGTTTTGAGCGCGATCGAAGGCAGCATAAATTTCTTCAAAATTGTGACCGTCAATTACTTCCGTATGCCATCCGAAGGATTCAATTCTGCGTTGAAAGGAGGATACATCATGCCCAAGTAACGCCTCACCAGTTTCTCCAAGGCGATTTACATCAAGAATTCCAATAAGATTGTTAATTTTATAGTATGCGGCGATTTCTAGTGCTTCCCATATGTTTCCTTCGGCCATTTCCCCATCTCCCAAAAGCACATAGGTTTTATTATTAATGTTGTCCATTTTATTGGCCATAGCCATTCCTAAGCCAAAAGATAAGCCCATCCCCAGTGAACCGGTGGCTACATCAATATACGGAGTTTCAGGTGTTGGGTGTCCTTGGAGCGGGCTATAGAGGGTGCGATATGTAAGGAGCTCTTCTTCGTCAATGAGCCCTGCAACTTTGTAAAGGGAATACAAGAGTGGTGAGGCATGGCCTTTGGAGAAAATTAAGCGATCATTATAGCGATTATCAGGATTTTCGAAATTGTAATTTAGGAAATGGAAATAAAGAACAGAAAGTAGATCTGTTGCTGATAGTGATGAGGTTGGGTGACCCGAGCCGGCTTTGGTTGAGCACGCTATAATATAATATCTGAGAATCTTAGCAATTGTTTGAAATTTTCGTGTATCCATGAGTGTAGTTTACTACTGCTTGATAGACACAGCAAGGTTGCTCTTCTCAAGTTTAGTGACGGTACTTGAATCAGGTTCTCTTATTATTTCTTTTGCTTTAATTCCGGCTTTAATTTGTGTATTGAACCGCTCAAATACTTTTTGAATTGCCTCATCTTCAGAAAACCAGTGCAAAGTTATTTCATCAGCAACCTGTAACCCTGCTGCTTTGCGTGCTTCCTGCAATGATCGCAGGACTTCTCGTAGTTTTCCTTCGAGCTGCAACTCTTCAGTTAACGCGGTATCAAGACCGATCTGGATACTTTTTTCTTCGACTGATGCAAATGAATTATCAACGGTATCAACAAACGCAACAAGTTTTACATTGAGCTCTTCTTTAATAATTTCTAAGTATTCATCTGCTAGTTCGTTTTGTCCTTCTATTCGAATTTGTACTGTCTGAAGTGGTTGTTTGATTGGTTGCTTTGCTTGCAAGCGAACGGCTTGGCCTAATGAAGATACTTGCCTGGTAAGCTGCATGCTCTCTAACAACTTTGTTTCTTCTGTAGATAGCTTTTCTACGATTGGATAATTGGATAAATGTACAGATTCATCGCCTGTTAAGTCTCGAAAAATACTTTCGGTTATAAAGGGAATAAAGGGCGATGTAGCGCGTGCAAAACCCACCAGTATACGGTACAGCGTTGAAAGAGCGTGAGTATCACCTGATACAAAGCGATTACGTGAGCGACGAATGTACCAGGTAGACAGATCATCAACGAAAGGTCGAATGGTACGAGCGGCAAGTGGAATATTATATTCATCAAGATTAGTGGCTATTTCAGCAATCGTTTCTTTGAGCCTGATTTTTATCCATTTATCAAGCATGGTGTCTTCTTGTTCGGGGGCCCATGGTGTATCGCTTAATGCGCTTTCTTTTTTGCCGGCAAAATTATTGGCATTGGCATAGGTTATGAAATATTTGTGCGAATTCCATAAAATATTCAACACGGATTTTAATTGATCAACTATATCATTTTCGTTGATATTCATGTCTTCCCCAAGAAAGATTGGGTTAGTTGAAAAATAGAGACGAACTGCATCTGCTCCATATTTTTCGAGTACCATTTTAGGGTCAGGATAATTCCCGTAGGTCTTACTCATTTTACGCCCATCATTACCTGCTAACACTCCATGGCAAATGACATTAGTAAAACTGCGTTTATCAAATAACATTGTAGATACCCGGTGCAGAACGTTAAACCAGGCGCGAACTTGTCCGACATATTCGATGACGTAATCAGCCGGCATGGACTTTTCAAAAATCTCTTTATTCTCAAATGGGTAGTGGTATTCAGCAAATGGAGCCGAACCGGAGTCCATCCAGTTATCGAGTACTTCGGGTATGCGATGAAATTCTTTATCATCTTTTTTCAAGATAATTTTATCGCATACATCGCGATGCAAGTCCATTGGGCGTTCGCCAAACCAATAACTTATTTTTCCGTCTATTTCTTTTTTAGTAATCTGATCGGTATACTGAGTCATTTCCTCAATGCTTCCCATCACCATTTCTTCACCATCCTTAGCTTGCCAAACAGGCATGATGGTGAGCCAATATCGATTACGGGAAATGCACCAGTCGGGTGAAGTTGCTAAGGTATGCTTCCAGCGATTTTCTTTAACATGAGAAGGTATCCAGTTGATGTCTTCACCAAGTTCTAACATGCGCGCTTTCATCTTTTGGATATCGATAAACCAGGCATCTTGTGCCATGTAAATCAGCGGATTGTCACCACGATAATAAGGTAATCGATGCGTATATGTTTCCGATCGAAGAAGATTCCCCTTCTCTTGTAGGTCTTCGGTAATTGCTGAACAAGCTGTTCTTAAATATACTCCGGTCCACGGCCCAACTGTCATTTTCCCCTCTTCATCGATATCGGCAAGTGCACTAATCCCATGGGTTTTTCCCATCTGGAAGTCAACCTCACCAAATGCAGGAGCAATATGTAAAACTCCGGTTCCTTCGGTGCTTACTACATCATCGGATAAATAGATTTTGAAATCATTTTCGGTTGTATCCTTAACAAAGAAGTCGTAAACGGGTTTGTACCGCAATCCTTGTAACTTGTCACCTGTAAATTCTTTTACAATTCTGACTACTTTGCCCTCATCAGTTCCGACATGTCCTTCATCCTCATTAAATGTATAGTTAAGTCGATCTTTCGCGACCACTAATAATTGCTTATCATATTCAACCAGAACATAAGTGTAGGCTTTGTTAACCGCTAAGGCAAAATTGGATGGTATTGTCCAAGGTGTTGTAGTCCATGCAACCATATACACGGGACGATCCGAAGATTCGCTTATCTTTTCAGGATTCACTAGTTCAAATTTTGTGAAAATTGCCAAATCTTTTGTGTCCTGGTAATTATCAGGATCCATCTGGACTTCAAAATTGGATACCGGAGTTGAAGTATCGGTAGAAAAAAGCGATACCCGCTTCCCTTTGTAAATGAGTCCTTTTTCGTAAATTTGCTTAAAAGCCCAGATAACTGATTCCATGTATGGAGTGCTCATTGTATAGTACGCATTATCTAAATCAGCCCACCGGCCAATTTTGTCGATATACCAACGCCAGTCAACTGAATAACTCGAAACATAATTGCGACATTCCTGAATGTACGTATCAATGCCGACTCGCTCCTCGATTTCTGAGGCAGATTTAATTTTTAATTTCTGATTAACTTTGTTTTCGATAGGTAACCCATGGCAATCCCATCCCCAAACTCTTCGAACTCGCTTGCCTTTCATGGTCCAATATCTGGGGATAAGATCTTTAGCGATTGAGGTCATTAAATGGCCATAATGGGGCATTCCTGAGACAAATGGAGGCCCGTCAACAAAGGTGTATGTATTATCTTTAGGACGGGATTCGACCGATTTTTCGAAGGTTTTATTGTCCTTCCAGTACTGGATTGTTTCGTCCTCAAGTTGCTGTAATGTTTTTGTTGGATCAACGGCTTTAAATGACATAGCTTTAATTTTAACAAATCTAGTGTATTAATCAAATATCTGCTTTATTTGGAGTTTTGTTAATTATTAGGTAGAATAGCTCATTATGAGAGAAGGACTTCGTCACTTGCTTTTTAAAGATCGGTTTAACCCGCATTTGAATATGGTCCGTCATATTTTGAATTTGCCGGGGAAACCTGAAGCATTTTTTAATGAACTGAGCGCATTTCAAAGAGATTGGTACGCTTTTAATCATGGGGGTGCAGATCTGGCGTACGCTGCTCCCGAGGATGTTCCCAATATGTGTGGCTTTGCGGCTGGTCAACGGTTGCTCACCAAGGCTGGTTTCGTTACCATGGGAAGATAATGTTCGTATTGGGAACTCAGGGGCAATTCGAACCTAAATATAGAGATAAATTTGTAGTAGATTATCCATGGAAATTAAAAGACTATCACCTGTCGTACTATATTCCTCGTGAACTACGAGGTGAAACCAGAGCTGGAAGTTCGGATACGGAATCTGTAGAGGAGCTTAAATGAAGGAGTGGTATTATTGCGGCGATAGATCATTTGCGTGAGTCTGAGTTTTCTGCTAGTAAAATTAGTGTTCTCGAAACACATTACCGCCGTCTGGTCGAAATTGTTCGATCAGGATGATATAATCCTTTCATGATTTATCTTGATAATGCCGCTACGACGGCCTTAGATGCCAAAGTTCTCGAAGCGATGTTACCTTACTTAAAAGAGCAATTTGGAAATGCTTCTTCTGTACACACACTGGGCCGCGATGCGCGAATGGGTGTAGAGAGAGCCAGGTTGCAAGTTGCAACCGCGTTGGGTGCTCAAGCTAAAGACATTATTTTTACCTCTAGTGCTTCTGAGGCGAATAATTTAGCGATTAAAGGTGTTGTTGAATCTGTTAAGCGACGTATTGAACGCAAGGAAGTTACTTTGACTGGTTTACCGGAAATTGTCGCCTCCCCTATAGAACACCCATGTGTGATGGAATCTTTACGCCATGTTGAAGCATTGGGTTGGGCTAAAATAATTTGGCTTCCCGTAACCGAAGAAGGTTTAGTTTCAGTTGATGATGTAAAGCGACTGCTCACTGAGAATACCATTCTTGTCTCAGTGATGTATGTGAATAATGAAATTGGAACCATACAACCAATTAAAGGAATTGGAGGGTTGGTTCGTCAAACTCGCTGGACAAGATTGTCTAAAGGAGATGAACGAAGTGTTGTCCCGCTTTATTTCCATTGCGATGCAGTTCAGGCGGTGCAATATCTTGAGTGCGATGTAAATATTCTTGGTGTTGATCTGCTTTCAATAACTGGTCATAAGCTCTACGGACCTAAAGGTGCTGGCGTTTTATACCTTCGTGATGGCGTACAGTTTATTCGCCAAATTGATGGAGGTGGGCAAGAATATTATAAACGGGCAGGGACCGAGAACGTTGCGGGGATAATTGGGCTTGGAGAGGCGGTGTCAAAGTTAGGAGATAAGAGTACCGAGTATGCACGATTACAAATTTTACAGAAAAAATTAATATATTCAGTAACTACTACTATTTTGGGAGCTCATTTAACTGGACACCCTACGCTACGTGCCCCGCACATCACTAGTTTTATTTTTGAAAATGTTGATGGTGAAGCACTCATTGCAGCCCTTGATCGCGAAGGTCTAGCTGTTTCTTCCGGTTCGGCGTGCTCTTCTGGCGTTGTACGGCAATCTCATGTAATTGAGTCTTTGTCTTTGACGGGATTTGAAGTTAAAAATAGTGCTGTTTTACGCATTTCTATGGGTAAAAACACCATAGAATCCGATATTAATACCTTACTTAGTGTGCTTCCACCCATTGTTCATAAATTGCGGGAGTTGAACTTATAAGATATAATTTGCGAATGAGAATATACAATACTTTATCACGAACACTTGAAGAATTTAAACCGATCAATCCAGATGAAGTAACTTTGTATACGTGTGGGCCTACCGTTTACCATTTTGCACATATTGGTAATTTGCGCGCTTTCATATTTTATGATCTTCTTAAACGTACTCTTACGGTAAATGGATACCCCGTTAAACATGTCATGAATATCACCGATGTTGGCCACTTAGTTTCTGATCATGATATTGATGACAGTGGTGAAGATAAAATGGAAAAGGGGGCTCGCCGGGAAGGAAAGAGCGCTTGGGATGTAGCCAAGTACTATACCGAAGCCTATCATTCGGATGTAAAGGCACTGAATATTATTCCTCCAACCATTGAACCGAAGGCAACAGAATATATTCAGGAACAAATAGATTTAGTATGTACTCTAGAAAAAAAAAGATTCACCTACCAAACGGCGTCTGGTATCGCGTTTGATACAGCAAAGTTTGCTGATTATTCTAAATTATCACGGATGAAAATTGAAGATCTTAAGGAAGGTGCTCGAGTTGAAGCAGATCCTGAGAAGAAGAACGTTACTGACTTTTATTTATGGAAATTTTCAGCTGAAGATGAAAAGCGCCAAATGGAATGGGACTCACCGTGGGGGAAAGGTTTTCCAGGATGGCATATTGAATGTTCAGCGATGGCGATTAAGTTACTTGGTGAAACGATAGATATCCATTGCGGTGGAATTGATCATATTCCGGTGCATCATACCAATGAAATAGCTCAATCAGAGGCTGCTACCGATCGACCATTTGCACGATATTGGATGCACAATAACTTTTTAACTATTGCCGGTGGTGCAAAAATGGCTAAGTCGGGAGATAATTTTTATACGCTTGCCAAGGTAATGGATCTCGGATTTGAACCAATGATTTTTCGGTATTTTACTTTAACGGCAAATTACAGATCGGAACTTGAGTTTTCAGTTGAGTCTCTACAGGCCGCTCAAGGTACACTTCAGGGAATACGTAGACTGCTTTACGATCATCCTGATGCAAAGGCGTTGGGTGATACGCCTTCAGAGTTTTATGATCGTTTCATCGACGCAATGAACAATGATTTGGATACTCCTCAGGCCTTAAGCGTTCTCCATGAAATGCTTTCTTCAAGCATCGATGACGATGCAAAGCGTTCGCATCTCTTGTCTTTTGATGAAATTTTGGGTCTAGGATTGTCCGATGTTATCAATGATAGCCTATTCATATCACCACTAGAATTAAATTCATTGATAGTCGGCGGTAAAACATTCAGCGATATTTTGAGTATGCGAGAACAAGCTAAGAAAAATAAAGATTTTCAAGCTGCAGACGATCTCAGAAATTTAGTTGAAAAAGAAGGATATCGGATTGAAGACACTCGTGACGGTCAAAAAGTTAAAAAGAACCGTTGACAAGTATTTATACTTAGTGGTTCAATGAATTCATGAACCCACGTCAGAACTTTTATTCCTCGGTGTTTGATCAAATAATGAACTATAAAAAGGAGCGTGAATTTAACTCAGATCACAATTTTCTATTTGATCCTATTGTTGGGTTAGGCCTCTTTGCTACTGTGCTTGTTGTAGGAGTATTTAGTGGCTATCTACCTTCCTTGCCTCAGTTAGGAGTTAAACAGTCTTCTTCTACTGCTTTTATTAAATCAGAAGAACGTGCTGCCGCTGATGTGTTTTCTCCGGACAATTCTAACGCCGCGGAAAATCCAAATGGTGTTAATGTGTCTTCGCTCGTTGTTGTTTCTTCCGAAGACTCTTATGTGGGAGCAGATGCTCCACAAAAGTCATATGGTTCAGAAGGTTCTTTAAAAATTAATAAAAGCCCACAACGAATTGCGTTTCTGAAGTTCAAGGTTCCTGCCGACACAAAATACTCTAAAGTTCTCTTGAGAGTTAATCCCAAAGATTCTAATGATAATGGTGGCGTGCTTTCAGTGCTTAGCGATAATTTATGGTCAGAAAGATTATTAACTTTCGATTCTAAACCTGTCCAAGGAGAATTTGTCGTAGGATTGATCGGACCTGTGTCTGCACGTGTAGCTAAGACTATCGATGTAACCAGTTATATACAGCCAGGTAAAACATATACCTTTAAGATTGCGACCGAAGGTGCCGAGAGCGTGGATTATTATTCTCGTGAATCTTCATCAGAATCTTCTCCAGCCTTAGTCTTTGTTAACTAGTTTATCCTTATAAAAAAACATACAAAAAGAGACCTCTTTTACGGGGTCTCTTTTTGTATTTACGACTAATCTTAGCCAAGCTTGATTTCAATGCTTGGGGCCATTGTAGCCGAAAGAAAAGCTTTCTTGATTTTATTCGCACCAAAGTTTTGTACTATGGTTTGATAATTCTCAGTTAACTGTTCTGCTGAGTAGGATACTTTACCAATTGGGAGATGTACTAAATAAGGATTTGGTGTTTCGGCTTTGTAGTTTATCTGTCCTTTTTTTAGATTAGTTACCATGCTGCCAACATTGGCACCAACGGTACTATTTTTTGGATTAGGCATTAAACCTTTTGGACCAAGTATTTTAGCAAGGGGCGCGATGACAGGCATCATGGCAGGTTCAGCTACTACAGCGTTGAAGTCCTTACCTGGTACAAATTTACCTTCTTTAATCTGAGTTACCAAGTCCTGACTTCCTGCTTGTTCTGCACCGGCATCTTTTGCTTCTTTAACTTTTGCGTCGCTAACGAACGCAAATACTTTAACATTTTTTCCTGTTCCATGAGGAAGAGAGAGCGTTCCACGAAGTTCTTTATCGGCAAGAGTTAAATGAACTTCGACTGTTCCTGGAAAAGTTGAATACGAAGCTTTTTTAATCAACTCAATTGCTTCTTCGATGGGATATTTAGCGCCTTTTGCTACAAGAGACTTAGCATTTACATGCTTTTTGCCACGAACTTTAGGTACTTTTTTAACTTTTTCTTCTACAGGCGCTTCTTCAGCTCCTGCAGCTTCAGTTGATTCTTCGTTAGTTTGCGCTGCTTTGATTTCTTCCTTTTTTACTTCTTCAGCTTTCGCTTGTACTTCTTCGTCGTCAAAAATGTTTTCAGGTTCACCAATGCGAGCTGATAATTCTTTTAATCTTTTCTGCTTTGCAGAATCTTCTTTTTTTGGCCGTGCCATATATTTCTCCTTGTGGTAATTGCGGACCGTAACAGCCCTCCCACAGTTATTACTAATTATTACGCGATTTTAATTCCCATTGAACGGGCAGTTCCTTCCACCATTTTCATGGCCTGCTCGATATTTTTAGTATTTAAGTCTGGAAGTTTGGTTGTTGCGATTTCGCGGATTTGATCCTGAGTAAGTGTTCCTGCTGACTCTCGCCCTGCTTTACCGGATCCCTTTGCCAACCCCATCTTTTTCTTAATAAGGTCAGACATTGGGGCAACTTTGGTAACAAAGGTGAAAGTACGGTCTTCGTAAACGGTAATTACAGCTGGAACGATAGTACCCTTTTGGTTTGCCGTTGCAGCATTATACTGCTTTACAAACTCCATGATTGGTACACCTTGCTGGCCAAGGGCTGGACCGAGAGGTGGCGCTGGTGTTGCCTCGCCTGCCGGGATATTAAGTTTTAATACTGCTTTGACTTTTTTAGCAGCCATAGATTTAAGACTAGATGCCTATCTTACGGGCGACTAGAATCCTCTTAAATAATTATAATTTTGATATCTGTAAGAAATCGAGTTCAACTGGCGTCTCGCGACCGAAGATTGAAACGAGGACAGTAACTTTTCCTTTTTCGTCGTTAATTTCGGATACGGTACCAACGAAATCAGCAAATGGGCCATCGATGATTTTGACTGCTTCGCCGTTTTCAAAGCGAACTTTGTAACGAGGAGAAGCTACTTCCATGAATTTCATGATTGTCTGTACTTCTTTTTCAGGAAGTGCAGTGGGCTTGTTTCCCATGCCGACGAATGAGGTTACACCTTGTGTAGTGCGTACTAGTGACCAGGTATCATCGTTGAGCTCCATTTTAACCAAGATGTACCCTGGAAAAATCTTTTCTTTGATTGTAGATTTTTTACCCTCTTTGATTTGAACTTGATCGTGCGTAGGCACTTTAATATCCACGATCTTATCCTGTAAGTGGTTCATTGCGATGCGTTGTTTGAGTGTAGATTCAACTTTATTTTCGTGTCCCGAATACGTATGTACTACATACCATCGTGCGTTTGGGTTATCGTGCACGACAGGTGTTTCTGTTTCCGGTGCGACTACATTATTTGGGCTCGCTGTGGTATCCATCACTTTGTCCTATTATTTTTTTAATTCTAATAATCTTTGAACTGCTTGTGTTAGTAGGATGTCCAAGCCGCCTATGAATATTCCAATTAAGAGGCTAACTCCTATAACAATGAGGGTTAATCGGATTGTTTTTTCCCGGCTGGGCCAGTCTACTTTTTTCAATTCTAACACAGTAGTTTGAAAAAAATCAAGTATCGAGGCTTTTTTTGCCGTTGTTTGAATTTCTGACATACGTAATGGGGAGTATATCACTAATTGTACTCAGAGACAACAGTTCGGGCAAAATTATGCATCTGGAGATCAATTTGCTATACTTTTATAAGTGTTTTGCTGACGATATTTGCAAAAATAGCCGTCAGCTGGTAAGTTTATTGTATAGGTATATATATGGCTAAATTAGATTCATCCTTCCCTCTCTTTGAGAAACTAATGCGGGCACACGAACTTCCGGAAATTGTAGTAAATAACTTCAATTACTACTATAATCTTGTCCTTAACGGGGAACAAGGGCTGATTAGCGACGAAGAGGTTGATCCGATAGAAAACGTCGAAGGGCTCGAAGAGCTGGATAGATACATGGAAGCCGGGAAAGAAGTAATGTCTAAGGCGGTAATTATCAAGCTTAATGGCGGTCTTGGTACCAGTATGGGTCTTGATAAAGCAAAATCATTACTTGTAGCCAGAAAAAACTTAAACTTTCTTGATATTACCATTCGTCAGGTTTTGGCACTAAGAGAAAAGTATTCCACCTACATCCCGCTTATCTTTATGAATAGTTATAATACCGATGCAGATACCTTATCGATCATTGATAATTACCCTCACTTTAAGGGATCCGTTCCAGCAACAATGACACAGTATAAAGTTCCAAAAGTACTGCAGGACACATTTACTCCTGCAGTTTGGCCGGAGAATCCTGACTTGGAATGGTGCCCACCAGGACATGGTGAAGTTTATATTGCTTTGGAAACAACCGGTATTTTGGATACTCTAATTGAAAAAGGATATGAATACGCATTCATTTCGAATATTGATAATCTAGGTGCGGTGCTAGATTTAGGGATTTTAGGATATTTGTCTCAACACCAAATCCCTTTTATGATGGAAGTAGTGAGCCGTACTCCGGCGGATAAAAAAGGTGGCCATCTTGCTCGACATAAAGACGGTCATTTAATCTTGCGCGAAGTTGCCCAATGCCCTCCCCAAGATATCGAGAGTTTTCAGGATATTAACAAGTATAAATATTTCAATTCTAATAATCTTTGGATTAATTTACAGGCCCTTAAAGCGTATCTAAATGAACATAATAATGTTCTCAAACTTCCGCTTATACGCAACAGTAAAACCGTTGACCCCAAACAGAAGAATAGCCCTAAGGTTTTTCAATTAGAAACCGCTATGGGTTCCGCTATTTCTGTTTTCCCCGGTGCTCGAGCTGTTCGAGTGACGAAGTCGCGATTTTTACCTATAAAAACGTGTGCTGATTTACTAGCGCTGCGCTCGGATATTTATTATATGGATGAAGAATATAATATATATTCCGATACACGGCGAAAACTAGGAACGATTAAGATTACGCTCGACGAAGACTTTTACAAGCTCATCAGCGATTTTGAAGCACGAATTCAGATTATCCCATCTTTGTTGCAGTGCCAAAACCTTGACGTAGAAGGCGATGTTTTCTTTAATAAGCCAATTACAATCAAGGGTTATGTTACTTTGGTTAACACCAAGTCTGAACAAAGCAAGCTACCAGATGCTGATGTGTACGAGAACGGTACATTTGTTTGTCCGTAGTTCTACTTCACAATCTCTACTTTAATCATGCTTGTTCCACCCATTTCGCCTGGCTTTTCTCCTGTTACATGGACTACCTTATCTCCCGGCTTAACGTGGCCATGCTGCTTCATTTCATCAAGGATTTTCTCAAGGCCTTCTTCGTTCTTAGAGAGTTTAGGAATTAAGAAAGAAGTGACGCCGTAGACCATTGCCAATTGATTATAAGTTAGTTCATTATCGGTTACTGCGGCTACTGACACCGGAGGTCGATATGAAGCAATTCTTTGTGCGGTCTTTCCGGATGAAGTCGCAACCAAAATGATTTCTGCCTTGAGTTGATGAGCGAGAATGGTGGTTGCCGCGGCTATTGCCGTTGTTTGTTCGTCGCTTTCTTCAAGAGTTGAGAGAGCAAAATCGGTTAAGGTTTCACGATGATGTCGTTCAACACGCTTGATAATACGTTCCATCGTAGCAATCGCTTCGGTTGGATAGTCACCATTGGCGGTTTCTCCTGAAAGCATGCAAGCATCGGCATGATCCATAACGGCTGATGCGATGTCGTTAACTTCAGCGCGGGTCGGGACCGGATTCTTAATCATTGACTCAAGCATTTGAGTTGCTACGATAACCGGGGTATGGGTTGCACGGCAAAGACGAATTATTTCGCGTTGAATAATTGGCACATCTTCCTGCCCGACTTCGGTTGCCATATCTCCACGAGCAACCATAACGACATCGGTCGCTTCAATAATTGATTTAAGATTGCGGATTGCTTCCTGGCATTCAATTTTAGCAACTATTTTAGGATGGTGGTGGTGTTTTGCTATTACTGCTCGTAGTTTATGAATATCCTCGGCGTCTTGCACAAAAGAAAGGGCTACATAGTCAACTTTATTTTTGAGTCCAAATTCTAAGTCATCGGCATCTTTTTCTGTAAAAGAAATGCTTGGTAACTTGGTATCAGGAAGGTTGATACCTTTTCGTGAACCAATATCACCAGGAACGCGTACAATACAACGACAATGATCTTTATGTGTTTCTTCTACTGAAAGTCGTATTAATCCGTCTTTAATGAGAATTCTGTCCCCTACCTTTAAGTGTGGAAACATATCAAAGGCGACTGGAATTCGCTCGTCGGTTTGCTCTTTGCCATGGAATAAAATGACTTCTTGCCCTTTGGAAAGCATTTGAGGTTCGTCGGCTAGTGCTCCGAGGCGTATACGTGGTCCTTGCAAGTCTTGCATGATAGCAATTGGCTTGTTGAGATCTTTAGCAACTTTGCGGACAATATTTAGTCGGTTTTGATGCTCGTCGTGCGATCCGTGAGAGAAATTGAGTCTGGCGACGTTCATGCCGTGAGTTGCGAGGGCATGAATCATATCTTGCGTATTTGTTGCTGGGCCGAGCGTTGAAACGATCTTGGTTTTTTTTAATGTGTCGATGGAATGACTATCCATAAGCAATAAAAAACGGCCTTAAGCCGTTAATTTCCTTCTAAATATTGTTTAAATGTAACTATTTATGTATACTACCAAAGAAGTTGGGGTATATCAATGCCCTGGTGTCTTTTTGTTGTCCAGCATTTTTAATGGGCTGTGGTGAAACGGTATCACAGAGGCCTTTGAAGCCTTTATTCCTGGTTCGAATCCAGGCAGCCCAACTCAGAGGCACCGTTTCAAAACGGGCGCTTTTTGCAAAAGATTTGAGGTAGAGACTTTCCTAGAATTAATGTTTGCTGTAAAGATATTTTTCCGTTTAGTTCTTTAAACTTTTTATTGCAGTCAGTAAATGGTCTGAGCCTTCTTCTGAGGAAATAACTGTTTAACCAATTATCTGCATGGTCAAATGAGGTATTTCCTTGTTGTACCAGTGAGCACACAGCATATCTACTCTTTGTTGCATTTCTGCTAGTATGGTAACCAATACCTGATCTGTCTGTTCTTTTCTTATTTAAGCTCGCTAGACTTCATTTTTCTGAAAGCTTTTGCTTAAAATATTCGAGGGTATCAAATCTTATTTGTTCAAATTTGCCTGATTTTTCGAATTCTTCAAATGTTTCTAACTCAACGTCGTTTCTTTGATTTGCGTTAATACCAAGTTGTGTATTCATCAGTTTATTTACCTTCCTTAATATCCACGCAAAATTAATACTTAATGGATTAAAATCACGACCATGGTGCTTCAAATGTAATTGCTTCAATGTGTCCGTCGCAATGCTTTTAGCCCTTTCGTTAATTAGCGACTTCTTGGCTCTTCGTTTTGCGATAGGCTTAATCCTTTTCGGCTTTATTGCGTTAATTTGATTGGCATTTAGCCCAAGCTTTTTAAGGAACGTTGTCTGTTGAGCTTCCGTCAAGTTATTGAACATGTTGCTAATGACGTTTACTTGTTGATCTTCCGTCACAAAAAGGTCTTTTACCTCCATCATATCGAGGGATTGACTTACAACGTTTTTTACTTCAGGCTCCATGTTCTTTTCTACTAATTTGTCATCAATTTCTGACTCATCAACAAAGGTGTTACTTGTACCTGCTGTGTCGCTTTGCTTGAAAAGCTCGTCCAGAAAAACCTTATCTTCTGCATCAAACATCTTGAACTCTTCGAATCGTTTCACTTGATTCAGCCCTAGATGAGATACTACATGACATCGCGTTGCTGGATCATTCTGACGTAGTACCCTTCCAATAAACTGGATATATGGATTTAATGATTTGTATGGTCTAAAAATTGCAGCTACACCTAACGTTTTTTGATTAAACCCTTCTCCTAGCATTCCAATACTGATAATGACGTCAAGCTTACCCTGCCGTAGTTCTGCTTTTACTCTATCGTTATGGATGGCTTCTTCCTTGTCTGAGCTTACGATTTCAACTTTGAGTCCATGTCGAATAAACGCAGGTTTTATACATTCTCTAGCATGTCGTATTGTCATCGCAGATGCTATTATTTCGTGTCGGGTTTCTGGGTGCTTATGTCTTAATTCTTTAAGTTTTTCTACCGCTAAATCGGCTATCGAGTTACAGCATTCTTCAGATAGCGCAATTTCTTGGTTAAACCAAGCCTCATCTTTCATTTCGAGTATTTGCTCCAAAGTATATTTTTCCGAACTATTTTTACTCGTAAAGTATATTGAAACTTCGTCTGGCGTGACGTTGTTTACTTCAATATTCCTAATGTACTTCTTCTTTATGGCATCTCTAAAATGATAAGTATAGATTCTTTTCCCTTCGACAAGTTTGCCATCTGAGCGAAATGGGGTTGCTGTAAGCCCTACTATTTTTGCTGTGCTGAAAAAATTTATGATTTCTTTGTATGTGTTTGCCCCTTGATGGTGCGCTTCGTCAATTATAATTAGGTCAATAATATCGTTGTTAGTGCCAAACCATTTTTCTACGTCTTGAAATTTGTGATAGTTTGCAACTATAATATGATGCTTTGTGAGATCATTTCTATTGACTGCATTTGTTAATGGCATTGTGAAAAATTCAATATTATCCAGCTGTTCTTGCGTTAAAAGTTTATAGGTACAATAGGCGTTTGTATTTTCGTGATCAATAATATCGAGATCTTCTTGCATCTGTTTTACCAGACCTAGGTTTGGTACTAATACCAACACGCGCTCACAAGGTATATAAAATGGAAGTGCTGCGATTAGTGCAGATTTACCAGTACCTGTCGGTAGTTGAAGTAATACATGTCTTTCGCTACTGTCATTTGCGTAGTGAGCATGGCATTCAATTGCGGCTTCTCTTTGGCAATCGCGCATATGATCTAGATTAATTTGTGTTGTGCGAAAAACGCTCATAGCATTTGCTTTAAGTTTTTAAAATTTAGGTGATGTTACCAAAATGGTAGCTATATTTCTAGCTGGAAATAGTGGAAGAAGAAGAGATTTGCGAAGCTTGTTTTATGAGAGTTGAATATCGTAAATTTCAAAAGGTAGATTACGGATTTTGCTACCGACTCGTGTAGTAGGTTCTAATGTTGTCTATGCACCCCAACAACAATTAAGGCTAGACTGAATAGTTACAACCTAGCCTTAATTTTCTTCTAATCTATTGTTTTATTAATTACCCTGAATAAGGTGTGTAGACTTAACTGTAGGAGTTTCCTGGTTATCAACGGTAGAAGAGAATACTGATTCTACAAATACCGGTTTTTCTCCTTTTGTGCTTATTGTTAAGCCTCTGTCTGAATATCCACTTACTGCGCTACCCCAAGTGCTTTGCCATGTATTTGGAGTAAATCTAAGATACCCTTTTCCACTTAAATCTATCGTTTTTGATTCATCGCCAACTCTGATTTCTAGAAGTCCGCTAACAGGCTCTCCTTGCTGAATTATTTCAACATCGGTAAATTGTCTGGTATCTGTTTCTATTGGTGTGGCCCCTTCAAATCCTTTTGATAATGTTGCGATATCGTCAGGATGCGCAATTACTGTTACTCGATCCTCAAATGAGTACTGTGCTCCTTCTTCAGTATGATGTCTGCTATCATAATTCCCTGCAGGAGTAGGTTCTAGCTCATTTAACTGTTTAGTCTCAAAAGGAGATAATGATTCTGACATAAAAGTCCTTTCATATATAATTATTCGTTACATTCATATTATTATATACTTAGAAAAAATCAAGAATTTTTAGTAAACTGGTCCTAATTAAAATTATTAGAGCAATTATATTCAGTTCTAATTACATTCATTACTCCCCACCAACCAAGACCGTTCAAAAACGGTCACTTTCTTGTTAAAATTCTTGCGATTACAATTTCGCTATATTGGACCTGGTTTACTTCTCCATCACTAAAGTGAAAATTATTATGATGGCAATGATAAACAAATAATCTGATATGATGTTTATGTTCTTCATCGGTACCTTTACCAATGGCAATTAGCTCAGTATCATGTAATTGAAGTCCCAGTTCTTCTTCGATCTCTATAATGGCATTTTGTAAATAAGTTTCTCCTGTTTTTAGATGCCCTTCAAAAAAGCATTGCCATTGTCCAGGATTTACATCTTTTTGTAAGGAGCGTTGTTGACAGAGAAGCTCTTCTTTATCGTTTAGAATAAATATCCCTGTAACTCTATGCCAGTCTTTCAATTCTTGATGCACTACGTTGCGCGGTTTTGTTATGCCTAATGGTACATCATTTTCATCAACAATATCGAATATCTCTTGGATAGTATCTTGCACTTATTGAGTGCATTATAGCAGTTTTATTTTGTCGAGGACAACTGGTTTAGTAGGAGAACGGATCATTCCTTTCTGGACTAATAATTTTGACTTAGAGCTTATAGGAAGCACTGTAAAATTGAGTACAAGCGGTTCTAACGTGATCCACGGTCCCCAACATCGTGGATCAGAACCGTTTGATATACTTACTTCATGACAACAAATCATCAAGCACCTCGCTAAGAGTTGTTATTGATATTGTTACAAAAGTAGCAAAAGAAGTTAGCGCTAAATACAACTATCCATATGATCAGGCACTCGAAGATAATCTGAAACCTAGACTGACGGAGCAATTAAATAAATGATGGAATGTTGAATACAAATGGTTCTAACCCCGTCCACGAATAGTTGTACCTAGAAATGAAAATAATGCTCTTGGCGCTGATTTAAGATGATTATCTGAAATTTTGAATTTATCAAGCGCTTCGCTTAAGGATCTTTGGCTCAGGGATGCCAATCATTCTACTGTTGATGTATAATTGAATAATGATCATTACAAAGACTGAGCCGTACACTTTACAAGAAATTGATGCCCTGAAAGAGCAGTTTGTTGTTTATATAAAAACGGTAATTGATGTGGAGCATAAAATATGTTCGGCAGGTTGTGATCGACATTTTGAATCGGAGCAAATTTTAATTGAGAGAGGTTCTGCTCAAAAAGATATTTGGGGTGGAGGTATTGACCTTGAAACAAATACTATTGATTTTAATTCTTTTATAAATATTCGTCCATCAAATAATAATACAAGCAATGAAATTCAATCGGCCGATCTTCGAGACAAGTATGCGGAATTAACAAAATATTTTTTTAAGGAAATATTATGACCAATAAGTTAATTATAGAGTCATTGGCTATGGATCTGCGAAGAGTGGCCCAAAGCTATTATAGAGGCTCAAATAATGTTGGCTATCGTTTTAGCCAGGAAGCACTGAAGCGGGTCTCAGAAGTAAACATGAATGAAGTTAAGCCCTATATAAAAGTATTACTACTTAATTTGGATTCAGATCTGAATCAACAGAATACTATTTCAATAGCTGAATCTTCATTACTTTCAAGTACTTTATTTCAAAATTACGCTCGAACATATCTGAGCTCATAATAAAAGGCATTGGAGAATAGTCTGTGAATAAAATTGGTGCCTATTTAACAGATACACGAATAACAGGGTTGCTCTACTTAGGGCTTGCTGTAACGGGGCTTTTTGTATTTGCTTTTGCTAAAGTAACTATTTATTTTCCCGAAAACCCCGCTTTATCCAAGGCTGGCATGATAGAAAACGAAGCTCTAGCTCGTCTTGGTTTGGCTGCTGAATTGTGTATTGTTATCTTTCAAGCACTCACGAGTCTATGGTTTTATAAACTTTTTAAAAAAGTAGACAGTTTTGAAGCAGGTTTGATTGCTGGATTTGGAATGGTAAATGCGATAATGATACTCGTCTCATCGGCAATGTGGCTTGACGCCTTAAACCTTGCGATTGCAAATGAGGCTGCAGACCGAGTCTACAACCTGTTTTCTTTACATGAGTTAATTTGGGTAGTTTCTGGTTTGTTTTTTGGATTGTGGCTTATACCTATGGGTGTTTTAGCAATAAAATCAAAAATGCCTCGTTTACTTGGATGGCTCTTGATTGTAGGAGGAATTGGATATGTCCTATCAACTTTCATTGCAGTTCTTTTCTCAGACCAGAAATCAATTGTTGAAATGCTTCCTATCATTGCGACAGTTGGAGAATTCTGGATGATTGGATATTTGCTCAGAGAGCCGAAGTTAAACTCCGCCTCTTAGGATTCGAGGTTAATCACAACTGTTTGGATAAGTAATGCTAAGGCCCCTTTGTTGCATTGCTTATGAAGTATTACGCCCTGTGGATATACAATTAGTAAATAAATTGATATACTGCGGTTATGAATCAAGGAGCATACAAAAACTGTCAGAGTTGCGGAATGCCTTTGTCACACCCCTCAAAAAAATGCAAGAACTGGTGAGAGAAAAAATGAAAGAGATACATTTTCCGGTTTTTCTTAGCTGGTTTTTTACTAAAGGTATTCCTAATTTAAAACGTTGGAATAAGAGTGATAAAGCTTAACTGCATTTGGCAATATGAAACATTCTATAACAATATTTTTAATTGTTACTGCTGTTAGCATTTTGAGTATCGGTGTGTTTTTGTATTCTCAAAACTTATCCTCGTCTACCCCTAAAGTGAGAGAGGATAAAACAGAAATTAAAAACGATACTGCTCCTGGTAGTGATAAATCTGTGGAAGATAAAATAGCCCGCTCCCGATATGTTGTCTATAATAAGTCTGTTTTTAGCGAGGCACCTACGTCTCGTCGCGTGATATTTTTTTATGCTTCATGGTGCCCAACGTGCAGGCCCGCGGATCTTGGATTCATGCAGAACGCAAGTAAGATCCCTGATGATGTTACTTTATATAGGGTTAATTATAACGATTCCGATACTGATCAGGAAGAAAAAGACCTTGCGAGAAAGTATGGCGTTACTTATCAACATACATTTGTCCAAATTGATGCACAAGGAAAAGAAGTAACAAAGTGGGTTGGTGGAGGAATAGACGAGTTACTTGCCAACATTCAATAGAGGTAAGTGATTGATGCTGCTGTTAATGTTGAGCAATAGCTTTTAATACTTTTTTGATATCAATTCCCTTATTCATAACCCCTTCAAAAAGATCGCCTTTTTTCTGAATTCTTTCCGGAATGTTTTTAATAGTAAACTGTGACGGGTGTAACTTAGCTGTTACTTCCGACCACTCTAGTGGTGTTGAAACGGTAGCGCCTGGCCTAGCGCGAACACTATAGACACTTGCTAGTGTCTGTCCTTTTCGATTTTGAAGGAAGTCTAAATATACCAACCCTTGGCGCTTTTTGGGGCTTCGTTCTAAACTTGTTATATTAGGAGCTGTGTTGTGTATTGTTATACAGAGGAGCTCGGCAAGCTGACGAGTTTGATCATAGGTGTATTTTGCCCCGAGGGGAATATACATGTGGATACCAGTGGCTCCCGATGTCTTTGGATAGCTTGTGATATTAAGTTTTTCTAAAACTAAACGTGTTGCGAGGGCTGCTTCGACAACAACATCAAAACCAACTTTTTCGGGGTCTAAGTCGATAATTAAATAGTCGGGATGCTCTAGTTTCTCAACCCGCGAATTCCAGGGATTAAGATCGATACATCCTAGATTGATTAGATATACCAAGGTTGCTTCGTCTTGGCACAATAAATACTCAATATATTTACCATTTGAATCTGAAAAAACTTTTGTAGTCGGGAGCCAGTCTTCATGAAGTAAACTCGCGTCTTTCTGGTAAAAACTATTACCGTTGATTCCATTAGGATATCGTAATAACGATTCAGGCCGGTTTTTTAAATACGGTAAAATGAGTGGAGACATCTCGCGGTAATAACTGATCAGGTCCCCCTTAGTGATTTTTTCTTGCGGATAAAATATTTTATTATGATGTGTTAGCGATACTTTTTGCTTGCCGATTTTAATTTCGGGATCTTTTTTAAAGTCGGTAGCATTTTTATCTTCTCGCAGGCCCAAAAACACAGGATGCCTCATTTGTCCGTCTTTTGTCCAATTTAAAAATGATACCTCGGCCAATATTTTAGGTTCTATCCATGTTACAGGAGCATTTGTTTGTGGAATAATTTTAAACGGACATGATGCCTGCTTTAATGCACTTAGTTTATGATAGATCTCTTTTAATCGCTTATCATCAAAGCCGGTGCCAATATGTCCGATATAGGTTAGTTTATTTTTTTTGTACAAACCAGCAATTAATGAACCAAAATATTGACGAGAGCCTTTAGGCTCTGTATATCCGGCGATTACTACTTCTTGGCGATTCTGAGCTTTTATTTTTAGCCAATCATCTGTGCGTCTCCCTAATCTATAGATGCTCTGTGCGTTTTTAGCAATAATTCCCTCAATACCTAATTCTTTTGCTTGTTGATACATAGCAATCCCGGATCGTTTGATGTGCCGGCTAAATTTGATGTGCGGTAAAGGCGGTAAGATCTGTTTGAGGATTTCTTTACGCTTTTTGAGTGGCAATTTTGTTAGATCCTTGCCATCCAAGAATAAGATATCAAAAACAAAGTAGATGAGCTCTCCTTGATCATTTGGAAAGTCTTGCAGCCATTGAAATCGCGGGTGGCCTAGCGAATCAACAACCACAATCTCTCCATCGATAACTGTTGTTCCCGGAAATTTTTGTAGCGACTGAACTAGAAGACTGAACTTCTTGTTATAAGAGATACCATTTCTTGAATAAATTTTGACTTTTCCTTTTTCAATTTCAGATATTGCACGATATCCGTCATATTTAATTTCAAATACCCAGTTTTCTCGATCAAATGGTTTCGTAGCGGTGTTTGCTAACATTGGTTTAACCGCGTGGGGAATTTCCCCGCTTTGCGCCTCTTGGGTATCAAGAATTTTTGGCTTACTATACCAGACTTCGTTTTTTTTATTTGCTTGCTCAGCGATTTCCTTCATTGTACGTCCGGTTAGTGCTGATTTGTCATCTTTTAAGATATCTTTCTTTTGTGAGGAGAAATCATCCCCTTTTTTAATTAATATCCAGGCATTTTCTTCGGAATTACGCGTTTTGATTAACGCGTATTCACCCTTAAGCTTTTTGCCTAGTAGGATAAACGTTAGATGACCGTCTTTTAATTGTTTCTCAATTATTTTTTCTGCTGACTTACGGTCGATTGAATCATACGGTGTATATACTCCATAATCCCAGACCGTTACCGAGCCCGCTCCATAATTTCCCTGAGGAATAATTCCTTCAAAATGGGCATACTCCTTAGGATGGTCCTCTACTTTCACTGCCAAATGTCGGTCATGAGGATTAAGCGAGGGACCTTTGGGGATAGCCCAGCTCAGTAAAACTCCATTGAATTCCAGCCTGAAATCGTAATGCAGTCGAGTTGCTGCATGTTTTTGAATAACATAGGTGAGAGGCCCTTTTAGTGTTGCTTCTTCGCTTCCTTGAGGCTCTGGTGTACTAGTAAATTTTCGCTTATTTTTATATTCTTTTAGGCTCATCTTTAAAATTGAAAAGCGCGAGGATCTTTCTTGGCTTTTTCAAGACTTTCTTGCAGCATTAGCATTAGATCAGCGCTTTTAGTAGGGGAGATGACTTTTTCTTTAGCAACCTTTGTAATCTTTCCACCCTTTAATTTCTGTTTAATTAATGCTTTTACTTTTGTCTCGAAAGTATCTTTATAGTCTTTCGGATCAAAGTGCTCGGTTAAGTGTTCAATAAATGAAGTTGCAACGGTTAATTCTTTAGAGCGGATGGTTGGATGCTTGGGTATTTCTAGTTTTTCATAAGCTGCAATTTGATCTTCATACCGGATTTGTTCAAGAATCAAAACCTCTTCATGGGGTTTAATGATCCCTAAATGTTCTCTACTATGAATTACAAATTTTGCGACTCCAACTTTTTTAGATTTCTTAAGAGACTCCCGTAAGACAAAATATGCCTTATCTGCTCCTTTACCAGGCTCTAAATAATATGGCTTTTCAAAATAAATGGTATCGATTTCAATTTCTTTTACAAAACCTATAATGTCGATTGCCTGCGAACGCGAAGCGTTCAGCTTTTTTAAATCTTCATCCGTTAAAATTATGTAATCTCCGCTTTTGTACTCGTATCCTTTTACAATATCTTCCTGGGAGAGTTCTTTGCCGTCACGGCGGCAAACTTTGGCATAGCGAATGGGTGAATGATCGGTTTTATGGAGCATGTTAAACTCCACTTTGGTTCCGGCTGTACCGCTATAAATCTTTATTGGAATATTGATTAATCCAAAGCTTAAATTGCCAGTCCAAATTGAATGCATAGTTTATTTTTGCATATCCGGGCATAAATCGCCAAGGGGACAATTTTTGCAGGTATGTGGACGAGCTGTGCAGAAGTGGCGACCGTGCAAAATGAGGGTTAAAGCAAATTCTGTCCAGTGTTCTTTAGGCACAATTTCCATGAGGTCTTTCTCAATTTGAACAGGATCTTTAGAAGTGGTTAAGCCGAGACGGTTGGACATGCGGATCATATGGGTGTCAATTATGATTCCATCCGGTTTATTGAATGCACAACTTAACACAACATTAGCAGTTTTCCGAGCGACACCTGGTAAGGAATCTAAGTCTTTCATGTTATCAGGTACTTTTCCATCAAATTTTTCGACAATCATTTGAGCTGCATCTTTAATCAATCTTGTTTTGTTCCAATGAAAGTTTACATCGAGAATAAAAGCATCAAGTTCTTCCCGAGTGGCTTTCGCCATTTTTGCCGGGGTGGGATATTTTCTAAATAGGTCTGGAGTCGCCTTGTTTACTCCTGAATCGGTGGACTGCGCTGCCAAAATAGTGGCGATTAATAGTTGGAATGGATTTTCAAAGTCTAATGCTATTTTTGCATCAGGATATACCGGCCGTAGTCTTTTTAATACTGTTAAGGCTTTGGCTGTTTTTTCGGTAACTTTCATCGTACTTCCTTATCCTGTCTTGCGTACAACCTTCATTATTTCGTCGATAGATTCCTTTGCTTCCCCTTTTTGGATATGATCCACAACACAAGTGTTAAGATGTTGTTCCAATGTTAAATTATCGACTTCTTTGAGTGCTTTTTGCACCGCTTGTGACTGGTGGATAATATCTACACAATACTCATCGTCTTCTACCATCGTAAGAACTTTATTCAAGTGCCCTCGGGCTATTTTTAGTCTATGAAGAATTTTTACTTTAGCCTCACTGTCTTCTTTAATCATATACCCTCTTATTGCACTACTGTATACCCTGCTTGTTGGATAACTTGTTTTAATGTCTCAATTTGTACTTTATTTTCATCATATTCTATTTCCGCGATGCCGCGCGCAAAATTAGTTACTGAACTCTTAACGCCTGAAATTTCTTCAAGATCTCCATCAATGCGCATTGAACAACTTGAACAGTGCATACCCGATATTTTTATACGTGTCTTTATCATATTGCTCCTATTCTACTATGAAATTTCCTCGATACATTCCCATTGAGCAACTGTAGGCAAGATTGCCTGACTGATTTGGGGTAAAGACGATCGTTTCACTTCCTGTAGGAGAGAGGACTTTCTGAATCCCTAATTTAGGTATGGTAAATGCTATCGCGCAAGTATAGTTGTCTTTTGTTACGAGAGTTAACTCCACCGGTACCCCTTTTTTAAGAATAGTTTTATCTGGCTTGTACCCCGACGATGTAACTTTCATCGTAATTTTTTGTGTTTGGTAGTCGATTGGCGTTCCAGAATTCTTTTTAGATTCAGTAGCTAACACTTCTTTTTTAGGAGAATTTATTTTGGCTACTAAATTTTCTACTGAATAGGATGAACCAAGTAAGTTTAAACCTCCATTAAGCGAGATTAAGGCCAGGAGCATGAGTAGCGCCGCCGTAATTTTATTAAAGTAACTGTGCGATAGCGCATTAAACTGTGCTGCCGCAAGTGATACTGCGAGGAATATCCATGAAGAAGAGGATATGAAAAGGAACATTATTAAGGACCCAAATAGCCAGCTTCCGCTCGAAACAGCCAGTGCTTCCATGGCGAGTGTAGTGCCACAGGGGATAATTAGTGTTGATGCTCCTAGTAAAATCGGCGTTGTTAATTCATCGTTTCCTTTGGCAATTTTTCTAACTAACCGTTGCAGATACGCAGGTGGTTGAATTATGAAGTATCGAAAAATAGGGTGGATATTTAAAAGTTGAAGGGCGATCCCAACCATATACAGCGAAACAACTATTTGTAACCATGCCTGAACCGTGGTGCTAATGGTAAAAAATGATCCAAATAGGCCAAGTAATGCTCCAAAAATCGTATACGTGATAATTTTTGCCCCTACGAAAGCTAATGTTGGTAACAAATTAGTCTTTAACTCGTTTTTTTCTAGGCCTTCCTTTTTTTTGATTTGTGAGAGTACGGTTGTTAGTAAACCTCCTTGTACTGCAAAACATGTTAATCCACCCGTAGTTAACCCGGCAATAACAATTGAAATAACCGTTGCGCTCATAAAATCGCTCCTACTTCTTAATATTTACCAGATTCAGCCGTAAGGCATTTAATACTACACTTATTGAGCTTAAAGCCATTGCAACCGATGCAAACACAGGATTTAGAGTGATGCCCCAAATTGGATATAAGACACCTACTGCAACCGGAATAAGGATTATATTATATCCAAATGCCCAAAAAAGATTCTGCATAATGTTAGCCATCGTTTTCCGGGAAAGGCGTATTGCTTGTGGCAATTTTTTTAAATCTCCTCCTAAAAGGGTAATGTCTGATGATTCTATCGCTACATCGGTACCACTGCCCATAGCAATTCCAACATCAGAAGCAGCTATTGCGGGGGCGTCATTTATGCCATCACCTACCATAGCAACAATTTTTCCGTTTGCCTGCAATTTGCGAACCTCGTGTTCTTTATCTTGTGGAAGAACATTAGCCAGATATGTTTGTATTCCGGCTTTTTTTGCTATTGCCTGGGCAGTTTTTGTGTTATCACCCGTGATCATAATAGTTTCAATATTCATTTTGTTGAGTTCCTGGATTGTACTGAATGCAGTTTCTTTTATTGGATCCGCGATCGCAATAATTGCGACAACTTCACTGTTAATACTAATTGGAATTACTGTTTTTGCCTGCACTTGAAGATCTTCAATCGTTTTTTCAACTTTACTGAGATCAGTACCTTCCTCTTCAAGTAACTTTTGTCCAATTTTTATTTGATTTCCATCGATCTCACCTTCAAGCCCTTTACCAGTTATTGAATTACTATTGATTACTTTAACTAGAGAAATACTGATACTTTGAGCGTATTTAACAATTGCATCGGCAAGCGGGTGTGTTGAAGTGTTTTCGAGTGAGGCAGCGTATCGTAAAATTTCATCTCTTGAAAATTTTTCTGAAATAATTTCTATGTCGGTGACTTCAGGCTTTCCTTTGGTTATGGTTCCCGTTTTATCAAAAACAACAGTGTTTATACGATGTGCTATCTCGAGTTTTTCAGCATTTTTGATTAAAATTCCATTTTGTGCTCCTTTACCTGTTCCGACCATGATCGAAGTTGGAGTAGCAAGCCCTAGTGCACAAGGACAGGCAATAACGAGAACACCTACTGCGCTTAGTAACGCATAATTGATCCGTGGTTCTGGACCAAATAGGTACCATGCCAGAAATGTTAGCGCCGCGATAATAATTACTACCGGCACAAATACAGCGGATATTTTGTCGGCTAGTTTCTGCACTGGGGCTTTGGAAGATTGTGCTTTTTCAACTAGTTTTATTATTTGCGATAACAGTGTTTGACTACCTACTTTAGTTGCGGTAAATGTAAATGAGTTATTTTTATTAATTGTTCCGCCTATAACGGAATCTCCACTTTTTTTGCTAACTGGCACAGATTCCCCAGTTACCATCGATTCATCTACATATGAACTGCCTTCGATTATTATCCCATCAACAGGAATCTTTTCCCCTGCTCTAACTATAATTTGATCGTTAACTTGAACCTTTTCAATTGGAATATCTTTTTCAATACCTTCGCGCGTAACTCGTGCTGTTTTTGCTTGAAGATTTAAGAGTTTTTTGATTGCTGCGCCGGTTTGCTTCTTGGCATTGGCTTGAAAATAATCTCCCAGTAGCACGAGAGTTATCACTAATGCTGAAACATCAAAATAGTGTCCTTCTACTCCTAATTCCATCATAAATGTAGGGAAAAAAATCATTACAGCAGAAAAGAGAAACGCTGATGTAGTACCAAATGCTATTAGCGTATCCATATTCGCCGTGTGGTTTTTTATTGATCCATAGGTGCTTCGGTAAAATTGCCAGCCGATAATGAATTGAATTGGGAACGCAAGTGCAAGTAGTGATGTTGGTACTTGTAGGAATTTGGGTGAGAACCAAAAAATAGATGGGAAACTACCGATGATTATGGGAATTGTTAAGGCTATACTCGCAATAAGTTTTTTCTTCAATAGTTGTAGCTGTCGCAATCGAGCCTTGTCTTCATTGGTGTGTACTTTGTTAGTTTTAGATTCAAAGATAGCGGTATAGCCAAGTGACTTTATTGCATCTCTAATTATTTCTGGTGAACATTCAACCGGATTGTATTCAATAAGAGCATTTTCTGAGGCATAATTGACTGACACTGACTGCATGCCAGGAAGTTTTTTTAATTTTCTTTCAATATTTACGGCGCAAGATGCGCAATGCATTCCAATAATAGGTACAATCTTTGTGTTCATATTTGCCCTTCAATGCCATCCCCCTCCAGGGGATACAGATATATTACTTTGCATTTTATCTACAGTCAACATGGTAAAATACCATATGTCAAAACATGTAGCTGGTGGAAAAGTGAATCGTTCTCACACTACGGTGATAGACGCGGCTCTAATTGTTGTTAAAACAGCCGAAGGGCTTTCAGAAGTAACTAAGATTTCTTTAGGAGTTATTACTGCCGGTCTGCCAACAGGTATTCATCGTATTAAATTAATTCCTATTACTGGCGGACTTCGCGCTGAGGTGAGAGGTAGCAATTCAAAACAGCAACTGTATATTTATACAACAAATCCTGAAGCGACTGAGCGCATATTGTCATCACTGTTCTAATTGTTCTATTGTAGTATCATGAGTCGCTTTACAGTAGTACACTATAAAATAATACTCTGTACTTTTGTTGTTCTAACGCTTCTTTATTTCTTTTTGCTTTCATTGCGTGTCCAAACACAAAATAGAGTATCTCAAGCGGATGCTAGTCTTGCACAAAGCGATACTTGTGGTATTTTAGGGCTAGGAAGTATTTCAAGCCCCACTGGCTACTCTTTTACGTTTAGTTGTACGCAAAATAACTTGCAACAATATGAAGGGGATGCTCGTTTCTCTTTTTTCCAACTTACTCCATCCTATGCTTCCTTACCGTACGTAAAGACTCCGAATAGTGCTATTAAAGATTTACCTGGATTAACATGGTCGATGCAGTTGAATCGACCATCGCAATTGTATTTGTTTTTTAGAAGGATACCCGGTGTTACTCCGATAGCTCCTTCGTGGGCAGCCAATTATTCGCGAATTACACCCGATGGTTATTCTGATCTGACTAAGTTTATGTTGAGAAAAAGTAATGAAAATGGATTGATTGGGCTGTATGATATCTGGAAATCAAATTCGGCGAATATCTCGGGTCAAATTAATTTTGGCGCGGCATCAGATACTGTTCAGTCGCGCCCTGCGTATTCAATGTATATAGTTGGAATTCGGCCTAGTTCAAATGCGACCGCTACTGCCTCACCTAATGTTACGAATAGTCCTAGTCCTACTCCTAATCCTTCTTTGAGTGGAGGTGCTAGCTTAGTAACCAGTGGTGTTATTTATACTACGGATTCTAGCGCTAATAGTTCTCGTTCCCGAAATACTTCAATAAAGGTTCCAGAAAATGTAATTAACACTTCACAAGGTTGGATTGCCACTAGAATTAGGATGGGATTCCCTTCTACTACTACACTTGCTCCGGACCCCAATATCTTTGATATGAGTGAATCTGATGCTCAAAGTCATTTTATTTATTATGACATTGCTACGGATACATTCCATTTTGAGCGAACACATGGTGGAACGGTTAACTCTGCTAAGCAAATATTTGCAGCGGGAGACTTTAAGACCTTGATTGTAACTTGGTCGACAACACAGATAAAAATCAGCGTGGATGGATCTCCATTCGTATCGATTGCAAATAACCATGTAACGGGGCCGGCTCCTTTTATGATTGGACATTCACCTATTCAGGGCGTTGGTAGGCAACCAAATTCGGATTATTACTGGGTAGCAGCTGGAACTGGGCTTTTAACAGATGAGAATGCTCAAATTATACATTCTTTTGGCAATACTGATCATCCACGAGCTGATTTTCCTGGAACTCCAACCTTTATGTGGGACGCGTTATCGGATAGATATAATAATAGATAGTTGCGTGCTATACTAGGTGCATGGAAACAATACAGCCAAGTACGCCAAAATCTTCACTATTTAAGCCTTTTGTATCAATTCTCATGATTGCTTTTTTTATTAATCTCGCCGCAGTTAATTATGTTTTATACAAAAATGCTTTAGTGGATAAACAAAAAGTTAGTGTGGTGGTATCTGCTTCGCCAATGGCAACTATCAGTGCAAACACGCTATCTTCATGCGATGAGAAGTGTGTTCGAAAAATTGTCTCTGAGGCTACCGCGTCAATTACTCTTTCTTTGCCCCCCTCAACGCTTAAGCCAATAAAAACGTTAGTGCCGAGTATGAGTGCCATGGCACAGCCAACACGCGAACTATTTGTTTCATTTGGGAAAGGGCAATCTTCTGGGATAGATTGGAGTGATATAACGGGTGCGGAAGCGTCGATTAATACGGCACAATTTGGTTCGATTAAATCGATTTATTTTGAAGTTACATTGAGTATCCCTTCTACTGAGGGTATAGCTTATGCTCGCCTCTATAACGCAAGTGACGCTAAGCCGGTTGAAGGATCTGATGTGAGTACAACCAATTCGGGTGCAACCTTCCTTATCTCTCAGCCGATTGCGTTAGCGGGAACTAGGGTATATAAAGTGCAAACTAAATCTACTGCGAATAGAGATGTCATACTCTCTCAGTCGAGGATTAGAGTTGTTCTAAATTAACATGAAAAACCTTAGGATTCTTATTTACCTCGTGTGTTTGTCGCCCATTTTGGTAATCTTGTATTTTTGGTGGAGTAATTCTGACTTTGCTTTGAACGCTCATATTGGCACAATTTTGACTTCAATGGGCCGAGTTTGTGGATTATTAGGTACCTATTTTATTCTCCTCCAATTCTTACTTCGAGCTCGTATCCAGCCGATCGAAAAAATTATAGGATTTATGCAAATTGATCGCTTGCACAAAAAGAACGGGTACCTTGCAATTTCTTTATTATTTCTTCACCCGCTGTTACTTACGTTAGGTTATTCGTTTACCGCAAAGAAGTCTATCGTAGATCAATTTTTAATCTTTTTGTTTCACTATGATGATGTGCTTACGGCTTTTCTTGGTCTTATGGCATTCTTAATCGTGATAGGTACTTCTATTTATATAGTTCGAAAAAAAATGCCTTACCACTGGTGGTATTTTATTCATTTATTAACCTATATTGCTATAATTTTAGCGTTTGGCCATCAGTTAAGTAATGGTGAAGATTTAATTGCAAATCCGATCTTTTCTATCTTTTGGTATTTACTCTATATCGTAGTGTTTGGGGCAACACTTTATTACAAAATTATTCGTGTTGGGTATATGTATTACAAACATCGCTTTTATATTGCTGATGTCGTTAAAGAAACACCTGATACGGTTTCGCTCTATATAAAAGGTAAAAATATGGAGAGTATCCAGTATGAGGCAGGCCAATTCTCATTTCTTCACCTTCTTGGTAAAGGACTCTGGTGGGATGTACATCCATTTTCTATTTCCTGTGCTCCTAACGGTGAGTATATCCGTTTTACCATAAAAGCATCGGGTGATTACACTAAAAAAGTCCCCCTAGTACCTATAAATACGCCTGTATTGCTTGATATGCCACATGGAGAATTTACTCTAAACCAGGCAGATAACAAAAAATTACTCTTTATTGCAGGTGGAGTAGGCCTCACCCCTTTAAGAGCGATGTTAGAAGCTGCTGGCAAATCGTATGACTTGGCTCTTATTTTGGCAAATAAAACTGTTGCTGATATCATACTAAGAACTGAACTAGAGAAGCTTTCTAAGGAAAACGCTGTTCCGCTTTTTTATGTTATAAGTGGCGATCCTAATTACCCTGGATTGAAAGGCTTTGTTTCAGTACCTCTTATACAACAAGCGGTACCTGATTTTCTGGAGCGAGATATATTTATTTGCGGTCCGCCGATTATGATGAAACTCGTCTCATCTGCACTCATACAGGAAGGAGTTCTTCCTGATAGAATCCATATCGAAGAGTTTTCACTATGATTTTTTCATCAATCCTTAATCTCGGATTTCTTTATTTTTTATTAGGATGGATTATTCGTATCGCAATGTTTGTTATTGTACCGTATCGACGTTCGGCTTCTGCGGCATACGCCTGGTTAATGTTGATTCTCGTTTTCCCAGTAGGTGGTCTTATTTTATATCTATTGATTGGCTCGCCTAAACTATCCAGTAAGCGTCGATTACAACAAAAAATATTCGATCAATCAATAGGAGATGATATTAAATATTTGCACTCACAGTCTTCCTTTTCTTCGATACTTTCTCCTGTTTTAAGTCAAAGATATACCGCAGTTGCTATCCTAAATGAGAAACTTGGTGGATTACCCGTGTGTGGTGGTAACAATTTTGAACTTTTACCTCACTACTATGCTGCAATTGATCGTATTGTTTCAGATATAGATCTTGCAGAAAAATATATTCATGTCGAATATTACATTTTTTCAATTGATGAGACTGGTACAAAAGTTATTGAAGCACTCGGGCGTGCAGTAAAAAGAGGAGTTTGCTGTCGTGTGCTTATCGACCATATCGGAACTCTTTTTGAGATAAAGGAGGTTCTGAAAAGATTAAGGGACTTGGGAGTGGAAGCTCATCGAATGCTACCTGTTGATATATTTGATAACGAATGGTCCCGCATAGATCTACGAAATCATCGTAAAATAGTCGTAATTGATGGGCACGTTGGTTATACAGGTTCACAGAATCTTATTAATGACACATATACAAAACATCGTCATGTCTCTTATCGAGGTCTTAAATACGAAGAACTTGTAGTTAGAATTCAGGGACCAGTAGTATTGGAGTTACTTTCGGTCTTTATGGCTGATTGGTATTCTGAGACTGGTGTTTCGTATAGCGAAGCTGCGTATCCGGAAGTCTCATTAAAGCCTATTCTGAGCGGAGATGTTATTGCTCAAGTTTTGCCAAGTGGCCCTGGTCAGGATACTGAAAATAACAAACTCCTTTTCATTTCTTTAATGAATCAAGCAATGAAAAAAATGGTTATCGTCACCCCGTATTTTGTTCCAGATCAGTCTCTATTGGATTCACTTAGTATAGCGGCCCACCGAGGGGTTGATGTACGTTTGATTGTTTCAGGAATTGGTGATCAATTTATTGTGACTCATGCTCAGCGCTCATATTATGATGAATTACTTGAGGCAGGAGTACATATTCACTTATTTAACGAGCCAATTCTTCTCCATGCAAAAACCGTGAGTATCGATGACGATATTGCGGTTATTGGTTCAAGTAACATGGATATGCGATCTTTTTATCTTGATCTGGAAGTGTCGATATTATTTTATGATCAAAAAGTTGTTAGTCAACTTCGTTTAATTGAAGACGATTATTTTGTGCGTTCGCGAGAGCTGGATATATTAACTTGGGAAAAGCGCCCATTTCTAACTAAAATTATAGAAAACACTACCCGAATGATGAGTGATGTTATTTAATATACTGTTTTATTTCTTCAATTAATGTTTCGTTAGTTACTTGCGACTTAACAAGATATCCTGCTGCGCCTAGTTGCAGTGATTCTTTCAGAGTTTCGTCATTTCCTAAGTTAGTTAAAATGACTACGGGGATATCACTGGTTTCTGGGTTGCTCTTTAACGCTTCGAGCACCTCAAGACCATTCATTTTAGGCATCATAATATCCAGTACTATAAGGTCAGGCTTTTCGTCTTTAGCTTTTTTTAAGCCATGTTCCCCATCAGTAGAACTGGCTACTGTATATCCTTCGAAAGAAAAGAGTTTTGTGTACATACGCACCATTAATTCTTCATCTTCGATAATAAGAATGATTTTTTTCATATATGTTCTCCCGCTTGACTGATATCTAAAGGAAGTGTAAATGTAAAGACTGATCCTTTATATACTTCAGACCTTTCAATATAAATTTTACCTTTCATTGCTTCAATCATCAATCGGGAGATGTATAATCCCAAACCAGTTCCGCGCGAGATATCCCGCGTATATAATGTATCATTTATTTGTTGAAACTTTCTGAACAAGAGTGGTTGATCTTTTTCTGCAATACCTCGTCCCGTATCTTCTACCGAAATCATAGCCATATTTTCTGCGATTTTACTTCTGACCGTGATAGTGCCTTTTTCCGTGTAGTTGATCGCGTTGCCTAGTAGATTAAGTATAACTTCTTCAGTACGGTTACGATCAGCATTAACGATAATGGGAACCTCCGCTAGTTGGAGTGAAATATGTAGCCCTTTGCTTTGAGCGGTTGACTGCATGCGGTTTACAATTTCTTCAAGAAACTGATTGCTGTTAAATGGCTCTATATTAAATTCAATTTTCCCCTGTTCAAGACGGGATGTTGTAAGAAATATATTAACAATTTCAATCAAACGCACACTCGATGCATATAAATCGCTCAACATTCCCGTAAAATTGGGATCGCTTATTTTTTGAGCAAAATACTTCTGCATCATTTGAGTATTACCTTTTATCGCGGTTAATGGAGTTCTAAGCTCATGAGATGCGATCGAAAAGAACTCGTCTTTAGACCTTTCTAATTTTTTTGCTTCAGTTATATCTTCAATAAGAACTACTGTCCCCGTTAGGCTTCCAGTTTTAGGAGCAAGAAATACCGGAGCAAAGAAGAGTTTTAGTACTTTATCTTTAAAGGCGATGTTGTCATAGGTAATACTTTCTTTCTTTAACAGACATTGTTTATATGCATGATCAAAGTCAAAAGAATCCCGGAGGTATGTTTTGATTTTTTCAAACGACCATTCCTGATGCTCGGTATCAAAGATATGAGAAATAACGTGATTTGTCATAACTACTTTACTATGCATGTCGAGCATAATGAATCCTTCGAATACGCTGTTAATAGAGGCAATAAATCGTGCCTGCTCCGCTTTAAGCTCCTGGGTTCGTTCTTCAACTATTTTTTCAACATTTGTTTTCTCGAAAGCTATCTCTTTATTTACCACACGAAGCGCCTTCTCACCGCTTGCGAGAGCATTGGTCATTTTATTTATATCGCGAGCTAACGAACTTAATTCCCCTTCCCCTTCTTCATGGACCTGAAGGGAGAAATCTGCATTGGTACGAATCGCATTGACATCTTTTACTAGTCTTCGTAAAGGAATTAGCACTAATTTATCTATGTAAATAATAGATATTCCTCCAGCCAGTAAGCTCATACAAATAAGTGATCCGACGAGATAAAAAGTTGCTTGTTGACCTTGTTGATATATAGTGCGAGGCAAATTAACTTTAATTATAAGTCCTGGTTTACCATTTATATCATTGACAACTTTGTATCCTGAAATTAATTTACTTGAATTTGCAACAATGTATTCTTTATTTGTCGAAAGCTGAATTTGCTCCCCTAATGTTTCATACGCTGTGTCTGCTCCAATAATCTCTAAGTCGAGCTTTGTCGTATGATGCAGATTTTCTACTTCTGTCTTACTGATATATTTCCCCATTATTAAAGAACCGAGAATTGGGCCGTTTTTTTCACTTGTAATTATTGGACGGGATACAACAAACATTGGCGATTTTTTTAATAAAACAAAACCCGATTTTATGCTTTTTGTATTTTCATGCGTTAACAGTAAGGAGCCTGGCTGTAAGTATTGTTTAAAATCATTTGTTAATGGCAATGCTTGTTGCAAATCCTGGTCAAACATTTTGCTGATTACAATTTGACCAGAATTATCTATAAAAATCATGGCGTCAATTTTTGTACCTGAAAATGTTTCATCTACGAGATTTGAATCGATGTATTCCTGATTGCCATTTTTTATAAAAGCATAGGTATCATCCCAGCCAGCATAATCCTGAGTGAATGTATCTAGCGCAGTTATTTTTTCATCGAGCGCGCTTTTTACCCTATCTAAGCTTTGGCGAGTATTTTCTGTTTCAAGCTCCTGAAAATTATTTAAAATTATGGTTCTTGTTATCAGGAATACGGAGCCTATCAACAGTAGGCTTATTATTGTGATAAAAATAAAAGCTTTTTTACGAAGAGACATAGTTCCCCAGGTGCGGGGTATATCTATAGTATAGAGCTACTTTGCCTAACGCAAGCTCATTTACAACTTTGCCCTTTTGCGCTATAGTTATACATTGTCTGATTACCTACAGTTATTAAGTAAGGAGTAGTATGAAAATATCCCAGGTTCGCGCTATTGAAATTCTTGATTCTCGCGGTAAACCTACCGTTCGAGCGTTTGTTACCCTGGTAGACGGTTCCGTTCACTTTGCTTCTGTTCCTTCTGGTGCATCAACCGGAAAGTACGAAGCTCTTGAGTTGAGAGACGGTGATGAAAAAAGATTCCACGGGCAAGGCGTTCAAAATGCTGTTGCTCATGTTAATGATGACTTAAACACTATACTCGCTGGTAAAGATATTTCTGACATTCGTGAGCTTGATAAAGCTATGCTCGAGGCAGATGGTACCGATAACAAATCAAAAATGGGAGCTAATGCAATTCTTGCAGTGTCACTTGCAGTAGCGCGAGCGGCCGCCTCAGTAGAAAAAAAGCCACTCTGGCAATTTTTGCATGACTACTATTTCCCTAAATATTCGCTTGGTTTCCCTCGATTAATGGTAAATGTTGTTAATGGCGGAAAGCATGCACAATGGAATTTTGATATTCAAGAATTTATGATTGTCCCTGTTTCAAATAAACCTACTGAATCAACTCGAATGGCGGCGGAGATTTTTGCACAGCTGGGTAAAATATTGAAAGAAAAGGGATTATCGACTTTGGTTGGTGACGAGGGTGGTTATTCTCCCGCATTATCTTCAAATAATGAAGTAATAGAGACTATAATGTCAGCTGCATCAGAGCTTGGCTATTCAAATGGAAAAGAATATCAGCTTGCCCTTGATGCTGCTGCTTCCGAATTTTTTGAAGGAGATGGATATATATTCAAAAAAGAGAATCGCACTTTAACTCCCGAGGAACTTGTTGCGTATTATTTAGAGATGCAAAAGAAGTATCACGTTTTCTCCTTTGAGGATCCTTTTTCAGAAGATGATTGGAAACATTTTGCTCAACTCACCGCTCATAGTAATGGGATCTATCTCGTCGTAGGCGATGATCTTTTTGTAACTAATCCTAAGCGTCTTTCCCAGGGTATTGATCAGCATGCAGCAAACGCACTACTCGTTAAGGTAAATCAAATTGGTTCTTTGCTTGAGACAGTTGAAGCGATTGTTATGGCTCGTGAAGCTGGATTTAAAGTAGTTATCTCACATCGCTCGGGTGAAACTGAAGATACGTTCATTTCCGATCTTGCATATTCCTGCGGGGCAGATCTGATTAAAACAGGTTCTATGTCTCGCTCAGATCGCTTAGCCAAATATAATCGCTTGTTAGAAATAGAGGCAGGGCTATAAAAATATGAATAAACTTGCATTAATTGTTCTTGATGGATGGGGTATCGGTGAGAATGCCGATAATAATGCAATATTTAAGGCAAATACCCCTTATTTCGATTTTATTTGGGAAAAGTATCCTCATACGATTCTGCAAGCTAGTGGTGAATATGTCGGTTTACCAGAAGGTCAAATTGGGGGTAGTGAAGTTGGCCATATGACAATTGGTGCGGGTAAGGTTTTATTTACAGAATTGGTACGGATTAGTCGAAGTTTAAAAAATCCTAACTCTGAAGAAGGAATACTTTTTAATCCTGACTTTCTTAACTTACTTGAGATTGCAAAACAGAAGCCGTTGCATCTTATTGGTATGATTTCAACTGGTGGCGTTCATAGCCATGAAGATTACTTTTTCGACTTTCTCACAGTGTTAAAAGCTGAGGGAGCACTATCTCCCTACATTCACTTTATCAGTGACGGGCGTGATACGATGCCTAACTCTGGTATTGAAAGTGCGCGTAGATTATTGACATTAATAGAAGAGCTCGAATTTGGTAAAGTTGTTAGCTTATGTGGGCGATTTTATGCCATGGATCGTGACAATAATATGGAGCGTACTCAACGTGCAGCTCAGCTAATAATGGATGGGAGTAAAAGTGAAGAAAATATAGTATCGATTTCAAAAGAATCATCGATAAATTTATTAGAAGAAGCTTTTCATGAAAGTTATGTCAAAAACATTACTGATGAGTTTATTGAGCCAATTCTTATCGACCCTACCTATGCGGGTATTGGAAACGATGAAGCGCTCTTTTTCTTTAATTTTCGCAGTGATCGAATGAAACAGCTTATAACCACTTTGGCATCTCTTGATCCCACTTCACAAATAACAACTATGACACAATACGACAAAACATATCAGTTCCCGGTGTTATTTGAAAAGCAACGAGTATCCGATACGTTAGGCGAATTACTTAGTAAACAAGGCCTGACTCAATTAAGAGCTGCTGAGACAGAAAAATATGCACATGTTACCTATTTCTTTAACGGTGGAGTTGAAGTAGTGTTTGATGGTGAATTAAGAAGTCTTTCTGAGAGTAATAAAGTAAAGCATGATGCTATGCCTCAAATGAAAGCTCGAGAGATACGAGAGCAAGTGGAAAGCGCAATAAAGGAACACCATCCTGATTTTATTTTGGTAAATTTTGCTAACCCTGATATGGTTGGGCATACGGGTAATTTCGAAGCGGTAATTGAAGGAGTAGAGACTGTTGACGCTCAGCTAAAAAACTTGACTGAGTATCTCAGTTCTGAAGGGTACGTCTGCTGCATTACAGCCGATCATGGCAATGCTGATATCATGTATGATTTGGCTACTGGGGAACCGCATACTGCTCATACACTAAATCCTGTTCCTTTTATTGTTTTTTATGGTAATAATCCTGCTATTAAGGACCTCACTCTTGACCAAGATCTTTCTAATGGATTAAGTAAAATTGCAGGAACAGTTTTAGACTTGATGCAGATTGAGGGTGTTACTCATTCTTTTGAATCGCTCATTGTTCACTAGCCAGCTGGGTTAATTTTATTGCATACTGTATGTATGATTTGGCGCTTTATTAGAGTATTGCTGCTTCTTTTTCTTTTGGTTGGGATATTAGTTGGAGGAAGTTACCTTTACTACTACTTTCGCTCCGCTGACTTTGTCGAGTATGCAACGAATCTCGGATTGGGCGAGGCGTCCTCTGTTAGACTGAGTGGTACTGGATCAATGTATCCTACTTTCCCTAAAGGAACAGGGAAAACCGCTAAAGAATTGTCACGAGAGACCGTGGCTTTGGCTATTATGTATTCCTATCCAAGCGGTATACGTTTATTTAACCGGACCTATTTTCCGTATCAACTCAAGAGAAAAGATATTGTTTCTTTTGAGAATGCTAAAACGCGGCAGATAACACTTGAGCAATCGGGTGAGGAACATGAGTTTTTGAAACGAATTTATGCATTACCTGGCGATACAATTGAATTTCGGGATGGTATAGCCTACCTTAACGATGAACCACAACGCGAACCATACATCGCTCGGGCACGATCAACTTTTGGTGGAGAATTTATTACTGATTGTACGAAATTAACCATACCTCTTGGTACTGTTTTTGTAATGGGAGATAATAGAAAAATAAGCGCTGACTCTCGTTCAGAATTAGGCCTCGTTTCCTATTCGTCTATCAATTCAGTTATTCCCTTTGAGAAGCAAAAAGGTTTATATGATAGAAATTATCGAGAAACCTCCCAGGACTTAAATGAAAGTCAAAAAATTAAATTAGATAAATTTTCTTTACTCAAAGAGATTAATAAAATTCGAGCTGGCAGTAACTTTAAGCCACTTACTCTTAATCAAAAATTAGAAAAATCCGCAGCTAAGCGGGGAGATATTATCTTAAAATATGATGATCTGTCTCCAGAAGCGACTCGAAGTGGATATACCCTGGCTAAGGCTATGAAAGATGTTGGTTATTCTAACATTGTATGGAGCGAGTTTCCTCTTCTTGGTTATTATGATAATGACGAATATCTCGACGCTTTAATGGAATATCCCCGGCTCAAGAAAATTTTTATTGATGAAGATTTTCAAGACATAGGTATTGCGGAAGTTGATGATGTAGTGAATGGATGTCCACACCATGTTATAGTTACGCAATTTGGCGGGTATGTTCCGGCGAACTATACAGCAACACAACTGTCATCGTGGAAAAGTGTTCTTTCTAGCCTGCAAGAGGTGTATCCTGGCTGGAAGCGCTTAACCGCCTCGGGAGCATTCTATTTAAAATATAAAGTTGATGTAGATCGGATTCTGTTTCTGTTTGACTTGCGAATTAAAAATATCTCGGATATTGTTAACCAAATGGAATCCAATCAGTGGCTTACTGAAGATCAGAAATCGTACGTTTCTAAAGATAAAGAGTATCGCGATGAGCAAGAAGCACTATCCGAAAAACTAAATTCCGCTCACTAGTTACCTCCGGTGAAACATATAATGTAGCTCCTTTAAGGATATTTCTACTTGTGTGGGTCTCCCATGGGGACAGGTATATTTGTTTTCGCACTCGTTTAACTTTTTAATGATATTTTCAGCTTGTTCTCTTGTCACTTTATCTCCAGCTTTTATCGCTTTGCGGCAGGCTAAAAAGGCGATCATTTTATGAGACCCGCTATCGATATTTTTGATTTTCTGCTCACTTTCGATATCTTCCAACAACTCTCGAATTAGCTTTGTGTGGTTACGATCTTTAAAAAGATTTGGTGCTGCGATAAGTTCTGTTTTAAGAGAAAATATAATACGATATCCAAGCTCTTCAAAAAAGGAATAATTTTCTTCAAGAGAGTTCCTTTCGATTGCAGATAACTCGAGATGAATACTAGGGCTACGTTTTACTGAAAGTCCTTTTTGTCTCAGTAAAATGAATTCATTCAAATACTGTTCGTATAAAATTCTTTCGTGAGCTGCATGTTGGTCGATTAGCACAATACTTTTTTTAGTTTGATATACAAGATAGAGATCATGCAATTGAATGATCTCAGAAGATTGAAGCACATCTACTTCACTATTCCAGGCAGATACTGAATCTTTCAAGATTTGAGCCGTAAAAGAAGACACGTTGCCCTCTCGTACGGACTGTTCTTCATACAGTGACGGAGCATACCTCCCTTTTTTCCATCTTTTGTCGTTGTATATTAAGCTTGTTTGAGACAACGTCTTTGTTATTGCATCGTTAATGCTACTCAAAACCAATTCAGGATCGGTAAATGCGACATATTCTTTCCGCGGATGTACATTTACATCAACGCGCTCAAATGGAAGTGAGATAAATAGGAAGAAAATTGGCTGAACTTTAGACTCAAGTAATGTTCCATAAATTGATTTAATTGAAGCAGATAGTTTTTTATCATTCACTTTGCGTTTGTTTACATATACAAATTGTTTTGAAGTTGATTGAGCTGATATATGTGGCTTTACTATAAATCCTGAGATCTGTAGATACTCATTCTCTACATGTACTGGCAGTAAATTTTTTGCAATATCAGTTCCTAATAAGGATTCTATTCTTTCTTTAAGAGATTGATTTTTCGCGAGATCAATAATTTTTTTGTTGTTATGAATTAATGTTATGCTGACTTCTGGTGAAGCTATCGCTATTGAAGTTACCAGTTCGGCAATTAGTTTAAATTCCAAGGCAGAATTTGTCAAAAATTTCTTGCGCGCCGGAATAGCGTCGAAGAGGCCACTAATAATTATTTGAGTTCCAGTCGGCATGCCAAACGGTGTAAGCTCCACTTGAGAGTTTGGTGCTATCTTAATTTCATTACCTACATTATCTTGTGTTGTCCTACTCCGAATTACCACGGTACTTATTGCTGCGATACTCGCCAGTGCTTCGCCCCGAAACCCTAATGAATGAACTGAAAATAAATCCTCTTCAGATTTAATTTTGCTTGTTGTATGAGGTTTGTAACACTCTCCTAAATCATCTTTTCCCATTCCCTCTCCGTTATCGGTAACACAAATTTTTTTAAGGCCTGCTTGCTCTAGTTCAATTTTTATTACAGTTGAATTGGCATCGATAGAATTTTCTAGAAGTTCTTTTATTGCAAATACAGGTCGTTCAATCACCTCACCCGCGGCAATTTTAGCAATTACATCATGAGAAAGTAAATGAATTTTAGTCATATTAATCGGCCTTGAATAAATGACTCCTCGATGACTCGAGTACTTTTATTTTATTTTTAAGTTCAGCAAGCTTATTAAGTGCCTGCAAAGGAGTCATTTGATGAATATCAAGATCACTTAACTCATTACTTATAATTTTTTCTGTGTCATTAAAGGTAAGAGGTAATTGCGCTGGCTGCGAAATATTTTCGCGGTGTTCGAGTTTATGAAGCATACTTTGCGCGGCGGAAATAATTTTATCGGGTATTCCTGCAAGTTTTGCAACAGCAACACCAAAGCTATGTGATGCACCACCATTTTTGATGGTATGAAGAAAATGCAATTCGCCGTTTGATTCGTGCACTGACATGTGGTAATTTTTTATTCGATCTGGATATTTATTTGCAAGATCTTGAAGTTCATGATAATGCGTGGCGAATAATGTTTTTGCGGAATTTTTTCGATTAGTAACTATGTATTCAGCTATTGCCCAGGCTATACTTATACCATCGTAAGTACTCGTTCCTCGGCCAATTTCATCCATTACTATTAAACTTTTATCTGTTGCCTGATGCATTATTTGGGCAGTTTCAACCATTTCTACCATAAAAGTGGAAAGTCCTTCAGAAATTACATCCGAGGCTCCACTCCTGACGAATATTCGGTCTACTATTGCCAATTCGGCCTTTTCGGCTGGAATGAATGAGCCAATCTGATTTAATAGCACAAGCAATGCAACTTGCCGAATAAAAACCGATTTACCCGCCATATTGGGCCCCGTGATTATCCATAATTGATTATCTTTGTTATCAAGCACCACGCTATTCGGAACAAATTGCCTTTCAGTCATGATTTGCTCGACAACAGGGTGTCGTCCATTTGTTACATTGATTTGATCTGAGTTTGAAATCATTGCTTGTACATAATGGCGTTCACGCGCAATAGATGCATGCGAATAGAGACAATCAATTTCGGAGATTTTGCTGGCGGTTTCTTGTATTTCAGAAATATTCTCTAAAATTACTTTTAATACTTCTAAATACTTTTCATATTCTATTTTCCTTAATTTCTCTTCAGCGGTAACAATAATTTCTTCCTGCTTTTTTAACTCTGGAGTGATAAATCGCTCCCCGTTAACGAGAGTCTGCTTGCGGTTATAATTGTCGGGTATCAGATTTAAATTTGAATTACTTATTTCTATGTAGAACCCAAATACTTTATTGTAACGGACTTTTAGAGAGTTAATCCCGGTTCGTTCTCTTTCGGCCTTTTCTAACTCGCTTATCCACTCTGCCCCATGATTAACAATGCTACGGAGCTCATCTACATTTTGATTTACTCCGCTTTTTATGATGCCGCCTTCTTTTGGGTCAAATTTAGGATCTTCAAGAATGGTCGTTTCGATAAGATTGATTACCTCAGTAATAATTACAGGAATACCCCTGGCAATATTTTTAAGGTATTCAGGAGCAGAACTGTCTGTTAAGATTTCCCGTATTCTCAGGCAGTTTTTTAGAGAATTTTTTAAACCAATCATATCTCTTGCATTACCGATACCAACCGTTAATCGGGCTACTATTCGCTCAATGTCCACTACATTTTCAAGCTCTAGTTCAATTTTTGAACGAACTTCACCTGTTTCTATAAAATATTTAACTCCCGAATGTCTTTTTATTATTTGTTGCGATGAAGTTAACGGTCGGCGGAGCCATTGACGTAACATGCGCCCGCCCATTGCAGTAATCGTGTAATCAATACTGTTTAATACTGAACCTTGTTTATTGCCATCACGCAACGTACTAAATAATTCCAAATTATTTATTGTGGATCTATCTAAGGAGACATGTTCGCTTGATATTAACTGCCCAATAACACGAAAATGATCAATCTGATTTTTTTGTGTTTCTTGTAAGTACCCGATTAAGGCTGCAGAGGCAATCTGCGCTTGTGGCTTTGCGTCCATTTCAAAGGTCGCTAGGGTTTTTATTTTGAAATGACTTTTCAATAAAGCCGTGGGATTTGTAGTTACGCTGTCCCAGTTATGATAACAAAATATATTTATATCCGGCTGAATCTTGATTAATCGTAGTATCTCAGTATTATCATATAAAAATTTAGGAAGAATGCATTCCGATGGCTTTAATCGAGACATTTCGTTTATAATTATTTGAGAATAATTATCTTTAGTAAATTGAGCTGTCAGAAAAGAGCCTGTCGAAACATCAGCACAAGCGATACCAATGTATTTGTTATCAAAGCATATGCTTACTATATAATTATTTTCTTTTCTTTCTAATGTTTTTTCGTCAAGTACGGTACCTGGAGTTACTATCCTCACTACTTCTCGCTCAACAATTCCGTGTTTATCTGGTTCGCTTACTTGTTCACAGATCGCAACTTTGTATCCCGCTTTCACCAGCTTCGCAAGATATGAATCAACCGCATGGAATGGTACTCCTGCCATGGGGATTCGCCCATCTTTGCCTCGTGGTCGACCTGTTAAGGTTAAATCAAGGACTTTAGCGCCGACATGCGCATCGTCCATAAAAAGCTCGTAGAAGTCCCCGAGACGATAAAATAATAAACAGTCCGCGTACTGTTTTTTTATCTCTTCGTACTGTTTCATCATGGGAGTTGTAAATTCACTCATAAGGCAGGTTGTTATTTTATACGTTTTGTTACAAATTACGTCAAGGTAGTTTCTTACACTTTTTTATGTAATTGTGATCTGATTCCCATTTGGTTAAAGTATGATACAGCTATGAATAAACATCTCAGACTAGCGTATATGGTAAGCGATTTGCTTGACAATAAATTCAACATTATTGGTTTGCATTTTGGTGTTGAACCGTTACTCGGTTTGATACCTGGTGTTGGAGACTTTATCGGGCTTGTCTTGTCATTTTATCTTATCTGGATCGCTGTTCAACTAAAATTACCGCAAGATAAAATTCAAAAAATGGTGCTTAACGTAATCTTTGACTTTGTTATTGGATTGTTTCCGGTTATTGGTGATGTTGCTGACTTCGTATTTAAAGCCAATGTTCGTAACGCACAAATTCTTAAGAAGTTTGCTCCGGATGAGATTCTTGAAGGTGAGGCTGTTCGTTAAGTTCTTTTTTACCCCAATGGATTCTGTTCCATAAGCGCTCGTGCAAAAAATATACCAGTGTACTTGATAAATTTGTCAAAACAATTAGTCCGATCGCTTCATCAAATTTGTGAGTTACAAATAGAATAATTGCCAGATCGGATCCCAGAATACATGCTCGGAATGTAACTGCTTTAACTATGGAACGTTCGTGACCTTCACTGAAATGCATATTATTTAATAATTAGAATATAAATTATAATAAGTAGAATTATATACATTCCAAAGGCGCTACTACCATCCCAATTACTGCCAAGAGAAATGAAAATTCAACTGCGGTTTTGCGCTTTTCACTCACTTGTCTAAAAACTGCAACCGCTATGCAAATTCATCCTAAATTTCAACATCAGAGAACAACGTTTGCAAAGCGAGTTTGAGTCGTGTGATGTAGGTTCTTTTCCCCTTTGCACCACAATGTTCTGCGCCTTTGGTTCCATTATCATAGTCCTTTGCACTATCCCCTACCTGGTCGTACTGAGCTTTAAAGTATGGACTATCTGAGATTTTTTCAGGGCCAGTCTGCTCATCTACAGAGAATAGTAGTTTGCTTTGCTTGCTAATAGTTTGATTTAACACTGTTTTATCTACTTTTTTTTCGTTAAGATAAATATTTAGCGTATTTTTAGGATTTGCCGATGTTCCTTTGAATAGATCGTACTTAATGCTTTTAAATAAATCATTCCATACAATTTTACCTTGATGAACATGTACAACATTGCCTACTTGATCATGCAAGTGGACATTATCACGTTTGTTAAATGAAATTATTGTATAGTCTGCCACACAAGGTGCTAAGTGCATATACGATGGATCAGAAAAATTTACTTTAGTGTTGTTTATAAATACCGCAAAATTAGCGTGATAATGAATTGGCACTTCAGGGACTTTGAATGTTTTATACGCTATTAAAGAAATTGTTATTACCAATAATGTGACGGCAACGGCCAGTATTTTTTTCATTACCTCATTGTACCATCTCCGTGTTGGTGTGTTTACTGATTACCTTATATATCTTATAATTAACAGCGAAGATTCCGTTATTACTATACTATCATTATGGCATCACCATCGCACGATACTAACCAACATGTCTTTCTTTCTATTGTATCTCATGAGTTAAAAACACCAATTACCTCAATTCAAGGTTTTACCCAGGCAATGCAGCGGAAAATTGATCAAAAAATTGCAACATTTGAACCAAATCCACTTTTTACTAAAGAAGAATTAAATAAGCATCGTGAGCATCTTGAAATGGTTATGCGTCAAATTAAACGACTAACTCGATTAATTGATGACTTACTTGAGGTATCGGTTATTGAGAGTGGTCAACTAGGATTTGATTGGACAACTATTGATCTTAAAGCGCTGTTGCGAGATTTAAGTGTACATATGCAACTATTTAGCAGTGAACATACGATTATTGTAGTAGCCGATGAAGGAGCTACTTATTCTGTAATCGCTGACGAGAGCCGCTTAGAGAAGTTGTTTTCTAACTTATTAGTCAACGCAATAAAATATTCTCCTCAAGGGTCAATTATCACTATTACGATAACAAAAAATGATGACATGTATCAGGTTGCAATTCACGATGATGGTGTTGGAATCCCTGAAGCGGACAAACCCTACATTTTTGATTTGTATTATCGAGGTAAAGAAATTGATCGTAAAAAGTATAGTGGACTTGGCTTGGGTTTATATTTAAGTAAACAGATAGTTGAACTGCATCGCGGAAGAATATATTTTGAATCAACATCAGGCAAGGGTAGTACTTTTTTTGTTGAGCTGCCAAAGGTCCAAGAAGGCTAACCCTTTACCCAGCCAAACGATGCCCGTATTATAGTTATATGAATCATGAGCAATATCACGAGTACGAACTTTTTGTGCAACAATTTGAAAGTATAACCAGCAACCTATGGTATACTTGGGACCCCGAAGCTCAAAAATTAGTTGATGTTTTGTTAAATAAAACAAACCATGAACTGAGTTCCTTTCAGCGCTTTAAGGATATGTCGGAGGAAAATAAGCAAGAACTTTTTGCCAATTCACATTTGCGTGCAAGTGTTGACCATGTCTATCGTAAGCTTCAGGATTATCTTTCTAATACAACGTGGTTTGATACACTACTCGAAAAATACCCTGAATATGATGTTATTACAAAAAATCCGATCGCCTATTTTTGTGCTGAATATGGATTTACTGATTGGCTACGTATCTATTCAGGTGGCCTAGGAATTTTGGCCGGAGATATGCTTAAAGAGGCCAGTGATTTAGGCCTCCCCATGGTTGCGGTTGGTCTCTTTTATCAATATGGCTTTTTCAAGCAAGTAATCAGTGACACTGGATATCAAAATGAAGAGTATGATCCTATGGATCCCATGCGGTTGCCGCTTGAATTAATCCGTATTTCAACCGGTGCTCCCCTTCTCATTGAAATTACCGTTGTCGACCATCCTGTTTATTGCCGGATTTGGACTGTCCAAGTTGGGCGGGTACCGCTCTTTCTTTTAGATACAAATATTCCTGAGAATGTTCGAATGGAAGATAAATTGATAACAGGACATCTCTATGGCGGAGATCAGGACACGCGGATTAGGCAGGAATTGATTTTAGGAATTGGTGGAGAGCGTGCTCTTTCGGCTTTGGGCTACCATCCGACGGTATATAGCATGAACGAAGGGCATTCGGCTTTTGCTGCGCTAGAGATTACGAAGCATTTTATGTATGAACGAGGTTTAACATTTAATCGTGCTCGTGAAGAGACTAAAACAAAGATTATTTACACCAATCACACCATTGTCCCGGCAGGAAATGATGTTTTTAACTACGACTTGGTAAATAAATACCTGAGCCCTCATCTGATTGGTATGGGTATCGATTTCCAGGAACTGTACAAGCTGGGTAATGCAACGAGCCCTGATGGTACGAGAATAGTAACCGATACTTTCTCGATGACTGATCTTGCCTTTGAAATGTCGGTACGGGCAAACGCAGTGAGTAAAGAACATGGTGTTGCAGCCAAGAAAATGTGGCCGGCTCGAGATATAACACCGATTACTAATGGTGTACATCTTCCTACATGGGTCGCTCCCCGAATTCAAAAAGTGTATGAGCAACAGATCAGCCCTGATTGGCAGTATAGTATAGAAGATGACGTCCTTTGGCAAAATGCGTTGCATATTCCGGATAAAGAGTTGTGGGATGCTCATATGTTTTTAAAAACGGAGATGATCACGAAACTTAATGATGAGTACAACTTCTCCCTAAATCCTGATTATCTAACGATCACTTGGGCGCGGCGATTTGCAACCTATAAACGCCCTGATTTGGTAATGGAAAATATCGATAGATTGTTAACTCTTGTAGCTAACGATTCCCGACCTTTGCAGGTTATCGTTTCAGGCAAAGCTCACCCTAAAGACCTTGATGGTAAAAATATGATGAGTAGAATTTATATGCTCATGAAAGATGAACGTTTTAAAAACCGATTAGTTTTTGTTCCTAATTATCAAATTAGCACGGCTCGGCACTTAGTTTCAGCTTCTGATGTTTGGCTGAATACACCCTTTGTAATGACTGAGGCAAGTGGTACAAGTGGTATGAAAGCTGCGGCAAATGGAGTGCTGCAATGTTCGACACCAAGTGGGTGGGTGCTTGAGGTTGATTGGGAAAATAAAGGGTTTATGATGTCGAGCGAAAATGCAGGATCTGAGTTGTACGAATTGCTCGAGAAGCAGGTAATTCCGCTTTATTATGGTCGCACTTCTGAAAATATACCCGACAAGTGGGTTGGATATATGAAACGAACCATTGCTGCAGTATGCCCAGAATTTAGTACAAAAAGGACCTTGAAAGAATATTTTGAAAAACTATATACTACTGCTCTAATTAAACAACATTAAATTTATGAATCAATCAATCCCTTCCTTTATTATCGTAATTTTTGGAGCAACAGGCGACCTAACAAAAAGAAAGCTTATTCCTGCTCTATTTTCCTTGTACAAAATGGAGTTATTGCCGCAAGAGTTTATAATTCTCGCTTTTGCCCGTCGGGAATATACCTCAGAAACTATTGCTGAGACATTTGTACCTTTTGTTAAAGATGATCAAGGGATGTGGAATCACTTTGCCAAACATATTAAATATGTTCGAGGTGATTTCGACTCAGTCGATTCATTTAAGCTATTAAAAGAGTCTATTCGACAGTATGAATCAGAAATGGGTGAATGTTTATCTAAGCTCTATTATATGGCAACTTCGCCTGATGCTCTGCCGTTAATCATTAACCACATTGGAGAAGTAGGGTTACATATTGGCTGTGGCGAGGAAGGAAAATGGACGCGGGTAATTATTGAAAAACCGTTTGGTCATGACTTAGAGTCAGCTCAAGCACTTAACACTCACTTAATGAAATTTTTTATTGAGGAGCAGATTTACCGCATCGATCATTATTTAGGAAAAGAAACAGTACAAAATATTTTGTCAGTTCGTTTTACCAATGTTCTTTTTAAACCAGTTTGGACTAAAGACTATATTGATTCGATTGAAATTATCGCGAGTGAAGAATTAGGTATTGAAGGTCGTGGAGGGTACTATGATAGCGCTGGGGCACTGCGCGATATGATTCAAAGTCACTTGCTGCAACTGGTCGCGCTTACAACGATGGACGAACCAGAGCAATATGACGCGGGAGCGATTCGCGATAAAAAGCATGCAATACTCGCGGCTTTGCGCCCTTATACTGAACAGACTATCAGTACTGAAACCATTCGGGGGCAATATGCAGGCTACGTGCAGGAAGAAAAAATTGAGCCTAACTCCAATACTGAGACATACGTTGCGATTAGAGCATACGTTGACCTTCCACAGTGGCAGGATATCCCGATCATTGTTAAGACCGGAAAAAACTTGGGATCCCGCTATTCTGAAGTGCGCATTAAATTTAAGCATGCCGATGCAAAAGTATTTTCTAACCTTTTTTGTGAGTTGCGCTCAAATGAATTAATCATTCGTGTGCAGCCTAATGAAGGTATAAACTTAAAGGTACTTATTAAAGAGCCAGGATTTGGAATGAACCTTCAAGATGTATTTTTGAATTATGAATACAGCGATACCTATAACAATTTGCCTGATGCCTATGAGCGGTTGATTATGGATTCTCTGCTAGGTGATCAATCCCTGTTTACTCGAACTGATGAAATTGAAGCAAGTTGGAAATTTGTAACTTCGATTTTATCGTTATGGAATGAAGTAGGCACTGATTTAAAAATATACGAAAAGGGATCAAATGGTCCTGAAGAAGCCAATCAGCTGTAACTATTAAGTTTGGCTATCTCTATAGCTCCCCATGCTGGGACACGTTTATGGAAAATGATATTAGCAAGTGGATAGCTTTCTTTAATTTTATCGGAAAGTAAGATTGCAAAATTGGAATTCTCAAAAAGTCCACCAATATACACAACATCAAAAGTTTTGGTATAGGCAAGTTTATCGGCAGCTGTTTTAATCATCAAGTAGGCTTCGTCGACAGTCTCTTCAACTATTTTCTTGGCGGCCCAATCCCCCTGGCGGTAGGCATCAAAGATTAGATACGTTAAGTGGGCAAAATCTTTTTTTTTAAATTGATGTACCACATTTTTTGCGGCTCGCATATTTGGCACATTGAGTTCTTTTGTGATGGCTCCCTCAAGCGTTGTTTTTTCGACCCTGCCATCGTAACTTTTGACGGCTAGATGAAGTGCCTTGTATCCCATATAATATCCACTCGCTTCATCACTTAATAAATATTCCAATCCCCCAACCCAGACTGTTTTGCCTTCTTCATTTTGAGCAAAGCAATTAGAGCCAGTTCCACAAATAATTGCTAACGCATTTTTATTTTCTGTAGCGCTTTTTAATCCAATCTGGATATCGTTAACGATGGTTGGTGCGTTTAGCTGAAGTTTATCAAACAGTTTTTCAAGAACTATGGTAAGAGAATTGCGATCTTCGTCGGAATCAAGGCCAGCTAATCCAACGCAGGATGCAGTAATGTGCAATTCTTTTTCACCTACCGTCTTTTCGGCTTTTAATTTGGCGGCGATAATACTTTCAAAAATATTCTCGATAGCTGCTTCAATTCCTATTGATGACGCATTTCCAGGTCCAGAGGTGTATTCACCACAGATCTCGTCATTTTCATTTGCGATAATTGTGTGGGTTTTTGTTCCCCCTGCATCGACACCGAGATAATATTTCATATTTATTTTAATCCTAATTTATCTTTACGAACCTGTATAAATTTTTTATGTAATGATTGAAAAGTATAAAATCCTATTTCAAGTATACTTGAAGGAATCTGTTCTGCAATCTCATCAATCGAACGATCTAGAGGCATCCCCTCAATATATAATTCTTTAAATTTCATTGTAATTCTTTCTCGAATTTTGGTTTTATTTCTCAGCATTTCATCACCTAGCTTGTGATAAATTTCTTCTTCACTAGCATTTATATCTAATTTTTTGTTAAAAATCTGAGCCGCGCAATAAAAGTTTTTTGGAGAACGAATACTGTCACAACAAATATGTAATTCGGATAACTCAATATCTTGAGAATGAATAATCTCATATGCATTCTCGAGGTTCTCCAGCGATGTTAGCGATTTATTTTCAGTTACCGTATATGGATTAATCGAAGGATGTTGCGCAATAAAATATGCTTTTATTGATTCTGCTTCGGATATTTCTAAATGCGGGTTGGTGAATCCTCCACAAATAATGATTAACTCTGGATTAGATTCCTTGATAAACGAAAGGCAATCATCTAAATATTTTTGATACTGTTTGTTTCCGTCAGCATAAACTCCGGATCCCATAATTACTGTTATTTTCATATACTAAAAGTATACTATTTGGTGTATAAAGAAACAAAGCTTAAGGAGGCTCTTATGCAAATTGGATACATCGGTCTTGGAAAAATGGGGAAGAACATGGTTTTTAATATGCTTGATCATGGGCATAAAGTAGTCGCTTGGAATAGGTCTCCATCGCCGCTTGAAGAAGTTGTCGCAGCGGGTGCACAGCGAGCTTCTTCTCCTCAAGATGTTGTATCTCAGTTGTCCGATCGAAAAGTTATTTGGCTTATGTTAACGGCAGGCGATGTGACAGAAGATATGTTATTTGGTTCTCATAACTTAACCTCTTGCTTGAAAAAAGGTGATATCATTATTGATGGTGGTAATTCTAACTATAATGATACCAAAAGACGCGCGGCTAAGTGTGCTGATATGGGGATACACTTTTTAGATAGCGGAACTAGTGGTGGCCCGAGTGGCGCTCGTACTGGGGCCTGTTTAATGATTGGTGGAGAAAAAGGGGTTTTTGAGGAACTGCGACCACTATTTGAATCGTTGTCTGTCGTAAATGGTTACAAATATGTTGGACCAGCAGGTAGTGGTCACTTTGTAAAAATGGTACATAATGCTGTTGAATACGGCTTTTTACAGGCAATGGGTGAAGGATTTGAACTTATAAAGAATGGGCCCTATCCTAATCTTGATTTGGGAGAAATTGCAGATATCTGGAATAGCGGTAGTATTATTCAATCTAAGTTAATGCGCTTGGCAGAAGATGCTTTTAAAGAAGACAATGAACTTTCAAGTATTAAGGGATATGTGGAAGATAATGGTGAAGCTCAATGGTCGATTGAAACGGCTTTGCAATATAAAGTACCGGTGACGACCCTTGCGCATGCTTTATTTGTGCGATACCGATCAAGGCAGGATGATTCATTTGCGGCAAAAGTTGTGGCTGTACTGCGTAATCGCTTTGGTGGTCACGCAATCAAGAGTACTTAAATTGAGTTTGTAAATTTGACATCAGGCGTGCAAATGCTTACTATATTTTCATGATAAAAAGAATTGTGCCGACCTTATTTGCACTTATGTTTTTGCTGACTGTGGTAAAGACGGTGCATGCATTGCCTGTTCCTGCTATTGACGATAATCCGAGTGCTTCGCCATCTCCAAGTCCTTCTTCACAAGCAACTTCCTCGCCTTCTCCCTTTGCATCGGCTACTTCTTTGCCGATAGTTTCTCCATCGCCGAGTGGATCAGCAAGCGCTATTGCCACACCAACTCGCATTCCATCGCCAAAGCCAACGGTTGCCGCAGTAGTAAAAAAGAAAACCCCTTCACCATCACCTACCGATTCTCCTCGTATATCGCCGACAATAATACCTACAACCGCGGCGGCAGCTCCTCGCGCGGAAGTGAAAGGCACTGCAACAACGAAAGCATCTGGCGGACCGAGTATTATAACAAGTGCGTTACTATTTATATTAATAGCTTTGTTCGCGGGGTCTGGAGTATTCTTATTACGTAAGAATCCTAAGGTGAGTAGTGCTTTAAAACAATAATATGAAATCGCCTGTCCTGTTGGTTTCTTTATTCCTTGTTGTCGTGGGTGGTATGGTTTACTATGCAACATTACCTGTCCCTCCTAAAAAAGTTGCGTCTGTTTCCAGTGAGCTGTTAAGTGATGCTTATGTGCGTGACAGTGTATTGTCGCAGGATGCAAACTTTAAAGAAGGTGAAACTTTGTATACTTTTAATAATGTTACGTACAAAGCGCCGGTTGATATGCTTCGTCAATTAGCATACAAAGCGGCTCCCAGTTTAGCCGTGCTTGGAGCGACTACCGAGAATAAGCGCATTGTGGTGGACCTTGCTCACCAGCGCGTATATGCCTACGAAGGGAACCGGGTTGTTTTTAACTTTTTAGTATCGACGGGGTATTGGGGACCAACCCCTCCCGGACAGTATAAGATCTGGTACAAAGTGCGATCACAAACCATGAAAGGTGGAGATAAAGCTAAGGGCGATTATTACTATTTACCAAATGTTCAGTTTGTTCAATTTTTTAACAAAGGAATTAGCTTTCATAGCACTTATTGGCACAACAATTTTGGCAATCCAATGTCGCATGGTTGTGTAAATATGACGCTCACTGACGCTGAAACTCTGTATTATTGGGCTAATCCAGAGATGCCACCTGGGGTGAGAATCCTTCGCCCAACGGGCGAAAATCCAGGTACCCAAGTCGATGTGATGGAAACCTGGGACATCTGATTTATCCTGGCCAGTTAACTTTTTTCTGCAGATACACGATTGCCCGATGTCGTTGGGGAGCTCGTACACTCATCCTGGCGGCTTCCCATAATGAACCTTTGTGTATACCGCGGTTTACCGTATCATACAAATTTACATGACCTCCATCTTTTTTGATCGCACAGACATGGTCAAGATTGTGAACTCGTGTTGAGATAAGCGCGCCGGCGATATCGTGCCTTCCTAGATTTAGGCCTATAAACGGCAATGCAGTAAGTGACCACCGAGGAATCCGTACTACCGGAAAGATAACATCTTTTAAGGCTAAGTCGGTGATTAGATCTCTTTGGTCCATACCTCCATTCAGTGCAGCATACGTCAAAAGCAAAAGGTACATAACAATTGGCCGCATAACCAGGCCCGAGCGTATCTTTTACCGATTTTACATTGTCGAGAGCTTCTTTTAAACCCATATTAATAAGATTATTGTAGTATGGTATACTATTTTTGTTGCATTTTATATGGTGTTACAGTAAAATGCAGTGTTAGTAGCCGGGGTGGCGGAATGGCAGACGCAAGGGACTTAAAATCCCTCGCCCTCAAAGGCGTGAGGGTTCGACTCCCTCTCCCGGCACGAACTTTAATGATAGCGGCCCTTCGCCTTTCAGGCGCAGGACCTCGGACACTATTTAAATAGATACATTAAAGTGTCCTCGGGGCGTAGCTCAGTTGGTAGAGCGCGTGGTTTGGGACCATGAGGTCGCATGTTCGAGTCATGTCGCCCCGACTAGATAATACAAGACGGTCTTTGAGGAGAGTCTCAAAAGGCTGAGACCGTTTCAAAACGGTCACCTAGGTATCAAATAAAAGGCGAAAAATTTCTC
>CAZHTP010000006.1:0-75713 GCA_964535655.1 uncultured Gammaproteobacteria bacterium | reverse complement strand
CCTTCCTAAGATACCTCATTTTACCTTAGTGGGGAACTTCGTTTGCGGACTCACTTGGTTATCGATGAGCTTTCTGGTAATATTGGGGTATGGCAAGCGAGGCAGAGATTAGACAGATCAAGGAAAGACTAGATATTGTTGAATATATCGGCAGATCGGTTCAATTAAAAAAAGCTGGTCGAAATTTTACTGGTCTTTGTCCATTTCATGGTGAGAATTCTCCGTCGTTTAATGTTTCTGCGGACAGGCAGATATTTAAATGCTTTGGTTGCGGAGTGTCTGGAGACTTGTTTACATTTGTTATGCAACATGATGGTTTATCTTTTCCGGAAGCGGTTAAGCTTTTAGCTGCGGAGGCAGGAATTGAGATACAGAAAGTGGAAAGTAAAGAATCCCGAGAAGAAGGAAATTTAAAAGAGAGATTATATGAAATGCATGATGCTGCTGTTGCTTATTACCACTATTTACTTGTTAAACATGAAGTAGGTGAGGAGGCTCGGCAGTATCTGGATAAGCGAGGAATTGCTCCTGATGGAGAGATTGTAAAGCTTTTTAATCTTGGGTATTCTGCAAAAAGTTGGGACGGGCTGGGGGAATTTTTAGTAAAAAAGGGATTTACAGCAGAAGAAATTATTGCAGGAGGGCTGGCGGTAAAGAGCGATAAAGGACGAGGCTTCTATGATATGTTTCGCGGACGCGTGATGTTTCCACTCTATGACAAAGTGGGTCATGTGGTGGGGTTTGCGGGGAGAGTGTTGGGGGTAGATAAGACGGCGAAATATATTAATACAGCAGAGACAGCTATTTTTCATAAGAGAGAATTTTTGTTTGGGTTTTATCAGGCTAAAGAGTTTATTCGGCGCAAAGGTGAGGCTATTTTGGTGGAAGGCGAGATGGATATGCTTTCATCGTTTCAGGTAGGCATAAAAAATGTGTGTGCAGTAAAAGGATCAGCGTTAACAGAAGAGCAAGTTACGATGCTTGCGAAAATTTGTAACAGATTGTTGCTGTGCTTTGATGCAGATAAAGCCGGAGACATGGCGATGAGAAAGGCTATAATACTTGCTGAAGAGCGCGGAATGGAGATAAAAGTTATACAAGTTAAGGGAGGCAAGGATCCCGATGAAGCAATTAAAAAAGGAGTTCAAAACTGGATAGATTCGGTGGAAGGAGCAGTGCCTTACTATGATTTTATTATCCAGAGCAGTATGAAACGAAATGATGTGAAAGATGCTGTAGGCAAGCGAACGATCATTCAAGAGGTGCTACCACAGATTAAGCGAATTAGAGATGTTATTATTCAATCGCATTATCTACAAAAAATGAGTACTTATCTAGGTGTGACAGAAGAAGAGTTGAGTAAACTATCTCTAAGTGTATCACTAGGCGAAAGTAGTGCTAAAACGAGTGGTGGAGGCGGTGCGAGATCTCCTGCCCCTGTGAGAACGCCTCTTCCTAAAAAAATTAGCCTTGAAGAACTGGATACAAGAGCGAAACGCAAGGCTACTGATCGCTATGCCGTTGACTATCTTACTAAAAAGGCGAGAACCGAGTGGTACTTCATATCATTATTGCTTAGATTAAATATGCCGGTTGAGGGGATTGAGAAGAAGTTGCGTATTGACGATATAGATGACAAAAAGGTAAAAGGGGTGTATACTTGTCTTGTCGATTTCTTTACTGTACAACCGAACGGCTTTGTTCAGGATTTTATAAAAAGTGCCGGCCGCGATATTATTCCTATCATTGATGAAATTTTTCTGATTGATATTGAGCCTGAGGGCGACGAAGCGTTGCGGAGCGAGCTTTTTTTGACTATAAAAAACCTGAAGGAGATGATGATTCGGGAAGAGATGCGCCAAATTTCTGTTGAACTTAAACAACAAGAATTGGCACAAAACACTGAAGAAATCTCGCGTTTGCAGGAAAGAACCGGTATGCTTGTGACGCGGCTTGGAAAACTGCAAAAATTATAGCCCCTTTGGTGGGGATTTTCTAGCGTTTGGATTTCTGGAAAATTTTAATTTCTGGGAATGCCGAAAAAAGGAGAAGTTCATGTCTGGTGCTGTTACTGAACCTACTGTTCATGCCTCAAGTGAAGGAAAAGAAGCTCAAGGAGCGCCTGTTCTTAACCCTAAAGTGGTTGCGGGAATGGTTAAGAAGTTAATTGATAAGGGAAAAAAGCAAGGGTTTGTTACGCAGGATGATATTCTTGAGATTTATACTAACCCAGAATATTTTATTGATGAATTAGATAACTTGTACCTCAAGTTGCTTACAGAATCTATTGATGTTTTTGAAACATCAAGCGAAGTGGCGGGGGATACTGTTAAAAGCACCTCTGAACTTGAAAAAGAGTTGGAAGTGCTTTCAACTGTTGATGAAGGGTTTGTCACTGATCCTGTACGAATGTACCTTCGTGAGATTGGGCGTATCCCACTTTTGTCGTTTGAACAAGAAATTGATTTGGCCAAAAAAGTGGAAAAGGGAGATAAGCGTGCATACGATCGCTTAGTTGAAGCAAACCTTCGTTTAGTTGTTTCTATTGCGAAAAAATATGTTGGTCGCGGAATGAGTTTGATGGACTTGGTACAAGAGGGAAATATTGGTTTGGCTCGTGCGGTTGAAAAATATGACTGGCGTCGTGGGTATAAATTCTCAACGTACGCTACGTGGTGGATTCGTCAGGCGATTACTCGTGCTATCGCTGACCAAGCACGTGTTATCCGTATTCCAGTGCATATGGTTGAGACGATCAATAGATTTGTCCGTACATCGCGAAAAATGATGCAGGACCTGGGGCGAGAGCCAACGCCTGAGGAAGTGGCTAAAGTGATGGGTATAGAGCCCGAGAAGGCTCGTGAGATTATTAAAGTGTCTCAAGAGCCAGCATCGCTTGAAAAACCGGTTGGAGAGGACGAGGATAGCTTTTTGGGAGATTTTGTTCAAGCTAATGAACCGCTTCCTGAAGACGAAGCCGCACATGGACTGCTTCGTGAACATATTTGGGAAGTCCTTTCGACATTAACTGATCGTGAACGAAAAATTATTGAGATGAGGTTTGGTCTGATTGATGGCAAGTCGCGAACTTTGGAAGAAGTTGGAAAAGAGTTTGGGGTAACGCGTGAGCGTATTCGTCAGATTGAGGCGAAGGCTTTGCGTAAGTTGAGACATCCAAGTCGGTCTAAGAAGTTGAAGGATTATATAGACTAGTTTAGTTAATCTCTTGCTGAGTACTCCGCTGACACGCTTAATGCCTCGCCTTCGCTTGGCATTTACAAGCTCTACTTTGCCATTTAATGTTTGGCAAAGAAGGTCAGCTTAAGTACTCAGCTTCGAGATTAATAATTCCAAATAACTATCCGTTTTAAATGTTTTTATGCTACAGTTGTAGTATGAGTGCAACGAGTGTAATTCGTTTTTTGGTATTAAGTTTAGGTGTATTTGTTGCGTGGTGTGTTGTCTCTGGGATACCTGCAGGGCATTTGATTTCGTATACGCAGGTTTTGGCGGCGACAAAAACTCCTTCGCCAACTCCAACTATTCGACCTATTACTACCTCGTCAATTTCTGCTCAATCAGTTCAAGGGAGTAATGGTTGGTATACTTCGGCTGTTACGGTTACCTTAACTGCGACAGCTTCATCTCAAATTAAAAATATTAAGTATTGGCTGGATTCGAATCCGGTAACTACTGTGCCTGGTGCTAATACTATTCAAACTTTTCCACAAAATGGTTCGCATGTGCTTTCGTATTACTCCACGGATGTAAATAATTTAGCCGAGACTCCGGTAAAAACGCTGTCGTTTAAAGTTGATTCGGTTGCCCCGTACAATTGGCGAAATTTTAATGCATTGCAGGTAGGTAATAATCATACGTTTATTTTTTCAATTCAAGTTGATGACACTACTTCAGGTTTGGATGCGTCTAATGGAAAATTGCAATATTCCGTGGATGCCGGTGCAACCTGGGGTTATTACTCTAATCTCACCCCTTGTCAAAGTGGTAATTGGGTTCCGAATGGTTGGTTACCTCTATTAAGTTTGCCGTTTGTTTCTGGAGCTAAAACGGGAACACTTGTGACATTACCCGTTGATGTTTGTAACTCAAACTGGGATCAATGTAAAATTATCCGGTTTAAGGAAACGGATATGGCAGGGTTATCTTCAGAGAAAAAGATTTGCTTGAATGGTTCATGGATGACTACGACTAAAGGTGATGTGTATTCTCTGGGAAATATAGATATGGATCCGACGATAAACACGAGTGGGTCGTCGTATCTACTGCAAAGTGGAGGGCAGATTTCTAATTTTTCTTCGGCAAATAATTGGAATTTAAATGAGTATGATAGGGATAGTACTTTAGGAACGGTGGATTATGCGCATTTATCTGCTAAATTACCTAATCAAATAAGTGGTTTGCCAAGTGGAAAGCTGCCTAAGACGAGTGGAGTATATGCGGTAAGCGGTGGACTTACTATTAGCTCTTCGACTATTCCAACTGGTTATTCTACGACTAGTAATATTGCTACTATTTTGCTTGTCTCGGGGAATGTGAGTATTGATACTAATATTGACTTGCCCGGCTCCTCGACTCTAATGATTGTTACGAACGGGGATATTGAGGTTGATCGGAATGTTACTTCGATTGATGCGCTTCTTGTTACAAGCGGGAGTTTCGCTTCTTGTGATACGAATGGGAACAATTGTAATAGTCCTTTGTTGGTGACTGGAGCTGTATACGCGGCGAATGGTTTTTCACTTTCCAGGGACTTGGGAAGTCCGGGAAATAATAATGGCGCTGCGGAGACGTTTACGTATCAGCCTTCGTATTTAGTTAATCCTACGCTTTTGGCCTTATTGTACGGTGAACGTCAGTATTCGTGGAATGAACGGATAGACTACTGATTCTCTACTCAAAAGGGGGTAGATTTTCCCTGAGGTGAGTGGTAGAATTTTGTTTACATTGTGCGTAAAGTGCAGTGAAAATTACATATTCCCTGATAGCTCAACGGTAGAGCGGCTCGCTGTTAACGAGAAGGTTCTAGGTTCGAATCCTAGTCGGGGAGCCAATCGCTAATTAATATAATTTTCTGCTCACGCAAAAGCGTTTCAAAGAGCAAGGAATGCTCAACCTTTACGAGCTTCTTATTTTCCACCAAAAACTTGTTAAAGAAAAACTGTAGATAGCTCTGTTTGATGGCCGTGGGAGCTGAGCTGTAGGTATCGTAGATATTCCGGGAGAAGCTTAGTATCTCGTCCAGGACAGCCACATCTTCTTCACGCTTGTGCTCCAACTCAAAAATTCGTCTGTCTAAGGCACTTAACTCCGCCTGTATTTGTTGGTGTTTTCGTTGGAAGACTTCTCGGGTAATGGTATTGTCTAACAGTCGGTCTTCGAGTGTGTTGCGCTTAATCTCAACAGCCTTCTTTTGGTTTATGATTGCTTGTTTGTCTCCATCTATGTTTTCTCGCTTCTTCAAAAATATTTCTTTGGTTTTTTTAGCAATCAGGTCAATAAACTCTTGATTGAATTGTAGTTTTTTAAATTGGTTTTCGACCATAGTTTCTAATACACTGGTTTCGATATTTGCGGATTTGCACCCACCGCTTTTCCGTTTTGCGCAGTGATAATAGGCTTTACTTTTGTTATAAGAGATTGGTTTGATGATGTGCCATTCGGCTACATATCGTAATCCACATACGTTACAGAATACGAATCCGCGAAGTAGGAAGTTGTGTTTGCGTCTACGCACCTTAAAGCCGTCGTTCCTTCTAAGTATGAATTGATTTAACTCATACGTTTCCTGTGTGATGAAAGGTTCATGGTTTCCCATTTTCTCTTCGCCTGTTTTCTTGCGCATTAGACCGTAATAAAATGTGCTTTGAAGCATCCAATGAACAACACTGTACTGTAGCATTTTTCCAGTCTTTGAAGTAAGTCCACGTTCTAAAAACCACTCTTGGAGTTTTAAGATGGTGTAGTCTCCTGTTGAGAATAGTTCTAGTCCTTCTTTTATTAGTGGTCCTTTGACAGGGTCAACCAGTATTGCTTTTTCTCCTTTTTCCTTGTCGCCGTTTAAATATCCGAGGGGTGCAGGTCCGGGGTAGTCGCCGTTTTTCCATTTCTGCTCCATTCCTTTTATCGTTTTTCTTGATAAGTCTCTACTATAGAATGCATTTAAGCCTGCTAGCACTGTGCCTAGCAGTTGGCCTTCCGGGCTTTCGTCCAGCATAGGTTGGCATACTGAAATGAGTTGAGTTTTTTGCTTTTTTAATAGCTCTTTGTAAAAGAAATGGTCGTACTCGTTGCGACAAAATCTGTCCAAGTTATAGACAATGACACTGTCTACTGGGGCATCTTCGCACCTATTTAGCATCTCTTGAAACTGTTTTCGTTCGTCTGTGGTACCCGACTCACCGCTATCAATAAATATGCCCATGACCTTATGCTCAGTTTTTTGTGCAAATTCTCTGCATGTATGTTCTTGAGCTTCAATAGAAAACCCGAACTTGGCTTGATTTATACTCGACACGCGGTCATAAATGTAACATGTTTTCATATTTTTATACTTACCAGTAATTAATTTGTGTTATTCAACGTCTGCTTCATCAACAGGTAGGATGAAAATGTCACGCTTTAAAAAATAGTTTCTTATGTTATCCCATCCTGAAAAATTTTCTGAAATTATTTCTGAGTTTGCCACAAGTACTTCATAAATATTGAATTTTTTGCATATCTTGTAGACATCGCTCAGGCCATTTCTAAAGGGAGTGTTTTTTTGTGGTTCCTTCTCCCATATAGTTGCGAAAACATCATAGTTGTAATTTTCTGCAAACCGTTCGCAATACAGTGATTGCAACTGTCGAAGGGCAAGATTTTCTGGATTAACTAGGCATGGATTTTGTGTGCGTGTGTATATTAGGCACTTTTTCATACTTCTCCTTATTAATTAATTTGTAAATGTTTTTATTTCTGGTGACGCATAAACTAATAATTACTTTTACCTACTGGATGCTTAGTAGGTCGATGGTGAAGAAATGTTCGGAAGGATTGTCTACAGATATGAATTTAATGGATGATTTCTCAAATAGTTTTTTGAGATATTGATAGGTGGCTATATCGCGAGCAATCCTGTCGTAATTTGTTATCAAAACATGATTTATATCGTTATACATACATGATTGATACAGCTCACCAAGTCCGCTTCTAAAAATACTATTCCCGCTAACAGCGATATCTTTAAATGTTTCTACAATGCGGTAATTATGTTCTATTGCGTACTTTTTCGTATTTTTCTAGGAAGGTATGACCGCCTTTGCATCGTAATACGTATCCCAAAGGTTTAATATGGATATTAATTGTTTTGATGCAGTTTCTGATGCACTTTGTATATTTATTTCTTTTTTCTTTACTCGCTTTAAATATTGTTTGAGTTAGCGTGGGACTAAAAAGTAAGGCTAGTGGATAATTGTCTATTGTGTATTCGGGAGTGTTTAATACTGTCTCTAACAATTCTCGATTTTTATTGCCGCTTTTATCTGTAGAGAGCGTATCAATTAATGTCCTCGGGTTTAAGTAACCCTTTTTTTGTTCTAAATATCCTTTTGGAAATAGTCCCGCTGGCGGTACTGGAAATTTAGGATGTGAATAGTCATTATTGTTCGTAATGAAAAGTAAAAAATCCTTTTCATTTTGTTCATCGAGAACATAGCGGCTGAATGGTATGGTGTTGTAGAGGAATATTTTATTCTCTTGGTGCAATTGCTGCAAAATATACATTAAGTCTTGATAAGGAATATATGCCAGACCGTTTTCGTTGTTCACAGGTAATCTGACGAGTAATTTTTCTTCGTTCCTGCTTTGCTCGTCCTGAATTGCTTTTAGTACGGTTAGTAGATTGTTTTTATCTTTATCTTTATGCATTTGAGTACAATTATACCTTATTGGTATTTATTAAGTTTATTCCACGAATTCGTAACTTAATGTTTCCTTCTGCAATTTGATTATTTCGAAACATTCTCTTTAGTCATACATTTTTCTTATTGTTGTCTTGTTACGAGTTGTATCAAGCTACAGCGGGTAGTATCGGTATGATTGCTGTTCTTTAAGTACGCACATCGTATTTGTATTTATTAAGTTCCCTGTGCAATTAATACTTATTAAGTTCTTGTTCCGCAAATCGGATACCACTTGTCGCTAACCAGATAATTTTGGCTTTTGAGGCACCGCCGACACGGAGGTCCATATCGTACGAGTCTCGAAACTCTACAAAGCCGCGTTTTTCTAGAGCTTTTAGTGCATTAGTTATTGTTACTTGTTTAGTATCATAAAATTCAGGTTTTCTTAGGAGCTTAGTTGATAGTGCCGGATTTCCGTACGCATTTAAATTTTCCCAGTGAAAGAGAAGGCGGGAGAGTTCTGTTCGTTTCATTTTGTAAGCGGTAATTTTGTATCTTCTGAAGCGGAGGTTGTATTCATCTTCGATGTAGTCCAGTACAAATTGTCCTTGTCGCTCAGCCACAATCTGTTGCTTCTGTTTTTGGTACTCAACACTTACTTTCTGTGGGTCGTATTCTGCTACATCAATTATTTCTTCACATTTACCGTTTTGGTACATGGCTACTAATATTTTCTTCTGGACGTAGCCCATTTTTATACTTTGCTTATCCATATTTTTATCCTTATATTGCTATTAATAACTAATAATTAATAACCAGCTACGCTGGTGTCATGGGCAGGGAAGTTCGGGGCGCACAGGAGACCAATCCCTCTCTAAAACATTTAAAGAGAAGGTTCTCCTAGCGGATATTGCCCCGTTGTATTCTCGGTATCTGCCTTCCTGTTGCTGTCACTCAGTCCGCTACTTGGGTTAGCTGAGGCTTCATCCTTCTGTACCTGCACAGGAAATTAGGTATACATGGTACAGCCTGAGGTCTATTGCATTTTTCCTTGTTCGGGTATGCACAGTCGACCGAATCGCTAGCACTGTTTATTTGAGATAACTCCAGACGCAGCTAGCCTTGCCCCTCACGCCTGTTTGGGTTGGTTCCGTGCAAATCCTAATACAGATGTTCGTGTAAGATAAAAACGAGAAAGTGGAATATTGAGCCTGGTTTTTCTTAATGTTTTTTAAGTTTTGGTATTGTTGAGTTTATTTTTAGTAAATTATGTAGCTTTTGGATTTCGAAATTTGGGTCAAAGGTATTGTGTGTTTTAGGCCTGCCGTATTCTTCTCTGCAAGTCTTTGTATGTCGTACGTACCATTTTAGAAACTTTATATCATCTCTGGATAATTTTTGCGCAGGTGTATTTGTACTGCCATTTTGTTTCTCTATGATTTGTAAAAGCTGTTTAAACAAAGCGTTGTTGAGCATTATCGCGTTAAAGTTGCAATAGTGCTCGATTTGCTCTCGAAACTCCTGATTTTCGTTCATATATCTGTAGAAGGTTGCCCTGCTTATTTGGGCTTCCAAAGCTGCTTTTCGAATGCTTAGTCCTGCTTTTAGATATGGTTGTAAACGTGAGACCAGTATAGACTTTTTGTCTTGAATTGATGTATGAGATTGTATTTCGTGCAGTACGTGTTGCATATCATTAATTTATCATTGATTTTTTAGGGTGCTAGTAATACAGTGGGACTAAATTAATTATATGAAAAAAACTGCCTCAATAGTTCTTTTTCTCGCTATTATATTCTCTGTAATTTTGCTCTCTAGCATCCCTGTTAGTGCACAAGATTCTGGGTATACCATTGTCGACTTGGGTGTTCTACAAGGAGATAGTACCAGTCAGGCTTTATCCATTAACGATAGTGGAGAAATCGTTGGTGTAAGTATTTCATCTAACGATGTGAAACGAGGTTTCCATTTAAAAAACGGTGTTATGTTAGAGCTTCCTAATCTTGGAAAAAATGATACCTGGGCGCAGAAAATAAATAATAAATCTCAGATTGTTGGATACAGTACCACAAGTGAAGGTACGGTATCTGCTACCATGTGGGACAATGGTATCCCTAAAGACTTGGGTACGTTTTTGCCGAGTGCCGGAAATGGGTTTGCTCATTCAATTACTGAATTAGGTGTTGTAGTCGGAAGAAGTAATTTGATTATAGACAACAATGCGGTAGGTCATGCTTTTTTCTACAAGAATGGGCTGTTGCAGGATTATGGTCCTACTGGTGCAGTTGATAGTGTTGCCCTTGGTGTAAATGAAGGAGAGATTGCAGTTGGATATGCTAACTATCCTGATGAAATGAATAGTAATCCAGTGATTTGGGAGAATGGTCAAGCTTTTCGTCTTCCCACATTAGTCCCTAAAGTCATTAACTCTAGCTATGCTATGAGTATCAACAATAAAAATCAGATTGTAGGTATTTCAGATACTTCTAGCAAAAGTCCTCATGCTGCTTTATGGGAAAATCGTGCGGTACAGGATTTAGGTACTCTCGGTGGCGATGATAGTTATGCCATGGATATTAACGAGGAGGGAGTAATTGTTGGGGGGAGTCGAATAAAAGCGGGTGGAGCTTTACATGCTTTTGTTATCAAAAACGGAAATATGGTTGATTTGGGCACTCTTGGTGGTAGTGACAGTTTTGCAAAGGATATTAATAGCAAAGGGCAAATTGTTGGATATAGCTTTACTCCTGAAGGTAAGGCTCATGCAGTACTTTGGAATCCAAATGATTTAACAACCTCGACTCCAACTCCGACGATTACACCTACTCCGACACAGGTGGTAACTCCTTCTCCAACTTCAAGTCCAACTCTTGCTCCAACGCCGACACCTACTGTTACTCCTACTTCAACACCAACATTCGTGCCTACTATAAAGCCAACTAAAACTCCTAAACCCACGAAAACACCAAGACCTACTGTTGCACCAACACCACGCCCATCAGCTAATCCAATAGATTTGCTTTATAAGGCACTATGCCGTGCGGGTTATAATTCCTTCTGTAAATGACAGGATAATTTATACCTGTAAGCGGTTTAAAACTCTGTTTACAGTGTGTGTATACATTAAGTAGTGAAAATAGTTAGGTCAGACATGCCGTGGTCGTTTTGTCGAATTGTAGAGGGAGTTATTAAGTTTAGGTTTGCAATTGAGAATTAATGCTTTTCGTTGGAATAATTAGGCCTTCTATTGATATCTTCGGATTTTGTATAATGCAGGCAAATTATTAAGTTCCTGTGTGTAATTAAGATTTAATCCTATGCTCGTAAAAGTACGTGATGGTGCACATACCTATTCGATACGCCCTGTTGAAAATAATCCACGGGCTTCCTCTGGGGATTCCTCCGATAGTTTCATGTATCGTGTTGATGATGAAAATGATGAAGGTATAGGTTGTATAACCTTTAGTTGGAGCGGGACTGCTCGTGCAGTCGCGACAGGACAAACTTACCGAAATTCAAATGAAGAAGAGCTGGCTTATTTGGCACTGATTCCATATTTGCCATTCTTTCCCGAAAAAATTTCTAATTTATATCAAAATCAAGGCTACACTTGTTTCAAATATATGTTTAATACAGGTGTTGAAGGTTTAGCTGAAAATGGATTTGGGTACAGTATTAAACTAGAAGGTGGCTTTAAGCGAACTGCACAAAGAATCATGTTCGGCGGCTCTCCTACAAATGACCAAATACGTAGGCAAATACTTACCACCCTTTATAACTATTGGTCTATAGGAAGTCAGGAAGTTATCGGTTTGGAAATGCTGGGTATTTTTGTCCCTGTAGATAAAGTTGCCTTGGAGCGTAATGTGGAGTTTTTGGGTGATGATGACCGAATAAGCTTTTCGAAAAGTACAGCTGGATACCATCATATTAAAATTAAAAATGAAGGCATAAAATTCATCGAAGACCAATCGGAATTTAGTATCAAAGTTCCGTACGAATTCGTGTATCAAAAAATTATGGGTAATCAAATAAATGCTTCAACAAAAGGTAACTACAGCCCTGTTATTGTCGACAGTCACAACATTAATATTGCGTTTAATGAGATTAAATCGGAAGTTCAAAAACAGGAAACACCTAACAAAAGCGAAGTTCTTCAGTTAATTGATAGCTTGAACGCAGAGTTGTCTACTGGTGGAAGCCCTGAAAAGGTTAAAGGGATATTGGATAGGTTGAAGAGCTCGGCGGTCTGGGTGAATGAGAAAATTTTGAGTCATCCATTGTTGTCGCAGGCAATAGTTCAGGCATTAGCAAAATATACAGGAATATTGTGAGGAGAATATTAATGGCTGGATTTTATAAACCTTTTACTACTCAAATTAATGATACGCCGATAATTGTCTATCCCTGTATTGGTGTTGAAAAAGTAATTTCAAGAAATGAACCTAATAGTATAAATACTCACTTGTCGAAATTGTACTCTGAAAATAAAGCAATTCTTTATGTTGGTGCTTATCATATTGTGATTTTGTGGGATGAAGCTTCTGACGATAAGGACGCGCAATCTATTGATGTTATGTCTGACGTGTGGATTTTCGACAAATTAGATTCGTGGGGTTCAGGTCCACTTGTTGATGTAAATATTTTTAGGAATATGAAGTTGGAAACGGGTATTGGTGTGTCAGCAGGAGACGGTTTGTTGATGTTGGGTAGAGAGGAAGAGAAAAGGCGTACCGCAAAGAGTTTGGAAGAGTATTTGTATGGTGGTAGAGCGGTTTTGCCTGAAGATATTGCACCAAAGGAGAGTTTTTATGCAATCTAGCATTGATGAAAAATATATTGGACTAGCGATTGAGGAAGCTAAAAAATCTCAAGCTGCTGGTGGCGCGCCGATTGGAGCAGTTCTTGTAAAGGATGACAATGTTATTTCTACTGGATGGAGTTTAGTGTGGCCTAAAAAAGACCCGTCTGCTCATGGTGAAACGGAATGTTTACGAAGTGCCTGTCAAAAGCTAGGTAGTTTAGACTTATCGGGTTGCACTTTGTATTCTACATTAGAATCATGTTCGATGTGCTTGGGCTGTGCTGGTTGGTCTGGAGTATCTCGTATTGTTTTTGGAGCGTATAAGGAAGATGTACAACCAAACCCTTATGAATTGAAGGATTATCATGCTGAGGAGCATGGAAAACGATTAGTCACCTTTGATGGTCGAAGTATACCTGTTGAAGGTGGGGTTTTGAGAGATGAATGCAGAGAACTTATGAAGAATATTAGGAATTGGAGTCCCATCAACTAAACCTAAAACAAACCTATGAATAATGCTACAGAAAATTTCTTACAAGAACATATATTCCCTGAACTTGAACGTGGTCGACCTAATTTTGATAAGCCTCATACACAAGGAGTAGTCCACCATATCAAAGAAATCCTTAAGCGTAACTCTCAACTTAATTTAGATGAAGATGTTTTAATTATATCTGCATATGCTCATGATTGGGGTTATGCTGGTTTGTTCCAAGATGGACGACCGATTAATTTGGATAGAGTTAAAGAGGAAAAACCGCTACATGCTAAGTTGTCTGCTGAATATGTTACTAAACTTTTACAGGATTCAATTTTTGATTATTTATCTGATGAGCGAAAAGCTCGCATAGCACACTTAGTTGCAATGCATGACCGTTTAGAAGAGTTAAAAGATACTGACGAACTTATATTAATGGAAGCGGACACTCTCGGTGGTTTAGATGTTTCGTTTATTACGCCAACATTTGATAAGGATTCAAACGAACGGATTATGAATGGTTTTCGGAAACGTCGGCAACCCTTACTTATTACTGATTATGCTAAAGAGATGTTTGAAAAAGTGTTTCAAAGTAGAATAGATTTCTATGCCAATAAGGAGCAAATATAATGAAAAATAGACCTGAAACTACGTTATTCATGATTGAGTCGTTGGACGGAAAGATTTCTACGGGTGATGTTGATGAATTGGATGTGGACAAAGACCTTAAGCGAATTGTGGGCGTTAAGGAAGGCTTAAAGCAATACTATGATTTGGAAAAACAGACAGACCCTTTCTCTTTAAATACTGGTCGTGTTATGCAAAAGATTGGGGTCAATGAACGTACTACACCCCCTAAGAAAATGGACTGTAGTTTTATTATTATTGATAACAAGCCTCACTTAAATGAAAAAGGTGTAGCATATTTGACACAATGGGTTAAGACTTTATACTTGGTGACAACAAATCAGAACCATCCAGCATTTCAGTTAAAAGATTCGTATCCAAACATCGAAGCCTTGTTGTATCAAGATGAAGTAGATTTGAGTAATTTGTTGGTACGGCTGAAAACGGAACATGGAGTAGATAGAATTACGATTCAATCCGGCGGTACGCTTAATGCCGAGTGGGTGCGGCAAGGATTAATTGACCGCGTTTCTATTGTTTTTGCACCAGTGCTTGTAGGGGGTAAAAACACCTCTACGTTAGTTGATGGACAGTCACTACATACTCAAAGCGACTTGCTTAAGATGAAAGCTTTAAACCTTGTGAAATGTGATGTCTTAGAAAACTCGTACATTCATGTTGTCTATGACGTTATTAACGATACTAAAATTGAGGAGTAATTATGGATTATAAAGACTTATCGGATAAAGCAATTTCAGTGAAGAATGCATATGATGAGCTGAATGCAATTGAGGGTAATAAGAAGTGGACAAGTGCGGAGTACATGCAGGGATTTGTTGGTGATGTGGGCGACTTGGTTAAACTGATAATGGCTAAAAATAATTATCGCAATATACCGGATGTAGATAAAAAGCTTGCACATGAGTTAGCAGATTGTCTATGGTCGGTTATGGTTCTTGCAAAGGAATTGAACATTGATTTAGAGAGTGAGTTTGTTTCCACCGTAGACGAACTCAATAACCGTATAAATGAAAAATCAATTAATGCCAAAGGAAAATAACATGAGTGATTTTACTATCCGTGACGCTACTCCTAACGATGCAGAGGGTATTGCCATTGTTCATGTTAAGACTTGGCAATGTGCATACCGTGGTCAGATGCCCGATACATTGCTTGATGGACTATCTGTTGAGAAGCGAACTGAAAGTTGGAGGAAACAATTACAAGAGCCACCCGAAGGTCGACATTCGTTTGTTGTGGAAGTAGATGGACAGATTGTTGGTTGGTGTACTGTGGGTAAAACACGAGATGAGGACGTTACACCGGAAATTGGTGAGTTGTACGGTATATATATTCATCCTGATTTTATTGGAAAAGGTTTAGGTTCGTCATTAATGGAATACGCATTGAATGTGCTTAGGAAAGATGGATATGAGAAAGCTACGTTGTGGGTACTCGATACGAATGAAAAAACTCGTCGATTTTATGAGAAGAAAGGATGGACTGTGGAAGGTAAAACTAAAGTTGATAAGCGAGATGATTTCGACTTACACGAAACGAGATGTATTATTAATTTAACGTAGTTTGGTAGTTTAAACATGAAGTTATTACTTATCCGCCACGGACAAACTGAAGTTAATGCATCTGGTTCGATGCATACTTTAAATGATGACGCTGGTTTAAGTGAGTTGGGACTGCTTCAAGCACAGAAGCTTATACGAGTTTGTAAAGACCACGGTGTTCAAATGCTCTATTCTTCCAATGAAAACAGAGCTAAACAAACAGCTGAAATTATCGCAGTAGGATTAGGTATTAAAAATAATCCTACAAATGCATTGCATGAACGTAATTGGGGTGAATGGGGAGGTAGAACTTGGACAGAAATAAAAAACGAATTGGACACAATGAATATCCAACAAAGGTATACTTTTATTCCACCTTCTGGCGAATCATGGCAACAAATGGAAACACGACTGAAACAGTGTGTTGATAACATAGTCGCAGGTGGAGAGGCTAAGCAAGTTTATGCAATTGCAATTGTTACTCATGGAGGAGCATTGAGAGGTTTAATGCCTATCTTAAAAGATACACCTAAAGAAGTGAGTTTGAAGTATGACTTTGAAAATGCTTCTGTGACAATATTTGAATATGAAAGCGGTGTATATTCCGAAGTTGTAGTTAATGATACTGCCCATTTGATGGAGTAGAAAATATATGAATTTGGTCCTGTATAGCGGTGGTGATAATTCAGTTAGTGAAAAGTTGGACGTAGCATTTGTTCAAATGGTGGGTAGTATAGATGCTTCCATTGCCTTTATTCCTGCAAAATCTGATAAGGAAGGTAAGTATTACACACGCTTTAAGGATTATTATTCTAAGTACGGTTTCCACAACTATACCTACTTCGACGTTGATGAAGACTTTGACCCTAATGCAATACACAACCTGTTTTTGTCTGATGTTATATATCTATCTGGTGGTAACACTTTTCGTTTTCTTTATAACCTTAAAGTCCGTGGATTGATGGATAAATTGAAAGATTATGCCCGTAGAGACAACACGACATTAATTGGTGTGAGTGCAGGTTCTATGATTATGACTCCGACAATACGTACTACTGCTATCTATCATCAGCATAAAGGTGACTTTGATGCACTTAATGAACTAGGCCTGTCAGATTTTACAGGACTAGGTTTAGTTAACTTTGAGTTTGTACCACATTTCGTGACGGACACAAAAGGACGATATGTAGAGGAGTTTGTTCGTGGAGCTACTAATACGATTTATGGTTGCCCTGATGGTAGTGGAATTGTGGTTCATGATGACAAAATTGAATTTTATGGTGAGGTGTTTGAATTAAATAACTATGCAAGTTGATGACATATTTCGATTCTACCAATCGCTGTCTTCACAATTAGATTTACGGAGGTTAGTAAAAGATAAAGTCCGAGAAGACTTGTATTTGGAGTTTAAAGAAAAGTCTGACAGGCGAGACGGAAAATTGAGTGACGATGATAAGAAGAATTTCTCTAAGTCATTATCTGGTTTTGCTAATTCTGACGGGGGTGTTTTAGTTTGGGGATTAGAGCGGGGAAAAAATGAGACGGCAAAGAGTTTAAAACCCATTGAAGACTTGGATGAATTTATTAAGAGCTTAAAAAAGATTCTCATAAATGCAGTGCAGCCTTTTGTAGATGATGTCCGAATTGAACCTATTTATGTTTCAAAGAAATCCAGTGCAGGTTACGTTAAATGTTTAATTCCTCGTAGTGATAAAACACCGCATAGAGCAGTGTTGGCTGATAGAGAGTATTACAAGCGTAGTACCGAAGGGTTCTATAAATTAGAACATTTTGACCTTGAAGATATGTTTGGACGCAGGCAGAGGCCGTTACTAAACTTGTCATTGAGTTTAAACCCAATCAAAGGTGATGATTCTCAAAGGGAGCTTGTGTTTACATTTACGAACCAAGGTAGAGCTGTAGCAAAATATTATGGTTTTCTGTGTAAATTTTCCCTTAATATGGAAATACTAAGTGTAACTGAGTTATCTAATGTCACACATTTGAATCGGATTCCTACCGTGTCATGTGAGGGAAACATCGGTGTAATTCATCCTAATAATATTGCAATTAGAGTTGGTTCTTTAGTGTATAGGGTTAAACATGGGGAGCGTATTACAGGTCAGGTTATATACTATTGTGAGAATATGCAGGCGAAACCTCTCAACTTCTATATTGACGATGAGCAACAAGTGCTTCAGTAGTTTTGTGTAGCTTTGCTGTGTATGTTTTTTATTGACTCCCATCTCATTTTCAGTTGTATAGCATATGTGGTATCTTTGAAGACATTAAGGATATTGTTTGTAGCTCGTTCTAGCTTTGAGTTGAATTTTATATTATCGCTTGGGCTCGGGAGTCAATCGCTAATTAATAGATAAGAGGGCATTTTTGTAACTCTGAAAATGGAAATTTGTGCGTTACAATGATGTTTTTATCCAGTAGTAACAAGTTCGAAGTTACTTTGTTTAGAAAATTGAATTGTTTTTCCTGTGCAGCATTTAAAAATCTATTTACGGCGTCATTGAGCATTAAAAAGAAGTTCGAAGCCTTCTTTTTCCAGTCCCCATTGCTTTGGAGTAGCTTTTCTTTGCTTATAACTAGTCGTTTGCGTTCATTTTCTTTTTCCATACGGTAACCTTCGTATACTTCGTCAGCTGACTTGTCGCCCATGCTATATATTTGGCCGCGCATACGCATTTCAAATAGATTTTTCAGTTCGGTGTCTAATTGCCCTAAACGTCGGTTAATTGCTATTGAAAGTTTTTCTTGCTCTTCTTTTTTGTTGGAGAATTCATGATCCATTTCTTCGAGCATAAATTCGGCTAGCTCTTCATCAACTGCAATTGGTTTTACTACTTTTTCTGCGAACTGGATAATGAGATCGTCTTGATTAATAATTCCTTGCCTACAGGTTTTCCACCCGCCTCTGGACTTGGAACAGTGGTAGAGTATGTATTCGGCGGTGCGTTTTTTATAGTGTTTTATTTTGAGTTCCGCCGTAACCTTGCACTCAAGGCACTCGCCACAGTGAAAGTTGAGGCGTTTAAAAATGAACTTGTCACGGAATTTTTCTGTTGGGTGGAGATGGCCTTTTTCTTTTGAGCGTTGGCGCGCTTTTTGGACTTCGAAGAACTCAAAGAGAGGGGTATGATTACCCTTGTAACGTTTACCACGCCATTCAAATTCTCCAAGATAGAAATCGCTGAATAATATTTTACGAATTTCGTTATGTGAGACTTTATTCCCTCTGAGGCTTCGTAGACCTTGATTATGTAGTTGAATTGCTATTTCTGCGTATCCATAACCTTGGTTATATAAGTGAGGTATTTGGCGTAGATAGGGAGCTTGTTCTTCGTTAATTTTGATAATTCGTTCAGGAGTATCTTCTGTGCCGATATTAACATTTATATATCCAACAGGGGCAAGAGATGGGTACCAACCGCGAGCGGCTTTCTCATCTAGTGCGCGCATCGATTTACGGCGTGTCATTTTTGAGAGGAATCCATTGACTGCGCCAATTATTTCACCAAGCATTTCACCTTCATCGCTATCGTCGATCATTGGTTGAGTTACTGCGATGACTTTTACGCCACATTTTTAAGTGCTTCGCGTATAAATATATAACTTATGTTGCCTCGGGCTAAACGGTCGGACTCTGTTATTACTACCGCAACTATAGTTTTGTCTTCGCTACATCTAATGATTAAGTCCTGTAAGCTTGGTCTCTCCAAGGTGCTCCCGGGTATACCTTCGTCTCGGTAATCAGCGTTGTCTGCAAGTTTCCAGCCATTTGAATTTATATACCGGTCATTCACTAATTTCTGATCGTTACACGATTGTGTTTTTACTTGGTCGTCGGTACTGACTCGTTCGTATGTCAGATAATATTCTCGTAAAGGGGTATTCATATTTTCTCCGTTATTTTTTCTACATCAATTATTCTGTATAAACGATAATTGCTCATGGGATGTCTGGTTGCTTTTAATTTACCAATTTTGTCCCATCGTCTGAGCGTAGATGGATGAACTCCGAAGAGTTCTGCGGCTTCTTTAATAGTTATTAAACCTTTTTTCATACTTAAACCTTTGTCATCATTAAATAACATTACATCATCGAGCCGCAAGAACTGGATTTTGTTTATTAGGTTGGGGCTGTTTTTCTCTCAGAGGTTAAGTCGTAGATTGCGAAAGCAAAATCCATTAGTGTGTTGTAGGCCTCTTGAATTTCTTGCTCAGTTACTTTTCGATTGAGCCGTTTTTCAAGGATAACTTGAAGTTTTATAGTAGATGTGATGGTTGGTTTTCTCATATCTGACTCAACTTTTATTTACTCAATAATTCTGTTTTATACTATTCTAATTCTGATAAGATCTCGGCGAGTTCCTCTTCGTCAATTGGTAGTGTTTTTACTTCCACTGCTTCCATGCCATCATCCTGATTGTTGCAAGCGCCTTTTTGCATGTTGGTATTATTGGAAATATCAACAGGGATGTTATTGCAGTCAGGAGTGAGAAATGGTGGTATGGGAGTAGTGGAAGTATTTTGATCGATATGTTTTTTTAAAGTAATCGAGTTTGCTGTGCTGTCTCGATGATAAGTAACTTCGATTCCGAGAGCTTCTAGATTTATCCTAATGGAGTTAATCCTTCTTTTTAACCAGTTCTCACCTCGCGGAAAGCTTTGGTTATCGATTTGTAAACTCTGGGCTACCTTAGATAGTTCTTTGTATAAATCTGTGCTATGACCTGACCATAAGCTTTTATCCTTCATGAAATGGATAATTACTTGTGCTAATGGTGAAGAATCTATAGCTGCCTCGTTTTGTCGAGCTATATTTTGTTTGAAAGCTTCAATAAAATTTTCTTGAGTATGTCCCATCGATAGGGATGCGGCTGCTGCAAATTTGGCATAATCAGCCATGCGTGGTTTATGCTTTAGCTCAAACGAGTTGATTGTTTGAAGACTTTTACTTAATAGGGTAAATATCGCTCCGAGGATATACGGCTTTTCGTCGTTAAATGCTTCCCAGAATTTACTTTCTTCAAGTCGTTGTTCTGTTGGTATTCGTTCAAGGGAGAGTATGAGTGATCGATCAAGAAGATCTGGTTTTTCAGCTATTTGATTTATGCCTGTGACCCCTATGGCAGATTTTTGGGTGTGGATGATTTCGCCATCGTCAGTATAAAGCTTTCTTTTAGTAAAAGATGTTCCAGTTATGAGTTCACAAAAGATATCAGAGGTGTCACTTCGAAGCTGTGAGAGATTATCAAAATACAGGCAATAATGTTGGTTAGCTATTTGGGCTAGAGTGTTGGGATCATTGGAGAGATGCAATAACTCAGCTTCACTTGGATCGATCAGTGAACGTACTAGTCGTAGAGTAGTGCTTTTTGCTGCTCCTTGGTTGCCCGTGATAACTAAGAGTACTCGTGGTATATCGGGAATTAGTATGATTACTAAGTATGTGAGAAATAAAAGCTGGTCATTGTTGTTTTGTATGTTGACGTATTTGAGTATGTCTTGGATTTGCCCACCAATTATAGGTAGAACTTGTATTTTTTGATGCTTATGACGTTTAAACTTTACTGGACATGTTTTTTGTATATTCCATTCGGTTGAGGTAATCTTTACTATATTTTGGTCATCTCCAAGGTCGTAATAGATTGTATTGTTGATTTTAGCGACCCTGTTGTACTGGTGTAGGATATTTTTTTCGTGGAGAGCCTTGCCTGATAGGGTATTTATTATTGCTGACCATGTTTCATTGGCGAATCCATTTTGGTGTTTTCCCCAAAATTTGGCAGCCATCCATTGTTTGAAATGAGTTCCTTCTAAGCGATATGCTCCGATAGGCTTTTCTGGAAAAGCTATGTGGGGTTCGCTCTGCTCATCTAAAAAGAGTTCAGCGTTGGATTCTGTAGTGATATCCATCATTTGTGCAAATACTTTTTTGGATGAGCTATTTTCAAATTGACCACTTTTCTCGATAGGCGTGTTTTTATCTTCATTCATACTTTTGTCTCCTTGTGTATTTTTTGTGTTCTATCCAACCATTTGTTACTTTTGTGAAAAGACTAAATCTTTAACAGTTTTGAGACTATTCACAAATTGCTTAATGTTACCGGTTGCTTTTTGAGACCAATATGCAGAGGAGAGATTTTGACAGGTTTCGCAATTGAGGAATACAAACCAGAAATATTTTCCGTCTGGTTCAAGTCGAATAAGAGGATTGTCTTGTGAGTGAATCCATGAGGCTTCGAAAATATCTTTTGTTTTGTATGTATCTTGTGTTGTCATAGTGGCATTGTAGGATGCCTACTTGGAAGTGATGAGGGAGAATAACAGGGAGATTTTGAGCTTAGGAAAAAATTTTACGTTAAGTGATCTTTTTTTCTGCGTATCGTTTCAGATGGTTGGCATTGTTGGAACATTTCTGACTACAATAAAGCTGCGTGCGTCCTCTGCCGGTTGGAATAAAGTATTTTGTGCATTCGAGGCAATTGATTGGTATTTTTTGAGTTATTTGCATGTTAGCGATATCCTCCCAGATTGATGCAATAGTACCTTTGTGGTGAGATATGATTGTCTCGACGTTATCTTCTACCATTTCAGCTAAATAATCGTCATCGCCATCTTTTTCTCCTATTGCTAAGTTGTAGTTTACCAAAGAACTTTTTGGCAAAGCGCCTTTAACTTGCTTGATCGTACTTATATTTTTGGTTATTTTACTGAGTGATTGTTTTGTAGGTTGATTGGACATAAGTTTTTCGACGGCTTTCTTGATTTCGGCTTGTTCTTTTATAAAGCCTTGAACTAGTCCGTTGGTAACGTCGCGAGGTATAAATAGGTGGTTTTTGCAATAATTATAAATTTCGTGATCCATTTTAGGATTCACATTTAATAACGCTAATAGTCTATCGTGAGGGTAGAGTCGACTATTTGAGGCTGGGAATCCCTTGCCAAATATAATGCCGAAAAACTCTATGTGAGATTTTTCTTTTTCGGTTGGGTTTGTCATTTTGTCTTGTATATTTTTGATTTTATCATGGTAAAAACATTTCATTTTTTTTGAGGAAACCCCATTTTTACGCTCGAGTTTTCGCAGAAAAGTGTAAGATGGTTGTTTGTAGAAACAATTCAGTTTTTTCCGAAAATTATCGTTTGGAGTTCGAGTTTTCGTAAATTTTCAATTTGATGTGAGATGTTTGTAGTATCGTCTTTCTTCAGACACAGATTGTTTTTTCTAGAAACCCCCTTTTTAGGCAGGAGTTTTCAGAGACTTAAATATTGCTCTGAGATGATCATAAGATAATTACTTTAACTTATTATGAAATTTTATTTTGTTAAAACTACTAAACGAATGGCCTAAGAGCTTCTGTAGCTGTGTATGCTGGTTGATAATTGGTGAAGTTAGTAAGTAATCGTCTTTTGATTTTTACCGCTTAAGCCGTTGATATATATTTGAAACTGATGAAAGCCGGTTGCTGTATTTTTTGTGTATTGCCCGACAAAATGTTTGTCATAAAATGTTGCGTCAGTTTTGTTTAGTTCATCTCTTGTTGCCTTGTCGCGTAGTTGAGCAGCCTTAGTATTGTCGTAAATAGAAATAAAGACATGCGATTGATTTTTGGTTTCGTTTTTAAGTTTTTCTCCTAATGCGGTTAAATCCGTTTGATTTACATATTTTGGATCGATTATTATATTTTTTGTTTCAAAATCTGTATTTACTTCATTATCTATTTGAGTTGGATATGTTTGATAGGGAATATCGATAAGTAATGTTGTTGGACTAGGTGTATTTGTCAGCGTGATTGATTGAACTTGTTGTGAGCCTTCTATTGGTTGTGATGTGGCTAGGTTTCGAATTGTGGTGAACCCGATTATAAAAAATATTGCTAAACCCATATAAGTGATGAACTTTTTGCGTCGTGATTTTGAAGCTGTTATTCCTTCTTGTTGGTTTGCTGCGATTGTATCTGGGTGTTTTTCTTGGATTGATTTGTATAACTCTTGACCCTTAGGCGTATTAGTTGGAATTAGTGGACTGCTTCCGCATTGGGTGCAAATATATTGCTTGCTGTTACTGCGCCAAGCGGAGTAAATCAGTCCAGGGATTATGAAGAATAACCATAAAATTGCCTCGATAAAGAAGCTCCCTTGATATTTTATTTTTCCTTTTCCGAGATGGTTGCAGTTTGAACATATGTATTGTGTTTGTGCCATAGGTTATTGTGACTTGTTCTTCTTCACGCTTGATTATAACTCAAATATAGCGTCTGACGCTATACTCATTAAACCCGACTTTCATTACGTTGTAAAGTAATGAAGTATAAAGTTAATATCGAGTTGGGTAAACGTATTAGGAAGTTCCGTGAGGAGATGGGCTTGTCTCAAGAGGAACTTTCGCACAAAGTAGGTATTCACTACACGACGTTGAGTCGAATTGAGAGAGGCGAAGCGAACTCTCCAGTTTATACGATTTTTAGAATTTCTCAGGTGTTGAAATGTCGGATGAGTGAGTTGTTTAACTGATAATTTTAATTTCAGTGATTTTTATATTGAAATAGCTTATTTATAGCCTTGACTTCAACAAAGCTTAAGTCTATTATGCTGACAAATGCAGTCTAATCTTCCATCGCCTCAATTATCTGACCAACAAGTGGTCAGTCTATTGCAGAAATATCCTCAAATTGCAGAATTAGCTTTTAGCATTATTTTTGTGACATATAACAGATGTCCAAATAAAGACTTCATGCTCAACCCATTGACATGGGCTTTTTTGACTTTGATTAATGGATCATATTCCCAAACCATTGAATTTCTAGTAGTTGTTGATGGTTCAACTGACTATACTTTGGAAAATCTTGACTGGCTTCGTTCTAAATATAAGTTGAATATTAAAGTTATATCTAGGAATTTTAGAAAAGGATGCTCTTTTAGTCGTAGAGAAGGTATAGATGCGATCTCTAATAATATTTTCTTTCTAGTCGATGATGACTGCTTGTATAAAAAGGACTTTATTTTGGGTGGGCTAATTGCATACATCGAATTACAGAGTCGTGATGAAAATCTTGCCTGTATTAATCTTCCAATGATTGAAGATTATCAAGTCGATTTTGTGAGAGATGAGCATATAGAGAAAATTGGACGAACAGACTTTAAAAATGCATGGTTTTATCATAATTTTGACTGTTATCCAACTGAATACAGAACAACTCAAAATATTTATTTTGATGATACTAAAACTATTCTCAAACCTTTCCAAGTAGATACCTTTAAGGTTCCAACTATAAATAACAGAGATGCTATTTTAAAATCAGGCAATTTTTTGGATTTGTCAGTATGGGCAAATGACTACTCGGAACACTTAGAATTAGCACATAATGTTATTAATCATGGATATACTATTTATCATTTACCAGATGCACGAATTGCATGTACTCATCTTAAATACGGGTCTTCAAAAGACCGATTAGATCCTTCATTAAAAAATATAAAATATCAATCAATTCCATACTCGCTAGAAGAAATTAGAGTTATGTCAAATCAAGCATTTTCTCAGACGGGATGTCGTGTAGATAATGAAACATTTTTAAAAGTTAAGATTGGAAGCTTTCTCTCTTTTTACCTTAAAGCTAATCTCGATTATGCTATGACGTTTGCATTAATGGAATATAAAAACTATGTTGAAGATAAGAACAGTTTTACAGGGGATGCTGAACTAGAAAATAGGACAAAAGATCAAAGATATGCTCTTTGGGATAGTTCGATAAAAAGAGGACTGGAGATAACAGAACAGCAAATGAGTCAAAAACTCGATAGTTTTTATGATAAATTAATAAGTAGCATTAATTTAAATATATAATTATATGAAAAACAATAACATAAAGTCTGTATTATTCGATTTTGATGGGGTTTTGTCGAACGGTAGGTTTTATAGCACTATTTCTCCAAAGAAATCAGATATAAAAGAAAAAATTATAAGTAAAATTTTTAGTAAAGAAGCATGGCCATTAATACAGACTTGGATGATCGGAGATAAATCGTACAGAGATATCCATTCAATTGTATCTGAGCAAATCCAAGTGGACGAGGACTTTTTAAATAAGAGCTTAATTGATAGTGTTAAGAAAATGAAAATGAATAGTAACTTGTTTAAATTTGCTAAAGAACTTCGCACTAATGGCGTGACTGTTTCAATCTTTACAGATAATATGGATGTCTTTGATAATATTTTTGTCCCACTTAATGAGCTTAATTATCACTTTGATAATATTTTTTCTTCTTCAAAATATCAGATGCTTAAATCACATAATGATGGTAAATTTTTAAGATACGTTTTAGACAAGCTTTCAATAGAGCCAGAGCAAACCCTTTTTATTGATGATAAGCCAAAAAATGGAGAATTTATGAAAGACTTTGGCGGCAATTTTTATCAATATATTGACTACGACAATGGATATAAAGATTTCAGGAAATGGTTTAACACTCAATTCACAATAAATGGCTAAAATAATATTTACTGATAACCCCCATAATAACGAATTTATTACAAAAGACGGTAAGCGTTGGGTACATAAAAGTGTTCAAGATAAATCAGTACAAGAAACTGAGTATTTTATTCAACGACTTTTGATTCAGACTGGACATGTGCCGTATTGTGAGAGCTATACACCCGATGGCTTCCTTGAAGAGTTTATTGAAGGTGATATGTATAACTCCATCCCTAATCCATCAGAACATCAGATTAGGCAAATTGCTCAGTCGCTCTCGCAAATACATAGATTTTTTCTAAGCGATAATACTTATAATCACTTCGATAATTTTATATATAAAGATAAAAAGTACGATCCTATTTTAGTTTTTGACTTAATTGTTGGAGATAGCCAAGAATGGGTAAAGTCGATCTTGAATATAGATAAGGCCATGTTTAACCTTGTTGAGCTAAGGACTGAATTAGAGCAAGTTGCTTATTCTTTATCGATTGTTCACGGTGATTTAAGCGGTAATAATATAATTTTTACTAAAAAGGATGAGGTTAAATTTATTGATTGGACTGACTGTAGAATAGATGTTGGCATTTCTGATGTTGTTCAATTCTTCCATTTAACTAATCTTGTAGCAGAGTTAGAAGATATTTTTATACAGGAATATAATTCTCCTTTATGTTTTGAAGAAATGATTCGTACTCAAAAATTCTTTTTTAATTTATATGACTTAATATATACCAAAAAAACTAAAGGAATAATTGACTCTAATTCGCTAAATAAAATAACTGCTTTTATCGATACATTATGACAACAGAACAATATATTAATTGCTTTCTATTTAATCTCTACTCAGACTTTCTCTTAAAAGATGTTGTCCATGTGCAAGGAGGGACTGCCATTGTAAAAATCTTTCAATTCAATCGTAACTATTCCTACGATGTAGATTTAACGATTGAGAATAGTAAATCCTTAGAATATCTTACTAAGAATTCATTGAGATTTTTATACTGCGATGGGGATACTGCCCATAATCGATCCAGTCTTTATAAGGATAACCGAATTACTTTTTATGATAATAAAAACGAAATATTGCACATTGATATTTATGTTGTTCCTTCTACTATTTGCGAGTACAGCATAAAGGAGTATTCTTTTAAGGATAAGTCAGTTAATGTAAGCGTGCATTCAATAAATGACTTATTTGTCGAGAAACTTTATTGCTATCTCTCAGTTTGCCATTATGTTTGAGGGGAGGTTAACAAAATATTTATGAATCTAAATCCCATTTACACAAAAGACTTGACAGTCTCATGTTTGCTGTAAAGATATTTTTCCGTTTAGTTCTTTAAACTTTTTATTGCAGTCAGTAAATGGTCTGAGCCTTCTTCTGAGGAAATAACTGTTTAACCAATTATCTGCATGGTCAAATGTTTCAAAACCTTGGATAGTCTTTAAACGAGCTTCCAAATGTGAATTTAATCCCTCTATTAAATTATTTGTCTGAGGTATTTCCTTGTTGTACCAGTGAGCACACAGCATATCTACTCTTTGTTGCATGTGTATTGAACTCAACACGCGACCTCTTCTTGGCAAATAGTTGCGTTATTTCATACATAAATTTTGCATAGTACTCATTTCCTTGTCTTCGTGATTGAAGAATCCTTCTTAGATTTTCTTTGTAGTGATTCAAGCACAGTTGTGTTACTACCTTCGGGTATGTGTGACTACACGCTTGGTATATATTTTTGTTGTCATCACACACAAGATTTTGGAGTGGATAATTGAGTAACCGTAAGTCTCGAAAAAATTCATCACATGTTTGGTAATTCTCTCCTATTGAAAACAAATATGTTGGTATGTCATGTGTATAGTAGTCTACTCCATACAACACGGGTATCTCTCGCTCGTATCCTTTTACTTTTACATACTTCCCATCAACCAGTAATGTCCCACTAAACCGGTTGCAGTACTTTCTCGTTATGTCTGCACAATGCGGTAATTCTTCCCATGCTTTTTTGCACTGTCTGTATATTGTTGCCGCTGAACTGTTGTGATGAAGTGCTAGGGTACGAAAAGAATACCCATCAATGTGTTCAAGTAACAGTTGCTTATTACTTACTTTTGCCTTCCTGTTAATTGAAAACCATTTGCCACATCCTTTACACTTATACCGTTCTCTTCCTTCTCGTACCCCTTTGCGTATTACTTCGTTACTCTTACATGTTGGACACCCATACTTTTTTTCATATCTTATTATTCTATCTTATATTTCTCTTCACCTAGTGAAACTACTTATTTATCCTTACATCATCCCCTAATCTACCTATGCCAAGCGCCCGTTTTGAAACGCTCTCAGCCCAATAGTACAGATTGATAATTTAAGAGATATGAATACGGCGTTTTGTCCTCTACAATAACACTTTTGTTTAGTAGTAAGAGGTTCGAAGATACACGTCTCACAGAAGCGTACTGTTTTTCCTGATTTGCTTCTAGAAATTTGTTTTTAGCATCAATAAGCGTTAAAAAGAAGTTCGAAGCTTTTTGCTTCCAATCCTGGTTATTGGAAAGTAGTTTATTCTTTTTTTCTGTTAATTTTTTTCTTTCGTCATCTAACTCAAGTTCCGATTTGGATTTTTTAATCGTCACTGGCGGGTCATATCTTTCAAAACTTATAGCTTTGCTATCAATACCCCTATAAAAATCGGATATCTGTGATAACTCTGGGAGCTTAAGGTTATCTAAAATGTCAATAATAGGTAATCTTATCGAGGCAGCAAGGTTGCTAAAGGTTTTACCAAAGTTGGCTACTTCGGCAATTGTATTAGCAAGTCTACTAAACTGCTCATTATTTGCCTGAACAATTGGCTCAATAAACTTGACTCGTTCTTCAAGGGACAACTGGTTCAGTTTTTCTAAAGTGATATTTTTATTATCGCTAACCTTATCTAAATCCAGGTCAACTTATGGTAGTTTCGTTACTTTTTTCATTACTATGCTCCAATGCAATTATACTGCTTGGAGTTAATCTTGTGGATTAAAAAGTAAGGAGCTTATTTTTGAGGAATTATTTTTGCCACAACACAAACCCTGCGTTGCTGATTAGAGTTTTGTCTTTTGTTTGCAAGTTGACTACTACTACTTTACCAAAAGCGTCATATGCTACATATTTACCATCAGGAGAAACAGTTGCGGGCGAATATGCGTTTGCAGTCTCGTTTGCCAGACGAGTAATCGTTTTTGGTTGAATATCCAACATTGTTAAACCTTGATATTTGCTTATAGTGCTATTACTGACAAAGAAGATGCTCTTACTATCCGTGCTAAAAATAGGCATACCTATACCTTGACCATATTCACCTTCTGCCTCTAAATTTGTAAGTTGAGTGAGGCCTGAACCATCTATGTTTATAGTGTAAACATTTTCAGTCAATTGAGAATTGTTCCCTTTATCAACACTCATCATAAACATCACTTTTGTTCCATCTGGTGAAATTGATGGGGTTCTAATTTGACCAGAACTTTTTTCATCTTGGTATATTTTCGTAGTAGACCGACTGTTAATGTCATACTTCATAATAGAGTGAATTACTTCGCTGGTAATTCCAGCACCATTACTAGTCAGGTATATTAGGGATTTGCTATCTGGCGACCAATGGAAAACGCTGTTGGAGCCACCACATAACTCGCCAGTCTCAGAAATTTTGATGGGGCTTGCAAGATTACTTACCTCAACATAGTAAAGACCACTCGAACCTTCGTAAGCAATCATTTTCCCATCAGGAGACCAGTTATGACATCTACCACTTGGGACTTTCTTTTCAATGCCAGTATCTAAATTTTTCATAATTCCATTACTTGCAACAACTTCATTTGCCTTGGGGTTCCAATCCCAAGAAAAATAAGGGTCTTTTACTGTAAAAACAACCTTTTTATTATTTCCATCAATGTCAGACACAACCAATCCTTCGTTTGTAGTATATGAAATAAGCTTGTTGCTTAATTCCGGTTTGTTTACAGGGGTATTGGTGGGTGACATAGCTTGAGGGGTAGAAGATATGGGTGTTGGTTGAATTGAACTAGATTGTTTTTTTGGTTGAGTGTTTTGATAGTCAAAATAACCAGCAAGGCTAACGGATAGTAAGACGAGGACAATCAATCCTGGAATTAACCATTTCTTACTAGGTTGGGGTTGTGGGGATTGTGGTAAAGTTTCGTTAACTGATTGTTGTTTTGTGCCAGATTGGGTTTGTTGAGGTTGCAGATTACCAGTTTCAAGGTTATTTAAGTCATTACCTTTTTCCATAATTATAGTTTACTCTAAATGTTTGTTATTTTGCTAGAGCTAGTAGTGGACCTGAAATATAGAGTAGTCAAAAGTTCTAAGCGTATTTACTAGGGGGAGCATCGGATACCGATACCGTTCAGAAACGGGATACCGTTTTGAAATGGCTCTTTTTTAGCGCCAACTGAGTTACTACATTTAGGTTTTTTTAGTATAATGTAATTGTATTCAGATTTAGTAAAAGAAAGGTCAATATTATGGAAAAATATGTGGATGGGTTTGTACTCGTTGTTCCAAAAGATAAGTCTGAAGAATACAAAAAAATGGCTGAGATGGGTAGAGACTCATGGATCAAAAATGGTGCACTTGCATACTATGAATGTAGTGGCAATGACCTTAAGGCTGCAGAGATGGGTGATGAGAAATCACGTGCTTTTCCTGATGTCATGGGAGCTTCTAGCGGCGAGACAGTGTGGTTTTCATTTATTGTCTTTAAATCAAAAGAGCATCGTGATGAAGTGAATGCGAAAGTAATGGAAGAGATGGGACAACAGATGGCAGAACTAAAAGATTTTCAGATGCCTGTGGATATGAAGCGAATGATGTATGGTGGGTTTCAAGTAGAAGTTGAGGGCAGCCAAGTCTGATAAAGAAGGTATGTATTACATACGCTTTAAGGACGACTACTTTATACAAGACGTGAGACCCTTACATCTGTGGTATCAGCAGGAAACCTTGTTTGGTGTACCACCCGTCAAAGGAAAAGATACCAGCGGCAGCATACTTGCGAGCAACCGTGGCTACAATAGCGTCAAGGAGCGTATTTTGTTTGGAGCCAAGTGGGTCAAAAAGCTGGCTGGCTTTTTGTAGCGTGTCTTTCTCGACTTTTTCGATGAGCAATTTCCCAGCAATCACCTGGTCACGCACAATCTCTGCTAACTGCGGGCTGTTTAACCGTCGTTGTAAGGTTGTGGCTGCTTCAATAATGGCTGTCATTGGGAATAGTACCTCGGTCTGTTGCTCGACTAGTTTCTGAGCAACCCTCACAGCTATGGTATGATTGGCATCGTCACTCTGTAATAGGGCAATGAGCCTATCGGCATCACCGATTATAAATGGAGGGTTATTTTTCCCAAAACAATTCAAACAACCTCGTCATTAACGTAGAGAATGGCGGCGCGGTGAACCTCGACCCGAGCAAACTGATTACACAGATCCAGAACCCCACCTCCACCCAGCAGGTCGACCTGGCCGATCTCAGCGACGATGCTGCACCCAATGGACTCATCCATGTCAATGCCACCAACACGGAGATCACCGACAGCAGTGGCCGCGTTATCGACTACAACGACATCGACTCAGTCTACGAGTCCGCAGGTGGCGAGTTGTTCAACGTGATCCAGGATGGCGACTACTACGTCCAACGCATTAACATCAACGGCTGTACCGGATACGTAGAGTCCCTGCAAGTCGCTGCTGCCGCTGACGTTCGCCAAGGGCTGGTCACCATTCTGCCTATCTACAATCGGCGCCCTTGCGTGGCGACCCAATAGTAATTTGAAGTCTCTCACAACGTCATGCAACTGCATGAGCGGACTGCGCGAAAGCGTGGCGTTGTGAGAGACATTCGTGTCGAGCAGAGAGAAGGCCGGTCGGGTCAAAAGCGGAGCGTGCAGACGAAGCATGAGGGATGCCACAAGCATCAATCATTCACTTTATCGCACAATCCCAGACCCCGCCGGCCTTTTCCATATAATGTTTCTCTATAACAGGAAAGATACACTGTTTGGAAGTTTGTATCATATTTTCGTAATACTGATATACAGAATTAACGGATATATCACTAGTGTTATACACTTTTGATTGTATATAACAGAATCTTTACATTCTGATATACTGTGATATTATAGCTGAAATGAAGATAAAACATCATTTACCTGAATATTTACCCCCAAAACTTGACTATGGTAAGTTTGCAAAAGAATTAGCTACAGCTCAATATGCTATAGGTCTACTTCAAGGTTCGCAGGGTGGAGTGAAGAATGCAATGCACTTGATCGGCCCTCTCGTCGCTAGAGAAGCGGCAGTTAGCTCTAAAATCGAAGGGACACAGAGTACTTCCTCGGATATATATATTTACGATGCAGGTGGAAAGCCGACATTTTCAGATACCCCGGTAGTGTCTAACTATAGAATTGCAATGCTTGATGCAATACATGGAATTAAAGTTGGAGGTCAGCTAACTTCTCAACTAATTAAATCATTACATGGAACATTATTAAAAGGTGTGCGACATAAAGGAGCTTTGGGAGCTTTTCGTTCAGATAAAGTTTGGATTGCCGAAAGAGCAACAGATCCAATTGAAAAAGCCCTGTATGTTCCGCCTGAACATATTCATATACCAGCCTATATGGACAATATTTTGAAATATATAGAGGATGACGAAGGGGATATGCCATTAGTGAAGGCTGGAGTAATACACTACCAATTTGAAGCGGTTCATCCGTTTGAAGATGGTAACGGTAGAATTGGGAGATTATTAATTCCTTTGGTTCTGCATTATAAAGGTGATTTATCCCTACCTATAGTTTATAGTAGCGGGTATTTTGAAGCGCGCCCTGATGAATACAGAGAGGCGCTTAGGAAAGTGGATAGCTCTGGGGAATATGAAGGCTGGTTAAGATTCTTTTTTAGTGCAATTACAGAGCAAGCGAAAGAGACACTGCATCTGATAGAAAGTATCAAAACTTTGCACAAAGAAATTCAGTCAAAGTATGAAACATCCAAATCCCCGTACATGAGTAGATTTATTGATTTCATGTTTGATTCACCAATATTTACTATCCCAAAATTGCAAGAAAAATTAGGATTAAAGGCTCGATTGACGGCTGTTAGATTTGTGGAACAATTGCAGAAAGATGGGATTGTTGAGGAAATACTAGATCAAAAAGGAAATGCCGGTGCAAAGTTGTATGCATTTTATAAATTACTAGGAATAATTAATGGTTAATTATCGCCTTAGTCTCAATTGTGCCTCTGGGTATACTTTGACTTTGTGTTGTGATTATATTATAATTATCACGTTATGTCTCAACCTGAACAAATCTCTCCAGAAGTTACGCACCCTAGTCTTTTGGGAGGAAATCCCACTTTAAGAAGAATTTTGCGATTGTTTTTGTTGGGCTTGCCTTGTCATCTTGCCGAGTTCAGGAGCCAAAAACTGGTATAGGGATATATGCAAATAATGATCAAAACAATAAAGTACTCGGTGTATTTGTAGAAAATTCTCATGTAACAGCTGTTTGTAGAGTAGGGATTACGAGATACTCGGATGATACTCGCTCTTGGTGGGAAAATGGTTCATTTTGTGGTAATTTCAAATAATTGATGTATCTTTCGGTATCGAATGTGTTTTGTTAGTGCTTTTGTGGTTTGTGTGAACTTGATGGCGGAGGATTGAGTAGCTTTTATGCATCGGGCAAAGTGGAAGAGTATGAGGGAGTGTGGGTATTTTCAAAAGAGATGGAGAAGGTGAAGGGTATCTATCAAGAAATTGGTGCTTCAGGGAAACTTGGTTAGTACTCCTGTAAAAAGTGGTTTTGAACCATGTGTTTTAGTCCATCCAAGGGGTAAATCATAACAATTACGATAATATCCTATAGTATTTACAAAAGTGATATTCTGTGCTAAAATACAAAGTGCTTGAACTCATATTTGAGCTTAAATAAGCTTTACTGAGTTTGAGCCTGGCTCATTTTGAGCTAGTTGCACATTTAAAGTGTAAAGCTTAAATCTAATCCTACATGACGGCACCCAATATGGGCTGAATTGAATTGAGCTCATTTTGGGTGTTGGCCAAGTAGGCTAAAATGACGCGTTGAGCGTGAATGTGACGAAGTATGTCACTTCATCCCTTAGCGTGTTGTTGTGAGCTTTACGACGCAGACACAACCACCGAAACTCCCGTTATTTAATCAAAAGGAGTGTACAATGGAAACTCTTCAACAGCCAAACGCGGCGCAGATTGAATTATTGATTCAATCGCATCAACAAATGTTTGATGAGATTCTGTCTGGAAAGAGTGATCGACAGGATATCGTTAAAGAATCCTGGGAGAAGATCCTCACCCTTGGCGTGTTTCTTGTTGCACAGCCGCTCTCTACATCAGTGTCCCCGATCCAGTTACCAGTTCCTGCAGTAACGCTTGGTGCGTTCCTTGCGCTTGTCTACTTCCATAATCGAGCAAAGGAGTGGTCCGCGATCAATAAGAAGATTGGGCAACAGGCTGAGGTTCGCTACAGGATTGAACTTTTCTTGCAGACCTTGGGTGCCGAACGAATTTCTACTCCTTTCCCGTCTACAAATATCGGCGGCATTGCTAAGGATGCATTCACATCGATTATCGGTCTGCTCATGATTGCGGCAATTGGTAGCTGGTTGGTAAGTATTACAAGCTATTCATTGCCAGTCAATCTTGTGACAGCCGTTATATCGATTGTAGCTGGTATTTGGTCGGTTCTCATTATCCGTTCCATTAATCATGAGCGACCCCACAAGGGGATCGCCCTTGATGCTGATAAGGAGAAAATTAGGAAGTTTGAGTTCATTGACTAGGAGGTTGTCTGCGGTATGTATGGATCGGCGCGAATGGTTGCCTTGCTTGATGAGATTTAAGTGCTTTGGCTGCTTTTTAAGCAGTCTTAGTTATTTGAGTTTTTTCTCGCAAAGCCACCAGCCGATCCATACCCCGCGTTATAGAGTTTTCTCTATCTGATGATGGCAAATTGAAGCCGAAACGCGAAGAGATTTATACATAGGAGATTTTTTCACAGTATTTATTCAAACCGTGTAAATTGTGATCCGCCAGTTGAGGAGTAAAGGCGCACCTTTGTGGCTTTGGCGATGTCACGCAGAGCTTGAGATCCGACGCGATACTTGTAGCGGTTGTAATCTTCGCCTGGGTCGTGGTGCTCTTGATATGTTGCTAATTTGGTTCGGAGAGTTTGGACCCATTTTCCAACATTATTTAAGGCTCGCTCAAGTGCTAATTCTGGTGATTCGAGGGTGCGAAACATGAGGATTCGCAGGTTTTGTGTAACTATTGCTTCCATTACTGTGGCTGCCGGATGGGAACCTTCAATAAGAAGTCGAGTAAAATCGGAAGGCGATGGAGGTTCGAATTGGTCTCCATGAGTATGAATTTGTAATAGCCCTGCGTCAGTTTTTGTATAAACTTTGACTTGCCCTTTAATAATTGTTGGATAAGATTGAGTTCTTACGGGTATTACTGTTACTACCTCTTGCCCATGATCTGTTATTTTTCCAATTGTTGATTGCTGATCGTAATGGATCACTCCATTTCGCACTAAGGCCGTGCGAGCATGTTCAACTTTATCTGGATGGTTCATGGTTTCTACCATGAGTTGATCCATGCGACTTGCCCAAGAGGCACCTGTATCGATGTGTGTTGGCCAAACTCCATAAGCCCATGGTAAATGGGTCATTTCGATAAGTGTGCGATCAAATTGATCGGCTTTAATATCCTCTTTTATTTGAGATGATGGTGATTCTCCGGTTTGTTCTGACATTAGTATTGTTATGTTAAAGCTGTTATTGCGATAAACCAAAGTTAGTATACCAAAGAGAGAGCTACATGTATATTTTCTGTTTGAGTGTGGTTTTTGTAATCTGGTATACTTTGGCTATGAATATGTTTAAGTCTACTACGGCTTTAACCCCCGATGAGTATGTCGAATCTCTTCCTGAGTCGCGTCGGCAGGATTTTGAAACGATTCATGAGCTGATTAAAAAAGCATTACCCTCCTTTGAACCTCATATTCTTTCTGGGATGATTGGTTATGGTACGTACCATTACCGCTATGCAAGCGGCAAAGAAGGAGATTGGTCGCTGATTTGTCTTGCAAATCAAAAAAATTATATTTCGGTGTATGTTTGTGCGATTGAAGATGGCGAATATATCGCCGAAAAATATAAAGGTAGATTACCTAAGGTGAGTATTGGTAAAAGCTGTATTCGCTTTAAAGGGGTTTCGGATGTTGATTTGGATGTTCTTACTGAAATTATTAAGAGAGCTGAAAAAGTGGGTGGAGCAGGACAGATTTGAACGAATTTGCATTAAATAAATTCAGTATGTTGAATTTGAGAAACTTCCCTGAAGGGCTGAACCCCTGCAAGAACCTGCTCTGCTGTATAGTTTGATCGATCGAGTTTGCATGGAGAAGGGCATTCATCGCGGTTGACCGCGCGCAGGCTAGCGCGATGTGCTTCCCCCAGCCAAACTGCCTCATATCCTTGCTTAATGTTGCCTAATATAGGGCGTTTTGCATTATTTCTTGTTTCGTTTCTGAACAAAAAACAGGAAGCAAGATCACCATTGGCTTTAATCACCATTACGAGAGGGCGAGTAAGACATGATTTACTGCCTCGTTGCTTTTTACTCGTGATGAAATCCCAAGAACCTTTCGTTGCTTTTACTATTGATCCGTATTTTAAGCGAGCGTCAGCAATACCTTTTTCAGCTTCTGCCCACATGTCTTGAGAGATAATTTGCTCATCAAGCTCTGCAGGTCGAAAGCCGATGTGGCCGACGCCCAACTCACTGGCAAGCTGCGCTCCGGCCATAATTTGCTCATACCTATGGTTATATGGTGGAACTACAAGATAACCAATTCCGACATCGTTTGCTGGCATTAGCTTAGTTATTTCTGTAATATTGGCTAGGACTTGGGCGAAATGATTTGTTGCAGGAACTCCATGAAGTAAATGGTAGGTGTTGGGATCGGCTGAATCTAGGCTAATTCTTGCCCAGGTGATTTTCCCTTCGCTGGCTTCTTTAAATATTCTTTGCAATAAAAGACCGTTGGTTACGAGGCCAATTTTTGCTGGACGGGTTTTTCTAACATCTAGCGCGTGAATGGCATCGATTATTTGGCCAATTTCTGGGTGATTGGTTGGCTCTCCTCCACCTACGAGTTCGAACGCAGATGTTCCGTTTGCGTATACTTCTTTAATAAATGTGAGCAAGTCTGAGGAGTTGAGCTTACGGACTTTTTTGTTTCGTCCGCTTTGGAAGCAACAATGAATGCATGCCTGGTTGCACCCTTCATCTGTAAGGTCAATCTCTACGTTGCTTGGCGAAGGAATTATGCCTTGGGTTAAGAGTTTGACTCTATCCCAATGATATTTTGATAGTACTTTTTCGTCTAAAACAGGGATTTGCCTCAATCATAATCCTATAGTATAGCACGTTTGTACTATTAATCATATTGTTATTCACCGGTTGTTCTTGTAAAATCTTAAATATGGATAAAGAACATGTTGATCAGGATGTAACTGATGATGAGACTGGATCTGAGAAGACCGCTCGCGGAGTGACTGGTAATTCGGTGAAATCTCCTTCGAAGTTTCAGCAGCTTCGCTCGAATCATAAATTTCGATTGTGGGTTATTGGTGGGATGTTTGTTATTGTTGCGATTCTTTTTGTTTTTTGGACAAAAGCGCGGGTTTTTTTGGCTATTGCCTTAATTGCTTTGGGTGCTGCATTTGGCTTGGAAGCAAGTAAGAGTGACTATGACTTAGGCACGCTCATGAAAACAAAATCATTTCAAGAGTCTAAAGTGAGTCGGGATACTTTAGGTAATATTCTCTATGACAAAACGGGGGAGATTACTACCGACTTGAGCAAAGGCAAAAAAGCAGACGACTATAACTGTTCGGACTTTTCAACACAGCCTGAAGCCCAATCATTTTATCTGAGGGTCGGTGGAAAAGGTAATGATGTAAACCGTCTTGATGGTAATAAAGACGGGGAGGCTTGTGAAAGCCTCCCGAAAAACGGCAAGTAGTTAGTGAGTGACTACTTTGTCTAATAATTTTGCCTGTGCAATGAAGTCTTCAACTTGACTTACTGTGGGCATTGTGCGAACTAATTGTTTTTCTTCGTTGGTCTTTATTAGTGTGGTGTATAAATTTTCAGGATTTCTTTGAGCGAGTTCTGGAACTGAGTCGACTCCTGCTGCCTCAAGAAGATCGGAAAACTCTGAGCCTATCCCTTTAATGCGATAAAGGTCTGCGCGGTTAACCCACTCAAGAAGCATTGTTTCGCTGATTCCTGTTTGTTCGGAAAGCGCTTTGCGTTGGCTTGCGCTAGCACCGTGTTCAAGTAGTGCTTCGACTGATTTTATTCCTGCCTCGGCAAGTTTTTTTGCTTGAACTTCGCCTATACCTTCAATATCTGATACGGTCATATATCCTCCTTACACATAATTACTATAGTGTGGTTTTTATACTACGATTGTAGTGTATATGTACAGTGGATGTGATTACTTAGCACCTTTTCCAGAAAGCGCCGTGACTAAGGTTTGTCCGAGGATAAAGTTTTCTGAATATTGAGATGCGTGGCGCATTAGTATTGCGTCGGCTGCGGCCTGAGCAAAGGTGCTTTGCCCCCGTGCAACAGCGGTATATCCGCTAGCGATCCCCTTGGTTACATTTGCTTCCATGGCTTCTTCAAATACTTGGTAAATTTCCGGATATTGCAAATCGTAGCGAACTTCTACACCATTTACTTTTTCCGTTTTTAACCGATCGGCCATGCGATGTAAACTTCGTGGGCCAATTACATTCATCACACCACCCCAGCCTACAGTTAATGCTTGCGGGGCTTCATCTAAACTTGCTTTTCTTAATGCTTTCATGCCTTTAATGATGCGTGGATCATCGGGTAACTTACCGAGCAATGATGCTCTTTGCTTTTGCTCTTCTGAAAGTTGTTTAGAAGGATCCATTGATTGAAATTTGAGAACTTCACTCCCTTTTTTCCCATCTGGAGTGTAGAATAACGAGATTGGCTTTTCTTCTCCTGTTTCTTGATCGATGTAGGTAACACCTTCCTGCATTTTTAGTACGATTGGGATTAATACAGCGAGCGCGGCCGCTCCGCCGGCTGCGACAAATTTTTCTTTGAAGCCTGGTTTGTAGTTGGCAAAGTAATCTATGCCGACCGGTTTGCCATTTTCTATAGCCTTTTTTTCGTACTGAATAAGTCTTTCTTCAAAATTTACTAGGCTTTTTCGTTCCTCGGGTGTTAAGGGGGCATTTTCTCCAAGACTGTCCATTAATCGGGGAATTCCATCGGTATGCTCTGGGCGGACAATATATTCCTGAGGAGGGGTAGTGGTAAATGTATCCCCAGGGAAATTTTCTATGCCAACTTCTGCTAAGTTTGAACTGGTTACTTCATTATCCATAGTATTACGGTACCACTCTAAATAGTGATATACAAGAAAAATTTAATAAACCTATAGTTATTATTATATCATAGTTGAGCTTAGATTCAATATACCTTCCACGATCGAATAGTGTATAATGTGATATATATCACTCATTACCTCTGAAAGGAGTTTTCTATGGTTCGCCTTAATCCGTATTTAAGTTTTAAGTCCAATGCTCGTGAGGCAATGGAATTTTATAAATCTATTTTTGGTGGAAAGTTGGATATTAGCACATTTGGCGAGATGGCGCATGACCCTTCGGAAAAAGATGGTGTAATGCATGCGACTCTTGAAGGCGATAATGGCGTATTGTTTATGGCATCTGATGTGCCTTCTGAAATGACTTTTGATCCTGGTCAAAATATTAGAATGTCTTTGAGCGGGGACGATGAAGCTTTGCTTAAAGGATATTGGGAAGCTTTAACTGATGGTGCTCACGTAGAAGTAGCACTCGATAAGGCTCCTTGGGGAGATATGTTTGGCATGTTAACAGATAAGTTTGGTATAGGGTGGATGGTGAATATTACTGGAAGTCATGCATAGAATTTTTACCTATGATAAAAAGTAATAGAAACCTTCTTATTATCGCTCTTATTGCGTTTGTGAACATGCTTGGGTATGGGATTATTATTCCGATACTTTATGCGTATTCAAAAAGATTTGGTCTGTCTGACTTTCAGAATGCTGAGCTGTTTGCTGTTTATTCGGTGTGCCAATTTGTATCTACCCCGATAATTGGACGCATGTCTGATAAATATGGTCGGCGGCCATTACTGTTGGTTTCAATTATTGGGACTGCGTTATCGTTCTTTATGACGGCGTTTGCACCAAGTGCGATCTTTTTATTCCTTGCTCGAGCTTTAGATGGTATCACTGCTGGAAATATTCCAGTTGCTTTTGCGGTGATTTCGGATTCTACAAAGCCTGAGGAACGAGCTGGAGCTTTCGGCTTAATTGGTTCAGCTTTTAACTTTGGATTTATTTTTGGTCCGGCAATTGCGGGAATAGTATTGTCTCTTGGCTATGGGGTAGGGGTTCCTTTTGTTATTGCAGGGATAATCACTGCTGTTGCGGCAGTATTGACTTACCTCTATTTGCCTGAAACTAATAAGCATATGGGTGAAGTACAAAAAGGCAAGTTGTTTGACTTTAAAAAGATGTGGCATACTTTGTTTGATCCAAATGTAGGTACCACGTTTATAATTACCTTGATCTTCATGTTGGCTTTCTCTTGCGCCATTATTTATGGATTTCAACCGTTTACCAAGAATGTTTTACATATAACTGAGGCTCAAAATTCTTATCTCTTTATGACCTTTGGTATTGTTGGATTGATCTCGCAGAATTTTATTGTTGGTCGGGTTTCTAAGATGTTTGGGATGAAAAATACCTTTACCTACGGAATTTTGGCTGTAGCTTTATCCTTTATATTAATGTTCTTTTCGACTACGCTTCCTGTATTTGTTGTTGCGTCGTTAATTCTTGGCGTAGTTAATAGTATTGTACAAACATTGTTACCTACAATTTTGTCTCAAGAAGCTGATGAGAGATCGCAGGGGACAATTATGGGACTTAATTCGTCTTATCAAAGTATTGGTATGATTGTTGGGCCGTTATTGGGAGGATACATTGCAACTGCGACCTCAATTCCAATGACATTTTTGACGGGTGCAGTTTTGGTGTTGATCTGCTTTGTGTTATCGTTTCAGGTACTACGTCCAGGTAGAAAAGAGTCTGCTTTTTAAGGTTATTGCAAGGAGGATAGAATGCAAAAAATTACCCCATTTTTTTGGTTTGAGAAAGATTCAGAAGCTGCAATGCAGTTTTATACTTCTGTTTTTGAAGATTCTAAGATTATAGATATTGTGCGCTACCCTACGGGTTATACCGAAGGACCACTGGCAGGAATGGAAGGAAAAGTAATTAATGGGGTGTTTGAACTTTTTGGGCAACGCTTTATGTGTTTGGACGGTGGTCCTAATGTCTTTACTTTTAACCCCTCAGTAGGGTTTTTTGTTAACTGCGAAACTATTGCAGCTGTTGAATCATATTATGCAAAACTTGTAGAAGGTGGTACTGTAATGATGCCTCTGGATACATATCCTTTTAGCGAAAAATTTGCGTGGATTAGTGATAAGTTTGGAGTGTCATGGCAAATTAGTGTAGGTAAAAAGCCGAAACTAATTTCTAATTCAATCATGTTAGTTGGTGATAAGGTTGGTAAAGCAGAAGAAGCGATCAACTACTATGTAAGCGTTTTTAAGAATTCTTCAGTTGAGATGATTTCTCACTACGAAGAAGGCGAAGGCGATGAGGTAGGAAGAGTTATGTATTCTGCGTTTACTTTAGGTGGTGAGCAGTTTACATTAATGGAGAGTGGTATGGGGCATACATTTGAAGTGGGGAGCGCAATTTCTTTTTATGTCGCCTGTGCTGATCAAGCAGAAGTGGACTACTTTTGGGAAAAATTATCTCATACTCCTGAGGCCGAGCAGTGCGGTTGGGTAAAAGATCGTTATGGTATTTCCTGGCAGATTGTTCCGAAGGCTTTGGAAGAAACCGTAGGCGGAAAAGATCCTGAAGGTTCAAAACGGGCTCTGGACGCTATGATGCAGATGAAAAAGTTGGATGTTCAAAAATTAATTGATGCATATAATGGTAACTAGTTGGGATTAATGAACACTGTACACCAATGTTGTTTCACGATAAACATAAATTATGTTGTCAATTGATTATCTTTGTTAGGTAGGCTATTCTTACATTATGTCTTACACGCGTATTCTTAGAATTCTATTTCACTCATCTTTTGCAATATTAATTACTTGGTGGTGTTTTATATATCTTAGGCAATCCCGTGGTGCTGAAAATTATTGGTTCAATCTTTCTATCGCTATTTTTGGATTCTTAAGTGGTGGTGCTTGCTTAGGTAAATTTTTTCGTTGGAGAACTAAGTCACCTCGATTCGCTTACAGTATATTAGCCTTTTCGTTGGCAGTTGTGTTTCAGTCTATTGGGGCTTTAGTTTTTTCTTATTATAATTTCTCGAATATAAGTGAAGTTCCCTATCCTGGTGTAGCCGATATTTTTTATGGAGCTTTTCCACTGTTGGCGTGTTTGGGGATACTGTTACTTCTTGGATTGGGTCGAACTGTAGAGGATACGGTAAGTTTCCCAACTATGCTTTTGCATACCATTATTCCGTTTATTGTAATTGCAGTAGGCGTTTCAGCATTTTTAGTTATAGTTCAGGTTCGTCCATTGAATTTGCAAAGTGCAGCAAGCCCCACTTCCTTTGCTTTGGATTTATATTATAATTTGGGGGATTCATTGATTTTAGCACTTAGTTTTTTCTTGCTATTATCTTTAGGCGCATATAGAAAAATTGGAATAGGAAATGCGGTAGTGTTTTTAGTTTGTGGATTCACTACTGTTTATCTTGCCGATTTTTTCTTTTTTTATCGGTTTAACCAAGGACTTTATTTTATAGCGGACTATCCTGACGTATTTTATGTTTCGACTCTTTATTTTGTTAGCTTGGGGATTCTGCTTGTTAATGATGTTCCAAACCTTTGATATACAGTCGCCTACGTAGAGTTAGCAGCCGATTCCTCGATATTCGATTCCAGCCGATAGATACGTCGTTTTGTCCAAACAATTCCGCCCATCGATAACTAACCTTATTCCCTTATTGTGAAGCTCAGCCACGGTTAGCTCTTTAAATTCATTATGTGCTGTTGTTAGAACAATGGCTTCACAGTCGTTAAGTGCCTCTGAGAGAGTGTTAACTGTAGAGTGTTGCGGTACATATGGATCGTATACTTTAGTTATTGCTCCCAAAGTATTAATCAATTTTATAATTTCAAAGGAGGGGCTTTCGCGACAATCGTCAATATTTGCTTTATAGGAAACACCTAGGATTGCTATTTTAGTTCCTGATACGGATTTTTGAATTTGATTTAATCCTTCTTTGAGTATCTTGATAGTGTAATGCGGCATATTACTGTTAATTCTGCGCGCGAGACGTAGAAAATCATGTTCAAAGCCTTTTTTCCTGGCCTCTTCAATGAGGTAATAGGGATCAACTGGAATACAGTGACCTCCTACACCACAGCCTGGATAGTGGGGCATAAAGGCGAATGGTTTGGTTGCTGCGCCGTTAATAACATTAACAACATCGATCCCCATTTCGTGAAAGGATTGAGCTAATTCATTTACAAAGGCTATATTAACATCTCTGAATGAATTTTCTACTACTTTTACCGCTTCTGCTTCTTTGAGAGAACTCATTTCTGTAACTTGTCCAGTAATGATTGAGCGATAAAACTGTGCTGCTTTTTGAGTTGAGATAGTATCATATCCTCCGACAATGCGGTTAATGTTTTCAACATTCCATTTTTTGTTTCCTGGGTCAATGCGTTCCGGGCAATGAGCTATGTAGAAATCTTTTCCTGCTTTTAGCTTAGATTTTTTTTCGAGAATTGGTATTTGTTGATGCTGTAAAAGGATATTTAGTAAGGTTGGTTTGAATCTCTTCGTCTTTGAAAGGAGAGATCTTATTATTAATTTTTCGCACTTTTTGAGAATCTAAATCTATCCCAGTAACGCTATATCTTTTTTTTGTTGCAAGTAGCGCAAGAGGAAGGCCGACGTATCCTAATCCAATAATAGCAATTTGAGTGTTTTTCATTTTTGTTCTTTCCTTGTCTATTTTAAAAGCGAGGGTAGATTATCATATAATGCGGTATAATTGGAGAGTGTAAAGTAGTATTACTTGATAGTGTGACTATATAAAGGAGATTCACAATGTTAAATTTAAATTCTATAATGATTGGAACATCACAAGTTGACGTTATGGCTGAGTTTTATCGTAACGTGATTGGGCGGCCTGCTGACATGGTAGAAGACAATTGGTATGGTTGGCAGGTAGGAAAATGCTTTATTGGTATAGGCGCCCATTCAGAGGTGAAAGATAAAGCTACTGAGCCACAGCGTTTACTGTTTAATTTCGAAACTCAGGAAGTGAAGGAAGAATTTGAGAGAATAAAAGGATTAGGGGCAACTGTTGTTGCGAAGCCTTATGAAATGGGTCCAGGTTGGATTGCTACTTTTTCTGACCCTGATGGGAACTATTTTCAATTGATGAGTCCGTGGGAGAAAAGTTGAGCTGAATGTTGTCATGCGAAACCCAATTTGATATACTATAGGACATGATTCAGGAAAATCATGCTGGGAGTGTCGAGATTTGTGTGCGCGTTGGTAATCCTTTGACGGATAGTTCTTTGGCTGCTATCACTAATAATGAGTTCAGATCGTCAAGAGAATTTGTGAAAGCCGCTACGGGTTTAGTAGGCACAAATTCTGAAATCTCAAGATACCGAGAAATTGCGCGGTTTTATGAATCTTTGAGGCCGTTGCGATCGCGCGACTTAGCGCGCAGAGTCCCCTTTGCTTCGCAAGTTATGGGGGCTTATGATATTGTTTGTGCCTGGGAATCGCGTAGATTGGTTGGGTTATTTGATGATTATGGCATGGGTAAGACTTATACGGCTTTACTTGCCTTTTATGGGTGGAAGGCGCATGCTGGCGAAGAGACGAACTCCAAAATGCTATTTTTGGCTGAAAATAAGCCGCTTTCTCGAGCATATGAAGATTTGGTTTCTGCTGGGGTTAATCGTGAGCGCATATTCGTATGGGATGTGCCAAACGGAGAAACAGAAAGCACTGCGGGTAAATTAAAAAGACTTCAGGGAACCAAAGCTGATATTATTATGTGCCCCTTTACTGCGGTTGTGCAAAGTCGATTTTTAGAATCACTTGATGGTGGCGGGAAAGGTATTGGTCAACATGTTGTGGTTGTTGATGAATCGCATGAACTTAAGGGGGCGGGTGATGATCTTGCTGTGAGGACAAAAAGTGTTAGAGCGCTTTCTTCTAAACTAAGCGAACGAGGGGCAAGAGGCTTGCTGCTGAGCGCGACACCGGTTGTGTATGACTTGAGTGAGCTAGGAGATTGGGCAAGTGTTTGGCGAACTCCGACAGTTCCCGTTGTTAGCCGGTCCAGTGAGCAATTTTTTGATATGCCCCCAATATCTACCCAATTGTATGATATTCAAACCACCTTGCCTCCCCTTCGACAAGTGACCGATTCTGCATTACAGCAGGAAGCGGAGATAGTAACTGAGTGGGCTGCAACAATGCTTGCACCACGAGTGCTTTTGGATCCTCGCGCGCGGATACTATTTTTTTCACCGTATGTTGATCGAGATACTGGTTATGGTGAAGCGAGTTTACTTGCTTTGCAAGATAAGTTGCAGTTTCAAGGAATTCGAGCAGATACTTTGTATGCTAGAACTCTTAACCAACATACTGCGACAGTAGATTTTTTAGCAAATGGCCAAACACTTGGGACTACATTTCTTACTGGGGCAAATTCTTTTACCTTTAATGCAGAAGGGTTAAATATATACATAGTGCTATTGCATCCTCCTTTTAATCCGGCTGATATCCCTCAGGCTATTGCGCGGGCATATCGTCCAATTGGGACTGGATCTGAGCCAGTTACAGTTATTGTGCCGACAGTGTCACGTTCTGATTGTAAAGGGGCGTTAGGGGAGCGGTTTGATCGAATGTTTAGTGGAGTTGATGCGAGCTTTGAAATTACTGGCAATGTTTCTTCTTGGAGGCGGAATGTTGCACATCACTCGGTTAGGTTTCTTCAGAGTGGTGAGAAAACTACAACAGCTCCTACGGTTGATTCTGTACTGGGAAGTATTGTTGATGATCTTCGTAGTTTATCCTCTGCGAGTGCTTTAAAAGCCTTGGAGCGTTATCGTGAAATAATTAACCTTTATGGAGATGAAGGAGCATTGCTTTCGACAAATGAAAGCAGAGTCGCCTTACGTGAATGTCTGCAGTGGTTAGTATCTCAGACCTTTTCGGCTGCTGATGCGTATGGTTCAGTTTTAGCAGTACAGTATATTACTGAAAAGCTACTGCGTGTTTTGCCTAATCGAGGGAAGAAATATAATTCTGCCGTGATGATTAATGAAGTACTTACTTCAATTCAAGCTACTTCAGAGAATTTTTCTTACAACCCTGCTGTTTGGAATCATGTTATCTTTAGTGTCTTGTATGGAAGGCTTGGTGAACTGCCTGCTGCTTTGGATAAAAAAATTGCTCAAGCCACTGATGATGTTGGTGGCGCTTTAAAACCAGTGGTGGAAAATAGGCGTGTAGTTGAAACGGCTTACGGAGTAGAAGAGAAAAAGCAACTTAATGCCGCGATAAAGACCCCGACGGTAGCACTACCTCGGGCGAGTGTATTGAAAAATGAGAAGATCGGTGTATCTGGAGTAGGTGTTTTAGCGAAAGATAGAGGTAATTTACCTGTGCCTAAAGACTTAGTACAGCAGGTTAGAGATGCACTGGGGGCTGGTTCTTTGGAAATTGAACTAGGGGGCGGGGAGTCTGTTTACTCAGTAGTCTCCCGTGAAGATTTATTTTCGCTTAAAAATATTGATGATGATGGTGTACAGATATCTGTCGTTTTTAATCCGAAAACCCACGTATTTAGTCCGGCATATGCAAATCGCCTAGGGGGTGGTGTGCGGGATGACAACGTTAATGTTGCACAACTGATTCGAGAGGTGGTATTTCCTTATTTTGACAAATTGGGTGGAGTACGGATTTATGAGTCGGAATTAACAGGTGTTGCTCTTGAGCAATTTAGGCAAGGCTACTTAAACTTGGCTGGAAAGGACTTGCCGTATTTTATGCGTGCTATGCGCGCGGCCTTAGTCACTTTTGATGCTACTCGTTTGGCTATACCTTTGGGATTTTCGATTGTTTCAGCTTTGGGAAACTCAGCAGAAGGAGTAGATATAGAAATTACGCCTGAGAACTTAAGCTTGGTTGAGAGTGTTACGACTAAATGGATTACTGGAAAGACGAAAGAAAGAGAAGAGCCGCGATTTCTGCCGAGGAAGTATAAAGGTATTACGGTAGAATTTGAAACTGAGGGGGAGCGCGAACAATATAAGTTAAAAAATGGAGGAGACTTGGCGTACTTAATGTATGCATCGAAGCGAACGCTGTGGTTATGGCAAAATGGATTTGTTGATGGTCATTATTATAGTGCTTCCCAGTTGCAATCTAAATTTCCAGACCTTGAAACCTTCAAGATTCGTCATAGGATTAAGAGTGTTGAATCTCCAATGCGTGTTTTGAAGCGAGTGGTGGTGCCTTTCGAATTGGGTCAAAAGGTGAATGAGTTTCTGGATAGTAGAGACGGACAAGAGAGTCAGTCTCCTTTCTTGATAATGCCGAGTTCCTTTTTAGATGAGAAAATTATGTTTCGGTACGAAATGTGGCTGCTTGCTCATGGGTATATTAATAACCGGAGATGGAGTGTAGGTGAGATTGCAAGTCGATTTAAAATCTCTACTGATGAAGTGAATATAAACCTCAGGGCACAGATGGAGGAAGTGCGAGCGCAGAATAAGATTTTTGTGCCTGCTGGTATGGTTTCTTCTTTGTGTTTTCCAGTTACTATAGAATACTCGCCTGGGTCACTTATGATTGAAGATAATTCGATTTTAGCACGGGAAGAGCGACAGGAAAGAGAATCGACGGAAATTTATCCATTTATTATTGATAATGGAAAACTATTGTTGCATGCGCCAGATGGCCCTTTTGAAGATAATAACTGGCGGCAAGTGTATAGTGTTTTAACGTATCTTTCATTACGGGGAATTACGGACAGTGTTTCTAGAAGTGTTATGACGAAAGAATTATTTGACTCATTGCGAAGTAGAGCCCGAGAAAACCTTCGAGTTTATTTATTGTTCAATGGGCTTACTGAGGACGGAGAGCAGATTGATCGACTGTCTGAGAGAGAGATCGCTTCGGAGGTGGGGATGGAGTATAAAAAAGTTGTAACTTGCCTGTCTGCGATGAGGCTAATGATTGAGAAGTCTGCTTATAAACAAATGCTTATTGATAAAAGGGTTATTGTTGTGGAGGCGAATTCTCCTTTACATTCTCGCCTCAATGTGCGACGAATAAAGTAATTAGGTAACTAAAATTTATTGAAGACTTTATGATTGGATTTTAATTGGTGTTTTTTGGACCAGCCGATTAGATCGTCATACATGCTTTTTTGATTGACATTGACCCAGTTGTTTTTTTGAGTAAGTTCTGGCTCTGAGGAGAGATCGAGGATAGGGCGATCGACGAAGGTTGTTAGCTCAGGGAAGTTTTGATTGCATTGTTCATTGCAAGAAAAACCTACCTTCATACCATTGGGATCAATCTTGCCTTCGTGTTGGAGAAAGAAGCTTAAAGGTTGGCTATGGTACGAATAGTGAGCTTTGTAATCGAAAACAGAAAATTTGGTGTTCGGGTATTTTTTTATTAGGGCTTTTGATCCTGAAATCGCTTTGAGGGTTGGTGAAATGTACTGGCTATATTTTCTGTATTCATTCATATTGCCAATAAAGATCGCTGCTGCAAGCATTACTCCTGTTGTTTGCAAGATTACGCGAAGACGAGGAGAGAGTGCTTCGTTGAACAATAAAAGGTACATAGTGTAGATGGTAAAAATTAGAATAAAGGGAAGGAAGTATACTAGATAGCCTTCTGATCGTTCACCTTTATAGTATCTGTTGAGAACAAAGAGTATTGCAAAAATGGCGCCTGCGGCAATGAGAACTCCCGGGATTTTTTTCTTAGCTATTGCTACTGCTAAAACAAGGGCGGTAACAAACATTAGGATTAATCCGAGAATAGGGTATCCACCAATTACAAACGACCAATATTTGGGAAATGACGTGAATAGGAATAATTTCCAACTATTAGGTACATAGAAGCGGTATTGACCAATTAAGAAATAATCTAGAATATTGCGGACATTAGCAAACTGTTGCTGAGCATCCCAAATAATGAGCGGGAGTGAGGGGATTAAAAATCCGAAACTTATGTTCACTAGAAAGAGTATTTTCTTTTTGATCGTTGTTTTAGGAATGAATAGTACGGATGGGAAAAAGAGCACTAAGTTAAGAGCCTGGTAATGCATGCTTATTGCTATACCTATCGCAATTCCCATTAAAAAAGCAAAGCGTGCTTGTTGTTGTTGCCATAGGAGAATGAAGCTTAGTAAAAGTAAGGCGGTGGCGAAGGCTACATACGAGTGTTGCCCTAAAGTTAATGATCGAATTACGAGTTGGGGTGAAGTTGCTGCAAAAAGGGCGGTTAGCACTGCTAATTGTTTCCCTCCCAATAATTTCCCGCAATAGATAAGTATTGCCACCGTGATCATTCCGAAAATTCCCATAAATATCCAGGGCGCTATAATGGTGAAAGGAAATAGCACTAAGCTTAACATAATAGTCCAGTAGAATAGAGGGCCAAAGACAAACGGTCCGGCGGAACTAAAAGAACCGATGAGTGGGAGTTCGTGCCTCTTAAGCGCTTCTTTGGCAATGGAAATATCTCGAGTGTCGTCGTTACCGATTCCCCAGTGATTTTGAAAGTTATAAAAACGCAGGAATGCAGCAAATATGAGGATGAGAAATATAACAACTGTATATTTATTTTCTTTACAGTATTTTATCATTTTTTCTGTGTAGCGATTCATTTTGTTTTTATTTTACAATTTGTATTGAAAATATGGATACGTGTTTTATGTTATACCAATGCTGTACTGTTTTTAATTGGCGAGGAATGGGGTAGGTGGAAAGAAGGAGGAGCATGGAGTTTGCTGCAAAATTGTGGTGCCGTGTTACCGTTTGTGAATTGGAATATTGCTCAGAAGAGCAGGCCCGAGCGAACTTAGCAGGAAGGGATATTGTTTGGGTTGAGGGAGGAGCGTGTGGTTATTTGTTGTACTGGAAGAAATTGTATGTCCTTAAAGATGGTGAAGAAGAGCGGGTTGTTTGATTTTTTCCTTATTGCAATTGCACAATGTAGCGCCTAACCTTAATTTAAGGAGGTGCTTTTATGAATATGAAAATGGTTCATATGGTTGCGTTTTTACTTGTTATTGTGGGAGCTGTTAATTGGGGGTTGGTTGGATTACTCAATCTTAACCTCGTTGAGTTATTATTTGGTGCTTCTGTAATCACCAAAATAGTATATGTGGTAGTAGGCGTTTGTGCGGTGTATATTATGGCTACACATAAAGCTGATTGTAAGGTGTGTGGAACAAAGTAATAAGTTATTTGCAGTTTGGCCATGCTGATGCGTGGCCTGTTGAAATGAGATAGGCTGCTGTATTTATTGCTGCTTCTGGGTCGAATCGTAGATCTGGATCGGTACCTTTACCCATTAATCTTCGATATTCTTTCCACGACCCTGCTGAAAATTGGAATAGCCCTCCGTAGTATAAATTCGTAGCCTTAGGATTTAATCCTGACTCGCATTTGGCAATTCTTTTCAGTTGATCTTTATCTACTCCATATTTTTGGCCATATTCAGTGAAAAGAGTATCGATTTCGCTTGCGGTGAGCGGCTTAGTGGTTGGACTTACTGAAGGTGTGGGGGAAGCTGATGGAGTAACTGTATTGATAGGAGTGGGTCCATTTGTTTTTGCTTGAGAAGCAGATGGTAATGCTGATGGTGTTGGCTCCGCGGTGTTTTGTATTGTTGGTGAAGGCATTATTGCAGGTTCTGTTGTAGTGAATGGCGTGTTGGGAGGTGAAGGTGACTGACTGGAGGCTATGATGTTTAATGCTAACGGTGTTGATGATGGTGCCGCGACTGGGCTATCTGTTGGTAAAGGTGAGGGGGTAGGGTTTGTTGATGTTCCCAATATTTGAGGTGATAAAGTATCATCGGGTACCGGTGAGAGTAGCGTAGTAGAAGTATGCGCTTGTGAGAAATATGAAAACACTGTCATAACTAAAGCAAACAGCATGGTATTTATAGTATCATATTGGATAGGTTTGGATAAGTTATACTATACATATGGCTAAGGTACGAATTAATAAATATATTGCAGATTGCGGCGTAACTTCGCGGCGGGGTGCTGATGCTTTGATTGCGGAAGGAGTTGTTACCGTTAACGGGCATATCTTGCGCGAACTCGGGATGCAAATTGACCCGGATGTCGCAGTAGTAAAAGTTCGCGGGGTTCAGATAGGTCTTGCCGAAAAGAAATTGATTTATGTGGCTGTGAATAAACCGGTTGATTATGTTTCGACAGTGAAGGATGTTTTTGCTGATAAAACGGTGCTTGATTTGTTCTCCACCAAAGAGCGCGTTTATCCAGTTGGTCGGTTAGATAAGGATTCTGAAGGGTTACTTCTTTTAACTAATGATGGGGATTTATCATTAAAATTAACGCATCCCCGCTACGGGGTTCCTAAGACGTATCATGTGCTTGTTGTTGGTAAAGCTATTCCTGAAGCGTTAAATAAAATGAAATCGGGAGTGCTTCTTGAAGATGGGTATGCAAAAGCATTATCTACGCAAGTATTGTCTCACGGCTCTTTTGGTGTGTGGATTGAAGTGGTGTTACTGGAAGGGAAGAAGCGTGAGATTCGGCGGATGTGTGCGGCGTTGCATTTGCATGTTGTACGATTGATAAGAGTTGCGATTGGTGAGGTTAGGCTAGGGGACTTGAAGGATGGAGCGTGGAGGATGTTAAGTGAAGTGGAGATTAAAAAATTGAAAGCATCATCGTTGGGGTGAAAGAATGCGAGAAGAATTTTTTGCATAAATGTATTATACTGTGGGTATAATTAAGGAGGCTATATGTCTGAAGAAATAAAAAAAACTGAGGAGTTTAAAGTATCTGGTGAGAATTTATTGAAGAAGGTAAAAGAAATTATTGCTGAAGGGAATGCGCGGAAAATAACCATAAAAGACAGGGATGATAAAGTTTTAATGAGTTTTCCTCTTACTTTTGGAGTCGTTGGAGCCGTGGTTGCTCCTGTACTTGCCGCTATTGGTGCAGTTGCTGCTTTAGTAGGTGAGTGTACTATTTCTGTAGAAAGGACTGAGTAATGCGACCTGCTGCGCTTACCACTAAAATATTTTTGGATAGTGGCAACCCTGCAGGTACCAAAGAAGCTTTGCAACTGTTAGGATTTTTAGATGGTCAAACAACGAATCCTAGTTTGGTGGTTAAACACCCGGAAATTGTGGCAGCTCGAGCTGATGGAAAAAAGTACTCCAAGGAAGAAATTCTTGCTTTGTATAAAGAGATTGTGACTGAAATCTCAAGACTTATTCCTAATGGATCGGTTTCAATTGAAGTTGATGCCGATAGTTCTTCAAGCGCTGACCTGTTGTTTTATCAGGGCGCAGAATTTTTTCAATGGATCCCAAATGCACATGTTAAATATCCTGCGATCGCTGCTGGACTTACAGCTGCTGAGAAAAGTATTGCTGAGAAAATGCGCGTCAATATGACCTTGGTTTTTTCGCAGCGACAAGGAGCAGCTGTGTATGCTGCAACTGGCGGTGCTGATAGGGGAGACGTATTTTTGTCACCGTTTATAGGGCGGCTTGATGATATTGGTGAGAACGGTGTGTTACTGTTCCCTTAAATGTACTTAAGAATTGGCAGGAGCAGGGAATGCCTGTACATGGTGGAAAGGAAAATTCTGAATTGAAAAAAATTGCATACGAAAAAGTTGCTCTTTCTGCTGAGTGGCAATCTTTTACTATTTCTCATAGGCTCACCGATAAAGGACTAGCTAAATTTTTTGAAGATTGGCATAACTTACTCCAATCTTAGAATGATGGTTTTATGATTACTAAGGAATGGCACGAAAAGAACAGAATGCCTAAAAATCCTACAACAGAACAGCGAATTGCCTGGCATGTTGAACATGCTCAGTATTGTCATTGCCGGGAGATGAGAATCCATTTTGTGTGTACAGGGAATGTTTATAGAAGTAGATTAGCTGAGGCGTATCTTAATTCTAAAAAATTGGATGTTGAAGTTTCTTCGAGTGGAACTGAGGCATCGGATAATACCTGTGGTCCAGTTTGTTGGTATACTCAACGAATTATTGAAGCAAGTAATTTAGTTCCGTATCAATCGGTATATTGGAATCAGACTTCTGAGAGGTCTTTTGAAAATGTTGATTATGTTGTTTTTATGGCTGAGATGCATTACCGGTATGCTGTTGAGCAGTGTGGTTTTTCGCTTGAGAAATTTGAAATTTGGAATGTACCAGATTTAGATGAGCTGCGAACATTAGAAATTGAAGAGACTCTTGAGGCGGTAAGGATTAGCCAAAATACATTTGAGTTAATAAAAGAGAAGGTTGATGATCTTGTTGCTCGATTGAAATTGGGTTGATATTAAATATTGGAAGATTCCCCCCGAGCAACTTATGCTCGGGATGAAAACGAGATTTAAAAATTACATTTCGGAGTTTTCACCCCAATCGCGCATTTTGCAAATTATGTCGTTTAGTGTTTGTCCTTTTTTAGTCAAGGTATATTCGACATGAGGGGGGACTTCGGCGAAAATTTTTTTAGAAATTAAGCCGTCTTCTTCTAGTTCGGCGAGGCGAAGTGATAACGTGCGGGGACTTATGCCGGTTAAGAGTTTTTGGAGTTCACCGAAGCGACGTGGGCCTACTAAGAGATTATACAAAATAAGAATTGTCCACTTACTTCCAATTATTTTAATCGTTTTGGTTACTCCACAGGTTTTATCGTCTAACTGGTTTTTTTTGGTTTTTTTGTGCTTGATGATGATTGGTATTTGCTCCATGGAAATAATTATAACATATATCTTGGATATTTACTATACTATTTGTAACTACTTTACTTATTGAAGTATTGGAGTATACTCTAATTAGGTTTTTGGCGAGGAAGCCTTTATTTGTATTTTTATGGAGGATTTTTATGTCTGATTGGACTACACTTGCAAGTGATGAACGTTTGCAAGCTACAGTTGCTGCTCTTGAAGAGCATGGTTTTGTGGTAAAAGTTGCTGAGAACGGTGAGGATGCAAAACGGATTGTTTTTGAAGTTATTCCTGAAGGCGAGCAGGTTTTTGATAGCACATCGGAGACTTTGGCAACAACTGGTATTGCTAAGGAAATTCGTGAATCTGGTCGTTATAAGGCTGCACACGAAGAAATTTTCGCTTTAGATCATACAACTCAAGGGGATGAAATTCGTAAACTGCGTAGTACTCCGAATTGGGTTGTAGGTAGTGTGCACGCGGTTACTGAATCGGGGCAGCTACTGATTGCTTCGGGAACGGGGAGTCAGTTGGCTTCTTATGCGTATGGAGCCGGGCATGTGGTGTATGTTGTTGGTACGCAGAAGTTGGTTAAAGATATGGATGAGGGAATGAAGCGTATTTATGAGCATAGTTTGCCGCTTGAGAGTGTTCGTGCACAAAAAGCATATGGCGTTCCTGGCAGTAATGTGAATAAAATTCTGATTGTTAATGCTGATCGCAATAGGGCGACTGTTGTGTTGGTGAAGGAAGTTTTAGGGTATTAAGCGTTTCAAAACCAACTCGGACGAGTATATGGTGACACGCTTAACGCGCTATATGTATATAGCGCGTTAAGAAGCGCTACTTTGCCGTTTAGGGTTTGGCAAAGAAGGTCACCATATACTCTTTCCTCGATGGCTTTGCTAAACTACTAGTAATGATTAAAGAGATTTTCTTGGGTAAATCGCCGTCGCATTTCCAGATGGATCCAGTAATTAAGGTGTTTATTTTATCCGAGATGATGTTGTGGTCGGCTTGGAATGCTATAACTCCTATTTTTGCGCTCTATGCAGTTACACTTAAAGGCGGAAATATTGAAACTGCGGCCTTTGCTTATAGTATTTATTTGATGTCACGCGTTGTATTTGAACTTATTAGTGGTAGGTTGCTGCTCAATTCCGGCGACCTTACTAAATTTGTGTTTAGTATTTTTGGGATTTCGGCGATGAGTTTAGCCTATTTTGGTTTTGCTTTTAGTACTACTTCCTTCATGGTGTATTTGTTTTATGCGTTGGCTGGATTTGGTTTAGGAGTTGCCTCGCCAGCAAAAAACTCTCTTTTTTCTTCTCATCTTGATCCTCATAAGGAAGCGTTTGAATGGAGTATTCAGGACGCTCTGGCGATGTTTAGTATGGCGCTGACGGCTTTTGCTGGTGGGTTAGTTGCACATCAATTTGGTTTCATGACTTTGTTTATTTTAGCAGGATGCTTAAATTTAGGCAGTATTTTGCCGTATGTTTTGTATATTCAATATAAAAGAGTGTAGCATGGTGTTGGTTATCAAGCGGTTGTTGATTCTCAAGGAATGTCTCTCCTTGAAACGATGAAGAATACTCGTGATATGCTCAAGATTTTAATTGAGAATGGAAGGGAAAAGTGACTATTTTGTAAACTCTATATACAGGCGCTCGCGATCACGTAGTATCTTTTTTCGTTGTGCTTCTAGATTGCGGAGTACTGGCTGTAATTCAGGCTTTTTGCTAAAATCCAGCACGTTGTTTACTTCAGCCCATTCGCTAACTATTTGATGTTCACGATTATCTAGGCCTTTTCGTACCAGTTGGAACTGTGCATGGATACTTAATTTGTGCCACTCATCAAATCTGGCTAACACCATTGGCTCGTATTCACCGAGCTCGATGGCTTTTTGAAGAGTGATAAAACTACCTCCAGTAGATGGACTTGAAGTGCTGTTTTCAGGAGAAGGTTCTTTTTCCATGCTATGATTATATCATTGAGATAGTTTTAGTTGGTTTTCTTCTTGTTGTTTGGTTTTTATTCGGGTAGAATTGATAAATGATTCCTCTTGCAGATAGGCTTCGTCCGAAAAAAATTGATGACTATATTGGCCAAAAGCACCTACTTGGTAAAGGCAAGCTACTTCGCCGCGCATTAGAGCAAAAGAAATTATTTTCAATGATATTATGGGGACCTCCGGGAGTAGGCAAGACTACTTTGGCGCGGCTGCTTGCTAAAGAAAGTGAAAGTGATTTTTTGGAATTTAGCGCCGTTACGACTGGAATCGCCGAGATTAAGAAGATGATTGGAGAATTTGGCGAAGGTCTTCAGCTTTTTACCCCAATTGTTTTTGTTGATGAAATTCATCGATTTAATAAGGCTCAACAGGATGTGTTTTTGCCGCTTGTTGAAAATGGAAAAATAATTTTAATAGGTGCGACAACGGAGAACCCTTCCTTTGAAGTGATTGGTCCGTTGTTATCCCGCGCTCGGGTATTTGTGCTTCAGCAATTGTCTGAAAATGAACTTAAGGAAGTGGTGCAGCGAGCTCTAGAAGATATAGAGAATGGTTTAGGAGCTTACTCTGTGCAGGCTGATGAGGATGCCGTAGACTTTTTGATTGAGGGTTCAACTGGTGATGCGCGACGTCTTCTTAACACGCTTGAAGTAGCGGTGATGGTTGCGGCTGAAAGTGGTGGAGACTCTATTCAACTTACTAAGGAGCTGGTTGAAGAATCGATGCAGCGGCGCAGTTTGGGTTATGATAAGGGTGGTGAAGAGCATTACAATACTATTTCGGCATTTATTAAGTCGATGCGCGCTTCGAATGTCGATGCGGCATTATATTATTTGGCACGGATGGTGGAAGCAGGAGAAGACGCTTTGTTTATTGCTCGAAGAATGGTTATTTTTGCGAGTGAAGATATTGGGATGGCTCAGCCAACGGCGCTTGTTGTTGCTAACGAAGTGTTTCGTGCCTGTGAGACAATTGGGTATCCAGAGTGTCAGATTAATCTGGCGCATGGTGTTGCATACCTTGCAGGTGCACCTAAAAACAGATCTTCATATGATGCTTATTTTACCGCCCTTGCTGATGTAAAGCAGACTGGAAATTTGCCGATTCCACTAAACTTGCGGAACGCACCTACTAAATTAATGAGGGAAATAGGCTATGGGAAGGGATATGAGGCGTATACGGATAAGGATTTGCTACCGGATAAGTTGAAGGGGAAAAAGTATTATCACTAGTTAATTAATGCTTCTTTTTGTCTTTAATTAATGCTACAATTGGTTTCTGTTTCATTATATTTATCTTTTAAATGACGCTCACTGAGCGCCTTTTTTTATGGTTGAGTTAGATTTAGAAAAACCCAATGATTTTGCAATGGATAAAGTTGCAATACTTCGTCGAAGAATATCGTATAAACCTAGTAAGCCTGTTGCCGTGAGCCGTGGCTCTATTCACCGAAAAGGAGCAGAACAGCTGCTAGGACCTTTGTTACCTGAATGGATGATTCCGCAAGATTTACTACCTTCTTTTGTTCATGAAATTTCTGATAAATTAAGGTTGTCTGATAAGGAAAATAAAATTCATAGCGCACTAGCTGGAGTTTTGCTCTGGGAAAACTTTTACCTGAAATATCGCGATACGTTGACAAGTCCGCAACAGATGCCATCTTATTTAATTGAAGTAGTTATTCCTGATTTGCGAGCCTTCATTAACTTACTCAGTGTGGAGTTAAGTAGAGATGTTTTTGCAGCGAGTAGATCGTTGGAACGAGCTAATGATTTTATTACTGATACGCATCGAAAAGGTGAGTATGTAAAAAGCAGTCATGAATTCTTTAAATCCTCACCATTTCTTCCACTTTATAGAAGCGTCAATAGAGCGGATCTTGCCCCATTTCATCACCTTTATAATTCCGTGATCCTTGAGCCAGCAGGATTTGTGCACCATAGCCATGATTTTTTTGTGAATAAAGATCAATCCTTTTTTGGCTGGGTGTCTGGTAATTTAAAGAATTATTATGGGGCAAATTTTGAAGCGGTTTCTTCTTTAATGAATAAGGAGTAGTATACTACCGGAATAAAGAGCAGCATAAAAGTTGATGCTAAAAGTACTCCTGCGATGATAGCTCCGCCTAATCCACGCCATAGCGGTTCTGCCAATGTAATAGGTAATAGTCCTAATACTGTACACAATTTTGTTAGTACGATTGGCTCAAGTCGTGACGCTCCGGCGTCTGCGATAGCTTCTTTAAAGGGAAGCCCTTCTCGTTTGTTTAAATTTATTTTGTCGATAATAAACATTGAGTTGGTAACGATGATTCCGAACAGTGCCAATATTCCAATGAGTGCTGGGAATGAAAGCGGAGTTCCCGTTAGTGCGAAAACAAAAAATACACTGGAGACAGCGAGTGGAATAACGATAAGCGCGATAAACGCTTGTCGAAATGATCCAAACTGTATCACCATTGTTACTAAGATTAGTAAAAAGGCAACGCCCATTGCTTGCACAATTGATTGAATTGATTTAGCATTTTCTTCGTTTACACCACCCGTTTTCCACGCATAGCCATCGGGAAGATTGAGCTTTTTCGTAGCAAATTGTTCAAGATGTTGACCTTCATCAGTGACATTAGCCTGACCTACCTGGACTCCAGCCGAAACGGTAATTGTTCGTTTGCGGTCTGATCGGGAAATTTGAGTAGGACTTTGCTGCGTTTGAAACGTTCCTAGTGAAGAGATCGGAATATTATTTTTACCTGAAGGAATTGTGATTTGATTTAACTCATCGAGCGTTTTTGTTCCATCACCAACTATGAGTATTACTTTTTCTTTGTCATTGCCATTATTTTTAAATTTTATGCTGTCCAGTTCAAGCCCACTAGTGAAGGTGCGTATTGTAAAGCCGATGGTATCTGTTGTGATACCAGCTTTGCTTAATTCTTCTTCATTGGGAACAAAGACAATTTGGCTTGTTCCTTGTTTGAGAGATTTACTGACGTTATTTACTCCGTGCCGAGTTTTTAGATAGTCCATTACTTTATCAGCGTAGGAATCTACGGTATTTAAATCGTCACCTGAGAGCTCAATTTGTAAATCTGATCCAGCAGGTGGCCCGCCACTTTCTTCAACTACAGAAACTGTTCCTTTGGTGTATCCAGCAAGTTTTTTGCGAAGTTGTTCAGCTACATCCATAGAAGGAACATGTCGTTCGGCTTTCGGTTTTAAATGAAGGGTATAGGCAACCGTGCTTTGGCTTCCACTTGGTCCTAGGTTGCCTCCACCGGCTGCGCGGCCGATGTCCATGGCAACAAATATTGTTTCGTTTGTTTTTCGTAGATCGTTAAGCATCTGTACTGCTTCGTCATTTAGCGCCTGAGTATTGGTTCCGGCAGGATATTCAATATTTACATAGACATAGTCCTCATCGGTTTTAGGGAAAAATTCATTTTTAACGAATCCTAGTGGAACTAGGGCATATGATACGAGGGCAAATATAATAATGGCTGCGATAATTTTACGCCTGGATAATTTATTATCTAAAATCCGATTTATTAACTTATAGTAGGCATGCGCAACAATATCTAAATTCAATACTGGTCGATCCATATATCTTTTAATGATTGAGGTAACTGTGCTGGCCGGTTTACTTCTTGCGATGACTTGCTGTGATCGTGACTTAATTATTGATCTAATGGTGATGAGAATGCCCAAGACAGCGAAATACGCAACAACTATAAATGGCAGTAGGATGTTTTTAGGTGAAATTATTACAATTACTACTATTGCAAGGATAAAAAATAGTATTCGGAATAGCTTTTTTATGCGATCAGGGAACTGAGGCTTTAGAATGATCATCATGAGCGGCAAGGTGATAAGAACTGCGATTGCTGTTGAGGAGATCATTACTATGGAAATAACAATTGGGATTGGCTTAATAAACTCGCCAATGATGCCTGTTGCAAGTAGCAGGGGAACGAATGCCCAAATTGTTGTGATAGTGGTTGACCAGATTGGAACAATGAAATCTCTCCACACGAGTAACCCAGTTTCTTTAGTGCTGAATTTACCATTTTTGAAATAGGTAGTCATTGCTGACACAATAACGATAGTGTCGTCGACGAGTAACCCGAGTGAAAGTAAAAAGGCGAACAGTGTTAAGAAGTTGATTGACATGCCAACCATATTCATAAAAATGAAGGCCGAAAGAAATGTTAGAGGAATTGTAACTGCTGAGATTATTGCTTGACGTAAACCGACAAATAAGAAGAGACAGAGGAATACTAAGAAAATAGTACTTTGAAATTCTCCAAGTAAGTCAGTGAATTGTGTCCGAATCATGTCTGATGTATTCAGTACGGTTGTAAGTTTAAAGCGATTATTTGTAGTATTTAACTCGTCTTCAACAATTTTTTTTACTTCATCTGAGGTTTTGTTGATATCTGCATCGCGTGTTTTGTACACACTGAAATGAACCACGCGCTGATCAGTGCTATTATTTGATGCAATATATGATTTTGCTTGATTCTCTACAGGACGTTCAGACACATCGGCAATTTCGCCTAAGCGAACGATTGTTCCCTGAACTGAGATTCGGATATTGCGGATGTCTTCCAGGGTCTGTATTTCAGGGTTAATAGTAACTGAAAAGGTATTGGTTTCTGTGTTTACGTTTCCAGCTGGAAAACTACTCGCAGCCCTTTTTATACTCTGAGCTAAATTCTGCGGATTAATGCCGTATTCGCGCATTTTTTCAGGAGATAGCTGCACTTGTACTTCCTGCGTTTCAAAACCTGATGTGGTTACTCGATCAACTTTCTGAGATTTTGCAATTACCTTCTCTAGCTTATCTGATTCTCGCATTAAGGTAGGGATTGCTTCATTTGTGGAGAGTGTGAAGGTCCAAATAGGCTGGTCTTCGAAATCTAAGGCTTTTACGTTTGGATCTAGTGCATCGGTTGGAAGTGATGTTATTTTATCTACTGCCGATTTCACGTCTGCTTCAGCCTGTTTAATATCTGTTCCGGATAGAAATTGAATCTGGATTATGGAGAGGTTGTCTTGAGAGGTAGAGGAAATAGTGTCGACTCCCTTTACGGTATTAATTTGGTCTTCAAGCGGAATGGTTACTAATGTTTCAATATCCTGAGGGGAGGCGCCAGCAAGAACTGTTGATACGGTGACAATGGGGATATTAATGGGTGGGTTTAGGCGTTGTGGTAAGTTGAAGAAACTTACAATTCCGCCGATTAAAATCGCGATAAGAAGTAACAATGTCAGTCGGAAGTTTTTTAAATACGAAGCGACTAAGCCAAAGTTGAGTTTGGAGGGGAAAGAAAGCCGATCGAGATAAAGATTTTGGTCTGACATTATCGATTAGTTAGCTTTAACTACATCTTCCTCTAAAATATTGCGGTCAATTATTATTTTGTCGTCTTTGGTTAATCCGGAAATTACTTCAACATAATTTCCATTTATATCTCCGAGTTCAATCTTTTTACTTTTAGCGATATCTTTATTGTCTTTCTTCTCAACTACGTATACATATGCGCCGTCTTGGGTTTGATACACGGCGTCGATAGGTATGAATTTGGTTGCGCCAGTTTCGGTTGATCCTAGAGGGATTTCTACTTTAATATAACTTTGATTTGATAGGTCTTCACTGTATTTTGTTGGTATTTGATAGCTAATGCTGTATAGTTGGCCGCTTGTGGGTTGAGTTGAGACATAGGCAGGGGTTGCTTCTATGGTATTTTTGCCAATATGAAGAATGGAATTATCCAGCTTAGAAGCGCGTAGCGCTGTTTCCTTTGATACAAAAGCGTCAGCTATAGCAGATGTGCTGCCTGTTGAAACTACAGCGAGTAAATCTCCCGGGCTGACTGTTTGTCCGACAATTGCATTAATACGTTCGACCTTGCCGGTTACCGGGGAGCCAGGATAATTTAACCCTTCAGAGACTTGAGCAACCTGATAGTTAAGTTTATTTATCTCTAATTGCAAGTTAGTGCTACGTTCTTGTAGCTCAAGTTGCTTCATTGTTAGATCGTATTGAACATCTGCAAGTTTAGCAGGGGGATTATTAGTGTCTCTTTGATACTGCGCATTACGAGTTGCCGACATCAGCTGATTTATCGCAGCAGAGAGTTGTGCTTGCTGACCTTTTAACTGGGTAATTTGAGCTGAATCAGAGGCGGAAGGAGATGTGTTTTGCTCGAGGCGGCTTACTGAATCTACAACACTGCGATACATTTTATTGTTAAGATCGAGAAGATCATGATTTTCCTGAACCGATTTATCTGTAATCTTGCGTAGTTCTTCAGTGTTATTTTTACTTAATTGAGCCTGTTCGCGTTGCTTATCTATAGTATCTATATTTAAAGAGAAATTATTTTTTGTTGCTTCGTAATTTTTTTGAGCGAGTTGGCGTTGTAAGGAAGAAATAGTTCCCCCAGTATATGTATTTGATATCCAAAAAATATTGGCTCCTTTATTTACTGTTTCTCCTTCTTTTTTATATATAGCCTGAACAACCCCCGTAGTTTGAGCGTAGATTGAGATGATTCCACTTTTACGTATACTGGCTTGAGCGAATATTTTTGGACTTGATCCGATAGAAAACAGGGTGACCTCTTTAGCCGGTTTTTCTTCAGTTTTTGTTTCGATTTTTGGTTTGTTTATAACACTTGCTATACCAATGAGAGCTACTAAGGCGATAAGTGTTCCAATAAAGAACGTGAATGGCCTTTTTAGTATGGCTGTTTCTGCTCTATTCCTAAAGTGTTTGAAGTTACTCTCTGTTTGTTTGATTTGATTTTCCATATAGTAGTGTGGGCAAATGAAGACAAGCGTTGTTACGGGTAGCATTCTATCACTTAGAGTGCTACTTGTCAATTCAATAGGTAGTCAATAATAGCCTGTTATGCTAAACTAGCGGATATGTTGCACGATCGTCATATTATTATTTGTCCTGTTGGTTTAAATGGTTCAGGTAAAGGAAAGGTTTGTAAAATCCTCTCAGAGTCGCATGGATTTATATCTTACTCAACCTCTGATGTTTTTCGAGAGTTGACGACAGCACGTGGCCTTGAATTAACCCGAGAGAACATTGGTAAAACTGCAAATGAAATCCGTAAAGAGAAAGGAAAAGATTTTGCGGCTGCTTATTTATCTCAGTCAGTGGATATTTCTAAATTTAATTACGTTATCGATGGATGCAGGCAAGCGGAAGAGATATTGTATTTGCAAAATAAGTTTCCCGATCAGGTTGTTGTTTTAAAGGTCTATTGTGACCCTCATATTCGTTTTGATCGTATGAAAGCAAGAAATCGAGTTGGAGATCCAGCTACTTTTGAAGCGTTTGTTTATGCTGATGAAGTTGAACTAGGGAATATAGTTGCAGTTAACGCGATGAATTATACGGCTTGTTTCGAATTAGCACGGGCAGAAGTAACTAATAATGGAACTCCTGAAGAATTAGAAACGGCAGTGAGTGATTTCCTTGCAACTTTGTCGATTTGACAATATTTCCGTAGGCTTTTACTATTGTAGTATGAAAAGTAAAACGTCTTATTACTTTGGGTATTTTATTTTGTTCATTCTTTTGACTGTGCTTGTTTCCCCTACATTTGCTCAGGCTGCTTGGGAAATTGATCGCAATGGACATGTTAATTATGTACGGAGTGGACATGTTCTTGGTGATTCAATAGATAGCGATGATAGCGGTAAAGGAAAATCTGAGAATTCGGGGAGTGGTTCTTCGGGGAGCGGATCTTCATCGGGTGGTTCAAGCCAATCAACTCCTAAAGCTTCAACGGAGTCAAAAGCTTTAACCTCCCCTCAATCGTCGAGCGGTACTGTGTCTACTACTAAACCAGTTGCTACGGTAACTCCTACCAAGAGAGCAGAGAGTAAAGGATCTGATGATTCATTTGGAATCTCGGACAAGGTATTACAGGAACTAGACGATCTTGATGCTGCTGCTGCAAAGGAAGATGTGTCTTCTAGTGGTTTAGAAAAGGAGAGAGAGATTGAAGTTGAATCTAGTGAGGATGGATTACGCCTTTTGGGGCCAGGAGAGGATAGTACTATAGATGACTTGATGCTTGAGGATGATGTGTTAACTTTGGAAGATAAAGAAGGTAACGATCAAATTAAAATTGCTTCTGCGAGTGGTAACTCATTAGTGTTGTTTAAGAGCGATGTTGGTGCTAAAACAAACCTTCCTGTCTCGATTAATCTGCAGACAAATGTTTTGTCGGTTTCTACTCCTGATGGGAATAAAACGATTACATTGTTGCCGAATAAGGCGATTGAAGGGCTACAAAAGGATGGGGTAATTGATCGAATTGAAGGAGAGTCGGGGGCGACACTTGGTTCTAAGGAGCTTGCTGGTGTTACCAATGTATTTCGACTTGAAATGGCTAATGGGCAATTAGTTTATCGTATTCATGGAGTAAAAGATAAAAAAATACTTTGGTTTATTCCGATTTCTATTGAAAAGGACTTGACTATTTCTGCTGCAAATGGAGCGGTGATTAAATCTGAAAAAAGTTTTACTGGCAAAGTTCTCGATAAAATTTCTGGTTAATTTTCTTTTGTTCCAATTAAGTAGACTGCTTGCCACGGGTAATAATGAGATTTGAAGATGTCTTTGGAAATTTGCTTTCCATCTTTTGTAACGGTGCGAGAGAAAGAAATATCTGAACCAGTTGCAGCATATTCAGTTTGTCTAATGATTCCGCGAGGGAGCGAGACGTCTTGAATGCGAACTTCTTTAGGTGGCTGTATCTGGTTTTGGTTTTTGATGCCACTGATTTCAACAGTTCTTCCATCTTTCACCCCATATATATTGAACGTAAGATTGTGCGTTTGTTTATCCATTTTAGTTTGGATTAACGCATAATTTCCTGTATTATTCGTAAATTTTAAATCTGCAGCAGGGAAGAAGATCGCTGCATCGAACCCAGCAGGTGCATCTTGCTCATAATACTTAACTCGATAACTATGTGGGTGTCGTTCATTGATGGTAAAGCCGGCATTTAGTGCCGCTCTGAAAAGTGTTGTAGAAACTTGACAGACTCCGCCCCCGACTCCAGTTACTGTTCGGCCATTTTTAATGATGTAGGAATCTTCAAAGCCAGTAGATTTTTCAATATTTCCGACGACTTGGTACATAGAGAATACTGCACCAGGTTTAATAAGTGTTCCATTTAATTTTTGAGCTGCTATTTCGATATTGTGTATGCGGGCGGGAGTTGACCCATTAAAATGCGATGTTCCTGATGCGATAATTTCTTTAATTCCATATTGATTAACTGTATTGAAGGCAAGAGCGGGCTTGATTGCTTTTATGGGCAGGTCGATTCGATTATTTTGGGAAACACTAAACAATGCTTGAGAAAGTTGTGCTGTTAATTTTTCGGAGTCTAGTTCGCGACCATCCTCTGATTCTTGTAGCACTATCATTTTATTTCCAACAGCTTCGTATTTGGCTTCTTTGACTTCTTTTTTAACAAGGGGCGCGAATTGGGCAGAATAGGAAGCTACTTTATAATCCGCGACTGTTAATTCAGGACGCTGTTTTTGTTCATTATATTTTATCTCGAGAAAGTCGTAGAGCTGTGGCGCATCGAGTGTCCAGGTTTTATCGGGGATTTGTGAGGAGTACAGTGTTACAGGTCGGGATACCGCTCGCTTGGCCAATTCTAAAACTCCTTGACTGTTTTCGCGAGTCATTTTTGGTTGTGTTGGTTCAAGCTGCATATCTATGGTTGCAGATTCTGCTTCTAGCGCAAAATATTTTTTTACTTGTTCCATGGCCTTGTCTCGATTGGCTTCGATCCCTGGTTTAGAAGGAGTTAGTGCTGGACCGGATGTTGTATATATTAATTGTGTTTCTATAACTGGTTTTTCGTAGGGGCGTACTGCATCGGCCAAGATGGTGTCGAATGTGAAACTATCGAAATTGTAGACTGGAGCAACCTTCTTTTTCTCTTTGAATGCGGCAATTTGTTGCTGTAGCTGCTTTGAAATTGATTCGGTACGGCCGTATTTAATTACCGCATCGGCGGTTTTTTTAGGATCATAATAAATTAATCCTTTGTTCATTTTAATTGAGATGTAGTTTGATTTGTTAACTGAAAAAGAGAGTGTTTGGTTTTGACGATTCTGGTTTTCTTGTTCGACTATAGCTTGAATTTCTTCGCGGCTTTTCCCCCCGACGTCGATTTTGCCGATTTGAATATTAGGATATGCCCGGTTAAAAAAATAGATTTGGTAGCCAGCGAGAACTATGCAAGGCAAAAGGAGAATTGCAAGAAAAATTTTTATTTTGGACAGATGGAACATTTGTATATATTGTACATTGATAATTGTGTGAGAACAAACTCTTCTCATTCGAATTTATTAGATATGAGTGAACATGATATACTTTGCATATGAGTGCGATAATTACTGTTTCGAATTTGGTTAAGCAATATAAAAAAGCTGAGCAAAATGCTGTTGATGGCGTTTCTTTTGAGGTGGAGGAAGGAGAATTCTTTTCTTTACTTGGACCAAATGGCGCAGGAAAAACTACAACTATTTCGATTTTAACGACAACGTTATCTAAGATGTCTGGTGAGGTAAAAGTTGCTGGTTACGATATTGAAACACAAGCTTCGGAAGTCCGCAGACGGGTAGGAATTATTTTCCAAAATCCAAGCCTTGATCAAAATTTAACTGCGGAAGAGAATATCCGCATGCATGCTGTGCTTTACGGCATAGAGCCGTTTGCGCCTACTTTTAAGGGAATGTCGCAAAAATACCAGAAGCGGGTGTATGAACTGGCTGAAGTTTTAGATCTTAAAAAAGAAATTTTTAAGCCAATTAGAACTTTTAGTGGTGGAATGAAGCGCAAGCTAGAGATTATTCGTAGTTTAATGCATCACCCGAAGGTTTTATTTTTAGATGAACCTACGGTTGGGCTTGATCCTTTGGCTCGCGCTAGTTTGTGGGAATATTTAACTGAAGTGCGTAAGACTGAAAAAACTACTATTTTTTTAACTACTCATTATTTAGATGAAGCAGAATATTGCGATCGTGTTTGTATTATTAATAAGGGTAAAATAGTTAAATTGGGTACACCAGAATCTATAAAGCATGACCTTACCACTGAATATATTATAGTAGACGCAGAAGATCGTTTGAAATTGCGGATTGAAGTTGAGTCGATGGGGTTAAAATTAGAAGAGGAAGGTCCATTTCATATCCGTTTGAATGGCCATTCATCGCAGCACGTGATTCAAGGAATTCGTGTTCCGCTTTCAGTGTTGCAGATAAATTCGCCTAGTTTAGAAGAAGCGTATTTGAAAATCGTTGAGGAGAAATAATGAAGGAAGTTCAGGCAGTTATTGCTATTGCGTATCGAGACTTATTGAAATTCCTGCGTGATAGAGGGCGAATTATTGCGACGTTTATTTTTCCTATTATATTTATTGGCGTTTTGGGTGGTAGTTTGCAGGCGAATATTGGGAAAGAGCTGGGTTATAATTTTTTGCTGTTTACCTTTATTGGTGTTATTGGGCAGACTTTGTTTCAGTCTACTGCGGCGGGGATAATTTCATTAACTGAGGATCGCGAACAGGACTTTTCGCAGGAAATTTTTGTTTCGCCAATTTCCCGTTATTCAATTATTGTTGGGAAAATACTCGGTGAGTCGATTGTGGCCTTCTTACAGGTGATTGGCATTATCCTGTTTGGATTTGTTATGCAAATTCCATTTGAATTTATTCAACTAGTTCAACTTGTTCCATTTATGTTGCTTTGCTGCTTTTTTGGTGGAGCATTTGGGATTTTGGTTATTTCTAACTTGGGAAGTGGGCGATCGGCACGAGAGATTTTCCCCTTTGTGATTTTCCCACAGTTCTTCCTGGCTGGAATTTTTAATCCGATCAAAGTATTACCCCCACCTTTAAATATTTTGTCATTAATCTCGCCAATGCGGTATGCGGTAGATTTGCTGCGAGGTATTTATTATGTGGGTACGCCTTCTTACGATAAAATTGTACTTTTCCCAGTATGGATTAATTTGTTGGTTATTTGTGGAACTGGCTTGATTTTTTTGGTAATTGGAACATTCCAATTTGTGAGTCGTGAGCGTAATCGCTAGTTGTTTTCTTCATAGTTTAAATCGTGCATCTTACCGAAAGCAATACGATCGGGTGCTTCTTTTGTGGTATCCATCATGCGGGCGGTAGTGACGATAAATTCTCCGTAACGATCGTTTATTGCATCCATAGCTTTGATGAGGGTTTCCTTGTACGGATTGTAAAGTTCAACTTGATGGGGAAAGTTGGATTCGAGGTTAAATACTCCAACTGCGAGTAGCCTGACTTCTTTAAGTGTGGGTTGTTCATGTAATATTCTTAGAGCGTGCTTGTAAATATCTAAACTGGAATACATACTGCTTGGGAAGGTACGACTTTGATGAAAGCCATCGTGGTCGGTGTATCCGAGACGGAGATAAATGCCCCGGGCGATATAGTCATTTTTACGTAATCGCCGGCCAACTTTTTCGCACATTTTCATTAAAATTTTTGAGAGTTCATATTGGTTAGCGGTTTTTTTATGCAATGAGTATTCATGACCAATACTTTTTCTTTTAAATTCCACCGCATCGGCTTCGTATCCTCTAAGACGATGATACCAGTGGTATCCGGCAATACTTTTAAATACTTCTTTGTGTAATTTTTGTAGTGAGCTTTCGTAGAATTGAGGAACAGTAAAAATTCCGGCATTGTGTAAGCGGCGTTCGAAACGGGTGTTGATTCCACAGAGATCGGTAAGGGTGAGAAATAGGTAGACGTTTTCAACATTTTTATGGGTGATGATATCTAATCCGTCAGGTTTATTAAGACTGGCCGCTGTTTTTGCTAGAAATCTATTGGGACCGATACCAATATTACAGGAAACCCATTCACCAATAGTTTGACGAATTTCTTTTTTAATACTGTAGCCAATACTTTCAAGATCAGTGTATTGAGTATCTCGAAAATCCAGCACTGCTTCGTCAATTGATTTAGGAACTACAGTCGGAGCATATTTTTGAAGAATCTGAACGAATTGTACGTGGGCGACGCGATATTTAGGCGGATCGGGAGGCATAACTACAAGATCTTTGCATAATAATTTTCCTTGCCAGACTGGCATGCCAACTTTTACGCCGTAGCGTTTTGCTTCGTAGGATGGTGCGAGAATGCAGGCGTTTGGGGTGGTGTATGCAGCCACGGCGATTGGTTTGTTTCTGAGTAGAGGGTTGGCTTGCTGTTCGATTGTTGCAAAGCAGGAGTTCATGTCGATGTGGAGGATTTTAGGGTTGGTGGTGTTGAATGGTAGGTGCATAAAAATTTCCTATTGCTTTATTGAGAGTTCGCTGCTTAGAAATTTGAAGTTTAAGTTTTTCTTCTTTAGAGTTTTTCTGCTCTCGATCTCTTTTTTCGAATAATTTTTTCCCAGGACGGATGCAAATTTCTTCCGCTACGAAACTCTCAATACGCACATTTTTATAAATGTTATGTCTCTATTCCATCGCTCATTTCTTCGAGGGTCCAATGGAGGTTGCTGGTGTCGAAATTGAGCCTGAAGAAGGTATTGCCGTCGGTGACTGAGAAAATATGGTGGAGGGTGGTGCCGATGTTTAATTTGTGGCGGAAACCAATTTTTGTAATGGTGTATTTGCGATTGCGCCATTTTAGTAAGTAGGGAAGTACCTTGTTCTGAGGAGCATCGAAGATAGTAAGAACTGACACTTTTTCATTTATCTGCATACACGGTACAGCTCCTTTTGGAAAAATAATATATTTGGGTTTTATTTGGGTCTAGTGTATCAAGCAATGCTTGAAGACGTCAAGTGTGATTAAAACGTTTGATGCGCCGTTTAATTAATTGAAGCGATTGCTTCAATTTCAATTAGTGCTCCTTTGGGCAGCGCTGAAACTTGAATAGTGGTGCGAGCGGGGAGTGGGTTCTCAAATGTTTCGGTATAGACTTCGTTAATGGCGTTAAAATCTTCTAAATTAATTAAAAATATGGTTGTTTTAACAATATTTTGTATTGACGCGGAAGGATCGGCGGCTTTAATTATTTCTTTAACATTTTTTAGTATTTGTTTAGTCTGTGTTTTGATATCTCCTTCAACAAGCTGGTTGGTTTCAGGGTTGAGCGGTATTTGCCCCGAGATGTACAGTGCTGTTCCGACTTGAATGGCTTGAGAATACGGCCCTATTGCTTTGGGTGCCGCAGGGGAGAAGATTGATTGTTTCATATTTAGTTTGTAAATTTAAATGTTTGTGCTATAGAATCAAATATGGACTCGTTTTGGGTTATTGCTACATTGAATTTACTTCTGAATTCTAACACATAAATTTTGTTGTTGTGCATAAGAGCATAGCGAATGATTCGTTTATTGGTATCGCCTTTTGAACCGGCATCAAATTCGTTTTCGAAAATAATTTTGATTGCTTGTGTATTGGCTATTTGGATATTAGTATGAGTTTGAGAAGTATACAAAGCATTAAAGTTTTTTACCGGATTGTTTTCGGGCGCTTGGGTAGCATTATCTCTTTTAATAAATAAATATACACCGTTTTTGGAAAGCTCTGTGTATTTTACATTCTCATTCGATAGATAATTCTCGGAAGTTCCAATTGTGGATTCAAACCCATTCATGGCGTACCAAGTAGGCGGATATTTTATTTGATACCCTTCTTTTTGATTTGAATAGAGTTTCCAACTTGCTGTACTATCTGAGGCTTTTGGCGACGAACTTGGTGATCCCTTGGAGGTTTCTGCTGGCGCTGAGGTGCTTTGAGGAGCAGATGTTGTGTTAGTTGGGGTGGAGGTGTTATTTTGAACAACTGTCGTGCAGGCAGTGAGTAAAATAGACGTTATACCTAGAAATATTATTTTTCTTGAGATGCTCATTTTTCACTCCTTATGATTTATGATTCTTCCAATATAATGCATTATATCCCTTTTCAAAAGCTTCGACACTGGCAACGATAATGTCTGGTGAGGAGGCTACTTCAACGACTTTATTTTTGTCTTGATCTTCAAGTACCATGGTAACTTCAACTACCGCGTTGGTCCCCGCATTATTAATTTCGACTTTGTAATCGATAAGTTTCCAGTGAAAGTCGCCTTTGCCGTTAACGATTTGAGTTAACGCGTTAATGATAGCATCAACTGGGCCGACGCCTTCACTTTGAGCGGTTAATTTTTTACCGAGGAATTCAATATCTACTGTTGACTGAGGCGGCTGCTGTTTAGTCGTCTGAACTGAAAAATCGTTAACTTTTAAGATCTGTTTGTACTTTTCGGAATTTTTTAGCGTGCTTTCAAGCATGTACATAAGATCGGCTTTTGTTATTTTTTTGCCTTTTTGTAAAAAGCTGACGATATGCTTGTGGAGCTCTTTTTTGTTATCCTTGGACAGATTGATGTTGATATCTTTTAGAATTTCGTTGAGTGATGTATCGCTTGGAGCTGTGTCAAAGAGTACGGTTTCTTTATCTTGAATACCGAGAGTGCGAACGGCGAAGGTATTGGTGTCGAGAATTTTTTGTACTTCTTCAAGCATTGGTTCAATGGTTGGCGGTTGGATTGAAACTTTTAAGAGTGTTTGAGGATCTTTCAAGCCATTACCTGTTGCTATTAATGCGATAGTATCTGATGGGCGAATTCTTCCTTCTTCGATCATTTGATTAAGTGCTGCAACTGTTGTTGCTGAGGATGGTTCAATAAAGAGGCTTTCTTTATCGGCGAGATCTTTTTCTTGTTTTAACGTTGCTTCATCAGATACTGTCACGGCATATCCTTTCGATTTATTGAGCGCGTCGGCGACCTTTGGATAGTCCAGTGGATTGCCTACCGCTATTGCAGAGCAAACGGTTTGTGGCTTAGTAACTTTTTGTAGTTCCTTTGATTGGGTATTGTATGACGTTACCGCTGGGGATGCACCGTTGGCTTGTACTGCGATGAATTGAGGAATTTTTGAGATAAGTTTGAGATTATAAAATTCTTCAAAGCCCCGAAAAACCCCAGCTAAATTAGTACCCATGCCAACCGGAACAAACACATAGTCTGGCGCTTGCCAATTGAGTTGTTCAACAATTTCGTAGGCGATACTTTTTTGGCCTTCTGCCCGGAAAGCATAGTCACCACATAGGAAGAAGCCAAATTTTTTGGCTGATTCTTCGGCGAGACGTTGAGCATCATTATATGTGCCTCGAACTTGAATTACTTTAGCGCCGAAGGCGATGGCTTGGGCTAATTTGCCTTGAGGGGTTCCTTCGGGGATAAAAACGTAACAAGGTACACCGATTTGAGATGCATAAGCAGATACTGATGCGGCCATATTGCCAGTTGATGCTACAACTACAGCTTTTGCCCCCATTTCTTTGGCTTTATTAAGTTCGACAAAACTGCCGCGATCTTTGAATGCTCCAGTTGGGTTTGCTCCTTCGTATTTTATATAGACGTTGGGAAATTCTGGGAAAACTTTTTTGACTGAGTAGAGGGGTGTATTGCCTTCGTTGAGTGAGACGAGGTTGTTTTTATTATCTAAAGGGAAGAAGTCTAAGTATTTATATGATTGGATTGGTGCTGAGCGAAGAAGGTGCAGGTTAACTTTTTGTTTAAGCGCATCCTCGTCGTATTTGATTGTAAGTGGTCCATTGCAGTCGGGACAATTGGTTTCAATCGTATTTTGAGAGGTGGCTTTGTGACAATTAAAACATTTTATAGTGTAGTATTGCATACTTCTTGTACTCCTTGTATTTTCTTTAATGATTTTTCGAGTAGGTTAATTGAACTAACATTAGCTATTTCCGCTTGAATAAAGGCATTTGCTGTGTTTGGCTCTTTCTCCATGTGGAAGAGTTGGACGTTGCCTTGTAATTTGCGAATGGTGGTAATGATTTTGGTTAAAGTGCTTTCTTGTTCGTTTAAAATAATGTCTAATGTATAGGTCATATTGGTCTCCTTTTTATTAATTTACTTTCTCGCTAAGTACTACGCCGACACGCTTAATTCCTCGACTTTGCTCGGAATTTAAAGCTCTACTTTGCCAACTCAAAGGTCAGGCAAAGAAGGTCGGCTTTAGTACTTCAGCTTCGAAAGCTTCAACTCTTAAATTCATTTCAACCTCATTTCATAGGTAGCGGCACCAGGTGACATCATTGGGAATACTGCTTCTTCTTTTTCGGTTTGGAATTCTATTAAATATGATCCTTGATATTTTGTTGCACGGCTTAGGGCATCGTTGATTTGTGATTTATCTGTTACTTTTTCGGACTGGCTACCAAAGGCTTGGGCGAGAGCGACAAAATTTGGATTATGTAAATTAACTTGGGAGTAATTATGTTGGAAAAACATGTCCTGCCATTGGCGAACCATGCCTAAATAATTGTTATTGAGTAAGGCAATTTTTATATTTAATTTTTCCTGACTCAAAACTTGCATTTCCTGGAGGGTCATTTGAAAACAGCCATCGCCAACGATTACCCAAACGTCGCGTTCGGGGTTTGCCTTTTTTGCACCAATGGCTGCAGGCAGCGCGAAGCCCATGGTTCCGGCACCACCTGAAGTAATAAATGAATTTGGTGTTGCTGCTTGGAAATATCTGGCGGCAAACATTTGATGTTGTCCGACGTCGGCAACGATTATGGTGTTGCCTTGTGTGTAGTCGGAAATAGCTTTAATAATATGATAGGCATTTAAATTGGGGTTATTTTGTTCTTTGGTTGTTACTTCTTTATTTTCTTGTTGTTGCCAAGTATTTAGTTGAGATATCCAAGAGTTTCGATTTGGTTTTTTTTCGGAAAGTTTGCTGTTAATTTTTTTTAACCATTCTTTTACGTCTACGTTAAAGGAAAGATGTGCCGTAACATTTTTATTTATTTCTTCGTTATTTACCTCAACATGGATAACTTTGGCGTGGGGTGCATAGTCTTTTAAGCGGCCCGTGACGCGGTCGTCAAAGCGCATGCCTAAAGCAATAATTAGATCAGCTTGGCCTGTTGCCATATTGGGAGCATAGTTTCCGTGCATTCCGAGCATTCCGTAGCAAAGGGGGTGTTTTCTTGGAATTGCTGATATTCCGTGCAGCGTTGTTCCTACGGGAATATTTGATTTTTCGACGAACGTGTTAAATTCGTGATAACTTTGAGAGATATGAATTCCGTGTCCGGCGAGAATTAAAGGTTTTTTAGCTTTAGAAATTAATTCTGCGGCTCGGTTAATTTTTTCATCAGCATGTGTGGTAATTTTTAAGTTTGAAAAGGTAAATGATTTTGGCTTGTATTCGGCTTTATTGGTTTGAGCATCTTTGGTGATGTCTATTAATACCGGGCCGGGGCGGCCGGATGTAGCGATACGAAAGGCTTCGTGGACTGCTTTCTCGATATCTTCGGCACGCGTAACTAAAAAATTATATTTTGTAACGGTTGCTGTAATTGCGACAACATCGACTTCCTGAAAAGCATCGGTGCCAAGAAGTGGTGAGAAAACCTGGCCGGTGATGGCAATAATTGGGGTAGAGTCAAGCATCGCATCGGCAAGACCCGTTACTAAGTTTGTTGCGCCTGGCCCGGATGTGGCAAAGCAAATTCCAGGTTTGTGTTTGATGCGTGCATAGCCTTCGGCTGCGTGAGAGGCGCCTTGTTCGTGGCGCATTAAAATATGATTTAACTGTGGATAATGCGTTAAGGCATCGTATATAGGCATGATGGCTCCGCCTGGATAGCCAAAAATAGTATCTACATCGTGCGCGGCTAACGTTTCACAAAGTATATGTGATCCTGGAAGAAGACGGACGACTTTTTTGGCCTTGGGGGTTTTGAAAGTTGTACTGGGTGGAAATGTGGCTTCCATATGTTCTCCTTTGTGAACTGTTAATAATAGGAAATTCCTTGACTTCGCTCGGCCTCAATTCAAAAAAAGACCCCCGGTTTTAAGCGGGGGTCTTTCAGGTCTCTTGTATAGCCTTATTACCACCGCGTGGGGGTGTTAATAATAAGAACGACAACAATGAGAGCTTTGTTACTAGTCATTTATTTTAGGATCGTATCATTTGTAAAAAGTTGCGTCAAGTAAATAAATATGGGCGTTAGGATCTTGGGTTTGGATTCGTTGTTACGAGGCGAAAATCTCGTGATCTCCCTTCTCCAAATGTGTCGACGATTTTACCGCTTCCATCAGGAGTGGTGGCGACCTGACGCAGGCTGTGCCTTTGTGCTACGTCATGGTAAATCTCCCACATTGGCTCGCCGTTTCTGGCTGTTTTCGGGTCTATCGGGGGTAGTATTTGTTGCTCTGTCATATGTGTTCCTTTCTTAAACTAAAATTCACAAGATTTGATGTTACCATGTTTTGCAATATTTTTCCACTTTGGCTTTGACAAGATGATTGAATTCATGTATAATACATATAATTTTTTCTATAGGTTATTTATGAATAAAGAAACAAGCGAAGGTACATTCGCACATGAAGTTCCCCACAAGGTGTTAAAAATAATCACCGAGTGGG
>CAZHTP010000005.1:58218-78538 GCA_964535655.1 uncultured Gammaproteobacteria bacterium | reverse complement strand
TTTACGATACTTAGTTGCCATAACGATGTGGTAATCACAGTGGTAGACACAGTGGGATAAATGAATAAGTTCCATCTAGAAGCAATTATACAATTCTCCCACCAAAAAGAATTCAAGGATAACTTCATCTCTCGACCTTACGGTCGGGGATCTAAGTGCGGATGTTTAGAAGAGTCAATAGAAAAACCACCCTATACGAAAGAACAGTTTGGAACCGCAAGTGAAAAAGTATTAAATACTCTCAGAAATACTTTAAGGATGTGGAAAAGTAACGATATACAGGACAGGTTTACTGTCTTTTCAATGTATTTTGACAGTAAACCCATTTACGATAAAAAAACTGGGTTTGGAACCAGCACTTTATCCAGTCCTATCAAGGTTTTCGATGTATTAAGATCATCGGAAACTAATATAGTGGAGATGCCGATCTATGAAATCGGGTCTGGAATCTGAAAATAAAAACATCTACATAGCATAGTTGGTACTTGTATCTCGTATCACAACGATCCCACCAACAGGAGAAATGATACAAAGGTCAAAGTCTTAGAGAATTACAGCGACCAGCCCGAATCCTCGCATGCAATCTTTGTTGTCACCCTATTTAGCTCGATTGCAAAATCAAAATAGAATGTAGCGAATTACTACTTAAAAAAAGTTAAGCAGCAAGAGCTAATGCTGAGCTACCAGTAAGACCCAAACCGAAGCCTGGGAATTGATCTGCTAATTTATCAGCAATTGATGCGGATTTATTTGCATCTATATTTTAGTCCCGTGTTAACGACGCTTGAGACCATCGTCGGCTATGCAGTTTTTAAAGTACACATCCCATCGAAACAACACATCCCCATGACATTTTATGCTGTGCAACTAGCTCAACAGGGCTTAATTATAACACATTTTAAGCTGTTTTTCCAATAATTTATATAAATTGAATTGGGTTTTTTCTGGTATAATCTCCTCATGAAATCGCTCGTGTACAACCGAAGGGCAAAATTCGACTACTTCCTCGAAGACAAATACGAGGCAGGGCTCGTATTAAATGGAGGAGAAGTAAAATCAATTAGGGAAGGCCGTGCAAGCCTCCAGGATAGCTTTGTGCGGCTTAAAGAAGGCGAAGCCTACCTTATCAATGCCTTTATAAACCCTTACAATTTTGCCGACAACAGAAACGTCGACCCTCGCCGCGAACGAAAATTGTTACTGCATAAAAAACAAATTGCCCAGCTACAAGGAAAAAGTAGCGGTAAAAACACCACCATTATCCCCATCTCCTTCTACGACAAAAACAACACCATCAAAGTTGAAATTGCCGTAGGAAAAGGAAAAAAACAATACGACAAACGCGCATCAATCAAAAAACGCGACCTCGACAAAAAAATCCAACAAGAAATGAGAATAAGGTAATTAAGTAAGTTTCTGTAGGAAGCTCAATAAAATTTTGTTTGAATGCGCGATCTAGATTCAGTCCACAGGGAAGAACAGCAGAGTATTTAGAATTGTAAACGATGAACTAGTAGAAAGCTTATTGTGGTAAAACTACGAGTGTACTGAATTACTGAGACAGAAAACAAAATTTTTTGAGCAACAAAGAAATTTTACTCCTTCTTTTCAAACGACTCCTTCACTTCAACCTTAAAAACCTTCTGCTGCGCCAGCACATAGAGTAATTTATTTTTACTATCAACAACCATATCACTCGCATTCTTAAAGTCCGGACTCATATATGAAGACAAATAACTCCCGTCCTTTTTAGAAACAACCAAAATACGCGAATTAACATCATCAAGAATATATAAATAATCCATCCCATCATCAGTGTAAACTGCTTTAACATTAGTTAACTCACCATCAACTCCAGTCACTGAAAAATTATCTTGCTTACCAGAAAACAACTTAACAATCACTCCACTCTTTTTCCCAATCCACACATTCCCATCAATCGAAAAACTAATTGCATCAGAAAGATCAACTGTAACATCCGACGAGATATAATTTCTTACTGGTCCAAAACCATTCCCTTCAGGAATATATTTCCAAATTTGACCATGCGTTTGATCAAGAACATAAAGATTTCCACCAAACAATTGAACATCAGCCAAAGTACCCCACCCCTCAGATGGATCAAGCAGTTTAACAACCTTTGAACTATCAGCTTCAGTTCGTACAATTCCTTTTTTAGAACTTATTGCATATGCAATTTTGTCGTCGCCTTCTGACCCAATCAAACCATCTAAATCATTAGGTCCAATAACAGCGGAGGCTGATCGTGTCTCTGTTCCCACCTTATAAACAGAGTTATGAGTAACATCAGAAATTAAAAGCGAATTACCAGCTAAAGAGAAAGTTGTACCAACGTTTTGTGCATTAACCGTAGATAAATCAAAATAAGGAGACAAATTTCCAAGCATATATGTTTTAGTTACTGCACCATAAGCTGTATCAATATCTTTAATCAATTTTTGAACATCTGGATCTTTAATCCCACCTGCGGTAAACCCAGCAATCGTCTGCCTTGCTTGCTGTAAATAATTTTTAGCACGGTCTGGGTTCAGTTCTGCATAATAAAGTCCTTGCTTATATTCATCTTGAGCTTTAGGAAGTAATTCACTTTTTAATACAGCACTTTGCTTCTGGGCCTGGAATCGATTTTCATAATCTTTGCCTATAAAAATAAACCCTGCAAACAAAATGAGCAGCATACAACCAAAGATAAAAACACGTTGCTTTGTAAAAATAGACATAACTCGCTTCCCTAAAGGGAAAACCCGAGTTCTTGCAAAAGAAGGTATAATTTTCGAACTAAAACCACGCATCGATGCTTCTGAAGAAAAAAGCCGTTGCGGTGAAGGAGTCTTGAGATGAGAATCAACGTCCAACTGCGCTTTAATAAACTCAGTGTCACAAGCAAATTCTTCTGCATCCGGTAGAGAAGACCTGCTATCAACATCAACAAATATAATCTGCTCCTCCTCCACCGAAGGTACTCGTTCCTCCTGAATATACAAACCAACCACACAACAGCTGGGAATATTTTGAAAAGGCTCATTAAAAAACTGCGTTAGCTTAGAATAAACAACCGAAGGATTAAATTCATTTAAACCAGATAAAGATAGTGGAAAATGCGAAGCGTCAACTACCCTGTTGTACAGGCAAAGTGTATCACGGGGTTGAATATAGCCAGACATGCTCGCAACTGAACTGGATCCCGACGTAGTATCAATTTCAAATAGCCCTCCAAAAGAAGTATCTCTATATAAACGCAATCCTACTCCACCACCAAATCGACCAACATACAAAACTGATCCCCATATCACCCCCATACATAAAGAGAATTCAATACGATCTACACTACCATATTCTAATACCTTCTTTTCAACAAATACTTGCGTTTCTCGTAAACTAGTAAGCAAATGTTCATGTACAGATAAACATTCGTTTTTATAATAAATTTCTTCAAAATAAGGTAATATTTCTTTTCCAATTTGATCGAGTGGAAATACTTCTGGGTAAGACAACGAAAATAAACCAAAAATACGCCCATGCGAAGCCAACATAGAGCCTATCGGACTCGTTAACGGTAGTCCTTCTACATACGCACCAAGGGTAGTAGAAGAACTAAAAACAAATGGCTGGAAATCGAGCAGAACATCCATTACATAGAATATATCAGAAAAAAGAAAGAAAGCGAAAGATCAAGCAACGATAAAAGACAACACCACCAAACAAAACAACCCAATTCCACCAAGTAGCAAAAACAGACTACAAACAACAAATAGTGATGCGAGCTGAGTTCTCAAAACTCTATTCATCATTTGAACTTGACGTAAGATAAGAAAAACAAATCCCAACAAGCCAAAAGAGACCACTGCAAAGATAATTTTAATCAACAGTATAAATGCCGAGTCAAAAGAAAAATTAGCTAAGTCATTCATAGTTAATGTTCCCGCCTGTTAACAGAACCCCCATGCTCTGCTACTAATTCTCCTATCAGCCGACTAACTTGATCGGGATAAGGGATATCATCAAACTCAATATTAGTCATTTCAGCTGCAGTCTGAACAAATACATCACCGTAATTAAAAGTAAGTTGAAATGCTCCTTTTACTTCGGATCGAACATCTTGAATTTTAGTAAATTGTGCTTCAGCAAAATTTTTATTAAAAAGACCAATAAAATCGACATCGACAACACGATCAGTTGTTATAATGTTCACGGTAAAAAACCAAATCAAAAATCGTTCAAAAGCATAAGCAAAAACCAATAAATACCAGAATACAAACATTCCGACACGCAAGATCATAGGAAAATTTTCATAAAAACTAGGCGCTACGTACAATACAAATCCCTGCAAAAATAAAGGAACTAACAATAATATAAATACCCCAACAATCCACGGGATATTAGTGATTTGATGTCTCCGAATCAATAGATATACCTCTTCACCATCTTGCTGTTCATTAAAAATAACAGAACGCGGCTGGACAAGAAAAGCTGAAGTAAAACTATTATTGTTATTGCCGGTAGGTAAATGCATAAGTAATAGTATAATATATGTTCCAAAAATATGGCAACAGACAAGTTTTCACTACTTTTTCTCAATATTAAACAGCGCACTTTGAATAAAGAGTTCTCCTGGCGCCCGTAAGTTAAACACTTGCTTAAATAAATCCCCATTAATACTTACGGTGCCTTTATCTGTTTGAAAACTCACTTGGTTTGTATACCCACCATTAGCATATTGAGTCGAGCCAACGCCACTTACAGAACTAATCGCATCACCACCAAGCTCTTGCTTAACTCGATCACTTGACCAAGTATCTCCATTTGATTTATCCGTCTGAGACACATGAGTAATGTTATTTCCATCTTTTTTTACAACAAGAACAGCATTAATAATATCGGCCATTTCTGAAGATGTTAACCACGGATGCTTTCGTGATCCACCACCACCCCGAGGCTTATACCACCCTTTGTAAAACCATGGTGAACCAGCGATCTTTTCATAAGCCTCCCCGGTCCAACAGCTTTGCGAACCACACATGGTGTCCCAAAGCATCGGAGTCGTATGGCCCCGCCCCGAGTAAGAGTAAATTGCTCCTCCTGCAGTTGAAGCATAATACGTAGTAATCATATCATTAGTCGAATTTGACACGACCACCATTCCCTTAGTATCTGACACTGCTTGATGCCAAATACTCGCACTTCCATTACTTACCTTACCTGAATTATATACCTGACAAGATTCAGTAGTACAAATTGGCTTACCAGCAACCATCGCATAGGTACGTGCAGCAATCGCTTGCGCTTTTTGCGCTTCAATATGCCACGAAGAAGGCATTTCTGCAATTCCTTTTAAATAGTTACCTTCAAAATCTAGGGTGCCTATACTGGTTTGAATAGTAGTTGGAAAATCTCGCTTCTCAATACGAATATTCCCATAATATGCCTTAAGTATCGTTTCATAGTTTTGGCCATTTTTAGCACGTCCCAATGCTCCATATTGGCTTAATCCCTTGCGATGAGGAGCTCCAAACGAAAATGCTGCAAAAGCCGGTGAAAAACCAGGATTATAGGTAGGGCTTGAAGCAGCATCATCAGTAAGTGGAACCTCTCCTACCGACGAAGTGAAAGAACCTGTTTTCTCAGCTAATAATTGTTGCTGGCGAGCAGATAATGCTGCGATTTGGGTAGACAAGTCTGCCTGATATTTTTTTGCTTTAGCAATTTCAGCTTCATAAAAAGTAGCTTCTTTTGCAGTTTTTTCTTTTATTGCAGAAAGTCGAGTATTTTCCCTTTGCAAATCACTTTTCAATTTTTCCGCAAGTGCTTTATCGTCATTTAAGGAGCGAAGCTCTGCACCAATGCCTTTCATATAACGTTGATCCTCTTCCAAAGCAGCTTCCCGATATGCTAATTTACGAGTGGCATTACCTAAGTCGGCACTAGAAACAAGAAGCATTAAGGGTGAAGCACTTTTGGAAGTAATATAATACGAATTTACTTTCGATTCAAAAATATTCTGCTGCTCCTGTAATCTACCATCCGACTCAGCAATTGACTTCTGTAATCGGACTAATTCTTTTTCTTTTTGAACAAGTTGTACTTCAACTTTCTTAATTGAATTCTTAACATTATTCAAAGTAGTGGTTAAGCTGGTTAATTGACCTTCCAATGGCTTGGTCGCATTAATCGAAGCTTCTCGAGCTTTTGTTAAATCACTCAATTGCTTCTCGATATCATCAAGCTCATCGGCAAAAGCAATCCGAGTAAATGAGCAAAGTGAAAAAAGAAAAAATGAAAACGCAAAAAGTAAAATTACTTTTACACCAAACGACAGTCGCAGAAACATAAGGTAATAATAACATATCAAGAAAGCATATTGAATTTATTAATTAGGCATTACACAATAGAAATAATGCCTACAAAAACAACAAAAACTACAGTACTCGCCCTCGTGGTCATAACGTGGTTTACAGTTGTATCTCCAGTAAATGCAGTAACTACAACATGTATTTCAACACAATATTGTAAAATCGGTGATGTCTGTATACTTGACCCTGCATCAAATAAAAAGATATGCCAGCCAGGTCCTGATGATTGTCATACATCCACTTGCGGCAATGGCTATACCTGCGACCCAGTAACTAAACAATGTACTCAAGATAACTCTCAAGGAATTCCAATTGGATTAACATTTCAAGAAAATTTCGAAACATTAGCAATGCCTGTTGTATTAGGAAATTTCATTTCAGTACTACTAAGTCAAGCATACACAATAGCCTTAATTCTTATGCTAATTTATTTAATTTGGGGCTGTTATCGATTTATCCTATCCGCCGGGAATCCTGAAGAAATTACAAATGCACGCAAACACATTTTCTGGGCTATTATTGGCGAAGTAATTATTTTTATAGCGTACTGGTCGTATGCCATAGTAAACGAGCTAGTTCTCTACATATATGGTTAACTATCCAATTTACATTTCAACCCTGCTATGCGTATGATAAAATAGAGTCAAGTTATGAACATAAAATTAAAAAAATATATTCCCATGTTAGCGACCATTGGAGGGTATGATATTCAGCCACCTGCAAGCCTCAAGCCAGGATTCACTGGCCCAGGTGCACTGGCATTCACTCTTTCTCGTGTTTTTACTTACATTTTGCCACTATTTGGCATAATAGGATTTTTATTTTTCCTCTGGTCAGGTTTTCAATATTTAATGAGTAAAGGGGATCCAAAAGCTCTGGCTGCAGCACAAGCAAGAATTACGTACGCAACGATAGGATTAATTATAATCTCCCTAGCATACAGTCTCACAAGTTATGCAACAGGGTTGTTTGGGATTTTAAAACCATGAGAACGAAAAGAATACTAATCTCATCTATTTTAGCTTCAATTTTTATAGTCACAAGTAGTAGTTCAGTACTTGCAGCACCACCCCCTGCAGTTCGAGCTACATGCATACCTCAGCCAAGCCAAGGAGTACAAATTGGAGATTGTGTAAATAACAATTTTATTGGAGGTAAAGCTCCTACCTCGCTGGGTCTATTTATTAACGGAATTCTCGGTCAAGTATACACAATTGCTTTAATCGTCATGACTATCTATTTAATTTGGGGATCATATCGGTATATGATATCCGCAGGTGATCCAAAAGCAGTTGCCGCAGCAAGGAATCATTTGACATGGGCTATTGCAGGTATGATCATAGTATTTGTATCCTATTGGTTATACCGGGTAGTTAATGAATTAACGCTGTATTTATTCCAGGACATTTAATATGGATCTAGTAAAAAGCATCTTTCATATTCTCGCAGTAGAAGCACCTATTGATACAGGGGGTGGCAATACAGATAGCTTAGAAGCTGGAAACGTTATCGGAAGGATATTTCCGCCGTTTTCAGGCATGAGTGGCTCTATCAGCTTAACTCGCTATATTCTCATGTTATTTAACGTCTCCTTATACATTGGTCTCATAGCAGCATTAATGTATATAGTATACGGTGGAGTAAAGTGGGTAACCGCAGGCGGAGATCCAAAAGCGCTCGACTCAGCCCGTGGTACTATCATGCATGCAATAATTGGCGTACTACTTCTCTCTTTAGGATTAGTAATTAGTCAGGCTGTTGGTCAATTTGTTTCCCCTGCTTTGGATGAAACAAACAGTAAAGCAATATATATCTGCGGCTATGGCAATCGTAAAGAACAGTGCGACATGGAAGGGATTCCTCCAAGTGAGTGTTATAAAGCTATTACATGCCATCAAGTATATTCTAGAGTCTCTAATGAAAAATTCAGCAATATAAAGATGAGTTATCCTGATCAATATTGCACGGAACCTACACAATGCGATCGAGGATGTAAAGCCAATGAAAATATCAATGAGTATAAATACTGTCAACCTTATTAACCATGAAAACTAAAGCATTTTTAATATCTCTTATAGTTGCGAGCATAGGCTTTCCTTTGCAATCAGCTTCCGCTCAACTCGGAACCCTTTCTCCTCCAACTAACGCAACGTTAGATTTAAACGCCAACGTTATCCGTTTCATTAACTTTGCAATTGGCAGCGGCACCGTAGTATTCTTATATATGTTCGTAAGAGGTGCAATCGAGTGGGTACTTTCCGAGGGAGATAAAATGCATCTTCAAACTGCGCGAAATCGAATGACGCAAGCAGGAATCGGTCTAGTCCTGCTAGGCGTAACTTTTGGAATAGCTAATTTAGTGCGAGCTATAACCTACACGCCATAAATGGTAACATTAAAAATATGGTATAATAAAGTGTCTTTTGAAGGGAGGTGAGTTACAAAATGTTCAAAAAAACATATGCAAAATTAGTTGGTGTTTCATCAGCAGCAACAGCGGTATTATCTTTGGCAACAGCAACCTACGCACAGGTTACGTTATCATTCCCAACATCCAGTCAATACGGATTTAACGATTTGCCAACAGCTCTCAGTGGCGTATTGAACCTCGTGTTCTTCTTTGCATTAATCCTCGTATTAATCTACCTCATTTGGGGTGGTATCCAGTGGATCACATCCGGTGGAGACAAAGCAGGAACCGAAGCTGCACGTGGTAAAATTACTGGCGCTATCGTCGGTATCATTATCGTTGCAGTCGCGTTCGCGATATTCAGATTGCTCATGACTTTCGTCGGAGCAACAGACAATATCGTTGTTTCTTCTCCAAGATAAAGGAGTAACAAAGAAAAAATACCGGTCCTCCAAAGACCGGTATTTTTTTATATCTTTAAAGTGGAATTGAGACGGGTAACCAGTAAAAGAAATACGCAAAATAACAAATCAAGAAGAGTACCGTCAGCTTCCAGTTACAGTATTTAAATAAATAGAAACAAACAAGCATCACAATAAAAGGAAACGCCGGCACATAATAAAATGAATACTGGACACGAGGTATAAAAAGCCACGGTACAAGTAAAGAAAAGGCGTAAAAATAGTTAAAAAGCATAGATTTTTCGGTAAAAAATACGGGCAAATCAAATGTAACTCGTTGAACTCTACGTATAATATACCCTACCCCAGATAAGGCTAAAAACACAGTAAAACCAAGGAACGTGCCCGCAAGTAATTGATTATTAACTAATCCATAGCGAGTCATATAAGGTGAACTAATAATATACACTTCATTCTGTAAAAAATAGCGTAAAAATGCCTTATACCCTCCTACTAACTTATATTTCTCAACATCCGTTGGATTACTCTCAGGCAACATTGAAGAATTATGAAAGACAAAATCCTGATACGTACGGAAAGCTACATCGATATAATCAAACTTATAAATAATAAAAGACAAAATAAAATAAATATAAACCGGTACCAAACATAACAGAAGAAAATGAAACACACGTTTTCGCGTAGCTCCTTCTAAATAAAAGAAGAAGAAAAACAGATAAAAGAGAAACGGGAAAAAACCACTCCATTTACATAAACCTGCAAGCCCGGTAACTAAAGCCGCTAATAAAAAATATCCTGTATGAGAATAAGTAGAATAATCTCGCGAAAATTTGTTTTTTTCTAAATACACATAAAATATGTATGCAGATAAAACAACGAAAAATGAGAGGAAAATATCCAACATTGCAGTTCTACTGAGAACATACCATGACACTGAGCCTACCAAACAAAGTACCACAACAAGGGATTGCCACCACAACAAACCAATCCTCCTGGCAAAAAAATAAGTAACGACAAGCCCCGAAAATCCAAATAGTAACGGAGCTATCCGCCAACTTAACGACCACGAGTCGCCCATTATGTAGAAAGGTAAACTAATAAGCCATTTTCCTAAAGGCGGATGCTGAAAATTAGAATCCCCCTTATTCTCATACATGTCCATTGCGGCACCAGAATAATACAGCTCATCAAACATAAAAAAGTTAAAATAAGTTATGCGATAAAGATAAAAAACCAGTATTCCGGTAAAGACTAAGGTAATAACCAAGGGGCGAAAATATTTATGCAATTGCTTCATAACAATATCCTTTATATAAATAACACCAAATCAACAACCAGATAGTGATAAGTATAACGGAAACACTAGAGATCGCCAATCCAATATAGAAAAATATCGGCCGGTATTCCCAAGTAATTACATGAAAGCCAGCCGGAACTTCCACACCTCGCTGAATCATATTTACAGGGAATATCTTTGTTTCTTTTCCATCAATAAACGCATGCCACCCCGGATAATAAAGATCTGAAAAAACGAGAACGCCTTTCTGCTTTGGGTCTACCTTCATTTCTACAAATTCATTTTCATAACGAGTAATTTGAACAGCATCATAACGTAGTTCAGGTAATCCAAGGTCACTCTGCTGCTGCTCGTTTTGACTAAATACCTCTTTTCTAGGATTCCAAGTAGAAGATTTCATTCGTTCAATTAAGTCTTGTGTACGCGAAATATATGTCACAGTTGAACTAAAAAAAGCCCGTGGAAGCACGTTAGGATTTTCATAAACTTTCAATGTGGTACCAAAAAAAGTGTCTGCAGGATATTCTGCATGAACCGTATAATTAGATAAATGCGAATATGCCAGCAAATAACGCACATTCCAAGCTCCAAGCAATCTTGCCCATGTATCAACCTGCAAAGCATCATCAGCGACTAAATAATTCTCCAGATCATAGCGCGTTCGCGAAACAAGACCGCCTTCAAACCAACCACGATCAGAAAAAGAATCAACATGATACATCAAAGCCGTATCTCCAGGAATTGCCTGTTCATTCGAAACTATTGCGTTCATTCCTTTTTTCCAACCTAATAATAAATAGGGATTAATTTCATACTGTGTAAAAGGATAGATACGAAAAAGCTCTTTAGAATCAAATGAAGAAATCGCTTGTGGTTTAGCTAAATACCGTTCTGCTGGAATATAGGTAATATATCGAGCATTAAAATAAGCTAAGTCGAATATAGTAAAAATAAACAAGATAAAGAATATGCTGTTTTTTATCATGGGTCTATAAGGAACCATCCGCCATAATTGCAATAATCCCCAACCGCTAAATACACAAAGCACTAAAAGTAAATAAAGATTAAATCGAGTTGGGAATCGAAACAAACTCATTCCAGGAACAAGGTAAAACGCCAATAAATAAGTGAATGAATAGCCACCAAAAGAAAGACTGAGAAAAAGCAAGGAGCCCACAAGCAACGATGCTAAATAATAAGTTGAATAGGATAGTTTTTTCACAAGCTCAAATAAATAAGATACGCGATCTGAAGACTTCCAAATTTCCAGAAAATACGGTTTAATTTTACTACTAAGAAATAAAATACTAAGTACAATAGGAATAACTCCAATATATAAAACATTTTCCCACCACACCCCTTGGGTTAATATGTCTACACGATAAGTACCATCAGCGGGATTACCAAAAATATAAGGATAAAATAAAGTCAACAGAAACTTCCCTCTCATCGGGTTACCTACTACTCGTTCAAAGGTCAATCGAGTTCTTCCACTAAGCAAAGTAAGCTCTGCGGTTGGCAATAGTTGAGCTGAAGCAATACAAAGTAAGAGAATCGCAGCAAACATAACCCCTAAACAAATAAAAGTAACAGGTCGTAATGATTTTTTTTTCAAATGAATTATCAAATACACAATTTCACAAAAAACCTGCCAAAGAATCATAAGTATGCACAAGTAAGCCATATGAGGATGACCAGCAAATAGTTGTAAACTCCAAAAAATCCCTAACAAAATAAACCAATTAAATCGAATGTGCGTTTTTAATAAACCATCTGAGGAGAACGTATGAACAATTCCTTTTTTTAATGCCCATATACTCCACGGCAAATATCCTGCCACAACAATCATATTCAAATGTTTTTGACGAGCAACAAAAAATGATGAAAACATAAAAGCGATGCCAATCCACAGCGATACTGCCCTTCCTAGTTTAAGGCTCCGTGCATAAGTATAAGCACCACTACCTGCAACAATAAAAGCAAGCACAATACTAATATTCAATGCAAGAAAAGGCTCAATAAAGGATAAAAGTATATTAGGAGGATAAAGAGGGCCACTCTGCCCTTCAGCAAGTAACGGATATCCAGTCCCTAAATATCGAGACCAAAGAGGTACCGCTCCGTGCATATAAGAATCGCGAAGTGCATATTTATAGGGAAGATGCAAATCAAGAAGGTCGGAACCGGTAAAATCACCAAGGACAATAATTGAATTGGTAAAAAGCCCCTGCCAAAACACGAAAATCGGAAGCAAAATAATAACAAGATACGGACCAATTGAAGTAAAAACGTTACGCATACACCAAAGTAAAGTATATCATTAGGGGCTTCACTTAGACGACTGCATCAACTATCATAAACTAAATAATCTTGATTTTAATTGATATAATTAACACTGTATGCAGCAGCACGCCGTTCCACAAAATGTCACTTCCTTCGAATTCAAAATTGTAGGGTTTTTGACACTAAAGCAATTTGCCATGCTCGGAGTATGTGGCGTAATCGGATTTATTGGCTTTCTTACTATTTCAAACTTCATTATAAAAGTTATCTTCATAGTTTTTTTTGTTGGACTTGGAATACTGCTATCTTTTGGAACGATTCAAAATATCCCCTTTTACAGATGGATTTTTATTTTTGTAAAAGCAATTTTCTCACCTACCCAAAGAATTTGGATTAAAACTGCAGTAGTTCCGTCGTATTTAACCACTTCCTACGCGGTAGATCTTCTTCCGGATAAAAAAATGTTTGAAGATCGAACAAAATTAAGTAATTATCTTCAAACACTTCCCACAACAAGCAGATCTAAGTTAGACGTTGTCGAACAACAGAAACTTCATTCCCTTGGATTAAAACAACCCTATGCTTCAGCTCAAATTCCACAGAACACACGATCAAATGATCACATCTTCACTCCTCCACCAACCCCTATCCAGGCTCCAACCATGCAGCAAGTAAAACCTCAAAACGCACCTTCTCCAGTGCAACACAACAATACTGCTCCTCAGCAACCGCAAGTCCAAGGTAAGCCAAAAGAAGGTATGCTCTTTAACGAAAGAATAATTCCGCTAGCAAAAAATCAGCCAAATATGCCTCAACAAAACGCGTCTACTCACGCTCCAATAACAGCCCTGCCAACTCTTCCAACTCCCCCTCCAACACAGCAACCAAAGCCAATTGCCCCAGCACCACTTCCTAAACCAGTCCCACCTCCTGTAATAAACACAATGCAATTGCCATCCATTGAATCCATTCCTGTTTCCCAAAAACCAAATCGCCCACCGTTAGTGCCAAGCGACAATCCACAGCCACAGCCACAGCCACAGCCACAGCCACAGCCACAAAAAATAAAATCCGAACCGGTTGTTAGTAGTCAACCCCAACCAGCACCAGCTATTCCTCCAGTGCAAGAAAAGCCAAAGCCTGCTGAAAAAAAAGCATCTGAAGAAAATAAGCCCGAGGTGCAACTTCCCAAGATTGAAATAAAACCACCTACTGAAAAACCTGTTGAGATAAGTAAACCAGTTTTAATGGAACCAAAACCGCAACCAATTAATCCAATGCCAACCCCAAGTTCTACTCAACCAGAATCACCAAAATTCTGGTCTACTATGCAAAAAATGGAACGCGAATACTTAGAAGAGTTACGTCAAATGCGCGAGCAAGAAGAAAAAGAAAAATCAGAAATGAAAATTAAATTAGAAAAAGAAGTACAATCTAAACTTGACGAAGAAAAAGCAAAACGTGAGGAGTTTGAAAAATCGGCCAAAGAGCTTAACGATAAATTACAACAGTTAACTGATGAACGTATCAAGACTGAGCAAGCATTAAAGCAAAAGCTTGAATCAGACGAAAAGCAGATTGAAAGTGCAAACCTGCTCAAACAACAATTGACAGATACCAACAATGAATTAGAGAAGCTTAAAACTGAACTTGTCGGGAAACAAGTGCAAGAAAAATCACATCAAGATGAAGAATTGCAAAAGATAAAGTCAGAATTTGAATTACAAAAGAACTCTATGGAAGCCCAGAAACAGGTAATTGAAGATGAGAAGAAAAAATTAGAAGACCAATACAAAGATTTTGTTAAGAAAATGGAAGAAGAAAAATCGAAATTGATACAACAAAACGAAGCATTACAGCAGGAAAAGAAACGATTAGAAGAAGCTGTCAAAAAACAGGGGGGAAAACCAGTAACTTCTCCTGCAACAATTGAGCAAGTTCAAACCAACGGCACTCCCATCATAGTACCAATTCAAATACTCCCAACTTCTACAGCACCAGCAAAGGTAGCACAGCCTGAACCAAAACCAGCGGTTGAAAAACCTAAAGTCGAAACACCAAAGCCAACCTCCAAACTTGTTGACACGTCCAATGATTTGGACAAATTAGCAGCACAACTACAATCAGAAACTGCAAAAATTGCAGGGACTCCAAAAGCAGGTATTAAATCTGAACAACCTAAACCAATTCAAATCACAGTCTCCATGGCTCCTCCTCCAACTCCCGCACCAACACCTGCACCACTTAAACCTGTAGTCAAGAAATCTGAAGCAAAAGTTATTACCGATCTACGTACGGCAAAAATACCAGCTATAACCAATTTAATTAACGTTATAAATGGAGTTGTATATGATACTGCTGGCAATTTTATCCCTAATGTTATTATAATAGTCAAAGACGCAGATAAATCCCCAGTCCGGGCACTTAAGTCTAACCGTTTAGGCCAATTCGCAATCTCTACCCCATTGCCCAACGGTACTTATACTATGGAATTAGAAGATAGTAAGGAAGAGAAAAATTTTGACATCTACCAGATAACGTTATCCGGCAGTGTAGTATCACCAATAGAGATTAAGGAGAAAGCATAATGGCAGCACAAACGCCAATTAAAGCATCGACCCAAGAGCATTTGGAAATCGAAGATATTTTCGATGATATGGTCATTCTAAAAAACAATGGAGCAGCTCTAGTCATTCAAACGACAGCAGTAAACTTTGGCTTGTTATCAGAAACTGAGCAAGACGCTATCATCTATGCTTATGCAGGGCTACTCAACTCTCTCTCCTTTCCTATCCAAGTAGTTGTGCGCAGTAAGCGAATGGACGTCTCCTCATATCTAGAAAGCCTTATAAAGTGGGAACAAAAACAAGTTAACGAAAAAATTCGTATCCAAATTCGAAAATATCGTGAATTTATCTCTTCAACCATTCGAGAAAATAATGTATTAGATAAACGCTTTTATGTAGTCATTCCGATGTACCCAGAAGAAATAGGTTTAGGAGCAACCTCACCGCTGGGATTCGGTAAACAAAATAAAGCACCAAAATATTCTAAAGAATATATTGTAGATCGTGCTAAAAATATTTTGCTCCCTAAACGCGACCACCTGATGCGACAGTTAACTCGTTTAGGATTAAAGGCAAGCCACTTATCAACACAACAACTAATTGAGCTCTTCTATGATATCTACAATCCGGCAGTTACTGGTGCTCAAAGACTAGCAACACGCAGTGACGAATACTTGTCCCCAATAGTATCCTCCGCAGCTGAAATTCGCCAACAAAACCCTCCGGGAAGAAATAATCAGAGACCAGACACACTTGCTTCTGAAATGAGCCCTGCTGCATTATTTGACAACAACAATGCAAACAGTGCTAACAACAGTGCCTTGCCATCCCAGCAAATGAATAGACCTCAAGGATCCGCACCAAATACGTTGCCACAAACCCCTTGGAATCAAACCATTCAAAATGCCCAAACTCCATGGCCAGCCCCACCGAGCCCTCAAACAAAAAATCAGGGAGCTTTTAGCCAAGGAATGGAAACTAATAATCCATTGCAGCAAATTTCCCCAACTTCACCGGTTCAAATCAATCCTCCAATACAAGCCGTAACTCAACAACCCCCTGGAAATACCGATCAGGTTATTTTAAACTTGCAGAAAGCAATCGAAGATGCAAGGAGAAAAAGTGCTCAAATGAACAGCGGACAAAACACAAATAGTATTCCTGGTGTACAAGCGGGAATAAATAATGATCGTAGGTAATTAGTAACCCTATCCTCTTTACGCTATCAAGTAAACACTTTACAATAACAACTATGGCATTACAGCTCCCTTTTCTCAGCAAAAAACCAACGACACAAACCCCTCTCACAACAGATCAAATGGCATTAAACACGCTGGCCTCAGGTATGATCTCCATTAAGGATATTATCGCTCCTCCCGCTATGGAAGTGGATTTTGATTACATCAAAATCGGTTCAAATTATTACCGAACACTGTTCGTTATTGGATATCCCCGCTTTGTTGGAGCAAATTGGCTAGCTCCGCTCATTAACTTCGACCACACGCTACAAATTTCAATGTTTCATTACCCAGTACAATCTAAGGATATTTTAGACAATCTGAGAAGAAAAATTGGCGAAATGGAAGCAACAATTAACTCTGATATGCAAAAAGGTAAAGTTATTGATCCAGCGGTTCAAGTAGCGCTTGATGATGCGCTGCAGCTTCAGGATCAGTTAGTTAAAGGTGCCGAAAGATTTTTCCAGTTTGGGCTCTATGTAACTATCCCTTCAGAAACCATGGAAGAACTTGACACTATTTCTAAACAGGTAGAATCTATGCTCGGCTCATTAATCATCATCTCCAAACCCGCAACACTCCTGCAAGAGCAAGCATTCATCACCACAATGCCGATCGGGCTAGATAAAATTAATGTCACCCGAAACATGGACACGACCTCACTTGCGACTACGTTTCCATTCACTTCCTCCGAACTTACCGCTAACGAAGGAATTGTCTATGGGATTAACGAACACAATGGTTCGTTAATCATTTTCGACCGATTTACCATGGAAAACGCAAACGCCGTAATTTTTGCAAAATCTGGTGCCGGAAAATCATACATGGTGAAGCTAGAAGCATTACGTTCGCTAATGTTTGGTACTGAAATCATCGCAATCGACCCTGAAAACGAGTATAAAGTTCTCTGTCAAACTATTGGCGGAGAATACATCAACTTCTCACTCAATTCAGGAGCCATTATTAACCCATTTGATCTTTCAGGAATTTATGAGGAGGAAGAAAACGAACTCGGATTAAAAATTCTTTCCCTGCACACGCTCTTTAGAATCATTATGGGTCAATTGACCCCTTCTGAAGATGCCTTACTCGATAGAGCCCTAATCAATACTTACCGTATGAAAGGTATCACACCAGATCCTAAAACCCAACGCAACACGCCTCCCTTAATGGAAGATTTGTATAAAGCGTTAATGGGAATGGAAGAAACTGAAGCAAGAAATCTCGCCAATCGCATCGAAAAATTCATTCGAGGTTCTTTAATGGGAATTTTTAACTCTCAATCCAACGTTAATTTGCGCAATCCTTTCACAGTTTTCTCTATCCGAGACCTTGAAGACGAACTCCGACCAATCGCGATGTTTATGATTGTCGACTATATTTGGACAAAAATTAAGCGTGACATGCGCCGACGTATTCTTATCGTTGACGAGGCGTGGTACATGATGAAATTCCCCGATTCCGCCATGGCCCTCTATGGTATTGCCAAGCGTTGTCGCAAATACTACATGGGCTTAACTACTATCACCCAGGATATCGAAGATTTTTTAAGCTCAGACTACGGCAAAGCCATTGTCACCAACAGCTCAATTCAAATTTTGTTAAAACAATCTCCAGCGGCTATTCCAAAAATCGGCGAAACATTTTTCCTTTCTGAAGGAGAAAAACACTTTTTACTTTCTACTGATGTGGGTGAAGGTTTATTCTTTGCCGGTCCAAATCACGTAGCCATGCGGGTAGTAGCATCACCAGAAGAGCACAAAATCATCACAACTAAGCCGCAAGATTTAGAAAAAAAGAGCTAATAGTAAAAATTAAAAAAACAAGTGTATAATTGATATATGTTTAATTGGAAAAGAAAAATAAGTATCAACACCAGTGTCGCTGTATTTATGCTCTTTTTCATGCCCACAGTAGCCATGGCAGTCCACGACTGCTGCGATTATGCTACATATAACAAAATAAACCTTAATAATGACAATGTTTATATTGTAGATTATGACAAAGCTGATCAAAAGTGCCACGGCTATGAGGTGGTACTTTTTTTTGGTAAAGTCCTTAAAAGTGATCTTAGCTCAAGAGACCCAGATCCAAATACGCCGCTCTGCACACCAAACGAAGTATGTAAAAAATCCGGTTTAGTAAAAGTAGGCAATTATAAATATCCAAGGTGGCGCTGTTTCAAACCCGAAGAGGTCCCTGCCGATGTCGACCCTACCTGTAATGGAGACTTGAATTCAATTCGCACAGCCATAGGCTGTATAGATACGCAACCTGAAGCCTTCGCTACGCTTGCTATTCGTCTTGGTGTAGGAATTGGTTCAGGAATAGCCTTTATCTTAATCCTCATGGGTAGCTTCCGTATGGTAACGTCACAAGGAAACCCTGAAGGTATCGCACACGCAAAAGAAACCATTACCTCAGCAATAATTGGATTATTATTCATTATTCTCTCCGTAACAATAATTCAAGTTGTCGGCTTTGATATCTTAGGATTAGGTTCCTTAGGGCTATCAGGAAATTAATAAAATATGAAATTTAAACAATTACTTCTCATTGCGGTACTCTTACTCATTTTTCCAATAAATGCACACGCAACAATTGGTGCAGTATGCAAAGGTAATGATCGAACACAGTGCGGTAGCGGGGAACGCTGCAAGTACAGTTCTGATGTTAATGCTTCTAGTGTTTGTGAAGTTGGGCTTGGCATACGGGAAGGTTGTTCTTTTGACTTTGAATGTGGCAACCCCTTAACGTGTATTCCCTGTGGTGTAGGTCAAAACAAAATTTGTGCAGCAAACAATACCTGCCCAGCTCCCACTCCTGTCCCACCTCCAGTCGCATCAGGAACTGTATGTACAACTCGAACCATTTGTGGTGCCGGGCAGTATTGCCGACCTGCTGCACCGCGAACGTGTGTAAAAGGTCCAGGGGTAGGCACAGGGTGCACAGGTGATGAAGGGTGTGCACTTGGGCTAATATGCGGACGCGATAAGCGTTGCATTGATCCGGCAGCACCAGCAGCTGCACCGGGAAACGGTAAACCAGATTTTACCGGTGTTGCTCAAATCGGCGATCTCGAAAAAGTGTTTGCCTCAGTGGTAACCGTGTTCGGCACATTAATTGGATTTGGGTTTTTCACCATGATGATTGTAGGAGGAGTTAAGTATCTTCTTTCAGCTGGTGACCCAAAAGCGCTTGCAGCAGCAAAAGGCACTATAACTTGGGCAATTCTAGGGCTCGCTTTTTTCGCTATATCCTATACAATTTTACTTTTAATTAAAGCATTTACAGGCGTAGACGTTACAAACTTCAAAATAACGGGATACTAAATAATGAAAAAGATAACTGTAATGTTTTTCTTACTAGCAGTAATCGCTGGAATATATCCGAAAAACAGTTTTGCTCAAGCAACTGGATGTACTCCGGGGGTTAATGCCCCAGCGCCAGCTGGAAATTTATGCCCAAATGCAAGAGAACAAGATTGTCTTCCTTATAGTGGAACTGTTACTGCTGGAGGTAAACCGGGATTTGCGTGTTTGCATATTGGAACACAGGCATACAATAAAGGATCGCGCTCATCTACTGAAATATACATGCAAGGCCCTCAAGGCCCTCTTCAGTCTGTAGTAGGATATTTTCCCTTAGCCATACAGGGTGAAAACGCAGAAGGCATAGGAGGCGCGGCAGCAATTCTAAGATACACAGCAATGATGTATCAAAATAAACCAG
>CAZHTP010000005.1:0-58118 GCA_964535655.1 uncultured Gammaproteobacteria bacterium | reverse complement strand
GGAGGCGCGGCAGCAATTCTAAGATACACAGCAATGATGTATCAAAATAAACCAGCTTCAACAGGACAATATCTAGCTGATCTAAAGCACAATATCGGCTTTCCGGTTAAAACAGCCTACGCGCAGGGATTTGGCTTTGAATCACTATCACCTATTCTTAACTTGTGGAAGCTTGCCCGAAACATTGCGTTAGTCGGTTTTGTAGTTATCTTCGTAGTAATCGGTACTATGATCATGTTAAGAACTAAAATTGATCCTCGAACGGTAGTAACCATTCAACAAGCAATCCCTAAGATTATTGTTTCCATGATCTTAGTTATCTTCAGTTACGCGATCTGTGGATTCTTAATTGACACCGTCACAGTAGGAACCAGGCTAGGAGCCGCCCTATTGCAAAGAGAAGGCTTCGTCGGTGTATCTGGTGATCCAGCTATAAAGTTAAATGCCCTCACCAATGCCAATATCTTTAAGCTCTGGGACCAACTCTATAATGTTGACGAACTATTAGATAGTTTCACAACGCTTGGAGAAGAAGAATTCAGCTTCATTACAGGTGCATTAGGATTCGACGCCCTCTTTGATGGTGGCATCACTCGCACAGTTCTATTCATAGCAATGTTTATCGCACTAATTAGAACCTTCTTCTTACTTTTGACATCATATCTCACGGTGACATTTAAGATCATTTTTTCGCCGCTCCAGTTCTTAATGTTCTCAATTCCAGGTCAAGCGACCGGTTTTGGACAATGGCTGCGAGGAATGATGGTTCACTTATTGGTGTTTCCTCTCGTGTTCTTCATGCTCAGTTTTGCAGCTATTTTTGTTGCCAAAAACAACAAAGACAATATTGTCTGGTACCAAAACTCAACCTACCAACACTTTAATACCCTTGAACCGAGGGATAATATCTGGAGTGTCGGTCAGGAGCCATTTACAGATAGTTCTCAATATTGGGCACCACCAGCACTTGGTAATTGGGGTAGCGCTGTAGGCCCATTATTAAGCTTAGGCATATTGCTCACCGTACCCAAAGCAGGAGCACTGCTCAAAGAAGCGTTACAACAGAAAGCAGGAGCCTCAGAGGGAGCAGCAGGCGAAGGATTACAAAAAGCTGCCTCAAGAATTCCGTTACTTGGCTCATTAACCAAGATGTAAAACTACAAAATATTAATAAAGAAAAAAAAGAAAAGCCGGTGAACTATTTGCCGGCTTCATCTGTTCCAGGAGGTGCCGATGATTCGAGGTATATTTTCCATGCAGCTCCAAGATCATCAACTGCTTTTTCTTTATACCCTAGTTGTTTCATCCCAAGCAAAGCTCCACTGATTTTGGCGTCTCGAGGTAGATCATTGTTATCAACTTTCCGCCCGAATTCATCGATCCATTCTTTAGTTCGTACCATATCTTGAAATACAGAATTTCTCTCGTTATCTGAAAGCTTATCATTATTTAAAAGGTCTTTGTAATAAGCCTGTGCTTGGTCATTAAGCGCCGCCCTACCATCAGGTGTCATCAATTGAGTAAACACATCATCAATAATCTTAACTGCTTCATATTCATCCTTACGAGTAGGATCAAAACCATCTCTAAAATAAAGATTCTCCCACTTCTGTAACATTGTTTTTCCACCAGTAGAATCCTGCACCTCAACTCTCCTCGGATCAGTAAGCATGATTACCGCATTAGCACGCAGTCCAGCACCTACTGAAGTGCCAATTAACGCATCAGTCCCATGATAATCTCTTCGTGATCTAACTAATCCATAAAAAGACCCCAACAATAACCCACCTAAAACCAACAATTGTCCCGTAGTTGAAACTTCACGAGGAATACGTCGAACAGGCGCATTCGCATACCTAATACGCCGTGCAGTTATCTCTTCCTGTTCCGCTGGAGATCTAGTATCTCTAGGAACAAGTGGTGAACCTCTATTTTCGCTTGACATAAACTACTCCTTACTTCGCTTGTCCATCTAACCCATGCGCTTTATTATAAGCTCCTCTATAGGCAATAAATCGATCAACAATAGCCTTAGGTATATCTTTTGGATCAACAATACAATTCCACCGTCCTCTCCCACAAAGCATTTCATGCATATTCTGCGCATTGAGGGCTAACCCTAACTCGGGCTTCTCAACTCCTAAAATATGTTTAGCATATTGCCCCATCAAGGTATCTTCTTCAACACCACTAATAAGTGATGGTCTTGAACCTCTGTCCCTACCCATCCATGCGCCATATACTACCCCCGCAACCAAACCTCCAGCACCAAGAAGTGGATTTATCACGCCACCTACAAGCAACGGACCCAAAGTGCCAGCAACCGCTCCAATAGCTCCCATACCCGCACCAGTTAGCATACCACTTTGCAAATTTCTACCAGTTTGCCCTTTTAACGGTTCAACTAACAATTCTGATGTAGGTAAAACTGCTCCTAAATACCTATGAACATTGGACACCACGTTCAATAACCCTTTAGCAGATTCGTCATCTGAATGTTTTGCTTCAGCTTCAATATCCTTATCTGGAATATTTAAAACGGCACACGACGCTTCAAACGCTGCCCTCTGTCCTGCTTCTGGACCACTACTACCGTGATGCAAGCCCATTTTGGTATAACATCCAGACAAAAGAACCATCTCATTAAAGGTTGCGCGATCAAACATTTCGTCCTGAAGTAGTTTATTAAAAATTTGGGAATGGTCTCCTGGTGTCAAAACAAATTGTGCGCTTAAATTATGAACAAACGTCTCAGGAAGAAGTTCGTTAAACATCTCTTGGTAATGAGGATGGTTTTTCGCAACACCTCTTCGAGCTAACTCCAAATCGGTAGCCTCCCTAGCAACTTCTAGTTGCCTACCTAAAGACAAGTAAATTAACTCCATAGGATTCTCAAAATGAGAAAGTGTTGAGATTGTAACTTCGGCCGGATATTTTGTTAGATTAGCATAACTACCAGAAGCATAGCGAACATTATCAACACGAACCATCCCATTGCGTGGTTGCCATGAATCATATCTCACCCAACCACGATAGGTATATCCTCTACTCCTTAAGAAGTCATCTTCCACGTCATCATCAGCTGCACGAATTAGTATCTCAGGTCGCCCATCAATAGTTTCTTCACGTATGCCAATACTTTCTAAATCCTCTGTACGAGGCTTAATTGCAAGAGGAGCCATACATATATTCAAATACCGTTGCTGCATTCCTAAACGATCACGAACTTCACCCCAGTAATACTCATCATCAGCAATTTTATTTGGATCGCCGATCATATTACCATTAAGCGTTGGTCTACCAGTGCGAGATAAAGCCCCTCTTTGGTTTGCTTCGTCCTGGAAATCTACTAATCGGTCACCCCCATAATAGAAATCTGGATCATAATATTTTATATAAATGTAGGCAGCATCAACGAGAGGTCGATACAAATCTGAACGATCTCGTACTACAGGCAACACCTTACCTCTAAGTGGTTGGCCAGGAAGCGGATCAATAGCAGACTCACCCGTATTAGCCAAAAACCGCAAAGCGTCTGCAACATGTAAGTCTAAGCCTAGTATCATGCGTGCTCTAGCATCGAGCGTTACTTTTTTATTTGCTTCACGGTCAGAAAAGTATTCCATATACTTACCAATAGCGTAAGTATAATCCTTCCATGCTTCTTTCTCTGCTTTAACATCATCAGAATCACTAGTCTTAATTTCTTCACGATTCCCCACCATTGCTAAATGCCCATCCACAATTTTCATGCCGGTAAACTTTAACAACTCTTCAAAGGTAACTTGCCTTTTTGTACCATCTTCAAGAGTAATTGCTTCATTAAAAATATGACCAAATCTACCATATTTATAGAATAAGCGATCTTCCCCAGTTACATTAGCATCACCATAACCAAGATACATTTTTAACACCATAAAGAGGCCTTCACCAACTTCACCCTTACCTGGAATAGTTGCTTTAAGATCGGCTATTTTTTCTTCCTTACTGTACTTATTTCTTTTCAAACCCAATTTCTTACACAACCAATTTCGAACTGGATTATAACCATCATCATCTTTAATCGAATCCCAAACCGCTTGATCAGTTTCAGCGAGGCGAAACAATACCTCTCTCAATCGTTCCTCTGGTTTCCATAAGGCCGGGTTTATTTCAGTTATATTTATGGGAGATACCTCAAACCAAAAAAAACGGCCTGCATCAAAATAGGAACGCATTAAATCTTGTAACTCTATTCCTACACTTTCAGTTACTTCTTCAGCACGCTTCATTATTGAAACTTCACGTCGAGCAGTCCAGTCAAACCATCCATACATGTAATTATCGCGATCACTCGCATTCTTGATAAGTTCTCGTCCCGGAGATCCACGCTCAAGAAACAGCGTTGCAATATCTCGAGTACTTAACATTTTTCCCTTTTTTAATTCAGTTTTTTCGCTGATCCAGTGTACAAAGGCAAACATTTGACCTAACTTCGTCATCATATAATGAAATGACGTCATATCTGCTTCGCGGGCAAGTTTCATAATTTGGGCATCATCAAGCTTCGATATTTCTTCATAAGTTGCAAACATATCCTGCCAAGTACCCCGGTCACGCCGTTTCATAGATACCCCTGTTTCCGGATAAGTCTTGGCAACGGTATTCCCTCGCAACCCGTCATTTAACAGTTCAGCAGGCAAGGTTAACACACTGTTATGAGGCATGCCGCTTCCTAAAAATAACAACGGATACAACGAACCAAACAAAACCTGATTTTTTGGTCCCCAATAGTAAATGTATTTAATTCGACGCTCCGTATCAGAATCCTTCTCAACTCTACCATTAAGGTAAGCAACCGCTTCACTTGTCGAAATCGGTGGTACAGTTTGAAAAGCTTCAACCAACCACTGAGCAAGCAGCTGCATTTCCGTTTTGACCATTTCACCGCTTTCAGTTTGTACTGCATAACTACCATCGAAGTTATAATAAATTTCACGCTCACCATAATCTTTATACGAATCAACTGTAGGATAATGAGCTGGATTATATTGTCTTTGAACACGAGCCATGATATCAATTACACGCTCTTCCCCATCCACCGTATGTTCTCCTAAAACATCCCGGACCAAAAATGCTTCAGCTTGAGTCAAATTACCGGTATCATCAACGTGAAGAATATCTCCAGCACTGGGAAGTCTCTTCACATCATATCGAGCCACGTCACGATAAACCTTCCATGTCTGTTTAATCAAAGCAGCTAATTTGTAGTGCTCAAGTAAATCAACCCGGCTCGAAAAAGTTGGTCCTAAGTCTCTTTTAAGATCAGCGATTAGCTTTTTTAAGTCTGTACCTTCCTTATCAATATCTCTCAGGTTTTCTGTTAAAACACCCTTACTATACTCAATAATATGATCATCAACTATGTGAATCAAAAAGTTAATCTCTTCTTCAGTAACAGATTTTCGATTTAATGTTCGACGATTTCCCCCATCCTGAGAATCAGCATCGACATCCTGCGCATATTCAGCGGAAGATCTATAGTCTTTTCCCGGTTCAAGAGCAGCGAAATTATCGCGCATACTACTAATATTCTTAGGACCACTATTGCGACGGCGAAACACAGTTCCTAAAAGATTTTGTCCATACGTGCCAAAATCATTTCCCGTATCATCTTTCCACTGCTGAAGATATTGATCTCGCGTGTTAATTTTAGAAAAATATTTGTCAACAGATGCAGAAGCTGCTCCACCTGCCCCCAAAGTATGTTCTAACGATGCATCGGTAGGATCATTAAAATATGGATCAGGCACAATTCTTCGCTCACCTAAAGCACTTGGCCGATCAGGATCAAGATCGTTATAAGCCTGCTTTAAAAAGTCAGGTTGATTAGATGGATGTATATGTTCCGAACGACTCGCCATACGAGCGTAGTATATCAATTAACCTATAGTGTGTCAACCATTCAAGTATAATATACCTAATTAATAACTATTCATCTTTAAAAAAACTACCCTCGTAATAAACTATAAAACATCCTCTTTGCAGGAGAAAATTTTGTAGTATACTATAGGCATGTATCGAGAACAAGAAAGCTATCAGCACCCGGGTCTTGAACGTATGGCCAACAACATGCGCGAAGCTGCACAGCAACTTCATGAGCGTCGCATTCGCGACGAAGAAGAATCTTCTCGTGCTCCTCAGTACGCAGAACCACGTAGAATCTTAGAATAATTCCTTTTTTCAAACATTTCTCAAATATAAAATTTTTATAGCTATTTTGCTGGATTTGTAATCTGGAGATATACAGGATTACAGAGAGACAACAGATGGTTTTGGGAAAGCAAAAAGAGAAAAGTCGGCGCCATTGGCAGCCTCATTTCGCCTACGCGATCCCGTGACCACTTGTCACTTTTTACCTACTTCCTGTATAGGGCAGACGCCAAATGCGTCAGCGTCTGCCCTAACGAGCGATCGGGTGGTCGGGACTAAGGGTTTTTTTTGCGACGGCTTAAAAACCACCACAACAAAAACGCCCCGCCGGCCACATACCAGATCCCCACCTTGGGGACCAGTTTAAGAATCGCTTGATCGACGCTCAATAAATGGGCCAGTCCCAGTATTATGATCGCCGCAAACGCGGCGACCTGACTCAGCTTGATCCGCGGCCACTTGGCCTGCATTTTGGGCAGAGCCAAAAGAATCGCTATTACGACGATTCTCCATGCGATGCCGATTATCTCGGCATCTCCCAATTCTTTTGAGGAGAGAAGGCCGAGCCCTGAAAGCCCGATTAGCACTGCCACTACCTTTCGTAAACCGAGAACGATGTTACGGGCTTCTTTGCCCGTAGACTTTATCTCGGTAACCGTCGGCAGGTATTTGGCTAGACCTCGTAAAAACTGCTTCATGGTCATGATCTCCTTACTCGGAGCCCTCGCACAGCGCAAGGACTGCGAAAACAGTAAACGTAGCTATTCAAGCTCAAATTGAGCCTACCACGCTCACTCTTTTCGCAGCCATTGCGGTACAAAGGTAAGTAGGAAAGTAAAGTAAAAATATGCTGTTGCTCTCTGTAAAAGTGCTAACTGAGCTCAAATTGAGCTCTGGCTCCTTAAACATTGATACGCTCATTTGAGTGTAGAATGCTCTCGGAGCAACCTATATAATACTACCTTTTAGGCAAAAAGTAAATATACTATAGGATACTCCAAAACTATGCAAATCTCCCCTATTCTTTTAGAAAAAAAATTTGGTATAGTAAAAGAAAGTATGCGACAAGATCTAAACTTTCTATTAGAAGCGTTAAAAGCCTTTCAACAGGATCCAAACAATCAGATATGGAATGAAGAAGATCGCAAATTTATCTACAAAAAACTCATCGACCTCTCTCCTTTTTTTGCAACATATATCGACGATGAAGGAAGAATCATTCCTGGATCGGAAAAATATTTACTTAAACAAGGAACCGCATTACTAAAAGATAAGCTGGCAGATACCGTTACATCTAATCCAGATAGCACCGGTAACTGGAGCGAATTAACAGAATACTTTAAAGCAAAACAAGTTCAAGCCACAAATGTGGTAACAGAGAAGCTTGGCCAAACAGTTTCAACAGTTTCCAAACGAAGTAATATTACCAACCCTAAACTCCAACAAGCATTAGCAGAAGCAATCCAAGAAACAGCCGAAGCGACTGCCTTTAACCCCAACGCACAAACATTATCTAATAGTTTCGAAGCAGCACTGAAAAGAAAAATTGAAGGTACCCCTGAACTTAAAGACGAAATCCTTGATGATCGTAAGCTACAGGGATTTGTTTCCGCTATCCCCTACGCGGCAGGGGCAGCAGTACCCGATGTAAATGCTCAATATGCTAAAAATAAACAACAACAAATACAAAGTGAATATGAACAAGAAGCTGAATCAGTTGTCGATGAAATAAAACGACAAACCAAAACCGAAGAAAATCAAGCAAGAACTCCGTCTCCAGATTCCGAAAAAGCCTGGGGAATAAAACGCGCAGCAAATAAATTACTCGGTGGAAATGACGAAGAATACTTATTCCGAACTGGTATCATCACTCTTGCCGATTACGAAGAACAAGAATTAAAAAATATTGCAAAAACCGTAGCTGCTAAAACAGCTGCTATTCCGGTAACCGCTCCAACCGAAGAAGTTTTAAATGAAACAGTAAATGCAATTCAAGAACAAATTCAAAATAGCAGCAACACCCGGGCAAAATCATATCTAGTCGATCAAGACGGTTCCCTTACAGAAAAAGGTAAACGCGTCGCGGCAGATCTCGCCGGATCTGTAGTAAACAAATTCGAAGAAAACAAAACTAAAGCAATGAAGGAAGACCTTCCTGAATTCGCAGCCGACGAAACTTTACGCACACTAGATAGAGCAGAAGAAGCCTTAGCCACAAACCTTTCTCCTCAAGTTGAGCTTGCACGAGCAGCATCAAAAGCACTTCAAAAAACAGTAGAAACCCTTCCATTGAATGCAACAGCCGAGCAATTTAGTCAACGATACGAACAAGAATTAAATCGAGAAACTTCTGATGATCTAAAAGCTATCCCTAGTGAAATTCTTCATTCGGTAACCCAGTCCGCAGCCACAGCATATAACCGTATCCAAAGGAAATATAATACCAGCCCTACGTTCTCAACAGACCCAACGGTAGAAAAGCTAACAGATACCGTAGCATCAGAAGTAGAACAGCAGTTAAAAGCATCGGGAGAAGAACTAAGCCCAACCCAAAGCCAATCTTTAAGAAGTAGACTTAAATACGCAGCAGAAGAAACCTTAAAAGGTGCTAGCTTAACTCCACAGTTAGCAACAACAACAGCTGATGATTTGAAAACTGCAATGAAATATCAGATCGAAGATCATGCGCAACAAACCGGCAAAGCTGTAGATGCCGATAAAGCATTAAAAGATAGCAATGTTCAAAGTGAAGTTCAAACGCTCCAAACAACAATAGATGAGTTCAGAGGAAGCAATATTGCAACAAGACAAGCAATGAATGCATTCCCTAACCAAGAAATTGGAGCATCAAGACCGGTTATAACTCCTGAAAGGGCTCCAGTAGATATCTACGATAAAGACGATAAGATTTCGGGTGGATATGTTCCCGGTTCCAAAGTTATCTCAGCAGAGAGAGTGACAGACAAAGAGATATTTGATAGAGGATTTAACTATAGAACTACAATTGAACCTATTACAGATGCACGAGGAATTCAAGGAGATGCAAATCAATTAGTATATAATAGTGGCGCTACGTTATCAGAAATTGAGAAACGAGTAACTGATCAAGAAGACGCTACTACCCTTAAGCAGCACATAGACGAACGCAACACACTAAAGGAAAAAAATAATCGAGCGAAAACTTCGATTGTTAACCAGGAGACATTTTTAAAAGAGCAAGCTGCTAAAGCCGCTGAAGAAGCAACGAAAGAATTTAACGACAGACAAGCCGCTGAGCAACTCGATCGCGATTTACAATCATTAATTGAGAAATACACTTCAGCAATAAAAGCCGGCAACCACGATGCTCGAGCATTGCGTGGTCAAATCTCCAACTTAGTAAAGTCTTATGAACAAACACAGGGACTTGATCCAAACACTGCTGCAAAATTAGTAAACGACGTTAACGTGCAGGTTACTAATGCTACACGAAATCTCGAACACGATTATCAAACCGTTGAACAAACCACCAAAGAAATCTTAGAAAAAGATCGCAATTTCTACCTTCAAAATAACGATTTAGTACTTAAGGCGTATGAGCCGGTGCAAATCACTAAAGCAATCGAAGCAGCAACTCAAACGCCAGAGGTTGCTCCACCCCAATGGAATGAAATGGTTAAGGAGATATACAAAGCGGATGATATCAAGCAGTTACCAGCTGATCTACAAAAAGAACTAAATGACGCTAAGATATTACAAAAATCCTCATATACTCTCGAATCAATTGTTAAAGATTATAAAGATGGTGTCTATACACTTGAACAAGCAAGAAACGAAATTCGTAATGCAGCACAAGAGCAAAAAGATGCGTACGGAACAATGATTAGAGATGCGCATGATATTTTATACGGCAATAATGAAGCATATAACCAATCAACCCGAAATCAAGCAACAATAGATAAAGGCGCAAAAGTATTAAACGATCAAGTCACCAACCTTTTTAGCCAAATTTTAGGCGAACAGGAACTTACTTCCAAGAATCTACGATCTCAGACAGATCAAGAGCTTGAGTTATTAAATTCGTTATCAAGAAAAAGGTATAACGCCCTCAGATACGATGAAGTCGATCTTCAAAAAATTGAAAAACTAAATTTTAGGCCACGCGCTGAATTAGTTAGAGTTTTAGGTGAAGATGCAGTCAACGCCATGAATCTTAAAACCGATGCCGAATTTGAAGCGCAACTCCAAAAAATACTGCCCCAAGAAGATTTTGATAACCTTAAATACAAAATATCAAGTAGATTAGTCGAAAAACCTAGCTTTAACGCTAAAGCCGAATTAACAAAGGTTTTAGGTCAACAGCAATTACGAGCAGACAAAGATTTTGAACTACAATATCAATTGTTTCTAAAAGACTTTACAACGTCAGTGCTTTCAACCCAGCATTCTGCTGATGCTTCAGATGTCCCAGGAAATACACGACGAATATTCTTCGAAAAATTCAATGAATATTTTCCTAAAGGAAGTGCTGTCCTGACGGAAGATAAGCGTCGAGCTTTAGTTTTACAGCTAGACAATCAACTTGATTCGATTACAACCAGTATTACACGGTCTCCAGAGATTCAAAGAGCGCTCACTGCAGCAAAAACCGAAGGATTTATTACAGTAAACTCCAAAATAAATGTAGGTGAATTATATAAAGATCTAGTAGACAAAAATTCCCTATTCTATAGCCCTTTCAAAGAAGAAATCGGCCCCTATCGCCTAACAGCCAATCAGATAATCGAAGAATCAGTCCGTGACGATTTCCGTTCAATGCTTGAAACAAAACTACGCGAGTTAGGTCATGGCGAAATGAAGGCAAAAGATATGGCCTTCAGTGCAATTTACAGTGGCTTTGGCGGATTAACACCAGAAATAGATGAAAAAGGAAAAGAACAACTCGGTGAAAAGAAAATAGCAACAGGTGTAGTAAGAAAATGGAACGGCATCCAAAAATTACAATTTGAAAAACACGATGAAAAAGGTAAACGCAAGTTTCTGGAAAGCAACCCTGACGAAACCATGCAGCGCATGAATTTTGTTATCGATGCAACGCTCGAGACATTAAAAGATCGTGGACTAAATAAAGCCCAATTGCAAGAAATCAGAAAAATGCTCGAAGAAAATATGATGGTGCAAAATGGCAATAAAATGCCACATACCGAGCAGTTGTTAAAAATGATCGGTGCAGCTGAGAAAGATCCCGAATCCGCCTTTAAATTAGCAACGACGAGAGCCTTTGGAAGATTGCCAAGCAACAGAGTTGTTGAAAGTTATATCGCCAACATGCCGTTCCGTGTAGTTCACAACATAGCGCATCATTTACCGATTCCAATACAATCAATCGATGGATTCTATTGGGAATCAATTGTTAATTCTCGAGCGGCTGTTAAGCAATACGATATTCAACTAAAGCGCTACGTTGCCAGCTTCCGTCTGTCTGGACGGTATGAGGAAATACTAATTGCACTTGAAAGTGGTGAAATTCCAGAAAGTCTTAAAGACCTAAAAGGCTTACAGTACCGCGGGTTAAAAGACTTAATGGGGAGAAAAAAATGGCTAAATCAGATCGCTCAGTGGCGTGCAGATCACCCAGAACTCGCAAGACTTGCCGATGCCAGAGCTCGATTCTTTGAAAAAGATAGTGTCGCCTTTCTTAATCAAATTGCCCGAAGTGGAGATCCAATTAATACCAGCATTTCGCTCGGTGCAAATTACCTGATTAATTCTGCAAAATTAAAATATTTTGGCAAATGGTATAGCAAAAACCAATATACAGGCAGAGTCCAATTCGACCCCCTCTATCGACTTCAAATGAGAATTAGAGATAAAAACGCGTACTTAAAAGAGCAGTTTATACTGAAGATAAAAAACAGCTGGATTGGTCAGAAAGTTATCAATGGTGTCCTAATACCATTAAAAGCGTGGGCCGCTTCCCTCCTTAAAAAGTTTTTAACCGAAGGAGTTCTTGACGTAATCAGTTTCTTGTCAGGTCCAGTTGGTTGGGCCGTTCGTGGATTATTATGGTTATCCAATCTCCCCGTATTTAAGCAAATTAAACAATTAATTGAGCTTTTCTTCGCTGGGTTAGTTGGAACAGTCATTCGCTTCTTGTGGCCAATTATCGGATTTATTCTTAATCCAATAGGAATGATTAGTTCGTGGTTAGGTATTGGCGGCACAAGTACCCTGGCAGGCAGTGCCTTAAGTGGCGGTGCACTCGGCACCCTGAATTTTAACCTTTTTGCTGGAAGTACCTTCACTCCAGGATTAGCAATGATTAATCCAGCGTGGTCAGGTAAATTAGTAAGTGGATTTTTTAATAGTGTAAATGGCTTAAGTAAGGGGCTAAGTAGCCTTCTCTCTGGTTCTTCAACAGGAAGCTGGTGGGCATCCCTCAGTAAATGGGCCGTTGCAAATCCAATGGGACTTGCGGCAGGATGTACTATCGGGACTATCGCTTGCTCATCTCTAATTTTTCATACCTCATTAATGGATGCCCTTAAGGATCCTTTAGATAAATTAACGGCAGAAACTGCAACAGCTTTGAATCCACTACAAGTAACAAAAACTGCCAAGAAAGCTGACGGAAGCTCTGCCGATAAAGTAAATAATGGAGATCAGATTATATATACAATCGACGTAAAATCCCCACCCTGTGCAAACACCCTAACCTTAGAAGATAAAATCCCTTCCAATGCCGAGTTTGATCCTTCCTACCCTCCCCGCTTTGTTCCTAATCCAATTCCTGCAGATAGCCCGATCCAGGCAATTCAAAATCCTACTGCACCAAACGCAACGAATACATTGGAATGGACGGTACAAATTAAGGCCGATCGAGTAAAAGGCCCCTGTACCTATTCTTCTTCAGGAACATCAAATTTAACCGATCCAAATGCCGCAACAGTTGATGAAATCCGCGAGTTATTACGTGGCACACCGCTTGAAAACCCCGATATGGCACCGGTAATAATCTCAAACGCACAAAAATATCAGATTAACCCATTATTAATGGTAGGTATTTTTTATACTGAAAACGGAATTGGCAAATCTGGCATAGCCCGTCCTCACGATCCAAGCACAGGAAATGGCTGCTATAACCTAGGAGGTATAAACAATTGCATTGGCGGACTAGGAAAACAAACCTGTAATACTCCCATTGATCCAGGCAATCCATGGTGTGAATATACAAGTTATGTTGATTCTATCGATGCTAATTTCCAAGTAGTTAAAAGACTAATTGATGGTGGGACAAATACAGTCGAAAAATTAGCTAATAAATACATCCCAGTTGAAGACACCCGCCCAAACAATACATTCGCCAACTGCCCTAAAGTAGAACCCCGATTTGAAACAAATGATCCAGGAAACTGTATTAGACCAGAAGGTTTAAACCCACATTGGAAATGGGAAGTAGCATACGTATTAGCGTTTAAAAAGTTAGGACGAATGACGCTTGACGAATATCGTGCATTTAATACCGGTGGCGGTTCAACCGCAGGAGAAATAGTAAATTTCCAGGCCTCTTTTGCCGTCATTGCAAAAATCAACAACGTTTGTGTTAACAACGTAGCTGTAGCCAAAATCGGCGATGGAACAACAACCTTAAACAGCTCAGGAACCGCCACCTCTCAAGTCGGCGACGCAAAATGTTCAAGCACCGAACCACTTCCAGACGGGGATGTTGCGTTCCAAAAAAACTTTATGTGTACACATCCTAAATATAAAATTTGTCCAACAGTTGGTACAAAATACACACCAAACTCAGATTGGACAAAAGAGCAGTTAGCCGCACTTTGGAAGATCGCACAAAAAGTGTATATGGCTGAACCATATCGTTCCTACGCAGTAGGTAATTATGGTATCGAAGTTCAACGAAGCAAATGTTATGTCTACAAAGGCCTAGTCAATTGCCCTCCAACCGGAGGTGATGGTAAGAAAGATAATACCCAGGGCTTCAATGCAGGTATTGATACAAGCTTATCAACAGTAACGTTACAGGGCACTAAAGGAACAAAAGTTATCCTAATTATGAATGGAATTGCAAGCTTGAACTCCAATCCAAAAATACTAGAATATCTGTATGCGCACGAAATAGCTCACTCCGCTCAACACGGCTCATCCAGTGGAGAGACCCAAAACCGCGAAGATAACCCTGCCAACATTCCAGTGCTAAATCTTAAAGAAGTGGTCAGTTTGTACGGTGCTCCACCATCATTCTGCGTTAACGGTAAATGTGGTAGTGGATTGGAATTCGAAAACAACGCCGACGCAATCTCCTATTATATGACAGACGGTGAAGTTGGTGGAAATTATCAAGCCTGGACAGGGAACACAAATGATTTGAAAAAAGACCACCTGCGCACATATAACGCATTAAAAGATGGATTCTTTGGAGGATTCGAGTATGATGCCCAGCCTTAAAATACTACAGCACTATCGAAATACAATTTTACTTATTTCCGGACTATTTGGTATAGCAATAATCGCGGGTATTATTTCACTTATCTCGTATTCTCGAAACTCAGCCCTAGATCCCAATATCCCTAACGCTACAAATAACCCTAATGAATTACAAGTAGATTGGAGTAAAGTAAAATTAGGTCAATCTCAGGAAGAAATTGTCAAACAATTTGGAAATCCTAAAAAAACCACACAAAGCGAATTAGGAACATTATTAACCTATGATGCAAACAGCAAACAACGACTAGGCACCCATGAAATAATCATCAAAGATAATAAAGCAATTAGCATTAAACGAAGTATAAATAGCAATACAGACACGCTTAATATAAGCCAATATGCAAACAAATATAAAAATTCCGAGTTAGTAAGACCTCAAAGTGGTTTAGAAATACCTGCCATGGTGGGATATAAAGTCAGCAATAACGAGTATCTAATAGTTGAGGTCGACCAGCAAAACAATCAGGTTTATAACGTATATGATATGACAAAAGACGCGTACGATGTGTTAAAAAAACAGTTTGCGGACACAACACAACCTGGTGGTGATCAAGGCTTCGAAGCGTTTTAAATCGTTCCACACCAATAGCGAATCTTTTTAATAACACCTTTACCAAGAATTTCATGTAAGCAAAATACTAGCCTTCGTTCCTTCATATGAACCTCATGTCCCCACACCGAAGAAGCTACCGCAAGAGTTAATACACCATCCTTAAAAGACTTTGCGCGAACATTTCCCACCGCTTTTTCACCCAGTATCGTCCCAATATTTTTTTGCACAACTTCTACCACCCGTGCCGCCTCTAAAGCAATTGGATCCCCCGACCTTTGCGCAACATTAGATAACAAATCCGAAACCTTAGTAAAAGACATAAAAAAATTATACATCTAATAAATACGAAGTAGTGACTTATTTCGCAGCAAAGGCTTTCAGCTGGAGGTAGTTCAGAAAAACCACAGTACTACCGAATAATAACTGTTAAGGAAAATAATGCTAGTGAGCGCAATCAGATGAAGGAAGAAAGCGTTAGCTTGCCGCAGCCAGAAATAAGTCCTACGAGTATTAATTATCAGTCCACCAACACAGGCATAATGACATGCAAATACTCAGGAAGATCCGGAACCCTCCAAACCCCAGGCTGATTTGCACTATTCATCTCAAAAATTAAATCCTGACTTTTCGTCTTTCCCAAAAAATCTAAAAGATAGCGACTATTAAAAGCAATAGTATTGGCGCTGCCTTCAATTGTTCCAGACACTTCTCCACTAAACTCTCCCACTTGCTCAGTTGCGCTAGAAAGACGTATCACACCAGCAGACGGGTCTATTGTCGTCTTTAGTATTGAAGCCCCACTGCGCGCAAATAAAGAGGCACTGCGGACCGTTCGCAACAGCTCATCAGATTTAAAAATAACGCGCGTCGAATAACTTTTAGGAATAATTTTATTATACGGAGGAAAAACTCCTTCAAGGATTCGAGTCATAAATAAGTTACCATCAGGAAGTGCAAAAATAAGTTGCGTACCTTCTTTCGACAAAGCACACTCAACATTTCCCGCATTTTCCCCGCTATATTCCCGCAACACTTTTCCCACCTCTTGTAAAACCTTTGCACCTAATACCACAGCAAAATCCTTATCCAAAACTTCAGATCTGAATTTCTCCACAGACAATCTAAATCCATCAGTAGCCGCCATCTCCATCAAACCATTTTCGACTCGTAATGAAATTCCTGTCAAAATAGCTCGCGCTTCATCGCTGCTTGCCGCAAAAGAAATTCTATCAATAGCATCTACCAATTGTTTAACAGGCAACGTATATTTAGTTGCCTGCAAATCAAAAGAAAGCTCTGGATAATCTTCCGAAAAAATCCCCGTAAAATCCGACTTCGTTTTTCCGGCAACAATTTTTAATAACTGATCGGTTGTTTCAACAATAATCACACCGTTGGCCAAATTGAGAACAAAGTCCGTTAGTAATTTAGCTGGAGCAACAAATACTCCATCTTCTCCACCATTAACTTCCAAAACAACCTTCAAAGCCACTTCTGTATTGTTGCCAATTAATGTAAGTTTATTTCCTTCAAGATCCAGTAATACTCCCGAAAGAACAGGGAGCGTTGTTCGTGCAACAATTCCCTTTCCAACAAGAGTTAAAGCTTTGGAAAACAATTCTTGAGTTGTAGAAAATTTCATTATCCCTCACTTTCTAACTAAACAAGAGTTTTCTCGTTTGATGAGAGTGACCCTGTGCAGAGATACTACACTATGCAAATATAATTGTAAATTTTATTTCTCTTATACTCCATTACTATTCTTCTTTTATATATATAAATAATAGTTGTATTAATATACTCTGTGTATATCTGTATAATACGGTTAATTTGAGTCTAGCATTTCTGTGGAATCATCTGTTTTAACTATTCTAGTCTCTCTTTACTTCTCCCTTATCCCATATCTTGAGTAGTTCTTTCGGTTTATGTTTGCCTTGATAACTACATATTTCTTGTGGATATCTTTGTGGATTACTTTTTTATACTGTGGATAACTAACAAATTATTATCCACATACAACAATAAGTTATCCAGATAACTCCTGTTTTATCAACTGTATTTCTTTACGAATTTGTTCGTTTGTGGATAAGGCCAATTCTATTTGTTTGACACCATGCATAACAGTAGTATGGTCGCGTCCACCTAACAACTCCCCTACCCTCTCAAGTGGTAAGCCCATTTCAGATTTAAGAAGATACATTGCTATTTGGCGGGGAATTACAAGATTCTTGGTGCGTCTTGTTCCAAGTAGTTCCGACTTCTTAATCGAGAAGTGATGGTGGATAACTTGCAAAACGCGCTGTGGATTAAGAGCATTTCCGAGGCTAACCGACTGCGTTGACTCTTCACCCCATGCCGTACGCACATTATCCAGAGTTCCTATCCAGCCATTTGTCTTAAGTTTGGAGATGATTTGAAAAAGCTTTCCTTGGAGTTCTCGTGTGTTAGTTGTAATACGAGAAGCGAGAAAATCAACTGCGGCAGAATCCACTTGCTCTCCCATATCCTGACACTTAGCCTGAATGATAGCAACCCTCATCTCATAGTCTGGAAGACCAACATCAACCATCATTCCTCCTTTAAAACGAGAAGACAGTCTTTCTTCAAGTTGAGGAATTTCTTCCGGAGTTCGGTCAGAAGTCATAAGTACATGTCCACCACGTCCAACTATATCGTTGAAAGTATGAAAAAATTCTTCTTGGGTACTATCTTTTCCAGCAATAAACTGGATATCATCAACGAGTATAATATCGCAAGAACGATACTTCTCGCGGAACTTATCGGTCGATTTCGTAGAAATACTATAAATATATTCATTCGTAAACTTTTCCGAAGAAAAATAGGAGATCTTTTTTGTAGGAAATTTTGCAAGAACAGCATTCCCGACAGCCATCATGAGGTGTGTTTTCCCAAGTCCAACCCCTCCATAGATAAAAAGCGGGTTATAACCTTTACCTGGATTTTGTGAGACGGCCTGAGAAGCGGCATACGCCACGTTATTACTTTTTCCGACTACAAAATTGTCAAAAATAAGATTCGGATTAAGCCCATTAAAGAAACTCCCTCCTCCACTCCCCGACTGTACTAGGTTCGAATGAGGACTGGAATTTTGTCGAGGACTTCGATTAATTTCATCATCGGGTAATGTTGTATCCGCGTATACGTCCTCATTCTGTTGCACAAAAAGAGTTGCTTGTACTTTTTCTTCAGCTTTTGGTTTACTGCTTTCGCGAATTTTAGCTTCAACAAAAACAAGTTCCACTTCACTAGAATAATATTCTTCGATCATGGAAGGTATCATACCTTTAAACTTTTTGGTCAATTCTTGAGCAGAAAATAAACTCTGAACTCCTATTGTCCAGGTCTCGCCATCCACCCCGATAACATCGGTATTCTGAAAATGCAGCTTATAAACCCCAACCGACAATGCATTCTTGATATCTTTCAATACTTTTTTCCAAATAGTTTGTGCTTCTTCAAGTTGCATAGTAGTAAGATCTTAATCTCTTATCCCCAACATTACAAGAGTAAATATGAGGCAAATTAGAAGAGTTTTCCACAAAATATTAATATTATCAACAGATTAAATTCTGCTACAAAAGCGTAATGCGATACCTATGAGGATATTAGTTTAACATTGTTATTACCTAATATTGACATAAAGAGCAAACCTAAGATATACTACCGAACATATGAAGCGAACCTGGCAACCTAAAAAAATTAAGAGAGTCCGTAAACACGGCTTCTTACAGCGTATGGCTACTCGCCTAGGACGAAAAGTCCTTGCTCGCCGAAGAGCAAAAGGCCGTATAAAATTAACCGTATCAGCAAAGTAACACCTACCTTCAAAAGTGTATTAGCGATATACTAATCTCATGTTACCTAAAAAAAATAGGCTTAATATTCGTACATATTTTAGTGTCATTCGTGGAACTGGAAAGAAGTTAAGCTCAAATTACTTTTCTTTTTACTACCGCCAAAAAAAGGATGCCATCTCCAATCCACAGATCAATATAGTAGTTTCCAAGAAAGTAGCAAAGTCAGCTATAAAACGTAATCGCATGAGAAGAGTTCTTCATACGGCTATGCTCCCCCTTCTGCCTAAAATCCCCACCAATACTCAAGGAATATTCTTCGTCTATAAAGATTTTTCCAATATAAAAACTCAGGAATTACAAGAAATAATTGAGTCAATGCTAAAGTAATCAATGACAAACTATATGCTAAGAATCTATCAAATAATTATCTCTCCCCTCCTCCACTTATTTCTAGGGTATAAAAACTCTTGCCGTTTCTACCCAAGCTGCTCAGAATATATGAAACAAGCCATACAGAAGTATGGAGTTTTTAAGGGCACGTATAAAGGAATTTGGAGAATATTACGTTGTAACCCGCTCGGTAAAGGCGGCTTTGACTATCCGTAGTCCGCACTGCTATAATCCACCCATGAATCAAATTTTCGCGGTTCCCTATGAAATCATTTTACAAAGCTTAATTTACCTCTATTCTGTATTATTTCAGAATTTTGGACTAGCAATTATAGCCCTCACAATTCTAATTAGAACTCTTTTGCTTCCGTTTACTCTTCCTGCAACGCGAACGCAGAAAAAAATGGTTGAGCTAAAACCAAAATTGGATGAATTAAAAGCGCAGCACGGACATGATAAAAAAAAGCTCTCAGAGGAACAGCTCAAACTCTATCAAGAGCACGGAGTTAATCCGCTTGGTGGATGCTTGCCTCAGATTGTACAAATCGTTCTTCTGATCATTTTATATAGAGTGTTTATATCATTCCTCGCCCCTGACAAAGGAGCTCATCCTACAATCAATGGCCATACAGTAAATACAATGTTCCTTTGGTGGGATTTAGCAAAAAAAGATAGTCTCTATATCCTCCCTGTTGTAGCTGGCATCAGTCAATTTATTATGTCAAAAATGATGCTGCCTACCAAAAAGCTCGAAATCAAGAAAAACGACTCAAAAATAGAAAAGAAAGAGAAAGAAGATATTAGTGAAATTATGCAGGAAGTACAGGGGCAAATGGTATTTATGATGCCAATAATGACTGTCTTTTTTAGCTTGAACTTCCCTTCCGGCCTAGCGCTTTATTGGATCGTTGGAAATATCTGCTCAATTGTTCAACAATACTTCATCTCAGGATGGGGCGGATTAACAGAAATTTTTGCCTGGATCAAAAAAAACGCCTAATTGTGCTTTACGATCGAAGTTAAGCAGTGTATAATCCCCTAAGTAAAATATAAAGATCAAAAAGAGAAACCTATGGACACCATACAAATTATTGGAACTTCGACGCAAGAGCTTCTAGCTCAGCTGAAGATACCTGCCAAAGTAGCAGTTTCAGAGTTTACAGACGACAATGAAAAAACAGGCTACAACGTAGAGATCTCAGGAGAGGACCTTGGTGTTTTAATAGGGTATCATGGCGAAACATTAAATCATGTACAACAAATCCTCTCTTTAATTGTAAATAAAAAACTCGACCAGTGGGTTCGCGTAATAGTTGACGTAGATGGTTGGCGAGAGCAACGTAAAGTAGCAATTACAACTTTAGTACAACAAGTTGTTCAGAAAGTTCGTGCATCAGGTCAGTCTCAAGTACTTCCCCCGATGTCAGCTCACGAACGTCGCATAGTTCATACTGAAATCACAAAGTTTGACGATATCATTTCTCACTCCGAAGGCGATGGACTTTCCCGCAAAGTAATAATCGAACACAAACGCGACTAATTTAAGTACAAATTTTCATGTAATAAATTTTTAATGTTACAATGACAGCATGTCGGCACTCAAAAAAGTAACTTCAAATACGCTCTGGCAGATAGCCTCTAAAATAGGAAACTCACTAAGCGGACTAATAATAATCGCCTTAATAACCAGGTATTTTGGCGAACAAGGCATTGGAGTATACACGCTAGTTCTTGGCTATATAGCATTCTTCTTCATGCCCGTGGATTTTGGGCTAAACGCGATCGCCGTCAAACATCTTATTGGTCAAACTCATGAACCAAAAAAAGTTTTTGGCAATCTGTTAGGGTTAAGATTAACAATCGGCGTACTAGTAAGTATCACAGCATTGGTGATAATTAGCGTATTACCATATAACCCTACAAATCACACGGGATACTCAGATCAAGTAAAAATAGGAATTATCGTCCAGATTGTAACGATTTTAGCTCAAGCAGTGTTAGCCACGACCAATGCCTACTTTCAAGCGAATCATAAATATAAATTCTCATTTATAGCTAACGCAACCTCTGCGGTATGTAATACCGCACTAATTACTATTTTAATCACCACTGGCTTCCCTCTTATTTACGCACTTGCAGCTTTTACCGTGTCAGGATTAATTGGAGCATCAACAGCACTATACTTAGTAAGAAAGAATTTAAACACCATCCAAGTTCTCCATAATAAAAAATACTGGAATGAACTATTAACACAAACTGCACCTCTTACTATCTCAATTATTTTAAATCTTGTTTACTTTCGTATCGACGCTCTAATCCTGCCATTTTACCGGCACCTTGAAGAGGTGGGACACTACAATGTAGCATACAAAATCTTCGACACCGTACTTGTTCTTCCCAGCTATTTTGCTAATGCAATCTACCCCATTCTTCTAGAGAAGTATACAAAAAGTAAAGGAGAGTTCAAGGCGACGATAGTAAAAGCTATCGCTGGACTATCGGCCATATCTGCATTGGGAACGGTATGCATGTTCATCTTGGCCCCCTTGGCGGTCCAAATACTCCTAAACAGTCGAGATGAAGAGACAATCATATTTGTACGCATACTTACATCAGGGTTAATTCTCTTTTTTCTATCATCAATCGCTACTTGGTCGCTAATAATAATAAATAAACAAAAATATCTGTCGGCAATCTACGGTCTGACAATGACTATAAATATAATGCTTAATCTATTATTTATTCCACAGTACGGCGCATTAGCCTCAGCATATATAACAATCGCCACAGAGGCTATTGTGCTGTTATCCACGGCAACGCTACTCTATATCAATCTAAAACGAGAAAAATAAATATGCATAATAAACAAATCTCTTTTACAATCAACACTGATGGCGGCTCACGAGGGAATCCCGGGCCAGCTGCAATCGGAATAGTTATAAGAGACGCGACAAAAGTAATACTTCATGAAGTAAAACAGTATATAGGAATAAAAACAAATAACTTTGCCGAGTACACCGCCGTGAAAGAAGCTTTGAGTTTTTTGCAAAACAGCTTGAAAGAAAAAACGTGTGAAGCTAAGGCAGAATTTATTCTCGACTCCGAACTGGTTGTCAGACAGTTAACAGGCGCTTACAAAGTAAAAGACCCTACCCTTCTTGGCCTTTACCAAGAAATAAAAAAAATGCAGTCTTCGTTTAAGTCTGTCGAATTTACTCATGTACGGCGAGAGTTCAACAAAGAAGCAGACGTACTCGTAAACAAAGCTCTCGACGAAATAAAAAACAGCTAATCTTCTTGACTCTACCCAACGCATACAACTATTATAGAGACGTATCAATTCGCGAAATTGCACATGCCTGAAATAGTAAAAAGTAAAAGTAAATCAAATTCAGCAGGTTCTGCTCTAGTAATAGGCGGCGCAGGATTTGTCGGATCCTACATCTGCGAAAGCCTACTTGCTCAAAATCTCAAAGTTATAGCGCTAGATGACTTATCCAGTGGAAAAGAAGAATATATCGAAGGACTAAAAAAAGATAAAAGCTTCCAATTTATAAAGGTAGATATCGATCACACCCCACTACCAGAGTTCCCCGATGCCAAATATATTTTTCATATTGGCGGAATTGAGTCTTACATAAACGGTCTAGACCTTTCATTGAAAACAATGCTGGTAAATTCTATCGGCACCTATAATATTTTAGAGCTTACAAGAAAGAACAACGCAAAACTACTACTCGCTTCTTCACTAGATATTTATGGAGGGGTTTTATCATCTTTAAATTTAAAAAACTACTTTGGTCAAAGTGAAAGAGATGCTAAAAAGTACACTCACCATGAAGCAAAAAGGTATGCCGAAGCACTGGTTACCGAATACTACCGCAAATACGAAATCGATGCCCGCATTGTGCGAGTAGCCGACGTATATGGTCCAAGAATGGATCTTTCATCAGGAACTGAAATAGCCCAGCTCTTTCAAGAGGCCACTAATTCCGACTCTCTTACTGTCCACGGTGATGGTTTAAAAACAATTCATCCTACCTTTGTAAGCGATGTTGTAGCAGGAATTACCAAGGCGATGTTTACCCAGAATACGCAGGGGAAGATATATAATATTACAGCTCATGACGAAATAAATGTTCTGAACTTTGCATATACAGTTCAAAAAAACTCCACAAAGCCTCTCAAAATTCAATTCACACAAGAGTACAAAGAAGTAAAGTTTCCCCTACATCCCACCGAAATTCAACAGACCGAAAGCGAGTTGGCATGGAGCGCTAAGACCAATTTAGCCGAAGGAGTAACACAGACTCTGGAGTATTTCTATTTAAAATTACCTAAAGAAAAAATTAGTAACAAAGCAGAAAAAGAAGCGTCATCTACCACGAGGCAATCGCCAACTGCACATACCAATACGGTAATGCTTGAAAACATGGTGAGCAAAGAAGTTAAATCAGTGCCTGCAGTTCAAAATAACACAGCCCTCAAAGAAGCTTCAAAAGAAACGGCCACGCCTCCAGACAAGCAATACAAAAAGGTGAACTTTACAAGCACTGCATTAGTAAGTACCAGCTTATTTATCGTCCTTGTACTGTTTATCTTCCCCTTAACAGCACTATTCAGCGCGAATACAAAATCTATAAACTCAACAGCAGATGCTCTTTCACAGGAGACCATTGAATCAGCGACTCTTGCACAGAAAAATATATCTTTTGGAAATGTCCAATATAATAATCTTGAATGGTTTTTCAATACGATTCAAAAAAGAAGCGCCTTTGAAAACACCCGCACCTCACTTCAAGCCCTAGACAAACTTAATGTTGCCATAGCCTCACAGGCCAAACTAAAAACAACATCTGGCGCAGCTTTTAGTAGTTTAATGAAAGGATCATTTTCCTCCTCTCAAAAACAATCCTTCCAGCAGCACACGACAGCTACCTTTTTAAATATACAAAATGCTGTTATCGAAAATGAAACCGCTAAGGCTAAGAGCAGTGACTCGGAGGGTGAATCATTACTTTCGCAAGAAGCAAATTCTGAACTAAGTGAAATTCTTAAAAATTCTTCACCAACCTTACAAAAATACGCGAAACAAACAAGTCTTATTCAAAATTCTCTTCAATTCCTCTCCCCTTCACAAGGTAAGTCGTATTTAGTTCTTCTACAAGACACGCTTATTCCTAACAAAAACGACGGCAAGATAGTGGGGTATGCATATTTTCAACTTTCAAGTATAGGAATTATTAAAACTACAATTCAGCAATACCAATATAAAAATAATAAAAACGCTGTCGGCGATACCATAAAAGACATAGTTGATTCAGTTAACGAGAGCGGCTTGGTCTCCCCCAACGCCATATTTGTGGCGAACACTAACACATTAAAAAATCTAGTTTTAGCTCAAGGCTCAGTCACCTCCCCAAGCTTGGCACAAATTGTATCATCAAATGACATTGACGCTAAGCTTTTAGAAAACCGTTCAAATTCAGAATTTCAATTTAATATTTGGAAAGAAACAATCAATGCCCTTACAACAAGTAATGACGAAAAGCTTACTAAAATTGGAGTTGCGCTAAACAACAGCATTCAGCACGATGATATAAAGATTATAGCGGCAGACACCAAGGGCAGTTTAATTATACCCTACTGCGACACCGATAGAGTATTACAAAAAGATTTTGTTGATACTGACGAATCTAAATATCCCGTCAAGAGTGCGCAGCCATATTGTATCTCGCTACAAGAACGCCAATTATCGGTGCAAATGAGTAAAGAAACTCAAAAAAATATGCAGATTACTGCTTCTCCCAATACTGACAGCATCACACATTTTAAGCTCATCTATTCGCTTAAAAATAACAGCAAGTCAGCCTTCAGTGAAGACGTAGAAATTACACTTCCCGGTGTTCCTCAGCTTACTAACGTGCAATTTGGCTTTCCCCTATCCTTAGATAAAGCACGCGCAGAAAAAAGAGACACCATCACAGCGTATACTATTAACATTGCGATAGAACCCGGAATGACTAAAGATTTAATTTTGGAATGGACTTCTAAAAATTCCGAAGGCGATGTTTCAAAAGATGGAATCTATATTGCAAAGCCATACGGCACGGTGATAGAAACAATAACAACAACAATTAGTAAAGTTAAGCTGGTAACAAATTCAGTTCAAAATGCAGATCAGTATCTTAACTAGCACTTGACCTCACTCTTCCCGCATAGTATACCTATTAAACGTAAACAGAATGTAACTTAAGGAGTTTCTTTATGCCCACAAGACACAGTATTAACGCTTCAAAGCGCGATATTTTCGGTAAGAGCCTCAATTCCGAGCGAAGCAAGGGCAAGGTTCCCGCAAATATTTACGCTAAAGATACAGACTCCATCGCCATCTGGTTCGATGAAAAGGAGCTCCGAACTGTTTTAAAAGATGTCAGCGAATCAACTTTAATTGACTTAAACCTTCAGGGAGAATCTAAAAGTCGTCCTGTTATCCTCCGCAAGATCGATGAGAACATGTTTAAACCTCAAGTTATTCATGTAGACGTACAGCAAGTCAACTTAAAAGAAAAAATGATAATAAACATTCCTGTCGAAATATCGGGCGAATCACAGGTAATATTGGATGGCTTAGGTTTATTAGAAACCCCAACCACTGAAATTGAAGTGGAAGCCCTTCCAACAGATCTTCCCGAGAGTTTTATGGTAGATATCTCCCCTCTCACTGAAATTGGACAGCAAATTTTAGTTAAAGATGTTACTGCACCCAAAGGAGTAGAAATTCTTACTGATCCTGAACTGATTGTAGCATTTATAGCTGAACCCGCTAAGGTAGAAGAAGAGCCAACCGTTTCCTCAGATACTGAAGAAGCCAAAGAAGTCGCCGAAGTTGAAACAACAGAAGAAGGAAAGTCAGAAATATCCAACGAAAAATCAGAGTAAATGCAAAAAATATAGACTTAAGACGCCTCTACAGCGAGGCGTTTTTTTGTAGCTCACTCCCCTAGCCGCTGCAATACCCTCTTCCCTTGATCAAACTGAGGATCTAAGTTAACGCTTTTTTGTACATATTCCCGTGATTGCGCATCATCAAATAACATATAAGACTTTTGACCTACTATATACAGCGCATCACGAAAATCAGGATGAGACTTAATTACTTCATTCCAATGGTTATACTCATCAATAGTTGTATGAAAAACCATTTTACGTGCCGAAATACTATTTTGTAAATGTAACAAAGCAGAGAGTTCTTCAGCGGTAGGGTGAAGACTCGCCTTTGCTATCTTAAGGAAATCAGATTCATGTTGAGCTTCTTCAAGCCTATTCTTAACAGTTAAGGACTCAAGGTACAATAAATGAGAACGGTACGATAACGGGGCAGTTGTTAAATCATCCGAAAATGAGGTTAGCCGAGAAGGCCGTGGATATAGTACCGGCAATTGAACTAACACAACAAACATAACACCGCTGTACAATATAGTAATAAAAACTCCCCATAACAAGCGTGCGGTAATAAATCGGAATATATGCGGGAATTGTTTATTGCCAGACTCGAAAAGAGGCTCATCAAGTTGTTTTTCTTCAGCCCCTAAAGACGAGTTTTCTCGCTTTTTAAAGTATCGCTTATCGCTTGAACCCATAAAGCAATTATATAATTTTTAGGGAAAAATTACTCAGGCTTCTTAATCTGGTAAACACTGTGACCGTTTCGCTTCTTAATTTCCTTCATATTTAATTCATTTCGAGTACCGACGCGCGGAATTAAATGATTCAAGCCCGTGACAACCACCAGCCATAAACTCCCACCCGGGTTAAGTAGGGAGTAGGGGGTTAGGATAAAATCATTAGTAATAGCCGCATCACCAATCTTTGCTGGCACATTAGAAACAATTAAATCAAACTTCCGCCCTAAAACAGCCTCTGTCCCCACGCTTCCTAAAATCTCCACGTTGCCAACGCCATTTTTATTAGCATTTAATTTAGAATAGCGAATAGCTAATAAATCCTTATCCAACATCACTATACTGGAACGGGGAAACTTCTTAGCCAGAATAATTCCAATTGGTCCGTATCCACAACCAATATCTAAAATCGTATGAGGTTTATCAAAAGTCATAGCACGCAGCAAGCAATCTGTGCCATGATCCATTTCATAGGTGGAAAATAACGTATTCCCCACATCAAATGTGAAATTTTCACTTCCAAAGCGATACTGAATTTCTTTCTTAAAATAAGGATCCATAAAAACATCTTCAAAAAGCCATTATATCATGAATAGAAAACTCTACTACATTTTCAAATGAAAATATATAATACTATGTAACAGTGAAAACAACCTGGTTAATAGACAAAAAGTCATACGCCTGTTACTACATTAACCTCGCCCGTCAAGTACAGCGAGGCTTCTTTCAGAATATTCGTGCAATTATCTTGCCAGATCCACATCCAGACGCATGGTCCTTGCCAGAGTATGGCCTTTTTGCTAATCCCGAATTCATAACTCGTCTTGAAGCAACCAAAGATATAATTACGCTAAACGTTCAAGATCCTCAGTTAATCCAAATGGTGATGGACAAAATAAGTAACATACCAAGTCCGAAGGAAGTTCAAGAAAGTAGGGAGGAGTTAGAAAAAATATATCCCGAAATCGAGCCGTATTTCTTTCAAATATTCAGGCATTTCAGTCAAATAAAAGAAATACAGTTTCTGTTGACTAATTTCGGCGCAGGCTCCTCATATTTTCCATATCAAGATAAAGACGGGAAATACATAATCACCATCACTTTCCGAAAAGACATTGGCTATCAAGCTGCAGTCAAGAGGATCGTTTCGTGCATGGTATACATCGAACAGGAGTATGATGACCAAAAGCTCGATGCATGGACCGCGCGTAAAAGTATCAGTGATTTTTTAATGTTTAACACGAAGTTAAAAGATTACTTACCCGACATCACTCTTGCAGGGCGATTAGCTATTTGGAAGAGTACAAGGGCGAACTCGCCGAAAAAAGTGCTGAATATTTAAGAAAACTAGGCTACCCGCTACTTGGAAGTTTTTCATATACCGGAGACACTATTCTTTTCAATAAGGAACCCCTTAAGGGTTTGGACAGTAGAGAAATAGAAATCCTTAAACTCCTCATAGATAATCGCTCGCACATCCTCAGTTTTGAGAGAATAGGGGATGCAAGCTGGGGCAGCGATGCCGACAGTAAATTCTCCCTCTATGCGATAGCCAAAATAATCGAAAGAATCCGCCACGCATTTAAAGAGAACAATATCCCAGAGCGCTGCCTACAGACTGTCCGCAAAAGGGGCTATTTGCTCTACGACTAAGTCAAAATACTGTCAAGATAATAATATCCTATAGTACTAAAATGCACCTAGTTCACGAAGCTAAAGCTCAGTCTATGGACTCGAATGTCTTGAACTATGAGACCTCCGTCTCATTGTACCTTTACATACAACAAGAGGAATTAAAGCCTATTTAGTAGGTGCAGAATGTGTTGAACTCATTAGGTTGAGCACATCCTGCGCCTACTAAAAATAGCGGCTAAAATCGGGTAGCACGAGCTACTCAACAAGCCGCGGCGCATTGAGGCAACCATGCCCTTTCTGTATGCTGGAGACTACTACGGCAGTGGGAACCCGGACGCCCGTCCGACGGTTAACATCAACGGCGTTCGAGGCTGGATCCAAGAAGACGGTTCATTTCTAGGTGAGGAGTGGGGCTCCTGGACCGCAGAGGAGGTCAAAGCCGGCCTTGTCGATAAGGATGATCCAATTGAAGTGATTACCGTCTTTCGTGAATGCAAACCATCCGACTAAGAAGGTGTAAAACCAGTGCCGCCCGGCACATCCCACGGCTCTGCTGCGCGGCACTGGTTAATTCCACGTCCTTTTCTAAATTTTCCTTTTTCCGCATCCTCTTGTTGTATGTACTCTTTAAATTATTCCACAACCGACACACTCTTCCCATCATGCGCCACACGCTGCCAAATCTCCTCCGTGATAAATGGCATGAAAGGATGCATCAACTCCATTGAAGCCTTTAAAACGAATTCCAGGACCGCCTGAGTGCTCTCTCGCTTGTCCTTTGCATATTCAATATATTTATCGCAAAACTCATGCCAATAAAATTCATAGAGCGCCACAGCTGCATCAGAGAACCTATACTTCTCGATAGATTCCTTTGAAAGCTTTATCAAAGCATCAAGTTTCTCTAAAATCTCACGATTCTCAACACTTGTTCCCAATTTTTCTAAAGCAATTTCACACTGACTCTCACCAGACAAAAAAGCATTTGAGGCATACAATTCAGGATACTTCTCCAGTCCGCCAAAAGTTTGACCGCTTTTCTTTTCCTCCTCAGATTTAAAATCAATCACAAATCGTGCAGAATTCCAGATTTTATTCGTAAAATTCCTATACCCTTTAACCTTTGCTTCAGACATCGGCACATCATTTCCTAAAGCTGACCCAGCGATCAAAGAAATACGGAAAGCGTCTGTTCCATGTTTAGCGGAAATATCTAAAGGATTAACAACATTACCCTTAGATTTAGACATTTTCTGGCCCTTTTCATCAACAACACGCGAATGCATAAGAACCGTTTTAAAAGGTACATCACCAGTCATATATAAGCCAAACATTATCATGCGTGAAACCCAGAAAAATAAAATATCCCACATCGTATCAAGTACAGCCGTAGGATAAAGCTGCTTAAAATCGTCACTATTCGGAAATCCAAGCGTAACAAGCGGCCATTGTCCGGAGGAAAACCACGTATCAAAAGTATCTGTTTCCGGAAGATACAAAGCGCCGTCAGCCGGCTTTTCATCGGCAATAACAAACATCGAAGAATTATCAGCAGTTAAATTTTGCAGTCCCTTTTCGATCTCTTCAAATGAATACGTTTTCAACAGTTCATCAATCGAACCATAAACTGTTTCACCTGCAGAATTTAAAAACGTGACAAGTAAAGTAGGGTTTTTCGCGATGTCATACCATGCTGGAATCCGTATCCCCCACACTATTTGTCGCGAAATAGGCCAGTCGCGAATTTTATCAAGCCAGCGATAAAACTCATCTTCAAAACGTGCCGGGTAGAATTCTACCCGCTTCGACTTCGCCGCTTCAATCGCTTTCTCGGCCAGTGGTTTCATGCGAATAAACCAGTTTGGTAAAACCATGGGTTCAATATCCCGACCGCATTTATAACAAACTGAAACACGATGCGTATAATTATCATCGATCTTTTCAATAAAGCCGTTTGCCTGCATGTCCTCAATAACTTTCTTTCGAGCCTCGCTTACTTTCATTCCTGCATATGGCCCTGTTCGCTCATTTAATCGACCTTTAAAATCTATAACCTGCTTCACTTCAAGCTTATGACGTCGTCCCATTTGAAAATCATTCGGATCATGCGCAGGCGTTACTTTCACAGCACCGGTCCCAAATTCCATATCCACAAACTCATCAGCAATTACTTTAATCTTAAATTTCCCAAGTAACCCTTCGGCTTCGATCTCTTGCCCAATATATTCTTTATACCGGTCGTCACTAGGATTAACAGCAATAGCCGTATCTCCAAACTTAGTTTCAGGGCGTACAGTGGCTAAAACAAATGGGCCATATTTCATGTATACAAGCGGATCAACGCGATCTTTGTAATCAATCTCTAGTTCTGAAAACGAAGTGCCACAGTGCGTGCAATAATTTACAATATAATTATCCCGGTAAATTAATCCGTCTTTGTACATTTTTTCAAAAGTATCATAAACAGTCGTAACAACAGCCTTATCTAAAGTAAAAGTTTTTCGTGACCAGTCGAGTGAAAACCCAAGCTTTTTTAGTTGGTTTTCAATAAGTCCCGAATTATCCTGTACAAATTTATAAACCGAATCATAAAGATCCTTGCGGCTAAACTGGAATCGGGATGTACCTTCTTTTGAGAGCTGCTTTTCAAAAACATACTGTGTCTCAAAACCAGCGTGATCTGTACCAGGAACCCACACAGAGTTTTCTCCAAGCATCCGGTGGTAGCGAATCAATATATCCTGCACCATGTACATCGCATGCCCAGCGTGCAGCGAGGCATTAGCGTTCGGCGGTGGTAAAAGAATTGAATAATTTTTGCGACCAGGTCGCAGTAGGGTAGGGGAGTATAATTTTTCAGTATCCCAATATTCCAACCATTTTGCTTCAATAGTTGACGGCTCGTACACTTTTTCCATGAGGAACTCCTTTCAAGTGGTGCGTTCAAAGACTTTCTGGCGCAGTGCCAGTCAAAAATCTCCCGAGCGAACGCGGAAAAGCTATTAAGAATAGAGGCATTTTACTACAAAAAGCAGGAATCTCCAATAAGACCAAACGGTTTTTCGGAAGCTATGAATTATTCAAAAGATTTATCGGTATATCAAAATAATCGCCTATGTGCCCATCAAAAGTGATAAGCTCATCAATCTTGCCATTTTCAACCAGAGCAGCAAGAATACAATCAGGAAAATCTAAATCCGTTATTTTATACATCTCAAGGGCACGAAGGTAGATAGATTTACCTTGTATAATAACACCACTTAGCCGCAAGAAACTATCAAGAAACGCCGAAACTTCTTCACGCGATAAGTTATACACCTTAGGATGGGTAAGTACCCAAATAACTTCCGACAAAACTGCTTCACAGACAAAAATTTCCAGCTCTCCCACTTCAACACGCTCAAACAAAGCTCGGGCTTTCGCTGCTTTTTTCGGGTCATCATTGGTCACATAGCGTATAAGGATGTTTGTGTCGATAATGGATGTCATAAAAATCACTTGCCAGCGCGATATTTTTCTGCTAAGTCCGCTTGTATAATTTCACGAATTTGTTTATCACTAAGTGGTGTTTTGAGAGCAGGAACGCTACGGTAGTAATCAAGAAAAGATCTCTTTTCAGGCAAAACCTCCATTATGCCATCAGGATAGACTCGAATAGTTACTGTATCTTTAGGCTCTATTCCCAGTAGCCTGCGACCGTCAATAGGTAACGTAATTTGCCCTTTGGGGCTAACATTGCTTTTGTATTCACGATATAATTTACTCGTTGTACTTGACATACTTAACTTGTACCATTAACCATCAAGTTTTACAAGAATCAAATAGTACAACCTAGGTTTCACTACGCATGTTCATTAATTATCCTTAGTCCCAACCATTACCACCCGTTGCCAGGCCTTGTAATTACTCTTAAACGTATCAGCAATAATCTGCTGATCATCTTTCATGACTTTTCTATTAAACACTACATCAGCCCCCCATACAGCATGGTCAACCTCATTCTCAACGCCGCGCTTAAGCGTTGGATCATCAATACGTAACTCCGGTGGGGGAGGGGTTTGGTTTGTTACTATTGGTTTTGTTAATTCCACAGTCCGACCATCTTTAACTCCATAGAGATTAAATTCAGCTATCATCTTTTTTGTATCAACCTTAGTCTGAAGCAATAAGTAATTACCAGTGTCGTTTAAGAATTTAAAATCCCAAGAAGGAAAGTAAACAGCAGCATCAATCCCAGCCGCTGAATTTTGCTCATAATAATAGACACGATACGCATGCTGGTGCCGCTCTTTAATAGGAAGTCCTGCATTAAGTACTGCTCTAAACAATGTTGTCGAAACTTGACATAGCCCACCGCCAACTCCAGGAACCGTCCGACCATTGAGGATAACAAACGCATCCTGGTAGCCAGTAGATTTCTCAACCTCTCCAACTACTTTGTACATAGAGAAGGTTTCACCCGGAGCAATCAACACGCCATTTAATTTGCTCGATGCTAAGCTTAAGTTGTGTACACGCCCAGCAGGTGATCCTTTAAACGTAGACACTCCTTGTCCGACAAGCTCCTTAATTCCATACGTGTTAACAGCCGCAGTTGTAATAGCCGGTTCTTTGGTCTTAATCGGGAGCTCTATCTCTGCTGGTGTCCTAGATTCAAATGCGCGGGCAGCAATTTCTTTCGTAAGGTCTTCCGTGTTCAACGCTAAACCAGGTTGCGCTGGCTCAAAGACACTAACGCGCTCACCTTCAAGTTGAAATTTTGCTTCAATCGGATCACGATTAACTAAATTAGCAATATCGGCCGTATATGATGCCACTTTATAATCCGTAACAACAACATCAACTCCCTTACTAGTTTTTTGTAAATCCAATAATCTAAAAATCTGATCCCTATTTAAATTCCATGTACTACCTGGTAAATATGAAGATTTTAAAATTAGTGGGCGAGAAATAGCAATTTGGGCTTTCTTGAGAGCTTCCTGACTATTTTCTACAGTTATATTCGGATTCTTGTTTGCCAAAGATAACTTAAGATCTGGTGTATCCGATCTAAAAGCCAAATAAGATTCAAAATCCGTCATTGCATGATCACGATTAGCAACAAAGCCAGTCTGAGAAGAGCTAAGCATTACAACATCTTTAGAAAACACTAACTCGGAGTTAATTACAGGAAGCTCTAAGGGGCGTACCATATTTGCAAGTAGAGTATCAAATTGAGACTTACTGTAAGCAAATACAGGGGAGAGGTGTACGCCTTCTCGTAATACTCGAGCAATTGTCCGTATTCTATTTTGAATTGATCCACTCCTTCCTTCCAAAAAAGCAGCATCAATACTTTTAGTCACATCATAACTTGCATAATCGCTAACCTTACCCATAGAAATAGTAGTTGCACCGTTGGAAGGAGTAAATGTAATAGGCTGTGATTCTCGTTCAGAAAACGCCCTTTTTAAATCAGCTGTAGCAGCATCTCTTGTTTTTCCCGATAAATTAACAGAGCCAACATAAACTCCAGGTAATATACGATTATAATAAGCAGCAATTGGCAGGCCCACTGCAACTGAAGGAAGCCCTACAAAAAAACAGAGCAACGTGACTAGCTTCCATCTTGGCATTTTTATTAAAAACTTAAAAAAAGATTTCTTCTTCACCAAGACCCATTGTACAAGAAAAAAATACTAAACTCAAATCCAAAAAAATTAGTATTACCTGATACCATAAAACAAAAACCTACTATATAATAAACAATAAATGAAAAAGATAACGTTAGTGGTATCATTACTCATTATTCCATTCGCAATTGCCGCCTGCAACAAACCTGTTACAGAAAAAGTAACACTAAGTTATTGGAATGTCTTTGAGCCGCAGGAGAATAGTAAAGAGTTAATTGACGAATACCAGACAAAAAATCCGAACGTAACCATCAATTATACCCGCAAAAGCTTAAAAGATTATCGTCAGCAAGTGGAAGCCAGAATAGGGCAGGCCAACGGGCCGGACATTATCAGATACCATAATTCCTGGCTCCCAGAACTTAAAGGAGCTCTCGCTACAACCCCACAAGCGACCGTAGACGCTCTTAATTACGATAAAACATTTTATCCTGTCGCAGTTCAAGACTTACAAGTTGGACGAGGCTATTACGGTATTCCATTAATGTATGACGGCCTTGAGCTGTATTATAATAAAGCAATCTTTCAAAGCCGCGGCATTTTAAAGCCACCGACCGAATGGGGGGATGTAATTGAAACAGCAAAAAAAGTTAAATCACCTGCTACAGGCAAATTAGATATTGCCGGAATTGCAATGGGCACGACAGTTAACGTAGATTATTGGCCAGATATTTTTACACTCCTAATGTTACAAAACAATGCTTCTCTACTAAACCCTGCCCAAACAAGAGAGAACACTGAAACTGCAATTAATTTCTACAGAGCTCAAATTAAAGATAATAATTTATGGAATGAATCCTTCCCCAATTCCACTGAAGCCTTTGCCCAGGGAAAAGTCGCCATGATTTTTGGCATCTCCTGGACTGCTTTTGAAATTCAACAGAAAAATCCTTCCTTGGAATTTGCTGCTGTGCCTGTCCCTCAATTACCTGGAAGTAAACTAGGTGTAGCCAGTTACTGGGTCGAAGGAGTTGCTAATAATATCTCCAAATCAAAACAGGATGAAGCTTGGAAGTTTTTAACCTACCTTGCACAAAAAGAAAACATGCAGCGCGTACACGCAATACAAGCTAAAAATAGATTGTTCGGCGAGCCATATTCCCGTATCGATCTAAAAGATGAATTAGAAAATAATGAGTATCTAGCAGCTATTTTAGATAATGCCCAGGAAGCTAAGTCTTTTTATATGTCCGACCGTACCTTTGGCGGAGGAATAAATGACGAGTTAAAAGATAACTATGCTTCGTTAATTAAAGATCCAGGCAGAATTGAGGATTTGACAAAGGTCATTCAGACCACTCTAAATAAATACGGAGTTCCCATAAAATAAATCCACTCTTGACACAAATTGCACTTTTTGACAAAATATCACTCGTAGCAAGTAAGTGCTAACACGCTTGCTTTTCCACAATATATATAAATAGTTTATTCAAATAAGGAGGAGAAGTTATGGCTCTAAAATTTCAGCCAACAGCAGGCCGCTTAGTCGTCAAGCCGGTAAAAAAAGACGACGTCTCAAAAGGAGGAATATATCTTCCAGATACCGCGAGTAAAGAAAAACCTCAAGAAGGTGAAGTACTTGCAGTAGGAGCAGAAGTCCGCGTCGATGAAGACGTTACCCGCACATCACCAGCCAAAGTAGGGGATATCGTACTTTTTGCAAAGTGGGGTGGGGAAGAGTATAAAGACGATGACGCAACAGAGTATAAATTTATTAAGTTTGAGGATGTGATCGCAGTCGCTTCCAAATAAGCGACAAGATCATCCCGGAAGCCAAAGCTGACGGGATTTCCTTAATGTAGCTAGAAAAAAAAGGAGATATATATTATGGCAGCAAAGCAAATGAAATTTAAGGACGAAGCACAAGCATCACTCCTTAAAGGAATTAATACCTTAACCGACGCCGTTGCAACAACCCTTGGCCCACGCGGTAGAAACGTTGCAATAGATAAAAAATGGGGAGCACCAACCGTACTTCACGATGGAGTATCAGTAGCAAAAGAAATCGAACTTGCAGACCCGTACGAAAACATGGGCGCACAACTCTTAAAAGAAGCAGCATCCAAAACAGCCGATGTTGCAGGCGATGGCACAACCACCGCAACTGTTCTAGCTCAAGCTGTCGTTACATCAGGCCTTAAAGCAATGGCCGCTGGCGCCAATCCAATGATGATCCGAACTGGTCTTCAAAAAGGCACACAGCTCATCACTGACGAGCTTATGAAAATGAAAAAAGATGTCTCAGGCAACTCAGTAGAACAAGTCGCCACAATCTCAGCAGGAGATTCTGAAATCGGAAAATTAATCGCTGAAGCGTTAAATAAAGTAGGTAAAGATGGTGTTATTACCGTAGAAGAGTCCAAAGGTCTCGAACTAACCCTCGAATACAAAGAAGGTATGCTCTTTGATAAAGGCTACGCCTCATCATATTTCGTTACAGACTCTGGTCGCATGGAATCAACCATTACCGATGCATACATTTTAATCACAGATAAAAAAATCTCAGCCATGTCCGACTTGCTTCCATTCCTCGAGCAATTCGTTAAAGTATCCAAGAACTTGGTAATTATCGCTGACGATGTCGATGGTGAAGCCCTCGCAACACTCGTTCTCAACAAGCTTCGCGGAACGTTCAACGCTCTCGTAGTTAAAGCTCCCGGCTTTGGTGATCGTCGCAAGGCAATGCTTGCAGATATCGCAACCTTAACCGGTGCAACTGTTATTACTGAAGATCTTGGTCGCAAGCTCGAGTCAGCTACAATGGAAGATCTTGGCAAAGCAGATCGCGTTACTGCTTCAAAAGATGAAACAGTAATAGTTGGAGGTAAAGGTAAACAGTCAGATATCGATGCACGCGTTGGTCAAATCAAACAGGAAATCACGAGTACAACATCAGATTTCGATCGCGAAAAGTTACAGGAACGCCTCGCTAAGTTAACTGGTGGAGTAGCAGTAATTCAAGTCGGAGCTCCAACCGAAGTTGCACTTAAGGAAAAGAAAGAACGCGTAATTGACGCTGTTGCCGCAACTAAAGCAGCAGTAGAAGAAGGCATCGTTCCAGGCGGAGAAGTAGCACTTCTGAGAGCATCAAAGGCACTAGAAAACGTTAAAGGCGCAACCGATGACGAACAAATTGGCTACAACATTCTTAAAGATGCACTCAAGCAGCCATTCACTCGTTTACTCCAGAACGCCGGAGAAGACGCAGGATGGGCACTTCGCGAAATCCTCAAGAATCCAGACACCAACTATGGGTACAATGTTGTCTCGCAGCAATTTGTCGACTTAATTAAAGACGGCGTAGTTGACCCAGTGAAAGTAACCCGCTCAGCATTACAAAATGCTGTATCAGTAGCTGAATTGATTCTCACCACTGAAGTACTTATAACCGAAGTACCAGAAGAGAAACCCGCCAGCCCAACAGGCGGCCCAGGAGGCATGGGCGGTATGGGTGGAATGGATTATTAATCTAATCACCACGAACCCTAGGTACTAAAAAGAAGCTCCAAATAAAGGAGCTTCTTTTATATCTACCCACATAGAGTGATACATTGACAATTAATCAGCTTGAAAAGCTCAAGAAAAGCGTCAAAAAAGGCGAGGTAAGCAATTTCTTCGCTGAAGCCGCTGCAGAAAAATTGAAGAAAGATCAAAGTGATCGAGCTTGGAATGAATTAATGGAACTAACACCTATGTTTGAAGAGGTTAAAGATCCAGCAAAATGGATAAAAGATTTGCGTAAAACTGATGATAAACGACTCAAGAAACTCAACGTATGAATGAATCGTATTTATTAGACTCATCAATATTAATCCAAGCATTCTTCAAGCGAGATCCAAAAGCAATAAAATCGCTAAGTATTCTAAGGAGTGAAGGCAAGATATATATAGCTTCTCTAGTGTTTGCGGAAATAGGAACAGGCTTAACAGATAGTCAGGCAAAAATAGTATTGCCACTACTAGAAGAATTAGGCGAAGTTATAGCTATTAACTATAGTCACGCTCTGAGAGCAGGCTCGATATTAAGAAAATATAGGGACAATGGGATATCTTTCGCCGATGGACTTATTGCAGGAGTGGCAATAATAGAAAATCTAACATTAGTTTCTTTAGACAAAAACTTCATGATCATTAAAGAATTAAAAACATGGATCAAAAAAAAAGTTCAGGAAGAATAGGATATCTTATAATCCTTGCACAACACCCTTCGGATTAAACGGCACATCATTTTTATGGATTTCAAAGTGAAGATGTGGTCCTGTCGAATGTCCAGTAGTTCCTACTAAACCGAGTACTGTTGCGGCCGTAACTTGTTGACCTGTAGTCACATTGATCTTACTCATGTGTGCATATAGAGTTTGAACCCCATTAGCATGCTGAACATACACGACATTGCCATAACCCCACAAACTCCAACCAGCCGAAGATACATAGCCATCAGCAACCGGGTAAATCGCGGTACCGGCATCAGTTACTAAGTCCATACCAGGATGCCAAGAACTATAATAGGTGGAAATTTGCTTTAAAGGAACTTTAATAGGATCAAGATATACACCGTTAGAAGATATTGCCGGTGGAACAAACCCGACTGGAAGTTTCTGTGCGACACCAACGCGAGATAAATCCTTAGATTCTGCATATACGCGTGGGGTTGGAGTAGGTGTTGGAGCAAGTTCGGTAACAATAGGCATCGAAGCCATGCGAACTTCTGCTGAAGCTGTAGCGGTTGCAGAAGGTGTTACTTCAACTTGAGCCACAGACTCTTCAGCGAAAGCTATCCCTTGCTCATTAATTACGACGTAGTATTGGCCATCAAATTGGTGTAATACTGGCTGATACAAAAAGAAGAGAACTGCAATGCCAGCTATCGATCCACCAAAAAACATATGGAGATTGGAACTAGTAATAATCAACCTGCCAAAACGAGAGAAGAGGTTAGTACCAAAACGAGGGTTCCATAATCTTTGGACAATACCAATAGAAAGAAAGGAGATCCAAATTTTCTTTTGAATGTATTTTAGAACAAACACAAGCAAAGAAAACGGAAACGTTAAGATATAGAAGAAACTCTTAACGATAGAATGTAACTCCAAAAACCATTTTAAGAGTAACATAAAGACTTACACAACACACCGAATAAGACAGGGCAAAAGGAGTTAAGGGATCGTCTTATTTAACAGAAAATCAGGGCAGGAAAAATGAGAAACGGACAGAATTTCTAGTGTGTTATGAAGATAAGCTAAAGAATTTTTGTGTATCAGATGAGGCTAGATAGACTCAAAAAATACAACTAAATCTTAATAAGTACAAGGGAGATGTTACCAAATTGGTCAACGCTTGTCAATCCTCCTAGCGTCAAAATTAATTTAAAAAATGAGTTCAAAAATGGCCAAATTGATAAGATATTTAAGTTCAAACATATAATCAATATGCTAACATAATATGAGTTCAATAGTAGAAGTTGACTCATGCCATTTTGTTTAGTAATCTTCAACCGCTCACAAATTATCTCCTAAAAACCACATATGCCCAAAAAGGATTTTATGCCAAAGAAATTGCTAAGTATAAATATAATCGCAATAGTTATAATAATGCCAATAGCAATGTTATACACCAAAACAAATGCCGCAACTCCTAATGAAATTCTTCAAACAAGTTGGAACAATTACAAATCGGCAATGATTGATTCCGATGGTGCAGTACGAAGGCGCGATCAAGGCAATGACGTTGTATCCGAAGGTATAGGGTATACAATGCTCCGTGCTGTTTGGGTTAATGATCAAGACACCTTCGATAAAGTCTACAGCTTTGCCGAGAAGAAACTCTCTCGTAAAAACAAACCAGATTTAGGAGACAATTTATTAGCCTGGCTCTACCAGGGAAACGCAGTAAGTGATTGGGGAGCAGCCTCCGATGCCGACGAAGATTATGCGCTAGCACTTGCCTTTGCAGATAAAAAATGGGGAAGGCCAAAAGTTGCGGGAATAGATAATTATAAAGACAAGTCCATCGCCGTTCAGAAAGATATCCTAAGGCTAGAAACCGGTTGGGTAGGGGATAAAGTATACTTACAGCCAGGAACCTGGTTTGCGTTTAAGGCTCCAATTCCAGTAAATCCTTCCTATCTCGCTCCAGGCCATTATAAAATTTTTAATCAAATGAATCCTGATCCCCGTTGGGATAAATTAATTGATTCTTCGTATGACATCCTCTGGAAGTCTTCCGGATCAATCGATGGTCAAATTGGCATTGGTCTTCCAGCCGATTGGGTTCAAGTTAATGATAACAACAGTATTTCTAAATCACCTAATTTAGATATCGACTATAAATACGATGCCTTCCGTACGAGCATGCGAATAGGCATGGACTATGTGTGGACAGGGGATATGCGCGCCAAGAATTACTTAACCCTTTCCGGTGCTCATAACTTCTTACTGAATACATTAGTAAACAAAGGGCAGATTAACACCGAATATCGTCACGATGGTACACCACTTAATGATTATGTGAATGCCGCAACATATGCTGTCAATGTTGGCTGGTTCCTACCCGACAACTCAGACAAAGTAAATCAATTTAAAAATAACATGGAAAGTGAATACCAGAAAAACGGCAACAAATTTATGGCTGGAACCAACTACTATATGGAAAATCTCGCATGGATGGGCTATGCGCTAGCAACTGGAAACGCACCGAACATTTATGCTCGCCAGCAGGCGGCAAGCGGAGCTCCAGCGCTTCTAGCCGCTCAGGTAGCCACAACGCCTTCCCCTACAACAGCGACGTTTGCTACACCAACCCCAACTCCAGTATCAACAATCTCGGCTACCATAGCACCTTCTATACAGACAACCGATCGGGCAATCCAGGTCAAATTCCCAGTAGATAACCAGAGCATCAATGGAAGATTCACCATGCAGATTCAAAACACCATCCCCAACAACCAGGGAACGTGGTGGTCAGTAGATTCTGGAGGGTGGGTTGGAATGAATAATGTGGGCAATAACGAATGGGTCTCAGAAATAGATATCTCAGGCTGGAACTGGAGCCCCACCCAAACATATACCTTACACGGCTGGACCAAAGATCAAAATGGAAATCAAATTCACACGCAAATTACGATCCACAAGTAATTGCATTACTTAACATCGTAACGAAGAATATACGAACGCATTTCAAGACCCGGAGAGAATCTCTGGGTCTTATATAATTCATAGTGATTATCCATAAACGTTCGTATCTTCTCTTCATACCCTTGATCATACGACAATACTATAAACACCCGTCGATACTGCTTTTTATATCCGTCAATCTGCTTCTGCAGATTCGCGTCAGAATAGGCGGGAATACCAATACTCTTTTCATCATACCGATTCCACTGAGGTATAGTATCAATTCGAGCTTGACCAGTATAACCATACTCAATAGGATACACCGTAAATGGCGCTGAAACAGCAATAATATCCTTAGCAGTGGTGTGCTGGCTTAAGTAAGTATCGACTCCCGCATAATCTTCCTTAACCGGTGTTGCAGCAGATATGTTTTGGTATCCAGATAAGGCAAGTAATATAAGCATAAATGCCGTCACAAGGTAAGTAGATACCCAGCGAGAATAGGAAAGCATCGACCATGCCAGAATAAAGAAGAGTGAAGGCGTCACTAAAATAAGATAGCGAGACAAAAATATAGGGTGAATAAATGAAACAAAGAACACTAAAATAATAGGAAGGACCGTCACAAAGCCAAAGTAGCCAATACTTTCAACCGGTAATCGCTTCCGCTTGGTAAAAAGCATAAACAGCATTACGAGGGTTAAGGGCCATAATGCAATAATAAATGCTTGTATTGCCTGGGTTTGAAAGCCAAACAAGAACTGTACAATTGTCTGAAAAATATTAAAGCTTGTTGGTCTCGGAATAAGCGGAGAAGCATTATTAGCATTTCCTAAACTAAACACGTAGGTAATCCAAGGAACAAGGAAAAGAAATACCTCAAATGCAATACTAAGCCAGCGAAGCGGGAAGTGTATATATTTCATTATCAACACGCGAAGCGGTTTTTTGCCAAACTCAGAATCGGTATAAACAAATGATGCCAAGCGTCCTAAAACAAAGACACCTTGAGTTATAAGCAAAAACAAAAAGAAATAGTGTGTATAAAGACCGGCTATCGCACTTAAAAAATATCCCAGTTTAGACTCTTTACCTTCAGTTTTTACTAACCGTAAGAAATATAGATGATTAAGACTTGTTACCAGTGTAAATAAAGTATACATACGAGCTTCATTGCTATACCACATCACAAAGGGGGAAAGTGAAAACAAGGCAACCGTAAGGTATGCAACGCGCCGAGAACTCGATTCTCGAGCAAAGGTATATAAAGCAGGAAGTGTAGCTACAAAGAATATAAAAGAGAGAGCTCTCACCACCATAATGTCAGTACCAAAAATCTGCATCCAAAAGTGCAGTAAAATAGCATAAAGCGGTACATGTACATCCTGAGCAATATACGAAAGCAAAGCAGGGATAGATTTTGTAGATGCCCAAATCGACTGAGATTCGTCCAAGCGGATAGATTGCGAATAGAGCGTCATCAAGGAAACGGTACATGCCGCAAGAATTAAAACGATAAAGCTAAGTTGCAATATTTTTTGTTTATTCATATCCCAAAGTAAAGCTAAATAACCGAGCAAACAAACCCTTCCAATTATACGCCGCTTGTATAAACGGAATAAACATAATGACATTAAAAACTCCCCAGGTAACATTGGTAATAACTGAAGGGCTTAATCCTTCACGATGAATACCAACCGAAGCACAAACAGCAATTATCAAAACGTACAGTAAATGAGGATAAGCAAGGAAAAGGAAATTTCCTTCTTGAGCTTGTTTAGGCGTTACTGCAAAACCCATTTTTTGCTTAAGTAAAATAGACTTAATCGCTTGAAGTTGTAACGGCCATGAAGACATTGAAAATGATAATCCACGGAAGGTAACTGCATTTCCCGAGGCAATATATAAGGTATAGAGATTCAAGAACATAAACGGCAAAAAGAAGAATGCAAAGGACGTAGTAGTACCTGAGACTGGTTGTACTCCTGTTGCCAAGGAGAAAATAGGGATTAATGCATCAATAACAATAATCACACCGTTGAAGTAATATAAAGCAGAAGACAAATATTGAATTTTCTGACCCCACGTCATATTTCGCTTAAACAAGGGGTTAAAGCTAAACAGAACCTCAAGTGATCCTCGAGCCCATCGTAATTGTTGTTTACAGTACGAAAGTAAATCTTCAGGAGCATACCCTTCAGCGAGGACTTCAGGAACATAATAAGATTTCCAGCCATTTTGGTGAATAAAAAATGAGGTTAAAAAGTCTTCAGCAATATTGTCCTCACACATGCCGCCCACTTGTTCAAGCGCAGTGCGGCGAATAGCAACGTTAGTACCACAAATAAATGCAGCGTTACTTTTTTCTTTACCGATCATTATTGGGCCAAAGAACAGTTCCTGTTGCTCCCATGCACCACCTGCAACATCATTTGCATCGTGATTAAGGTAATACTGAGGGGTCTGAACAAATCCAACATGCTTATCTTTAAAGAAAGGGATAACCTTTTGTAAAAAGTCTGCATGGGGAGCCATATCTGTATCAAATATCACGACAATCGAACCATTGGATTGTTTGAGAGTATTATTAATATTTCCAGCCTTAGCACCACCAGGCACAGTGCGGGTAATACAATGAACACCAAGCTCTTGAGCGAGAGCTTCGACATCTTTCCAATTTGGCTTTTTCGCAACAAATCCATCATTAAGGATATAGATAGTATGGTTGTTGTATTTCATGGCTTTTGCGGATTCTACAGTGCGTCGTAAAATTTCCACTGGTTCTCCAGCACAAGGAATAAATACATCAACCGAAGGCTGCCTTCCGCGTAAAGCAGCAAATTCACGCTCTGCAAGAGCTCTCTGTTGCCCTGTTAAAGAATATTTAGAATCAGCCGGCCACACCGTATACCAGAAACAAAAAGCCATCAAAATATGGTAAAACTCTCCAGCGAGAAGGAGGAAATAGAAAACAGGTTGTCCCATATGACCAGGCAAAAACCACCACGAGATATAGACTATCGCCATAACGACGTTAAGAATAATTAACGTGCGGTTAACTCTTCCTGACGGTATCATTGCTTTGTTCATAACCAAATCCTTAAGTTACTTAATAAGAAACCAGCCTGTCATCATATAATGCAGCACCAAACCATAACCAGTTTTGTTCGTAGTAGGGTAGACTATCTTTAAAGGCAGTTTGATCATTAGAATACAAATCTAAAATCTTTTCCTGGTAAATCTTCTTTGCCATCTCAGGATCAATTACTTTAAAATAACCAATCAAAGTAGCGTACATTGAGGGGCTCTCATAGTTTTCAAGTACTGTTCCATCATGCGAGTAAGAACTAGCCAAGGTGTAGTTAGATTTTTTATACAACTGCGAAAATATTTTTAATGAATTAAGATATTCGTACGCACGCGCATCACGGTTCCACTGGTAATCAAGTGCAACCCTCCAGGGAATACGCATAGCGTCGTAGGAGTAGTGGGTCTTAAGATTAGGAAGCGGTGCTGCCTTTAACTCACCAGTTGCTTTTGATACAGCAACCCAGTCGGGAGGCAATCCAACACTTTTACTTGTATCTAGTGGAGAAGTAGTAGCATTCGTTAACAACTCATACCCTGGGCCCACCAAGCTATTCCAATCGTGTTCTGTATCGATACTAGCAAAGATTCTCCATGCATAAGGGGAGAAGTAGGAGGGATTAACAATTATGGATTCTGAAGATTGAGCCCAGTTCCCTGCGGCTAGAAAGCGTTTACCCCGAATTTCAACAGTTTCCTTATTCCACATATCTGTAAGGATTTCCTTTGACTGCACTATATACTCGTCACTGCTCCAACGATGTCCAGCCAAGATTAAGGCGAAAGCAATATCTGAGTCAGCATCGCTTGCAGAATTATCACCGCCGTCTTTAAGAAAACCGTAGGTTGAGTCACTCAACTTACCCCATTTCCAGCCAAATAATTTATCATTTTTATGTTGAAGATTATTCTTGGTAAAGAGCCAGACTCTATCAAAAGTTTGACGATCATCACTCCATACAGCGCGCAAGAGTGCATAACTTTGCCCTTCAGAAGTAGTGATGTTATCCTGAGAATGATCAAGAATACGTCCGTCTTCGGACAAGAAATTTACCTTATATTTTTCCCACGAGCTTTGCAGTAATGTATAAGGAGAAAAGGTACGTGTCGAACCACTATATCTGCTATTTGAATAGAGGACAAAGCATATTAGTGCAATACCTACAATCAACAATGTTATTCCAATATACTTCTTCATAAATAAACCTACGCTAGATCGCTCAAGCTACCCTTATACCGCAAGGTCAAATCACGCAAATTATTAAATTTAACTAACAGAATTCCAGTTATAGAAAGAAATAATCCTACACTAAGAAGTATTTTAGTACTCGACTGAGATAATCCGTGGTGATGGTAATAATCTTTTGTTTTTTCATCAACTAAGAAAGATAATGGAGAGTCAAGCAAGGTATTATACGCATTATCGCCAATATCTTGAATAATCGGTTTGCTTTTTTTAGGGTCTGTTTTTAAAATTGCTTCTACTGTAACCTTAGGCGATGGGCTGGGGCTAGGAGTGTTTGAAGGGGCAGCCGTCGGAGCTGAAGTAGAATTTGTTGTGCCTCCTACTGCTGGAGTTGAGGATGAGGTTGCAACAGGGGTTAAAGTAGGAGCGTTAGTCGCTGTAGGTTGAACAATAGTAGATGGACTAGGAATTGCAGTCTCAACAGGGGTAGGAGTAGGAGTCAAAGTAGGGGCAGCTGATGGTTGTATTGTTGGTGCTATCGTTGGTTGAGCCGTGGGGTCTGGGCTAGAGGATACTGTAGTGGTTGGTTGAGGAGCTGGAGAACCAGGATCACCGGACAACTGTAATGAGACATCCAATGCATAAACTGGTTTTAAGAAAACATTGAATAATAAAGCAAAAGTAAAAAGATAGAGTAATTTTTTAAACATAAAAATACCTCAACACAATTGGGGTAGTATACCAAATCAGGCACAACCAAGTCAACCTATAGTGTATTATCCAGTAACAATATGAATCACAGAATAGAGAAACAAAGATAGTATAATAAAACAATACAATATAGGTATAACATATTAAATCTAATAAATCAAAGTATAGCTGGAGAGGATGAATAGTAGCGGAGAAGGTCTAGCCTAAGGATACCAGTCTTTAATTCGAGTACGTAGAATATCTTCAGTCATGGGGAAGGGCGATATACCAACAGCTTGAAAACCTACGTTAAGTAGTTCAGATGCAGCCATATCTCTTTGTAATATACCCTCAGCTCCAAGTACCACAGCAATAATATTTTTACCATTACGACTAGCCGATGCAACGGTAGTGTGTCCAGCATCTCCCGTATTACCAATTTTTACTCCATTTGCTCCAGGGTACGTGTTAATTAGCATATTCCAGTTCGGTAATCTATACCCAGCATGGTCAGAACTTGCAGTCAAATAACCTTCTTTTTTAGACACTATTCCTGCGATTTCAGGATAATGGTTCATCGCATAGTGAGTAATCACAGCTAATTCTTCGCAAGTAGAATAGTGCCGTGGATCATCATATCCTTGCGGATTTGCAAAATGAGTATTTTTAAGACCTAAAAGCTTTGCCTTCTCATTCATTGCTTGGACAAATAGGTCAGTGTTCCCACCGTATTTTTTACCAATCTCTTCAGCAAGGACCGCCATTGCGTCATTACCGGAAGTAAGAAGACCACCTTGAATCAACTCTCGCATAGACAATTTTTCTCCAGCCTTAACTCCAATAACAGTCGGTTCAACTTGAGTAGCAGGAGACTCTACGGTAAATTCTTCATCCATACTTGCCAAATCTATCGCAACCATCGAAGTCATTATTTTAGTTGTAGATGCTATTGGCATACGATTAGTAGCATTATTAGCGTAATACACCTCACCAGTATCCATATTTAAAGCAAGCGACGCCTTAACACCGAGAGCATCTTTCAAAAGGCCGGGTCCGCCTCCTACAGCCTGTTGAGGTCGCTGATCCTGAACTCTCCAGGTATCACGAGCAGTTTTCAAGAACGGAGCGACATGAGCAATAAGAGAATCGTTTGCTGTAATAGAAACAGTAGCTGCCGATACAGATTCAACAGTGGATCTTTCCGAAACTGCTGCGTTAAGAAGTTCAGGTTGGCGAAGAGTCGAAAGACCAACACCAATTCCGAGGGCTAAAACCCCAAAACCAAAAATATAAGAAGAAATAAGTGAATGTTTAGGCCTATGAATGAGTTCAGCGCGCGAAATGCGTGGGGGACGATAAGAATAATATGTCCTCATTAACTCTCCTAAAATACCCGCTACAAATATTAACTATAGCAACGTATGCTATAGTAATCAATTTCTAGTTAAGTAGTAAATATATATTATATTGCTAATATAATCTATGAAGCTATAAATTCTAAAAATCTTTGAGTACTAATTATTTTCACGCCTGTTAAAAATTTCGCTAAAATACAGTATAATTATTAGATATTAATAAACCACTGCGAATATGATTTTATGAAACACAATTACGTCAAAGAACAAATCATTCCGCTTACCCTAACCTGGGTAATTCTCGCAGCCTTAATAGGTCTGTTTTATCTTGAGATACGATTACTTAACATATTTACCAAAGAACAAATCTCAACCGGAATAAATTTTGCCGACGTCATCATCGGTTTAACAATTTATTTAAAGACATCTATCGACTTCGCCATCTTCATGGGGAATTTAATGAAGTCTAATCCAGGCTGGAAAAATCGTATCGCCATTGAAGTGGGGACTGCACTTGGAAACGCATTAGGAACAATTGTTATTTTACTAATCTGGGACTTTTTTAAAGAAATCGCCTGGCTCCTCTTTATAATGATCTTCATAGCGTCGTTAGTATTATTCCGTTTAGCCAAAGACGGAATAGAGCATGCAAAGTCCGAAGAATACGATACATCCACTTTATTTAAAAAAGCAGTCCATAAAACCGAGCAATTCTTAAATCACATCAATAAATTCATTGACCCTATTTTAAATAAGCTTATGCCCCATGCCAGCATGAAGACAAAACGTAATATGACCTGGGTGTCATTATTTACATTTTCCTTCTCTATACCATTTATTCTCGGACTAGACGACTTCGCAGGCTACGTCCCATTATTTAATATTGTTAACGTTTTCGGATTTGGTATTGGTGTAATGCTTGGTCACACTATTCTCAATATCTTACTTTTCCTTTCACCAGCAAAAACTATTTCCTTAGTGAAAAATCCCATCATTTCGTATGTAGGAAGTTTAGCTTTTATTGGCCTTGCTTTCTGGGGTCTCTATGAAGCATTTCACACCGTATTTGAAGCATACATGCATTAAAGAAATAGTACAATCATCCGAGGTTACTAGCTTTTGCTCCCACTACGGCCGGCTTTAAAGTATTAGGGATAGTTATTCCAAGCCCAGCTTGCAAATCTTGAACTTGCTTACGTACCGCATCACAATTGGATTCCACACTTCCCTTTATATATACTTCACGCGCAGAATTAAATTCATAAAACTTTTTATCCTGGCCATTATCTTGAACATGTTTTTCAACAAGCGAACACATCTCACCTTCAATAACCCCGGGAGGTCTATTAAATTGTTCAAACGATGTTTTTTCGAGAGCGCCTTCCATAATATCTTTCCAAATAGGAGCAGCCCCAAGTGATCCAGCAACACTGTCCATCGCAGCATTATTATTATTTCCCACCCATACTCCAACAACCAGCGACGGCGTATAACCAATAGTCCATGCGTCTTTGTATTCGTCTGTGGTTCCTGTTTTAACAGCAGCAGGTCTACCACTTAGTAATTTCAAAGCAGTCGGTCCAAAGACCTCCTGACGCGCAGTATTATCAGACAGAATATTAGTCGTAATGTATACCGCGTTCTCATTTGCAACTCGTTGCGGTTTGTGATCATGCGTAAAAATTGTCTTACCGTATTTATCCACAATTTTTTCAATAGCATACGACGGGTTATACACTCCGGTATTAGCAAGCGTCGCGTATCCGGTAGTCATCTCAAGAGGTGTAACTTCTGCCGCACCAAGTACTAAGCTCAGACCATAATCTGAAGATTCACCCAATCCTTTAAGCCCTAAAGCTTTCGCGTATGCAAGGCCATCCGAAACTCCCACCATTTTCATAACTTGTACTGCAGGAATATTTAACGAATTAGCAAGCGCTCTCCGTGTTGTAACTTTCCCACGAGTCCTCATATCATAATTGTGAGGCGAATAGCCGCCAAAATCTGTCGGTGTGTCGTCAAGTTGAGTGGCCGCAGTGATACGATGCTGTTCAATCGCTCGCGTATATATGTAAGGCTTAAACGAAGATCCTGGTTGTTGAGCAGACAAAGTAACATTTACTTTTCCATCGATCTGATCATTATCCCAGTCAGCCGAACCAATCATCGCCAATATCCCACCCGTTTTAGGGTTTAAAACAATCGCAGCGCCATTAGTAACTTTATTCTTCGCTAAGTTCTTTACTTGTTTACTCACTGCATCCTGTGCAATATCTTGGATTCTTGAATCAAGGGTAGTAAATACTCGGTAGCCAGACCGTTCCAAAGCATCTTCGCCATAGTCAGATAAAATTCGTTGGCGGACATATAAAGAAAAGTGAGGGTATTTTCCCTGGACAATTTTTCTCTGAATAAGTAGAATTTTTTCCTGAAGCGCTGCGTTGTAATCAGTATCTGTTATAAATTTTTCATCGTGCATTCGTTGCAGAACAAATCGCTGCCGCCGCAAAGCAAGATCAAAATTATCTCCAAAAACCGAAGGTGCATTAGGTAAGCCAGCTAAGAAAGCACTTTGGGCAAGCGACACCTTCTCAACTGGTATCCCAAAGTAGGTAAGAGATGCTTCACCAACCCCGTAGGCTCCACGCCCATAATAACTAGAGTTAACATACATTTCTAACACTTGGTCTTTAGAATATCTTTTATCAACACCTATGGCCAGGACTATCTCTTTAAGCTTTCGTGTGTAAGACTTTGAGCGGTCATCAAGCAAGGCATTTTTTACCAGCTGTTGAGTAATAGTTGATCCGCCATAGGCAGTAGTACTACTTTTTTGAAAGTTTAAAGCTATCGAACGAAGAATACCACTCCACGAAAATCCGGCATGCTGGTAGAATTGAGCATCCTCCACAGCAAGTGTGGCATATTTAACATCTCGCGGTATTGCTGAAATAGATACCGTGCCGACATCATGCGCACCATCACTCTCATAAATTACTTTATTATTCTTGTCATATATGATCAGGCCATGAAAATGCCGGTTAAGTAAGCGGTCTTTCGAAACAAGATCTTGAGCGTAAACAACGTAAGTCTGAACCGCAAAAAGGATGGTTAGTCCAAAAAAGATGAGTCCAAAAAAGAAGAAAAGAGCAATGTACACTCCTCGACGACGTTTACCTTCAATTCTTTCCAGTAAATTTTCCGGCTCCTTATGAATATGGAAAAAAGGAAAGCGGCGCGAAAAATGAATATACATATAAAAAGTATACCACTAATAATAAGGTCAGGTATAAATTAGCTCTTTGCAAGACTAAAATAGCGCGCTTAGATAATCTCGATTGTCTTGAGCAATTCGTCAACGCCTGCGGTTAAGAGCGTATCAGAGGGAGAGAGAGTAATGACATAAAAATAATTTTTTGTCGCAAATGCAATCTCTCTTTGAGTAATAGATGTTGCCGAGTATAATCTATCTACAGCATCGAAAGAATCAATTTTTCGGTTATTTTCTTCCTTAACGGCAATAGAAGGAGTTGCATCTTTATAGAATTTCAATCTATCGTCAAGATACAAGCTCAATTTTTGCGTGGAGCTTGGCTTCCTAGTGCGACTAACAGTAAGCTGAACAACATCTCTTGTTAATTGGTCGTTGGGAAGAGCTCTGGGATCATAACTGGTAATTTTAATTTTTGCCGAATCAGATGCAGAAACATACCAGTTAGCCGGGTATTCAAATTTTATACTAACAGAATCATTAGAATATTTCTTCCATTCGGCAGTAGCCGAAAGCGGAGAAGCAGAAGCAGATGCCGAAGCAATGGCACTGCCAGAAGCAATTTTAGACGAGGCAAAAGGCGTTGCACTGATCACCACTGCGTCAAGTTTCCCGTTAGGAGCTGGACTTGAAGTTGTTCGCTGAGTTAATAAAAAGAGAAGTCCACCTGTAGAACCTATCGCAACCACAAATAACACAACCACCAACCATTTAGGAAGTAACATATAATGCCCACAATGTTCCTAACATTTAAGTTGCTAGGGTATAATCAAAGCTATCTAAAAGATATCATGGGTGTAATATCGACGCAACTTGACAAACAAGCTCGACAAACCTATACTTAGCCTTTAGATAAGGAAAAATTATAGCGGGGTAGTGTAAAGTGCACGTGAGGCTCATAATCTCACAGACCCGGAGCGTTACCGGGCCCCGCAACAAAAGAAAATAACGACTTCCACTCCCGGAGGTCGTTATTTGTTTAAAAGAAAATTTGCGCGTTGAGTTCTTCAGAGCGCAGAAAATTTGCATCCGTCCTGGTAAATCTTTATGATTGTTAAGAGTTTGTGAGCAGGAATAGGTTAAGTAAAGTAATCTTAAACTTCAAATTTTCGAGCAATGAAGGCTCAACTAAGCAAAACATTTCTGAGATATAGATTTTATCACTCAAGTACGGTAAAATCGTTAAGACCAACACGGCAGGGTAGCTCAACGGTGGAGCAATGGAATCATAACCCGTCGGTTGTGGGTTCGAGTCCCACCCCTGCCACTAAGAAGAATTATGAAGAACATATCCCTGACCTTTCACTGTACGAATAGATTCCTCCGGGATACCTATTTCACCAAGCGTAGTTCTTAACCGCTGCATCTGCTTATTTATCGCTTGAAGTGAAAAATCACTCTCTGAATCCTTCCATAAAATCTTACCCAAGTCGTCATAAGTCATTTCTGAAGCCCTAGCGCTACCAATCTTCACGACAAAGCCCTTTCTATTGAAAAAGTAAAGCTTACGCTTAAAAGCATCAAGTATATGGAGTACATATCAATTAATGAAGAAATAGCCGAAAAAGCAGCATTTTTGAAGAGGAAATACGCTGTAAGATTACCAGATTCTCTACAGGTCGCCACGGCCTGGCATAAAAATGCGTCAACGTTTATCACTAATGACAAAAAACTAAAACAAATAACCGAAGTGCAAGTAAATTTACTCAGCGAACAAAGTTAATCAAAAAACAACTTCCACCAATTCCCAACCTCGCCCAAAACAAACCCTCTCTTCTTAGGTTCACCTAAATCTATCTCGGGCAGAGAGGCTTTGGGCTGCTTGTTCTCAGGAATAATATATACAAAATCACCTTCTCGAGCATAACCAAGCTTCTCTCGTGCTATCTTTTCCGTATAAGTATCTGTCCGTACAAAGTCGTACTGGTTTCGTTTTTCCGCGTATTGCCGAGCAAGAATATCTCGCTGTAGTTTAAACTCCGAAATGCGTGACTGTGCTTGTATAATAGAAATCACTCGGGTTACACAATTGAAAGTTATAAGTAACTCAATAATAATAATTCCGATGAGTAGTAAGCGGCGCTTCATAAGCTTATAGTATATATTATTGACACAATTAGTTAAGGGTAGTATACTCGCTATCCTGTACTTGCACAGTAACAGCAAAAACAGTTACAATGAAACTATAACATACATTAGAAATTTATTCTCTGCGTAGAAAAAAACATATGATTCCACTCCATGAAGCACACGCTAAGTTTATTGGTCATTTAAACGACAAAAAGCGTTCTAAGTCAACCGTTCTTGCATACGGAAAAGACATAGAGCAACTCTTAGATTATCTAAAGGGAAGTGGCGTAACTCACGTACACCACGTCAAAAAAGACGACATAGAGAAGTTCATGCGCAAATTAACCGACGAAGGGTACACTTCAAAGAGTATCTCGCGAAAAACCAACTCAACTAAAACATTTTTTCGCTATTTACAGATCAATGAATTCATCTCCGACGATCCAGCAGCATTAGTAGCACACCCCTCATACGAAACAAAAGCACCACGAATTCTTTCAAAAACAGAATACCGCGCGCTTCGTGACTCTGCTAAAAATGATGTGCGCATTTACACCATTATAGAATTACTCCTTCAAACAGGTATTCGTATTGGAGAACTTGCTAACCTAAAGCTTGATGATGTAACCTTTAGCGAAGATACCTTAGCAGGTGAAATACAAGTTACAGAAGCAGGGAAGATGAACAGAGCAATTCCCCTTAATAAATCTTCAGAAGCAGCCCTTAAAAAATATTTAGAAATTCGACCCCAAGTTAAAGAAAAAACATTATTTATTACTAAAACAGGACGTCCCTTACTGGTACGTAACATTCGTACAGCAATTGATAGGTACTTCAAATTAGCTGGTATTAAAAACGCTAAAGTGAACGATCTTCGCCATACGTTCGTTGCGCATCATCTTAAAGCCGGAGCAAACCTAGTGCTCATTTCCAAGCTAGCTGGTCACAAGCGGATTTCAACAACTGAAAAGTACTTAGAATATATTCAGCCAGACGAAGAATCTGTAGATAAAGTTAAATTAGAAGAACTCTAAAATGATCTTAATAGCTGGTCTTGGTAATCCCGGAAAAGAATATAGCAAAACTCGCCATAATGTTGGATTCATGGCTGTTGATCTTTTGCAACAGGAACTTGCTCCGAACGAAAAATGGAGTAAAAATACCAAGCTTCATAGTGAAATCAGCAAAACAAACGAAGTTATTCTCGTAAAGCCAGACACCTTCATGAATCTTTCAGGTAAATCCATTCAAGCAGTTCAGCAAATGTATAAGATTGAAAAAGAAAATATTTGGATACTGCATGATGAAATGGATCTCGAACTAGGAAGAATTAAAATTCAGATCGGTGGAGGCTCCGCCGGGCATAATGGAATTAAATCAATTATTGAGAGTACTGGTACGAGCGAATTTAATAGGTGGAGAATAGGTATTGGTAGGCCACCACACGAAGCAATGAACTCGGCAGATTTTGTACTCGACCAATTTAGCACCCAGGAAACTGAGCAATTAGCTCAAATATTACAAAAAGTAGAACAATCAGTATTATTCGCCATCAAAAATAACGTTATTGCATCAATGAACAAATACAACTAGAATAAAACTATGTACGAATTAGGAAGAAGATCTAAAATCTCCCTCATTGCTCCATTTGTATTTCTCGTTTTAATGATTATCAAATTAATTGCTGCCGATCTGGCATATAACAAAGCAGTGGCTGCTGGCAAATTAGTTGTATCACCTGTAGTGGATCCGTATAACTTAGTATTTTTCCTGGTAAAACTCGGAGCAATTTATATCTTATCTGTTCTCTTCCTCTCAATAGAAACCCTTGTACGAATATATATTACAGATAAAGACTCTCCACAAAGTGTGAGTGGCGCCCAGGCAATTCAAGCTGCATCATGGAAAGATAAGTTTAAAGTAATCAGAGGTATCGAAGTAGGGATGGGATCAAATATGATTACCCATTCAGTGCTATTTCAAGTATTAATTATAGTGCTTTGTTTCTATGCTTCAACGAGTTCAGACTCAGTGCTCGGTAAAGGTCTCACTCTTTCTATCGCGTTACAGCTCATTATCGATCAAGCAATTTTATTAACAAACAAACAATCTCTCTCGTCTTGGTTTTGGCAGATTAAAGCTTCATTTCCTATACAAGTACACCAAATATATTTCGCAATTGCTTCAGTTCTCACAATACTCTGTATTTTCTTCACTTTAAGATAAATCAATTATTGAGCTAAACGAGTAAACACAAGAAGGCGCTTAGTGGTAAAGCCTGGAGGCTCACAAGTTACTAACGTCATTGTCTTTCCATTATGGTAGCGCAGTACGCGTGTATCTTTAGGATCAACAACTTCCATACCCTCTACAACATAAGTATAAGTTGCATCTCCCCAACGGACTGTAATCGGATCAGTCGCATTTAAGGTATCAAGGGTAGTAAAAATACTTAAATAATTCTTAGGATTATAAAATGCAGGAAGAATACTGTGCCCATATACAACCGCATTACCAACACTACCTGGATACGCACTACCTTTATAATGAGCAAGGCTTTTCAGTAGCACAGGTTTATATATATCCTCATTATTAGATATTACATCGGTCGTTACTGTAGCAGTATCAATATGTAACTTAGGGATACTCAATGAAAAAGTAGGGTAGGCAACACCGGTATCTGAAGCAGCATTCGCAGCTCCCGGGTCAGAAACTCCTGCAGGACGCTTCTGTAGAGGCACTTGAGCCGTAAAAGCAGAAGCAGGAACAGAATCAAGGACACGGATAAGCCCAGGTTTACTTGCAATCTGGCTGGATTTTACATTCCAAAGGTAATAGTAACCACCAACATAACTAAAAAGCGAAAGGCCCACAAATAAGAATGAAGCACTTACCGCTTTTCTCCCTTTTTCTTTCATTAGCTGGTGTTGGATGAAAAGCGCCTCAGTATTGGCTTTTACGTACGAATAAGGACGCATAGGGCAGCTCAAAACGGAATAATAAAGATAGGATAGCAGGAAAAATATAATAGGACAAGCGGAAAGCGTAAGAACTTGCGCAAATTGTGCTGCTACTATATAAATGATGATAGTGCTCGTGCATAGAGATAAAGAAGAAACAATTTGGTACAATAACGAAAACTATATGTCAGATAAAAGCCTCCCGAGTCACATTGCAATTATTCCAGATGGTAATCGCCGCTGGGCTAAAGAACGAGGTTTACCTACTCTCGAAGGTCATAAAAAGGGAGCAGAAGCTTTTGTTAATCTCGCGAAAGCATCACGAAAAAAGGGAATTCACACTTTAACTGGTTGGGCTTTTTCAACTGAAAACTGGGAACGAGATATTACCGAAGTTCGTTATTTAATGGAACTCTTTAAAGCCCTCATTGAGCCAAATGAGAAACTTGCTCACGAAGATAAAGTCAGAATTCGCATGTTCGGCCGCAGAGATAGAGTACCTAAAGATCTCTTAAAAGAAATCGAACGGGTAGAGGAATCAACTAAAAATTACGACCACTACGATTTAAACATTTGTTTAGATTATGGTGGACAAAACGAAATAATAAGAGCCGTAAATAAAGCCTTAAAAGAAGGTAAAAAAGAAATATCGGAGAAAGAATTTGAACAATACCTAGATACATATGGCCAAAGATATCCAAACCCAGACTTACTGATTCGTACTTCGGGGGAGCAGCGTACTTCCGGACTTTTGCCATACCAATTAGTATACGCAGAGCTATATTTTGAGTCCGAGCCAATGCCTGAATTTAATGAAGAAAAATTAGATAAAGCCCTGGAAACCTTTGCCAATCGTGAGCGTCGTTTCGGTGGAAATTCAGTTAAAAAATAATTAATACTTGCGTGAGAAATAATGGCAACACCAGCTGAAAGTATAATAAAGTCCAATGGTTCTTCACCTCATAAAGAGAGCTCCTCTCAAGTGGGTAATAAAGTGACTGAGGTACCTGCAATCGAGGGTTTTTCTGACCATAAAGGATTACAACTCCTCCATCAAATTGCTACAGAATTGAGTCAGACCACAACCGACGCAGAACTAGTAAATAGGTACGCTCGTGCGATTTCAAGCTATATGAACGGCGAATATGCATTAGCACTAGAAATATTGCGTGAGACGGTTGATCATCGGGTAAAAGCTCACCAAAATAGTAAAAAAGAGCTCAGTATGCGGCCGTCCGGGGAGAATAATGAACATCCAATCATCCGTAAGTTCTTATCAAAAGACCCAGGGCAATACGCAGCATTACTTCGTGAAACAATTGCATCATTACCCAATACACTAGTTAAAGAAAGAGAAGGTCTATCCGAACTGTTTACGATGTTTTCAGCTCTCCATGCAAATACACAACTAGGTATGATCGAACGTGAATGCAATACTACGCTATTATTAGAAGCGCAAGCAGCTCTAGCAGAAGTAGTAGCAAGAGCGGAGGGCACTTATCAGACTCCTTTAAGAAGTTGTCGAACTAGGCAGGGGGACTTAGCTTCCGCCTATATTACTGATCAGCACACCTTGCCGGCAGGGCATCGTAAAACGAGTTGACAACCCAATATATTCATGATATAACTCTCTTATAAGTTTTCTGAATTTGTTCGTACAATTTCAAGGGAATTAAATGCTAAAATCTGCCTCAAAATATAGAAAAACTAATAACAAGACACTTCTTCTATATTCACCCTAAAAAACGGACAGTACATATATAATAGAATTAAGTGATCGTAAGCAAAGGAAAGTGCAAAAAACCTTTGTTTTTTTGTGTCTCGCAGGCGAAGGCACACTTTAATGCCGAGCCGTAGATCCCGCATTATAAATGCGGGAGAAAGCCAAAAAGCGCCAAGCCAAAAAGTGCCCATGATTGACCTGTTGCAAAATGAATACAAAGCAGGTAGAATCAAAAA
>CAZHTP010000004.1:0-204370 GCA_964535655.1 uncultured Gammaproteobacteria bacterium | reverse complement strand
TAGGCACTCCGCCAGCGTTCATCCTGAGCCAGGATCAAACTCTCAATAAAAATGAGCTCTCCTTGATATTGCTATCAATTACGAGGTCATCCCGCAACTTTTAATTGCGGGGTTATCCATATTTCAATTTGGGTATTCCGCTATCTATCCTACTAACTATTACTAGCATTCGGTCTTTCAAACGGAACAAAAATCATAGGAATTGACTTCCTATCACTATTCAGTTGTTAAAGATCTGAATATTCTCCGTGGAGGAGAACTTTCTTTGTAATAGCATCCCAAAGGATTGTTTACTTAGAAAACGTTGATTTACAACGTTTTGCATACAAGAAGATTCTTATATCCAAAATCTGTCCATCAACTCACTTTCCGGATAATATCAAATACGCTCGTGTCTGACAACCGGTAATATTTAAACTAAAAAGAGCAAAAGTACAAAAAAAACAACTCGATTTCGAACTCTACCTCAGACGTGAGATGTCAACGTTCGTTTATCGTGTTGATTAACGTAGGGAGATTCTACCACAGGGACTGAAGTTGTGCAACCAGTAAGATGGTTGACCAATGCTATTGAATTCATATAATAAAGCATATGCCGGAAAAAGGTTGGATGAGCGGTCGAACCGCAATAGTATTGTTAGGTGGAACGATTGCATTAGCAGGGATTTGGACTGCAGTTGACATACGAAGGAATGCAGGATCTCAGCAATCGAATCAAGCCTCAGCAACAGGGATCCCAGTAGAAATATGTCCCAACCCCGATAGCAGTAAAGGAGAGTCCCTAATTGACGTAATCCGCCCGTTACCGGGAGATTTTAATGTACGATCTGAACCGTATATTACGGCAACAATTCTTAGCTCGGCCGATCAAATCACCGTACCCAATAAAGCAGTTCGTATTCATCGAGGTCAATATCAGTTAGATAGTGGCGCAAGCGATGTCTGGCTCTGTTTTACACCTGGACACTATGTCGCCGAACCCCCTCTCCCTTCGTCCATGCTTCCACAGAGAAAATTGTCGTTTGAGGATATCAAGCCCAACTTTGCTGATTTTAGGAAGAAATACAGAATAATTTAACACACCGCACTAAAGCACAAAGAAGCAAACAAGAAGAAATCCAAGAAGAAAAGAATAACCCCAATACTTATTTTACTGATTTTATAGAGCGTTAATCGCGCGCCACGTACGGTAGAATCTACTGCTTTTTGATGTGAACGCAAAATCTTTTTATGAAGCTGTTTTAAATGTTTGTGTGACATATTCCTGTGATAAACTAAAGCAATGATACCCTCTCCACCACTAAATGCGGTCCATATTGGACCGCTCACGATACATTTTTATGGAATTATCATTGCGCTCGCGATAACCACATCGTATATCCTTGCACTAAAAATTGCAAAAGAAAAAAAAATTTCCTCAAATGAAGTAGACAATTATTTTTTTACCGTAATTCCTCTTTCATTAGTTTTTGCTCGACTCTACCACGTTAGTACAAATTGGAGTTATTACGCCAAAAATCCGTTACTAATTTTTGCCGTTTGGAATGGCGGGTTAGGAATTCTGGGAGCAATACTAGGAGGAATCGCAATTCTCTATTACCTCAGTAAAAAATCCAAACGCCCTTTTCTACAAATTACAGATTTTTTGGCTCCCTTACTTGCCCTTGGACAGTCAATTGGTCGCTGGGGAAACTATGTTAATCAGGAATTATATGGAAAACCGACCTCCCTTCCTTGGGCTGTACATATAGACCCACAAAACAGATTAAATTCAGTAAAACAATTTTCAACCTTTCATCCGGTGTTCTTGTATGAATCACTATTCTCTTTACTTAATTTCATAGTATTAAGATTTATAGACAATAAATATCATCCCAAAACAGGAGTAATCTCCTCTTTGTATTTAATTAACTACGGAATTATACGATCTATCGTTGAATTAGTTAAGCTTGACCCTGATTCAGACAGTAAAATTGGATTACTACGAATCCCGCAATATGTAGCGCTACTACTTATACTGGCAGGAATTTCTCTACTTATAATAGTTAAGAAAAGAAAACCATCACTCCACAAGGAATAATTCAAGCATCGAATTAGAGGTGGGAGTATGATCAACAGGTGGGTTTTTATCTTTAGTGTGATAACCAGTTGTCCCATCTTTACCACAATAAATGACCAGAGGATCCTTACCGCCTGGGTGTAACTTCATATAGTCGGAAACATTATAAATATGCGAATCAATTACCATCCAACAATCAGTTTCCGTATTATGCGGTGCTACTTTTACCAGTAAGGGGTTAGGAGGAGCGGTAGGTTGTGGAGTAGGCGAAGCCGTAGGTGCTTGCGTCGGCTGAGCTGTTGGCTGCTGAGTGGGTTGAGGTGTCGGCGATGCGGTAGCAGCACTAGTAGAAGAAGCTCGAGCTGTTGCCGAAGCAGAAGTGGTAGGAACAGGAGTCCGAGTAGGTGTTGGTGACGGAGATGCAGTTGGAGTTGCTGTTTCAATCACATAGGGAACATCAGTGGCACTCGGTGATGGGGTCGTTTCCGGCAAAGTAACAACTCTTGTCGCACCAGGACCATTGGCTACTATTGGCTTTTTTGTCGAATTAGCTACAACAGGACGACGTGATATATACACCATCACAAGCAATATACACAAAAAATTAATCATTCCAATACGAATGAGAATAAGAAGGTACGATTTCATAATTACAAAACATTAAAATCTTCAAAAATAATATTCTGCTCATCAACTCCATTACGAATAAATTGCTTTTGCAAATTCATCATCATACCACTTGGTCCACACATCAAAATGGTTAATCCTTGAAGGCTTCCTACAGATTTCCAGACCTGATCTCCAGTCAATCTACCTCGTTCGTGCGATGCCCATGGAATAAACTGGACTGTATTATTATACGACATCAATGTCATAATTTCGTCATAAAAAACTGCCTCGCTATGGTTTTTATATGAATAAATAACATAAATTTTTCTATTTTTAGGGTATACAGATTCAAAGCGTAGCATACTCAAAAAAGGCGTAATTCCAATACCTCCGCCAATAAATAGCAAATCCCGTTCACCTTCCATAAAGGATGTACCAAACCGGCCATACGGCCCAAATATATGAGCTGTATCCCCAACCTGTAGCTCGGATAACTTCTTTGTATAATCTCCCAGGATTTTTGCACTTACCCGGATCTGGTTTTCCCAAGGTGCGGATGAGAACGAAAAAGGATGGAGTTCATTACCAAGTTTTTGGTTATCAAAACGCACATAAATAAATTGCCCCGGTATAAACTGCATGGCACGGTCAACAGGCCGTAAGTAAATACTAAAAACATCACTCGTTCGTGTCACAAGTTCAACAATATATTTATAACGTGGACCAAATTTTTTATACAGGAAAAGGATATATATCGAGCTTAACATTCCAATTACAATAAAAACATACGTCCATACACGCAATAAAATATTATGTGAGACATCGCTTGTCACATACATTGTATGGAGCGCGCCAAGCAGAAAACTCACAACGAGTAATCGATGCGACCACAGCCATGCACTATATGATATTTTTACAAATCCGATAAACACGAAAGAAAATATCATAGTGTAAAGCGCAGCAAGCCCAAGATTATACGAAAAATCGCTTCCTGGAATTACATAGAAAAGTGCCAGTTTATAAAACGGAAGATAGTGTACAACCAGAAAAAGTGGATGATTGATAAGACATAAGAACGCAACTCCACCCAGAATATGATGCAAAAAATAATCAGAGTCAAGTCCACCAAAGATATCTTCAAGAATTGCTACACGAGTGGAAAATAATAGCGCAATTGCGGTTAAAATTAAACCCAGTAGCGAAAGTGCCTGGCTGGTCGCAAGTAATGGTTGCGAAATAATAGTCGACAAGTCCTCTTTTCCTAATAACCAAAAGGCAATCGTATTTGCACAACACAATACAAGTATCGTATATCCCAATGCTTTATACATAGAGTAATAATAGTCTATTGAAACAGCGGCCACAACCGACTCGCAGCCAAATAAATAATGCCAAGGGTGAGTGCAAGTAAGACAAGAGCAAAAATTACCACTAAGGTAGTTGTAATAACCTTTGAAATTTTCATACAATTAGTTTAATAATAGTATAGTAAATAAGATATGCAAACAAAATTGTTAAAACAGAATTTAGCCATAATAATTGTTACAGTACTGGTTACATTATTATTTTACAGTGCTATCAACGTAGTACGTAATCAAAATGTATCACTTAATCAAATAGATAAATCAGCGGCCCAAGCTGCCTGCAATTCATCGTTTTTCACTATTAACAACCCGAGTGGCTTAACATTTACAAAAGGTTGTCTTTTAGATAACACCAAGATCTATTCAACAGATTCCAGATTTTTCTTTTTTCAACCGTCCACAGCAGTAAATAATGCTGCCTTTGTACAAACATCAAATTCAGATATTAAAGATAGTGCTTCATTGTCATGGTCAATAACGCTCAACACTGCAGCCAACATATATATTATGCCGCGACATATTCCCGGATTTAGTGCGCCGACATGGATAACCAGTAATTACACGCGCCAGACAAACGACGACTTATCTCAAATTACTCAATTTATGAAGAGAAAAAATGACCAAGGATTAATCGGTTTATACGACATTTTCACTAGGACAGTCCCTGCAGGAACAGTTACCTTATCAGGAGCATCTGACGCACAACATCCTGCCTATTCAATGTATGTTGTAGCATTAGTTCCCACTGGAGCTGTTGGAAGCCCCACAACGACACCAAAAACATCAGCTACTCCTGGCCCAAGTGGAAGCACACCCCCTGCTAATCTTGTAGCTATTGCCCAGCAACATGTGCATCCACCTACTGACTGCTGGACTATTTATCATCATGCAACCGACGGATGGCATCTATATAATTTATCCGATTACTATTCGGTAACTATTGGAACTAAAGTCGTAAAGCAACATCCAGGTGGCGACGATGATTTGACATGGGCATGCGGTAAAGATATGACTGAAGTTTTCAACAAAGGGGCAAAAACCATGGGTGTATCCGGTCACGGAGACAAAGTGCACATCACTAAATCAAGCGCCATGAATAAATTAAAAACACTGCAAGTTCCAGGGTTCTAATATGCGTATTGTCGGCTACATTATTTTAGGGATATATCATGCTGGAATCGTAATCCCATTTTTCTATATAATTCCTCAATCGCTCATTGTAACTGCTTACTTATTTTACGAAAAAAGACCAGATAAAAAATATCTAACTCATTTTTTTGTCATCGCAGTATATTCATTCTTATTAACTTCTGCGCTATCACATCTTTATTTTAAACTACGCGGCTATGTAAGCATACTTGAATCAATACCAATACTCTATAACCCTATTGTTCTAGTCCTAATGCTTTTCTTTGCAGCAATCCCCTTACTTCCTATTCCAACGGCCTATTATTTAAATAAAAAGATATATAAAAAGAAACAACGTAAACTATTCTATTTTGCCACAGCGTATTTTTTCTATGCCGTACTACTGATGTTCTTCTTTATCCGGAATGTCTCTGGCAGTTACGCAATTAGTGATATTATTTCAAAACCACTACTAATTCCAAATCTTGTAAACTTTACCGAAATATTTGATATCTTTAGTTCTGCCTCTTTTCACGACCTTCTTCACTTTATTTTTTAATCTAATGGCACAATGACTTAAGGCTTTTTATACGATGACATAGGTATGCGAATCGATGTTAAAGGTACGTTTCTCCTTGTACCGTATATCGGCGTCATCTCAGACTCGGGGAACAACACTTTAACTTGAGCAGCCATTTCTGGGCTAGTAGTTCCCTACGATAGAGCGAACACGGGGAAAGTGGAAAGTACCTTAGAAATTTCTGATCCATCCTCCATAGCTACTCCTTTCCAAGCTCACGTAAGTGGTCAATGTTTTCTTTGTCTGGTCCACTTTTCTCATCCATCCCAGGAACTTCAAGCACAAAAGGAAGTTTTTTAAGTCGCTCTTCGTGCAACAAATGCCGAAATACTTCATCACCAATAAGGCCCTTACCAATATTTTCGTGTCGATCCTTATGTGAATTAAATTCGGTTTTCGAATCATTGCAATGAATTACTTTAAGGGTATCAATCCCCACTAGTTCATCGTATTTTTTTAATACCCCATCTAAATCTGTATGAATATCATACCCCGATGCAAAGGTATGCTGTGTATCCCAACAGGTTTTTACCCGATGAACATCGTTAATACCTTGGCGAATGTCGCGTAAGTGTTCGTATTGAGAACCAATAGTATTCCCTGCCCCAGCAGTAACCTCAAGTATTAATGTCGTCTCAGCAGGCGTTTTACTTAACACCCAGTTAATACTTTTTTGAATAGTTTCTATTGCTTGCTCATACGTTGTCCCGGTCGATGAACCAATATGAGTAACTACTCCGTCAGCATGTAATAAAGCAGCGGTATTTAAATAATCCACCAGTGATTGCTTCGCAAGATGATTTTTCGCACCTTCCTGAGAGGCTAAATTCATTAAATAAATAGAGTGGAAAAAAAGTCCATGTAATGCTGATCGTTCATATTTTTCATTAAAAAGTTTAACCATCGCTTCATCGGGCGCGGTAAATCGATATGATTGCGGTGCAGAAACGAAAATTTGCATAGCGTCAGCACCAAGCTCTACAGCACGATCAATACCTTTATCAAGGCCACCCGCGGTTGAAACATGTGCACCAATTATCGGAAAATTATTCATAATTAAAAAACCTTACCGGCCGCCATCCTTCCATCAAGTTCGAGTAACTCAGCTTTTCCTTTTAAAGCCTCGATTACATCGCCTATTAGTATATCAAGATCAAAGCCAAGTCCTTCTGCTCCCTGTATAATATCTTCACGCGAAACTTGCCGGGCAAACGCTTTATCCTTCATTTTCTTTTTTACAGAAGAAACTTCAACATCAGCAATATTTTTTGACGGTTTTACTAGGGTACACGCAGTAACGAAGCCTGAAAGTTCATCTACTGCAAATAATGATTTTTCCATGGGTGTTTCCCGTTTTACTCCAGTATGATTACCGTGTGATAAAATCGCCCGGCAAATTATTTCATCAACGCCAATTTCGCGCAGATGCCTAACACCATTCATCGGATGCGCTTCTAAAGTTGGATGCTTTTCATAATCAAAATCATGCAAAAGCCCAACTGCTTCCCACAAATCTGCATTCTCGCCAAACTTTAACGCTAAATGTCCCATCGAGGCAGCAACCGACTCGCAGTGCTTGCGTAAACTAGCCGATGTAACCCATTCATACAATAATTTTCGAGCTTCAGTTGATGTCATATTATTTCACCACGATAGTACCTTTCATACCTTGAGCAGCATGATTACCGACTGAACATATAAATTCGAAAGATCCAGTTTTATCAGAAGTAAATGCTACTTCGGTTGGAGCATTCGTTGATAATCCTTTTGAAACATCAAAATCTTTGATAGTAAAATCATGAAATCCACCCTTATTAGTGATAACAAATTTCACTTTTTCACCCTTAGCAACTTCAATTGTCTTAGGAGTAAACCCATAACTAAAAGCTTCAATCTTTATTTCGCGTTCAGTCATAGCGGCGCTGGGAGAAGAGTCTTCACCTTGATCAATTTGATCAGGGCTAATTGTTCCTGTAGGAGCTTGTGCACTAGGCGACTGTGAAGGTGTACTTTGTGCAGTACAAGCGGAAAGTAATAAAATTGTCGAAGCAAACAACACACTCATAATAGTTTTTTTCATACAGCAAAGTCTCCTATAAACAATACGGTAACAAGCTACACTATATCAAAATTTGAGATTACCTGAAAGAGCGCCGACCAAAAATTCCGGTAGAAAGAAGTCGTGATGAATTTTCTTGTTTGAGGAGTAACTCTCCACAGCTTGATTCACCTGGGCGTTTGGTAAATGTTTCATCTAGCATCGTAAATAATAGTAACGAAGAAACACTGACAGCATAGGCATTTATCACGACAAAAAGCGGCGTATCTGATAAAAGTGCTGCGCATTCTTCAAGCAATAACGGAAAATGAGTATGAAATTTCCATACTTCACCTTTTGCGCCATGTCCAAAACTAGGCGGATCCATAAGAATTGCATCGTACTTTTTACCTCGACGAACTTCACGTCGAACAAATGCTAAAACATCATCAAGTATCCATCGAATCGAATCTTCAGGAAGGCCACTTACCTTCTGGTTCTCTTTAGCCCACGCAATAGATGATCTGGAAGCATCAACATGTGTTATAAACGCACCAGCTTTAGCACAAGCGATACTCGAACCCCCAGTATAGCCAAATAAGTTCAGGATTTGTGGTTTCTCACCTGGCTTCATCTGGGCATCCTGTATTATTTTTCGCATCCAATCCCAGTGTGTAGCCTGCTCCGGAAAAACACCCAAATGCTTAAATGGAGTTGGCTCAACCCATAATTGGAAATCGTCATAGTGTACTAACCACCGATCAGGAATTGTCGTAGCAAATTTCCACTCTCCTTTATCCTCAAACATGCGGATATACTGCCCATGAGCACGGTCCCAGTTTGACTCTGAAAGAGATTTTTTCCACAGTATTTGAGGGTCTGGACGGCGAAAAACATATTTGCCAAAGCGCTCCAGTCGCTCACCGTCTCCGGTATCAAGCAACGCATATTCTTTCCAATGCGTTGGATACGGTAAATCAATAGTTATCATAAAACTCTCCATATATTCCAAAGTGATCACTTATTGTACCACCAAAAGTATTGTATTTAACAAATACATTTTTCATTGAGGTAAACTGATAATCTATCCGAATTGCCGGCAAGGTAGTGCTATACGTTTTAGGAAACAAAAGTACTCCACTCGGCTGATTAAGCTTAAATTGACGTTCAAGTAATCGAATAGGCGAATAATTGCGCGTCGAGTTAAAATCTCCTCCTAAAAAGATACTATTTGTGTTTCCATATAAATCCCGACTTAAATCTTCAAACTGATCTCGACGCAGCCTAAAATCATACAAATTATTTTTCTCGACAGTGTCTCCATATATAGGAACACGAATATGAACGTTATAAAAGGAGACTAAGTGGTTGTTGAGATAAACATCATGGCGTGAATACCCTTTTGAAGAAGAAAAAGTATTATAGATTATAGGGAACCGGGAAAGTGTTAAAAATTCGCCATCATGCGAAATTGAATACTCGGGAAATGTAAGATGAAGTCGACTACTTAACCCTGGATTTTTTGCTTTCACCACTTCTTGCAAAAGATAAACATCTGCATTTACTTTCTTCATTTCCAAGTAGAATGACTCTTCTCGAGAAATATCCCATACACGGGTATTCCAATTCACAACTTTTATTAAATGAGCAGAGTCAAATTGAGTGTAAGATGGAAAGTACAATAAGGATATATCAGAAATCCAGATTGTTGCAACCAATAAGCCAAGTACGGGAAAAACTAAAGGTACACACATTTTTTTTTCAAATAAGTAGTACCCTGAAATCAAGAGAACAATATAAAAGACAAAATAAGCGACTTGAGGGAAAAGAGCAACATATTCGGCAAAAGCTGAAACTCCACCCAAGAAAAAACTAATTCCAACACAATAACTTACCAGCAAAAAACAAAGACTCCAGACAATTACAAGCAGTTTCCTCATCAAGTAAAGTGTAACAGATCAGCCCACCAATAGCATCACCAACACTTCGTCGAATTAATTAAATTTCCTAAAATTAAGATTATTTTTCTCTGCGCTTTTGAATCTGATCAACGATTTTATCAAGCGCACCATCCACTGCTTCATATAAATCATCATGTTCATTTTTGGCAACTAAATCCGGACCTCGAATTTCAACAACGATGCGAACATCCGCGTTGGGCTGCCCCCCCTTACGATGATGCAGATAGTCAAGTATCGTTGTAACTTTGGTAATATGTTCTTCGTGTACTTTTAATGGACTCAGTATCATTTTCTCAACACGTGACTTGATGGCATCAGTGAGTTCAAAATTACGGGCTTCTATTGATACAACCATATGAGCTCCTTTAACGAGTTAAAAATAATGCTAGGCAAAATATAACAGTATTAATAGTAGAATTAAAGACTGAAAAGTAACTGAGCATTCTCCGTTGATTGTCGGGCAACTTCTTCAACTGACACATTTTTAATCTCAGCAATTTTCTTGGCAGTTTCAATCATATAATTACTTTCATTTCGCTTTCCTCTATACGGTATAGGAGAAAGAAATGGTCCATCGGTCTCAAGCACAATTTTTTCTAGCGGGACAATTTTAGCAATTTCCTGTATATGAGTTGCATTTTTATACGTAACATTCCCTGCAAAAGAAACCATAAATCCCATCTCTAAACAGGCTTCTATATACTCAAGCGGGCCGCTTACGCAATGCAAAACCCCAACAACTTTTTCCTTTTTAGCGTTTGCTGCAACAGAGACGAATTCCGAACTACCTTCAAAATAATTTTTTTCCAGTGAAGCAATCGAAAAAGCCAGTTCCTGCTCTAAAAATCCTCGCCCTTCACCAAAGTATTCACTTAACGTAGCCAATACATCTAAATAAGCTTCAGGGCCCGCTTCATCGCGAACATGTAACGAAAGAGGTAATCCGCGCTGAACGGCGAATAATACTTGTCTTTCAAAAAGATCAATTTGCAACTCTTTTAAATGCTTGATCTCTCGCTGGGTTCGAGGAGATTCATTCTCAGGACGGACAAAAGCGAAGTAATCTAAACCACATTCACCTATTCCTACCGTTTTTTTGATTAACAATTCATCATCCAATTTCTTCATCAGCCGGTTAATCTCTTCCTGATTAAATCCAGGTTGAGTAACAATTTCCGGATGATAACCAACACAGCGAAAAACATCAGGATTCTTAGCAACAATAGATCGAGTCCGCTCATTAGAAGCTTCATCTACTCCGATTGTAACAATCTTAGCTATGCCGGATTCACGATTTTTCTGCATTAAAGCGTCAAAATCCTCTTGGTAACTATCCCAATCTAAATGACAATGCGTATCTATAAACATACATCCATTTTATCATATTCGTAGTCCAACCCCATTTTCCCGCAACCATTTGACCTGCTTCTTATGATCCGCAAAATGCGTCTCAACAACATGCCAGAACCGGCTAGAGTGATTCATTTCTACCAAATGAGCAAGTTCATGCACCACTACATAATCCAAAACATCCTTAGGGGCTAATATCAATCTCCAGCTAAAATTCAAATTTCCTTGCGAAGAGCAACTCCCCCAGCGAGTTTTCTGATCCTTAATTGTTAATTCGTTGTATTGCAAATTCATTTTGGCACGGTAAAACTCAAGCGAACCACTTATCACAGCTTTTGCCTGTTGACGATACCAGCGTTCAAGAATCTTCTCCGCCAACTCCGCTTTAACACACTGCACAACTATCACATCATCTTCAACCACAACTGGCGGTAACACCCGCTTCCCAACATCAATAACTAACTGGTATTTTTTACCAAGATACACAATCGAATTTTTTTCAAGAAATGGCTCAAATAAATGACTCTGCTTCTCCCGTGCTTTGGCAATCCGTTTCCATTCTGCGTATACCCACTCTGCATTACTTTCCAAAAACCGCTCACCATCCCGCTCGCTCGCCCGAATCGGCAATAACAACCGGATACCGGCAATTGTCTCTGCAACAATTCTCATCCGCGACGAACGAGCACTTCGCTCAAGTCGATACGGAACTTCTTCATCATCTATAAGCAAAACTTTTTCGATAAAATCGTCAGCCATAAGAGCAATACTAGCGCATCTAATAAATTGGTCAAGAGAAGAATTTACTGCCTAAAGATTACGAAGTAATGACTTATTCTGCAGCGAGGACATTTAGCTGGAGGGAGCAAAGTACTCAATAAGCGACCAAAAAATAAGGTTAAGGTAGGCAACCTCTGCTTCCGCAGCAAAGAATAAGTCTTACGAGTAATATAAAGAGAATTATTTTAGTCCTTATGCAAATGAATCGGAATAAACGTATTTTTAAGAAGCTTTACCGTACTTTGGCGCAATTCCGCCAAATTATATTGCTTATTCACCACTGAATGCTTTCTCTCTTTAATGGCCTGCAAAATATCTCGCCAGTCATCAGTCTTTGGAATATCAACAGATACACACGTGTTACCAATATTTTCTAAACAATGTGCATCACTTCCCCCTATACCCGGCAAATCCAAAACCAAAGCCAACGCTTGAGCCCGCATATTATCCAAAGGAAGTTCATCACTATTAAATACCTCAACTGCATCAAAAGAATAATCACCCACCTGGTGACCTATATAAAGAACCTTACCATACCTACTACAAAAAGGGTGAGCAACAGCCGCAATACCACCCTGCGCATGAATCGCTGCAATAGTCTCTTTAACAGATCTTCGCGACGGAATCTTTTTCTCTACTCCATACGCTAAAATATGGGTGCGACGTCGAGACAATCGATTAGAACGCGTCGTTACTTCAACACTAGGAATAAGTACAATTCCTTTTTCTTTAGCATACGCAGCTACCATTGGATACGCTTCTTGCGAATCATGATCGGTAATAGCGATAAAATCTAAACCCGCAGCCAGTGCATGATCAATAAGTTCAAAAGGAGTAGGTAACTCACGATGAACCCATTTCGCTCGGGATAAACGCGTATGACAATGCATTTCACCAACCATAAAATGATTGTAACATACCCTCTTTACGCATAAAAGTTACCGGAATAGAATAAGGGAATATGAACATAGGTATATTAACCGCCGGGGGCGACTGCCCAGGCTTAAACGCAGTTATACGGGCTGTCGTGCTCACCGTAAAAAATAACAATCCTCAAAATAAGGTTTATGGATTTCATGATGGATTTCCGGGTCTATATGTGCCTGACGGATATACTGAACTAGAACTTCGTGATGTCGAAAACATCGAACGCACAGGAGGAACAATTCTTGGAACATCCAACAAGGGAGATTTTGGTGAAGTTGGACTACTCAAAGCGCCATCAGAAAAAGCGTTAGCAACTATTGAAAAAATTAAAGCGACAAAAGAGAAACTAAAACTTGATGGCCTTATTGTTTCAGGTGGTGATGGCTCCTTACGCATTGCCTATTGGATCGGACAACAAACTGGGATAAATATCATCGGTATTCCCAAAACCATCGATAACGACCTTTCCAATACCGAAATAACATTGGGTTTCAATACCGCGATCACCACAGCTACCGAAGCTATTGGTAAAATTCATGATTCCGCAAGGTCACATCATCGCGCGATGGTTATTGAAGTAATGGGACGTGATGCTGGATGGATTGCTCTTGAGTCGGGAATTGCCGGAGCTGCAGATTGTATTCTTATTCCTGAAATTCCGTATGATATTGAAAACTTGGTTAAATATCTCAATGAAAGAACCGAATATAAAGCAATTATAATTGTTGTTGCAGAGGGAGCCCATCCAATTGGCGAGCCAACGATGCATCCACTTACTGGAGCAAACTTAACAAAAAAAATTGAAGAAGTTACAAGCCTTGAAGCTCGACTCTCTGTACTTGGATATATTCAAAGGGGTGGAGAGCCAACCACTTTCGATAAAATTCTCGGGACTCGACTTGGCGAAAAAGCCGCTTCACTACTTTTAAACGGAAAGCATTCCTTCTACGTTTCAATCCAGAATGATACCCTAACTCCCCTTCCCTTAGAAAAAGCCTCCTCTGAAACAAGATTTGTACCAAAAAACCACGAATTAATAAAAACAGCTAAATCAATTGGTATCTATTTTGGTGAATAAAGATACAGCTTATACAAGAAAACTCCGCTTAATGCGAAGTTTTCTTGTATAAATTTAAAATAGATTATCTAAAAATATCTATAATTCGAACTACAATATATGCAAGTAATGCATATACACCCATTGCAACAAGTGTAGTGAATTCTAAATCGTACAACGAAACTCTAATGGAGTTCTGCAATGATGATCCAAACAGTCCTTGGAATGGAACGACAAACACTGCTGTCATAGAATAAAGGAAGGTAATAAAGACGTTATCTTCGCTGGCTCCAAGCAACTTAAAAATAAATCGAAGAGCAAGTATAGATTCAAGAATTATCAGTAATAGGTAAACTAACTCAATCATTTTGGTAGCAACGCTTTTTCTATCAGGAATTTTATCTGAAACCTTAGGCTTAGAAACATCCGGATAAAAGGGCTGCACTGGCTGAACAGGCGTCGCGTTTTGAGCACCATACCCAGAATGAACGGGTGGCTGGACAGGGTGCTGCGGTGGATAATAAGCTTGAGGTTGTTGGGGCGGAACATAACCCGGCTGTTGCCCGTTTCCGTTACCACCACTATAATTCTGATCATTATAAAGCATAAGTGGGTTGATTATAAAAGCTCACTGAGAAAGCCGTCAAGGGCAAAATCTTTCTTCTCTTGCATAATCTAACTAAAAAAAATAGAATAGGCACATACCTTATGAATAAAAAAATACTTCTTATTGCTGGGATTTCTATCTTGCTTGCAGGATGTACCACCAATAGAGCTAATGCAGGCATTGAAGTAAAATCTGCATCTGCTGCTAAAGTTTTTGTTAACGACAAAGAAATGGGCTCAACACCATATCAAAACTCGAAAATGACTGCCGGAGAATACAGTATTAAATTAGAATCAGATCAAGGCACCTGGAATTCAGGCAAAATCCGCATCAACGAAAACACCATTTTCCATATCAACCGTGAACTTGCTAAAAGTCCCGACGAACAAGCAGGAGAAAATGTAAGTTTAGAAAAAGGTAAAGGAATAACAATCGTTACAACGCCATTACAGGTTGAAATCAGTTTAGACGGCCAAAAGCAAGGCAATTCACCCTATCTTATCCCTTCTGTTTCTACAGGAATCCATGAAATAGAATTAAGCAAGGAAGGATATCAGTCCCGAAAGGTCAAAGTAAAAGCGTTTGATGGCTATAAAATCGTAGTAGAGGCACAATTAAAGAGTGACATACTCATCTCACCAGAGCCTTCACCAACAGCGTCCAGCGCGGCAACACCTTCAAGCACTGGCAAAGCCACTACGACACCAAAGGCAACACCGACACTTAAACCAACCGCTACTCCTAAAGCCTCAGCTTCAACCACTGCGTCAGCAAGCGCAACAATTGGCGAAAAAACAGTAACTATACTCTCAACTCCAACTGGCTGGCTACGAGTACGTAGTAAACCTGGTACCGATGGTGAAGAAGTAGCTAAGGTTAATACGGGAGAATCATATCCCTATATTGAGCAACTAGATTCAGGTTGGACCCAAATTGTACTGAGTGATGGTACCAAAGGATATGTTGCCAGCAAATACGTTAAAGTAAATAAATAAGGCCATATAATAGACACCAGCGGCAGAACATGAGACAATTGTCTTGCATATGCCAGATAAAAAAGTTAATTATTTTGTTCAACATTACCAGCCCATTACTGCTCCACCTCATACTACTCAGCCACCTATGAAAGGTCCTGGCTTAGAAACGGAAGCCTTCACAACCAATCCTAGTGAATATTCACCCATTCAGGAATATGTTGAGCCAGAACTTAATATAGAAATGCAGCAGCATATGCAACCTACAAACATTAAATTTGTTCCACCACCACAGATTCCTCTAACACCAGTAACTACTCCCCAAATGAATATCCAACCGGTAAATATGCCCTCCTTACCACTCCAAGAGTTGGAAATTGAAAAGGAAATGAAAACGGATGTATATATCGCAATTCGTTGGCTTGCCGAATGGTGCTTAAGGCAACTAAAAGAAATTCAATTTAAAAATAAGCAATAATTTGGTACAGTAATAGTATGTTCCTTACATCAGATTTATCGAGTTCCTTACCGTTTATAGGTTTAATTGTCCTTACAATTATTCTAACCATTTTAGTTGTAGGTGGACTACTTCTCATAGCAGGAGCGTTAATCATACGATTCTCTGTATATAAAGAGCGGGAAGAAGAATCGTTAAAGTCACGACTGTTACAGATTACGATTCCGCGCGACAACGAAGTTAAAATTGATGCTGCCGAACAAATGTTTAGCTCATTCACTGGAATTTATCGTTCCGCACTCATTCCCATGCTCAAGCATCAACCGTCAATAAGTTTTGAAATTGTTGCCCAGCCAGAATCTATCAAATTCTATATTAACGTCCCGGAAGATCTTCAGGATTTAGTTGAAAAGCAAATTCATGCCGCATATTCAGGCGCCGAAATTAAGATCGTAAATGAATACAACATCTTCACTAAATCTGGGAAAGTACAATTCGTCTCCTTACGACTCAAATCAGCCAATTATCAACCCATAAAAACATACAAAGATTTAGCTACCGATCCACTCTCTGCATTAACATCTGCCATGGCTAAAATGCGCGAGGGCGAAGGTGCGGTAATTCAAATGATTATCTCGCCTGCAGGTGGCGCCTGGTCAAAAAAAGGGTATGGTTTTGTAAAGGGTCAGCGTTCTCAAGAATCATCTGGAGATAAACCCAAGCCAGCCGACGCCAAACAACTTGAAGCCGTTGAACAAAAAGTTGCAAAGCCAGGATTTGAAACAGCTATCCGCATTGTTGTTTGTGCAGAAACTAAGGAAATGGCAAAAACACATTTGAACAACATTCGAGCAGGGTTTGAACAGTTTAATGGTGCATATAATGGGTTCAAGACAAAAAAGATCTGGTCAAAAAAAGTATTTCTTACCAATTTCATTTATCGGTATACGCCAATCTTTGTTCGATCAAGCATTTTAAATTCGGAAGAGTTAGCATCCATTTATCACTTCCCAAATAAAGCGATCGAAACACCATACATTACCTGGCTCAATGCAAAACGGGCCGCAGCACCAGCCAACATCCCCCCCAAAGGATTGTATTTGGGACAAAGCGTCTTTCGTGGTACTACTCGTCCAATTTTTATCGGCGACGACGATCGTCGTCGACACATGTATATTATTGGTAAAACCGGCACGGGTAAATCTGAATTTTTAAAACAGATGGCAATGCAGGATATTAACGATGGCAAAGGCCTTTGTTTTATGGATCCTCACGGAACCGCTATAACAGATATCTTGCAACTCATTCCACCCGAACGAGCTGAAGACGTCATTTACTTCAATCCTTCGGATTTGGATTTCCCTCTTGGTCTTAATTTACTTGAAGCCGAAACCGAAGAGCAGAAACATTTCATGGTTAACTCCATTATTGGATTGATGTACAAACTATACGACCCGCACCAAACAGGTATCATCGGTCCCCGATTCGAGCACGCCATTCGTAACGCGATGCTTACCGTTATGTCGGTTCCGGGGAATACATTTATTGAAGTTGTTCGCGTACTTACCGATTCTAAATATATGCAGGAACTTCTGCCACACGTTGAAGATCCAATGGTTCGCCGCTATTGGACGGACCAAATCGCCCAAACGTCAGACTTCCACAAATCCGAAGTGCTCGACTATATCGTTTCTAAGTTCGGTCGATTCGTAACCAACAAAATGATGCGTAACATTATTGGACAAAATAAATCCGCTTTCGACTTCCGCAAAATCATGGATGAAAAGAAAATATTACTGGTTAATCTAGCCAAGGGTGAAATTGGTGAAGAAAACTCTAACTTTTTAGGACTCGTACTCGTACCCCGCATTCTAGTGGCGGCTATGTCTCGCTCTGATGCCATCGCTAAAAATATTTCCTTTCCAGACTTTTATCTATATGTTGACGAGTTTCAAAACTTTGCGACGTCTACTTTTGCAGACATTCTTTCCGAAGCTCGTAAATTCAAACTTAACCTCGTGGTAGCCAACCAATTTATTGGCCAAATGGAAGAAAATATTAAAAATGCGATCTTTGGTAACGTTGGTACAATTGTTTCTTTCCGTGTAGGCGTAACCGATGCTAATTACCTACAGCATGAATTCCAACCAACATTCAACGAGCAGGATTTAATCAATGTTGAACGCTTTAACGCCTACGTAAAAACATTAGTAAATGGTGAACCAACACCAGCGTTTTCTCTTGATACTACAAAAGACATTTCTGTCGAAAAAGCCTTGATGAGCCCAGAACTTGCAGAGATGATTAAGGAATTATCTCGTCTTAAGTTTGGTCAAGAACGCCAAACCATCGAAGTGGATATGCAGCGAAGGTCCAATTTATAAGTCTTATCAATAATCCGAAGCTGTCCTTTAGGGCAAAGGAGATCGAACCTATAAAAGTTCGACCGACTGCAGTCCCGCAACGCGGGACTGCAGTCTACTGAACACATTACGGAGCATATCTTCCGTACGCAGCTGCAGCTGGATTACCTGGACGGAAATCTGATCCAAGTTGTGGATCCAGTTTAATATTTGGCCCTCCACCATTGTTCAAAGAAGAAGCAGCAACCCCTCCTGAACCATCACCTACATTCTCATACGCACTATTACTCGATCCTCCATTTGTTGCATCAGTAATGTTAGTCGAAGCACCAGATTTAACCAGGATATTTCGGTACATTTTAACACCAGACGTATCCCCAGACACTTGCATATTGGATGGACCGAGGTTATTAAAGAACGTATTATAACGAACAGTAATATTTTTAGGTCCACCCGAACCACTTGGCGGTCCCATTTTTACGCCCCGACCACGCGGGCTATTGGCAAATATACATCGTTCAATAATGCCATTACTTGTTTCGCTCGCATAAATTAAATGATCCTGAACTGCGGTGTGCCCACCATCAGTATTATCATGCATATAACAGTTTGCTATTCGCCAATTAGACGCACCACCAGATATCAACATATTTGCATATCCATGGGATGGACCTACTTCGCCATTAATATATGTCCATCCGCTCCCTTTCATACTTACCATATGTGGACCATTAGAATCGCTTCCCCATCTAAAGTTAATTCCATCCAATATCGATCCACTAGATCCAGTAATAGAAGAGATACCTTCTACCCAAGGCTTTTCTCCAGGATACGCTTTAACCGTTGCCCCCGAGGGAATCGTAACACTGAGTTTTCCATAAACTCCCCCATGGACACACAGAGTTTGCCCTGAGCCTAAGCTACTAATTGCTGCGCTCAAAGATTGTCCAGGCGAAACAGACGCGCCAGAACAACTACCCCCGGCTATCGGCGTTGAAGGAGGCAATGGTGTCGAAGTTGGAGAAGGAGTTGAGCTCACAGAAGAACCAATCCCAGCCAAAGCCACAAGGTACATCGAATACGCTGGATTCTGTGCATCTCCTGCCGCATGGAACTGAACATTAGTTCCTGCCACATAATTCTTTGACCAAATATCGTATAAACCTATCAAGCCTTGATCATTTTTTCGTAATAAATATTGATTAATAGTAGAGAGATCATCTGTTGTCTTACGCGTATACGTTTGAGAAATCCATGAAGGAACTCCAATCCCTGGAATATGCCGTGTAAAGATATATACCGTTGCCGACTTCTGTAAAGCAAGTCCCCAATCAAAGTTTGGCGCATCTTTTACGCCGACATTTCCTAATTGTATATACGGCAAATTAACGTATGGGGGAGCAGGGTTAAAGAATACAAACCTCGAGTCATCACTGTACATTACCGCATTAGCCGTAATGCATCCTTTGGGCGCATTTACAGTAAAAAAACTGGTATCGCAAGCGGCTTCTACCCGAGGATATGTTTGAAGAAAAGCCACATTTAAAGTCTTAGATCCCACTACCCCGAAAACACTCAACCCCAATAGCGTCACGAGTGAAACAACAAATAGTTCTTTTACTGGCTTAGTCATATATAAAGTGTATCAAAATATTCCAGATAGCAGTCAAGTACTTACATCACAATCATAGCGATTATAAGTACAAAACCCACTTCTTGCCGTTTAGCCCAAGCAAAAGTATAATTGACTGGATGTGTTATTTAAACACAGACGGTCATCCCGAAACAGGATTTCCTTAAGTCGGAGCTATAGCTCAGTTGGTAGAGCGACGAGCTTATACCTCGTTGGTCCTAGGTTCGAGTCCTAGTAGCTCCACAAAGTAATTGAAATTATTTATACAAAGTATCATACTGAATTAATTAAATAGCAGTATGAATCAACCCAATACTCCTCGCATAATCGCAGTTTGCTTAGTCATACCAGTAATTCTTATCCTTTTCATCATGAATAGTTCTCGCTCTGGAAATAAAACTACGAATGATCCTTTAGCAACAGCCATTCCACGGTATTCTCGTATTCACCAAGTTACTACGCAAAAAACTACTCCACAGATTTCCAACCCTAACTCATTAACTGAACTAGTCAGTTCCCCAGAGTATCGTAATGCAATAAACGTCGAAATGCTTAAAGATATAGCTGTTCCCAATGCCACTATTGCCTATCCCAAAGATTGGCCCATACTTGCCCGCCTCCCCTTGGGTAAATCAGCATCTCAAGATATTACACTTAATGAAGTTCAAACATACCAATACTATGATATGAAACGAAGTAGTAAATTTGCAGCAAGAACCACCTATGTATATGCAGCAAGTTTCACTTTTAAAGGCGAGCAGCTTAAAGCAGAAACTATTGGAACAGCAATGTTCGTCAATTTTCCAGGCTGGAGTATTTATTCCAACGGCAGCGATACAAGAAAAAAAGGTGGAACAGTCGCCACAAGCAATAATCGAAGTAACGATATAGTTGGCAACGGATTTGTGTTATATCTCCCTACTGATCAACCAGATATTTTCCATTTAATTATGACCATCTACAGCGAAGATAAACCAATTCAGTAAAAACTTTAATAAGAACTGCCCTTCACATGTCTTCCTAAATTCTCTTCAATCTTCTATACTAACCACATGTGCGGAATATTTAGCTACGTAGGGAAAAAAGATACAGCAGCAGGTACAGTACTTGAAGGACTAAAACATCTGGAGTATCGCGGTTATGATTCCTGGGGAATTGCCTATCTTTCCAACTCACTACTAAAAACGCACAAAGCAGTTGGGAAAATAGTGAATCCTCCAGAGTTTGGCAAAGCAACAATCGCAATTGGCCATAACCGTTGGGCAACCCACGGCGGTGTTACTGAAGAAAACGCGCATCCGCACGTAGATTGCACCAACACTATTGCGGTTGTACACAACGGAATAATTGAAAACTACCAAGAACTCCGCGATCGGCTGCAGGAACTAGGACATAAATTTAAATCCCAAACCGACACTGAAGTTTTTGCCCATCTGGTAGAAGAATATAGTGCCGAAGGATTTGAAGAAGCTGTCAAAAACGCATTTAAAGAAATTAAAGGACGCAATGGGTTTGTAATTTTGCATAAATTTGAACGAAAAATTATTGGAATCAGGAATGGCTCCCCAATGCTAATAGGCATCGGCGAACAAGAATATTACATTTCTTCAGATATTTCAGCTTTCCTCCCCTACACGCAAGATGTCGTTTTTCTTGAAGACAATCAAGGCGTCGTATTAACAGAAACTGGTTACACCTGTTTTGACATAGAAAAAAACAAAACATTTAAGCCCAAAGTGCAAACCATCAACTGGAGCATCGATCAGGCACAAAAAGGTGAATACGATCATTTCATGCTCAAAGAAATAATGGAACAGGCTAAAACAGTCTATGCAGCGTCATCACAGAATAAAAAAGATATTATCGAATTTGCCAATAGTATAAAAAAGGCTTACGGCACATATATCGTCGCCTGTGGAACCGCCAGCTATGCAGCACTGTACGGAACATACGCTTTTGCTCGGATCGCTAATCGCCATTTAAATCATTCAGTTGGATCAGAATTTGAAATCTGCCAAAAGTTTATTACCGATAAAAGCTTAATCATTGCCGTATCCCAAAGCGGCGAAACGGCAGATACCCTTATGGCAATTGAAGAAGCCCAAAGTAAAAATGCCAAAACCGCAGCAATCGTTAATGTAATGGGATCAACCTTAATGCGCAATGTAGATATTTCTTTTCTTTCCCATGCCGGTCCCGAAATAGCTGTTGTGTCAACCAAAGCCTTCATATCTCAGATGTCCGTTCTCTTTTTACTCGCCTATGCATCTGCCGGAAAGTATGAAGAAGGCAAAGAATTACTGGAAAAAACGTCCGAAGAACTCAATAAAATGCTCAACCCAACAGTATTGGCAAATATTAAACAGATTGCCTCTAAATTAAAAAACACCCAGCATATTTATTGCATCGGTAAAGGACAAAACTATCCAATCGCGCTTGAATCAGCATTAAAGATTAAAGAAGCCAGTTATATCCATGCCGAAGGATTCGCAGCAGGTGAATTAAAACACGGAGTTATAGCGTTAATAGAAAAAGGATCGCCCTGCATTGTAGTTTTTGCTAACGATGAAGATAAAGCATATGCACTGGGAAGTGCTATGGAAATTAAAGCCCGTGGCGGACATATCATTGGCATCGGCCCACAATATAATGAAGTCTTCGATGAGTTTATTCAAACACCAGATATTCCTGAAACATCTCCAATTCTTAACACACCCGTTATTCAGCTTATCGCCTATTACTTAGCAGTCTTTCGGGGCAACAATCCTGATCGACCACGTAATCTCGCAAAATCCGTGACGGTAAAATAAAATCCTCTTGACCACAATGGCAAATACCACTACAGTAATTAGTACAAGTTGCATACAAAAAGGAAATCTATGAAAAAGAACATCATCACCGTAGCTGCTATTGGAGCGTCTCTTTTATTCTTGGCGGGTTGCAGCAACGAAGCTAAAATCACTACCCCACTCTTTACACATTCACCAGCACCCGTAAATCAAATTGATACTCCAATGTCTGGTCAAATAGATATTTCAGACGATGCAGTAACTGCACGCGAAGCCACCAAATCTGGCAAAACAGGTAAAGGAACTCAAGCTCCAATGCAGAATAGTTATTAGTAATAACTAGTTTAAGGCTATTGGTATCTGATCGATTGAGTTAATTTCTTGAGGATTTCCCTGCGCTTGCTGTTCATCCTTATTCATTTTACCTACAAATATTTTCTGTACATCTGAAGCTAAAACAACTCCATATCTATCGTTGTTCCACCTAACAGCATTAAAAGATAAATACGGATGTTCTTGCTTTAAAATTCGTACCCACTCAGGATCTTCTGGGTGATCAAACGAACTAATAGCAATAAACCTAGGAGCAAGTGTGCGGATACCATTTGAAGGCCTTCTCCAGGTATTTTTCGATTGGTCCCAATTTTTCTCTTCTTGAACTAACCATTTTACCTGATCTAAATCAGACTCATCCAAATGTTCACGCATGAACTCTTCTACAACTATACTTTGGCTCTTACCATAAATATCTGTAAATGCGGCATCAATGGTGCGGTATTCCCGCCCTTGCAATAGGTTATACGATTAACCGGGTCTTCTAGAATTTTCTCAATAGTTTTTTCCCCGGTCTTTAAAAAAGTGTTTGCAACCAAATGCTCAGCTGCAAGCGCTGGCAATTCTTTAAGATAAACCCTCGCCGAAAGCTCTTCAACTTGAATAGTATCAATTTTATTACCGCCCCGAACAAAAACTTTAGATGCAATATGGCCAAACTCGTGGGTAAGCCCGCGCCGAATATAACTTTCTAAGTCTTGTCCTTCATCCCCATTAGGATCGTTTTTTGGATCTATCTCGGGAAGGTTTATCCCAATCTTCTGAGTACGCATGTGATAAGCCATTCCTTTATGATCAACATACTTATTTTTGATTCCTATTGTATGCTTCAACTTTTCAAGTCTACTTTTAGGAGCATTAAAGTCAATTACTTCAACGCCTTTAAATTGTAAATCCTCTTCAAGCACCCCAAATAATTCACATACTGTTTTGATCGCAAACTGAGTAGATTGTTCAATTGACTCTTCAGTTATTCCCAGCTCTTTAGCCCGATCCGACACAGCAGAGTCTATATCCACCTGTACCTTACTATTTGTAGATTCAATTCGAGACTTAAATAACCGGCTACCTTCAGATTGTTGCTCCATAGACATATGGTACACAAAGCCGGCAACACCCAACAAGTTTTAATTTGCTATTTTCTTTCGCTCTTCCAATATATACTGGCCTATTCTAAATGTGGCTCAAAAGAATTATAATAAACAGTACTATTCTCGCTAAAAAACCGATACAAATAAGCTACGTTACAACTAATAAGGAGTATAGGGATTATCCATACCCCCACTCGCAAACTCTTTTCTAATTGCGCAATCAAATACGTACACAACAAAATAACTCCAATTGATGTTCCAATATAAATTTGATGCAGCCCGTCTTTGGAATACAAAAAGAAAGCTGGGAAAGCCCACAAAGAAAAGAGCAACAGTAACCATAAATTGCTATCTATCTTGCGTGCCTTTACTATTACCACACCCAACAACCCCACGATTAGTACAAACATTACCACTCCAAATTGAGGTAACAACGTATATTGCACCTCATACAGCCACTCATGCGCAAAAATACCGATGCGAGAAAAAATATTAGTCTGTGCCTTCATTTCATGAATATGCCCAAGTATAGCCTGTGTTTGTACAAAATGGAATTTACTTTCAAAAATAAGAAAAGTGGAAACAATAGTCATTCCACACACAATAGCAAAGACAAAATAGCGCGAACGAAAAGGAACTCTAAATGCGATAAGCAACAAAATTAATAGCCACCCGGCATACAGCAAATGCAGAATCTGAAAATGATAGAGTAGCCCAGTTAGTATTCCCACCGGTACCCAATAACGAGAGTCTTTCGTTTGTACTAATATAATTACAATAAGGAAAAATAAAGCAATCAAGGGTAAGTCAAGTGTTGCATTAGATAACCACCGCGCCGACAATAATGCCCCTGTTGAAAAGGCGTAAAGCAGTGGTGCAATAAATGAAAGCTTTTTACTACCAGTCAAAATAAATGCCGCGTAATAAATTATAAATACAACACTCGATTGAAGAATAATTGCAAGCACACCGACATACAATGGATTCCCCACAGCCAAAGCATACATAAGCGCCAATACGTAGTAAAATCCTCCCCCGTGATAAATATTATCTATATCCGTCTTGGGTCCTACTAGTTTAAGGTCCCGTCCAAGTAAAATACTCTGAGCCACCAGCGCATCTCGACCTTGCTCATAGCCAAAAAACCATGTTGAAGAAAAGTGAAACAGTCGAACAAAAACAGCAGATACAAAGATAATCAATAGTAAAATAAAAATGAATTTGTGCCCCCAAATTTTATTTTTCATAGCAAAAGTATACAATACTACGAGGATTTAAATCATTTGAGCACGATGACCTCTGGTTAAATGGGTATTTCCTTAGGAGAAAAGCACGACCACTTACTGACTGTAAGGGTAAATTTAAATATTTAAATGGAAAAACATCATTGCAAGAAAGTTCTACTCTAGTGAGAAATTTTTCGCCTTTTATTTGATACCTAGGTGACCGTTTTGAAACGGTCTCAAATCGTTGTGGGCAATGATGGACTCGAACCATCGACCTCGGTCTTATCAGGACCGCGCTCTAACCACCTGAGCTAATCGCCCAAACACTGTCATAGATTATATTACACTACGCCCATTTTTGTCGATACTGACAACGAAACAGGCTCAGAAAAAGGTTCGTACTCTACTTTTTCCTGAGATATTTCCGTAAATAAGGTGTTATCTCGGTTAGGGGTAAAGAACTTAATCGGCTGCTTTAACTCCTTGGCAAAAGCAATTTCTGCCGCTACACCATCAGAAATCGGTCCAAACACCCACAATTCATCGCTTCTTCGGATCAGCTCATTATTGGATTGGATCAAAGAAAACCGATCAACAGTGTCCAGCAAAAAGTAGGAAAACATCATAAACGCACACATTGGCGTAAAACCCTGCTCTAACACATATTTAATAATATGTTCGCGCAAGTAAAAGCTTTTTTTACTCATAGCAGCAAAAACAACTTTTCTTGGTTCAAACAAGGAAGGGTTCATGAAGAAATTATAGAACTATCAAGCGAATTTACTAGACCCTTAATTTCGGCAGAGTGCTTAGGTAAATGAGCGTCTTTGGAATAGCCCAGTAATCGCTGGTACTCAACACTTGTTTGCGAGGGAATAAATCCACACAAAACACCATAAGCATCTTCCTCAATAATCACTTGACCTGCTTCAAGCACACCACAATGATGTGCACCCCCAACCCCCGAAAGCATCTTTTGATACGCACCAACAGGAAGTATGCCAATAAATGTTTCCAAAGCCGTTAAGGGAAGCACCAACGTGTCAGGAGACATTCCTTTGCGAGGATAACGACCATCACTATCACAGGATAAATCCCCAAGCCGCCCTTGGCACAGAGACGAGTTTCCATTATTCAGTGCTACGACTTGAAAAGACTTATTCATAATAAATATATCCGGTAAAGCAGACATCAAACCGCCATCAACAGTACACCATACCTCTGGGTTCCCCGATTCGCTTACATGGTTTACTTTTTTTTGCAATATTTTATAAATCCGCATACCGCAATCATCGGCAAGAAAACTACCAAGCTCATATACCAAGCACGGCATTTCCATACAATATTTTTTACTTAACGCAACAACTCCGCTCAGGAACTTGCGCAAAAAAGTATCATAGTCATATCCACTATAAATTGGCGGAATTCCACCTCCAATATTTAAATAACGAAGAGAAGGATAAAACTTTTTTAAATGAAAATACTTTTCAGTAGCAAAAAGTAACGATTGTACAAATGTATCTACATCAATTGTTTCAGCAGCCCCAACCATCGCATGAAGCATAGTCAATACAAGGTGCTCGCTTCGTTCAATAACAGCCGCATTGTCCAATAATTCCTCCCACATCATGCCATGCCTTGATACATAGTGGGACAAATCATAATCATCCTCAACTTTACCAAATTTTAATCGCAAGCCAACATTCATGTCGCGACGCAGCGGTGCATGATTAAAGTAGTGCAATTCGTCGGTATCAAAAATTGGCGTGATATCAAATCCCAAAGAGTGCAGTAACAGAATGTTATCTGCATATAATATCTCTTTCTCAACCGAAGGAGGCAAAGCTAGAGTAATATTTTGTGTCTTAATTTTTTCTTCTAATGTATTTTGTTCAAATTCAGATACCTTATACCCATTACAAATAATGCGCAACGACCGGTCAACCTCCCCTTGCGAATACATCCATTTTATATGCTCCAAATCTTGGGAAGAACTTGTTTCAGCCATCCATCCACTATTATACGCGGTTTTAGTAAGTGCCAAAGACATGTTAGCTTTTGATGCATAGAAATAATCAAAACCGCCGCAAAATCCTACATCCTGTGCGATACGAGAAGTTAACTTTTTCCACCAATTTCCTCGTTTTGAAAACATCCGTGTATCCGAAACATCAAGGGGCGAACCATACCGACGGACTAAATCCATCAAACAGATTCCGTTCATCCACATTTCCCCCTCAGAATCAAACGAAAGAGCATCTGCAAAGGCCGAACCAGCCAACGATTCACGCAAATATTCACTGTAAAACATAAGAATAGATAATAACACAATGAAAGAAAAAAGACAGAAGTTATTTTTTAAAGCAGCATCCAAGGTTAGTAAGGGTATATCCATTTTATCCGCTAGCCAAAAGTAACTTGCATCATAAATGCTCAGTTTTTTAATGAGTGCAACATTCAGAACTTCAAGGTAGTTAATAGGTAAAGTCTGAATAGCTAAATCCTGATACAAATTTACTAGAATATCTTTATGTTCTAACCGCAATCGGTTTGAAACTACCCCAGCGCGAATGATATTTAGTATTTCATAATCCAATAGTACGGCCGCAGGCGAAATTTTAGAGGATAAGTTTTTCTTTGTCTGTTTGGCAGAAAATTGCGCTGGAGAATTTATGGCCCTAACCTACTCTTTAAAGAAGGAAAATATACCGTAGAAAAATATTAGTATAGGTAAAACAATTTGCCGACAACAAATGCCAGCATAATACAGAAGAAGACAAATACCCAAGCCCACACGGTCCAGATAATAATCTTCTGTTCCATAGTCGCTCGTTTGTAACTATGCATTGTTTCGCGACGATGGCGTGCCAACGTTTTAATCATAATCCATGATAGACACGCCAAAAAGTATTTTGCAAGTGCTACACGACTCCATGATCTTTCATACTAAGCACTTCAATTCCTAAAATATGTCCCACTTCCATTAGTCACTGAGTAATCTCAATATCTTCATTCGATGGGGTACAGTCACCCAGTGGATGAGTATGCGATGGAATACGCATCTCCCGGTTTGAGTACAACCGGTCGAAGCTCCGCAGCAGATAACGCTTCAGCACCATACAGGACGATCCGATCACGCGAACGTTCGCTTAACGCTTTTTAAACATAATTGCAAAGCCTACAACAATTAAAAGGAGCGGCCATAATCGTTCAAAATCAAAGACAGCGAGCATATTAAAATTGCGCAGTAACAGCATAACACCGATTGTCACAATCAAAATAGCTAACCACGATTGTCTATTTTCCGTCCGCGCTTCCTTGATACCCCGCAATTCATCTACCACATCAACCGCCTTCGCCTTCATCTCATTAACCGTATTACGAATATTATCGCGAGAAAATGTTGCATACGTAGGGTTTTCAGGAATAATAAGCCACAAAACAATATACAGTAGAACCCCTGTTCCACTCATAAAAAAGGCCAAAACAAACAGCGCACGAATAATCATGGGGTCAATATCAAAGTATTCTCCTAACCCTCCACACACACCGGCAATAACCTTATTATCAGATGATCGATATAAACGTGAAGTAGCCATATGTGGCTACATTATAGCACTTTGGTAAAAATTATGAAGTTACTATTCTATCTTCTGATACTTCCCGTTAATCTTCTCTGAAAATATTCCTTCAATGCCGGATCACAAAAGTAGACATAACAACCATATCTCGGCCTAGACATTAATATTTTATAAATGCGTCTTACTAACAGATTAAGTTCTTCGGGCTTCTCTTTCAAACCCAGCTTACCTTGAAAATCTTTATAGGCATTATACTCAGTGCTAAATTCGAGTAAATTTTGATTAAACGTTATATCTTTACCAACTATTACCCCCACATAATCAAAATCAATACCCTGGGAAGTATGAATGCAACCCACTTGATCAATACCTTCTTGATCTACGGACCATGTAGTTCCTACTTTCCGAGAATTCCAAGGCATACTAAATTCAAATTCTGGGATTTGAACATCTTCAATTTGAGCATCTGCATTACCCTTTTCGCCAGAGGTCCAAGACCAAGCATAACCGGCAAGAATTCGAGCATCGTAATTTTGTTCATGTTTTGACTTAATTGCTTTTCTCATCTCGTTAGGATCATCAAAAATTCTAAACTCGAAATCTTTTTCCTCCCAACCATCATAATTCGCAGTCATTTTCAACTGCCAGACATCATTAAGCCAGTTAATATAACCATCCGCTCCTGCACAACGAAATTGAGATTCTAGTTCGATTGTATAAACTTCAGCTTCATATTCATGAGCTATTCTATTGATTTCCTTAACTGATCCTATATCCTCGGGCCGAATAACTTGATCATCATCTATGAAAAAAATAGTTGTTCGAGCCGCCTTTATTACATCCTCCACTTGATTCTTACCTGTGTACATATAAGCACGACGGTCTTTTAGCCTATGAGCTTCGTCAATAATTAATACATCATATGTATTCGGGTCTGTATCGACAAAACTACTCGAACCTTTAAATAAATTCTGCAAACGATTAGAGGGAAATTCTCGAGCTAATGTCTTAATAAGAACATTTCTGAATGAAGCATTCGGAGCAACGAATAAAGTATTTAATTTATCCTTAAGAAACTGCCCCAACAAGTTTACAGAGATAACAGATTTCCCTGTTCCAGGACCGCCCTGAACAATGACCACCGTCTTTTTATTAGAATCTTTGACAGCTGAACGAGCCTTTTCAAAAGCTACTTTTTGATTATCCAGAAAAATAAATTTATTATTCCCTATAAATAAATCTGAGACATAATCTATTAATTTCTTCGTAGGTTTAATTTCTCCATGTTCAATAGCATAGAGGATTTCTTTTCCTTTTCCGTATTTTACATTCTTCGCAATGAACTTCTCTAATTTTTCTTGATCCTCACTAAAGTAGATCGGTGCTTCTTTGATAATTTCATCATAAGGATAATTTTCCAAAGGCTCTGGAAAATGCTTATGATAGTTATGTAAATAAGCACAAGCTGAAGCTTTTATCTTTCCACTTGAAATTTCTTCATTAAAATCCGATAGAAACAATTTGTATGAATTTGCTTGATAACTAGGATGAGTGGTTTCACGATCTCCACCATTTAAGAAAGTCCTTACGACAGCATCACTTTCAGTTGGACTTGCTTTTTGCCACTGCTTTAATTCAACTATAACAAAATTCTTATTTCCAAAATCATCTTCTCCGGCTATGAGGAAATCAATTCTATTTGAAGTAAGGGGGATAATATATTCGATCAGAATAGCACAATCATCGGAAACGCCAGATCTTCTAATAACACGTTCCATAAAAGAGAGCGAATTATTATAAGCTCCCACTTCATTCGGAGGAAGTTTTCGTCCTAATTTTTGTTTAAATGCGAGTTCTAGCTGTTCAATTAGTTTATTAGTATCAACGGCTTCACTATATTCCTTTGCCGTTCCTTCATAAAGGATCATAAGTATCAAACAAATATATACTTTTAAACAACAATTGCAATAACTATATTTTCAACTCACTCTTCAACTGCTCAACAGAATAATTCCCCTGCACTGCAATATGCACAATCGGTATCTTCGCTGATTTTAACACTGAGTCCACAAACTCATCTCTCTCTAATCTATCTGGATTATTATGTGATCCACCATCAAGCTCAACAATTAATTTTGGCGCAAAATCCAATCTGTTTACAATTACAAAGTCCACATGTTTTTGACTTATTTTATTAAAATTTGACCAATATTCTGTATCATCTTTTGGCAAATCAACTTCCACCAAATCCGCAATTCTGACTTTTGGACAAACATATTCAGTACTACTAATCGCTTGGACGAGTACATTAAAAAAACGCGTTTCTCCCATGCTCAGTAAATATGGCCCTTTAGCCTTGAATTTTCGAGGAGATTTTTTAAGAGTAACAAATAGAAATACTCCAACAAATAAAACTATGATGACAGCAATCGCTAAATACTGTAACGAATACATATTAGGCTTCCTCCTCCACGAGTTCAAACCTCTTCCTCACTACCCCATCCACTTCCACCTCACCCATAAACATCTCCAGCGGGCGCACCCATAATTTCACCGGAGTATCATATCCCGGCGAATACACCACTAATTCTTCCTGTATCTCACTATGCACCGCCACCCCAATCACTTGATAATACTTATCCTTATAATGCCTATATCTCCCCAACTTCAAACTCTTCGCTTTTTCAGATAATATTACATCACTCATATCATTCCCTATCTATCAAATACTTAAAATTCTTATACAATCCCTTAATCATCTCCACCACCGCAGGGTCATTGCGCATCTCTTTTAAGGCATCATTTGTTTCCTCTGCAACTTCTTGCGAAAACCCTAACCATTGAACAAAATCTATGCGCACTTCGTCTGTCGGTTTTTTACAGCAATACTGCTCTACCGCCTTATGCCAATGCATAATTTCATCGCCTTCAATACCGAAGCGCTTTTCATCTTCAGTTATCGATCCAAAATACGAGCAATACTCTCCCCAGTTAGTTACCTCATCATACAAAATCTCATCTTCCAAAAATTTCAATGCTCGAACAGATAAATTTGTCTTAGGAAAAGAATAGTACGCTTTTTGGGATTCTAAATATTCATCTCGCACTTGATCAACAAGCGAATGAAATTTAAATCCTGCAGTAAATGCGTTAATGCCAATAAGTTCTTTTAAATGAACCGTATGAAAATGCGAACGATCTCGAGATAAAACACGCAGATATTCAATACTCGGGAAAAGCGTACCGATCGTAAAGAGTCGCTTGCTTGTACCTTCAAAATAGGTATCGAAAATCAAGTCAGCAAGAGCAATATGCGTGATTGGTGCTGCCATAAAAGAATTATCAATCGCAGTATATAGCAACTATCATTGACACACAAGGCTAATTACAATTATGCTGAAGCTATGAAAAATGAGGAGGAAAGCGTAATACCAACATTCATCTTTATTGCCATTGGCGCACTTTGCGTCATGTTAGTAGGATTGTTTATCACCTTTATTTCTATCGAACAAATACAAAAAATTGCCATGAGCTTTTTTGGCGCCAGTAGAAAGGTGGAACGCTCACTTGCCGCATGTGATACCTCTTTTATTACCGTCAACTCTCCTTCCGGAAAAAGTTTCGGTAAAGCCTGTGTCGCAGCAAATAGTCCAATTTATTCAACAGATACTCGTTTTCTATTCTTTCTCCCAGACACCTTTACTGAAGCAACATATATAACAACACCTAATTCCGAAATAAAAGATGACACCAATCTTTCCTGGTCGATCACAACGAACAAAGCCGCTACATTGTATATTTTGCCCCGAAAAATCCCCAATCTTTCCCCACCGAGTTGGATAACGAGTGGATTTAGTAAACAAACCAACGACGATTTTTCCCAAATAAATCAATTCTTTAAACGGAAAAATGAACAAGGATTAATTGGGCTCTATGATATTTACTCAAAAAACATTAACGCTGGAACAGCACAATTAGGGCCAGCAGCAGACGCACAACATGCAGCCTATTCAATGTATATTGTCGCGTTAAAAGCTACCGGTTCTCCTTCAAGTACTGCAAACCCAACCCAATCCATCACTCCTACTCAACCACCAAACGGAACTCCAGTTCCAACAGGGCCACCAGGCGAACAAAAAGGATACGTCGTCACCAATGCTGAACTGGCACAACGCAAGTCTAGGCCTGAAGCAGGAGCAGCGTTAAGTTATGCTAATAACGCACTTGGCCGCAATCCTAATCCGCAAAATCCCTTAAATATACCTGGCACAACCGGTCCATTTGTTGATGATGCTAATGCCGTTAATGTTCTAGGAATTGCCTATGGCTTAACCGGTGATATTAAATACGCCACTAAAGCACGCGAATATATTATGGCTTGGGTAAATACAACAAAATCTCTAACCAATGCCTGCCCTGACGGAGGTGGCTGCCAAACGGCATTGATTACGAGCCGTATGACACCAAGCTTTGTTTTTGCCGCTGATCACATTAAACCGTCCGGGGCCTTCTCTGTAGCAGACGACGCAGTGTTTAAAAACTGGTTACGCACCGTTATACTCCCTTCAGCTTCAACTCGTAACAACAACTGGGGTGATGCCGGATTACAAATGAAAATTGTTGTATCAGATTATATCGGTGATTCAGGAAGCCTCAACGCAGGAATTGCAAAATTTAAATCACAGGTCGATTTAGTCGCCTCCGATGGACATATCCCTGAAGAAACCCGCCGGGGCACCGGAGGTATTACCTATTCTTCCGGCGCAATTGGCTTTAGAGTTGTCGCCGCAAAAGTAATGGAACGCCGGGGATTGGATTTATGGAGTTATGGACGAATGAAAGTATCAATCGACTATATGTCTAAATATGTTCTTAATCCTTCTGCCTGGCCGTGGGCCTCTGGAGCGGGAACAGCCGTTCATTCATGGTGGGAATTAGCCTATGCACACTACCGCGATCCCTCCTATCTACCAGTCGTTACCAAAGGGCGACCAATCGGTGTATACGAAAATAATGTGCTGCCCTTTAGCACACTAACAAACGGTATTTAGACTATGAAAGCCAAACATGTAACAATTTCTGCCACCTCTGTCCTGCTTATCACAACTGCAGCAGTGATAATTTTTGCTATGCACAGCAAAAATACTGTCACTCCCCAAGAAGCAAAATATAACACATATTTTACGTATTCAGCAGATGAAATGAACCGTATTAATGAATCAGAAAAAGAATTTAGTACCTTTTCCCTTGATAGCTTGAATAGTACACACTCCCATATGTTCGATATTATTAAGTTTCAAAATACCCAACCTACACTTGCAGCAAAATACTATGCTAATTTGTTATTAGCCCAAAGTGAGGCATTTAAAGTAGCAAAAAATGCGGATCGTGAAGTAGATGCAATTACCAAAACAACACATCAGGTAAACTGTGTATTCTTTCCAAGTGAATGCACAGCTCCCGATACATCATTTTCAACAGATAAAATCATTGCGGATATCGTTACTAAAAAAATTACTAACCGAATTGCCCAAAATGATAAACAAACCGCTGAGTATGTCAAAACAATGAAACCAATGGCCGATAAATGGTACCATCTGGATGTTATTACTCCCGAAGCTGGCGCTTGGAAAACCTGGTATATCGGCTCACCAAATGAATATCTTCCTCCACCACCACCTAAACTTGGATCTCAACAGGATAAAAATCAGATTGAAGCAGTCAAAACCGCTGTTAAAGAAAATACCCCAGAAAGATTAGCGAAAATAAAATATTGGGCAGGTGGATCAAATACGGTAACACCGGCAGGTATATGGCTTACCATCGCAAACGAATACATGAATGCTCATGATATACCTTTTGATAAAAACATTGAAGTAAATGCGGTGCTTGCAACAACACTCGAGGATGCCATGATCTCCTGCTGGAATACCAAATATACGTATCAAACTGACCGCCCAGATATGCGCGATGCAAGTATTAAAACCGTTATTCAAAACCCCAATTTTCCTAGTTATACGTCAGGACATTCAACGCTTTCAGCCGCCGCCGCGACAATTCTTTCTCATTATTTTCCAGAAAACAAAAATGAGTGGTTTGCTATGGCCAACGAAGCCCGCAATTCCCGCCTCTGGGCAGGTATTCACTTTCCTATCGACAATGAAGAAGGATTTAAAATGGGTGAAAAAATCGGTAACACAGTAATCCAGAAATTAACTACGACTGCAAAGTAATAGTTGGTCGATTCGGATAGCTGCGGCTACCACCCTCAATTATTCCATGCATTAATCCATCCATAGTGGCTTCGATTCCTCAAACCCGTTGTCCGCCCGCTTCTTTCGCCTTACGATCAGTTTCCTTATACCACAAATGATAGCGGCAAGGAACCTCCCAGCCAAGTACTGGGAGCTCTCCTATGTGGATACGGAGTATTTGCCGAAAAATGAATCCAGCGTAACCGACGGAAACCATAGGCATCAACCATCGCATTGAGTGATTCAGCAATTTTTCCGGTGCAAATCGCCCATTCTGGTTTTCGGGTTAAAGCGCCTTTGGCAATATCTTTTCCCCGCGAAAAATCGAGAAAACTTCCCGTAGAAACGGCTAAATGTAAACCGGTGTTTTTTCCAGTGCAGCTACCATAAATTTGCCCCTTTTGTAATTGTCGGAGTGACAAGAGTCGAACTTGCGACCTCACGGACCCCATCCGCGCGCTCTACCAACTGAGCTACACCCCGAAGCTCCTTAATGTAACTATACCAATATTGCTGAGGTCCCACGCATAAATTGCGTGGGATCGTGGAAACTAATTTTTCTGAAACATCTACGCAACATATTATATCATCCCCAACCGCAATGTATTACAATCAACCAATGAGCAAGCTCACCGAAATAGCGACCGATGCCAGACAAACCCCCCAGTGGGCAACCTACATGCAAAAAATCGGCTGGATAGTCGAAAAAGCTAATGGAATAAACATATTTATAAGACAAGTAAAACCGTTTAAGCACACTATCATCAAAATTCAGCATCCTAAAGGCCCTCTCCCTTTGGATGAATTCGAAACCATTGCCAAAAAACATAATGCCCTATTCATTCTCCTTGAACCACATCCACAAAATTATGATGAAAGTTATATCGCAAACCACAGTTTTAAAAAATCAAAGCAAAAAACCGGACATAGTTCAACTATCCTGATCGATTTAGCCCAAAGCGAGGAATCATTACTTAATTCTTTTTCCGAAAATGCCAAGCGCAATATTAAAAAAGCACTCAGCAAGAACATAACCGTCAAACATATTTATTATCAAGGTCAATCAGAACTTCCCCACTTTAACGAATTCTTTACTTTAATGCAAAATGTCAGCCATATAAAAAAATTCTACATCCCTCCGTACGAAGAAATGCTCGATAAAATAAATGCGTTCAAAGGAAATTCCCTTCTGTCTTTTGCCTATGCCCCTGGTAAAACCGAACCTATTGCAGCCGTCTGGTATGCCTATTTTGAACAAACACTCGCCTACCTACACACCGGAATTACGGAAGAAGGGTATGACACGATGGCAAATTATCTCCTTGTCTGGGAAGGCCTTAAGCAAGGTCAACAGTTACAAATGAAAGTGTTTGATTTCGAAGCACTGTATGATACACGCTATCGCAATGACCAAAAAAAATGGAAAGGCTTTACAGAATTTAAAAAACGTTTCCATGGTGACATAATCGAGTTTCCTTCAACCTGGATAAAAATATATAATGTACCATATAAGCTGTTATATCTATGTTCAACAATATTTACCTCGTAATCGTTGCAGATATCTTCCTGGTTACCGCTCTCTTAATTTTTGTGTGGCGAATTCGCCTTAAACGGATCAAAAAATATATTTCCAAGTATTCAGGAGTCGTTGAAATAAAGCAGATTTATACGGGAGAAAAGCGCATGTTTATTAATCTTTGTACACAAGGTATCGCTATTACCGATAAAAATATAGAAAAAACCTACTGGTATGAATTTGCCAAAAGTACATTAGATTTCTGCCAAAACAGAGTCGATCCGAAAATTCTACTTCTTGGCCTCGGAGCAAATACTGAGTCACTCTTAATCAATAAGCAAAATCCCAAAATTCATCAGACCATCGTTGAAATCGACGAGGTAATCATTGACGCCTGCAAGAAGTATTTTGATTTAGACTCGCTAACCAACTACACCTTAGTACATGATGATGCATATAAAGTGATCCAGCAGGAAGAATACTTTAATAGGTTTGATGTAATTATTGTAGATATTTTAACTGGAGAACAAAATCAATTGCAGTATCAAAATGGCACTGATGCCTTTATCTCACAACTATGCAAGTTAGCAAAGCCAGACAGTATGATACTTTTTAATAGCCCGGCTCATGTAAAAAAAACTCGCAGTCATACGATAGATTTTCTAGCGTATCTAAACACACATTTCAAGAACCTACATTATCACGTTGTTACCTATCCTTCAGGTTTTAATAATTATGCAATAAAAATAGATTTAAGAGACAACATACAAGACAGCAAAAACAAGCAGCCCCCAAATTATGACACAGGTCAAAAGTGGCTTATCTGAAAGCAAAATACGCTCAGGAGATTCTCCTTCCTTTCGCTCAAAAATCAAATACAGATAACGCATAACTCCAAAGATAACAAATGGAATAGTTACCATTAACCACTTAACATCGCTTACCCGAGGAGTAAGATTATAAAAAAGTGGCTGGAAAAACGTATTAGGCGTAATAGCAGGCTGCTGAAAAGCAAACAACGCATAGGTTAACCAAGTCGCTGTAGCAAACATCGTCGTATAGGATTGCAATAACGATTCGGGATAGTGACCTAAAGTCGGTCGAACCCGTTTAATATCTGAAGCAATGGTATAACCACTCAAAAGAGTTGCCTCTGCACGCCGTTTCCCAACAGCAATAAATAACGCAAAAGAAACCATACACAGCAAAAACCAGATGTTAACATGAGTTCCAATAACCCACACGCCAGCATAAATCCTAAGCAAAAATCCGCTCGCAATAGTTAAAACATCAAGGATAATAATATGCTTTAAATAATACATATACAGTGTTTGCAGCAAAATATATGTTACAACCGCTAAGAAAAATCGCTGCGAAAGAATAAAAGAAAAAGTAAACGACAGTACTAATAAGCTAGAAGCAAGAAAAACTGCCCAAGAAACAGGAAGTGCTCCGGAAGCAATTGGTCGCTTTTTCTTAAAAGGATGTAACCGATCATGTGGAGCATCAACAATATCATTAAAGATGTAGATTGCCGATGTAGCCAAGCTGAAATCCAATACAGCCAGTACAACCATATAAAAATCGTTAGGATAGAATAAGCGATGACTAAAAATTATTCCAGCAAAAAGAGTTAGATTTTTGAGCCACTGCCGCGGTCTTACTGTTTTGACGATCGCAATAAGCGTTGTAACCATAGCGCCCCTGCTAAAAATAAAATAAGCAGTACTAAAAACACAAAGAATTTAGTCTGGCTGTTTATCTGCAATACTAGTATACCCAAAATTGCACAAATAAGCCAATAAAAAAAAGCTATCCTTCGTTTTGACCAGCCAACATCCAACAGGTAATGATGCAAATGAGTACGAGTATTTTTCATAGGATTCTGCTTGTTTACTATTCTCCTAAGTACAACCCAAACGGCATCAAGAATTGGAATAGCAAGTACAATCAGCGCTGTTGCGAGTTTAGCTCCCGAAAGGATTGCCAGAACCGCAATCATAAATCCAGAAAAAGTAGATCCTCCAAAGCCAGGCATAATTTTCTGCGGATACGCAGAAAAAACTAGGAATCCTGCATAGGCACCCGATGTAATAAAAGCTAACAAAGCAGCCGGCTCGGAAGTCTGATTATAGCGAAGTGCAGAAAATCCTAAAATTGCTAATGCGATCATTGCTATCCCCGCATTCTGACCATCCAACCCCGAAGACCAGTTTACTACGTTCATTAATGAAACAATCCAAAAAATCGCCAACAAATCAGCAAAGACAACAATCGTATGTAGTGAACCAAAAAACCTAAAACCATACACAAGTTCATCAAGGTGCAAAACACCACCCATGGGATTGGTAACATAATTTATACCTATACCAAAACCAACCACTACAAGAGCAAAAATAAACATAAAAACAAGGCGCAAATTAGGCGATAAATCATATTTATCATCAAGAGTACCCATGATTACAATTCCAAGTCCAGCAATAAAAATTCCAATCAAATGCTTTAAATTTGCATCAAATCCCTGAAGAAATTGTGTGGAAAACAACAACACCGCAACAAACGATGCAAAATATACGGGAATCCCACCTGCTCTAGGAATAGGGCGATCATGAAGAATCGCGCTGTGTAAACGGTTAGGATTATCTACAAAACCATATTTAGTAGCCCAACGAATAGTGAGCTTAGTAAATACAACTGAAAGCAAAAAAGACAGTGCAAACCCAATAAGGTAAATCATGAAACTTAGAACCAAATACGGACACTAACAACTAAGTTCATTATATTCCATAAAGAAATAATACTCATTACTGAGCATATTAGTACAGTACCACCTAAAATTCGTGCTGTTAATGGCTCATTTTTCATAGTCAAAAGCGAAATAGCGTAGTTAACAAGGAAAAAAAGTAACAGCAACCCCGGTTGTAACCAAAGCCACGATTTTGGAACTAATTGCTCTTCTCCCCATGGCCTTTGCAAAAATAAGGGAACTTGAGGAGGTAAGGAAGAGAAATTGATCCAGACAAGGATAAAACAAATCACCGTAAGTAATAAGCCAACACCAAAACAGGCGTTAGAAATACGGTCATTAAATTGGTATTGATTAACCGTAATAATAGGTGTTCGCACATTGGGCCGCAACGATCTAAACAATTGTTTCTTCATAACTTATCCCACTTTTAATACTTCTAAAAACGCCTCCTGCGGGATACTTACTCGACCAATATCTTTCATTTTTTCTTTTCCCTTTTTTTGCTTATCAAGGAGTTTATTTTTTCGTGTCACATCTCCTCCATACAATTTAGCAGTAACGTCTTTTCTAAAAGGAGAAATTGTTTCCCGAGCAATAATTTTTCCACCAATGGCAGCTTGAATAGCTACCGCAAAGTTTTGCCGAGGCAAAACCTCCTTTAGTTTTTCTACTAAACTACGTCCAAAGCTCTCCGATTTAGTTTTTACCATAACATAAGAAAGAGCATCCACAATCTCTCCTGCTACCATAATATCCAATCGAACTACTTCAACATCCCGATGTCCAATTAAATCATAATCCATTGAAGCATATCCTGACGTAGAAGATTTCAGTTTGTCGTAAAACCCAACTACAAGTTCTACTAAAGGCATTTCATAAATCAATTTAGATTGATGTGCAAGATATGTTTGATCAATCAAAGTACCTCTATGCTCCTGGCATAATTGCATCACGGTTCCTACATAGTGAACAGGGCAAATGAGTGACACTCGTGTCCAAGGTTCTAAGACATTAGCCTGTGAAGGAATATCGGATGGGTTTTTTATCTCTTCTCCATTATACAGATACCCAACACTAGGCGTTGTCACGATAACGTCAATACCATACTCTCGAGATAATCGATCATGGGTAATTTCCGCATGGAGTAACCCCAAAAACCCACATCTAAACCCATGTCCCAACGCCTGTGAAGACTCTTCAACAAAGTCCAACGAAGAGTCATTTAATTTCAACTTATACAAAGCATCTTTTAAATCAGGAAAATCATCTGAAGAGATGGGGTACAAACCGGTAAAAACCATCGGTTTCATCTCTTTGTAACCTTCAAGTTGATGAACCTTACTCTTCCAATTCAGGTCATGCATATCCATTTCATCAGTTATACCAGCAATAATGGTATCTCCAACGCGACAAAGCCCTACGTCTTTTAAACCAGTAGCGATATACCCTACTTCACCCGCCTTAATTGAATCAGATTTAGTCATTTTAGGTCCAAAATAGCCCAGTTCAAGAATACTTACTCCAGCTTCCGTAGCAAAAAATCGTACATAATCACTCGCTTTAAACTCACCGTCAAACACTTTAACTGAACATACAACCCCTTTATATGAATCATAAAAGGAATCAAATACTAGTGCACGACAGTACGGGACTGTCGAAACTTTAGGTGCCGGTACTCGATCAATTACAGCATCAATTATATTATCAACGCCAACACCTGTCTTACCCGAAGCATAAATCATCTCCGATTCTATAAAGCCAAAAGTATCGCACAACTCTTTAGCTACTCGCTCAGGCTCTGCAGCAGGCAAATCTATTTTATTAAGCACAGGAATAATAGTTAATCCAAGTTCCATTGCTTGAGTTAAATGAGAAAGTGTTTGTGCTTGAATTCCTTGTGTCGCATCAACAAGCAAAACGGCACCTTCACACGAAACAAGCGAACGAGAAACTTCATAAGAAAAATCGACATGCCCAGGAGTATCAATAAGATCGAGAATATAGTCTCCATCATCCCGGCGCCACTTCATACGAACAGGCGTAAGCTTTACCGTAATTCCCCGCTCGCGTTCAATATCCATAGAATCAAGGAGCTGCTCTTGCATATCCCGCTTTTGCACCGTACCCGTATACTCAAGCAGGCGATCAGCAAGTGTAGACTTACCATGATCAATATGGGCAATAATACAGAAATTTCTAATATTTTTCATAATTTATATGAACCCGATATTTATTTATTAGGGAAACCGTTGCAGTGTGTTTTTCGCAGCGAGGACACCAAAGCCCGGGGCTAGAAAAACACAAAAAAAAGGTTTCACATTCAAATCAGCTCTTCCCCGTAAGTTCCTCTTCCGGAGCACCTAACACAACCTGTAAATTCTTCCCCTTAACAACAAGTCCTTTTAAGTAATTCAAAATCATAAAAGCTTCTTTAACTTTTAGAAGCCACGTAAGGAAAAGATACATAATCATACCACAAATCGAAGCAATTCCGGTCAGGACAAGCAAATTGACCGTTCTGGTCGTATCAAAGACCACTTGGTCAAGCACTTTTATTGGAATATATAAGCTCACCGCCATTACAAAAGCAGCAAGTGACATTCGCAAAAATGGAGAGAAAAAAGCCTCAGTGAAGAGGTTTCCTACTCTTCTATTCAGTAAAATAAACAGAACAATAGCAGAGATGTATCCACCTAGAGTGGCAGATAATCCTAAACTCCACACGGGCATTTTAAATACAAAAATAGTCGTTATACTAAACAATATATCCACCAGCAGCGAAGACAAAGCTACTTTAACTGGCGTTTTAGTATCATGCAAAGCATAATAAGCACGAACAAATAACATGACAATAGATTCAGCTACCAACCCAAGCGCTAACCAGGCAACTGTTTTTCCAGTCAGCACAGTAGCTTCCCAGGTAAATTGCGATGCACCAAAAACCAGTCGAACCACGGGAATTCTTAAAATAATTAAAATAGCAGCCGCCGGCAGAGTTAAAAAAAGAACCTGATGCAATGATGTTATTAAAGTTTTAACAAATGAGTCCTTCTGCTTTAATGCCTGTTCTTCCGAAAGGACCGGCAAAGCTGCTTGTGCCATAGTAGCAATAAATAATCCCACAGGAACTAAATATAACTGTTGCGCAAAATTTAAATAGGTAACACTACTTGCCGAGATTGATGAAGCGATTGAGAGATTAAACGTTGTGCGTAACTGATCTCCCGCAATAGCAAGAGTCCGAGGGCCCATTAACCTAAACACGCGACGAACACCAGGCTGTTTATAGTCAAAGTTAAATTTAAATGAATAACCAATAGATTTTATGAGTGGCAAATGAATAAGCAAGTATAAAAATGAGCCTAAAAGAACACCATAAACGGGACCATAAATACCTGCAATAGGGGTAAACGCGATAATGCCGATAATAATTCCAACATTATATAAAACTCCAGCAATCGCCGGGATAAAAAAATGTTTAAAACTTTGCAAAAGGCTAGTAAAAAGCGCTCCAATAACAAAAACAAACTGGGATATAAAAAGTATCTGGGACAATGAGCTCATCAATGTGAGTTCTTGATCATTAAAACCTATTGCAATCAACATGCTAATTGGCCGCACAAAAACAACAGCCAGAAGAGACACTATTCCAAAAATAGCAACTCCCACAGAAAGCAAACTTGAAGCAAATGAGAAAGCTTTCGCTCTTCCCTGCTTTGCCATAATATCCGAAAAAACAGGAATAAAAGCGACAGACAAAGCCCCGAAAATGAGTAAATTATAGATCATGTCGGGAAGGCGGAAGGCGGCGATATAGATACCTGTTTGATCGGGAGTGAAGTAAGCTGCAAGCAATCGAGTACGAACCAACCCGAGAATGCGTGAAGCCGCAACAGTCGCCATAAGAATAGTCGCAGCACCAAGAATAGTGCTTTGACGAGACAAAAACAGATCCTTACCACTTTTAAGAATTCTATTGACCATTAAGGCCCACTATACCATCCTGTTGCTTAAAATTACAGACTATGATATCATCTCTTGCATATGCCAATATTGAAAAACGCAATTAAAAAAATGCGCCAGGATGCCAAGCGCGAGGACCATAATAAAGCTCAACGCTCACACATGCGAACCATGTTAAAACATGCGTTAACACTTAAAACTCCTGAGGCACTTAACACTGCTTTCAGCTCATTAGACAAAGCTGCTAAGTCTCATCTAATCCATAAAGGCAAAGCAAATCGTCTTAAGTCCCGCCTGGCAAAAGCTATCGCCCGAACTGTTGATGCCATCGGCGCAGCAAAGCCTAAAGCAGCAAAAAAGACTACTAAAAAGACAGCAACAAAGAAGTCTACAACCAAAAAGACGGTAAAGCCAGCCTAGTGCTATCAATAAACGAAACTAAAAAAAGATCCCTTACCGGGATCTTTTTTCGTATCTAAATAGAAACAGAAACTACTTTCGAAGCTAAGATACTTAAGCCGATCTTCTTTTTCAAACCTCTAATGAAAAAGCAGAGCTTTAAATCTCGAGCAAAGCGAGGAATTAAACGTGTCGGCGTAACTCCGCAACTCTCTCTTTCAACATCTGTGCAGACTTCTGAAACAACTCCTGCTCTTGCGCCGTTAACTGAATATCCAAAACCTTCTCAATCCCTTTAGCACCAACCACCGTCGGCAAGCTTACACAAATATCAGAAACGCCAAACTGACCATTCATCATACTTGATACCGGTAATACTGTATGTTGATCACGGACAATAGATTCAACCAAATCCAATAACCCAAGCCCTATCGCGTAATAGGTCGCCATTTTCTTTTGAATAATTTCATACGCTGCATTCTTGGTTTTATTAAATATCTCATCCAAAGCAGCTTGATCAAAACCTACTCCCGATGCCGACACAAACTCTTTAACTGGAATACCACCAATTAGCGCACCACTCCACCAAGGAAATTCGCTATCTCCATGTTCACCAAGCATATACGCATGCACACTACGTGGATCTACTTGATATCTCTCGCTTAAGAAAAATCGCAAACGAGCCGTATCTAAAATGGTACCCGATCCTATTATCTTATTCGCAGGAAGGCCACTCATTTCGTGCGAGAGGTAGGTAAGTATATCCACGGGATTGGAAGCTAAAACAATTAATCCATCTGGATTAGCCTTTACAACCTCAGGGATTATTGATCCTAATATTCCGGCATTCTTCTCTAAAAGCTGCAATCTCGTTTCTCCAGGTTTTTGCGCAGCACCTGCCGTGATTACAGTAACAGCACAACCTGCTAAGTTTTTATATTCACCTGCATAAATCCTTACCGGTTTTACAAATGCCAAACCATGGTTCAAGTCCATTGCTTCACCTACGGCACGATCATGATTGGCATCAATCAAAACCATCTCTGAAGCAAGCCCACGCTGCATCAGTGAGTAGGCAAATGAAGCCCCTACCATTCCTGCACCAACAACGCCAATTTTAATCATAGTAACTCCTTAGTATTAGTATTTATAACCAGTAGAATGTACAACGAAAAGTATAATTTATCAATGATTTGCATCTGCCCTTGGACGACTATAAAGCTAAAAAGCACATGTGAGCAAATATCCATTAGGATAGATTAACTTAAACTTCAAATTTCCGAGTAGCAAAAACTCAACGAACAGACCATGAAAAATTATCTCGTAACTTTAAAAATAAACTGCTCCACCAAAACTTCAGGCACCCCTTCTCCCGTCTTCAATTGAACATCCATCTGTAATAAAAGATAATAAATACAACGCAGTTCATCAAACGAAAAGTGTGCAGTAAATCCATCCACCTTCTTCTTCACAAAACCACTGGCCAACTCAGGTATAAGTATTTGCCTAAACTGCCATACGAGCATAGTTGTGAAATAAATCGGATCATTCCCCTCTGCTCGAAGCTTAAGATATTCCCGCAAAGCAAGTGATCTTCTCCTACTTGCCACTGCATCAAGAAAAGGAAAAACACTTAAATCTGGTTTTTCTTCAAACAAAGATATCTGGCCTTGAGCTTTGATTATAGCACCTATAAGTGCATCGTTTGACCGAAGAACGCCTCCAATCCATATCACTAAATCAACATCTGAACGTGCGATGGAAACAAAATCTATTTGCTTTTGATCTGGCCGCTCCTCAACCATCACGAGCCGTTTCTCATCAAACATCGACATGTTCGAAAAAAGCAAAGGGAATTGAGAATAATCAATCTCCTTTGCACTCAAAGCCGAAATCGAAGCTGGCTCGTATCCGCAGCGAATCTCAGCTAACTTCTTACGACTAGAAACAACATCATTACCATGAATTAAATAAATCACTTCTGAAAATAAGTCTAAATCATCTCTCCGTGTTAGTAAACAATCGCATAACCGCTATTACTTTAATTGAGCAGACTTTGTAGCTTCAGGTGTAGGAGATGGCGGATGAACACTATCTTCAATCCATTGCTTTACTTGTATCTGAACAGCGCTCCAATTATCTTTCCCGACAACAGGAGCAAGCACATACGCACCTCCATACAGTAACGGATCTCCTACTTTTAGTAAAGCATCCGCACCTTCCGCAGAAACTCCATGCGACTCCAGTTTAGAATCTTTTGTTCTTTGAAATAACTTAAAGAATTCACCATATTCACCTGGATCAATATCCATTTCAATACTTTCTCCAAAGGTGTTAAGCAATGAACTGACCTTTCCAGGATTAAGTAATGTTTCTGATGAAAATACTTTTTCTTTTACGGCAGTGATGACTTTTTCCTGCCGACGTGACCGGGCGAAATCACTGCCTTCATTATTAGTTCCATGGCGTGATCGAACAAATTTCAATGCAGTTTTGCCATCAAGCTGAGTCTCACCCTTTTTAAATGACAACCGCTCATATCGACAAGCGTAAGGATTTACTGAATCAGGAATATCATTTCCATTCGCATCTACTAACTTTTTAGTTTTTATTTCTCCCCCATCAGTAGCTTGTGTAACTTCAACTTCCTTATTTCCGCATAAATCATTTTCCCGACCTTCAATTGGATATTCGGGATCCGAAAAAGCGGTGTCAACAGTAACATCAATACCGCCTAAAAGATCAATTGCTTTCTCGAAACCACCAAAATCAATGCGGACAGCATAGTGAATTGGTAAACCAACAATTTTTCCGTACTCATCTTTGGCTTGAACCAATCCTTTTTTATCGCCTTTTTCAAATCCGTACGCATAAACAGCGTTCAGCTTAGAACGAGTCCCTGATACCCAAATATCGCGTGGCAAAGATATTAAAACAGCCTTCCCTGTTTTAATATCGATACTAGCAACAATCATTGTGTCAGATAAATACGGACCATCATGGCCCTTTCCTCCAATCCCCAGCAAAGCAATATTAGCGCGTCCGTCAGTATTCTTTACTTGAGGATCTTTATTTGCAACATACGTAACGATTGCGTTAGGCGCTTTAAGTAAATCTTCGCCCTTTACTTTTAAGCCAGATAAAAAAGACCACGCATAATACCCCATAAGTACCACAAAAAAAGCAATTCCCCCCCCCACAACGAGTGCCCAATTAAACCGGATAACGCCCACAGCGACACGAGGATTAGTTTGCTCTTTTTTCTGCGAGGCATCATCAAAATTAACGTAGCGCATTAAGCATCTCCAAAAACTTACTTGAATCAAGCGATGCGGATCCAACCACCACACCATAAAGATGTGAAGATTGTATGTATGTATTAACGTTATCGGGAGTTACACTACCGCCATACATACCATACAGACCCTGGCGCCCCTTGGCAAGATGTACAACCATATCATCAGCTGTTTTAGCATCAATCGAACTACCGCTTCCAATTGCTTTTACTGGTTCCCAGGCAAAATAGGTAGTTCCTCTAGGAATCGTATCTTCTTCACTTCTAACTAACAGAAGTGGCTCAATGCGGTGTTGTTTTGCGAGAGCTAATTTCTTCTCCATATCGGCATTTGTTTCGCCAAAATTACTTCGACGTTCTGAATGTCCAACCAAAGCAAAGTCAGCTATACCTGAAAGCATTTTTGCACTCACTTCACCGGTAAATGCTCCTTGTTCGATAGACGAGAGTGTTTGCGATCCAACTTTTAAGGCATATCCTTTTTCTTTTACCAAACGAGAGACCGCATCAAGAGCAATAAAAGACGGGCACACAACAACATCAATATTTTCAAGTTGAGGCATCACCAAACCAACCGCGTTAATCCACTGCAAACCCTCTTCAATAGTTTTAAAACATTTCCAATTAGCGATAACTAGCTTTTTCATATTATATATAGCTTTCAATCTGTTTCTTAAAATCTGCCTTTGGCTTATATCCAACAATGCGTCCAACTTCTGCATCGTTTTTTACAACCACATAGGTGGGTATACTCATAACCCCATATTGACTTGCAATGTCTGTTTGTGCATCTACATTAATTTTTTCAATAACTACCGTATCCTTCCATTCTTTTTCAAGCTCAGTGAGTATTGGGTCCATCATTTTACATGGTCCACACCAGTCAGCATAGAAATCGAGTAATTTAACCATACATCCCCCTTTGGGTTACGCTTAATAAACTAATAAACACCAAATAATTATAACATTAAAGACAAGTACTAAGCTCAGTTATATTTGTTTTCTGATTTAGGGTTCGCTAAGAGGCATTTCCCAATCCCTAGTATCTACCTTGGTCAAATCAGAAATACCAAAAACACTGATATGCTGCCCCCCCCTCTGTCTGCTCCAAAATACTCCGATAATCCGTATCTAACTTAATACGATTCCCATTAAAGTCTGTGTCATAGAAAGCTAGGTTGTTCTCCCCAAACACCTTTGCTCGAACCATAAGTGCTTCTCGACTTGTTATAACTCCCGACAATTCTGTTATACCGTTTTCTACTGCCAACTTACTCATTGTCTGCATTAAACGTACTCCTATTTTGTTTTGTCGTAATTTAGGGTGAACACTGAATGTATCTATTCTAATTTCCGAAGGATGTTGCCTTCTTATTGTGCCGGCTATAATACAATCATGTGGTAATTGGATAGTTATAAATCTTATTTCCCCTTGTTTTAGTTTATATTCTTTCTGGATTGGTGCCGCCATTTTAACCTCGCTAAGCAATTGCTCTACATCATTTCCTTTATTAACTTCCAGGTCAGATGATTCCATACTCCGATTATATTACAAATATCGATCATTGTGTCCACACACCAGTAATCCTTGACTCATCTTATCCTCAAGTGTATTAATGATACCATGTCCAAATCGATCCTCTCTGATCTCAATCTCGTGCAACAACAAGCCGTAGCCCAAACCGACGGGCCAGTATTAATTCTTGCTGGAGCTGGCTCAGGAAAAACCCGCGTCCTCACTTATCGAACGGTATATTTAATGACAGAAAAAAAAATCCCAGGAAATAATATTTTAATGGTAACTTTTACCAATAAAGCTGCCGGAGAAATGAAAGAACGCGTTAGGAAGTTATTGACCCAGCTAGAAGGTGAAGAAGGATCAAATATTCAAGTCAATAAATATACCCTCCCTTTTATGGGGACATTTCATTCTTTCTGCTCGCGTCTACTGCGCATTGAAGGCCGTCATATTGGGCTTTCCCCTAACTATCTTATCTACGACTCCGATGATCAAAAAACATTAATTAGAAATATTCTTAAAGAAATGGATATCGATGTTAAAAAAGTTAATCCATCGGCCATCCATTCCATTATTTCCCAAAGTAAAAATGAAAATATTTCTGCCCGTGAATATTCCCAAGTGGCAAAAGGCCCCTACCAACAAGTAGTAGCTCAAGTATTTGAATCATACGAAAAACGCTTACGCGAAATCGATGCGCTAGACTTTGACGATTTACTGACACAAAGCATCGAATTATTTCGCCAGGTTCCTTCTGTTTTAGATAAATATCATGAACTCTTTAAATATATAATGGTCGACGAATACCAGGATACTAATCATGTTCAATACACGATTACCAGACTCCTCGCAAAAAAATACCAAAACCTCTGTGTTGTGGGGGATATGAGTCAGTCAATCTACAAATTTAGAGGTGCAGATATCCGAAATATTATCGCATTCGAAAAAGATTATCCACTTGCTAGAGTTTTTTCGCTCGAAGAAAACTATCGGTCAACTCAATATATTTTAGACACTGCCACGGCTGTAATTAGTAAAAATACTGGGCATAAAGTACTCAAACTTTTTACTAAAAACCCTTCCGGTCTACCAATTACCATTTATGAAGCTCAAAACGAAATTGATGAATCCTATTATGTAATAAAACAAATTGTTAACAACGAATTTCTCTATAAAGATGTTGCCGTCCTTTATCGCACTAACGCACAATCCCGCTCTCTTGAAGAATCATTCATAAAAAACAGCATTCCGTATAAATTAATCGGCGGTTTGCGCTTTTATGATCGCAAAGAAATTAAAGATTTACTTGCCTATTTAAGATATCTTCGCAACCCTAAAGACAATGTTTCACTCGAAAGAATGACCAAAATCGGAAAAACCAAGCTAAAAAAATTTCTAGAATTCCAAGCACAATATCACGAAACAGTGCAAAGAATTAAGCAATTAGAGCCTGAGGCTAAAAAAAGCAAGAAAAAAAACGAACCGCAAACGCTTAAATTTTCATTTGCCGAGGACCAGCCAGTAGCTGAAATAACACCCAACGAACCGTTCAACCCGGATACATCATTTGCCCTTCCGACAACCGAAGGACTCCATACAACACTCGAATTGCTCGAAAAAATTGTCGATCTCACAGATTATATTGAATACATTGACGATGGTACTGAAATGGGAACGCAACGAGTTGAAAACATTAAGGAATTAAAAACAGTCGCTGCTCAGTATCCCAACATAGATCAGTTTCTTGAGAATATTTCCCTACTTGAAGGCCCTGAAACGATATCTGGACGCCATAGGGCTGAAACCGAATATAACGCCGTCACCTTAATGACATTACACGCCGCCAAAGGCCTTGAGTTTAAACATGTTTTCATTGTTGGCTGGGAAGAAGGACTCTTTCCACATTCTCGTGCACTGCTTGACAACAATGAACTCGAAGAAGAACGACGCTTAGCCTACGTTGGAATAACTCGCGCAATGCAAGATTTATACTTAACCTACACAATAAATCGAACGATATACGGCTCTCATCAGACCTCTGTCGTATCTCGTTTTATCGCTGATATTCCTGAAGCACTAATAAAGTTTGAAAATGCGTACTCTCAAACAGGCAGAAGGTCAGGAGCAATTGGTGGCGGCAACTACAAGAGCAAAATTCAGTTTTATGCCGATCAGCTAGACTCTTTGCAAGACGATATTACATGGTAATGTTAAGAAGATTCTTGAGAGATCGTTCCCTGTCTATTTACATGAAAGCGAACCTGCAATTGTGGATAATCTACAGAACTGACAACAATATCAATCACATTTGAAGTCATGTCTGTCGGATCATCCAGGCGAGCCCCCGAGACATCATACACTCTAACTTGCCCACTTATAGGCTCAAAATAAATTGCTATGGCTGAATTTGAAGCACTATACTGATGGCTTACCGCAAAACTCGTTGGAAATTTAAAAAGCTTATATTCTTCAGTATTACAAAAAGAAAAAGAAAACTGGTTATCATATTGAGCTTGTGTAGCGGGAGGGATGGATTGCAGTGGGCAGGCGCCTGTTTCATATTGCCATAATCCTGAAGCATTAACCATAGTAACCACCCACCAATATCGCTGATTAGCAGCCGATGCGGTTTTTGGCAAAACTCCATTTATTGCATTATTATGGGCAGTAACAAGCTTTAGATATAAATCTTGTGATACATTTCGCAATGCGGTTTGGGCTACGTAACGACGGTAAAATGGCACCGTTACACCGAAAATAATCGACATCAAAGTAATCACAATGAGCAATTCAATTAGAGAAAATCCTCGCTCACGCTTCAAGACCATACCTCTATAATACAGTAATAGAAGGCAATAGCAACAGCGTTAACGAGCTGTCGCAACTGATCTTGTTTCACGAATGACGGTTACTTTAATTTGCCCAGGGAAATTCTTCAAACGAGACTCAAGCTCCTTAGCAATTTTCTTTGAAAGCATCACTGCCTCAGCATCGTCTACATGGGAAGATTTTACCAGAACACGTAACTCGCGACCTGCCTGAACAGCAAAGACACGATCAACTTTATCTCGACCACCAATTTCCCAAACGGTATCTTCTTCTGTACGCAAGCGATCAATATACTCTTGAACGCTCTCATGACGGGCCCCAGGACGTGACCCAGAAATAGCATCAGCGATATACACAATCATTGATTCAGCACTTGAAAATGGCTCATCTTCATGATGTTCAGCTACTGCGCGTATAACTTTCTCAGGAAATTTATATTGCTTCAACAATTTAACACCAAGCTCAATATGAGTTCCTTCTTCATCCTGAATAATTTTTCCAATATCATGAAACAAGCACGCCAGTTTTACAATATCCACATCGGCACCGACCTCTTTAGCAATCGCCACGCCAATCTTAGTCTCCTCAAGAGTATGGGTAATCATACTTTGACCGTAGGAAAATCGATGTTTAAACCGACCAAGCATTTCTACCAAGTCGATAGGTAAATTATAAACACCAACCGCAGCACATAACTTTTCACCTTCTTCACGCATCAATTTCTCTTCTTCTTTACGAGTCTTCTCTACAATCTCTTCAATCTTGATTGGCTGTATTCGTCCATCTGCCATCAAACGTTCAAGCGCTTTCTTTGCAATCGCTCGACGTACGGAATCAAAGCTTGAAAGAAGGATTTCGCCTGGAGTTTCATCTATTTCAACATCGACACCCGTAGCCATCTCAAAAGCCTTTATATTTCGTCCTTCTTTACCAATAATTCTTCCCTTCATATCCTCATCCACTAGCTTAACTCGAGTTGAAGTATATTCAGGTACGTAATCAGTTGCACCATGAAGCATGGCAGTAACAACAATATCACGAGCTTTTTCTTCGGCTTGCAGCTTTGCTTCCTGTTCAGACTCACGGACTTTTTTAGCAATCTCATCTTTTAAGGTTTTCTCTGTAGCTTCAAGAATAAGTGCTTTAGCTTCCTCGCGGGTAAGTTGAGCTGCTCTTTCCAGCTTAGCAAGAGTCTCAGCTTTAGTTTTTTCTACTTCTGCCAGTTTATTATCAAGGTCAGTCTGGCGCGAAATTAACGATGCTTCACGATTCTCAACCTGAGTAAGTTTACGATCTAATCCTTCTTCTTTTTGTTGAATTCTAGTTTCTAATTGGAGAAAATCCTTGCGAGCCTGTCTAATTTCATCTTCTGCATTCTTCTTCAGCTTGTAAGCCTCATCTTTAGCTTCAAGAACAATTTCTCGAGCTTTCTGTTTAGATTCGAGTAATTCTCGATCATTTAAAGCAACAGTACTGGCCGGATGGGTAATTTCAGCTGGTTGTTCAGGAGACTTCTTTCGTTGTAACTCACGATAAACAAGTACGGCAATAACACCCACCAACCCGATAAGCAATACCAGGGATTGGGTATTCATATAATCCTTTCATAAAAGGAGGGCACTCGAAACATGCAAGAAGACTCTACGTCAAGGTAGAGTAGTATAACGGTAACAAAGCTAAATCTGAGCTCATTTGTATCATTTTGAGTAAGATCTTCATGCGAAATTCGAGAGATTCCTTAAAAATTTTAGTTTAATGTAATACGTAATAATTGACTATTTCACAATTTCCTAGTCCTCAGTATTGTATCTCGTCCCTAAAAGCTCGTCAACGACACTCTTTATCACGGAACTATCAAAGCCTTTGCGTGCCAAAGCCTGCGATAATTTGAATTTAAATGCTCGGTCATCATCATTATTCAATTTGCGGACATACTTTTGTCCTACTTTAAGAGCCATACTTCGCAGCGCATTCTCCTCCGAAGATTCTCCTGAACGAGTACGTAGCATTTCTTCCAGGACATCATCTATAATATGACGATCGATTCCTTTTTGAGCTAACTCCATTCGTAAAATAACTTCTCCCCGAGGTTTAACTCGCATTCGGCTCGAAACCCATTCTTCGGCAAATCGACGGTCATCCAAAAATCGATCCTTCTTCAGTTGCACCACTACTCGATCAATTAGTTCATTTCTAATCTGATCATCACTACCCAATTCCATCTCATTTCTACCATAAGCCCAGCTATCTTTCTTCATCCACTCGCTAACTTTATCTCGAATCTCTTTTTCACTCCGCCAACGAACACCTAAAAAGCGCAAGGATTTCTTATATAATTCTTTAAAGAGCAGTTCAGACATAAATATTAAGAGGTAATTACTTTTACACCAAATGGCTTACTAAACCGTACTTGATGATCTGTTACTCGTAATGCTACTTCAGGAAAGATATCAAATACACGTACTAACTCGGAAGATTCTTTGATATACACTGGCGGATTAACGAATCTAGTTTTAGTATGAATAAGATATTCAGGGTTTTCATCGACAAGTTGGACTTGTAATCCCGGAGTAAGCTTATTCATTAGCTCTGAGATACTCCCACGTTGCGCTACGAGAACCGACCATAGTTCACTATCAGAACGCATAAGATCGGACTCAACGAGAATCCTCTCATCAAGAGCTTTACGTAACGCATCGGCTAAAATAAAATAAGCTGTCTGACATCGTGGATCACTCCATAATGATTGATCTAATTCTAAATAATCTTCGGCAAATTCTCGCGCAACATCAACGTTATCAAAAACAATTTGGCCATCAAATACAGATAAATGCTTAAAATATAAAATAGCTTTTTTCAAATTATCTTTGAAATAAAGTAGATTACGAAAAGTGTAATCAAGCCGATCGGCACAAAGCTGAGGAGAAGAACGCTCCAGCAATCCGTATTTAGAATCATCAAGAATTTCTTCGGTCTTAAAACCATATTTCTCTAAGATACGAGGTATGCCGGACTTTAATATCAAATCTTCCTTAATTTCCTCATGATAATTCTGGGACAAGCTCTTTTTATAAACAACATCTACTACGTGAGAAAAAGCAGTATGAGAAATATCATGCAAAAGACCAGCTATTTGCTCGGCTAATAATCCTCCCAAAGATCGGATTAATAACATTACACCAATACAATGTTCAAGTCGTGAGAAATCCTCAAAACCATTAATCGGTGCAGTGGTAGCACTCTGCATCACCGTAGCAGCTCGCTTAACAGTTGGATCTTCAAGAAGCTCAAGCAACACTGGCTCAGTAATATCAAAGTCTCCGTAAATAGCATCGTGAATAAGCATACTGTTACCACCCAAACTCTGAATAAAGGTCTCCATTCAAATAATGTTCAATCGCGCTCTTTATATAAGGAATGGTATTCTCAGGAAGATTTGAAACAGGAAACCAAGACAAGTCATCACATTTATCAGGTTCGTTATTAACAATCTCACCTTCAAAAAACTGAGCATCAAAGAAAAAATCCATTCGTTCATCTTCATCCATACGATGCATAATATGAACCAATTTTAGGTTATCAGTATATATGGTAATTCCAATCTCTTCTTTTGCTTCTCTACTCATTCCGGCACTAAGTGGCTCGCCTCCATCTAAATGTCCCGAGGGAAGACCATACTTACCATCTTGATAACCAGTATTGGCTCTTCTTAAAAGCAAGATTTCTTTTCCGTTATGTCCATTTTCTTTTATTAGAAAAAGATAAACAGAAGCAATTAATTTAAATCGAGAGGAGATTGGAATAACTGGCGACATAGGTTATCCCTCCATATCTAAATCATTATCAATAGCTTCATTATCCTGTCCTACAACTAGTTCAGCACCGCTCTTGCCTTCCTGTTTCTTCCATTCGGTCATAATCTCAGCATAAATTTTCTGAGCTAAAGCTGGATCACTCTTAAGGGTATCCTTTGCAGCTTCCCGCCCTTGCCCCAATAAAGCACCATCATGTTTAATAAAGGATCCTGCTTTAACCAGTACATTAAGTTCAATTCCAACATCAATCAAACCACCTGCAAAAGAGATTCCTTTTTCATCCATATCAAATTCAGCAACTCTAAAAGGTGGTGCAACTTTATTTTTAACAACTTTAACTCGATGCCGGGAGCCAATAATCTTGTCCCCTGTGCCTTTAATATTTTCAATCTTCCGAATATCCATTCGAATAGAAGAGTAGAATTTAAGTGCCATACCTCCTGTCGTTGTTTCAGGGTTTCCAAACATCACACCAATCTTCTGACGCAATTGGTTAGTGAAAATAACAATTGTTTTAGAGCGACTAATTACCGCAGTTAGTTTTCGTAAAGCCTGCGACATCAAGCGAGCCTGCACACCCATCGTTGCATCACCCATTTCACCTTCAATTTCACTACGTGGTACAAGTGCCGCTACGGAATCAATGACAAGAACATCCACAGCACCAGAGCGAATAAGTTGCTCAGCAATCTCTAAAGCCTGCTCTCCTGTATCTGGCTGAGAAATAAGTAAATTATCTAAATCTACACCAATAGTCTGAGCACGAACTGGATCCAAAGCATGTTCAGCATCAATAAAAGCAGCGGTCCCTCCTGCTTTTTGCGATTCCGCAATGATATGCAAACAAACAGTCGTTTTACCTGAGGCTTCCGGACCATAAATTTCAATAATACGACCTTTAGGTATGCCACCTACTCCTAATGCTAAATCCAAAGCGATTGAACCAGTGGGAACAACTTCAACTTGCATTGCTTGTTGTTCACCAAGTTTCATAATCGAACCTTGACCATACGATTTTTGAATTTGTTGCATTGCTGTTTGCAGTGCCTGCAATTTTGCAGCTTTATTAGAATCCCCTTGCAAGTTCTCAACTTGCACATCTGCTTTTCCTGTTTGCTTAGCCATACGCTTTGCCTTTCTTCGCCCCCACTTAATAAAATAAATGATAAAAGAGTTGACGAGTTATATTATCATGTAATAAACCTACATTACCCAAATAATACCCAAAATACAAGTGGGAAATAAGTCTATTAAAAAAACAAAAACTAACGTAAAATAATTGAATAGAGAGAATAAATATTAAAGCAAATCAATTTTTGAAGCCAGAACAAAGTCATTAATTGAGAGCCCACCAATCGCATGAGTCATTAAGGTAAAGCGAACTTTATTCCATCCATAAAGATAGATATCTGGGTGATGACCTTCTTCCTCGGCAATAGCACCAACTTTATTTATAAAATTGAGCGCTTCTTGAAAATTCTTAAACTTAAATTCCCGCTGTAACTCGCGATCATTAAGAACGGTCCATTCTTTTACCTGTTCAAGGTACTGAGAAAATTCAGAACGCTTTAAAGGCTCAACTCCCTCTTCGCAGGGAACACATTTTTGTTTAGTCAAATCAGTCATAATAAGGAGTATAATACCTCACGCAGAGAACAAACAATATGGGCCTGTGGTTCAGGGGTAGAACAGTGCGTTCGCAATGCACAGACAGGGGTTCAATTCCCCTCAGGTCCACTATTTAGTATAATTTTTAGGTAAAATATCGGGGACTAGCTCAGTTGGTAGAGCGCAGCGTTCGGGACGCTGAGGTCGTGAGTTCGAATCTCACGTCTCCGACAAGCAAAACACGCTCCCGTTGACATCATCCTTTAGGTTCTTCTACAGTAGATATAGTAGTACCCAAAATCTCATATGAATGATCAAACAAACAATACTGTGTCACCCGCTCCTCTCAAAGATACGATAAATTCAAATACAGCAGAACAGATAAAAAATTCAAATTCTAAAGTGATAATCCTCGGCACAATTTGCATTGTCGCAGGATTAGCATTAGGAGGAGGATTAGGATTATTTCTTAAGAGCAAACAACCAGCAAGTTCAACAAGTAACACCGCGCCTGTAACATCAAATTCAGACAAGCCATTTCTCATAGGGGAAGTTATACCATTAACAGGTGATGGGGCCTCATTTGGGGTTCCTGCAAAACAGGCTTCACTTGTTATTGAAAAGGAAATTAATAAGCAAGGTGGCATGGGTGGTCGCCCAGTCAAATTTATTTTCGAAGATGGACGCTGCACAGCTCAAGACGCCGCAATTGCTGCACAAAAGTTGATAAATGAAATTGGAGTAGATTTAATTCACGGTGGCGAATGCTCTGATGAGTTCTTAGCTGTAGCACCGATAGCACAAAAGAAAAAAATTATAACAATCACAGGTTCTGCCACCAGTCCTGAAATCAGCAAATTAGGCAAATATGTTTTTCGTAACATATCATCCGACTCATTAGCAGGGAAAGCCGCTGCACAATACGCCATCAACAAAATGAGTGCAAAAACAGCAGCTGTAATTGGAGAAAATACCAATTACGCTAACGCGCTAGTTGGCATATTTAAAGATGAATTTGAAAAAGCTGGTGGTAAAGTAATGCTTAGTGAACAGTACGAAACCGGGTCAACAAAATTTACCGAATTTATCCAGAAAGTAAACAAAGAAAAAGTTGACGTTGTGTATATGGTTCCTCAAACTCCTACACCTGGGGTATTAATTGTACAAGGTCTCAAAAACTCCGGATCAACCGCCAAGATGTTAACAGCCGAGGTACTACTTACTCGTGATGAAATTCCTAAGCAAGGTAAAGTTCTTGACGATGTTGTTGGAATTGAAACCTTTTTCGATGAGAATAACCCTAAAGGGAAACATATAATCGACCTCTATAAAGAAGAATATGGCAAAGACAATACCTACCCTACAGACCTAGTCGCGATCTATGATCTAGTGTTTATGTATAAAGAAGCATACGAAAAAGTTGGATCAAACAATACCGACAAAATTGGCGAATATCTCTATACTCAGAATAATTACGATGGAGCATCAGGGAAAGTTACCTTCGATCGAAATGGAGATGTCATCTCCCTGCCTTATGCGATCCAGAGAATTAAGGATAAAAAGGTTTCGCTCATAGAAACATATACCGTACAACAGTAAGGCTAACATGTGGCACGCATGGCGATATTCTTTTCGCACAAAATTATTATTGCTGTTCTTTTTATTCGCAATTCTCCCTCTGGCGATAGTAACAATTATTGTGAACAGAACTGTACAACAGCAATATACGCAAACCTTAGCCACATTTTTCAATAAAAATGTAGAGCTTCATGAACGAAACCTGCTTAACTATCTCGAAAGCAATAAAGCCTGGATTAAAAGTATAGCAGCGCAAGACATCTTACTTTCCCAAATGGAAGCCTATACGATAGGTGAGGATATCGATAAGGATGATATTTTTTCTTCATTGGTATCAATACGTCGCGAAAATCCTTTTATTGAGCAAATCTACATCATCAACAATAAAGGGGAAATCATAATTTCAACAACAACAGATGATATAGGAAAGCCTATACGCAATAAAGATGAGGCTATTAAAGATATCCTTATTCGGACTCCTCACTATCGATCTATCGAAACCTTAAGCTCAGGTGTCAGAGTAATAGCGTTAACAGCGCCATTTTTAAAAAGAAATGATAATAAACTTGCGGCAACACTCGTTGTTGAATATAACACGAGCGTTATCAAGTCACTAATTGAAGGAAATCTTTACACAACTCAATCTATAAATAACAGCGACAACATTGATTCAGGAGAAATCTATGTACTTGATGAAGCTGGCATTCCCCTTACCAATCTCCACGGCGAAATAGCAAATAACCCCAAAAATACATTTCCCTATCAGAGTTGTCTTACAGGTCGTGAAGGCAGTGCCTTATTTTGGAAAGACTATCAAAATGTAGACGTATACGGTTCGTTCCGCTGCAGAAAAACAGATGATCTTGTATTTACCTTCGTAGTAGCGCAAGCTAAAGACCACGCATTTTCTGTCAGCAATAGCTTAAGAACAACCATTATCGCGATCACCGCAGGATTAACATTACTTGTTTTAATCAGTATTTTACGTGTTAGTCGCTCCATTACACTACCAATTAGAAAGTTGCAAGCTGGAGCAAGTGAACTTGGTAAAGGCAATTTTGATTATAAGTTAGATATTCAAACACACGACGAAATAGAAGATTTAGGAAATTCATTTAAAGAAATGGCAAAAAGACTAAAGCAAGTGATCTTTGATTTAAAATTGCGCGACAATGATTTAAATAAAGTTAACACTGAACTAAATACTGAGAAAGAAACAATTTCGGCAGAACGCAATATGCTCGAAATTGTAATGAGTGGTATCACTGACGCGGTTATAGCCTTAAATAAGCAGAATGAGATTGTTACTTTTAACAAAGCAGCACAACAGTTAACTAACATTCCAGGAATCAATGCCTTGGGTAAACCAATTGAAAGCTTGATTACATTCATTGATGACGATAATAAACTATCAGTTTCCGATTACTGTCCAGAAAATGCTGAGATTTTTGAGGGAGTAATTTATCAAAAAAATAAATTAACATTAAAATCAGTAAGCGGCAAAGGCGCTACTGTCAATATAATTACAGGAAAAATTAGAGAAGGTGATTTTGCAAATTTAGGAGTAATTATTACCTTACACGATGTAACGAGCGAGGCTCAACTTGAAGAAATGAAGCTAGATTTCGTCTCGATGGCAGCACACGAATTACGTACACCAATAACCTCTATCCGAGGCTACTCAAGCGTACTCGGAGAAGAAATGGAAGGTAGCACAAGCAAACAGCTAATCGAATGGAAAGGATTGGTCGATCGTATCTCAATTAGTGCTGAACAGTTACTCGCTCTAGTAGAAAACATGCTCAATGTAACCAAAATTGAAAAAGGAATACTTTCAATTAATACGAAAAATGAGCAGTGGGGGCCAAATGTTGTTGAAGTAGTAGAGATATTTAAAGAGCGAGCAAAAAATAAAAATATCACACTCACGGTTAAAGAAATCGATCCAAAATTAATTGCCTTTGTCGATAAATTACGTATTAATGAAGTCGTTTCTAATTTAGTTTCAAATGCAATTAATTACACCCAAGAAGGTGGATGGGTAACTGTTGAATCGCACGTCAGCGCCGATGGAACATGGATAGAAACCTCTGTATCAGATAATGGCCAAGGAATACCTAAATCGGCACAAAACCACTTATTTGAGAAGTTTTTTAGGGTCTCAGGAAAACTTGAACAAGGATCAAAAGGAAACGGGCTCGGTCTCTACATTTCTAAATCTATTGTGCTAATGCACGGTGGTAAAATATGGGTCGAATCGGAAGAAGGGAAAGGCGCAAAATTCATTTTCACAGTACCAAAAGCTGAATAATCTAACGATTTCCAATTCGTATACTACTCTGTCTCATTAAATCAAGTATTGCACTCCCCTCTTCAAGTGTAGCTTCACGAGGTTGTGAATAATCTTCAATAATAATTGGAGTAAAGTGCACTGCCACGAGTTTTCCATGCGCAAAAGTATATGATCCCACAACGCCTTTTTTTGTTTCCTGCGACCATTCCTGGTCAAAAATAAAATTCCCATGAGCATAAGAGATAAATCCCTCTTTATACAGTTCAACCCCTTGCACCCAATGAGGATGATTTCCCAATACAACATCGGCTCCACTATCAATCATGATGTGAGCAATTTCTTGAGGATCATCAGGAGCAATCCCCGGCGCAGCGACTGGATCATAGGTATACTCTTTACCCCAATGTACGCAAACAATAAGCACATCAACTTTAGGGCGCAATAAACTAATTCGCGAAGCCAATAATACGCGATCTATTGCAATCCCAACACCATTAACAGGCAAAAATCCAAATTTCTCTCCTTTTATCGTAGTTATAAAAGGCTGATCATAACGAGCAAAAGGTATACCTTGAGCGGCAAGTTGGTTTTTTGTTTCGGTAATTCCTTGAATTCCCTGATTACCAATATGATTGTTCTCCAGTGTTGCAAGGCCAACCCCATGGCGCTTCATTGCAGCAGCAAATCCAGCCGCTCCACAAAAGCTCATCCCTTCAACAGTGGTCTGACAATTTTTAAGAAGTGGCGATTCTAAATTAATTACCGAAAGATCACTACCTTTTAATAAAGAGTCGATTTTCGCAAACGGATAGTCCACACCTTTTGCAACAATTTTTGAATTAGTAACTCGAGCAGGAATAACGTCTCCTGTCGCAACAATGGTTACATCTTCATCAGTTTTTTTATAACGATTAGCAGAAAAAATGCTCTCAAGCGAGAGAGCTTCGTAAACCACATAAGGGGAAGGTATCGAGGTTCCTAATTCTGAAGCTGAAGCTGGATTAACATCCATAAGAGACGGTGAAAGAACTACTGCCTTTTTTGAAGAAACAAAAAATGAAAGCAAGGAAATACCTACCGACACGGTAACAATAAATCCCAAGAAAAATAAGCTAACTTTCTTCATTATTTAATAACAGGTGCAATAAACAGATCCGATGTTACAGTCACCGTATCAACCGAAGTCGGTAAAACAGTATTAGGATCAAAAACAGATTGTCCAACTGACTCAAGTTCAAGAATATCCGCTCGGGGCAACGCTACTTCAGGAGCAACCAACATCCTATATGTTCCGTGAGGCATCACTTCGATTACAGCAACACCTTCTTCATTAATTGGCGCGCTTATCGCATAATCTTTTGTAGTATCAAGGAATTCGACTCGCAAATTTTTCTGACCTGGTGCCAGTACGCCAAATTTTAAAGGAAGGTAGGGAAGTTTTTTTACTACCTTAATCTCTACCCGAGAGTACTGACTGACAGTGGCTTCCTTATAGATATAATTTGATATATTCTTAGAAAACACAAAAATATCAGGCATAAACCACAAAAAACAAAACAATAAAATATAGGGAATTAATCCTTTTATCATAGGTGTAGAACTAGACTACACGCTTTACGTTAACTTCGTCAATAACTCGTTTAATTGCTGCAATAAACGTAGTTCGAGAAAACTTCTCTGCCTGTTTTCGACACACATAAGGATCGATCAAAAGTCGTTCAAATTCTTTAATCGCTCCGTATAAGCTTTCACTACTTTGTTCGGCAAAGAAAACACCCGTTACTTGCGGGATGACAGTCTCAAGAATACCTCCAATCCCCAAACCAATAACACCTTTCCCATAACTCATACCCTCAACCGGAGTGATTCCAAAATCTTCTTCATTACAAAGCAGTACTCCCCTGCAATGACAATATAATTCATTTCGTTTTGCATCATCAGCATCGGTCACAAAAGTAACTGTTATTCCTGCGTAAGACTGTAAAGTAGCAAGTTCAGAACCCTTACCCACAATAATCAATGGAATCCCATGTTCAGTACAACACTTTACAGCTAAGTCTATATGCTTATTAGGAACTAATCGTGATACAAGTAAATAATACTCCCCTTGAGAAGACAGATACTCAGTTTGTTGGCTTAAAATGACAGGGGGGTAAATAACTTCATATGCTCTTCGATAATATTTTTGTACCCGAGCTCCGACATGGCAAGATAAAACAATAATCTTGTCAGGCAGCTGTGCAGAAAAATAATCTTCTCTACGTAAAAATGATTTTTGCATCCCTGTGAATATTGTTTGAAGAGTTGAACGCTTTTTCCTTTGAGGCAAAAAATGATACAACATATCCGCTGGAGAGTACGAATAACAGATATGTTTGGTTTTTTCTCCTCTTATTATCATTTTAGCAAAAATAGTATCAGAAGAAATTACAACATCAAATTCTGAAAAATCAATGGAATGCATTCGTGCAACAAGATACGGCGCATACAATTGAGGATATCGTTCAATAAATGGTAATCTTCTGGCAACAGGAATGATGGTAAATTTTTTCCACTTTTCTGGAAAGGCTACGACATCAAAACATAACGTATAAATTACTGCTCCAGGAAACATGGCAACAAACTCTTCTAACACCCGTTCTGCACCGCCATACTGCAATAGAAAATCATGAACGAGTGCGACTTTCATAATGACTTCCTACAAGTAATATGTAATCCTGCGCCAGGTATTTTCCACAGTAAGCGTGATTCCCAATACCAGATAGCGCTAGCTAAACTTTTGTTAAAGGACAAAAAACCTCGAATAAAAGGGGGTTTAGTATCTATGCTTCCTTCAAGTGACTGTTCTAACTTTTTACCACTAAGGGTAAGCCATAAATAATAACCAATATCCCCAATCTGATTAAGTAAATGGCAGCTCCAGGCCGTCTCAGTTACAGCAAAGCCTGCTGACTCACAAAATGCAATTAACTGCCTTTTCGTTAACTTTTGAATATGCCCGGCACTCTTTTCTTTTAAATTAAGACCAGCCTTGTTTAAAATACCATGTAACGAGAATAGCTCTCCCTCACAAGGAACATACGCATGCAATACCCCTCCTTTTTTTAGTACCCGATAGGACTCATCTATACAGGCGGAAGGGTCACGTACATGCTCAAGCACATCAAAATAGCAAACGATATCAAAAGTTTCATTTTCAAAAGGTAAAACTTCCGCAGGTGCAATCTGTAAATGTAATAGTGGAAAATGCTCGCGTCCATACTCTATAGCGGCTCTTCCGATATCTACCCCATACAGCTCAAGATAAGGACGATACTTGCGCAATGCTTGAAGATTTCCACCGGCGCCACATCCAATCTCCAACAGCGTACCGTAAATTCCTCGAATATTTTTAAGAAAATAATAGAAGCGAAGTCCAGCCAGCGAAAAAGGAGAACAAGAAGGAACAGCAGTCCCCCACACCTTCTTTTGATAATCAAAATCTATTGTCACAAATCAACAAATCCTTCCGTTAACTCACGTAATTGTCCAATATTTTCATACTCATGGCCATCTCCGGGTATCTCTTTGAGTATATTACCAGAAACATTTCGATCCAAAAGCAATAACCTCAATCCTTCAAAAGATAATGCCGGGTCATCTGTTTTCTGTATAAAAAGGGTTGGCACTGCATAGTTTATTAACCAATTATCTAAATCATACCCTTGAGCTTTTCCCCAAGGAAAAGCACTTCCTACAAAAATGCAAACTTCCGGGTCGAGAATCCCTTCAAAAATACCATACAAAGCAAGTAAAACTCCTGCAGACTTAGCAAAAATCACATACGTATCAAACTGAGAGACAGTCACCGCCAACTTATCAAGCTCAACTTCTAAATCTATTTCTCCCCCTTCAGACCACCAATGATCATAATAATGAACTGCCGTATGATCAAATAACGGAGAAAGCGAAGTTTCTACCATGTCAATCCATTCACGATTACTTTTGTCATTTCCGGGTAGCAAAATTAAATTCATAATTTTCCTTTCCAACTCATTATACAACCTTTACCTCATTCCCCAAACCATTTATTATACTAATATGAAAACCACCCAAGACGGCTACTACGAAGATGACGAGGTTAAAGATTCTCAAACACCCCTCCTACAACCTACTGTAGTAAAAAAGAAGATGAGCAAAAAAACGTTATTTATTTGCGTAGCGCTCTTTGTCCTAGCGATTTCTTTACGACTCTACTTTTTTACAATTGCCACAGATGCAGATAACCCGGGTGCAGGATGGTTTGGCGACTCGTACCACCATTGGCAAATAGGCTATCTTACAAAGGAAATTGGTTTGCACCAAGGGTTTTTACGTGTTTGGGACTTAAAAGGAATGGACCTTTTCTGGGGATTACTCCATCCTCTAGTCTTAGCCTTTCTCTTTACTATAACCGGTAATTCCTCAATGTGGATGGTTCGTGCCATAACAAGCGCAGCAGGGGCGTGTTCAGTGGTGTTAATCTATTTGCTTGGTAAAAAATACTGGAATGAAAAAGTGGGAATCGCAGCTGCGGTGTTCACAGCGTGCTGTTCTGTCATAATCTTTAACGATGCAACAGGGATGGTCGAACCTCTGGGAATTCCTTTTCTCTTAGGTGGAATTTATTACTGGCCAAGAAAGTCATTCTTGGCAGGAATATTTCTTGGAATTGCAATGATGACTCGATCAGAATTCTGGGTTTTTAGCGTAGGTCTTGTTGCAGCATTTATAATTTTTGACCGGCTTGTTCAAACAGATAAGAAAGTATTACTCATATTTGGCCTCCTTATAATACTCCTTCCGTACATGAAATATTTACTGGACTATACGGGCAATCCAGTGTATCCCTTGTACCAGAATGTAAATAAAAATATTCAGGGCGAATGGCAGTACAAACAAGCACTCGATTCAAAAGATCTTTTTGGCCAATTTGCCTTCCGTGTAATCACTGCTATAACGGTTTTCGGTATCGGACTAACTCTTTGGCGAAAGCCACGTGCGTGGCAATGGCACCTCATGGGACTCGGGAACTGGCTCTTTTTAGGATTAACCTTTGGCTTTTCAGAATACATAAAGTCCTGGGCGGATTATGTGTGGGTTGTACGGTTTATGCTGTATCCCTACACATTTCTATGTATCGCATTTTCCGCATTTCTTTTTTACTATATTCCAACCAAGATAAAGTTACTAAATAACATTTTTGGTACACTGCTAAGCTGCATTGTACTTTTAGGAGCAATCGGCGCAACGCAGCTCGCGTGGCCTGAGATTTTTAAATACTATAACCCAACTCAACCAACCTGGGAAAATGTTAAAGTAGTTTCAAAAGATTTAATTCAGGATTACAAAGGTGGCGGGTTACTAATGATTGAGGGTAATCCAGATATTACTTATGCACTAGTGCATGAAGAAGGTGTGCAAGGAAAAGACTTAGTGAGTCAGATGTATGACCCGTATTATTACTTTGAACAAAATGGGCTCGATCCGTATGCAAACTGGAACCAAGTCGATCCCTTTAATAAACAAGGCATGACCGTACGCGATGAAGTATTACTTTTCTTCAAGAAAAATAATATTAAGTTCATGATTACGTACAGTGATCGTGATAGATACACTAAGCTTTTTGCTCTGGAGCCAAGACTAGCAACTCCAGCCAAAGGTACCTACGGAAATTTAGTTACCTATACTATTAACACAGATAATTTATAATTTCCTACATTTTGAGTCATTCACTGTGTACACGTAATAACTGTCCGCTTGTGCAATTTGTGCAATAAAGGATTTCTGAAAGATAATTTCGCAGTGAGGATACAGCAGCGGATACGACAAAATCAAAGTACTTGGCCCAAATAAGAATAAAGCATCCTCGCGTACAGTTTCTCGATTCTTTCTGACAACAGCAAAGCTGCTTTTTACTTTTTCTCGAGGATAATAAAAAGAAGAGTTCACATATCCAGCAACTGACACTACATGGGTATCTATATCTCCAATAAGCACCGTATTTTGCAATTTATTCTCAGTAACATACAAAGCAGCTGCTTTTCCTGCAGCAAATGTATAATTGATATCTAAAAAAATAGCGAACAGCCCAGAATAAAGTTGAGCGCAAAGCAACAGTGTAAAAAAATATAAACGATATCTCGTAGTCTGCTGATACGAAATCCAGACACAGCAGATAAAAAACAAATATAAGAATCCCCAATGTCGAACCGCTCCATAGTAAAAAAAGTAAAAAAAGGATAACAAACTCAGAGTTCCGGCATAAAATAGAATCATAACTTTACGTCTATGAAAAAAATAACATCCAATTCCAATTAGTAGTAAAAGTGAAAAGGTAAGAGCAAAACTTAAGCCCAAGACTGCAGTAGGAGTAAACAAGAAAGTATTTCCAGCAAAATCGGGAATAAGAATGTTAGTATTCCAAAATGAAAGGCTTAACCGTGGTATAGGAAAATAGCCTCGCCAAAGCATAATTAATACCATCAAAAAACGCCTATAATCAAAGGAAGTAATCCAATCAACAGTGATACCATAATCGTGAGGTGGAATTATTTGGAATAGAGACAGCGCAATGCTTAAGATCAATAACAATCCTAAATAAAGCTGCTTCTTTTTAAAACAAATTGTTAAATGCAATCCAAGTAATGTCCCTAAAATCAACCCAGGAATTGATGTTTGCATGATCAATAATAAGGAAAATGCCGCCATCCAATATTTATTACGCACAAAAAAAATACAATAGCTAAATAAAAATAGAACGGTGAGTAAATAGTTCCTGCTTAATACGACGTATTCATATAAAGGAAAATAACCAAATACAAACAGCACTCGCTGATATAATCGAAATGGAGCATATTTAAGGAATATGAACGCTACTAAACAACCAATAAGGCCGCTAAGTAGTTGCATCCACAACGGATCAGAAGTAAACCGTGAAACTATAAAAAGCAGTAAATACCAAAGCATTGGATGCGCTTCATATCGTAAGTTAGAATAAAGCGTAGAAATAGAATTCGCAGAGCGAGCTATTAACCAGCCCTGCATTTCCTCATGCCAAAGTTCATGATGAAAAATGGTAAAAAAGAGAGTAATAAAATAGACAAATAAAGTCAGAACAATAATCACGTTTTCATTCGAAAAATAAGTACGCAACCGCAACAACATATGGCTAGATTATATACAAACACCACACAGATCATACGGTCAGTATTACAGACAATAAAATTAGACCTTTCAACGCTCCTACTTCCCTATTGGACTCCTAACTATAAATTCTCATTCTTACGAACGAAATATTGTGTAATCTGTAAGTATCTAGTAAAAAAAGAATTCATTTTCGGAGAAAGTTTTGCACAAGTTAAATCCGAAAAAATATTCTATAATGCACCGTTCGGGCTTGCCCCATTTCAATTTGTCATAAATACACACCGTAAAAATTTTAAAAAGATTGCTATACCGCAGAGAGGAATTATCGTCGATATCGGTGCCAATGTAGGCTGTTTCTCTAAACTAGCCCGTTCAATTTATCCCGATGCGACAATCCATGCAATTGAACCGGTAGAGCAAACCTATCGGGCTTTACAACAAAATTTCAGTAGCGATTCAAATACAAAAACACATAATTGTGCAATATCTGATACCACGACTACGGTGACAATGCTCCACGATAACCAACATAACGAACTGAGCCGCATCGATACGAACGGAGATCACCAAGTCCAAGCCACAACCCTTGATTCATTCACTACAGAAAATAATATTACTCGTATACATTTACTAAAAATAGATACCGAGTCACACGAATTACAAATACTTAAAAAAGCGACTTCGACACTCAAAAACACGCAGTATTTACTGATAGAAATTACCGTTAATAAAAATAATAATTACACCTTTTCCGAGCTGATAAAAGAATTATGTACCGATGAATATAACTTTCAACTAATTCGATTGCGGGCAGTCCCAAGCAGCGAGAATATCGAATACATGGATTGTCTATTTAGTAACATTCTCTTCGGTTCTTGACGGCTACTTTTTAAAGCCGTACTCTCTTCTGTATGTCGGAATTCTCAGATCACACGAAATGGCAAGCGAGTCATTATGATAAAAATCCCCCACTAAATCCATGGGAAAAATTAGTACGAAAAACGGGATTCTCAAAAACGCTACGTCCCAAGGATCTTGCCGCCAAAAGATACTTTGACTCGTGGAAAATAAATGAAAAGACCAAAATCCTTGATATGGGCTGCGCGTCGGGATTATTATTACAACGAATAAGAGTTACGTATAATTGCCCAGGCACCGGTATCGACGTATCCGAAGTCCTTATTAAGAAAGCACAACAGGAAGATCCTACCAACACGTATTTGATTGCCGATGCATCCAAACTTCCCTTTGACGACAACACTTTTGATCTCATCACCAGCTTCGATAATCTTGAACATATCAAAGAATATAATGAAGTAATTAAAGAAATGGTGCGCGTATTAAAACCTGATGGAAAAATCCTGTTAAATACGATCAATAAACATAATCGGTTTACTATTGACTGGACTTTAGAGAAATTAGGTAGTGACTATCACCTTACACGCGCCGGACACGTAAAAGAATTATTTTTCGATCCTAAGGAAATAGAGCAACTCTTTATCGATGCCGGAATGAAAAACACCAAAATACGCCTTTTCGATGCCACAAGTATTCTCATACTAGACTGTGCCCTCTATATATTTTTAATGATTACGGAAAAAATTACCCCTACTAAACACAAGGATCTAATCGGAAGTAAATTATTAACAATTACCAATGCAATAAGTGAAATTGCATTACCAATTTGCGAAAAAGTTGATACACTAGTAACACGCTTCGGATATTCCAATGCATTTTTCTTTACAGGAGAAAAGGTCTAAAGTCATGATGCCCGCACTAAAGCAGCTATATAACGAAAAAGGAACGCTTGGAATCTTAGAATGGATTTACGACAAAAAGCGATTTATACCAATTAAGTATCTATTAAAAACTCTCTTCTTGATCCTACCCTACGAAAGCATTTTAAAGATCAATGCCAGGTACGATAAAAAAATTGAAGACACAGGTTTTTCGGAAAGCACACGAAATTACTTAAAAGATTTAAATATCGAAATTAACATCCAAAACCCAATTGATATTATAGGCCCGGCACTGATTTTCGGTAATCATCCTACGGGACTTGATCCTTTTATTATAGCAGCCTGTTTAAACCGCGAAGATGTGTATATCGTTGCTGACATTTACCAAAAAAATAAAGGAAAAAATATTGGGAAACAGATAATTCCTATTACCTATTCCCGAACCAAAAAGAATCTGTATAATCGCGGATTCTTAAATACAATTGGTTTTTATGTAATGAGACAATTAACCGGTTATGCCAAACCAGAAGATGTACGAGTACAAAATAAGCATACAATCGAAAAAGCAGCACAACTCCTTAAAGAAGGTCATGTCGTCATAATATTTCCCGATGGCGGAAGCAATAACCCAGAACTGTGGTACAACGGGATAGGAGAAATTATTACCCACAGCTCGTTCGAGCGCAGGAATATACAATTATATGCAGCACAAATCACCGGGATTACCACAGCGAAGATTTTACGTCATTTCTTATTCGACCGAAGAATATATTTAAAAGAGAATCCTCTTCATGTAGCACTTTCTCAACCATTTACACTTGAGAAACTTAATATCGAAAATGAAAATAAAAGTAACATAATTACTGAGCGTCTGCGAGAAGAGTTCATAACTAATAAACTCTGGATACCTAACTATGCCTACAGTAAATCCAAGTGATATCAAAGTCGCTTATTTTCATCTCGCGTTTCTCTATTCAGGCGGAGGAGAAAAACTTGCGCTTAAGGAAATAAGTTTACTACGTAAATTAGGTTATACAGTTGACTGTTATTCTCCTCTATTGGACACAACTATATGTTTTCCAGATTTAATAAAAAAAGCAGCAGCAAAAGAAATTATTCCTGGTATAACAAAAGTATTCCATCGCAAACCAGAAATTGGCGTACTACTGGTATGTTTGCTCTTCCCTTTTTTGGCTTTTAAGTACCGAAAATACGATCTAGTGATCGGAGCTAATCAACCGGGTCCGATCTTTGGGTTTATTTTAAAGTCACTTTTTAATATTCCCTACCTCATATATGTTGCCCAGCCAACTCGCATTCTGTACAAGCGTCCTATTGATAACGAAGTAGGAATTCAAATTAAGAACAAAATGCAATTCTTACCGCATATAGTGAATATATTGCGACCATTATTTTATTGGATAGATTTAAAAAGCATTCTAAGTGCAGATATTTTTCTTACCAACGGAATGTATATGCAAAAAGTATTAAGTCAGATTTACGGTAAAACCCCAATTGTCTGCTCTCCCGGTGCATCAGTAAATAACCTCACAAAAAAGCCGGAAAGCGGGAAAGGAATATTTCAATTTCGCAGGCTAACAATTGAAAAGCCCTTTATATTTATGTCCAATCGTCATTTTCCCCACAAAAAATTTGAATATGCTTTAGAGATCCTTGATAGCATGGAAGATAAAATCCCACTAGTAATATCTGGTGAAACTACCGAATATACAGACGAATTACGTAAACTAGTTAAATACTATCGCCTTGAAAAATATGTATATTTCTTGGGGTATGTTTATGAGAAGGAGTTAAAACGACTCTATCGGGAATGTACGCTCTATCTATATACGTCACCCGAAGAAGATTTTGGAATGGGAATAATTGAAGCCATGGCTCAGGGTAAACCGGTAATAGCGTGGGATAACGCCGGTCCATCCAAAATAATTACCCATGGGCACAATGGATTTCTCGCGAGTCCCGGTGACAACAACGATATGCGAAAGTATATTAAAGTAGTTTTGGAAAATAAAGAAATAGCCAAATTTGTTTCTCGCAATGCAGCAAAAACTATTGAAGAAAAATATTCCTGGACAAATCATCAAATGGCACTACACAGTCATATTCAAAAGATTATAAAAAAAAGAATATCCGAATTACAAAAAAATAGAATAATAATATCTTATGAAAATAATATCGAATAAAGTGCAATGGCTTCGCAATAACATCGCAATGTACTTAAGAAGAAACCTTTCTAAAAAAGTACAGTTAATTTTAATTTCTCAACAACTACAATATAAAAGAAATAATCTTAACAGACAATTCAAACTAAATAATTCGACACAAAAAAACATAATTAATAAGCATGAAAAAACCATGTACTCTCAAAATGGTGAGGACGGAATTATTGAATATATTTTCTCTCAAATCGGAACGACAAATAAAGTGTTCGTCGAGATCGGCATCGGTGACGGTACCGAAAACAATACGACCTACCTGATACGTAAACAGTGGAAAGGTCTACTGATAGATCAAACTATCGAATATTTGGAACTAGCCACTTTTTTTTATAAACAACTACTAGGTACTAATTTTAAAAATATTAAGTTAATTCATCACCAAGCGAAAAAGGAAAGCGTCGATGAATGTATAAAATCAAATATTAGCGGGGAAATTGATTTATTGTCCATCGACATCGATGGCAATGATTATTGGATCTGGGAAGCCATAGTTTCGATAAAGCCCCGTGTTGTAGTAATAGAATATAATGCGCAGTTAGGAGTAAGCAGGTCAATATCTACGGTCTATGATCCAGATTTTTACTGTGGAAACAAACACCCAAGCAATTTGTATCATGGAGCGTCTCTCAGTGCGTTAGCGAAGCTAGGAGCAACTAAAGGATATAGTCTGGTAGGCTGCGATAGTTCTGGTACTAATGCATTTTTCGTACTTCGGAATTTAATTACAAATACGTTGCCAGCACTCTCATCTCAAGAAGCATATTTTCCTAACTATTACTTCTCAAAAGAACTAAGCATGGATGAACAATTTAAAATAATTAAACATTTACCCTTTAAGGATATTTAGAAAAATATCAGTATAATGAGAAAAACTAGAGATTTCAACAATATTTGTATAGTCATCCTTCCTCTTTTCAAAATACTTTTGCTCAATTAATGACGCAACTTTTTGTATAGCTTGTTCACTATCAAAAACAATTTCCTTACCATATCTATCGAACAATTCGTCTACTCCACTCCCTTTTGCTACAAAAACATGTGCTACGCCACTCGCCATAGCTTCCAATGCCACTAAATTACACCCCTCTCCCCAATGTGACTGAAGAATAAGAAATTCTGTATTAGAGTACAGCGAACGTAATTTCTCTTTAGGAATTCGACCGGTAAAAAAAACACGATCCCGAACATTTTTAGGCAACAAATCAAGATTGGGATAATGTGAGGAAATTCGCTCCCCGGCAAATACCAAGACCAATTCAGAGCAAGTTTGAGCAATCAAGTTAAATAGTGCAACGCTGGATTCTTGCCGTTTTTCAGGTCGAATTTGTCCCGCATGCAATAGAATTCGCTTTCCCGAAAATTCAAATGAAGTATCCAAGCTTACATTTGTCTGCCAAAAAGAAACAGGGATTCCTGGATACACCACTTCAGCAGTTACATCATATTTAGAATGAACTAGTGCAGCCACTTTTTGCGAAACGGCCACTATAGTATCTACATGATGTACTAAATACGAATCAATTCCTGAAATAAGAAATTCAAAAGTAGTCCCGACTTTTCCACGAAAAGGATGTTGAGGAAAATTATGCACCGTCCAGACAACTCGACGCCAGTAAACAATAGAACAAAGTACCGCTACCCATACAGCGGGGAAATTATGCGGATTATAAACCTCGTATTTACGTCCGTGAATAATCCCGAGGAGCAACATCCCCCAAAAGCCAAACAATATAAAGAAAATTTTGTTCTTAAAAAAAACTTGCCAAACTCGATTTGGAACATGCACCATTTCCGGACCTAGTTCATCAGCCACAGCATCAGAAACATATAAACACAATATTCGTGAGCGTATCCCGCGAGACTGCAACTCTTTGCAAAGTTCAATTGATACACTTTCCGCTCCACGGTAATTTAACCATGGCTGAATTATTAGCACTGACAAATCTCTCCTCATATCGACCTTGACGTACTTTAGTTTACGCTATACTCTACCCACATGATAACACTCGGAATAAACCCGTTCAGTCATGACAGTAGCGCAGCAATAGTTAAGGATGGGGTGATTATAGCCGCAAGCAGCGAAGAACGGTTTAATAGAGAAAAACATAGCGCAAAAATCCCAGTTAATGCAATACGATTTTGCATCGATAAGGCCGGATTAAAAGATAGTAATGAAATCCAAGAAATATCCTTAGGATTTAATTTTATTCGCTGGCAAATACTGTGGTTTCTCTCATCAATTGGTATTTTTAAACTCATCCCCCCCTCGACAAGAGAATTCATCGAAACAGGTGACAATCATATATTTAACTTACTAAAAAATATTTATAATATCGTCGATACTCACGATTTTATAAGGAATACATTAAAATACAAAGGCAAAGTAGCGTTTCATGACCATCATGATGCCCATGCTGCTTCTTGCTACTTCCCCTCAAGTGCATATTCTGCAGCCATTATTACTATTGATGGAAGAGGTGAACGAGCTTCTACCCGAATTTATAAAGCATCAGGAACACATCTTCGAAGGAAGTTCCAGATAAACTATCCTCACTCGCTAGGATTACTCTATACAGCAATCACCTATCACTTAGGTTTCCTCAGAAACTGCGATGAAGGCAAAGTAATGGGGTTATCTTCGTATGGTGACACCTCATTAGTTCCCACAATGAAAAAAGTTATTCAGATCAACCCTAACGGGAAGTTCTCTCTAAAGCTTTCTTACTTTGATTTTTGGTGGAATCCCTATAAAGGAGTATCAAAAAAATTCGAAAAAGAGTTTGGGGCTCCACGAGTTAAAAAAGATCCTATAACTTCAGAACACCAGAATTTAGCTAAAGCACTGCAAGTAATTATCGAAGAAACCATAGTAAATTTGGTTAAAAGAGCAAAAAAGATAACTGGCGAAGATACACTCTGCTTGGCAGGTGGAGTAACACTAAATAGTGTCACAAACGGAAAGATTATCGAATCAAATATCTTTAAAGAGTTGTTCGTATATCCGGCTGCAGGTGACGACGGAATAGCAGTAGGAGCAGCATTTTTATCGTATTACAAATATGCAAAGACCCATGTAGTTGATTCTCAAAACAGATCACCATATTTAGGATTTACCCCAAGTGAAAGTGAGATAATCGAAGCACTCACAAAAAGTAACCTAACGTTTACCAAAGAAAGCGATATATTTACAGCAACAGCTCAACTACTTGCGGATGGAAAATTTGTCGGATGGTTTCAAGGAGCACACGAATTTGGTCCGAGAGCCCTCGGCAATCGTTCAATCCTGGCCGACCCGAGAGATCCAACTAATAAAGACAAACTAAATGCCAAAGTAAAATTCCGCGAAAGTTTTAGACCATTCGCGCCCTCAGTACTTAAAAAAGATGCCTCATTGTATTTCAAAAATTGCACAGAGGCACCCTATATGATTATTACCTTCGATGTAATCGAGGAAATGAAATCTATAATCCCCTCGGTAACCCATGTCGACGGTACAGCTCGGGTACAAACCGTATCAGAAGATCAAAACCCTGAGTATTTCAGACTACTCAGTGCCTTTAAAAGGATCACCGGAGTATCGGTACTTTTAAATACTTCATTCAATGTTATGAATGAACCAATTGTCTGCACACCAGAGCAAGCAATTAACTGTTTTAAAAATTCAGGATTAGATGCGCTAGCAATTGGCTCATATTTAGTCAAAAAGTAATATGAAATTTCTATTTATTCAGTCAGAGTTAAGTTATCGAGGGGCTGAACGAGTCATTGCAACACTTTCAGAATCCTTAGTTGAGAAAGAACATACGGTAACAGTAATCTTTCTAAAAAAGAATTCAAAATTAACTGAGAATTTTTTTGATCCGAGAGTTATGGTAGTCACACCAAATACTGTTATTAACAAAATAGTTCAAAACAATGTATTATTTACCTTAATCTCTCCATTCTATGCAACAGTACAAGCAGCTAAGTACACCTCGAATGCAAATGTTCTCGTCTCAGATAGCTTTCCCTGTTTGTGGTCAGCAATTCTTATTGGAAAGCTCATGAGTAAAAAAATATTTTGGATGATGCATTCCTTTGAAAAAATTCCCTTTCCCCAATCATCACCGATTCAAAAAGCGTATTCCAAGGCAGTACTTAGTATAAATAAACTCTTAGTAAAGCATGTCCATTCAATTATAGCTAATTCACCTAAAGTTAGGATCAATGCACAAGAAATATTTCCAAATACAAATTGCGCTGAATTAATTCCTCCAGTCTCTCCTATTAAAAATCCGAAACCGACACATCTTAACGCAGTATTCAAAAACCGCAAAGTGATACTCTGTATCGGCCACATTCACCCCTTAAAAAATCAGCAACTTGCAATTGACTCATTCATAAAATATCTAAAACAATATCCACAATCTTCTTTGATATTTATTGGAGATGGGAACCCCACTGATCTTAACCACTATTCACTTACTTTCCCTGAGCTTGTTTTTACTGGAAAATTATCTGCCAGCCAACTCGAAGCATACTACGAAATCGCCGATATTGTATTACAAACAGCTTTCTACCCAGAAGGGCTCGGCTTAACTCCCTTCGAAGGACTCTCCCGTAAAAAATTACCAATCGTAGTTGAAGGATCAGGAGCGGCAAAAATTATCCAAGAACAAGCAATTGGAATAGTCGTAAAAAATAATACCCAAGAGCTTTCGCAAGCGTTAATTGGGTATATGTCTCATCCTAACGAATTCGAGTATACTATACAGAAAGGCTGGGAATACGTGTCGACAAAACTATCACCTGAATACTATTCCACACAGTTTTTAAATTTAGTTAAAAAGTATGAATAAAATAATCTTTATTGCAGGTTGCGTTGTATTGGCTCTCACCATGGGATTTTTTTACTTCGACTATTCCCGCAAAATTGATCCAAGGACCCAAAAAGAACAAAATAAAATCTCAGAAAAATTTGCAAATACATTTACTATAAAAATTACAGAAGGAAACACTAAATCTGATCTATATGCTCCGACAGATCTTAAAGCTGAGTCAACTTCTAACAGTGTATCACTTTCATGGAATTTCGCTCAGAGAAAGCTCGTAGCTTTCTCTCCAGAAATGAAACCATATATACTTCATTCAGGATATCGCATTTATCGAGACGGTTTTTGGTACACAGATATACTCGGAGAGCTTTCAACCTTTACTGACACCAATCTCTACCCAGGTGAAAGCTATTCATATTCAGTCGCAGCGTTAACCTTTGACAACAAAATCGAAGGTCTACGAAGTGAACCAATTAAAATAGAAACAAAATTCGAAGAAATTAAACCAACAATAGGGAAAAAAGATTCCTATCAAGTATATCTTGCATCAGGCGATAGCATAACCCAAGGATCACGAGCAGCAAAAGACAACGGTTGGGTAGACCAGTTTTCAAATTACCTTAAAAAAACCAATCCCAAATTAAAAACAATAAACAAAGGAGTCACTGGAACAACCACTCAAGATTTAGTTCCACGGATTAAAAGTGAAATTGACGAAGCCAATCCAGATTTGGTGAGCATTGCGGTTGGTATTAATGACTTGATTAGTGGCGCGGACAAAAGTAGTGAAGGGTTTAAAATGCTATATGTAAAAGATAATCTAGAAAAAATAATCAATACTTCGGCACCTTCCGCAGAACGAACCGTTTTCCTTGTAAATATTTATTATCAAAACTGCTGCAATAAAGACTGGACAGAAAATGGCGGTAAAGATATCGCCTGGAATAAAATGATCAAGGACCTCGCTTATTCTAAAAAAATGCAACTAATTGATGTGTATACTCCTATGAAAGCAGCCGGAGCAGAAAAGGTACTTTCCGAAGATTTGTTACATCCTTCTCAAGCCGGTCATGATATTATTGCCAATACAATAATCGATGCCTTTGGTCCCACCAATGAAAAAACTAGTAGTAAATAGTGAAAGTAGATTAATAAATTTTGATCTCTATAATAGATTTAAAATTTTCAGACCGGAATTATTTGGTAGCACAAACTTCACACCAGTTTCTACAGAATATCAAAATATTACTTATGCCTCCTTAAATTACTATTCTCCACTAATATTGGATCCAGTAGAAATGATTTCAAATTCTCCCAACAATCTATCCTGGAAAATGTTAAAGGGCTTAGAAAATATTCTAGAAAACAGTTCACTGATAGGAATTACCGATACCTATTATTTTTGGAATTATCAATTAGAAACGTTTGCTAAGAGAAACCGAATCCCTTTCTATACCATTATCTGGTGTAATCTTCCGAATCATATTTCCTCATGGTTACCACCCTATTCAATAATAACGAATAAAGTTATTAAGAATTCTGAATTGTTCATTCTTCGCAATTATAAAGCCTACGAGTTCACCGATTCGATTGGAATTCCACGAAGTAAAACACGCGTAATTTATCCTGGAATTAGTCTTGAGCAATTTACCCCCGCAAAAATTAAACAAGTATCAGAAAAAATACGAATTTTGTATGTCGGAGCATTATCTGAAGCCAAAGGAATACGACTTCTCTTGCAAGCCTTTGCTGCAATATCTAAAGAAAATAACGTAGAATTACATATCGCCGGGAAAGGAGCACTAACCAATGAGATTATTAATGCATCCAACTACCTACCTATCGTGTATCACGGTCAAGTTAACTACTCTCAGTTACCGACCCTTTACCAAACCGCAGATATTTTTTGCTCTCCTTCTCAAACGAGCAGTATCCTCGGAATCCCTTTCTGGCATGAATATTTTTCGTATACATTGCTCGAAGCACAAGCGAGCGGATTACCAATCATTGCAACAAAATCTGGTGGAATAGTGGAAGAAGTTGAACCGCAAAACTCCTTTATCGAAGAACAAAATCTTGATCAATTAATAGCAGCATTAAATGATATGATAAACGACACTGAAAAAAGAAATGAAATTGGTTTAAAAAATCGGCTATTTGCTGAAAAAAAATATGATTTAGCTATTCAATCGGAATTATTAGAAAATGAACTAGTTAAACTAGTATAAAGTATGAACAAACAATTTCTTACTATTCTAGCCTGCCCTATTTGCCGATCATCAGTTGAAGAAGCCGAAAGAAGTCTTGTATGTTCAACATGTCATCGCACCTATCCAGTACATAATGGCATTCCTGATTTCACACAAATCATTGATGAAGAAGAAACAAAACTCTCTTTAAAAAAATTTCATGAACTCTACAACGAAGGAAATATTAAAGAGGAAAAGCTCTATGATTTTGCTAAACAAAAAATAAAAGAGTATTTTCCTTTAAGAAAATTGCTCGAAACATTACCTAATAAAAAACACGGTAATTACCTTGAACTTGGCATTGGGGGAAGTATCGCAATAAATACCATTGCTCAAAAGGGGTACACAATCTATGGTATCGACTTCTCCTTAACTTCACTTGCCTTAACGAAGCAGATCGCCAAACTATACAAAATACCCTGTTTTCTTGTGTGTGCCGATATCGCCCATCCTCCTTTTAAAGAAAATACTTTTGATATCATTTACGGAGGTGGCACACTTGAACACATCGAACAAACACAAGATGCGTTATGTGAACTTTACAAAGTTACCCGAAAAAATGGATATATCATCAATACTATTCCAGTAGTTTCAGTAAGTTCTTTAACCTATCGTCAATTTTCAGGCAACATCCCTGAAATCCCCCTATTAAAACCGTTATTTTATTTTATACACAGAAAAATATTTAAAACCAAATTTATGTTCACCGGGTATGAAAAATCTTTTTTGCCAAGTACTATAAAAAAAATGCACAAAAAAGCCGGATATAAACAAGTTGAAGTATTCAGATATGAATTTACACCAGAATTGCCTCATTTTTCTGGCAAGTTGAAACTTCTGCTTCAAAAACTTGAAAAGAAACGCCTTTTTTGGACAGCCATAAATGTTCTTGCACGAAAATCATAGTTCAATTACTATCATCAAGTAAGCAAAACTTCCATGAACAGAATCAAACCTAAAAAAGTAATTATATCGTTAATTTCTTTTGTAATCCAAAGCATGGTCGCAATCATTGGACTTGCTGTAATTACCTTCCTTTTTTATTCCGCCAACTGGTCTTCAATCAATGCTTTCTCACCCATAGGAACAGATTCATTTAGTGCTTTTACCTATGTAGAATGGATTAACAGATTTTACCCCAATGTCCCTTATTGGTATCCACTTCAAGGGGCCGGAGTATCTTTCGTAGCTGCCTATCCCTTTCTTGCCCACTACATTGTAGTACTTTTTCATCATCTAACTAATATCTCTTTAATTCGCTCTTTTAATATTGTTGAGTTTTCAGCATTTTTCATAACAGCTATTGGGATATTTATTTATTGTTGGACCAGGCTCGATTATCCAAAAAATAAAGTGGCCAGGCAAGCAATTGGAATAACCGCTGCAACTTTTTATCTCATCGCTCCAATTACCTACGTTTTTGCCAACCCCTGGGGATTTTATGCCGAAACCGTTTCCTATATGTTCACCGGCCCAACTCTTATTCTTCTCGATTATTTTATCGATAAACATTTTAAAGGTGAGCACGATTGGAAAAAACGAGTAGCATTACTTTTTGGCATGATTTTTTACACCATCACTTTTCTAACCCATTTTTCAACAGGTGTGGGACTAACAAATGTATTATTTATTTTAATTATCGGAAGAATGCTCAAAAATCCGTTAAAAACAGATTTCAAGAAATCACTTATAAATGGTTTTACAGCGGGTGCATGCATTTATATAAGTCTTACAGGATTATTCTCCTGGCGACTTGCAAATTTTCAAGATTATAGCGCTGAAGTTGCAAAAGGAGGTTTTGCCGGATATGCGAATCCAACAGTTAAGCTAAGCGATATCACTGAAACACATACCTTACACCTTAAGCAGGTATTAGGTTTTGATTATTATCCTGATTCCGATCCACGAAAACCCATGAATAACTGGGCTTTGCAACCTTTCATATGGATATTCGCTGCAATTGGGGGAACGATTGGGGCCTTAAGATCAAAAAAAATGGCCTTATTTGGGTTAATGTCTACATATGGGTTACTAACGCTTTCTTTACCCATAGTTTTATTCATCCTCAGTAGAATTGGGGTTTTCGCTGAATTATTCAATGCTCGATCGGTTTGGACGGTATATCGAATGATAGTACCGATACTAGCAGCATATGGAGTGTATACGCTGTGTGAACTACCTTTTATTATCATAGATAAACTCATAACAAAAGTGCATCCACTAATTCAGTTCAATTGGAGTAATGTTCTAAAACCCGCAATCGTAATAAGCATGATGAGTTTACTTACCTTCTATGTTACAGTTTACACAAATCCAGCAAAAGTTGAAAAGGGAAGAGATACTTCTAAAATTCTGAGGATAGGAATAGGAAAGGTTAGCCGAGATAATCTATGGAAGCAAGTAAGCGAACACAATAAAATTATCATACACGACCCCAATCAGAATAAAGACGTCGACTACGATACAGATCTTACATATACTCCAGAAGAATTATATTTTTTCTGCAAAAACTATAGCGGTTCCGATAATGTCATTAACTCACTCTGTGATAAAGCAATTACTAAGCGTACAAACAAAATCGAGCTACTTCAAGTTGATGACCTTAAAATATTCACTACCTACTGTACAACCGATAAACATGAGATGACCGAGACTAAATTTAATTTTTGTAACACTCTCAATAAACTTCCATTAGCTTACCAGCTAAATCCTAAAAATTGGCCACGCTTTAATGTAACGAAGCCCGATTTTTCCGACTATAAAAAAGAAGCAGAGTTCTTTTCTCTTATTCCCGATAAACCACTCGACACCCGTTACGATTTATCAGGCTTAGCAGGAAGTATTATTATGAGAGCTCCACTATTAACTAATGCTTCTCAAACCCAAGTGTATATAAACAATCTCAACCTTTTTAGTGCACTCTGGAATTATCAGTCATCAGTAATGTATTCTGATCAACCAATTAATCAAAAACCAGGAGTAATTAGCGAACTTGCTAAGTATTTTGGATATGAATACATATATCAAGCTACCAATTCAGAAGTTGCAAAGTCGCTTTTCGATAACGATCAAAATTGGGAAAACGCAGATAAGCCTAACTGGAGACATTTCAAAAATCCCACCACGCTTACTACGTGGACCAGTAAACCAGCGGTACTTTTTATAGGAAACAAAAAAACATTTCTCTACGACCAATTTTTCAAGACCGCTAATTTAGGAATACTCCCCTATGATAAAGCCACGCTATTTGCGGGGAAAACGTACGTTGATGATTACTCTCTCGATGAATTAAATAAATTTAATGTACTATTTCTTGAAGGATATAATTATCATGACCAAGCTAATGGACATGATCTACTGGATAATTATGTTAAAAATGGAGGAAATTTGTTCATAGATACCGGCTGGCAATATGAATCCCCTGATTGGGAATTAAAATCAGCTTCAGCATTTTTCCCTACGAATAATTTAGTTTGGAAAGAAGCTGCTCCCCGTTCTAAAATGACTCTTGATCAAGCAGGAAAAATAGGTATGGATACGGAAAATAAAGATGCTGGTTATCTAACTAATCTTGATAGCGCATGGGGAATTTCCTCTCCTCAAGATATCCGAGACGGAGCAAATGTCATTTTACAGAGCAATAATATTCCCTTGATTATTTCTAAGATTCATGGAAAAGGCCGAGTTGTCTGGTCGGGGATGAATATTGTCCCTCACATTGAAGGAGGTAAAAATGAAAACGCTAAAGAAATTGAAGTTTTGAAATATTCTCTACAGTGGCTTTTAGAAAATAATACAAACAATATAAACGATTACCATGTCTCAGTTAAAAGGCCCTCACCAGATATTGTTCAGTTCACGTTAAACGATAGTACGGAGTCTCCAACTACGTTGTACTGGAGAGAAAGTTACTACCCTAAATGGCATGCGTATTTAAATTCAGCTACTGGCAAAAAGGAAGTTAACTTATACCAAGCCGGCCCCAGGCTAACAGGAATGCGTCTACCCAAGATGACTGCAAATCAAACAATAACCATGCAAATAGAGAACACCCCTAAGGAAATTGCTTTGAATGTACTAAGCCTTCTTACCATTTCCTACTTAGTTTTGTATGCTCTAGGAATCACGGGATCAATTAATCGAACGGTACATTACTATATTTGGAAGACTAAAGATAAACTAGAGATAGCAAAATCTGAAAATGCTTCGTTTAAGGTTCATGAAGATCCTTCAGAAGAATAGCAGTGAGTTATAAAGGATCATAAAAACTCCTTACAAGTATATGAAGAAGTTAACAATATTCCACACCGAGTTCTTCTTCTCTGGAGGAGCTGAACATACATTACTCGAGACGATCGATTTTTTACAACAAAAAGGGTTTCAGGTCACCGGTGTAGCACCGTATGTAAATAAAAGCACCTGCTTTCCTGAAATAATTAGCAAGTATCCGATTAATTCTCTGCTTCCAGGTTGGTTTATAAAACTATCTTTACCAAGGGAGGTATATCTCATTATTGCAGGGCTTTTATCACCTTTTTTAGTACTAAAGTTCAAAGATTCGGATGTCTACTATGGAGCAAATCAAGCAGGTCCTTTTTTTGCCTATATTGCTTCACGTATCAATAAGAAACCGTATATAGTCTATATGCCCTATCCTCAAGGTTTTTTATATCCTCGCAAAATTGATAAAGAATTTGGCGAACAGTCCGACTTAAATAGTTTTACAAAAATAGTAATAAAGATAATAAAGCCAATATTCAGAAAAATTGATACCTTGATTATGAAACACGCTAAAACAATAATCACCGAAGGAGAATACGCGCTTCATGTTTTCGAGAATATTTACAAGCGCGATTGCATTAATTGCCCGCCTGGAGCAACTCCACTTTCATGTGAAGAAATAAATGAAACCGATAGATTTAGCGGAATATGTACCATTAATGGAAAAAATATTCCCAAACCTTACATTTTACTAACCAATAGGCACATGCCTAAAAAAAAGTTTGAATATGCTATTTGCGCACTAGAATTAGTAAAGAAGAAAGAAAACTGTACAGCTAAACTCGTCATAACAGGATCACCAACAGAATATACAAATACACTCATTAATCTGATTAAAGAAAAAAATTTAGAATCTCAAATAATCTTTTCTGGTTACACAACTGAAATAGATACCCATCTACTTTATAAAAACGCATCACTATATATCTACACTGCCCCTGAGGAAGATTTCGGTAAGGGCTTAATCCAGGCCATGGCCTGTGGAGTTCCGGTGATTGCTTGGAATAATGCCGGACCTTCAGGCATTATTAAAGACAATCTAACCGGGTATGCGGTAACTCCATTTAATTTAGAAGAATTCAGCGAAAAAATCTATAAACTTAGCGCTGATATGCAATTAAATAAAAAAATGGGAATAAATGCTCTTAACGATAGTATCAGTAGATTTTCAATCGAAAAGCATAACACTAAGATCTTGGATGTAATTACACAAGCGATGAAATGATTAATCAGCAATTTCTTCCATATAATCATCTTCCTCAGTCAGGAATGCATAAATATCACTAAAACAAACCGTTAAGGCTAAAAGTGATTGTTCAATAATTATCGGGCTGCGATTCCAATTAAACGCAGTCTCGTCAGACATACTCTCCAGAAGAAATGTCTGCAAATATATTTCCGAAGGAATAATATTGTAAATATCCTCTATTTTAACTTCAGTTAACTCCTCATCTTCTACCCCCAAGTCATATTTCTCTCCAAACGATTCAATAGTTAACGCGAAAACCATTTTAGCAAAAGAGGAATATGCTTCTTTTGCAAAGTACTCTTTAGTTAAAGCACCAACTTGCTCCAAGCTCTTGCGCTCATATTCAGTCACCAACTCGTCATCAGTAACGTCAGAGAACGAAGAAAATATTGCCATTACCCTATCCAATCCGCCCTCCTGATTAAGCTTTTTATACTCAATATCTAGGTCCAGCGGATCAAGCATTTGCAAAAGCGCAGTTTTATGGAGTTCAGCGTCGTGGGTTGTAGTGAAAATACGCAGGTAATCGCGAAATTCATTCAATTCCATAAGGATAAAATATACCAGAAAAGTACCAGTTAGTATATACCAAATACAAGACAAAGACCCTCGAATCGAGGATCTTTGTCGATTTGAACTCACTTTTTAATTATTTGCACCAAGCTTGAGCTGCTTTTTGTAACGCGCCTTCAACCGATGCGGCATTGAAAGTACTTGCGGTATTTGCTGAAACGGTTCGATCTAAACCAAAAAACGGATTATTCCCGAAAAGTAAATTTACTGTTCGAATCGCAATTAATCGAGCCTGTACAGATACGTTAGGCGGAGTATTAACCAAGTTTTCTACATTCCAAATACCTCTTCGCAACGTAACCGCACCCAGTTTATCAGTTCGAATTTGAGTATTGTTTGTTATCAATAACGCGCTACACATTGTTGGTCTGAAGACTGAAAATGCAGGTAAAACTTCCCCTACAGGAGGAACCGGCGTACTTGTTGGTGAAGGTGTTATTGAACTAGTAGGTGTTGCCGTAGGTGAAGATGTTGGCGAGGTAGTCGGACTAGCAGTCATCGATGGTGTTGGCGTAGGTGATGCAGTAGCCGATGGACTAACAGTCGGACTTGCTGTTATCGTAACAGTAGGAGTTGCGCTAGGAGTAGACGTAACTGTTGGTGTAGGAGTCAATGTTGGTGTTGGTGAAGGTGTTAAGGAAGGCGACGGCGTTGGAGATAAAGCTGGAGTTGCGGTTGGTGAAGCCGTCGCAGTAACGCTTGGAGTAGGTGAAGCAGTAGGCGTTAGCGTTGGTGTTACGGTAGCAGTAGCGGTGGGCACCGCCGTTGCTGTTGCGGTAGCGGTTGCCGATGGTGTAACCGTCGGTACTACTATCGATGGCACTACGGTAAGAGTTCCCGACATACTTGCTTGCTGATCCAAACGATAAATAAATAAACCTTCAGTATTAAATTTTCTTGACAAAGTTCTTCCTGAAGTAGAAGTAGACACTTTTGGACTAAGATCATCTCCAGCCAGAAAAGAACTATCTGATGCATTTAAGATATCTAAACGATGTCCAAAAGTGTCATTATTTTGCCAAACTACAGTGTCTCCTGCATTTACAATGGCTAAACTATCAGAAAATGCCGAATTAAGAATTGTAATAGTCTTCGTAGCAGCATGAGCGGAAATATTTGAATGCAAGTATAGGCCAAAAAAGGCCAGTCCGACACTTCCCCCTATAAGAAGATTTTTGAGTTGCATAGAGTTCTCCTTCTAATAAAATAAGATTAATAACTCTACTGTAGATGGAGAAAAAGACTGGTGTCAAGTATGTCTAAACGATATAAACAACAGAAGCAAGAAAAAGATAAAGGCTATAATAAGGATTTTCCAATACGTAACGAGGCTAGCTACATAATAAAAAATTATTTGCAAAAATACATTAAATAGACCTGGTAAGTAAAATATAAATAGTATGATTATTGCTGAAACTACAAAAGTACCTATAACAAGTGTAAGCAAATTAGTACGGATTATTTCACGCTTTAGATTTATTGAATCTGGATCTGAATTTGCAACTATATCAGGATCAGACAAATCTTTAATGTATTGCATAGTCGAACGGTCTAGTTTAAACATCCTACGCTAAGTATAATCAGTGAATAGCCAGAGGTAAAGATGAGCAGAGAGAGTTAGAATTGCCGTACTGTATCTAAAAGTTGATGCGGATAATGTATGAGAAAATCAGGGTTAAGCTTTTCTAAAGCCTCAACAGCATTAAATCCCCACGCAACTGAAATTATTTTAATCCCCGCTTTCCAAGCTGCTTCAATATCTCGCGTTTCATCGCCAACATAAATTGCATCAGCGCTACTAATTTTATTATCTCGAAGTACATGCGAGAGTACTTTCCCTTTACCAAAAAGATCTTTTTCACAATGTATAAAATCGAAAATCTCCAAATCATTATGTTTCAGAAAGGCTGCAATTGTCTCCACAGTATTTGAAGAAACAATACCAAGGGAAAAATCTTCTTTCTTCAATTCTCGTAACGTCTCAGGAACACCATCAAATACCGGTACTGTAGCAATTTTTTTACCTAGCGCAGCTTTGACGGCAAAGATTAACGCGGGAATTTTAAAAATGGAAATTTTAAAAATTTTCATTGCGTCTTGAGCACGCATGTGTCGGAGCAATGATATATCTTCAAAAGATAACTTAGGAAATCCAAATTGATCAGACATCCCGTTAACAATTTCGACAACGGTTGAGAAGGTATCTGCAAGAGTACCATCAAAATCAAAAACGATAACTTTATTTTTTACCATCTTCAAACACCAGTTCTTTCACGCCCTCTTTCCCTGCATTGAATATAGTTCTTTTATTTCATCGATATTAGTAGCATCTTCTGGTCGTTTATCGGCGTCACGAAACGTAACAAGCCGCGGGAAACGTAAAGCATATCCAGGTTCAGTGGTAGTTTTTCCTGCAGTATGTGAGGGAGATCGAGTAATTTCATCTGCCAGCACTTCGATAACTACTTCAGGTTCAACCCACACCGAAGGAATAATATCCGATTCAATCCGAGCGGGTTTCTCCTTAGAAACAAAAGCATCACATCGTTCACGAATTGAAACCCATTCAGCATCGGTCAATCCGGTCCCTATCTTGGAGACTGAAACAAAGACATCGCGCTCTTTATCATAAAGACCAACAAGTAACGCACCTACTCCAAACGCAACCCGTTTTCCACGACCATAAATATAACCTAACACCACACAATCAACTGTATCCTTCAATTGCTCTGAAGCAGTATGTTTCAGTTTTACCCAGTTAAAATTACGTGCACCAGCTTCGTATGACGACTCAATTTTCTTAACAACAATGCCTTCAAGTCCTTTAGTGAGAGCCTCCTCTAACATCAATCCAAGATCTTTGGCTACAGAAATAACACGCGACTCTGAGACAATAAGCGTATCAGCGCGAGTTGGATCTACATTTTTTTTAATAGTAGAATCGAGTATTTTTAATCGCTCACGTACAGGAAGTTGTACAAGCGACTCGCCATTCTTATACAGAATGTCAAATACAAACGCCCGCAGGGGTAACTCCTCGGCCATCTCTTCTATGCCATATTTTCTCCGGCGCTTAGTAGTTTCTTGAAAAGGGAAAAACTCTTCTGACTCCGGATGATATGCCAATGTTTCAGAGTCGAGAATAACTGAATCAGCATCAACTTGATCCAAAATCCCCTTTGTTATCTCGGGGAAAGAATGGGTAGTCTCCTCTAAATTTCGGGAATATAACTTCACTAAACCAGATTTTCTATCAAGATGCATCTGTGTTCGGAAACCATCATATTTAAATTGAGAAACAACTTCGCCCATTTTCTCTATCGTCTTTTCAGCGTTGGGGAGTCGTTCACACAACTCCGATCGAAGCGGTCTACCTACCGTAACAGTCATTTTTTCAACGATACGTAAAGCTATATCACCTTCATATTCCCAAAGAGCTTCAGCAATAAGGCCAAGGTCACTAATCTCGTTATAAGCACGTTCTAATTCTTTTCGATGTTTTCTGTCACCCAACCGCGCATTGGCAAGCGCCTCAAGCACCGTTGGATCACCAATGCCAAGGCGTAGCCGCCCAGAGACAATCCGCACGACAAATTTTGCAGCATTCGGATCACTATGAAGCAATATCTGTGATAATACCTCAACTTTTCCCTCAACTGCCCCTTCACCCATTGTACGGGTAACCATTTGTAATTGTTCAAATAACTCATCAATAGATAAACTTATTAAGTGTTTACCATTTTTTTTCGCCATTTCTTCAGCAGCAAGACCCAAATCACCAAGCTTGCCATACAAGTTGTGAACTCCTTCTACATCACCTTCATACGCCAAAGCGATAGCCCGCTCAATTAACCGATCACCCATACCAAACTCTATAGGCTCATAGAAAGCCGCTACCCTACCTTGAAGTAAATAGGTTATTTTTTTTGCTTCTTTGGGTGTACTTATAGTAACGAATAAGCGGGATAAAATATCGATTAACTCAAGCCGCTTAGTAGTAGATTCAAGCTCTGAGAAAAACAGTGCTAATTCTTTAAAAGTCATGTACTAATTGTACTACAGAAAGAGATTTGTAACGGCACAAATAAAAATCTAAACTATCTTGCTCTTTTTCTTTATTCATCAAGAGATTGCAACACATCGCGGCTTCCTACTGCGCTTTTTAAAAGATCGCATTCATGAGAGGTTACTGAAAAATTACCTTCTTTTAGTTTGCAGGAAATAGTGTCTTCCGTAAGATACTGGTTAGTATCAGAATCGGTCAAATCATCACACCCATGTTGTCCAACCATAAAAGTTCCATAACTGAGTACACAACGTATAGGGACATCAGAATCTGGTTCTGCTGACAAGGTAGCAATTCCAGCAACTTTTTCACCTGAAGTACCAGAAATATACGGATTATAGAAAGAAGTAATCTGAAGCCTTTGGTCAAAATAAAAATATAGCAAATAAAAGCAGCCCAACAGCACAATCAGAGATAAAATAACATGCAATAATTTCACAACGGCAGTATAACACAAACTACCATTGCGTAAATTCAAAAGGAATCTCTTCGCAAAAAAATCGATGAGAATACAACAGCTCAGATAATATTAAACGCTGCATTGGTAACAGGTCACGATGAGAAACAATTTTCTCCGCGTTTAAATTTACTGGAGTACCCTCCTTCATTCTTCGATACCGTCGCGGGAGATTAGGAAATTCAACAAAAAAAGCTTCCCCTTCACAAAATCCCTGTTTTGCATTTCTCCACCAGTAGTGAGCACGATGAGCATAGCGGACTGGCCACCTAAGGCCGGTTTCAGCATATAATTCTCGCAACATACCAATTTCTAAATGTTCATGTAGTCTCACGCCATTAAGCAATAGCGGCTCATACATTTCATATTTGCCTCCAATACTTCCTATATACCCTCCTCCTTCTTTTTTAGAATGTCGATGTTGAAGTACAATACGCCGAGGGTTCTGCAAGGAGTTTACAGGATAAACAAAGGAATATCTATTTCTATTATCAATGGGCTTAGCAACCAGATGAATGGGCAATGATTCTGCAAAATCCATACTGGTACAAATATCACAACCAAACATTATTAAACAAGTCGGTATTTAGAAGCTTTAGTAGTTCCTTCTTTTTTAACGAGACGTTTCTTAATTAAATCCTGTATATCTCGCAAAATAGTATCATCAGAAACGCCACTTAAAAGATTTCGCCATTCTTTATTTGAGATTCCACCATAATCCTCCATATACTCAACAAGAACCATCTGCCGTTCATTAAGGGAAATCTGACCAACTTTATTTTGCAATTTTAAATCAACCGAAAGTTTCTTTACTTTCTCTTTTACTCGAGCAAGTTCAACAGCAAGTCCTTCTGAAAAATATTCCAGCCATTCGGTTAAGTCGCGTTCATTATTATCCACAACTAACTGATTAGACGTATTTTGCAGAGTTTGAAAATAACGTACCGAATCTCGATCAAAATACTCTTCAATTGAAAAAAATCGTTTTACATCGTAGCCACCTTTAAATAACACCAGAATTGCCATAGCGCGCGACACTCGTCCATTTCCATCAACAAACGGATGAATGCGCACCAACTCATAATGAGTAATACCAGCACGCAAAACAGGGTGAAGCTCCTCTGCCTCAGCACTCCCAAGCCATTCTAAAAACATATTCACAAGTGCGGGAACATTGTATTTAGAAGGAGGTCTAAAACTGGTAATCCCTGTCCGTGAACTTTTAAGCACTACCTCGACATCACGTAGTACACCAATTCGTTCAGGAGGTAAAATATTTTCCATTATAATTTCATGCAACTTAAGCATCGTTCCTATATCAATAGATTTTTGAGCTTCACTTTCAGTACGAGACCATTTATCGATATATCGTAGTACATTACGATAATTTATAACTTCCTGGACATCACGTTCTCGAGCCGAGACCTCTCGCCCTTCTAACGCTCCTTTTACTTCGCCAAGCGTCATCTGGTTTCCTTCAACATGTGTCCCATGATGAACAGAACGAAGCATCGCCTCTTCTCTAAATTTAACTTCCCACTGCGGAACAAGCGGAGAATTTTCAATAATCTCTTTGGCCACTTCAATTTGTGAAATATATTTAAGGACCTTCTGATTCACAATAAATTTAGGTTGAAACATAAAAATATCCTGCCATAATTATGCGGGAATTGCAAATTAACTCCACAGATGCAATAAATACAATATGATACAATTATCCTATGAACATATCCCTTATTGAGGCTATAGATATCTCTTTATGGCTGCGAATAATAATAATTGTAGCTCTTTCGTACATCTTAAATATAGCATTGCAAAGAGTATTCGACAAAATTTTCAGTAAAACATCTACACCAAAAACAAGAACAGTGCTCCATTTGCTGCAAAACACGGTGTCAGTAGTAATTATTCTCATCGCCATATTAACTATCTTGTCAACTCTAAATATAAACATTTTGCCACTACTCGCATCGGCAGGTATTGTTGGATTTACGATCGGGTTTGGAAGTCAGGCTATTGTTAAAGATCTAGTAACAGGTCTTTTTTTATTAACCGGCGATATCTTCTACGAGGGAGATATTATTAAAGTCGGAGAAGTTGAAGGAAAAGTAGAAAAAGTTGGAATTAGAGCAATAACAGTTCGTGATTTGAATGGAGTTGTACATACGATCCCTAACGGTACAGTTGGTACAATAGCTAACCTAACAAAAGAATGGTCTCAGGCGAATGTAGATATTGGAGTTTCTACCGAACATCCCATTGATCGAGTCCTCAAAATTTTTAATGAAGAAGCTCAAAAAATAAAAACTGACCCAAATCTAGGTACCTGGATAATAGGGGTCCCTAAAGTCGATGGAATAATTGATTTAGCAGGGGCAAAAGTAACCATAAAAACACTAATCAAAACAAACCAAGCAAAAAAATGGGATATGGAACGGGAGTTTAAATATCGTATAAAAAAACGCTTTGAAATAGAGAATTTTAAATTTGCATAAAAGGAGCTTTCTATGGATCAATCAAGCATAAATTTAGTAGCAGTACTCGTGGCAGCAATAATTCAAATGATAATTGGAGCTGTCTGGTATTCTCCCGCACTTTTCGGCAAACATTGGATGTTACTTTTAGGGAAAAATCCTGATGATATAAAAAGTAATAGTACATCAATTGGCTACGCTATTGCATCGTTTGCAAGTATAGTAACCGCATACATTTTAGCGAAATTTATCGGATTTGCACAAGCAAGAACAGTGGTCGAAGGATTACAAATAGGATTATGGGCATGGTTAGGCTTTCTAGCCACATCAACAATTACAACTAACGCTTTTTCAAATAAATCATGGAAATTATGGGCAATCAATTATTGCTATTTTTTCTTCAGCTTTATAACAATGGGAGTGATACTCGCGCTTTGGCACTAATCCTTTACCCCAACTACTATTTCTAGTACCATTTCCCTATGCTTATTCGCGAACTTTTTATCAACGAAAAAGAAAGATACAACTCCATAGTGAAGCATATCGTCCAGTCATGGGAATGGGGCGATGCAAAGGAGGCAACCGGAAAAAAGGTTTTTAAATACGGTTTTTTTGACAACACCAATATGACAGATGGCTTTCAACTATCTTTGCATCCACTCCCGGCACCACTAAGCATGTGGAATATTGGCTACCTTCCTAAATGTACCCTACCAACGCTAGAAATGCTTCATTCGTTGCAAGCCTTTGGACAAAAAAATAATTGCGTATATATTAAATTGGAACCAAATGTGTTCGGACCAACGAAAGATCCAAATGTTCAAAGTTATCTAAAATCGACCCGCGAACAACTGCTCGCTACTAAAGACTTAAATATCATTCAAGGTAAAGAATTATTTACCAAATATAATTTCCTCCTGGATATAACTAAATCCGATGAGGAACTTCTCGCAAATATGCATGAAAAAACTCGGTATAATATCGGTTTAGCACAAAGAAAAGGAGTTCAGATCCAAGAAAGAACCGACGAAGAAGGTTTTAAAATTTTTCTTAAACTATATTTCGAAACAACAAAAAGACAGGGGTACTACGGTCATGACGAAAGCTATCATCGTCATATTTGGGAAACTTTACGCGCCAACGACATGGCAAGATTATTAATTGCTTACTACGACAACGTTCCTACTTCGATTTGGTTAGTAACCAACTTTCACAATACTATGTATTATCAGTACGGTGGATCAACAACTAAATTCAGAAATGTTATGTCTTCCAACTTAGTTGCCTGGAGTGCTATTCAACTAGGGAAACGGATGGGCTTAACAACCCTCGATTTATGGGGAGCGATGTCGTTGAACCCAGATCCTACCGACCCATGGTACGGTTTTCACCGGTTCAAGGAAGGATACGGTCCAACACATATTGAATATCTTGGATCCTATGATTTAATTACCAACCCACCTATGTACCAAATTTACAATAAATTAGATAAATATCGATCACAATGGTTACGGTTTAAAACTAAATTTAGATAGAAAAATCAATCTCTATATTGACAAAACATTTTTATTTACCAAATAATAGATACATGGCAAAAACAAAGAAAGCACCTTCTCCTCTTATCCGATCAGATAAAAATCTACTTGCGCTTGGATTATTTGGAGCAGCATTATTAATTGGAGTGTTTGTGTATTTCGATTATAAGCCAATAATGCAGCATCAATATGCTCCTGTTGAAAGTGAAAGAACATATAGAGTTGAAACTGCCCCTGCTACATTAAATAACGAAGAATCAAGTTCTAGCTCAACAGCTCCTAGTTTTCAGGAAGATACAATGGATCCTTCTCAGGCAAGCTATTAGTCATTCGCTCTTCAGCTTTAAACATTGATTGCAATTTTCCTTCCACTACTCCGTATTTAATCGAAGCGTCATCAAACGCATTTCGGGCATTCCCTAAATGTTTCATCCCCAATCCAAATACTTCAGAGAAGCGTTTAAATTCAAGCTGTAAACCTTTAAAATTCCGAAGCAGTTCCGTTGCCTGTTCTTCTACTTTACGCCCCTCCAAAGAAAGTAGAATTACCTGTAGATAAGCATAAAATACTGATGGACTCACCACAATGACTTGTCGGCTTTGAGCATACTCAAGAAGTTCATGTTGTTGAGAAATAACTTCATAATATATAGATTCCGAAGGCACGTACATAATGGCATAATCAAGCGATTGCTCTTCCGGAACAATATATTTTGTAGCTATCGCCTCAATATGCCGTTTAACATCGCGGATAAAATCCTTACGTGCTCGATCCTTCTCTTGTTCAGAATCCACCTCATACATTTTTCTAAAGTTCTCAAGTGGAAATTTTGAATCGATGCACAAAATACCCTGATCAGTACGAACAATTGCATCAGCAATATGGCCACTTTTAAATGAATATTGTAAGTCAAAACTAGTTTTTGGTAAATATTGCGCGAGCAAATCTCGAAGTACATATTCTCCAATATTCCCGCGCAGCTTAGGGGATTTAAGTAAATCTCCGAGATCACGCATACTTCTTCCAATTTCACTCATCTCACCTACTCGCTGTCCAACTACAGACAACATTTCACTCGTTTTATCAAGGCGAGATCCAATAGTATCATTAGTTGCTCGCATACTTCGTTCAAGTACATCAGCATTGCGATCAAGCCGCTGCTGCATTTGCTCCATCCAACGTCCCATCACATCAAGTTGCGAATCATGGTCGGTCCTAATGATTTTCTGGTACAACAAAAATAAAAAAACACAAATCACAGCTAAAAAGACAAATATCAACAAAATAAGTATACTATTCATAATTATATGAAAAAAAATAAAGTGTTAAAAATTAGTGCAACTGTAATAAGTGTTCTAGCCTTTTGTATATTCGTATACTACTACAAAGCACCATTTACTTTTACGGAAGCAAATACTGTACCAATCGCCTTACTAACTTTTTTTCTATTTGTAGCAATGTTCACAACAATTCAACTTTTCACCACTCCCAAAAAAGCTTTAGAATTTTCCCTACTTATAGTTAGTTTATTATTTGTGAAACATCTCCGTATTATACCTATAGTAACATACGCCGTTTGTATACCATTACTATTTATTAACAACAAAAAAAACGAACTCACGGTCGAAGAAATTTAAAAACCTTGCACAAAAAGGATTAACGCAGTATACTCAAAGCAATGATTACAATAGTACTATCAACCATCATGTACATGCGACACCTCATCTTCCAATCTGGTGAGAAAGTGCATGCGTAGTCATAAATAAAAAATTATAAACAATAAGCACAAACCCTCCACCAGGAGGGTTTTTTCGTAGAAAGGAGAAATAATAACGAAGCGGTAAATATTTCGCAGTGAGGACATTCAGCTGAAGGTAGCGCAGGTAAACAATAGCGCTACCGAAACATACGATTGATGTAGATAGCGTTAGTGAGCGCAATCTGGTTAAGATAGACAGTCTTAGCTTCCGCAGCAAGAAACATTTGCCGCAAGATATTATTATAATATGAAATCCCCCCTCATTACACTTACATGCGACTTCGGAGACCGCTTTGCAACCGGCCAAATCGAGTCAGTTATATACGACATTAATCCTAATGCTAAATTCATCCTCGCCAGCAAAGAGGTAACCCCCTACTCGATCACCGAGGGGGCATTTATTATTCAAAAGTTTGCGCCATTTACCCCTAAGGGAAGCATACACATTGGAGTAGTAGATCCGGGAGTTGGCTCAGATAGAATTGGCTTAATAGTGAAAACCAAGAATTATTGGTTCATCGGACCAAATAACGGTCTTTTCTACCCTGCTGCTCAATTCGATGGAATAGAAAAAATATATAAAATTGATGAAGAAAAAATTGGCTCACTATCAAACACTTTTCACGGCCGGGATATTTTTGCCAAAGTGGCAGCGTATGTAAGCATCAAAAAGCCTCTAATCGAATATACTTCTAAACTATCAGTAAATCGACTAATTAAACTCAAATACCACCCTAATCAAATCCTCCATATTGACCCATATGGCAATATCAAGTTAAACAACCCTGCACAATATTCCTACGGAGATAAACTGGAACTTAAAATAAACGAAAAATCGTATATAATACCCTTTGTAAAGACCTTTGCCGAAGTCGGAATCGGTCAACCATTAGCATATAAAGGAAGCCACCAGACCCTAGAAATTGCTATAAATCAACAAAATGCCGCCCAAAAATTACAGGTAAAAGTGGAAGATACCATTACTATTCAAAGGAGAGCAGAATGAATACAGAGGAACAAAATCCAAATCGCAAATTTTATATTACAACCTCAATTCCCTACGTTAACGCCGCACCACATATCGGATTTGCGTTGGAACTTGTTCAGGCTGATACATTAGCAAGATACCATCGCCTCCTCGGCTACGACACCTATTTTTTAGCCGGCTCTGATGATAATGCGCAAAAGAATGCCCAAGTCGCTGAAAAAGAAAGAGTTCCAACAAAAGAATTTGTCGATCGCCATGCCAAAGAGTTCGCAGCACTCAAAGGGATATTAAACATAACGAACGATCAGTTCTTTCAAACCTCTCAAGAAAAGCACTTTAAAGGTGCACAAAAACTCTGGTCGTCTTTCAAAAAAGAAGATATTTACTCTAAAAAATATCAAGGCTTATATTGCGTTGGCTGTGAACAGTTTTACACTTCAGAGGAACTAGTAGATGGTAAGTATTGCCCAGACCATAAAATTGAACTTGAAATGATTGAAGAAGAAAATTACTTTTTTAAGCTCTCAAATTATCAAGATATTCTAGACAAAAAGATCTCCACAGGAGAAATTAAAATTACCCCTGACAAAAGACGTAACGAAACGTTAGGTTGGGTTAAAAAAGGCTTAGAAGATTTTTCTATCTCCCGTCCAACCACTCGCGTCAAAGGGTGGGGCGTGCCAGTTCCGAGTGATCCAAGCCAAACCATGTATGTATGGGTAGACGCATTATCCAACTACATCACAGCCCTTGGCTACGCAGAAGAAAATAACGAGCTATTTAAAAAATATTGGCCTGCAGACATTCAGTTAGTGGGAAAAGGAATAAATCGATTCCACACTATTTATTGGCCTGCTATGCTACTCTCAGCAGGTATACCTACACCTAAAGCGGTGATGATCCACGATTATGTGACTGTTAACGGAGAAAAAATAAGTAAATCTTTGGGCAATGGCATTCCGCCGCACCAAGTAACAGAGAAATATGGTATCGATCCAACTCGCTACTATCTACTTCGCGAAGTACCAACATACGCTGATGGGGACTATTCCGATCGTCGAATGGAAGAGCTGTACAATGCCGACCTCGCCAACGGGCTGGGCAACTTAGTTTCCCGAACAGTGTCCATGATTCATAAATATAATGCAGGTAAAGTTCCACGCCTCCTGGCTGGAAATTTGAAGGATAAAGCAACTGACCCAATTGATGAGGCAATTCGTCAACTAGCCTTAACGTGTATTCAAAATGACCCGTCAACATCAGACTACGCAAAATTAATGAAAAAGCGTGAGCTTAGTAAAGCTCTTGAGCATATCTGGGATAAGATCCGTGAATGCGACCAACTAATAAACATTAGTCAACCCTGGAAACTATACAAAGCTGGAGATACAGAAAGAGTTAATCAAGTCCTATACTGGCTCTCACAAGCGATCCATACAATTGCCTGGGAAATCTATCCATTCCTTCCAGAAACAGCGCTTAAAATCGCACAAACATACAACATAGAGAAGCTTTTGGTTGAAGATCCCAATATGTTTCATGCGATACACGAATGGGAAGAAGAAGTAGCGGTAAATGAAGTTCAACCGTTATTTCCAAGACTAGCGTAGCGCAAAAAGTCCTAGGATATAACCTAATCTTGTCCTACTACCCTATAAGTGGTATAATCCCGGCATGGAATTAAATAAACTAAAGCAAATGAACCTAGTGCTCGTCACAGCCTATAAAAACCCCGACCTCGACGGCTATGCTTCGGCATACGCGTACGCTCAATATTTAAACTCAAATGGGGTAAAAGCGCAAGCTGCTATAACTGGCAACCCTGATGCTGAAACAGAATTTCTGCTCAAAAAATATAAAATTAAGTCCTTAGGGAACGCTAAAAAGCTCATTGATAAGGCTGATGCCATTATTTTAGTTGATGCAAGCGATACCTCCGGTATTGATGAGACGATCAAACCTTCCAAAGTTGTCCAAATCATCGATCATCGAGCTCATAATGACGTTGAAAGCTTCAAAAAAGCAGTGATTGAAATTGAAACCATCGGTGCAACATCTACCTTAGTTACAGAAAAATTTATTGAGACTAACACAGATTTACCTACAGACTGTGCAATACTCCTCTATGGGGGGATAATTTCTAACACAATTAACTTTAAGAACAAACTAACTGCCAACCGTGACAAGCGTACAGCCACCTGGCTTACCACCAAATTCAATGTTCCGGCCGACTTTACTGAGAAAATGTTTAAAGCAAAATCAACTTTTAAGGATAAAACTGCATATCAAATCGTAGAAGACAAGCTCGCAGTCTTTAAATTTCATCGCACACGAATAGCCATTGGCCAAATTGAAATTCTTGAAGCTGAAAAGTTTGTTAATAAAAACCTCGACGACATAATCAAAGCACTTCGACGCTTAGCCTCTAAGTACGAAGTACACCACATCTTTGTCAAAGTTATCGACGTAATGCAAGGTCGCAATATCTTTATTGCCGAAGAACTTGAAACACAAAAACTACTTGTTAAAAATTTCCAGCTTGAGTTTGAAGATAATACAGCACACACACATCATGTACTCGTGCGCAAAGAAATCGTACCAGTACTCAAGAGCTACTTTGAGGGTAGCGAATTCGATATTGCTGCTATTCGTCCTAAAGATTTCAACCACTTCGTTCGCCACCATGACGACGACGAAGAAGAGTTTACTGAACCAGCTATGGTATAATTTTCTCAGGTATGCACCAACTTGCACAAGTGTCTCTACCATATCCTGAAAAAAGCAACGTAGCTCTCCCAAATATTAGTGGCCGAATTATAGATATTTATTAGAATCCTTCGCCGTCACCTACTTTTAATATATTTTTGCAGTAGCGACACTCGCCTATCGGCTCGCGACAGGAAAAGTTTAAAGATTGAAGTTCAGTCCACATCTCTTTAACTTGACCTTTTACAATATCCAGTTCGCTATCTGTAACATTAACTTCAACAGTCGTAAAATTACCTTCCTTATCCGGCTCTACAAATTCCACTATTCCTCGCTCCATGGTAAATCCAAACCGACGCGACAATTTTGTAAGCAACTTATAAAACACTACCTGACGCCAAATATCTTCATCAAAGGCAACTCGTTTTGATCCTTTAGTTGAGTCTCCTGTTTTAAAATCATAAACGACACATCGCCTCGAGACATCATCAGTGAATTCAATCATGTCAATCTTTCCGGTTAAGCGAATTCCCTCAAGCGAAATAGTATGGTAACTAAAGTCGGTTTCTATTTTTACTTTCTTTGGCAAATTATTAACTCGGTAAGCATAATATTTTGGTAAAAAAATCTCTCCCCGCTTGAGTGCATCAGAAAACTTGGACCCCGTAAGAAAACTTCGCTCAAGCGTTTTTTTATAAATCTCAACCATCTCATCGGCAGTTATCACTTCACCATGCAAGTTACTTTCAAACAGTGCCTCTACGGCTTTATGTGCAGCTGTACCAACTACAAGCGCTGTATCTGGAATAATAGGCGCCCGTATAAAATATTGGTAATAAAACATTCGTGGACACTTGCGATACGCATTAAGGTGTGAAGCGCTCAAGGAATAATCCTGTAATCGTTCGCGCATATAGCCTCGCGTTTCGGTGTCATATGATTCAGGCCGTTTTAAGCCAGTTATTTGTGTAATCAAACAATCTTTATCTTGTTTCGCATCAAGGGTTACCATCTCTTGGGCGATTCCATCCTCGCCAAGCTCAGTAATAAATTGCGTCGGGAGTTGTTTCTTCCCATCACGATCAGTATTAGAATAAGAAATCACTAGTTCATGCTTAGCACGAGTAACCGCAACATAGAATAAACGCCGCGCCTCTTCTTCCTGTTGTCGGGCCGCCACACCTAAATCATTTTCAAATAAATTCAAAGGAAGAGGCAATCGATCTCCTCGCCCTCCCTTCTCCCATTTTCGCTCAATTGAGTTCATCATAAAAACATGACCATACTCAAGACCTTTAGACTTGTGAACCGTTGTTAAACAAACTCGATCCGAAACACTACCTCGACCACTTAGGGTGAGGGGTAAATTATGTCCCAGCATATCAACCGCAAGCTGCACTAACTGGTCAAAACTTGCCGTACGATTCGATTGAATTGCCTTCCCAAATTCAGCAACTAACGTACCCAAAGCTCGTAGATTCTCCAGTTCATTTTCTCCACTAACACTACACTGCTCAAGTATTCCCGAAGTAGAAACAATATCACTTATCACTTCAATTGGAGCCAATAGTCCAATAAGTTCACGCCAGCGTACAATATTTTGGTATAAAGCTGTGCAAGAAATGGTATCGATAACTCCTGCTTCAAGTAACGTCTTCATCTCGCCCAACAAATCAAAATACATAATTCCAGCGCGTGGATGGGAAAGCACATATTTATTTATGCGTAAAAATTCGATTGGAGGAATTCCTCCTGCCGCAGACTCAAGCAAAAAGAAGAAATTTTGATTATCATATGGGTTCCGAATTGCTAAAATTAGTCTCAAAAATTGATTTACAATAACATTTTCAAAAGCATTCTCACTACGGGATAACGTAAACGGAATCTCTAGTTTCTTCACAAATGGTACAAGTTCAAGCAAATCGTTGTTCGTTTTACCAAGCACCGCAATCTCTGCCGGTTCCACCCCATGATCAAGCAGTTCTCGTATCTGTCGGGCAATCCAATAATACTCTGATCCCGAATCCGCAAAAGATACTACGCGTATCGGTTTTTCAGATAAGTCAAGTCCTGCCTGTAATTCTTTAGTAACATTGGCAATAGCAACTGCCGCCCGGAACTGATTATTTTGAATTAATAAATCAGCACCTTTTAATATCCCTGGCTGACTACGATAGTTCTGAGTTAACGAAACCACCTTCACAGAATCACGATACTGATTGGTAAAACCTACGACATTTTCCAACGAAGCTCCCTGAAAACGAAAAATGGATTGATCATCATCCCCTACTACAAAAATATTTGGAGAATCAACGTCCGCGCCAAATACATCAACCAGTCTATTTTGTGCAGTATTAGTATCCTGGTACTCATCAACCAGCACATACTGGTATCTCTCCTGAAAATCCCGCCGCATATTCTCTTCCGAAACAAGCAAGCTTAAAACATTATTAATCATATCTTCAAAATCATATCGACCGTTTTCTTCCATCACTTTCAAATACTGACGATACACAATGTTCAAAGATTTCTGATGCTCAATTTTTCCTGACACTTGAGCATAAAATCGCTTCATCTCTTCCTTCAATTTCGAATAACTTACCTTGCCAGTTTTTGTAGGGTTCAGTGAAGCAAGTTCACGGGCACGTATTAGCAAAAGCCCGGCACTACGGTACAAGTAATCACTACCGTCTACTGTTTTACCTATCTCCATAAGTCCGTTATGAATATCATCAAGAAAACTCTCCGAGAATTGGCCAGCATTGGTACTCGTCATAGACTCAAATAATTCTTTTGTCCGCTCTACAAATAAGAGCTGCTCGTAGATAAAATGATCAAGTCGATCAGGGTTCACTCCTTCACGCTTCAACTCACTTATCCGCGAGGAAATATCGTTAAGATATAAAACAGGATTGTTTGCATGCTTTAAAGGATCTCCATAGGGCAAGTTTTCAAGAATTGTTGTAAGCATTTGAACTCGCTCTAAATCCGTTATTTGTAACAATTCCGCTGATTTAATAAATTTTTCTGGATAATCAGACATCACTTCACTTGAGAATGAATGAAAAGTAGCCACTTTAGCCGCATGTCCATCACTACCAAGTATTCGTATTAAACGTTCACGCATAGCGGTAACACCAGCATCAGTAAACGTAAGGCACAAAATATTTCCAGCGCCTACTCCAGTCATACGCATCAGGTTTCCAATTCGCATCGCCAGAACTTGCGTTTTTCCAGTACCAGCACCAGCTAAAACCATCATTGGGCCATCAATATGATCAACCGCTTCTCGCTGGCGCTCATTTAATTTTGAATAAAGTGTATCAAACGAAGACATCGAAGGTATAATAACACGAAGAATTAAAATCGCATATCCAGCCAATCCAAATTATATTTGTCCATTATTAAAACGCGCTCACCGTCAAAACAGCGCTCATGTTCTTCTAAACGGAGTAATGCAACTGCATCCATAATATGCTCATCACCTTTGCCTTCAATCTCTAAATAGGCAGGCATCCCGGGATACTGATCTAAATCAAATTTCCATTCGTTAAAAGTCCATGATGATCTCTTTTTTTCTTGATGTGCATAATGCTCAAGTCCAATCATTTCAAATAGTTTTCCCATTTGCAAAGCATCAGTAATTCCAGTATTGATCTCTTCATGACGCCGTGAATTAGAAAAGACCTCCCGTTTGCCTTTCCAGGTAACCTCTGCTTCTCCATCTTTCCAGCTTCTTGTTCGTAAATACCAGTTCTCTTCACCAAGTTTTTCGCCTTTTGGGCGGTACCAATCAACCGCAAATTCACGATCAGACACATGTGAAGCTCCAATTTGCTTCAATACCTCAACCATTTCATCCCAATTTACATCCAAGATTTTAGTTTCGGTTTCAAAAGTTGCCATAGTTATTTATAAAAATATCCCAGATGCCCATGATCATTCCACGATATAAGCCACCAATTACCGTCATAACTGTTATCAAGTAACGTAATACCAGTATTATTGGAGTGCATAAATGATTGCATTTGTTTAAACAAATCCGCTGTCAAAGATTCACCGAATTTCATGTACATTAAAATAAAAACCATAAACCCACCATGAGTCACAACAAGGACATTTTCTTTTTCAAGTGAGTTAAGCTCTTGAATAAAACGAGCGGCTCTCGACTTTAAATCAAAAAAATTTTCTTCGTCAGAATAATGCCATTCATCATCGCCAAAGTGATCTCGTATTTGTTTTCGAATTGCTTTAATATCAACATCATCATGCTTCTTACCCTCAATTTCGGTCGGTAGCTTAATTTCAACCAACTCTTTAGAATATACTATATGTTGATGAACTACCGTAGAAATATGTGTCGCCGTTTCAACAGCACGAACATAAGGGCTGCAAAAAATTGCGTCAATTACAACTTCAGAAAGTCTCTGAGCAAGAAATTCTGCCTGCTCATGTCCAAGTGCACTTAAGCGATCATCCGACCTCTGGTGATTCCCTGTAGATCCAGCTGCTGTTTCACCATGTCTGACAAAATATACTCGCATACTACCCTTCTCTCACCATTAATACTTTCTGTTCTTTAAACCCAAGTCTTTTATAAAGCTCCAATGCTCGGTCATTAGCAAAATCACAACTTAATTCTATATACACAACATTTTGGGATTTTATATAAGCAAATAATTGTTCCAATAACTGTGTCCCAATCCCCTTACCACGAAATTCGTCATCAACAAAGATATTATCAACTTTTCCAACTCGATCTACTACAAGTTGTGGGTTACGCATTACAATGTATCCACTTACAAACCCCACTACCCGCCCACCGGCCTCAGCAACAAAAAAAATGCAGTTACGATGCATTAAATCGCGCACATGGTTACCAAGAATCGCTTCTGTATCCCGCCGAACTTCATAATAGCGAGCAAAATTCTCATGATATAAGCTTAACTGATACCACAATCGTCCAACTACATCGACATCTCTTTCTTCAATTTTGCGGATTAACAAGTCAGCCATAGCAAAGCTAGTCTATCAAAAAAACTGGATTCATTCTATACTAAAACCATGGATCTCTTGCCCCTTCTTGAACCAAAATCTATCGCAATAATTGGAGCATCACGTGACCCGAACAAAATTGGCGCACAAATACTTTCAAATTTGCTCAAAAGCAATTACCCTGGAACAGTTATTCCGGTCAATCCTAAAAAAGAAATTATTCAGGGACATCAATCCTTAGCCTCAATCACGGAGTATGCAGATAAAATCGACCTGGCAATTATAGCTATTCCGCAACAACTTGTTGAATCTGTCATCGATGAAAGTATTCAAAAAAATGTCGGCTCTATTATCATCATAACCTCAGGTTTTAAAGAAAGTGGTTTGGAAGGTAAAGCTCTGGAAGAACGTATTAAACAGAAATTAATTAGTGCAAAAATTCCAGCTCTTGGACCCAATTGTTTAGGAATTATCATCCCTGGAAAAAATTTAAATGCATCATTTGCAGCAGAAATGCCAGCCAACGGAAATATACTATTCCTGTCCCAGTCGGGCGCATTCGGAACAGCAGCCATCGACTGGGCATCGAACCATCATATCGGTTTCAGTCAGTTCATCTCGCTCGGCAACAAAGCCATAATTACTGAAGATCATTTTCTTCAAAAGATACCTGAAAAAGTAAAAGTAATAGCGCTCTATTTAGAGGAAATATCTGATGGGAGGAATTTCATGTCTCTTGCTCAGAATATTACCCAAAAGGTACCAGTAGTATTATTAAAGCCAGGGAAAAGTGAAAAAGCCGCCCTTGCAGTAAAGTCACACACCGGATCATTAACCGGATCAGATAAGGTACTTACTATTGCAACAAAACAAACTGGAATTTTACGCGTTAACACTACTAATGAATTATTTGACCTGATAAAAGCTTTCTCCAATTTACCTGAGCTTAAAGGAAACCAGATCGCGGTAATCACGAACGCAGGGGGACCAGGAATAATTACCACCGATGCACTTGAAACTAGCGGGCTACAACTTGCGCCAATCTCCGAAAAAACACAGCAAGAATTAAGTAAACATCTACCTCGCGAAGCCAATATCCATGATCCTATCGATCTCATTGGCGACGCAAAAGTAGATCGTTACGATCACGCATTACACACAGTAATAAATGAAGATACCGTCGATGCCTGTATAGTTATAGTAACTCCTCAATCGTCAACAGAAATTGAACTAACCGCGCAAAGTATAGTGAAGCATGTTAAGCAAACGAACAAGCCAATTCTCGCAGCTTTTCTAGGGGGAACACTCGTAGCAGAAGCGACAAATACCCTTACTCAAAATAATATCCCGTGTTATACCTTCCCCGAACAGGCAGTCTATGTATTATCACGAATGTGGGAATTCTCTCAAAAGAAGTTACAATTAAAGTTATTACCTCCGCTACAAAACATTACCCATTTACCCGATGCTCATCAGCTAACAATTCTGAAAAAAGTTCAAAATGAAAACCGAAGCACACTATCACAAGATGAAGTTGAACAAATTTTTAAGCGAACCGCCATTACTTTTCCTAGGAGTGAGGTTGTTACATCTGCTCACGATGCAGTTCAAAAAGCAATAGCAATGGGAACTCCGGTGGTTATGAAAGTATCCTCAGAAAAAATTGTACACAAAACTGAACAACACGCCGTATATTTGAATCTGAGAGATGAGGCTCAAATAAAGGAAAGCTACACGCAACTCGCAGGGCTAATTAAAAAAAATCCTTCTCCGAACAATTCTATCTATATTCAAAAACAAATGCCTGTTGGCATCGAAGTATTGCTTGGCATGAAGCGCGATCCTACTTTTGGCCCAGTAATTGTTGTAGGAACAGGTGGAACTTATGCCGAGCTCTACAGCGACACAGCAGCGCGCATAGCCCCAATCACCAAAAGTCAAGCACAAGCAATGCTTGAAGAAACCAAGGTTTTTCAAATTCTAAATGGGTACCGCGGTAAAGAAGTCCTAAACTCCGAGCCAATAGTACAAGCCATTTTAAGTATAGCCAACCTCGCCTTGTCCTACCCTGAAATCCAGGAGATCGACATAAATCCTCTCTCCGTCACAGAAAACGGGATAATCGCCTTAGATGCACGAATTCTTCTTTAAGTGGTACAATGCACGCAGCATGAATGTTGAACGGCAAAAGCCCACTAAAAAAAATAGGACAACCAGTCCCAATTGGCAAAGGATACGACATACTGGCAGAATTCTCTTATTCGGTTTATCTTTAACCGCTTGTGGAAGTCCAATAAATATGGACACGTATAGCACAGTTGTAGCAAGAGAGGAGCAACCAACAGCCACTCCAAGGCGTGGGCTGTTTGACACCACAGCAATTCCACTTGAGAAAACTCCGGCTGCCACATCAACTCCAGAAATAGACCCCAATCACAAAATACTATTTGGTCTAATAGAATTAGATAACCAACAAAGATTAGCAATAAGGGCAACTACTGCCGATGTCGAATTTGAAATCGGCTCCTCACCCAATGCCACTCCTCTTCAATAACGTTCCAATAATTTCCGCCGAAGTCCAAGAAGCGTTTAAAAATAAAACGCTATTAGACTCAAACGTAGTTATAGGTACAATCGGTTCAGCCGTTAAGTTACCTAATTACCCTCAGTTACTTCCTGATCAAGTACAATCAACATTCCGTGGTTTAGTAAGTGCTTCGCGTGCAGGAAATAAAATCCCCTTAAGTGATGTCATCCCTGCATTCAGCGCTCGTGACACTCGCAACGATCCAAAGTAAATTAAAGAGAAATATCGGTATAAATACCGTGTTCAGACAATTCTCTCCATATACGAGCAGGAGTTTCTGAATAGCTACCCTCCTGAGATAAAACACGCTCTAAAGCGCTCTTTTTATTAACACCTAAAACATAGGCAAAACTTCTATCCATTGTTTTAAAAGCAGGTAAGGTCGTTGTAATTCGTTCAGTATACGGATTCTTCTCTCCTACATCATATCCTACGGCAAATCGAGAAGTTTCAATAAATTCACCATTAAAAAATGCTTCATTTTCAGGAAAAGGAAATATTCCTGCCATATGGCCATCTGCACCCATTCCAAATAGTGAAATAACTTTACCATCAGCAATATGCACCTGATCCGTTTCAACCCGCACCCACTCGCTAAACCAATACGCACTATCCTCAAGCAAATGCCCATGTGACAAAACATCTAAAAAACGTACCCCCATACTTTCAAACCCCCGAAAACACTCCAAAGCAGCAAACGCTTTAAAATTGCTGGCGGATACATCAAACCGCTCGTCAATCGGAACAAACCAGGCGTTAAGTTTAGTTATATTCTCTTTAAATAGGAAATCATACAGTAATGGAAATAACTCAAGAACAGAGCCGCCGGAATAGAAAAATAGTAGCTTATTTTTCTTATACTGAGCAATATATGTTACAAAATCATGAACTAAAGCTTCCTGCACTTTTAATTGCGTATCGTGAGAAACAATATTCATAATTATATTTTTCCTGCTCGAGCTTTATTCGTTACCCTAAATTTCATATATTGACCAAGCATCAAGCGAGTCTGAGCATCCAATGCCGGGATCGTTCCAAACGTCAAAATAATGATCGGTACCAATAGCCACTGTGCGAATGAGAATACCCGGCCATACCATCTCATTGTTTTTGGCCGTGGCGGAACAATCTTTTCGTGCATAAAAATGGTTAGGAAAAGACTTATAAAAGTAAACGTTAATATATAAGAAGAAAAAATTGGTAGATTTTGCGAGGCCGTTGTCTTGTCAAATGTCGGATTAAAGATTGGAATTACCATACCACCAAAAGACACGAGTAAAGCAAGCGTCGCCCACGAGCCGTATGACCATAGCACAAAAATTAATTTTCCTGTCTTATCAATAAACGGCACATTCTTATTCTTAAAATAACTCGTAATAATATAGGGGATATGCTCTACCCCATACGCCCACCTGCGATACTGCAAATATTGGTTCTGCAGTGTCTTAACAAAAGTCACATCTTGAACAGCATCAGCAGACAATGGTAAAAAGTGCGGGATTACACGATAATCACCATCAAAATGGTAATACGCTTTCCAATAAAATCCCGAATCATCATTCACTTTGTCAGGCATCCAAAGCCCAAGCTCCCACAACGACTGAAAATTCATGGTTAAGGAAGCAAAGTTCACATACTTATCACTAAACGCCATCTCCGAAAGTTGCCAAAAAGCTGTCGATACAGCCATAACACGCATAGGCGCAGGAGTTGTCCAGTAATTATTGTTATACAAAAATGCCCCCGTAAACGAACGCTTGTCCCGCTCTCCAACTGGCTGAGAAAGATAGGTATACGTAGCTCCACCAATAAATTCGGGATGGATAACAAAATCAGCATCAAGAGTGGTAACTAAAATATCTTTAAGTGGAATTCCTCGTTTATCAAATTCAGCCTTTGCATTGCGAAGTGCGCAATTTCGATTAGTAGCAGGCCCTTGTAATTCACCTTCCTGCAAACGATTCACCGAAGTAAAAATAGTAACCGCATTACCATACTTTTCCTTTAGATATTCCGCATTTCTAGGCCCAATTTCGGTATCCTTTTCTTCAAGGCCTAAAGCAATAAACAAATGATCTTTAGGATAATTTGCATTTACGATTGCTTTAAATAGCGGCTCAAGCACTTCCAGGCTTTCTTTATAAGTAGGAACCGCAAACACATGATAAATACGTTTTAAATCTTCTGGATAATCATTCTCAAGCTTTTTTAGCCAATCAGTTTTCTCAGCATTACGCATTTTGCGATAACCAACAATCACAAAAAGAGCAATTCTCATTGCTTTAAAGAACCAATAAACATCCGCAATAATTACTAGGTAGATGAGAACCAAAGGCAACCGCAAGGCCAAAAGTACTGGCGAAAGTAGCACTAAGTAAGTAAGCAGCCCAGGCAAGATTTCTAAACCACGATTAATCTGTTTATGATAGCGCTGAGCTGTCGAAATCTCCCGATCCTGTGAAAGCAAGAACCCTTTATACAAAATATGGTGAATAACAATTCCAGCTCCCAATCCGTACGAAAATAGATAGAAGCCGCTTGAGATAACAATACCTTGAGCCAAAGATAAAATTTGTAAAACTGCTCCCAAAAACACTACCAGTAACCCAGTATAAGTATAATTATATTCACGAATTCTCTCGTGCATTTTTTCAAATAAACGTCGAACAAAAGTGTCGGTTACAAAAAAACCAACCATAAAAGAGATAAACAAAACGGAAAGTGTATACATAAAATCATAGTAATTATAACAGGATCAAAACGAAATGGCCAAAATAAAGGGTAAGCACAAAAAAAGGATAGCGCTACAAAATAACACTATCCTTTTTCACGAATTCACATTACTTACTTAATTCCCTTTTTAATCTCGTCCAAAGCAACATCTACACCTTTCCAATCCTTAATCTTTATCCACTTACCAGGCTCAAGCTCCTTATAGTGTTCAAAGAAATGTTTCATCTTATTCTTCACAGCATCCGGAAGCTCGGCAATATCTTTATACACGCCATATACCGGATCAATTTTTGCAGTAGGAACAGCAACGAGTTTAGTATCAATTCCTTCTTCGTCTTCCATCTCAAGCATACCAATCACAACCGATGGAATAACTACACCCGGCACAACCGATTTATCCGACAATACCAACACATCAAGTGGATCCCCGTCATCAGCCAAAGTTCCCGGAATAAATCCATAGTTAAACGGATACGACATTGAAGTGTACAAAAATCGATCAACAAACACAACTCCCGAATCTTTATCTAACTCATATTTAATTGACCCACCTTGAGGTATTTCAATAAATACGTTTACAATCTTTTTCTCTTCCTTGTTCCACGGTCCAAGTGACAATACTCCAGACATAAAATTTCCTCCCGCTAATCTTTTAATAACAAGCAAATTGTACCTGATGCCACACAGCTTGTCGATCATTAAAGATCTTACTTTCCGTATTCTGTTTTTATACCAACAAACTGCCACCCAGAATCAGCACTCTCACACCTTCCGTTAACTGGTCCTCCATCAGAAATAGCTTGTTCATCACTTTCTCCAGCACGCTTATAAAAACACAACTCACGTGCTGTCAAAGTTGGAACAAAAGTCGGCACCGCCATTGGCTTATCAGGTCCAGTATCACCACAGCCTGCAAGAGCATAAGCAAGCAAAGCAATTCCTCTAATTCTTCTAAAAGTTCGGCCACTTTTTACACCCCCGCCTTGATGCTCGGTCTGCAAAGAACTGTTTACTTCAACCATAAAACACCTCCTATAAACTCAACTGTGCCAATTCTACTACTATTTCGTCCCTAATCAAGGTTTTCCTACCCTACATGCTTTTTTCCAGAATCCGTAATCACTCTCCCCCGTGGAGTCCGTTGTAAAAATCCTTTTTGCAACAAAAACGGTTCCAGCACATCTTCCACTGTGCCCACATCCTCCGACAAAGCCGCTGCCAAGGTTTCAATACCAACTGGCCCACCACCAAACTTTTTTTGAATCGTTTCAAGCACTCGCCTGTCGCTCGCATCCATACCATGCTCATCAACATCAAGCATCTGCAAAGCATCCCGAACAATGTGAATATCAATATCCTTACCCTCACGCCTCACTTGCACAAAATCCCGCACCCGTTTTAACAATCTATTCGCAATACGCGGAGTTCCGCGACTGCGTTTGGCAAGTTCTTTTGCTGCATTGTGATCAATCACAACTCCCAATACATCAGATGCGCGAACAACTATTTTAAACAGAGCATCGTCACTATAATACTCAAGCCGATGAATAATCCCAAAGCGATCACGAAGTGGCGAAGATAAAAGACCTACTCGTGTCGTCGCACCAATAATCGTAAATTTAGGCAAATCCAATCGAACACTACGTGCCGACGGCCCCTTACCAATAACAATATCTAAAGCAAAGTCTTCCATAGCAGGATAAAGCACTTCTTCTACCACTCGGTTCAACCGATGAATTTCATCAATAAACAAAATATCTCCAGGCTGCAAGTTGGTTAAAATCGATGCCAAGTCGCCTGCCCGCTCTATAGCCGGTCCTGATGTAACCCGAATCGATACTCCCATTTCATTGGCAATAACATGGGAAATCGTCGTTTTACCAAGCCCCGGAGGACCATAAAATAGCAAATGATCCAACGGGTCACCACGCTGACGCGCGGCTTCTAACGATATAATAAGATTCTCCTTCATCTTCTCTTGCCCAATATACTCATCAAGTTTTTTGGGGCGTAAAGATAAATCTAATTGCTCATCATCGTTATTTTCAGCTTTTGAAGAAATTATTGTTGACATAAGTTAATGCTTTACCGAAATACGCACAGCATAACCATTCAATGTAGTGCCTTTTAGTCCATCTCGAGCATCATACGTAACATCTTTCAATAAACCTTTATGCTTGCGAAAAAATCCGTCTATGCCACCCTGGGTCGATTCACCGATCATATAAACATCTTCACCCTTTCGCTCCAAATGAATACCGGAGAAATCATTAACGGTAGCGCCTACACCTTCAACCCCTCCTAAAAAAGTACCTCCTTGAGTTCGTTGAAATGTTTTATATAAATGTATTGCAGCTCTATCCTGCACCATACGTCTATTGGGAATAGTAAATACTGGGTCATCACTCGTATAAACCCCTATTTCAGCTCGCGTCATGGAAGTTGCACTCACTCCACATGCGGAGTATGTGACACCCGCCTTATCCAAAAGTGAACCTACACGATCTACAGTCATTATTTGCTCCGCTAACGATAATTCTCCAAAGGGAACCATCTCCCTCTCAGCACGAGAAGGCAATCCAATCATTTTCTCCCCATATACCAATTCACCGGGAGTTAAATAATTCCCAATAGAGCTTTCTACCATCTGGGTATGTTCATATTCACTTGAAAAATCTGTCATAAATACTCCTTAGTATTAATTACGTTTCTAACGCTTAGCTAAAAGCCCAAGCGCCAACTTTAACTGTTCATTCAAAGTCAAACTTTGATCTATAGACTTGATATGTAAATATATCTCTTTCTCAGAGTATCCTAAACTCACGAGAGCATCAACTAAATCATTAGTTGAAGTAGAAACCAAACTTTCCTGCACGCCTATCGATCGCAAACCACGCCCCATCTCAGAAACCTTTCCCTTTAATTCAATAACAATTTTTGCCGCACCTTTTTTCCCAATACCAGAAACACTGGCAAATAATCGATCATCTTCCCGATTAATTGCGGCAATGACATCTTCGCCGGAATAAGCGGATAAAATAGAAAGCCCTGCTTTAGGTCCAATACCATTCACTCCAATTAATAATTTAAATATTTCAAGATCAATGTTTTCTAAAAAACCAAAGAGCCGCAGATCATCTTCCCTGACATGTTGATACGTATAAATTTTTACTGAAGAGCCTGTTTGAACACGAGACAATACAGATACAGGAACCCATACCTCATATCCAATACCAAGCACATCAATAAAAAGAGAGTGTGCGTTAATAGAATCAACTGTACCCTGCAAAAAGACAATCATAATTGGCTATACTACATACATATCACACAAAAAAGAATAATACAAATGAAACCCAAAACTCAAAGTACTACGGTTCTTGCACTCACCCCGTGACAGTAGGCAATCGCGAGAGCATCGGCCGCATCATCTGGTCTGGGAATCTCAGCTAATCCAAAAATCATCTGCACCATTTTTTGCATCTGCTTCTTTTCGGCTCGACCATAACCGGTTAAAGACATCTTTACCTGCAAAGGAGTGTACTCAAAATACGGCACATTAAAATGGGCTGCAGCCAGCAGGATTACTCCACGAGCCTGTCCAACGGTAATTCCCGTTGTTACATTCGTGTTAAAAAACAATTCTTCAACAACAAACGCATCAGGTGAATATTCTCGAAGCAGCTCGCTTATACCCTTATACAAAAGCATTAATCGCTCCTGTAACGTATCCTTAGGCTCGGTTATGACACAGCCATAATCAAGCATGATCATATCCGTACCTTTTACCCATGCTTTCCCACCTTTTTCAACAACTCCCCATCCTGTTGTTGCTATACCGGGATCAATTCCTAAAATAACCATAGTCAAAACATAGCATGCCATGTTAAAAAACACAAACCTCTTTTGAGCGCAGGATTTTTCTTCCTTTTCCTTATCGATTAAAGTTCAATGCGTACGGCACCTTTTGCCAATCGATCATTAACTGCGTTAATATTCCGGACACCTTCATCCAAAAGCCAGGTGCGCAGACCTTCTTCGCCACCTTTACCAAAAGCGTTTACTCCATTTTGCCAAGTCGCGCGGCCGCAAAGTACACCTGAATACGGAACTTCTGCTTCAGCGACTAAATCAAGTGAAGATAAGAACTGGTCAATCGTAACCCCCGCACTCAAATAAATGAAAGGAACCTCCGACGCAGTCACAACATCACGCGTGATAGCAAGCGCTTCATCACGAGTATAAGCAAACTCCGGCTCACTACCTATTCCTTCCACAAAAAGTGCATTAAAAGGCATTTCAACCTTTAGTACATCCACCTTATACTCTTCTTTAGAAAATTCACGCATATATTCTTTTACCAATCGAGGTTTCTCTTTTGCAAAAGCAAGTGTCTTAACATCGCCAAGCACATCGGAATAAGAAACAATCTCCAAGAAATACGGCATCTCTTCCCGCTCACACTCTTCTCCAATCGTACGGATAAAATCTTTTTTGATAGCGTTTACATATTCAGAATCAAAAGAATCATAGTACACCAAAAGCTTCACAGCATCCGCACCTTCATCTCGCAAACGAGAAGCCGAATAACCATCAAGTAAATCTGGTAGGCGCCCCTTCACCGTCGCATCATATCCGGTTTTTTCATACGCGAGTAAAACACCAGTATTTTCGGCTTTAGCTTTCAAAGCCGGCATGCCAAACTCCGAATCCAGAAGTACTGCACTCGCATATGGAGTAAGTACCTCAACACAGACCTTTTTAAATAACTCAACGTCTTGCTGTGATGCGGCATGACCAAGAGCCGCACCAAGCATTTTAGCGAGAGACCCTCGCTGATCTATCGCCATCGCCGCCACAACACCTTTTTCATTAACCAAATTGTGTATTCGCTGCTTTTTCATAGCAGAAGTTGTTCGTAATTTCATAAAAATCCTTAACAAAGTTCAAAACCGCTGCAGCGATCCTTTTTCGTGCGACTTAGGAGGGCATAAATTGCCCGACGCTGAGCGAAGCGGGGAGCAAAGAAAAAGATCGCAAAAAGGTTTTGAACTGCTTTCGACAATAAAATTTATAACTAGTTATAACACAAACGGCTTCTCATTTTCATCAATCTCCCGATCCCATTCAAGCCGCGTTCCCGCCAAATCTAAGTCAAACGCCTTAAGCTCACTCAAAGCTTCACTCGGAGAATCAACAATCGTAAAAACATTTAACTCTTCATCACGAATCTTCATATTACGAGTAAAAGCCGCTACGATCTCATACCAATGCTTACCACACAAAATAAGCGGTTTATGATGACCAAAATACAAACGAGCCATACCCCACGCCATCGCAAATTCACTAATCGTTCCCGTCCCTCCATTAAAAATCATATAGACTTGACCATATTCGAGTAATCGAAGAGTACGCTCAAGATAGTTTTTGGTAACAATCTCCTCATCAATAATATTAGTTGTTGCCTTCCCTTCAAAATTAACCGCGTTTTGTGGGTAAAACGTAACACCAATCGTGCGCCCATTCCCTGCCTTAGCCCCGCGGGAAGCGGCTTCCATCACGCCAGGACCGCCACCATCAACCACGGTATACCCTGCTTCAGCTACAAGTTGTGCTGTCTCATATGCAAACTTATATTCTGGGTCACTTCGCGTGGAGTCTGCAAACCCAAAAAAGGCTACTCTCTCTACTTTAGCTGATGGAAAAGTCTTCTTTTTTGCCACATTATTTAATTTAATCGCCATACTTATTCACCCTTTAATTTTTTGTAACGAATAGATAAATCACTGCCACTAAGATACGAGGTGCTAACAACATGCGTGGCACCCACTGCTCGCAAGGGTTCAATCGTTATTTCATCAACATGCCCATCTATCTCAATTGGTAAATTCGGACAAAATGCACGAATTTTTTTCACCTCTTCAACTTGTTCAGGAATAAATTTTTGACCAGAAAATCCAGGGATAATAGGCATTATCATAACCTGATCAAATTTACAGAGGTCTTCATGTAATTCTACCGGATCTTGCTGAGTAAATACTAGGCAGAATTCCATTCCTAACTTATGAACAGAATCCTGTACTAACAAAACTTCCGAGTAAGTATCCAAAACAAGTGAGTCAAAATGAACCAGAACTCGTTTAAATCCAACCTGCTTGCAAAGTTCAAAATATGTACTAGGATTATTTACCATTAAATGCGCTTCAAAAAACCGATCATTTGGCAGTTTTCCAATTTCACTCAATGCAAGTAAGGTATTAGGAACATACAGACCATCGGCAAAATCTACATGAACACCATCGCCAATATCTCTTATCTCTTCAAGGCGAGCTAAAAAAGATTCTTTAGTGTGAGAAATTACACCGGGAAAAACAATCATACCTCATTATGCCGCAAGTTGATCTAATTTCAATACCTTTTCGACCATCTCGACCTTTTTTAATCGTCGAATATGGCGTTCATCACCACTAAACTGAGTATCAAGCCAAATACGTACAATTTCATTTATTTCAACAGGAGAATTAACTGCAGCACCAAGAGCAAGAACATTTGCGTTCTCATGTTCTTTAGAGCGTTGAGCCATAAAAGTTGACGTGCATAAAGCAGCTCGAACCCCTTTTATTTTATTAGCGGCCATCGCCATTCCAATTCCCGTATCACAAATTAAAATCCCCAACCCAAAACCCCTAGCAACACGTACCGCAACTCGCTGTGCATAGTCAACGTAATCATCACCGGGAAGAAGCACTTCAGCACCAAGATCTTCAAACGGTACTTCAATCTGATGCAATAATTCTTTAATTAAATCCTTAGTTTCAAATCCTGCATGATCAGCGCCGAGAAATATCATAGTTACTCCACTGTAGCATGTCCGAAAAACCGAAGCAATAAGTCCTACAATATAGAGGTATCTAGCAACATCAATAAAATAGCCGCTATACTAATACCATGCCCGCTATAATCATTACCACCGCACCCACCGGCCTAGGCCATATTAGAGTTACGAACGCCTTACTTGCAGGACTTCCCGAAGGTACAAATGCTCACATCATGGGAATTCAGGACGAATCAATATCTTTTATCTATCACCTCATCAGCACTAATTACTATTTAAGGAAAATACTGGAATTTACCCAAACCAACTCCACCGCAGAAAAAATAGTTACGCCGCTTCTAACCTACATGCAAGTGCAAAAAATCGAAGAAACAATTAATCAGATCCAAAAAATAATTGCTACCGATAATCCTGACAAACTAGTTATCGTCTCTACGCACGCTTTTATTGCTCAAAAAATTGCCCGTATAATTCGACATAAAAAAATCCCAATCCCGATATTTCATGCTGTAATCGTAACCGATGATTCACCTCAAAGATTTTGGATGGTCGAAGCAGATACTATTTTTGTCCCGAGCAAACAAACTAAAAATAAATTAAACACATTATTTAAAGACGAGCACCTCTCAGTTCCTAATATTGTAGTTACTCCATATCCTATTAGCCCAAAATACTTTCAAAAACTAGATCCACCAATTTTATATAACAAAGTAGAACAAGTAACACCCCAAAACCCACAAAAAGCGAGAATCAGCATTCCAATAAGCGGTGCAGCAGTCCAACTGGCTTATTACAAAACACTAATCGACGAATTAACCAGTGAAAAAATTAGAATCAAGCATCGCGAATTTAAATTTTCAATAACAACAAGAGAAGGCAATTACACTAAGCCGTTTATAGAGTATTTTCGAGATAATCCCGAAGTAGTTTTTCATATTGGCGCAAACGATTTTCAAACAGTCCAACTCTACGATAAACTCTTTGAGCAACTCAATCCGCCGTCACTCGAAATAACCAAGCCATCCGAACAATGCTTTAAAGTTTTAACAACCCCGGATACCATAGGAGGTCCAATCTTACTCTTATCCGAACCGGTTGGACGTCAGGAATACGATAATCTTAATTACTTAAAGCGTTTTGGCTTTTTACCCAACGACGAAAGGCAACAGCAATTAAACGAATACCTCTGCACTACGCAATGCCCATTAACACCCGGTCCGTTCAAAAATGAAGCACATAGCTGGCGAGCGTTACAACTACCCGTCAACCCAATTAAAGCCGCACAATTTTTAACCAATGCGTTTAAAGCAGGAATATTTCTAGCTATGCAAAACTACAAAACATACACCGAAACCGAAGAACTATCTCCTCACGGAGTAGAGAAAATTTGGAAATCTATTCAAGACAATATATAAATTCCTGAAAGCATGTTTTTAAGTCGACCCTCTCTGCCAAACCGCGAATGGCAGAGTGGAGCTTCTAAACGCAGAGCAAAGCGAAGCGTTAAGCGTGTCGACGTAAAACATATCAAAGGAATTTAAACTACAAATTTTCCATCAGTATAGATAACCTTTATCGACCCATCAGGCAAAGTTGCCGTTACAGTTCGTTTCTCAGTAGAAATAATATCCGTATGAATAGCACTATCGTTAAACCCCATCTCACTCCATTCTTCTGGAGTTACCAGCGCCATCTCTCCAACATACGAATCCTTATAGGCCATTCCCACCGCTAAGTGAGTATTACCCTGCTCTCCACCAAAATTTTCATCAAACAATGTCTCACCCATCAAACGGGTAATGCGAGACATTCTACCGTCGGTTAACGAATATTCACCGATTTTATCCGCGTTAGCAACAGCGATCATATCTCGCAATAACTGTTGATTTTCACTTGCTGTTGCTTCAACTATTACCCCATCTTTAAACTGCAAAGTTATATCCCTGATCCTATTACCATACCGATACAATGGCTGATTAAAATATATTTTCCCGTTAGTACCACGCCAGTCGGGCGAGACAAAAAGTTCAAAAGAAGGAATATTACGCCCAGATCCACCAAGCCATTTCCGTGTTGCCCCAAGTTTAATCCACAAATCAGTACGCTCGCCCTCAACATGTAACTGTTCAATTTTCATATCACTCAGTATTTTCTTCAGCCGTTCCTGCTCTTTAAAAATCTCCTTCCATCGCGCAATTGGATCATCTAAATCTAAATAACAAGCTTTAATAATCTGATCCCAATACGCTTCAAGCGACATTCCCACATCCTTTGCCATTGCCTCTGTTCCGTAACTGGCAAGCACCCACGTCAATTTCCCTTTATTCTCTTTTTCAAATCTCCAATCGGTATACGGCTTTTGTGCTTTACTATATTTCATTAATTTTTTACTATCCACACCCTTAAATTCATATTTATCATATTCAGATAACATACGGAGTGTATGATCAGCTTGTTCAACTATTCCTCGGTACATTTTATCTGCAAAAAAAGTAAGTTGAGAATCATTTGCCAACTCGTAAAATTCGCGCGCCTGAACATCATCGGGAAGATAGTGAAAGAGTGGATGAGCACCAGCAGAAAGCACCGATCGACGAAGAGGGGCAATAAAATCTTTTGCCGACTCAGGAATTGTCATAAAGACAACCTCACCCTTTTTAACACCTTTTCCTCCACCTAACGCAAATTTAATTAACAAGTCTGCATATTTCTGCAACGTTTCATCACTTGGTTTATACATAAAAACTCTCCTATCAATTTAAGTTCATTATACCGCAAAATCTGACAAATCATCGAAAATATAGTAAAATCTTCTACAAATGACAAAAACGGAACATCCTCTCAGCTGGAAAGCCCTGACACGAGTTGTAATTATTGTTGGAACAATATGGTTGTGTTGGTATTTATTTGATACCATTCTCCTCATTCTTGTTTCTATCATGCTTGCATCAGCGCTATTCCCACTGGTATACAAACTGATAAAACGCGGAATACCAATTGTACTCGCCGCGATTCTCGTGGTTTTTGTCTTGTTTATACCTATTATCATAATAATTATTACAATAGTTCCCGGATTAATTCAGCAATTTCCTGAAGTAATTCAACAGGTTAACACCGTAGTAAACAAATCCTCTTTACTCCCACCTGAACTTCGAAACATAGACTTTTCTCAATATGCACAAAACGCAGGTTCCTATGTATTACAATCAACTTCAAAAATTACCGGCTACGTTACCAGGTTTTTCACGGTTATTTTCTTAACATTATATTTCATAGTAGATTCCAAGCGTCTCAACGAGTTAGTTCTTTCCTTAATTCCAGATGAAAATCAAGAAAAAATAAAGAAACTAGCCGAAGATGTAACAAGAATTAATGGGCAATACATTCGCGGGAATTTAATTATCTCAGCAGTGTGTGGGACAGTAATTTTTATTGGTCTGTATTTTATCGGAGTTCCTTATGCTGCTCCATTAGCATTATTTGCCACTCTTACCGATTTACTGCCACAAATTGGAGCCTTTATTGGAGCGACACCAGCTGTCATTATCGCTTTCACCATCTCCCCGGGAGTTGGCGTTCTTACTCTCTTACTATTTATTGTGTATCAGCAAATTGAAAACAATATTCTTTCTCCCAACGTATACAACAAAGCTTTGGATCTTTCCCCTGCATTAAGCTTTATTGCCGTTTTGGTTGGTGGCTCCCTTGCGGGAATAGTAGGCGCATTTATAGCACTACCTATTGCCGCAAGCATTCCAACAATAATACGATATATCCACAACGAGGAACATAAAAAGTAACTATGAAAAAAAGTGCCCAAGAGACTCATTCAAAAGCAATCCAAAAAACACAGCAAGGCGATTTTTTAGAAGCGCTAGTGCTCACCGACGAAGCCACCTTAATCTATCAAGAAGAAGAAAATATCGCAGGTCAAGCAGAAACTCAATCTGCACGTTTCATAATATTTAAACATCTCTATCAAAAAACACATGCGCCAAGTTATCTTATTTTAGCCAGATTGAACGCACAAGCAGGAGTCGAAATAGCCAAGCAAACAAACAACCCTACCGCGCTTGCTATTCCCTACTTTAACCTAGGGAAAGCGTACGAATTGGAAAAAAAATACCACGAAGCAGCACAAAACTATCAGCAGGCATTAGAATTAAGCACAAATCATCCTTCTCCCCAACATAATAAAGTGGCAATTCGAGCAGATATAAAATCTCATTTAGCATACGCAAAGTACAAATCTGGGAACCAAGGGGCATTAAAAAGCATGGAAGAAGCAATTAAGGAATTAGAGGAAACAAATGATGCGCCAGAATTCGAAAAAAAGGTATGGCTTTCTGGAGCACATATGCAAACAGCTGAAATGGTCTATAAAGAGAATATGGCGCAAGCCAAAATTCATTTAAACAAAGCCTCCGAAATTATTGCCAGTGATCCACAATTAATTCTAAGAAAAGGTCAGTGGGAAAAGCTAAACAAAGAAATTAATGGTATTTAATTTTTATAAGTATCAGAAAATAAATCCCGATCCAGTGCGTTTGTCTCTTGGATTAATTTTTCGTTCATATCAAAGTCCCGATTATCTGCATCAGTAAACCACTGGTTATTTTTAGTTCGCATATACAATCGTGTTGAGATCTCATTCATTTTTGCTTCAAGAGTAATATAGCGACGAATTTTTATTTGATCGTAGGAGCTATTTCCGACAAAACTTTGTAGATATTTAAGATTCTGTGCCGTTGTATCCATCTCTTGCTTCCACGAATCTATTGTTGCTTTAGGATAATCGGGATTACTTGGCCAACCTAAAATCACACTTATAACAGGATACGTGCAAGATCCGACTACCCGTTCACTTGTTCCAACACCGACATCAAGATATTTACCAGATAAAAACTCGTCCTTTTCTTTTACCGATTCAAGTATTTGATTAGATAAAGCAGACTCGTCAAGATAACCAAACGTCACATATTCATGCGAAAGATTAAAACGATACCCTTCTTTTTCCAGGGTTTGATCGACCGGCAATTGCAGTTTTTTCCAAGAATCAAATTGATCCCGAACCATAACACTTCGTTTAGAAGCAACCCCATTTAACTTACTACTCAATCGTAACGTACCACTTCTTGAAGCATCCCGATGAGAGTTAAGTAGTTCAACAAATTTCTTAGCATCAACACTTTTTACTAGTACATTTTTGGCTTCGTCTGGCGAAAGATACGAAACTTTCAAATGAACCTTTATAACTCCTTCAATATCCGCGCGATCGACAAACCCAATAATACGCGAATCCTGACTTACAGTACGATTATCACCCATCACTACAAATGAGTGTTCTGGTACAAGATAGTCCTCACAGTCAGATAGTGCCGAATTCCCATATGTAGGCAACTCATTAAGAACATATGGCTCCTTAAGTATCTGTCCATTAATCGTTACATATCCATTCTTAATTGAATAATGGTCACCAGGCATACCAATGATTCGTTTCATATAATAACGACCATCTGTTTGATTATTCTTAAGTGAGACAATATCAAATCGCTCTAGACCATATTTTTTAGGATTATAAAGTGTGACCGTTGTTGGAGTTTGGATCGTTGGTAACATTGATGTACCAATCACTGGAACTTTCCAAGAATCTTTTGAATCAGGAGGTCCAAACTTAGATGCTGGAGCAGCCTTCTTAGGGAAATAATGAGCATATACCGGATCAATTACGCGATTATACCCACCCCACCAAATCGAACCAAAAAAAACGAAAACAAAAAGTATATAAAGAAATTTTTTCCAAGGAAGTCTTTGTGACTTTGCTATGTCATAAACAAGCACAAAAGGCAAAAAGAAGAATGCTATTAAATTACGAGCTTGCGGCCTCACGATTGCACCTCCAACTTTTGCTCATGTGTAGCATAGTAAACACCTAAATATGCAAGCGTTAAAACCGCTAAAGGCATCAAAGAAAGTACAATTGACATATACGAAGGTAAATTTGGAATGAGCGGAATAAGTGTGCTAAAAACACCAGGAATAAAAGAGACAGCAGCTGTGTAGATGATACTTTGCCCGAAACGAGCCCCTGGAATAAAAATTTTCATCAAACCCCAAACAAGTAAGGCATACCAAAGTAACGCAATCCACTTAACGATATATAATCCAATAACAAGTAAAAAAGGCAAAACAATGACACCAATGCGCAACCATTGTCCAATATGAGTTTTATCAGTTATCCTTTGAAATCCTTCTTGTACTATTTTCTTTGTAATCAACATATTCTCAGATTCACGCAATGGTTGAATACGAATTTTATTGTCATTGTAATAAACCAAACTGCGATCAGTTAAAAGCGCCGAAGCCTGGTAACGTTCAAAATCTTCGGCGCGGCCATGAGTATCAATTGCAAGTAATCGCTGCTTATAATCCGAAGTCCTATTCTTACTTTCCAAAAAAGTACCTTTAAAAGTTTCTGGTGAAACAGTGACATAATACGGCTCTTGAACACTCGTAGAAACAATTCCGTTTTGGATACGAACTTCTAGATCATCTGGATACATACGGTCAATCAACGTCGAAACCTGCGCTTCAAACCCTTGAGCAAAAACATACCCATCGGTGTAAAGAGTGATCGTTGGGTTAATCACCCATAATAAACAGAGAATAAAGAGAGAAAGAAAAGGATTAAATCGCTGGGTACCATTTACTATGGTAATGTAAAAACGAAGTGTGAATAAACGTAAAAAATACCTGAGAATTCCCATGTACTTCTAGAGTACAAATAGAAGTATGACAATACAAGAACTAACTCTACCCCATGTAACGGCTTTTCTTTGCACATTCCTCACGACATCCACCCTGAAACTGAGCATCACATGCTTCACAGCAAACAATTTGCTTATTGCACAGAACATTTGCACAATTAATCATTCGTGCACTAGGTGTACCACAATGATGACAAGTGGAAACGAGCACTTCTTTTTCAGGAGTATTTATATCCACCATAATTCGCTTATCAAAAACATAACATTTCCCCTCCCACCCATCATCGGGAAATTGTTCACCATACGTTACAATACCGCCATCCAACTGATACACATTCTCAAATCCTTCTTTTTTCATTAGTGCCGAGAATTTTTCGCAGCGCACACCACCAGTACAGTAGGTTACAACTTTCTTGTTTTTCAAAAACTCAAATTCTTTTAACTTTGCTGGAAGATCTCTAAAATTATCTACATCAGGCGTAATTGCGTTGCAAAACTTCCCTACCATAGATTCATAATTGTTTCGTGCATCAAACAAATAAAACTCTTCGCCACTATGTAACAAACTGTTAAGATCAGCAGGAGAAATATGTTCAGCGCCGTGATCGGCACTTACATCGTTACCGACGCCAAGAGTTACAATCTCGTCACGAACCACTACTCGTAGTTTTGGAAAAACCTGTTCATGTGCATCACTTTCTTTATAAGTAATATCCACAAATCGTGCATCAGAACCAGTAATGCGTTTGTATTCTTCAGTAGCTTCATGAGTACCGCAAACAGTACCATTAATGCCTTCCTTGGCAATAAGAATTCTTCCTTTTAGAGACAATTTCTCACAGAGCGCAAACTGCCAATCACGTACTTCCTGCACGTCGCCAATAGGTACATATTTGTAATATAGTAAAACAGTAAATTCAGACATGCACGTATTTTACTAAAAAGAGAGGAAAATGTGAAGAATGAGACTATTTCGAGGTAAAGTAAAGAGCCCCATAAATACCTAACACAACGCCTAAAATAATTACACCTAAAAAAAAGATCACAAAGAACAACATACTATCAGTAAAATATTCTCGCACTTGTTTATGAACTATTTGCCCCTCCAATTGATCCATATACGGATCTTCTCGATAGCTTTTAGCATCAACCATCTCTTGCATGCCTCTACTGTATCAAAATCACTGAGTAAACGTCCACACCTTTTGCGGCACTGCTACTCTAAAGCAAATAAGTCGCAGACGTATTAGCACTCAGAATAGGAGATTGCCAAATTTGACAAAATATTCTATAATATTTTTAATTATTCAGATTTTGGAGAATTTTGTAGCGCAGAAAATTTGCATCCGTCCTGGATTCACTTATGCAAAGCCCGAGAGCAAAAAAACTAAAAGGTAGGAAACCTTAAACTTCAAATTTTCGAGCAGCAAATTCTTCAAAATAAAGTAAATATATATGAACACTAACCTTCCACCAGACTATGACGACGGCCGCGAGAATGCCTTGCAAAAATTCACGCACAATCTAACTAATGATGCAAAAAGCGGAAAACTTGATCCTGTTATAGGCAGAAACGAAGAGGTACGCCGCCTTATGCAAGTACTCTCACGGCGAACTAAAAACAACCCAGTCCTTATAGGCGATCCAGGCGTTGGAAAAACCGCAATCGTGGAGGGACTTGCTCAACGAATTGTTTCCAAGGATGTCCCAGAAACACTGCAAAGCAAAGACCTCTTAGTTTTAGATATTGCGATGGTTCTTGCTGGCGCAAAATATCGTGGCGAATTTGAAGAAAGAATTAAAAATATCGTTAAAGCGATTGAGAAAAAGCCTGACCAGTACATACTTTTTATCGATGAATTACATATTTTGGTTGGTGCAGGAAACGGCGGAGAAGGTGCCATGGATGCTGCAAATATTCTAAAGCCAGCGCTTGCACGTGGCCAATTACGCTGTATCGGCGCCACAACCGTCAAGGAATATCGACAATACATAGAAAAAGATCAGGCTCTGGAACGAAGATTCCAGCCAGTTTTTGTTGATGAACCATCAGCCGAAGATTCCATAACTATATTACGTGGAATCAAAGAAAAATATGAATTACACCACGGAATACGTATTACCGACGACGCCTTAATAGCATCCGTTGAACTTTCAACCAGATATATAACCGATCGTTTTTTGCCAGATAAAGCCGTCGACCTTATCGACGAGGCGACAAGCGCTCTAAAAATAGAAACACAATCTATGCCGATTGAGTTAGACACTATGAAACGTAAAATGATCCAGCTAGAGATTGAACAAGCCGCACTAAAAAAAGAAAAAACCGAAAACGCTAAGGAACGCTCAACATATATCGCTGCTGAGTTACTTTCACTTAAAGAAAATGCCAATGCTATGGAAAAACGGTGGTTAAAACAAAAAGCCCTCATCTCAGACATCCAAAAAATAAAAACAGACATAGATAAAGCCAAAGCTGAATTAGAAAAAGCACAACGCGAAGTAGATCTTCAGAAAGCCGCCGAAATTCAATATGGGAAACTCCCGCAGCTTGAAGAAAAACTAAAACAAGCAGATATAGAATGGAATAAAATTCCTGAAGAAGAACGGATCTTGCGCGAAGAAGTAATCGCCGAAGATGTTGCCAAAGTTGTTTCTCGTTGGACAGGTATCCCATTAACTAAATTATTAATGTCTGAATCGCATAAACTCGAGCACTTAGAAAGCGAACTACACAAACATGTAGTGGGACAAAATGAAGCCTTAAATAAAGTTGCTAACGCGATCAGGCGTTCACGCACCGGACTTTCTCAACCTAATCGGCCTATCGGATCATTTCTTTTCCTTGGTCCAACTGGTGTCGGTAAAACAGAAACAGCCAAAGCACTTGCAGAATTTCTATTTGACGACGAAAGTGCCTTAATTCGTATCGACATGACCGAATACACCGAACCGCACAATGTAGCTCGTTTAATAGGCGCACCACCAGGCTACGTTGGATACGAAGAAGGTGGCCAATTAACCGAAGCCGTTCACCGCCGTCCATATTCAGTAATTCTATTTGATGAGGTAGAAAAAGCGCATCAACAAGTGTTTAACGTTTTTTTGCAAATATTAGATGATGGTCGGTTAACCGATGGCAATGGCCGAGTAGTAGACTTTAGAAATACGCTCATCATAATGACATCCAACCTTCCGGAAGACGAACTTAAAACCTTTTTCCGTCCGGAATTTCTTAATCGCCTAGATAATATTATTATTTTCAATAAACTAACTGAAAACAACATTGAACAAATTGTTAATATCCTGCTGGAGGATATTCGCAAACGCCTTGAAAAACAACACCTTAAGATGAATATCTCCGACAAAGTTAAAGCGCTGCTTGCCAAAATTGGCTACGATCCGGTATATGGCGCAAGACCTTTGCGTAGATTAATCGAATCCACCATCCTCGATGAAGTAGCCTTGCAGTTTATCGAAGGTCGTAAAAAACCAGGAGATACCGTAAATATCGAAGTGGTAAATGGAAAGATTATGATTGAGTAATTCGTTTCCAACACAACTCTCGTAGTGGACAATGTCCACAATCAGGAGGCTTATTTGCAAAACAATACTGCCTGCCTACCAAAATCATCCGCTTTGGAGTTTCCACCCAATACGATAAAGGCCACTGCTGCATTAAATCCTGTTCAATTTTCTTCGGATCAACCGCTTCCGTCCAACCTGCACGATAGGAAACCCGCTTAATATGTGTATCCACAACAATTCCTAGAGGCTTTTTAAAAATATCTCCCACAATCACATTAGCAACTTTACGCCCCACTCCAGGCAATATAACTAACTCCTCAATAGTTTGCGGAACCACCCCTCCAAACTGTTCATCAATAAGCTTTGCCATCCCAATCAAATTTTTTGCTTTAGTTTTGTAATAATTTATCCTGTTAACCAAAAAAGTTACATTCTCTACGGGAGCATTTTTTAAAGAAGCGGGATCAGGATATTTTTCAAACAATGCAGGCGTTACTTTGTTAACTAAAATATCAGTGGTTTGTGCAGATAAAATCACGGCAACCAGCAATTGAAAAGGCGACTTGTGATGCAAAAACGCTTCAACATCTCCATACACAGTTTCCAGTTTTTGTAACATTGCTGAAGTGTCTTCAGAAGATCTCATAGCTTATTATAACTCAGACTTTCGAAGCTGAAATACTTTAGACGACCTTCTTCGTCAAACCAAAATGACGAAGCAGAGCTTTAAACGCAAGGCGAAGCCGAAGCGTTAAGCGTGTCGGCGTAGTATTCAGCGAGAAAGTCTCTTCTAATCAAAGCTCGACAAAAGAAAGATGCCCCAAATAAATGGTATAATTAAGAATATGACAAAGCTAAACACCTCAAAATTAACCTGGGATCTCTCCCCCCTCCTCACATCAGACAACTCACCAGAACTTGAAGAACAAAAGAAAAAAGTTACCGAAGAATCATATTGTTTTATAAACAAATGGAAAGACCGTGAAGATTATTTACAACAACCGGCACTGCTCAAACAAGCTCTCGATGAATTTGAAAACTGGCAGCATTACACAAGCACTTCAGGTAATTTTGGCTACTATTTCTCACTCCGCAGCTCCCAGGATTCAATAAGCCCTGAACTGAAAGCCAAAGAAAATCAGCTTGAAGATTTTGCCAACAAAATCTTAAACGATATCCAATTTTTCGAGATGCGTATCTCAAAAATCCCAGAAAATCAGCAAGAGAAATTTCTCGCAAATAGTTCCCTTGCGCCATATAAGCACTATTTAGAAAATCTCTTTAAACAATCTAAATATTTACTAAGCGAGCCTGAAGAAAAAATCTTAAATCTTAAAGCCACCACTTCACATTACAACTGGGTAAAAATGACCTCAACCTTTCTTTCGAAAGAAGAAGCCGAAGTTATCACTGAGGATGGCACCAAACAAGTTAAAAACTTCTCCGAAATCGCCACCCTTACCTCATCAAAAAATAAGGAAACGCGCGACAGCGCCGCTCAAGCCTTCGATACAATTAATGCTAAATGGGCGGAGGTTGCGGAAAATGAACTAAACTCAATCTTTGGAAATAAAAAAATAAACGACGATCTACGAGGCATGGGACGCCCGGATACAGCAAGGCACCTTGCAGACGATATCGAAACCGACGTTGTCGACGCACTAATCAAGGCAGTCTCATCACGCAATATGATCCCGAACAAGTTTTACCAACTCAAAGCAAAATTAATGGGACAAGAAAAACTAGCCTACCATGAACGCAATGTCGAATATGGTGCAATCGACAAAACCTATTCGTATCAGGAAGCGGTAGATTTAGTCTATCATGTTTTCACTCAGCTAGACCCTCAATTTGCCCAAATCGCTAAAATGTTTGTCGAAACCGGTAAAGTTGACGCCATGCCCAATAAAGGGAAACGTGGTGGTGCATTCTGTGCCTACAATTTAAAGTCTCAACCAACCTATGTGCTTCTTAACTTCACCAAAAAACTCAACGACGTGCTAACAATAGCCCATGAATTTGGACACGGTATCAACGATGAGCTCATGAAAGAAAAACAAAATGCCCTAAACTTTGGCACACCAACATCAACTGCTGAGGTTGCAAGCACCTTTATGGAAGATTTCGTACTACAGGAACTCCTTAAAGACTCAGACAATGAAACCAAACTTGCTATCATGATGATGAAATTAAACGACGATGTTTCCTCGATCTTTAGACAAGTCTCCTGCTATAAATTTGAGCAGGATTTACACGCAGCATTCCGCGAAAAGGGATACCTTTCCAAAGAAAATATCGGAGAAATCTTTACTAAGAACATGAAGGCGTATATGGGAGATTTTGTTGAGCAATCTAAAGGAGGACAAAACTGGTGGGTGTACTGGTCACACATCCGCTCATTCTTCTATGTCTATTCCTACGCCAGCGGCCTATTAATTTCAAAGTCATTACAAAGTTCGGTCAAAAAAGATCATTCCTTTATTGAAAAAGTAAAAGGATTCCTCTCATCCGGAACATCCTCCTCTCCTAAAAGCATATTCGCCCAAATGGATGTTAATATTGCCGACAAAAATTTTTGGAACAAAGGACTAGATGAAATTGAAAATTTACTAAATGAGACTGAAAAGCTGGCAAAAAAGTTAGGCAAAATTTAACGCAAGCCACCACTAGCCTCAGCTGTTAAACAATGAATAAGCATGGTCTGAGTTACCACAGATAAAGGTCCTACTTTGCCCGCATAGGCTTCCTCAAGTCTTTCTGTTGGTTGTACAATTCGTAAAACATCAGCTCTGCGCCCTTCACAAGTAACGACAAGCTCACCATCCAAAATAGAAGTTAAAAGCGGCCTAATTTCTGCAACTTTTTTAGGTCGCTCAAAACCAAACAGAGGCCATCTCAACCAGACACTTTCATCGTGTTCTTCACGCTCATCAATTTTTGGCAAACTGTTAAGCTTATATTTAAAGACAAAAGGAAGTTGAAGTTTATCTCCTACAACCCTATCAAGTAAGTTTGGCGAATATCCAGGAACAAAGCCCAAGAAATTAGCAGATAAATCCAAGATAGAATCAGGAATTCTACAAATACCTGTCTCTTCGGCCACTTCACGTACAAGGTTTTCTAAAGCCCATTCTCTCTGCGCTGATAATATCAGATTATCAATCTCGGTATTGAGCTCTGCTTCACCCGACATGATTTCATAAACATCAGTCCTACGAAAGTGCGACACTACGACGAGGGACTAACTTTGATTCAAAGTCAAACATTGTTATCCGTCGAAGCGCGTCAGCTCTAAGGATCTCCCCCTCCGTGCGATGCAAAGTTTCTGGGCCCGAAGCAATTAATCCACCTTCATTCATCGTCAAAGTATATCAAAAAAGGAAACAATTTACTATAGGATATTCCTAGAAATCACAAGACCCGATCTATCACACCACCACCCAAAAGCACACGGTCCTGGTAAAAGACTGCGCTTTGCCCCGGAGTAATTCCTCGCTGTGCTGCAGAAAGTTCAACCTTCACATTGTCGCCATCTTTCATCACTTTCCCCTCAGTAAATCCACCCATATGCCGCAGTCGCACCTGACAATCTAATTCCTCACCCCACGCATCACTGGCAAAAGTAGAAGAATGTACGGTAAACGAAGCTTTATCAGTTTGTCCACTTTTACCAACAATCAGTTGGTTAGCATCTTTATCAAAACCAACTACGTAATAAGGTACGACTTTATTTGTCGTAAACCCTCGTCGCTGTCCAATTGCATAGAATGGAAGCCCAGTATGTTTTCCAATAGTTTCGCCTTCAACAGTTACAACATCACCCGGTATAATCCACTCCGGCATATGGCGTTGTAAAAAGTCACGGTAATTGTCGCCTGGAATAAAGCAGATATCAAAACTCTCTTTTGAAGTTGCTACAGGTAAGTTCCACTCTACAGCCAACTTACGCACATCATCTTTAACCATTTTCCCTAAAGGAAACACTAGTCTCACTAAATCTTCTTGCTTCATTGTATACAAAAAGTACGATTGATCCTTTTTGTCATCATTCCCCATCTTCAAAAACAAATCTTGGTGGTTAGGAAAATCAGCTAAAATTTGAGCTCGTTTTGCGATATCATCAAATGCTAAAACCTCGTAATCATCACTACTCTTTTGTGCAACATTTATGTAATGCCCCGTTGCAAGCATATCAAATCCAAGACCTTGAACGTATTTGACCAAGCGCCCAGTTTTAATTTTTCGGTTACAAACAACACACGGATTAGGAGTCCGCAGAGCTTTAAACTCTTCAAGAAAATATTCAACTACCGTTTCCTTAAAAATATCTTCAAAATTAAAAGTATAAAAAGGAATCCCTAGCATGTCACAGGTTTTCCGCGCTGCCATCAAACTCTCAGTCGAACAACACTTGTTCTCCCGAGATAAATAAGGGTCATGCTCAGCCCAAAAATGAAGGTGAACCCCGCAAACTTCATACCCAGCATCAACCAAAAGTTTTGCCGAAACCCCTGAATCAACCCCACCAGACATGCCAACAGCCACTTTAAGCTTTTTAGTCATGAAATCATTATATCAAACCACCCAAAAAAAAGGTCAACTCTCATCAATCACCTTGCGGCGAACAAGATCAACACTTGGAGGCAATGAGCCTAAAAATCTTTCGCTGGCATGCCCTGTTCGAGAATCTTCCACCCCCAATCCACCGGTCACAAGTAACGGACCTTGTGCATTATATTGGAAGTATTCAAACTGAGCATTTCTAAAAATTGGCTTTCGTTCACCATTTTCAATTAAAAACGCACCTGTAAAAATACTAGTTTCAGGTAAAGTACTCATAAATCTCCTTAAATAGTAGTTAATGAATTAATATATATCGTTCATGAAAAGTTTTAAATCGTTCTATAAAACGAAGAATCTGTTCTTCTGGAGGCAAAAAGGTCGTTCGAAAGTGATACGTTCCTGGCTGCTGCCCAAACCCCGAACCTGGGACAACACAAATACCTGTTTCCTCCAAAAGCCGTAAACAATACGCATTATTCCGCTCCGCTTCACTCCCTAAATCTCCTGGAATTTCAACTCGAACAAATGCATACATAGCACCAGGTGGAACCTCAACCGATACACCAGAAATAGCATTCAATCCCCGAGCAAGAAGGATAGCTCGCGTATGCAATGAAGTAAGAATCTGCCCTTTTTCTTGGATATATAATTCATAACTTGCATCACCTTTTTGAGGTGGAGTAACCATAAGATAGGTTACTAACTGACCAGAAATATTAGAACAAAGCGAAATCGATTGCAATTTTTCAAATGCGGCCAACACTTCAGGCGGTATATTGCGCATCTCCATATACCCGCCTCTGTGACCACATTCCCCTAAATACCCTTTCGAAACAGAATGAAAGCTAAACAATGAGACTGTTGTCTCATTTAAATCGTGCATAACCTTTGCAAAAGAAACAAAAGAAAGCCCTTCCTGATAAATATTCTCCTGGTATACTTCGTCAGCTAATATAACTAAATTATGCTTTTTAGCAAATGCAATAACCATTCGAATCGTGTCATAAGAAAGCACTGATCCAGTAGGATTTCCTGGATTAATCACAACAATTCCTTTAACCGTTAAACCTTCTTTTTTCGCTTTTTCCAAACTTTCATTAAGTGTAGCTTCATCAAACTCCCAACCATGTTCTTCATCAAGATAATATCCAGCAAGCTTCCCACCATACAACTGTAGCGATGCACTATACAACGGATATTGAGGAATAGGTATAAGCAAGGCATCTTGCTCATCTCTAAGTAGTGAGAAAATAACCGACTGAACACCCTTACTAGCACCATCCGTAAGAAATATTTGATCCTTATCAATGGCAATTGCATCTCTTTGCTTTATATAACTGGCCACGGCCTCCCGAATAAACCCAATACCAGCGCTATTCGAATAAGCCCCTGTTCCAAATGGATGTTTAGCCAATATAAATTGTGCTTTTTCCCTAATGTCCACCGGAAATAAAGCCGCACTTTCCGACCGACGCAATAATTCTGGATACTCAAGCAATGCAAGAGTCTGGCGAATATACGTTAAAGGAAGCTGTCCCAACGCTTGAGGATTCCCAATGTTACAGTAAATAACATCAGCGCCTAAAGCTTCAAGCTCTGAAGCTCGCGCTACAATAGGCCCACGCACAGCATAATCTGTGCTAAGGAGCCGCAGATTTAATTCAGATAAAGTAAGCATATGCACCTTTAAATAGGAATAAAAAGATAGTATACTGCCCTATAGTAAAAAGTAATGGACAAGTTATGGACAGAATTCCCCCGATCAAGTTTCTCACGACTCGCCAAACTGAAGCGAACCGCGTGCTACACAGCGCCATTCAATCCATAAATGGCTTTTATTACCGGCACAACTTTGCAGTACTACCATACTTAATCTCAGGCAACCCTTCTACCGTGTATCTACCTAATCTAGAATATACCTCAGTTAAAGATTTTTGGCACGAAGTAAATAAAATAAAAGACACTAGTCCACTAAATTACTCTCCACATCTCATAAGCAAAGTAGAAAAATTGCTTCCCAATCAACTAAATCTCCACGAAAAAGAAATACAAGCCTTCAAAAAAAATTGGGAAAAAGCAGAGAAACCTTTTTGGAAATTTGTATACGAAGTACTTCCTCAACATGTAAGTAATATTACGGAAATCGAGGTAAGAATCACTTCATTTGGTACAAAAACATCTTTTGAAAAAATAGACCCTATAGAAAAGAAAAAATTCAATTGTTATATCCGAAAAGATATGACTATCGCAAATATTGGTGAAGCAATCATTCAAGGGCTATTATACTCAGAACAAAAAAAACTAAATATCCCTTGGGAAGGCATTGAAAGCATTGCGGATTTTCTCATTCAACGCCTAGTTGACATAAAAATATTTCCAACATTTCACCCCACAATATCTCCACTCAAAAGACAATCAAACCAACTCATAACTGAATCAGCAGAATATATGGCAAGCCTCGGGCTATATTTTGAAAAACAGCTTAAAAAAGAACTGATCTCATCTACTTAAACAATAAGCCAATCTCAGCACGACTTACTAGTATTCAACAACTAATACTTTCACTACTAATAGACAACGAAAATAAAGTAGTAACCTACGATCAATTAGGAGATATCATATGGAAAGAAGAAAATGAATTTTCCATCTGGGCGATCAATAAAAATCTTCAACGGCTTAGAACAAAACTGGTTTCACTCGGCGTAAAACGCGACTGCATTACCGCTTGCAAAGGCAAAGGATATTGCTTAAATAATCTGTAATAGATTATTCCTCCTCTTCCTGATAGGCAAACACCAATGGAGATTCATCCTCAGTTTGAGTAAAAGTATAACCACTTTGATCAAGTCCTACTCTTTTATTATCTCGAACGATCTCTTGTAAAAGTAGATCATAATCAGCGCTACCCATGTGATACCTCCTAAAATAATAAAAATAACCATAAAAAAAGGGACAGCATTAAGCTGTCCCTTTAGGGTAATCTACTACAATAAGCCGAAGTAGTCGATCAATCATATTTTTATAATACACTATTAATGGCCGCATTGTCCACCGCATCCACAATCTCCACCGCGAGCGCATCCTTCTTGTCCATCTTCACATCCACACTCAACAGCCATCTCCCAATTTTTCTCAACTGCTTTCCAGTCAAGATTTTTTAAGAATGCTTCAATGTATTTTGCGCGAGCTGCGCCGTAGTCAATAAAGTAGGCATGTTCGTAGGTGTCGAGTGCAAATATCGGTGTTGCATTCCATACGGGAAACGTATTTTGCGCATCACCAAGGTAATTAAATAAGTGTTTTAAATCATGATCCCATGCAAGCCAAACCCAACCACGTGCAGCAATTGCCGTTGCCTTTAAATCTTGTTCCCACTTTTCATATGATCCAAAACAATTACTGATCATTTCAAGTAACTTACCTTCTGGTCGTCCCCCGTAACCACCAAGATGGCCAAAGTAAATCTCATGATTTTTAACTCCACTAATTGCAAAAGTGAGATCTGTTTTTAATGAACGCAACTGCGAATAAATTTGATTAGCATTCGCATAATCTTCATCAGTCAATGCCTCAATTTTATCCATTAATTCGTTATATTTTTTTACATATCCATGATAGAGTTTTATATGCTCTTCTTGTGTTTTCGCGCTAATCCCATCCATCTTCATTAAATTTTCGCTAAATATTTTTGGCTCAAGTATCGTGTGCATGTCCAAACCCTCCTCAGGGAATAAAGTTATATATCTCGATTATACCACCTCATCACTGTCAATATCTTCATTAGCAATAAAGTATCAGAAAAAATGTTTACTTCGCCCCGCAGGCGGTGTATACAGCAGACTCAGCAACAGATTTATGAATATTAACGATACCCAAATTCCCCACCACAGTAGCATAGGGAACATTTAAGTAGGTAATTGACGTACCAGTTACATTATTTAATGGATAAATTACACCACCTGGATTTGCACAGGTCCCAGAATGAATATGTGCTGGTTGATTGGTATAATTTCCACCAAACAAACTAAGAGACACACGAGTTTGAGTTGCACTCATTTCGGTAATAATTGCATATCCGCTCTGACCAGAACCATTTTGTGTCTGCAAATATACCGATGTTTCCCGCGCATTAGGTACAGCAGTTGTACCAGGTGAAGCGTTATCCCCAGTAGGAGCAGGAGTGGCTGTTGGGGCAGGGCTTCGGGTAACAGTTATTGTTGAACTTGGCACAGGGCTTTGAGTTGCCGTAGCAGTTTGTGAAGGAGCAGCTGTCCTACTATTGGTTGGAACGGGAGAGGCCGTTGGAGCAGATGTAATAATATCAGGCAATACAGCAACTATGTACATCGAAAGCGCTTTTGAATTAGCATCATACGCTGGTCCAAAATTAATAACACTTCCTGCAGAACGCTGGGCAAAATACGCATCATAAGCACCAACTTTTGGATTAGTGGTACTCTTGCGCAACAAGTAATGATTCAACGAAAGAATATCAATGGGGGTTTGGGCAGTATTGCTAGTAAAAGTATCATTAATCCAAGATGGGGGTTGAGTAACAGCAATTTTACGTCGAAAATAAACATAAATGGTCGAATCTTGTTGCAAAGTAATTGACCAGTGCAGGTTTGGGTCATTTTTAGCAGCTACATCGTCCGTTTTAACGTAGGTAAATCCACGAGGTAAAACTCCGCCACCTACATCATAAAATGTAAATCGTTGATCATTAGAATAAATTTGTCCGCCATCGCGCACGCATTCCTGCGAAAAGATATGCCCGACAGGTTGGCTAGTAATAGAAAAAGTATGAACAAAGCAAGCCTGCTGCGCATCACTGCTATCAGTTCTAAAAAATGAAGCAATGTTTAGAAACGGCACACGAAGGCCAATAGCAACTATCGAAGTAAAAACTAGTGCAAACAAAACAATAAGTAGGTGTTTCTTATCCATCTTGTTTTAGCGTAAGCTATTGGAAAATTGTTGTCAAGAAATAACATTGGAGCCAAGGATCAACCAACCGAGCCAGTCATATCAAGCTGAATTAAACGATTCATCTCTACCGCATATTCCATCGGTAATTCTCGTATTATTGGCTCTACGAATCCTTGCACTATCATAGCCGCTGCCTGATCTTCCGTTAAGCCTCGCGACATTAAATAAAACAGTTGTTCTTCACCAATTTTTCCGACCGAAGCCTCATGCCCAATAGTTACATCCTGTTCTTCAATCTTCATATCTGGATATGTATCCGACGCTGAAATATCGTCCATTAACAACGCATCACACTTAACGGTAGACTTACAATTCTTCGCGTTTTTCGCAATCCGTAAAAGACCTCGATACGATGTTCGCCCACCCCGCATGGAAATAGATTTTGAGGTAATAAGCGATGTAGTATTCGACGCTAAATGTACAGCCTTGCCGCCCGCATCCTGATGCTGCCCCCTTCCAGCAAACGCCAGAGATAGCACTTCGCCACGAGCACCTTCTTCTTTTAAAAACACGGACGGATATTTCATTGTTAATTTCGAACCAATATTTCCATCCACCCATTCCATCGTCGCATCACGATACACAAAAGCTCGCTTAGTGACCAAATTGTATACATTATTCGACCAATTTTGGATTGTCGTATACCGTACTCGTGAACCAGCCAAACAGACAATCTCAACAACAGCGGAATGAAGCGAATCCGTAGTATAAATTGGTGCAGAACAACCTTCTACATAATGAACAAATGAGCCCTCATCCGCAATAATCAACGTTCGCTCAAATTGACCTGCATTAGCTGCATTAATTCTAAAATATGCTTGCAATGGTATTTGAACATGAACCCCTTTAGGTACATAAATAAAAGAGCCACCACTCCACACAGCAGTATTAAGCGCTGCAAATTTGTTATCACCAGGGGGAATCAACGTTCCAAAATACTTTTTCATAATTTCTGGATATTCTCGAACAGCAGTATCGGTATCCGTAAAGATAACTCCCTTATCTTCCCAGGCGCCCTTTAAATTATGGTACACAACTTCCGAATCATATTGCGACGATACACCTGCAAGAAACTTTTTCTCAGCCTCTGGGATACCAATCTTATCGAAGGTTCGCTTAATATCATCAGGGACATCTTCCCATTTCCGTTCCGCTTTGTCTGAAGCGCGCAAGAAATAATGAATATCCTGAAAATCTATCTGCGAAAGATCACCACCCCAATTTGGCATTTTTTTACTTAAAAATATTTCATAGGCTTTAAGTCGCAATTGCAGCATCCAGTCAGGCTCTTTTTTGTATCGAGAAATAGCCTCAACAACTTCACGCGACAAACCTTTAGGCAACTTAACCGAATAGTTTTCGTCACTTTCAAAAAAACCGTACTGGTATTGCCCAACAGGGCTTAAATCAGACATAGATTATAAAACTATCTCTACTGCTTCTTTCGATGGATCAAGCAGTTCTTCACGATATAGCGCAAGTTCTCTATCATCGCTTTCACTTTGTATATCAGGTTCAGCAAGGAACAACGAACGCAACAATTCTTCATTCACAGGAACCACCACATCCTTATCACCCGCCCCTAAGAATCTAATCGACCCTACCCGGCGATTAGAACCTACCAAAGCGAAGTTTCCATAATACAACACATCATACAATATATTCCCAGCATGCACTCGCAAAGCTTCAGTTTTATCAGCACTTCCTTCAACTTCATTCAATGCTTTAAAAATCGTAGCCTTCCATTTCAAAACAGTGGCCCCCTCAATCCGCCGACCTTCCTCATTACTTGAGTGAACAATCGCTATTGAGCCTTTCCCTGGTAATTGTTCTTCCATCAAAGTATCCCTTCATACCCTTTTTCTTCAATATATTCCGAAAGGTCTTTATCGCCTTCCTTAATCACTGTACCATCATAAACAATAGATACAACATCTGGCTCCAAATATTTTAAGATCCGCATATAATGTGTAATCACAAGAACAGATACATCAGCATGTTTCTGTACGTATTCTTTTACCCTATATGCAACATGCTTCAAAGCATCCACATCTAAACCAGAATCAACTTCGTCTAAAACAACAAGTTTAGGCTGTAACACTGCCATCTGTAAAATCTCATTTCGCTTTTTTTCACCACCAGAAAATCCCTCGTTTAAATTACGTTTCTGCATTCCTTCCTTCATACCCAGTTTTCTAATTTCTTCATCTAAAAGCAATTTAAATTTCAGCACAGAAAGCGGCTTTTCGTCTTTAGATCGCGCAATCTCTCTTTGCGCCATGCGCAAAAATTGTTCGACCGGAACACCAGCAACTTCTTGGGGATATTGAAAACTTAAAAACAATCCTTTCTTAGCACGCTCGTCAACAGACATCATCAGTAAATCTTCACCAAAAAATTCTACACCCCCACCAGTTACGTGGTACCGAGGATGTCCAGCTAGAGCATAAGCGAGCGTTGATTTTCCTGAGCCATTTGGACCCATAATGGCATGAATTTTTCCTGAATTAACAGTTAAATTCAAACCTTTTAGAATTTGTTTCTTTTCAGTTTCTACTTGCAAATCAGTAATTTTGAGCATAACAAAACCTATTATACATAAAACGGGCGATTTGAGGCAAATTTGTTATTTGTTAAATTAATATATAATCACCGTATGCAAAAAAAAGTGATTGGTTTTCTGTACACCAATTCCCCTAACATCATAATCGTAATAATTACACTATTATACATAGCGCTCGCGCTCCTACGTCATTTCCATTTTCACACCTATGGCTACGACCTTGGTATTTACGATCAAACAGTATGGTTGTATAGCCGCTTTTTGTACCCATTTGTGACCGTTGAGTATAAATTTGCGTTATTAAATCACTTTTCTCCAAGTCTGGCTTTACTTGCACCACTCTATTGGATCTGGAGCGACCCTAAAGCATTATTAATTCTTCAAGCGGTTATGATGGGAGCATCTGCCCTTCCATTCGATTGGTTAGCGAAAAAATTGAATCTTCCCATCTATTTAAGAGCAATCCTTACCCTTTCCTACCTAACATTTTATGGATATCAGTTTTCTATCAACTTTGACGTCCATTCCATAGTATTTGGAACAGTATTGGTCCCTTGGCTCATTTGGAAAATTGAAAATAAGGAATATAAATGGGCAGCCACAGTAATGGCAATAATACTAGGAATGAAAGAAAGTTTCCCGGTCATCATATTCGCAATTGGGTTAACTTATTTTTTACGCGGTCATCGAAAAGTCGGAACTACAATTGCGATAACCTCACTACTATATATGTTTATCGTCTTAAAAATTCTGTTCCCCATTATGGAAAATCTAACAGACGAGCACTATCGGTTTGTTGCATCAAACCCAGTATCGATTCAGGAAACCATTGGATACTTAGGTAATACTCCACAAAAACAAGAGGTTTGGCGTCTAAGTTATCTCTGGTTTGCACTCATTCCGCTATTTTCCCCTATCACAGTAATTGCATCCATTGCCGATCTTATATTTTATTTTGTCTTGGGTAATAATCATCCAGAAACAGGGAGTATTTTCCTCCAATACCGCTCTTCACTTGCGCCACTACTTGCCTGGGCCACAATCTACGGAGTATGTAATTTACATAATTTAGATAAAGTACGAATCCCTAGAAGCAAAATCAAGCTAATCTCAATTCCCTACTTCCCCTTAGCAATACTACTCACCATTTCCTGGGCTTACTTCCAATACACTTATCATCTGCCCCTTAATACCCTCAGCAAAAAAACCTGGTACACCTGGCCTCAATACATCGCAGATAACAATGCTATTTTAAAACAAGTTCCACCCGGTGTAGGTATCGCAGCGCAAGACAACCTCATCCCGCACATTAATGAGCGCAAAGATCTCCATGTGCTATGGCCATACAAGCGCAACAACGGCTACCGAAAATTTAGCAAAGAAACCTCCCCTTGTGGTGAAGAAAAATGTTTCTGGCTCAGTTATCATAAAAATGTAAAATATTTAGTTACAGATACTCATCCCAATCAGGGGCCAAAAACCCTACTCATGGAGAACGAGCAAAAACTAGACGAAGGGTTAGCCAATATGGAGAACGCTGGGTTTATTTCTCTTGTCGCAAAACAAGGTAAAGCTGCTATTTGGAAAGTAAATAAATATTATGAGGATACAACTATTTAAAAATAACAGAGGCGGCAGATTGTGAAGCAATCTCACTTGATCTCCCAGGAACATACGACTGAATTTTCCAAAAAGTATCTGTAATTTGCCCGGTTATAAACATACCTCCATGTTCGATAGGATTATATTCAAACCCAAGATCATCGCCCGAAGCTTTTCGCAAAATAACAACCGGAACAACAGGATCCTGCATGGTGACGAATGCATAAGAAGGTTGTTGCAAATCCTCAAACGTAACCCATCTTGATGTCGCCAAAGCATGCAATGCCAATTCATATGCTTTTGGGTTGACACGGCAATACGTACCGGCAAGGCCAACATAAGACATTGCATCAACTATTATCTGCAGTCGCTCTCTATCTCCTGGTCTATTCACAGACGGGAATTGATGCGTACCAGAAAGTGAAGACAGGAAATCATTATTCTTAGGATCACGGCGATAAAAGCTAAAGATGGCATCAACAGAATGTTGATCTGCGGCCATAGTTAAAATCTGTACTCCTACTCCATACTGCTGCGCTATCTCACGATAACGCGGATAATGCATTCTCATCTCAGGCAACTCTTGCATTTCTAAAGCTTCACGGACCGCCCAGGGAACAGGGCCAGGAAGGTCATCTCCGTCAACGCCTGAAACTAAACTTAAAACTAATCCTCCTCGTACATGGGACATTCTCATTCGTGAAATTCGATCACCACTTATTCCCGACAATAGTTTAGAAATTACTCTAACATCTGCATCTTCCTCAAGGCCAAAACCATAGGTATCTTTAGTTTTTGATTGCTTAACATTTGCCTGAAGAATCATTCTACATAATTTCTTGAATAATTCCTCTTGTTCAGGCTTAAACTCAGTCCTAAAAACAAAAAACGACTTAGTTCTATCCATGTTTCCCGTACTGAAAGCCCGAGCAGCATCAGCCGAGTCAACAATGCGCGAACCGTCAGGATCAATATATCGCCGCGTAGCAGCGGTTAACCCACCCGTTAAGCTCCATACTATAGTATCTAAATCACGAACTACCCTAAAGCCTCTCAAACATGGTCGAGTAACCCTCTGCTCAGGCTGAGGTCTTCCTCTTTCAAGTCCACCACTACTCATAAATCCCCTAAACAACAAAAAACCGCCTCTTTTAAGAAAAAGAGACGGGTATAAGGTATCAACTACGTTCTTCCCGTCCCCTTATACAGGGAGAATAAGGAATAGAACGACAGATACTATTATTTCACTCATAATAATGTACAAGTGTACTATTACAGAATTATTTTGCCAAGATCAGAATCAGCGCTTTTATATATACCCAAAACCTTAAGGTTTTCGACCGCTTTTCTAAACTGATTCCCTATCACCCCTCGCTGATACTTCTCACTAAACTCCATATCCAAATAGAAAATATATTCAAATGGCTTATCAAAAAGTGGCCTTGACTCGATTTTAGTTAAATTCATACCCGAATCTGAAAGAATTTTTAAAGCATTGGACAGACTTCCTGCAACATGCGGCAAGTTAAAAGCTACTGAGCATTTATTAGTTCCCTCTTCTATAGCACTGCGACCTATCACCAGAAAGCGAGTATAGTTCACACAACTATTAGCGATGTCCTTCATGAGAATCGCTAGGTTATATACTTCAGCAGCTCCTTCACAAGCAATAGCAGCAAGGGAATTATCCTTTTGTTGAGCTACAAACTCTGCAGCGCTCGCGTTATCTCCATAAGGGACTTGTTCAATAGTTGGGTTTTTCTCAAAGAACTGCGAACACTGCGCAAGTGCTTGTGGATGCGCGAACACCTTCTTAATTGCCCCTAAAACAAAACCTTGCCCAGACATACCAAGTAGGCAGTGTTCAATTTTTAAATACGCTTCGCCTACAATATGTAAACTAGATTCAGATAAAAGTCCATAATTTTCATACACTGATCCCGCCAAACTATTTTCTATAGGGATCACACCATATAATGCTTTTTCAGTTTGAACCGCATCAAATACATCTTTAAACCGTTTAGATGCAAGAAACTCAGCGTTATTATCATTAAAATAATTTAGTGCGACCGCATAACTATATGAGCCAGGTATACCAAAATAAGCAACAGTATTCATATAAATATGATACACCTAAAATTAATTATCTCGTATAGCCTGATGTCGTATGCAAACTTCATCAATAATAAGACGAAATATTTTCCGAGCAATTGAACTGTCCATTCCTAATTCTCCTGCTAACCGTTCTAATTCCTTTAACTGAAGCTCTTCACGCTGTTTATCTACAATAGGAAGCCCATGTACTTTTTTATACACTCCTACTTGTTCAGTAAGTCTAAATCGTTCAGCAAGAAGCACTAATAAACTATAATTTACATGATTAATCCGGTCGCGCAAGTCAGTTAAATTAACTTCACTCATAAGCCTCCTTATAATTGCCCAACCATGCTCTCCAGATGAGATAAAGATAATTGTTGTTTTGCGTCCGTTCGAGCCTGTTCCGGAGTTGGATGAGCCTCTACCATGTATCCATCAAAGTCATATTGCTTTGATTCAAGCAAAATTTTAACAACATTTTCTACACTTCCCCCAATATGCGAAGGATCAATCACCATTGGGACACCACTTTTTTCTTTCACGCGCATCGCCATTTCATAGTGCGGTAAATTGCGTAAATCTTGCGGGTTCTCGCGACCTGACGGATGAAATCCGCGGTGGCACAGTATTACTTGCTCCACCGACGCACCACCATCAAGTACATGCTCCATTATTCCTAACCAATGTGCTTCATCTTCCCACATTTGATGCTTAATAAGAACTTTAATGCGTGGGTCTTGCGACACGGCATATCCTACTTCCCGTTGCAAATAATGCACTTGGCTACGCGAACCAAGCCATACAAGCAATTTAGCATCCGGATTTAAACCAAACACTTTTTCTGCCAACTTTTCCACTTGTTCTTGCGAGAACACTTCCGTTGCAACGCCAACCCCTTTCAATGAAGCTTCTGCTAACCACGCCATTCCTTCTTCCCCTACACCATCAAATCCTGGCCGTGTTCGTGGTTTCCACAAACAGGCACGCATATAGTGAGCACCAACTCCAGCAACAGCATCAGCAGCAAGTAAAACTTGTTCGCGTGATTCCGCAGCGCACGGACCATAAATTTGTATTTTTTTTTCGGAAGTTCCCATAAACATCCTTTCATCAAAAAAAAGACCCCTTGGCGGTACTCCAAGGGGTCTTTTGTTGAAAATCAAGAAATAAAACTAATTAGTGAATATGATTCCTTTCAACAACAGTAGCCCCTTGGGTATACCAATACCCAAAGAGCGACATAAAGTAGAAAGCAAAAACAAATAAAACAATATTCACAATAAGCTATTCTAAAAAAATAGACAAGACATTGTCAATACCTATTCAATGATATAATTACTTCATGACCGATACTTATTTCAACCTCATAAAAGATTTTGTCTCATTTAAAAGTGTTTCCACAGACAATACTTTTGCTACCGAAATTCAAAAGTGTGCACTCTGGCTAAAAAATACATTCATCACTAAGGGTTTTAAAGTGAATGTCATCAACAGTTATGGTAATCCAATTATCGTTGCATCATTTGAAGCAGATCCTACATGTAAAACCTGTCTCATTTATGGACATTACGATGTCCAACCAGCCCTGAAGTCCGATGGCTGGAATTCCGAACCATTTGAATTAACTAATGATGGCAAACGCCTCTATGCTCGAGGAGCTATAGACAATAAAGGTCAGGTAGCAATTCATATTGCTACCATTTTCGACTTAATTAACGAGAAAAAACTTAAATATAATGTAAAATTTATGATCGAAGGCAATGAAGAAACTGGGTCACCTAAGCTCGGTAAATTCATCGAGGATAATAAAGAACTCCTTAAAGCAGATGTAGTAGTAATTTCCGATGGCGAAATAACCGGCAATCATCCAATTCTTGAATTAGGATTTCGCGGAGGGTTCAACACCACCATAACAGTTAAAACCGCAACTAATGATTTACACTCTGGAATCTATGGTGGCATTGCGCCAAGTGCCATCCATGAAGCATCAAAAATGATCGCTAAACTGTATGATGAAAATAATCACATCACCATTCCTCATTTTTACGACGATGTAGCCCCCATTGATAACACCGAATCAATTCCGTTTGATGAAAAAGAATACCAACGCATCACCGGAGCAAAAGCACTGTTAAAAGAACCGGAATTCGACCCCCACACTCAAGTAGGCCTGCGACCTTCGATTCAAGTTACAGGCCTACAATCGGGATATAATGGTGAAGGCTATAAAAACGGCATTCATGCCAAAGCAACTGTCAAAATTAATTTTCGCCTAGTAAAAAACCAGGATCCAACAAAAATTGCCGAGCTCTTCCGCAATTATCTTAAAGATACCTTACCATCATACGTAGATTTTGAGATGCAAGTCGACGATATCCACGAAGGAGTCAAACTCGATCTTAACAACGAATATGTCACAAAAGCCAAAGAGCTTCTAGAAAAAGCTTACGGCACTAATCCATTATGTAAATATAGCGGCGGCGGCCTACCTATTGTCACCTATTTCAAAAACGCCTTTGGCGCACCTCAAGTACTCGTTCCGCTCGCCAACGAAGACTGTAACATGCACGGCGCTAACGAGAATTTTAATTTGGATGACGTAGAAAAATCACTGAAATTTAGTAAATCATTTTTTAGCAAATAACGAGTTGAGTTAATTAAGGTAGAAAAACTTGAACTTCAAATTTTCGAGTCGCAAAAACTCAACTCGGTTAACTTTATTGTTTCTTCACACTCCGCACCACATAATTCTTCTTCCCGCTGCTCGCAAAATAGCCGCGCACCACAATATCTGCCACCAAACCCATTACCAAAAGTTGCACACCTAAAATAAACATCAATACCGATGCAACAATCCAACGCTCTGAAGTAAGAAATCCATAATCATGAAAAAAGTGAGTAGTAACAACAAGTAAAGTAAAAACACTCACCCCAATCACACCAAGACCTAGTCCACCCAAAACATGCAACGGCCGAGCGGAAAACCTTCCCCAAAACCAAACTGCAATCATATCCAAAAACCCCTTAATTGCCCTCTTCCACGAATATTTAGACATTCCATGTTTTCGCTTATGGTGGCGAACACGAAACTCACTTACCCGATACCCCTTGCTCTTTACAATCGAGACAAAAAATCGATGCATTTCGCCATACAACTCAACATCTTGCATCACCCGCTTACGAAAAACTTTCGTCCCACACCCAGCATCATGAATTCCATCATGCAAAAGCAACTGACGCAGCACGAAAGCTACCCACGAAACAATCCGTTTTAAAAGTGAATCATATCGTCTTTTTCGCCAACCAATAACAAAATCAAAACATTCATTGTCCATAATCTGCATCATCGGAATAAGATCACGCGGATCGTTCTGAAGGTCTCCATCCAAAGTAGCAATCGTATCACCTCCCGAAGCATCAATCCCAGCCACCAACGCTGCTGTTTGTCCAAAAGATCGCTGCATAGTTACAATGGTGCAATCGGTAAGCCCAGAAAGCACTGCATCACTACCATCGTTTGATCCATCATTTACATAGATTAATTCATAGGGAAAAGTCACATTTTCGAATGCTTCAAGTATCTCTGCATGAAGCTGAGCAATATTATCACGCTCATTAAAAAACGGCACCACCAACGACAAATAGATTTTGTCTTCCATATCAGACGAATTATACTACATTAATCCAAATAACTCTCTTGTCGGAGGGAAAGTAACCACAAAAACCTGCAAAGCAAAACTTACCGCAAGAATTGCCATCAACTTCCAGTTATTAAACGGTGAGGATTTTCGAATCGTTAAAACCCGCAAAAATTGCAAAGCAACTATCGCTATAAAAGCATACGTTTGACCTAAAGCTAGCCCTCCCTGCTGTAATCCATACCAGAATACCCCAATGGTTACTCCAGCAATAAGCACTGCATTGAGAAGCAAGGTAGGCCAATCTGAGCGTTGGATAATCTGCGCACCTGCTTTACGCGGCAGTACTTTCATCGTATCTTTTTCAAGAGTGTCAGTTGCAAGTCCCAAAGCTGGCAATCCATCAGTAACTAAATTCATCCATAAAATCATCAGCGGAGTAAAAGGCGTATGTCCCTTATCAAAAAGTAGCATCGAAATAAGAATCGTTAAGATTTCCCCAATATTAGTAGATACCAAGTAATGCACCGCCTTCACAATATTGCGATAAATGCGCCGACCTTCCTCAATAGCTGCAACGATAGTGGCGTAATTATCATCCGACAAAACCATATCCGCCGCTTCTTTAGCAACGTCACTGCCCGTAATTCCCATCGCCACACCAATATCTGCCTGCTTCAAAGCAAGAGAATCATTAACTCCATCCCCTGTAACCGCTACAACATCGCCCTGTTTCTCAAAAAGTCGAACAATCCGTAATTTATCTTCCGGCGCGCTTCGTGCAAACACACGAACACTATGTAACTTTTCAAGTAACGCTTCATCAGAAAGATTTCGCACTTCATCACCAGACAAAGCGATATCTCCTTCCTGCATGAGCCCAATTTCCTTTGCAATCGCTCGAGCAGTAACCACATTATCTCCAGTAATCATTACCGTTCTCACCCCAGCATCACGAGCCAAAGCTATGGCCCCTTTAACCGATTCACGAGGTGGATCAGCAATACCAACAAGGCCAATAAAAGTAAGTTCGTTTTCAGCCTCTTCTAAACGAATTTTTTCCAAAGTGTCCAGGGATAACCTCTTTACACCGAAACCTAATGTTCGCAGTCCAGTTTCAGCCATACGCTCTATCTCGGTATGAATTTTTGCTCGTTCATTATCTGTAAGTACGCATCGTGAAAGCATCATCTCAGGGGCTCCCTTAGTATAAACAAGAGCATGCCCACGTGTTTTATCCTGAACAACAACGCTCATCATTTTACGAACACTATCAAAAAGAAACTCTTCTTTAAGAGCATACTGTTCACGCAAAGACAGATAATCCGCACCCTGCTCTTCAGCCAAATACAGTAATGCACCTTCAGTAGTGTCACCAATAACCACTTTTTCACCGGAATCTTTCAAGCTAAGTACCGCGCTATTACACAACACTCCAGCCTCAAGCAACTGTGTTCGATCTGCATCAGTATCATGCAAATGCCAAGATTCGCGCACCCGCATTTGGTTTGTAGTTAAAGTTCCCGTTTTATCAGTACACACAACCGTGGTAGCACCAAGTGTTTCAACTGCCGAAAGTTTGCGAATTATAGCCCGGCGCTGCGCAATACGCGAAACTCCCAATCCCAGGGTAATAGTGACAACCGCAGGCAAACTCTCTGGAACGGCCGCAACAGCAAACGATATTGCCGTCAGAAAAAGTGAGAATGGTTCCACACCCTTAATAAATCCAATTGGAAAAAGCATTATACAACAAACAATAGCTCCAATACCAAGATATCGTCCAAGTGTTGCCAACTGTTTTTCCAGTGGAGTTTCACTTTCATCAATCTCCGAAAGTTCAGCACTAATTTTTCCAAATTTAGTTTGCATCCCCGTTGCCGTTACTATCGCAATTCCTCTTCCACGGCTAATTACAGTCCCCATAAAAAGCACATGGGCATCTTCAACTACCTCACCTTCCTTCCAGGTATCGCCAACCGCAACCTTATCTACTTCAATAGATTCTCCAGTCAAAACCGACTCATTAACCGCCAGGTGCATCGCTTCATATAAGACACCATCCATTGGCACTTTATTACCTTCTTCAACAAACACCACATCTCCAACTACCAGTTCCTGGCTCAAAACAAGCGTCTCTTTGCCATCTCGCAAAACGTGCACCATTGTAACAGTCATATCGCGCAATTTTTCAATTGCCTGATCAGCTTTATATTCCTGGTAAAACCCCAGGATTCCATTCAAAAGTAAAATAAGAACGATGAAGATACCGTCAATGTATTCGCCAAAATAGAGCGACACAATTGCAGCAATAACGAGAAGAAAAACAAGGAAAGAGTTAAATTGAGATATGAAAATCCCCAGAGGATTCTTCTTATGAGTCTTAATGATTTCATTACGACCATGAGCGAGTAATCTTTTTTTTGCTTCATCAGCACCTAACCCACAATTTTTAGACATGGGACAAGTATAGCAAAAAATTGAAGAGATTACTTAACATCCAAAAGCTCTACTTCAAAAACCAGTGTAGAATTTGGAGGAATAACACCCATATCTCGCGCTCCATAACCCAATTCAGGTGGAATAGTTAGTTTGCGCTTTCCACCAACTTTCATTCCAGCAACACCGTCATCCCAACCTCTGATCACTTGGCCAGCACCAAGTGTGAATTCAAAAGGCTCATTACGATCGCGCAAACTATCAAACTTGGTACCATTGGTTAAGGTGCCAACATAGTGAACACTCACTGTCTTTCCAGGAATTGCCTCCGCCCCCGTACCAAAAACTAAATCTTCTTTTTGTAAACTCGAAGAACCATCTGCTGAATAACCGCTCACTTTCCCTCCTTCAGATTTTTTAGAATCATATGCCGCTTCTCGAACACATCCCGAGAAAACGATCGTTGTTAATAATAAGGGTAAAATTAGAAAAGACTTTTTCATAGAGTATATGATACGAAGGATGGGCTAAAATAACAACATTTACATTACAATTGTGAAAAGACACATTTTTGCTACAATTACACTATGTCTGCAATTCATGTAACATTATTTTCCGATAAATACCTTACAGAGATCGAAGATCTTATCAAGCAATTTCCCGATATTTTCTCTAAAAAAGACTACGAGGTTTATCGCAACGAGCTATTAGGTTACTTACTCAAACTTCACTCTACTCACAAACAACAACAAATTATAGTTTTACTTAATGATGAGACTCCGATAGGTATGATTATGTACTCATACATTGAACTTACTGAAAATTATTACAAGATTAATTGGCTTCTCGTTTCAAAACTTCATCAAAAAAAAGGTTATGGGAAATTACTTCTAAACTTTGCTTGCGAAAAAATAAAAGAACATGGCGGCAAACATATCTACTTGGAAACTTCTAATGAACATCATAATACTAGCGTAAAAACTTTTTACGAAAAATGCGGGTTTAAACCACTCGGAGTACTACCAGACTATTACCCCCACCCAATTGGCAGAAAGCAAAGAGAGGATAATATCATCTACTTCAAAACCTTTTAGGCAGAATTACCCATGTTTACCGGTAAAATAAAGTAAGAGTATGAGTTGAATAAATATTACAACAGCAAAGCCTTTTTCGAATAAAGTCCAGCTAAATAAAACCTGATCCTTATACGCAACCACAATAGACATGATCGTAACCCATATAAGATTTTGTAAAAGTGGAGAACGCACATTTGCCTGAATCATCACTCCAACATATAAATGATAAAGAAGGACACCAACGAAAAAATATCCCGCGGATGCTAATAATTGATTCATATGAATAACAGGTAGCCAACTATTTGGATTTCTACTCCACCCTAGGCTAGATCGATAGACAGCATTACCATCAGCAATACCCGTAGCCGCTGCAAAAAAAAGGCCGGCAATAACATAAATGACAACAGACATAGTTTTAATCTTAAATTTTTCTAGAGAGCACCCACTCTGACAATCAATAAACTTATACCACAAACCACAACCAGAGCAATAATTTTATCCGCTACCGTCCAATTAAAAAATGACCCGGTAAAGATCGCAACACTGACAATTGTAGAAGCAAACCACAGTAAAGATTGGACTTCTGCTGAAGTTATTCCGAGCAGATTCATATACCTTACAGAACACCAAAATAACAAAATACCTACGAAAAACCCAATCGCAGAATGAAAAAAAGTCAACCAACTAAATGTTGGATTCCACAACTTAGAAGCGTTACTAAAACCATAACCATCAGCAAAACCTGATAAAGTAGTGAGTATAAGAACAACTAGAGAATAGGTCCAATTAGCTAACATAAAGAATCTCACAACATTAATCTATATAATCCAGTATACGCATTCCACCATTCTTTAAAATGGGTTGCTTCAAAGTAAGCTGAAGGAAAAAGTACAGCTGCTTCAGGAAGATTCCCCAAAAAATATACATCCTGAATTTTTTCAAATTGAATTTCATTTTCTTGATATAGAACATGCAATGAAGGAGCAGTTATACTATACAAAAATTTTGTATTATTCCATTTTACCAGCTCGGCAACAGAATCAAGAAGTTGTCTAAAAAGTTGCTTCCTCCATGACCAAGCCCAATTCGCTATATAAATTCGATCAAATTCAGCCGTAAGTTCTGGAGGACAATTTTTTTCTTCATGAGGCCACTTTCCTTTTACGTTGAGAAAATTCATTAGATCCAGGGTTACAGAATGTAAGTTTTTACCCTTAGTGAATCGCCCTGTTGCAGCTAAATATTCTCTACCAACGTTTTTATCGATTACTACTACAACAAGAGTAGTTCCATATCCAATTTTGTCATAATCATCTTCAACTTGCATTTTAAACGCCTCTTCTGAAGAAATAGCTTTTTCACAAAGAGCAGTATAGTTTTCGGAGACTGCACAGAGAGTTTGATATTGCCAATAATTACGAATCTTAGGATAAGTAATGTCCTGTAGATTTAAAACATAAGTACTATGTGCGTTAACTTCAATATTTTGAAGAATTAGCGAAGGTCGAACAGTGGGTGTGTAATAAGAATAAACTTGATTTTCTGAAACTAAACCTTCAAGGATCTGCTGTTTTTCAGTATGAGATAAATCTCTTTGTTCTACAGAAGCAAGCATAGCATTCGCATCATCCAAATGTGTTATCCCTTTGCCTCTTACTAGCACTTTAATAATCGCCAAAATGACTCTACGATCGTGAGGAAATCGCTTTCCTTGTTTCCATTTTGAAAAGATACTGTCTTCAAATACAAAACCTTCGGCAGCTAGTGCCTGACCAAATTGAGAATAAGTATGAAAGTTAGCTTTATGTCTAAACTTATTAAAAAGTTCAGAAAAGCTTACATTTGGCTCCACAGATTCTCCAATATTACTAGAGGCGTCCTTTTTTGTCAAATAAAAGGCAAAAACAACTAGAAGGACTTCTGGCTATACTAAAAAATATAATCTTGATAGAATAATACAAAATACTAAACAACAATAAAATGAACGAAATGACTGAAAATTTTGTTACAGGACTCACTATTTATGTAGTATCTGGTTCCGGTTTTGGTAAAACAGAATTATCTGCATTTGATGCAGCACTTAAAGCGACAGGTGTATGTAATTACAATCTTATACCTCTTTCCTCTATTATCCCTCCTGATTCAAAAGTTGTAAAAATGCCAATTCTTAATTTGAATGAAAATGAATATGGGCACAAACTGTATTGCGTAAAAGCCGAAATACGAAGTATTCAGCCGAAAGAAATAATTGCAGCAGGAATTGGATGGTATCAGTATCAGGATAACCGTGGATTATTTGTTGAACACGACGAACGAGGAACAAATCTCGAGGAAGTAATCCGTAACTTAGAGCTAAAAATTAGTAACTCTTTAAACGATCTATGTGATTTCAGAAACATTCCTTTCGACAAAAATAATGTTCATAGTAAGATCGCTCATACTCAAGTTAATCAATACCCAAGTTGTGCATTAGCATTAGCTGTATATCAGTCCGAAGGATGGACGTAACAAATTTATGGATATCTTCAATAATTTACAAGTAATAAACGAATGTTTATTGGATGTCAAAAGAACTGAGGCTTTTGAAAAAGCGATAAACGCAACAATTCAAGACCATCACGTAGTCATGGACGCAGGCACAGGTACGGGTATCTTGGGCTTATTGGCTGCTCGTGCCGGAGCAAAAAAAGTTTACTCAGTGGATATAGCGGAAGATACCATCATGCAAGCAAAAAAAAATATTGCTGCAAGCCCCTACAAAAACAAGATAACTGTTTTGTGCCAGGATCTAAAGAAATTCAATGAGCCGGTAAAGGTTAATGTCTTAATCATGGAAATGCTTGACACAGGATTAGTCTCCGAACAACAAGCAGTGGCTTTAAATAATTTAAGAAAGAATAAAACAATCGACGAACATACTATTTTAATACCCTATAAAGCTGAATGTTATGTGGAAGCGATAGATTATGATTTTAATTTTTACGGATTTGAAATGCCTTGCATTATTCAAGCGCGAAATTACGGAGCAAATGACAAAATTATTAAAGTATTGTCCGATAGCATTCTATATCAGGAAATTGACTTTAGAAAGTACATCGATACCACAGTAGATACTGCCGTAGAAATACCAATTAAAGTTTCAGGACATTGTAATGCCATACGTATGAGGACTCGCGTCGCTCTTACAAAAAAGCAAAGAATGTGGGGTACTCCTGACATGAACATGCCTATTATTATCCCAATTAAAAACAGTAAAGCAAACAGAGGTGACAGCTTAACTGTTAGAATAAAGTATAAAATGGGCGAAGGATTTGCGCATTTTTATGCTGACATTGAATAAAAGTTTCACACTCATTGACAAATTCAGTGATTAAGTATTTCATTAAATGTAGATGTTCTCTACGATTATTAGAAGTAAAACCACTTATTTTCTTGTAACTTTCTATTGTCTCCTTTTATTGTGGTGGTTACGATTAAACATCCTAGATATAAAAGGAACAAGCGAAGTATATCTTTTTGGTTTTCTCTACTCAGCAATCGCGCTTATTGGAGGAATTAGTGGGATTCTAGTTTCGCGTGTATGGGGAACATATAGAAGTGCAATGGGAAGAGGAATTTTATTCTTTTCTTGCGGACTTTTAGGAGAGTTTTTCGGCCAAGGAGTCTGGTCATACTATAATATAATTGCAAAAATCGAAGTGCCGTATCCATCCATTGCAGACATAGGATACTTTTCGATAATCCCACTATATGCTATTGGAATACTTTATTTAGCAAAAGCTTCTAACGCAAAATATAATCTCAAGACTATAAAAGGTAAAGCGCTCGTAGTTATCATCCCAATACTCATGGTAGCTATCTCCTATTTTCTATTTTTGAAGAATTTAGCCTTCGATATATCCGATCCAATAAGAACTTTTCTAGATTTTGGATATCCTTTTGGTGAAGCTATCACCATTTCTATTGCTTTAATCACGCTAGGATTATCAACTGGAGTACTAGGCGGACATATGCGTAGCAGAATCCTTTACTTAATTTTTGCCTTAGGTTTTCAATATTTTACAGATTATACTTTTTTATACATGACAGCAAACGGTACCTATTACAACGGTGGAGTTGTAGATATGTTATATACAACTTCATTTCTAATTATGTCTTTAGGATTACTTTCATTTAGAGAATATGAATAACATAGATTTGTATAATCAAATTGCAGCATACATAATTAAAGAGCAACAATATATTATTGGTCCTATTGCTATCACACAAGCAAACAAGGTGCCGGGGCTACACATTCAGGATATTAATGACATTAAACTCGAAGGTGACGGAAAAACAATCATTCAAGGCCTGGTAGAAAGATATTCCAAACTGTTCGGTCAAGCCTCAGTCCAAATCTGTAAAGAAGCAATTGAACCATTACAAGGCAAAATTGAACCGCAAGATTTGCCGGATATATTAAAGAATTAAATCACATGACAGATAAGATCAACCTATCATTTATCGCTGAAACCCAGCAGTCGATGCTGGATACTGACGACACGGAGCTACTGGTAGTCAAAGCACTTAATCAAGTACCTGTTAAACTACAATTAATCGATCTTAACACCAAATATTTAAGCGCACTGTTCATTGATGACGAAAAACAAATTGCCCTCATCTATACTAAAAACGCGCAGACTGGGGAATTTGAACAGTCAGATATGCAAGCAAATAGTGAAGCAAAAGAACTTTACGAAAAAACTAACACTATTTTAAACACGGAAAACCGCATTAAAACAGATTTAAAAAATCGTAAAATCGCAATAATTCAAGATAAAGATACTATTATCCCTTCAGTGATAGAAAATAAACAGGAAATTCAAGCCATTCTCATTGCACCGATATACATCGCTAAAGTGTTACGCGGTATAGTCATTTATGGTGTAGACAAGCCGCCTATTGAACTAAATCAAATGCAACTACAAATCACGCAAATGCTTTCCAATTTAATTGCCTCAGCGTTTAGATTACAAGATTCGCAAAACTCAATCACTACCATCACACAAGAGTTATACAAAACCAACGCTCAGCTTCATCAGTTAGATAAAATGAAGGACCAACTTATTGCGGTAACCTCCCATGAATTGCGCACTCCGGCAACAGTTGTCCAAAACTACTTATGGATGATTTTATCTAAACCGGCAGCAGGGACAGTCCTTTCTGACAAAGACAAAGAAAGGTTACAAAATTCGTTTACTGGAATACAAAACCTTATCCACCTCATCAATGACATTCTCGACGTCTCTAAAATAGAAAGCGGAAGCATTGAGCTGAACCCACAAGCAATAAATTACCTTGATGTTATTGATGAAATAGTAAAAGACTTAACAGCTAAGGCTCAAAACAAGAAAATTACCTTAACCGTAACAAAAAGCGACGATTTACCACCTACTATTCAAGTAGACAATATGCGCTTAAAAGAAATTTTGATGAATCTCGTGAGCAATGCCGTTAAGTTCACAGATAAAGGTGGTGTTACCATCCACATTATTAAAAAAGATGAAAATATCCAGTTCGAGATCAAAGATACCGGTCGAGGTATTGCCCCAGATTTTCTTCCCCAACTCTTCAAAAAATTTCACCGTGAAGATACTTCTCTTACCGCTTCTAATCCAGAAACCGGTGGCACCGGGCTTGGATTATACATTACAAAATCGATGACCGAAATTATGCAAGGAAAAATTTGGGTGGATTCCGAACACGGCAAAGGTTCCACATTTTATATCTCCCTACCCATCACACCAAGCTTGGTAGCACCGCGCAAACCGGCAGTTGCTCCCAATTTTGTTCATGAAGGAATTATCACTCGCGAAGACTATCTCCGCGCTATTGGTAAACGAAATGAAATACCACTCAAACCGCAAGCAAACACCAAGAAAAATATATTGCTTATCGAAGACGATGCAGATATGCAAGATTTGTATGGAGAGTATTTATCAGATATGTACAACGTTACCATTGCCACCAACGGACAAGAAGGCCTGCTTAAAATGGAAATGGATCATTACGATCTTGTGCTTTTAGACATTATGATGCCCAAAATGGACGGAGTAGAATTTCTGCAAAAGAAAAAGGATCACTCTAAAAACTTTGCTATCCCGGTCGTCCTCCTCACCAACCTCGCCGCCGAAGAGGTACTTAATAAATGCATCCAGCTTGGAGCAAAATCCTTAATTATGAAGTCCGATGTCACACCGGATCAAATACCACCGGTTATAAATCAAGTGCTGCAAGGATAAAATTCAGTTACGGTAACTACAAAGCTTTCTTAAGAGTAAACGTAAATGTACTGCCCTTACCCACTGTCGAGGTAACAGACACAGTCCCGCCCATACCGTCAATGTATTTTTTGCAAATATATAAACCTAATCCTGTGCCAGCAGTCTGTGCAACCGTAGCATATTGGTTATCCAATCGTCCAAATTTGGTAAACAGTTTTGGCATATCTTCCGCTGCTATCCCCTTGCCAGTATCATTGACAGAAACAGCAACATAATCGCCTTTATCAAGAACTGTGGTCGTGATCGAACCTTGTTCAGTAAACTTCAAAGAGTTACCGATCAAATTAATCAATACTTCATGCACTTTATCTTGATCGGCAAACACATGCACCACATCTTCAGTCTGCAAACCTAACTTAATTCCCTTTTCATCAGCCTTAATCTGTAATTCTTCATTCACGGCTTTAAGCAAATCAACCAGTTCAAAGTTTTTATTTTCAATTTTTGTACGGCCACCTTCAATACGAGAGATAGTTAACATATCATTCACAAGATTGATAAGCCGCTGTGTAGACTGCGCAACACGTTGCAAATAATATCTCTGCTTTTCTTGAAGCTCCCCTCCCTTGCCATTAAGAAGCATCCACACATAGCCATTGATTGCCGTCATCGGAGTACGCAGTTCATGCGAAGCCACCGACACAAACTCATCTTTCATCTTATCCAGCTCTATCAACTTCTGGTTACTTACTTCAAGCGCATCATTTGCAGTCTTAGCTTCTTCATACAGATACGAATTCTCTAGTGCTATTCCCACCTCATCCATGAAAGCATCAAGAACGTTCATTTCTGAGAAAGGAACATCGCGCGGAGACACATGCATTGCAAGAGCAAGAACTCCCAACGGCTTATCTTTAGAATAAAGTGGATATGTAATCATGCCCTTCATACCCACTAACTTCTGAATAGCATCGGATACTGGTCGAGGCAAGCCCGGTGCAAAAGCATCTGCAAGTGATATTGTGGTAATTTTAGTACGTAAATCGAGAGCTTGTACCGCCATACTTTTTTTCTCCGTTAATGGCATAACAATATCTTCCATATGGGCAGGTAAAATAGCCAAAGCTTTCTTAATTGTCGGAGTTTGGGAAACAGCAGTCGGCACCAACACATTGCGTTTAGGATCAACTAAGCTGATCAAGGCTCCCTCATAGCCAAGCTCCCAAGAAATAGTATCTACAATCTTTTGGCACATCTCCTTTAAGTCTAAAGTCGTGGTGATAATATTCTCCATATGACGCAAAATCTCAAGGTTTTTATTCTTTTGTTTCAGTTCTGCCGTCGCTTTCTCAACTTCAATCTTCAACCGCTCACCAAAATCTCTTGAATGCATGAACAGAAGTATATTTTCAATACCAATTGAAGCTTGTAACGCAAAGGTTTCTAAAACATCTACATCTTCAGAAGTAAAGGCATCTCCTGAAAGCTTCTCCCCTAACATAACTGCACCAATTACTTCATTTTTAACTTTTAATGGAAGTACAATACCAACTTCATTTTCAGTCATCCACTCATAAATTTTACGCTTGCTTACTTCCTCAATTTCAGCCAAATCACGCTGGAGATCTTCGAAAACTACCGCCCCTTCTGTATTTTTCAAAAAATCAGCTAAAATACTTACCATAATTAGTTTTTTATTTTTATCTCCATATTCATATATTGCAAAATCAGATTGTGGGAACAGGTTAGAAATGTTTTTTCTACCTTGAAGCTTAACAGCAAAAGCAATACTAGAAATATGAAGATTATTGTTAATGATTCCATAAACATTCTTTAACACTTCTTCAAAATCCAGCGTTGAATTTAAGGCAATACTTAGTTCGCGTAGAAGCTCTGAAGGTGTATACAAACTCGTAAATAAATACTTATCGGTTGCTTTTCTTAAATAGTAAGACACGGAGTCATAAATAAAAGAAAGTAGAAATGCAACAAAAATAAATACAAATAACAAATTTGTATCAAATTTAAGGCCATTGAGGCTTGCGTACATAATCCCCGCTACAATAAAAATAGCTAGAATTGTAAAGGCAATTAATAATTGTGCCAAACCACGTCTTAAGGCTAATCGAATATCAAGCAAGCGATGTTTTATTATTGCATATGAAATTAACCCTACAAAAATTAAAGAGAACGAAGGTCCTAAAGCCACAAGTCCCGAAAAGTTAAACAAAACAACTGCAATAAAATTAGTAAGAACTTGGAGTGCAAAAGTTAATATTACACCTATAAACAAATACTTAAATTGGAGTTTGCTAACCCCTTTCGCTTTTCTATATTTTTTAACAGTTACAACAATCCCATAAATAAGTGAGCCTATAAATAGCACTACATAAAATAAAATTCCAAAATTCGGTGTTGGGCTAATTGTTGGTGATAATGTTACTCCTGAAAAAACAAAAGGAGTTAAGGCTAATATTGATACTATTACAGTAGAAATAAGTAAACCGTATAATATCTTTTTATTAATTGCTAACTCTGAAGAAGGAAAAGCCTTCAAAGCTAAAGCAACGGTTGGACCTAAAGGAGCAGTTGCAACCATAACCATCCTAATCCAAAATAAAGTTGCATCAGCTGTAACGGAGTTAAGTGAAAAGTAATTAAAAACAGACCAAGCAGAAAAAATAATTGCAAGTGCAGTAATTAATCTATTTGTGGCGCTACTAGGATTTTTTAGTAAAACTAATAGCCCAAGGAAAATATTTATAATAGCAGTAAATACAACTATCCCTAGCGTTAAGGATCCCATATACATAGAGTAAAACTAAAATCATAAATTTGCAACGGAACCACCTAAATTTACTGTCTTACTGCTGTCCTAAGATCAATCATTAATTCATCTTTAATTGGATGACCTTCTAGATATTCCATAATAGCAGCGCCAACAATAGCGCTAGATAATCGTGCAGCTATACCTGATTGAGGCCAATATTCTCCACCAGACTGTATAACTTGTCCAAATGCCCGCATAAAATCAGGGGTTAAGAAGTTTCCCATAACTTTCCTAACTACATCTGTCTTGAATTCTCTAGGCATTTCAGTTCCTTCGAGATAGTAAGTCTTAAGCTGATCCATATCAGCATCAGTTAAGCGACCTCCAAACAAAGATTGATCAGGTCTATGCACCTGATTTGTACCTGCTAATGCGACATCAGAGCCCATAAACACCGGAACTTTAGCACGACGTCTTATTTCACCTTTTAAATAGAGTTGATCAACCTCTTCAAGTACCAATCCATCCATACCTACCCAATTAAGTATTTTATTAAGGCCAATTAAAGTATCAGAATTTTCATCAATTCCCACATTATTTGCAATAGCATTATAGTTACCATAAGGGAAAAAATCATAAGCCCGTTGCAAAAAATGTATTGCATGATTTAGTCCATAGGAATGTACTCCACTGGAAGGAAGCCTTTGAGTATCATGCGGAGCTACAGTACCACCATCAACTACAATCAGATTTTCAGCACCTAACCACATCAAAACTTCGGCTATAGAAAAACCCACTCCTGCGCCAATGATAGCAATCTTTGTAGTCCGAAGTTTTTCATAAGCTTCATCCGAAAAGACACCTTTATTTCTAGAAAAAACAACCTCTCGCATTTGCTTATAAGGCAATATCGTTACAAACTTTTCTTCGTTTAACCAGCTAAACTCTGCTATTGTTAAAGCTTCAAGGCTATTTACTTTTTCGCCAATCCGCCTTCTTTCTCCTAGTGCAACCTCACCTTTCAACTTAGCATAATCAATCGCTTGCAAAGGCAATTCATCTTTTAAAAACCCTAACTCTACAGCTCTATCCAACATTGCAGGCTCATCATTTCCAAGCCTCCAAAGTAAAAACCTATCGTTATCTCTACCTATGCCCAACGCATGTGCTCGCAATGACTTAAAAAAATTTCCTTTTTCTTGAGGATCATTCAGAGAATAAATTGTAACTTTTGCACCATGACCAACATTTTCAATAGATAATTCGGAAGATTTGAACGAAGATTGTTCCGCTGACATAATTAGATCTCCTGTGGAACTATAAATTCATGTAATGATGGAGCGTCGCGATAACCATATAAATGTGGTAACCAATATTTGGAAAACTTAAGATAATAGGCATTTGCAGAAACAGCCTCTTGAATTCGACGCATTTCTTCGACTGAATTAGCAGCTGAATAAAGTGAGTCTAAAGCCTCAGTGTTCCCACTTAAATCCAATCCAAGCTCATAACCCGGTATTCTTTTTAACTGCATTTCTAAAGCACGAACTTCAATATTACCAGCCTTTACATTACGAACGACTCTTTGAGGCATAACAGCAGCAAAAAACTCTACAGGAGGATATTTTTGCTTGCCAATATTGAAACCTAATCTCAATAAATTACCAGTTAAATGTCCAGGTATACCATGCAGCTTCCTAACATCTTCAGTTAAGCAGTATCTGCCAACCGTTGCTATCGTCGAATATGGCTTACCTTCCCTTTCGTTGGGCCAAACAGCATCAACTAAGTCCATCTCTGCAATGGGAGGCAATCCTTGCCGACCTTGATCTGTACCGAATACGAAACGCATCGTAGAAGTAACTACACGCCCTTGTTGGTGAGGCAATTCTGTAACTGCAGCTAGAACAACCGATCTGCCTTCTACTTCATTACCGTCCTTACAAAGAAGGTCGTACACATCATCTTGAGAAAGCGCATGTTCAGGATTAGCTAGGGGAGCATAGTTAGCAGCTACCGTTCTTAAAGTAGCTTCTAGCAACTCACAATCTGTTGTTACATCTTTAAATTCAGTATGTTTCATAACATACTCAGCCGTTAGCTCTACACCTGGGGAATACAATATTTCGTTACTTTTAACAGCCCGCAAATTAGGCATTCGAACCGATGGCTCTATCTTACTAAATTCAATTTCTGGTAAACCCGCCTCTTTAACTGCCATACATACTAAAAACGCCACTCAATAGTTGAGTAGCGCTATTCGGCTAAAATAAAAAATAAATAAGAAAAATACTATAAGTTTTCATAAATTTCCCCCAAACCATTGTTTGGAGCGCGATTATAGCACACATTTAGATCCGAGTCAATACTATAAGCCATAAAAAAATTAAACTATCAAAAATGAGCTAAAAAAATACCTACTCAATCGAGTAGGTAAACATAAGAAACTGTATTAATCTTCGGCCATCCCAATTAGAAGGCACATCCTGAATCGCATAAAATCTAACCGTAAGTACTTTCTATAAATCATTATTCTAACATTGTAAGATCTTCATAAACACAATACAAGTACGATGATATGTGATCTAAAACTGTTAACTTCAAGGCTAAATCAAAAAACCCAATTTTATGGTATACATCTAGAAAAAAGAAAACAAGACTGGGAAGGAAGGGATAACAGTAACCCTTAAGCTCCAGAAAACGCGAAAAGACTGGAGAGTATAAAAATAACATATCTAACATAAACGACTCCTTAGTCATCAATCGAGCCAAAGTGTAACTCAGTTAAATTCCTATGCCATCACAAAAAATCATGACACTATTGTCTAAAATCCTGACAGAATTGTCATTCCCCTTTTTTCCTATGCACCTTAGAATCATCATAAGGTAGATATGCAAAAATACATCCAGAACCAAATACATAAATACAAGCATACCGAACCCGCTGGGAAGCAGGAGTGTTTTTTGCATATCTGCCAAGAAACACTCGAATATTATAAACAAGGCCTGCTTACCGAAAAGGATCTTGTAGATATATTTGGAGAATTTATTCAGTTTAAGGAACTGCTAGTAAATCCTCTTACTAGAGAAATAATTGGCCTAGCTGGCCTACTTGAAGTACCTGAAGAAATAATAGATAAACCGCATAAGGAAATTATTCAGGAGTTAACAAAAACTATAACACTAAATACCCCTTAGCTGGTCGAGCATCACTCGACTGAAGCATAAAGAACAATGTATGAACATCTGTCGCCTTAGGAACTTCAAATAATATCGCGTTACTCGTATACTGACGAGGTTTTAGATCAGCCAAACTTGTAAGACTATCTGAAAAAATTCCAGACGCAATATCTACTCGCTTTTGATTAGAATCAACCACTGAGAAAGTTTGAGAATCTCCTTCTGTTGTCGCTAACACTTGTGGTGTATCACTCATATTTTGAACTGTATAGTATACGAGTAGAACATCATTATCAGCGGTTGCCCGTACTCCATCACTATCCTCCTGTAACGCATTAAAGTCATCACTACTCATCACTTGCGACCCGGTTATCGTAAATCGAACTGAATCGGTAAGGAGTATCGCAGTATTCCTTTTTAATGGCTCATATTGGGCAAAAACTGAAGTCGCAACTTGAGTACGCTTAAAAAAATTAGTAGGTAGTAAGCCTTTCCAATAAGCAAATCCCCCCACCCCCAAAAGTAATACAATACATATCGCCGCAATTGTAGTTTTAGGGTGTTTCTCTTTGGGCGTAACCATTGCCGATTCATTAACATATCCTGGCACAACATCTTTTGTTTTTGTAGGGATAACCAAGTCTGGAAGTGCTGGAGTTGATGGCGCAATATATCCTTGATCAGGAATAATTTGACTGGACGGCACTGCATACCTGGAAATATCAGGAACTTGAGGTTCTTGAATTATTGGCTGTTCCTGTATAGGCGGGGCCTCTTGAATATAACTATTTTCTTGAATAGTCGGAATTGGCTCAACAGAAGGCATCTCCGGAATTGCGGGAATCTCCAAATGAGGGATGGCACTGCTTGAAACCGCAACAGGTGCCTTTAATTGAGCGAATGAAGCTTGAATTTGATCAGCTAGCCACCCTTTTTCTGATAAGATAGCAGTAATCTGTTCATCACTCGCACCAGCAAAGCGAGCAGTTTGTATAAAGGCGAGCAGTTCATCCATACGTTGTCTAAAAACCCCTACTCAGTTACTATAAAAGAGAACACCTGTTTATGGCAAGTAAAAAGTTTTCATCGCATTTCATTGTTATTGCCAGTGCCACTATTTTTACCGTAGGCATTGGTTTTATTGTACTAAATAAACCAATGTTTACACCGGGAGATTTGCGCTCTTCAGATCAAACAAGTGCTGCTGAAATAAATCACCTGGCTAATTCCTCTTTTGAAACCGCTGGTTCTCCCATTGCTAACTGGAATCTAACTTTGGATACCGCAACTGCAACAGTCACCCAAGACAGCAGTACTCATATGGATGGTAGCTACTCAGTAAAAATAGATATTACGAAATCAGATTTCAATTCTGATGCACAATTTTATCAAACAGCATCACTATCAAGCGGTACACTCTATACAATTAGATTCTGGGCAAAAGCCTCAACTGCACGAAGTATAGATTTCAAAATGGATAAAATAAATGATTCCAATAACTATTTCACGCAAGCAATCCCCATCACTACCAGTTGGCAACAATATACATACCAGTTTACGGCCAGTGCCACCGATTCAACACCGCGCTATGAATTTAATGTGGGTGGCACAACCGGTCAAGTATGGTTGGATAACGCTACTCTCACAACCGGAACAACCAACACTCCTTCACCAACACCAACGCGCTCACCATCTCCAACCCCACTTAAAACGGCATCCCCAACCCCAATTAAGACACCATCACCATTACCAACCCACACGGCAACACCTATTCCTGATACACCACCAGCAACAACAACGCCTACAAATCCACCAACCACCGCACCAACATCTCGGGCGACTAATTCTCCTGACCAACTCACACCTCAACCTACAAACGAAGACACACCGCCTCTTACCCTTAATTACGAAAACTCAGGCAGTGCTTTAAATGGTTCCACTGCTGCTATCAGTATTAGTCAAACAGCAGTAAATGAGTCAATTGATAGAAGCTTAACCTTAAAAAGCAAAGTCTATGGCGAGGGCTTTACCATTACCAGTAACGGCGCGACAATCTGGAATATTAAGTACAGCTCCTCTACTTCAGGAGTAGGCTTTGAACCAACAAGTGGAATAATCAAACCTGGACAAACAAGTACCGTACGAACTTTTGCAGCTACAAATAAACCAAACGGACAATATGCTGGCCAAGCAACCATGGAATATTTTACTGACGGTAAATGGCAAACCGGTCCAAGCATCGAATATAGCATTGTGCTAACCGGAAATACTCAATTAGCACAGAAAAACAATGCTATTCCAACTACTTCCAATGCACCAGTTGTATTCTCTAATAACTCCACATCCGTAACCATTACTAACCCCACAAAAGACAACCAATTCTTAGCAGGAAAAATTGTGCCGATTAAGTGGAATGTCCAGAGTAGCTCACCACTCTCAACTGCTCTGCTATTGCAAAAAGAAAGTGGCGCAGTTATTAACACCATTGCCCAGGATCTCTCCAGTAAATCTGGTGATAATGCCTATTCTTGGAAAATCCCTCAGGTTCTTCCGGGAGATTACAAACTAGCAGTAACCACAAATAGCGATTTATCTGCAAACTCAGATTCCTTCACCATCGGTTCTCGCCTTATTGTGTACGCGGCAGGTACCGAGTTGGATACTATCTACCCTAAGATAAAAGTGAGTATTAATAATAAAATTCTACACAATTATTATGGGGTTCAAGGAGATCTCAGAAATCGACAATTTGCCCAATACTATTTCTATGCTCCAACCAAAATCAACCCTGCTTCAGTGAAAATTACCTACATCAACGATGAATATACAAGTGATCAACTAGATCGCAACTTAGTGATAGATAAAATAAATATTGACGGCAAAGATTTTGAAACCGAAAACACTGCCACATTTTCCAGTTCCGAAAATTGTGCTTCAGGAAAACTACAATCTGAATGGATCCTCTGTAACGGTGATGTTACGTTCCAATAACATTATAAACGCGAAAAAGTTATCAATTGACTCAATAATGCAGGGTCTACTGTACGCATACAAATCTCTTCCGTGCCAAGTAAAACACCTTGTTCAACAAAATTATGTGAGCCAAAAAGCGCAACGTGTTCATCAACAATAATAAGTTTAGCGTGAAGTGTAGTCAGTAGATGAGTAAAATAAACATTTGGTTGGTTAACCACTTGTTTTTTAAATACATCGTAAAAATATTTTTGCGGATACTTCCTAAACTGGTTCTCTTTACGCGGCGAAGTAACAATTGTTACACGTACACCTGTTGCCGCTTTTTGTAATAATGTAGCAAGCATAATTCCTTCTGGCACAATTTGTGAAATAAGGATTATAGATTTTAAAGCATTAGAAACAGTTTCAATTGCCGCATCATATATTATTGATTCACCACTTTTACCATTATCCACAAGGAATCTATATTCCGGGGTACAATCCACTGCATAGTTTTGTTTAGGACGATGTTCATTAACCTGAGCAAACTGCACGCAAAAGGCAGATACAATCCGTTCATCATCAAAACGGACCATAAAATCAACATAATCATACGCCTCATCATACAAATTCATTCCACCCATCCATCCGAAATTATCCGCAATGTACAATTTAGTATGGTTTCGTTTATATATAGGAAATATCCGAGCTATAATCAGCGGAGAATTTAGTATCGTTACCTGTACACCTTCTGTGCGCAACCGGGCATAAAAATCATCATTAGCTCTATGCACTTCATTGGCATACTGTCTTTTCCGTAAATCAAATTCTGGAGTTAATCGTAAATCTCCATCAACATATTGGCTCGAATTCCAGTCCACTTGGAAGCGTACATCACAACCGCGCCGTGCCGCGCCAATCATTACCTCAGAAAACCGCTCCGACACAACACCAACTTCAAATACCATCGCCTGAACCCATACTCTCTGCGTTGCAACTGAGGCATGAGCAATAAAATCTTCAAGAAAATCTCTCGGAACTTGTAAAACAGGGTTCATCCTCTCCATAGTAGCACAAATTTCTTACTCTGATTGAGTCCCCAACTAAAAAGAAAACTTACGAAGATAATTCCTCCAAATCCAAGTACATACGTCATTCCATTCATACCATCATGGTCCCACTGCTTAAAAGTCCACGGAGTAAGCAATTGTGTTACTGGCTGGTTATGCAATAAATATATCCAATACGACTGCACACCTATCACTCCTAGCCAAGTGGCTAGCCATCCAGATTTCAAGTTTCTAAAAATAACCGTTCCTATCATCATCAACCCCACTGTTGTTAAGAAATCATTCACTACTCTCCCCATTTCAGTAAACCCTAACCGAAACCCAAGATACCAAATCACTAATCCTACTATTCCCCACCACCATTTTGATTCATAAAAAATATCTTTTTTATAACATACATATATATACGCTGCTGCCATTCCTAAACCAAATTCTACAAGCCGCACCGGCAAGAGCGAGAAATAATAAGCATTCCCTTCGAAGTGAAACAAAACCGCATAGCGATACAAGAAAGTCAACCCACCCATAAGGAGCAAAAACATCCAAGGCTTAATTTTCAACAACAACCAAAATAATCCGTGGTAAACAACATAAAACTGTAAAATTAACCCCGAAAACCATAGCGAAGGATTAACAGAAGAAATAAGTCCATAAAAATCTAGCCAGACAAATGGATACAATAACAATCGCAAATAGGGATAAAGTTCTCCCGTAGGAGCAGCAATTAAGTAGCGTTTTAAATAATGCAAAGAAAAATAATTAACGACAAATGCAAAAATAATCGCAATTTGAAACTGTGGCAGTAATTTACCTATTCTCTTAACCCATTGCCATGGCTTACTTCCCTTTGTAAGTTTAGAATACGTCATACCAAAACCGCTTATAAAAATAAATACTCCCACAAACTGGTAACCTTGCGCCGCTAAAAAAACCAGAATATTCCCCAAGCCATGAAAAGGAGCCTCCGGACGAAAAATCTCCAACAACTTCATATTTTGAGCATAACTAAAAGTGACACTCGGCCGAATGTGGTAAAGCGTTGTCTCCAGCACATAATGATAAAACGCTATAAACAATATCGCCACAGCACGCAAGTAGTCAAAGAATTCAATTTTCTTAAACGTTGCCATTTCCTCCATTCTATACCACTCAAGAAAAAAAATTCATCTTGACAACAAAATCCCATATAGTAAACTAAATCCAACACTAAAAGCACTTGAGCTTATCCTAATAAGCGACGCTGCGTACCAAAAGTCCAAAAGACAAAATTACGCCGGAGTCACTCCCGTCACAGAGTAACAATAAGTTCGAGATCGCTCAAACGATCTCGAAGAATCAAGGTGGTACCACGTCGCAGCCGAAGAAAGCAGCTCGTCCTTGTAATTGAGATTCATTTCTCGATTACAACGACGAGTTTTTTCGTAGGCGAACGCATACAATTTTGCGAAGCCGGAGATCATTAGGAGAATTACAAGAAAAACAAGAGTAAATGATGAAATTCGTAAAAAAAACAAGTGTATTTTTAATTTTACTTATCGTGACTTTTATTGTATCCAGATATCTTATGCCACCCCAAATCAGACACGCTGGATTATATTCGGAAGACATGAGTGGAACTATTTGTCTAATTTTAGCCGTAATAATAGCAAGCATTGGAGCAGTATTTTTAACAGATAAAATATTCAAATAAGTAAAGGAGAAACATATGAACCAAACATTTGAAAAAAAAGGCGTAACTAAAAAGTCAGACAATATGTCCGACTGGTACATCAATGTAATCACCAAGTCCGAAATGGCCGACTACTCCCCGGTTCGCGGCTGTATTGTCTATCGCCCACTTTCGTATGCAGTATGGGAAACCGTCCAGAAATTTTTGGACGCCAAGTTAAAAGACATGGGTTGCGAAAACAGCTATTTTCCTCTTTTTATCCCAGAATCATTTCTTAAAAAAGAAGCCAGCCACGTTGAAGGATTCTCACCAGAGCTCGCAGTAGTTACCATTGGTGGCGGCGAAGAGCTTGAAGAAAAACTAGCCGTACGCCCAACATCCGAAACCATCATGTATGCAATGTACAGTAAATGGATACAGTCCCACCGCGATCTCCCAATGAAACTAAATCAATGGAATAACGTTGTGCGCTGGGAAAAGCGTACCTACTTCTTCCTGCGTGGTGCTGAATTTTTATGGCAGGAAGCCCACACCGCCCACGCTACCCACAAAGAATGTTGGGCACAAGTAATTGACGGCATTAATGCCTACGCCCAAACCTATCAGGAGTTACTCGCAATACCAGGCATTAAAGGTGTTAAAAGCCAATCCGAAAAATTTGCGGGCGCAGACAACACCACCACCTACGAAATGATAATGCCCGACGGTAAAGCCCTCCAAGGATGCACCTCCCACGACCTCGGCCAGAATTTCTCCAAAGCCTTCGATATCTCCTTCCAAAACAAAGAAGGTCAAAACGAATACGCCTGGCAGACCAGTTTTGGTTATTCTACGCGCGCCCTTGGCGCAGTGGTAATGGTTCATGGCGACGATCAAGGCTTGGTGCTTCCACCAAAAGCCGCACCAACCCAGGTAGTAATAATTCCCATTGGTCAGGATGGGGAAAGTTTCCGCGCTGCCGAGAATATCGATTTAGCGTTACAGAATAAAGGACTAAGAACAAAAATAGATATTCGTTCTGAGTACTCATTAGGATACAAAAGAAACGAATACGAGTTAAAAGGAGTACCACTGCGACTCGAACTTGGCGCAAAAGAGCTTGAAAATAGCATAGTATCTGTTTCTATTCGCCACAACGGTCAAAAAGAACAGATCACGATTTCAGAAGTTGGTGAAAAAATCCCCATGCTCCTTGAACAAATCCAAAAACAAATGTATGACAAAGCCATTGCCATGCAAGAGTCACTTACATCACAAGTCAAAGATTACGAAAAGTTCAAAAACATCATGAACACCAAGCGCGGATTTCTTCACGCCTACTGGTGCGAGAACAAAGAATGCGAAGAGCAAATTAAGGAAGAAACCAAAGCAACGACAAGATGCTTGCCATTTGACACCAAAGAAGAACCAGGCAATACCTGCGTTCGCTGTGGTAAAGAAGCCAAGCACAAGTGGGTCTTTGCGCAGGCGTATTAAATATACTTAGATTCAGGGTCACCTTGAAATATAGGTGACTTTGAATTAATCAGCTCCTCACATCTCAACTGGCACGCCCTTTGGAATCTCTCTCCACATACCTAAACCGGCCTAGACAATTAATCCTCAATTTCTCGCGTATTCATCCTCTGGAATTTTCGCAACGTTGCTCTATACCCCAAAAATCGTAATTCAGCTTGAATACCAGCATTAAATCCCAATTGCTGCTCTTTCGCCCAATCTGTATAAGAAAGAATTTTCGGCAGCTCTGCCATGTTATGTTGCCGTATATTTCCGCTGTTTTTCAAAACTTTTGGATATACATCAGTGATACTACGTATATATGAAATCCAAAATGGAGTTAAATGATCCGCAACTGCAATAAATTCAGCGCCAATCATCCCTCCCACGTTAATTTTAAGGGTTCCTCGCCCTGGCGGAGAGTATGTTCCTATCATAAATTTATACAAAGACTCATTACTATAGCTTGAACCTGACCTATAACGTTGTGTGTACTTACGTACTCGCCGCTCAGTATCTCCTTCCTGCATATCAAGAGTATCTAGTGGCAAAAACTTTGCCATTTGTGTCATTAAATGACTAAGCACAACGTCTTCAATGGAACGAGTATCTATGTCCAAATGAAAAACTTTTCTATACGTACGAGTATTTCCATTCCTTTCACCACAACCCGCCAAATATTCACCAATTTCAACTTCTTCACCAACTACTTGTATCCTTCGCCTTTTAATAGACTCAAAAGCAGCCACAAAATGACCATCATCATAAATATTCACGCCCTCAGCAAGAGGTGAACGCAAAGTTTGCGGCTGATCCTGCAAAATATCATTTATACGCTCCCTAGGAGCTTTTTCATCTGCCATGTGCAGCATTATACTACTACTTACCAGCACTATCCAAACCCATTTCCCCATGCTATACTTTATATAGTAATGTCTGTAGAGCAGCACCAGACACCACCTCTTGAAGAGCCAAAACCTCAAAAAACAGTTAAACGAAGGGGGGTGCTCAGATATTTGCTCGCAACATTCGGCACTACAATCGGACTTGAATGGAATTATAGAATTTTTGGCAGATATTTAGAATCATTTCCACTAGGATCAATTGAACAGAGAGTAGGCTTTGGCGAGCGACTCATTCTTAAAGCCATTCAAGATCAATTTCCAGGGGAAAAAGATTCTCAAATAAGCCAGGCCTGGTGGAAATACAACATCGCTCAAATTACTGCCTTAAATAATGGTCACTTTATAACAGCAGCAGCACTCTATGCCTTCTTGTTTAACAAAGGGAAAAACATAGATATTTCAAATCTGTACACTGAAGCCTTATTAAGTGATCCATTTTACAAAAATGTAGCGCCCCAACAAATATTCCCATCCTTTGTCCAAGATCAACTAAAGGAAGGATCAAAGATAGTAGTCACCAATCTCCCTCAAGATCCAACAGGAAAAATTCTCCGCGGCAGTAATATTCGTTGCGGCGTACCTGTTAACACCGCATGGTCACCTCAAATACGTACTCAATTGCGAGATCACATACTTTATGTTTCGGCAAAAATTCAAAGCATCAATCATCAACACCTTGCCCAACCACCCCCAATCACCGGTCCTCCTAAAAAAGGAAAAATCTCAGTACTAACAAGCGACGCCCAAGTAATAATATTTAAATCTTTCACTGCACAAAGCGCCGCCGGCTACGAAGTTAATCAAGAAGACCTTCATTCCTTCACAACCAATCTACTCAATCGCTCCCCTATTACTCTCAATCAAGAATGGCTTAAGTCACAAACCTGGTATCAAGAAATTCTCCACTCCGGTTTTTCCCTTACCCCAAGTGATGCCCAAACGCTCATCGATTCAGGTAACGCCTACCCTTTTGAAATTTGGAACAATCAATTTCCAACCATCACCACTCCTCTTGCGATCAACTTACCCTAAGAATATAATCGGCCAATTATTTGACGGAGCACGCCTAAAAGCATTTATTGGTAAACTGACAAAGCACTCGGTTCTGACGTACTTGATTCTATGGGCAATCATTTAGATGACGGTGAGGCAAAATTCCTACTCTCCGTATGCCCCTCTCGACGATAAATTCTTTACTGAGAAACACCCAAAACAAATTGAGCAAGTTAAAGAAAAATTTGGAGTTAATAAAGATCATCGAATCATTTCATATTTCGGTAGACTATTTCCAGAAAAAGGAATTTCAGACCTTATTCTTGCTTTCGACAATGTTAAAAAACAATTTCCCAACACCACACTAGTTTTAGGCGGGTATGGATTTTTAGTGAAATAATTCCTATAAAACCTATCAAAAACTTCGTTGAAACGCTCTGTGCCTGCGCTATTGAATACCAAGCCGCAGGTACCCCTCTCATAACCACTGTCGTTGGCGGAGTTCCTGAAGCTGCCGGTTAACACAGTGTTTACGCTCAAAACAGTAACCCTAAAGATTTAGAAGAAAAAATCATAAACATGTTGTTAGGGAAATACAATCGCAATGAGATGATTAAAAAAGGACTCGAATATGTTAAGAAATTTAACTACTCCTACATTACGCAATCATTAATAAGCGAAATAGAAAAAAAAACAGTTTAAGAGTAAAATGATAGTGAGAAACACTATGACACCATACAAAGCCTACAAATACTGCCCCCGCTGTTGTGGTAATTTAAAACACACCATACATAATTTAATGCAATGTCAAACCTGTGGTTACCATCTATTTATCAATGCCGCACCGACAGTAGGAATAATAATTGAAAATGCAGAAGGCAAAGTACTCCTCACCAAACGGGCTATCGAACCTCGCTTCGGAACGTGGGATATCCCCGGTGGATTTATGGAACCAGGTGAAACTGCATATTTTAGCGCCATCCGCGAAGCAAAAGAAGAATTAGGAGTTCAAATCCGTCCTGGACGGATAATTGGAACCGTCCCTGCCAACTATTTATATAAAGGTATTGACCTCCCTGTACTCGGTCTCTCTATTTGTGCAAAGATTATTGAAGGTACACTCAATCCTTCCGATGATGTTTCAGACATAGAGTATTTTTCCGAGAAAGAGTTGCATACAATAGAAATAATGGATAAAGCAATTACGAATACTTATCTGGAATACTTTAAGCTGAGAAAAAAAATAGCATTACATACATTACTCAATGAGTAACCAAAGGACTACATATTGAGTATTCAAAAATTACTCGACGAATTGAAAGAACTAAACTTACCTGAAGGCCATTATGCAATCACCGCTTCAGGACCGCTGGCCATTAGAGGGTTACGGGAAGCCCACGACCTAGACATTGTCGTTACAGAAGAACTTTGGGAAGATTTAAAAAACCAGTATCAAGATTACATCGTGCAAGATGAAAAAATCGTGCTGGGTGGCATTGAAATCTTAGGAAAAGTTCTTAAAGCCAATAAAGAAATATTTGCCACAGCCGAAGAACAACTCGCTCAAGTTGAGATCATTCAAGATTTTCCCTTTGTGAAACTGAACATAATCCGCGACTACAAAAAGAAACTTGCGCGCGAAAAAGATCTTGAAGATTTAAAATTAATTGAATCCTACTTCAATTCTATTGACATCATGTAAGAAAACATACTACAGTAATGTATAGATATGAAAATCCGTATTCCCAAAAGAATTAAAGTGACTAAAGTAGAAACAAAAAGAATAAAGAGCTAATATGAAATTTCACAAAAAACTTCACAAAAAGATCCCTAAAGAATTAATGCGCGTAACTCCTCTTTCAAAAACTATAGCAGCAATAGTATTCATCACACTACCATTTGTTGGATTTCTCTTTGGTGTTCAATACGGAAGATTTATTGAACAAACAGAAATGACTCAAAAAGAGCTACCTGGTCGGCCACCACTTCACCCAACAGGCGTAATGTGTAGCATGGATGCAAAAATTTGTCCTGATGGTTCTGCCGTCGGAAGAGTTGCCCCAACGTGCGAATTTGCAGCATGTCCTCTTTAACCCAGGTGTGCATAATCGTTAAGAGTAATTAACCGCCATGTACCGGTATCCAGTAATTCACACGCCGAAATACCGGTATTGTGTATTCGCACAAATCGCATAAAACTTACCATCTCCTCTCGCGACATTGCCGAGCCAAACATCATCGAAGCAATAATCACTCGCAAGAACAAGCCATGAGTGATACACAAAATATTCTCATAAGATTGAGCCGCAAGAAAATCCAAAACCTTTCCGGCCCGCGCACGTAGTTCACCAAAACTCTCTTCATCGCTGTATTTCCATTCCGGATTATTTCTATGTTTCGTCATCAACGAATTAATGCGAACAACTTCAGGATCATTTTTTCGTTTTCCCTCAAGTTCTCGCGGTCCTTTAAATTCGGATAACAAGTCACTAAAAACAACATCTCGTTGCACAACACCTGAAATAATTGTTGCAGTTTCCCGAGCCCGCTCATACGGGCTAGAAATGATCACATCAAGTGATATCCGGGAAAAACGCTGGGCTACAAATTCCGCTTGCCTTACGCCAAATTCAGATAATTCACCTTCGTGATACTGATGTAATAAATCCTGAGCATTAAAAGCACTCTGGGCATGCCGCACAAAATAGACCTTCATAGAAACAGTATACTATCATATAAGATATTTCGTGCATACACGCTCAATGTATACATCATCAAGCTGCCACGAACGCATTTGATCAATACTTGGTCTGAACCTATATTTTTCAATATCAAAAGTATAATCGGGTCGTACTACAACTCCCTCATTCTCCAACATCTGCTTCATAAGTAAGGGGGTGTTAAATTCAGTATTTTTAATACTAATCCGTCCAGCATTGTTAACAATCCGCCACCACGGCACTTCAATTTCACCTTCAATACGGTTTAGTGTCCAACCTACTTGTCGTGCAGCACGCGCAACACCAGTATATGCAGCAATTTGACCATAACTAGCAACCCTACCAAAGGGTACTTGCCGGCAGATATAAATCACAGCATCAGTAAACTCAGACATACTACTCAGAAGGGATAACAACCGCCAAAACAATATACGGAATCACTCCAGGTAATCCACCTGGTAAAGCCAAAATAATCCACAAAATCCGTACGATTGTAACATCAATAGTAAAGTAGTTCGCTATTGCCGCGCAAACCCCTGCCAGCATTCTACCTTGCTTGGGGCGCACAAGTCGTTTCTGCATATTTATCATATAGATAGTATATACCATTGGTGTATAATAATAGCCAGGCTGGAATAACCAGAAAAAATGAGAAAAAAAATTAGTAGGCTAAAAAAGAGCATTAGTTTATTAAAACAAAAACTTGAAGAATGCCGCCAAATAGTTAACAAAGAAGAAAAAAGGTGGAGTCAATTTCCTTTGACCAAAATGCCGCGCCTCCCCTTGCAACAACATAATCCCTCTAGCCACAAAATGCCAAATTAAATATAATTCGGCTATGCAAAAAATAATTTTTTCCGGAATTCAACCCAGTGGTAATCTACATATTGGAAACTATATCGGTGCACTCCATCAGTGGGTACAAAGACAACACGATGGACTCAATATTTTTTGCATTGTAGATATGCACGCAATCACTGTCCCTCAAGATCCTAAAACATTACACGAAAAATCCCTTGAACTCGCGGCATTATATATTGCAGCGGGAATCGATCCAGAAAGATCCCTGGTGTTCATCCAATCACACAATCCCGATCATGCTAACCTTGGCTGGCTCTTAAACTGCTACACCTCCATGGGTCAAATGAACCGGATGACTCAGTACAAAGATAAATCTGAAGGTAAAGAATTTGTTAGCGTTGGATTATTTGCCTACCCTACCCTTATGGCCTCAGATATCCTACTCTACAACACCACCGAAGTTCCCGTTGGAGAGGATCAAAAACAGCACGTCGAACTTACCCGCGACATCGCTGAACGATTCAATAATACCTATGGAGAAACCTTTGTACTACCACAACCCATTATTCCAACCCACGGTGGACGCATTCGCAGTCTTATCGATCCAACTAAAAAAATGAGCAAAAGCGATAACAATCCTAATGCCACAGTTTGGCTCCTCGATGAAGAAGAAACCATCCGAAAAAAAATTAAGTCAGCAACTACCGACTCAGGTTCTGAAATTAAATACGATATGGAAAGCAAACCTGGAATTTCTAATTTACTTGACTTGTATTCCCAAACTTCAGGCAAACCAGTAAATGAAATAGAAAAAGAATGTGAAGGCAAAAGATATGGTGAATTTAAAGAAATTGTAGCCGAATCAGTAGTAAATTGCTTAGGAGAACTACAAAGCAAATATTACGACTTACGAAATTCTGAAGATAAATTGGAAGGAATACTTCGACACGGCTCCACCCGAGCTCATGAAATATCTCACAAAAAACTAGATGAAGTGTACGAAAAAGTTGGATTTGTAAAAAAGTAATTTATAATACTTTTTGCAATGTAATTGCTTTAAGTGCTGCAATATTTTTCGCCCCTACACCAAACATTGCCGTCTTTAATTCTCGTTCTAGTCTCTTTACAACCATTTCCACAGCTTCTTCTGATTCCATCGCCGCCCTGCCAAAAGGCGAAGCCAACCCTACCAGTTCTGCACCAAGCGAAATTGCCTTAGCAACATCAAGCCCTGTTCTCACACCACCACTTGCAAGAATAGTTAATTTACCCGCCAAAAAATCAGATACGTTCTTACACATTCGGATAGATTCCGTCGTTGGTATACCCCATTCGCCAAATAAATCACCAAGCTGCTGACTACCTCCTTCACGCCTTCCTTCAACCACCGCCCAACTTGTTCCACCCCATCCCGCAACATCAATAAACCGGACTCCAGCATCATAAAGACGCTTGCATACATTCTCAGATATTCCAAATCCCACCTCTTTAACTATAATTGGCACAGATAATTTGTTAACAAGTTCGCTAATTTGAGGCAATAAATTTTTAAAGTTCCGGTCACCCTCAGGTTGCACTGCTTCCTGAATTGGATTCAAATGAAGTATCAAAGCATCGGCATCAATCATTTCAACTGCCCGCTGATACTTCTCAACCGTAAAACCATAATTCAGTTGCACGGCTCCCACATTGGCAAACAATAATGCTTTCGATTCGAAAGATTTTTGAGCAAACAAATGAGATAACTCTGGTTTTTCTATCGCTGCTCGCTGGCTTCCCACTCCCATCGCCATACCATATTTTTCTGCAACATGCAGTAAAGATCGATTAATCTTTTCACCTTCTAAAACACCACCAGTCATCGAAGATATAAAGAATGGAAAAGCAAGTTTCTTCCCTAAGAACTCAATTGATATATCTATTTCGTCAAAATCAATTTCTGGCAAAGCGTTATGAATAAAACGATACGAATCAAATCCGGCTGTACCAGTTTGTGCTTGAGGAGACAAAGATATCTCAAGATGCTCTCGTTTCCTCTTTTGAACTTGTTCTTCCATATTCATCCAAGGATGATACCAAAAGAAGTGATCGGATTAAATCAGTAAAAGATGCTATGTCTTCATCAAGTCGATGCTTAGGAGTAAAGACAAAATCAGCTGAAGATTTAATGGAAGAGAGAGCTAATTGAGTATCTACAGAAATCCGGGCTTTTTCAGATATCGGTCTACCTTCTAGCAGGCGTAGTGAGGCAATTTCATGGTCGACATCGAAATAAATAAGATAACTGTCTCCGGGAAATTGCTTCCGCAATTCATCCAAATACGACGAAACTGGCGAAACAATAGTAATAAAGTTTTGAATTGTAGAATAACGTTTAAGTTGTGCTTCAATATCTATCCCATAATATGTTTCATAAATATCCAAGTGGTTCCAATTAGTAGATTGTGAACGTAAAAAATCATAACGTTCTCGGGATACAAACATATGCTCAAACGTAGTATCCTCCCCTGTTCGCGGTGCTCGTGTAGAATAAGTTTGAAGATACCGTAAGGAATCAAAACACCTAATGACTTCTCCTGTTAAGGTCGTTTTACCAACACCACTAATACCACAGATCATAATAAGTCGTCGTTTCATAATGAGATATAAGAACTATTGTTTTCTCCACCATTCCAGAGAATCTTGCAAAGTTTTTGCTAAAGGGATTTCTGGTAACCACCCAGTAGTCTTATGAATTTTATCATAATTGCCACGCATTATCGTTACTTCAGTTGGTCGAAATTTAGTTTTATCTACGTGGTGTTGAATCTGTATCGTCGACATCGCAACAAGTTGTGCAACAATATCCAATACGCGCACACTAGTACCGCTACACAAGTTGTATCGCTCTCCGCCAACCCCTTCATACATCAATTGAGCATATCCCTTAACAATATCACGAACATCGGTATAATCTTTTTCTGAAGATAAATCTCCCGTTACAAGCACTGGCTCTTTCTTACCACGTTCAATATCTACAATTTGCTTACATACATCAGGTATCAAAAATCCTTGTTTTTGCCCAGGCCCGGTATGCGAAAACGGCGAAAGATAAATAACGTCCACCCCATACGACTTATGATACTGCATAGCCAAAAAATACCCTGCCGCTTTAGAGATTGAATATGGGTTATTAGGATTAAGGGCAGCAGTTTCAACTACGGGTAGCTGTTCAAGAGGAACATTTCCATACTCTTCAGCAGTACCCACAAGCATCATGCGTGGTTTATATGACTGAGAATACAGTCCACCTAAAACATCGAGAATATGCAACGTACCAATAGTATTAATTTCAAAAGTATTTTCCGGATCAGAAAATGACAATCCTGGTTTAGATTGCGCAGCAAGGTGAAATACAGCATCGGGCTGCACTTGAACAAATGCATTATAAAGAGATTGTTTATCTTTCAAGTCGCCCGTAACAAATTGTACATTTTCCTGAGTATGAACAATTTTTTCTCGCGTTAGGCCCCAAACTTCATATTGGCGGGAAACAAGCTCCCGAGCTAAATGAGCTCCTACAAATCCACTCACGCCAGTGATAAGAACTTTTTTCATAGGTTACCTAAAAAAGCGGGATAATAAAGGAAAACAATTAAACCGTCGCTTTCTTGCTAGAGTTTCAGGCGTAACAACATGAAGTAAACCCAATTTCAAACTAGTAAGAAAAACACTTACTATAGCCGGCTCGCAAAAGACCTCTCCTTGCTGAATTCTTCCAATAAACTCAACCAGCGGCATACGTACGAGTTCCATTTCCGACTCATCGTAGTCAAGTTTAGATTCCTCAACTTTAAATAGCCCAGTTGCCAAAAAGACATATGTTTTACTAACCGTCCGTGTCGGGTTTTCGTTAACGACGCCTAATAGTTCAATATTTTCAGCAGAATAACCAGTTTCCTCCAGTAATTCCCGCCGAGCACAGTCAATAGCATCTTCCCCTTTTTCAATTACGCCACCAATAGTTTCAAGAGATATTTCACCCGCACCATGCTTATATTGTCTATCAACAAGAATATCACCGTTATCAAACACCGGCACAAGGTTTATAAAGTCAGGCTGTGCACCCAAATAATAATCATCAAAAACTTTCCCGGTCTCCGTCCGAACATGATCCTTACGGACTTTATACCATTTGGTATCAAAAACGAGTTGTGAATCAAGCACTTCCCATTTTTTCATAGTTACTTAAATCGTTCTAAATCTGCATCTACCATTATATTTATTAAATCGGTAAACGATGTTCTTGGTTTCCAGCCCAACTCTTTCTCTGCCAAAGAATAGTCCCCTTTTAAAACCTTTATTTCGGTTGGACGTAGTAGCCTTTCATTGGTAACAACATGATCTTCCCAATCCAACCCAACATGTTCAAAAGCAGCTTTACATACCTCTCGAATAGAATGAGACGTATTAGTTCCTATCACATAGTCCTTAGCTTCTTTATTTTGCAACATTAACCACATCGCTTCAACATACTCTTTCGCATACCCAAAATCTCGCTGAGCGTCCAAAAATCCCATATGGAGTTTTCCAGTTGAATCAACGAGTGGTTCACCAATTTCATTAAGGGGAGGGTTCTTAACCCCATTTTTTATACACGCAACACCAGCAGTAATTTTACGCGTCACAAAATGTAAACCTCGGCGTGGGCTTTCATGATTAAATAAAATTCCGCCACAAGTAAACATGTTATACGACTCTCGATAGCAACGAATCATCATATGCGCATATGCTTTGGCAATTCCATATGGATTATTTGCATCGATTGGGGTTTGTTCTGTTGCTGCATCTGCTTCAATATTTCCAAGAATTTCTCGCGAAGTAGCCTGATAAACTCGCGCATGAGGAACAAACTTGTGTACTGCCTCAAATACACGCACTGGGCCAAGTGCCGTGATCTCTCCAGTATAAATCGGGTGACTCCACGAATCAGCAGGCACTGATTGCGCCGCGATATTATAAACCTCATCAGGTTCATAACGACGAATAACATGTTCTATACTGGCATAATCTAATAAATCCGCAGCCTCAATCCGGATTTTTCCATATAAATGTTCAATATTAGGATGACGAATGTGAGTAGAACGCCGAATTGTACCGATAACTTCATATCCTTTTTCTAAAAGCAGATCTGCCAGATACGAGCCATCTTGAGACGAAACGCCAAAGATTACCGCCTTTTTAGCCATGTGATTTTTCCTTTATGTAAACTCTACAATCTAGATGAAGCTATGCTACTCAAAAAAGCTGCGTATGTCAAATAAATGTACTAGTTCAGTACATGGTAAACGGTAGCCTCCGTTTGAAGTAGCGATTCATAATACTGCATAGGGGTCAAATAGCCAAGAGCTTGATGCGGTCTGATGGTATTGTAAATACGATCAGATTCTTGAGCGAGAAGGTTGAGTGTTTTGAGATTCGGAAGTACCTCATCTTGGAAATCCCAAAACTCTTCCTGGTTTGTTCTAATGACTCGTTCAACACGTCCATTCATTTGAGGGGTGTTAGGGTACGTAAAATAATGTTTCTTTTTATGCTCTTCAATCCAAGCATGAAACTTTTCTAAAAACTCTGAACCATTATCTGTTTGGTAACCTTCAAGAGAAAACTGGAAGTAAGCATTCTCATACTGGTCATTCAGTACCGTGAGAAACTGTTCGCCACAGGCTGATGAATGCTTTGGATATACCCGTGTGACTCGTATACGAGTCTTAGTGTCGATTGCAGTAAACAGATAAAACCATCGGGTTAAAATACGTAAAAATTTTACATCGACTTGTACCATGTGTCCTGGTGAATGATCTCGATCTTCCCTTGTTGACCGTGCTCTCGCTCCTTGTAGCTTGCCTCGTTTCCTCCCTTTTGTTACTTTTCCAAACATATGAACCAAGCCTCGTCGCTGCAGTATTCGTCCAATGCTTGACTCTGAAATAATGACGGTGGGATACTCTCTTTTTAGAAGCACTTCAATCTTTTTCTTACCCCATCGTGGATACTGTTTCTTAAGCGCTACAATGTGTTTTACCAGCTCAGGATCAATTACTTCCTGTCGTAATCTATGTGGCCGCTTTGATCGACTCTCAAGTGATTGAAGATTTTTATGATTGTACACATTCTTCCATTTGTAAAATGTTCGCTTTGAAATACCGAAGTGACGACACGTCAGTTCTGCATTCTCCTCATGGCTCCGATACCACTCTATCCATTCAAGCCGTTTCTTTGCCTCTTTTGACACTTCATGAATTCGTGATATTTCTGTTATTCCTGGTAACTTTGAGCCATATTTCATATGGCTCCCATTGTACCTGCTTTGGTTGTTTATTCTCTCTCTCAAGTACTTACAACCGTTTACTATCTATCTGAACTTATTCAATAAAATACATGGTAAAATATTCATCATGATGCACCCGTTAATCATATCTGGACCATCAGGTGTCGGAAAAACCTACCTTGAAAAGTACTTAATTGCCAACCATCGTTTTGAACGAATACAATCAACCATTACCAGGCCAATTCGAAGGGGCGAAGAAAACGGAGTAGATTACAATTTTATCACGGAGAAAGAATACAAAGAGCGAGAAAAGCAAAATAAATTTATTACATCAGCCTTTGCCCTTGGGTGCTGGAGAGGTTTTGAAAAAAGACTGGTTGAAGAGATTACGGCTAATAATCGCATTCCTATCACAGTTGTAGTACCCACAGTTGTTCCACAATTTTTAAATGCCTACCCCAACACAATTGCCATTTATTTAAAACCAGAAAGCGAACAGCTACTAATTAAGCGTATGAATTTCCGTGGTGACCCACCAGAAAGTATTGAAAACCGACTAGAGCATGAAAAAGAAGAATTAGAATATTTCATTCAAATTGAAAAACTCTATAAAAAAATATTCACAGTTACTGATACTAATTTCAATGAAATAGTAGAACAAATAGTAAAGTTAACAGTAGATAAATAACACACTAACAAATCTTATGACTATCATTACCATTTTATACCTTTTTCTCCCAGCTGCTTTTGCAAATATCGGGGCGGCGCTCTCTGCTAAGTTTTTTCCGCAATGGACCTATCCACTCGACTGCAATAAAAAGTTCCGCGGTATTCGAGTCCTTGGTGACCATAAAACAATTCGAGGTTTTACGTTTGGAATTCTTTGCGCCGGAATCATTTACTTATTCCAAATCGCCCTATACAGTAATTCTTTTTTCTATTCTATTAGCTATATAAATTATGACACCCTACCGTATTATTTCGGTTTACTTTTAGGATTAGGAGCGGTTACCGGCGACGCGCTAAAAAGCTTTTTTAAGAGACAATTCCAGGTAAAACCAGGAGATTCTTGGATGCCTTTCGATCAACTCGATTGGATTTCAGGTGCACTTATTGCAACCTCAAATATTATTGATTACCGTGCCGGTTTTCTATTAATAACCTTACTGCTTTTCTTTTTTTTACACATTATTAGTAAGTTTATTGGATATTTACTACATTTAGACAGTGCCCCGCTATAACGTTTCAAGTAAACGATTCAAGTAATGTTTCGACGCATTAAGTGAAAGCTCAGGTATAACCATACCTCTTTTGACAAAATTAGCCTGCGTTTCCCAGAACCAACGCGTATCCACAAACCGAACACCATCATCAGACAAAATAATATTATCGGTTTTAGGAAGCCAATCAAATAACTCAAACACAGGGTATCGCGGTCGAGTATCAGGCAACAATCGAATTTCATAATGCATAACAAGAATAAGATAAATAATTAAAATTAATTGTGCCTTCTGAGCATACGACATGTTCTTGCGACGTATATCATGTAATGTTATACCAGAAACAAACTCCTGTACAATATATATGGTGTCATGACCATTATTTTCTGGAGATATCGAAGCACCATAAAAACTATACTCTTTAGGAAGAAAATTATAATAACGTAAATCAGAGGCTAAAATTGGCTCTATTTTTCGCGAAATCGCGATATCATAAAATTTTTCTATAGCAGGAAGTAACGAAACGAGAGAATCTCGAACTCTTCGTTGCGACGCAAGGCAATCATCAGTATGAACAAGAAAAATATCATCATTTGAACTAAAAAAGCCAAAATATTCAACAAATTTCAAATAGGTTTCATATTGCCGCTTTACTTCTTCAAGTGTAGGTAAAATCTGCGATGAGAATCGTTTTAAAACGCCATCAGTAACAGCAGGAGGCATAGGTAACTTAATTTTATCGTGCAAATGTAAGTGAACATCCCACTTCCCTTCTTTAAGAACCCACGGTTCATCCTTAATTTTAAAGACCCGAAAAAAAGTACCACTCGAAAGTGGAGTGTAAGTAAAAGTAGATAGAATAGACTCAACCGGCACAGGCCTAATTTCCTCTGCCGATTTTACTGCATATCTTCGTATCAGGTCTTCAAAAGATTCCATAGTAGTCAATTATACTGGAGTTGAACAAAACCTCAAAGAGACTCCTTGACTCACAAGCTCAAAGCAATTACTCTTGACCCATGAAGTTTCCAGCAATGCTAGTACACATTTATACTGCCTGTGGAGCGGTTTTAGCCTTCTTAATGGTAATAGCAGCAATTGAGCACAACACATCTTCATTTCTTTGGCTAACGCTCTCAGCCATGATAATTGATGGAACTGATGGCTATTTAGCCAGAAAGTTTGACGTAAAAAAGAATCTGCCGTGGTTTGATGGAGCAACCTTGGACAATATTGTAGATTTTCTCACCTATGCATTTGCTCCTGCCGTGCTTTTTTGGACAGGAGGATATATTCCGCATAATAATATAGGCTTAATAATTATCTCTACCATATTACTTTCATCGTGCTATCAATTCTGCCGCTCAGACGCAAAAACAGACAATAAAAATTATTATTTCCTCGGATTCCCTGATTATTGGAATATCATTGCCTTTTACGCGATTGTCGCCAATCTGTCATCACTGGCGACAAGTATAACACTACTCGCCTGCTCAATTCTAGTTTTCATCCCTATTAAGTTTTTATATCCATCAAGAACTAAACAAATGCAAGGAAGTACCGTAGTACTAACCCTGCTCTGGTTTATTTCCTACCTAATTTTAATGATGCAATTACCAACTCCCAATATCAATCTTGTCACCATCTCGCTTATTTATCCGCTTTATTATCTTATCGCTAGTCTTTACCTAACATATACCATTTCATAATTTCTTGAACCTAAGTCGAGTACAAGGGGCTCAAGTAATGTCTTTACAAAATCAAAATTCTGAACTTTCCCTGGATACCAACCACAATCAGGACATTCTTTGTACACTTTCCCCTTCTCAGCACGCGCACTCCAATGACAATCTACTACAAGATCCAAAAGAGTATCTAGTTTTTTACCTCTACACTGAAGTAGGCAGCTTTCTTCATCCGAATAATCAGTATTCCCTTCATCATCAGCATTTTGCACACGACGCAATTTCTTCAGAGTAGGACAATTACCTCCCTCCCCGCGAATTTTTGCGCTCGCTATAAATCCCAACTTAATTTTTTCTCGATCAAGACTTTTTGTAGAGGAAGAGATAACAGCATCAGCCATCGCATCACTGTATAGTTCAAAGGCCGCATCACGCATTTCAATAAGTATCTCCTGAAGTAAATAAGGATCTGGCTTCCCTTTACATGCAAGCAGTACCGCATAATATTCAAGCAGATATTTTTGAAATAGTTCTCCCAAAATCCTCTCTTCGACAATTGCATCAGTAAGTCGTTTAGCATTATGCCAACGGGTAGCTTTCTCGGAAAAAACGAATAGTGGATCATACCAGGCGGAATCACTATTCAGTGAAGTATCAATCTGCTCAGTCACGGCTACTAAGTCTGTTCGTCCTGCCTGTTCAAACCGCGATACAAACGGAGTTGCAAGCAATTCCCTATCATCAGAAATAATCGATAGCTTGCGAATTGCTGATTCATTTTCTCTATGAACAACTTCCTTCATTAAATGCCGCATTCGGTTAATATTTCTATACGTAAACACCGTAGAGGCATGAATCAACACCCCCCCCTCAGTCATTTCAAAACCATAACTTCTCCAATGCGAAAGTCGCTTCGTCCACCAGCTTGCATATCCCATATCCCGCGCGTATTTACTTGGTTTAGGAGCAGGACTTAAGGACATAATAATTGGCGATCTTTCAGAACTTGGTGTTTGCATAAAACAAACACCTTGCGCGAGAAGCATATCCATAAGCTCAAGCTCAGAATCATCACGGTATTGTAGCCGGCGAGAATAGTGAGGATCTTCTTCACTTTTACGAGTAATAAAACGCCGGTACGACTCCCTCAAATCTTCTCGCTCCCATGCCTGAGTCCATGATTCATTACAATGAGAAATAGGATCATACGCGACAATTTTCAACTCCTTTGTATGGGGATTCTGCACCACTTTGTTATAAAAAAAAGTATTTTTCCCAAACAAATACTCTTTAAGAAGCGTCTCAAAGCCAGGAACACCAATCCCAGCAATTTCATCTCGCAATTTTTGCACACTAATCTCTGCTTCTTGAAATCGTTCTACATCGCGTGTTACCGAGTGAATTTTCAAAAACCCTTCATCGTACCGTTTCTCGACTTCACTATCAGATAATTTTCGCCGTCTCAAAGATAATGAACGCATTCGCACAGCCAGTTCTTCTGGAGTTATCCTAAACAAAGTGGAAAATTCTTGCGCTCCAAGGACGGAAACTAACCGCTCATATCCATTAGATTCAAAAGAAGAATAATATTCAATCAAAAAAAACCTCCCCGAGGCTCTCGAGAAGGTTAACCTCCAGCACAACAACTGCACTAAAGGCGCACCGCAAATGGTGTTCCTGCTCGGGATATTTTCTTTTGTTCGTTTTCTGGCTTTACAGTAGCGGCACTGCCTCGGTATTTAACCGATGTTACCGAACAAAGTATAAACTCATAATATACATCGTGGTAAAAAGTTCAAGAGGAAAGTATAACAGCAGCTTGAAAGTTACGGAGTGAATACAACAGCATTGGGAAGATTGCGCCCCGGCCCTACTTTATACCCTCCAAAATACAAGGCAGCCGACCCTCCACCATCTAAATTCATCGCATACTGCGCACCTAATGCTTGAAAAACGTATGCCGTATCGGGGACAGTAGCACCTCGTGTCATTACGGTCCATAAAGTTTTACCTCTAAATCCGATTCCGCCACGAAAGGTTTTTGTCCCCGCAGATTTTGCGTCGAGTCCTCCATTTACAGAAATTCCACCATTATGAATAAGAGTAGGAAAATTGGATATAGCTCCATAAGCACTGGTGTCTCGACCAAAACCTAAAGCCTGAGTATAATAGTGAGCTCCGTCAGGATAGAAACTAATGAGTGGGTTAACCCTATATTGATTCTGTGCAGAATTAGCATAATGCTTACTACGATAATCAAATACAAGCAGATCAAAGGCATTAACTTTACTTGAACAAGACGAATAATCTGCCGGACAAAAATACGATCCATTTATTCCAGCAATACCCCCGTTTTCCAAAACATACGAAGCCAATGGTTTCAAAGGACAGTTAGTTACACAATCACTATCACTTGCAGTAAATGTTTTAGCCTTAACACGATTAAGATCAACGGTAAGAATATCAACGCTAAATGATCCTACGGAAGTACCAATAGTTTTTCTTTCATAAGTAATACCACCCACTGATTGTGGCGCAACTGGCGCAGCGATTGCTGCGGCTGCCGCAAGCGCCGCCTTTCTATCAGCCTCTTTCTTTTGAACAAGGAGCGAAGTGAGAGAATCATCCAGCAGTGTTAAGAGTGAAGGTAATACCAAATAGTCTTTACCCAAAAGACTCGCACTAGCCGAAGCAATTCCTGCCGAGATCGTTGCAACAGTAACCCCCTGCTTTTTATAAGCATCCCGCTTTTCCCCTAACTCAACAATTTTGTGTGAGAAATCATCATACAAATTTTTGTCATCAGCTCGCGCTTTCACTATCCCAGAAGTAAGTTGAGCACTTAAAGTTCCTACTGAATCATAATCCCCTTTTGCAAATGAAGCACGAATTGAATTCAAAACAATAGTAGCTGATTCAGTACTAATATTTTCCTTACTTAAATCAAAAACATTTTTTTGGGACAAAGTAAGAATAGTAAGTGCAGTGTTACGCTTATCCAGTTGGGAAAGTACCCCAACATCAGCTTTCTGTATCTGAGAAAATCGCTGTAATCGATATTGCCCAGCAAGAATATACGAAGGATAAATAGCCGCACTTAAAACTACTATTACTACAAGAAAAAGTTTCATTACCTCTATAGTAATTAATTTCGCTTAATTCTACAAACGAAGAACCCATCCCAAGTAGTATCAGGAACAATCCGTATAGCTCGACTTATCCGTTCATCATAAATCTCCCCTTGCCATTCAGTAGTACCAGGAACAAATGATCTTGCTGGAGGATACGGACGCAAATCAATTGGTTCAATATCGATAGCACCTTCAAATTTTTGTAATGCAAAATGTATTATTCCTTCATTTTCTTCAGGAGAAAATGTACACGTAGAGTAAATAAGTACCCCACCTGGCTTGAGACACATAATTCCAGAAAAAAGTAATCTTTTTTGTATCTCCACCATTTTCTTAACTTTCCTCAATTCCCAATCAGCATAAGTTTTAGGCTCACTCGTCTTAAATCTACCTTCTCCACTACAAACAGCATCAAGTAAAACAACATCAAACACTGGGCCATATTTTCTCCAAATCCCCGATGCATCACTTTGATGAATATATACATTTTTAACATGAAGTTGCGAAAGCACCGCTTTCATCTGAAAAATACGCTGTCTGCTCAAATCATACGCATCAATTAATCCCCGAGAATCAAGTACCGCTGCCAGCTGCGACGTTTTTGAACCCGGAGCAGCACACATATCCAATGCATGAAGCCTACCGGTAAGATCTCCCAAGGCAAATACAGGAACCATGCTTGAAAAAGACTGCAAATAATACCAACCTTGTGAATACTGAGGAAAATCGGTGAATTCACGCTTGGATTTATTTTTTACTAAATATGCATTGGGCAAAGAATGAACCGTTTCAATTTCAAACCCGTTCGATTGAAGTACGTCAATCCCTTCACTCTCAGAAATTACGAGAGTATTAACGCGAAAACTGGGCAACTTATCATGTTCAAATGAATCAACAGCCTCTGAATACCTCTCTCCTAATAAAATTTGTAATCGATCAAGAAACAACTGATCCATTTTCCCCACCTCGCATAAAAAATAGTAAACTGGCAAAAATCCAGAACTCCATACTTAAATCATTCTTAAAATAAGGGACATCTACCAGCCCGTGCAGAAAAAGTAGAAATAAAACTCCATAAATTATTATTCGTATCTGTATCTCTTTAGCATCCGCTTCTTTAAACAAGAAATAGCAAAGGAGAATAAAAGTAATTAATCCATACAAACCGGTTTCACTCCAAAAATTAAGAAAAATATTATGAGGATACTGCAATTGCTCTGTATACTGTACTGGTAAATAACTTATCGCATACCGTTCTTTAAATCCTCCTAAACCAGCACCAGTTATCCAATGTTCTGACAGCAAATGCGAAGTACCTGTCCAGACAATCATCCGAATCAAAAAAGTATTAGGTCCTGCATAAGGTACTGCGTGCATTCTTCCTACCACAGAATAAGCAAGTTGAATCAATAGCGCCGTTACCACAAATAATCCACTCACATACCATAAAAAAGTCGAACTGTGTATTTTTATAAATCGACGCAGTACTAAAATTCCAGCAAGACAGATAAAAGCAACAAACCCTCCCATTGATCGGCTCAAAACAATCGCGACAACAGATAAAATGAGAGTTAAAGTAAAAAATGCACTGCGCTTACTAAGTTTAAAATCACGAAAGACAACCACTCCAAGCGTCCAAATAATAGGCTCCAAATAAAGCGCCAAAGCATTTGCACTGTTAAACACCCCGCTAACCCTTCCAGAAGCAGTCTCGTGTGGTGCAAACAAATCAGAGTGAAACGCATGTTGAATAATCGCAAGAACACTTAAATAAAATGCACTTATTGCCAATCCTACCAGTACATCACTTATAAACAAGTAGCGGCGTTTCCCTAAATCAGTTAACAGAATAAAAAATAAAACTGGCTCCACAAAGTATGCTCGATAAAGCCCAATACCACTACGAATCTCATCAGACACTAAAACACTGACAAGCCCAGCCAGTAAAAAAAAACCCACCATTTCCTTAAGAGGTATTGCATGCCAAACGTGACTTATTCTCCCTTCTCGTACAACTTCAAACACCCAAACAAGCCAAAGAATTAAAAAACTAAACTCCAAAAGCGTACTAGGAAACCCAAATAATGAGAATCGCACGATATATAAAGGTAACAGTGAAATCAAATAAATACTTCCAAAGCGGAAAAATCGCATAGTACCATTTTACACCATTAGTGTTAACAGTTTAAACCAAAAGCTGGTATAATACTAAAATGAGTTTTTCATGGCAACAACAACCAAAACCGATCATCGGACTTGCCCCAATGGATGGGCTAACAGATTTCGCATTTCGTCAAATTCACGCTCAATATGGCAAACCAGATGTCATGTTTACTGAATTCACGAACGTCGAAGGCATGTTCATGTCCTCAGCCGATCATTTGCTTAATGATCTACGGTACCAAGTTGCTCAGCGACCGATCATAGCTCAAATTTTTGGTTCAACTCCCGAATATTTCTATAAAGCCGCTATTATCTGCGCGGAATTAGGATTTGATGGAATCGATATAAACATGGGATGTCCAGCAAAAAACGTCGCCCATCACGGCGGTGGAGCAGCCCTAATAGGTAACCCTAAACTGGCAAAGGAAATAATCCGATCAGTCCAGAATGGAGTGTTTGACTGGTCAAACGGTAAGAATATTGTAGATTTAGATCTCGACGAAATAAAAGTTAAAAAAATTGCAGAATTAAAAGAATTCTCCCAATCAGAAAATATCGATAGAAAGGTTATTCCTGTATCCGTTAAAACAAGATTAGGTATTGAAAATATTACCATCACGGAATGGGTTAAACACTTGCTGGAAACAAATCCTGCTAACATCACATTGCACGGGCGAACACTTAAGCAAATGTATACAGGGATTGCGAATTGGGGAGCAATTGCTCAAGGAGCTGAAGTGATAAAATCCACCAGCACGACCGTTTTAGGGAATGGCGATCTTTCCTCCCGCCAAGATGCGCTAGAAAAAATTGCTAAATATAATCTTGACGGAGCGCTTATTGCCCGGGCAGCCTTAGGCAACCCAGCTATTTGGAGTCAACCGCAATATTCCCTTACCCCCAAGGAACGGTTACAGCTCGCCAAAGAACATGCTATGTATCATGCCAAGGCAAAAAACGAAAAGCTGTTTTTACAAATGCGTAAACAATTTAGCTTCTATATTGCCAACTTTCCCAATTCAACGGAAATTAAAATAAAACTGATACAATCAAAAAATTTATCTGAAGCTGAAGAAATATTGAATGAAGCTCTAACTAAATATGAGTAGAAAATTGTTGGGTAAGAACAGAAATATGGTTTTTCCAACTAAATTTCGCACCGACCAGTTCAATTCCGGCACGCCCCATTTCCTCGCGTAAGTGTCGATCCTGAAGTAAGTTTTCTAATTTCCTAGCATACATTTTTTTATCATAATGAGAAACCAAATACCCTGTTACCCCATCAACAACAGTATCCGTTGGACCACCCACATCCCACGCAACAACAGGCAAACCTTGTCCCATTGCTTCGATAACTACAATGCCGAAATCTTCTCGTTCCGAAGGAAACGCATAAATTGCAGCACGGCGATACAGTAAAAATAACTCACGCTGATCAATCTCCCCTAAAAATTGTACTTTGTCTGAAACACCCAACTGTACAGCAAGCCGCTGAAGTTCTACTGTATGTGAAGTAAAAGGACCAGGAATTACTAAATAAACATTCTGCGACTTAATGAGTGAGAATATTTCAATAAGCCAATCAATTCGCTTCCACGGTTGATGTCTTCCGGTGTATAAAATGAACATTTGAGATAAATCAAACCCTTTTATAAAGTGAGCAGTGCCAGAAGGATCATCACAAGCTACCTTCGATTGGTGCATCATACGCCTCAATGCAAATTTATTATCGATCTCTCCTCCAAGCAAGCTTCCCCATTGTGAATCCTGCTTAGACTGAGCAAGATGTGCATGATCTAAATAGGAAAAATGTCGATGAGCATAAAGAGAAGAAGGAAAAGGTAAAGTAAAAACCGGCTTATCTGATGTGATTTTGACTGAATCACTCGTGATTCGTTCAGAATAATCATTTAAAAACGATGTCCCCGATGGACAGGCAACCCAGCTTGAATGGTAAATTTTGGCTATCTCACACCCTATAAAATACCCATTAACATATCGTTCAGAAGCGCCATTAATACTTATCCGATCAAAATAAGCGAGCAAAGGTCTAAAAAAAGCAAAAAATTTACTAAGAAACTTAAAGTCACTAACCGTTGCCCAATCTTCGTGTTCCCGAGGATACAAAATCCGATTAGGATGATTCAAGAAAGCAATATAGCGTTTATTCAAAATTTTAGATAAAACAAATGCCAACCAGGCTCCCGGTTGATTCTCTCCAATAAATAAATCTGTAGATCTAAATTTTAAAGCGAAAAAAGGAATTAACAAACAGCTAAAAAGTAAAATAATAGCATGTCGCAATGGAAACCAGTGTGGAAGCTGCGGTAAAAACGACTTAATATTGTAAGAACGAATTATATCTGAAAAACACGAGTTAAAGTCAACAACAGGAGCATAACAATCTACATCATACCCAAGCCCACGAAGATGGGATAATTGTTCCAAAACAATTCTTTCCCCACCCCCCGTATAAATAAAGGAGCAATGAATAATTGTAATTTTCATTTTTTTAGTAGTCATCACCTACATCAACAGGCTCTTCCGTTTGAACACCAGCAACATAACCTTGAGCAGATTGCTGATCTTTAACACGCTGTGCTGCAAGTTCTTGATCAATAGTTGCTTGTTTATGAGTTACATCAACACGCAATGTCAGAAAATACGCAATACTAAAAAACAATACAACAAACACAACAGTGAGAGTAGAAATTAATGCCAGCAAAGCATCTTTCTCCTGCGATGTTTTCATATAAACCCTCCATACTACTAATATATCTTTAACATTAGAGCAAACAATAGCTTAGGTCAAGAGACAAGAATAAAATAATCGAAAAACAAAATTTCGATGCTAGGACTTTGTGCCGCGAGGACATTCAGCTGGAGGTTGCACAGAAGTACCATAGTGCAACCGAAAACGATTGATTAAAAATCAATAAAAGCTAGTGAGCAAAAAGTCACTATGGTTGAAAAAGATAGCTTCCGCAGCAAACAAAGTCCCAGAACGAAATAAGTTAGCAGAGAAATTATACTGTTGAAGAGATAAACGGATTCCCTGCATCCCTTTCCTTCTTATCCAACCAATTAGCCATATCCGCAAACCCTTGCCAATACGTACATTTAGAACATGTTTTCCAGTCACTCAAATCACCACGTAACATATCTGCACGCAGTTTCTGGTATTTTTCACCGCACCAAATTTCTTCTATCGTACTTTCTTTAGCGTCGCCCATTATTAATTCATTCTTCATATAGTTAACACAGCAAGTAGTCACCAGGCCATCCCACAAAACTACCGGGTTAAACCAAGTAACCAAACAAGGATAGCGACAACCCACTTTCTTTTGCGTTTTTAGTGATCGATCAACCGTCCCTCCACCATAATTATGGTATGGAGAAATTAATACTTGGTCGGCAACACCTTTCCAATATTGCTTAAACTCATCTAATTGATCAGCGTTCTCAGTCATACCAATAAACTTAGCAACAAGTAAGGGCTTACGCGCTCCTATCTCCTTTTTAATTTCAGCAAATCGCCGCATGTTCTTAACCACAACAGAATACTGATCCCGGCCCTTAATCTTTTTATATGTCTCACTATTCATCGCATCAAGCGATACATTTAATACATCAAGTCCTGCTTCAATTAATTTAATTGAACGCTCCTCATCAAGTAAAATTGCATTAGAAAAAATTTCAATACGATGTGCAGCTTTGCGATCTTTAGCGTACTTAATTAATTCATGTACCCGTGGATGAATTAAAGATTCTCCATCTTTAATAAGTGTTAAAACCTGCACGCCTCCATGATCAGCAATTTCGTCAATAAGTTTTTGGTATAACGAATCATCCATTAACCCAAATCCTCGATCAGTTAAATGTCGAGGGCACATTATACAACGCAAATTACAATGGTTTGTTGTTTCCAAATTAATGGACATTGGAAAACTCCAACGCATTTTTTGTTTAAAAAATTCTTTTTGTACAACGTGACTTTTTTTTAAATGATTCTCCGCAGCAAAGACTGCATTTTCAAGTGAGGTGGGCAGATACATGATTTTATTTTTTTATTTCGCGGCTCCCTTTTATACCGTCAAAAGGACAATGTATACAATGATTACCACAACAGAAACCTCGCCGCAAGTGGTATCGCCGCGTCAAAACAAACCGTCCTAAAGAATCAAGTTCATAATCAACATTTCTAATCAAAGGACGAATCGCAACCTTTTCTTCCATAAGGAAATTATGATAACACAAATAAAAACCAAAACTGATACAGTAAAAGCAACAATGACTACCTACACCGATGCAAGTAAATAGTGTATAAAAATTTTAGGTAATATCAAATTCCAATTGTTTTGAGAATCTGACTTAGATACGACTTCAAAGAATTCATAACATTCTTTCTCAGGAGTAGATAAGGCGGTTCTCAAAATAAAAAGAAAAACTACTGAAGCACATGATAAAAATAATAATTAAACTTCAGCAAAGTATAAGTTTCTTATTGACCGAAGTTCATACCTAATGATATACCTAAATTCTAATAATATTAGAATTACAATTTTCAAAATAGTTCGCCACAGTATTTCATCACAAGCACCTGCAAAAAACGAACACACTGCTCTGGTGAAAGAAAAAAGAAAACGGTTATTTTGATCAATTAAAAATTCTAAGATAAGAAAAGAATTTATTATATTATTTTTTGACTCATTCTTCTTAAGGAGGAATCCATATGCTTGATAGATTAAAGTTAGGCATAGCCGCAGTAAGCATTAGCTCTGCCGCTGCCTTAACATTCGTTCCAGGTGCATTCGCCCAAACAAACAATGCAACACTTCGCGTAGTACATGCATCTACCGATGCACCAGCAGTTGACGTATATATCGACGACAAGCGAACACTCGCATCATTAAACTTCCGCCGTGTAACAGGATACTTAAGTGTACCAAGCGGAAAACATACAGTAAAAGTGTATCCAACTTCAGCAGCGGGAAAAGGTAATCCAGTTATAACTCAAGACCTTGACCTAAACGCTGGGTGGGATTATACCATTGCAGTAACTGGTAAATTAGCTAATTTACAAGCTAAAGTATTCAGCGATAACCTCAACGTACCAGGTGCAGGAAAAACAAATGTTCGCGTATATCATCTCTCACCAAATGCTCCAGCAATCAATGTTGCAGTAAAAGGTGGCGATGCGCTCGTACGAAACTTAAGTTATCCTAATGCTACCGATTATCTTCAAGTAGACAGCAAAGCATATAACCTTGAAGTACAGTCAGCAACAGATAGCAAGTCAGTTCTCGACCTTGGCCGAGTAACACTTCCTGCAAACAGTGTTGAATCAGTATTTGCGTTCGGACTCGTTGGGGGTGAAAAGCCAGCTCTTTCAGCGCTTACGGTAATTGATCGCCGCGGAGCAGCAAACACACCAGCAACAGGTGCAGAACAGTCCTTTGGATTTATGGCTCTCGCAGCTGGCATGGTAGCAGCAGCAGGAGTAGTGCTTAAGAAAATTGCCTTAGTTTCAGAACAGATCTAATCGAACACAAGTACAACAAAAAATTAAAAAGACGGAGTTTTTACTCCGTCTTTTTTTAGTCTCTTGATTCTCATAATCGCCAAAACATGACGAATACGCTTTCTTAAATGGTTAAACCTGAAGCCCATTGTTCAATCGCATCAGTATATAAATCTGCGACATCAATAACTTTAAATACCTCTCCAATTAATTTTCCATTAGCTTTTTTAACCAATTCTTCAAGAAGCATCGCAGCATGACACGTAAAGGTATAACTGTAATGGCCAACCCCATATACAGCTACTGCTTTTTGGCCAAAATCATAACTTTCAAGCTGTGCAGCAAACGGCTTCATATCTACTTGCAAATTTCCCTGCACATTTCTATTCTGGTCCTTTCCTGAAAGCCCGCTTTGTTTTTTTTCATCCCAAGTAGATGAACCAAGCACCACTAAATCATAGTTTTTCAATTCGTCCAGAGAAGCATTTTTTACATTCTTGGTAGTAACCTCATAGCTCGCCGTTTTTAAGCCCGCCTCAACATATTGAGCCAAAAAAGCCGTATTTCCACTGGTACTACCATAAATAACGAGTGCTTTATTCATAAATTACTGAATTTATTTAAGTTCAAGCCGCTGCATATTTTGCTAAGGCGAGGACGCTAAAGGCCGGAGCCAGCAAAATGTGCAAAAAGACTTGAACCTAAACAGTCAAAATCTAAAAACTCTTTTTCACCCCAACTTCATCAATCGCCGGAAAAATCTTTTTCACCTCTTCACGAAACTTATCAGCTAAATTTGAAGAAAATGACGCCTTATTACCATTCTCCATATGCTTACATAATTTTCGCTCCCAGTACTGGGTAATATCAAGTACCTCTTTACCCATAGTATCAAATTCTTCTTTAAATTTCTTCTTATCTTTTAAATAGTCCTGATTCAACAACACAAATCGTTGAAATAACTCACGATTCTGCTCAACCATCATGTTAAAAAACTCTTTATATTTAACCATAAATACTCCTTGAGTATATGTACCTGATATCAAAACTAAATTCAAGAATTTACAAAACAAAGAACATCAATTTTTATGGAAAAAATGAGCTAATAGTATCAGAGAACTCTCTGAGGTACAACTTCATATTCTGTGTTAACTTTAGGTTCATCATGTCATTTTTGTTAAAAAACACAACTTCCTTACCTTCATCTCCCAATTTGATTGCTTTTGCTTCTTCTTCAGATAACACAACATGAAACAAATGAGTTTCTTCACCCCAGGTATCAAGTATTTTAAACAGATAATTAATTTTCTTAGGAGAGATAGAGATTTCTTCGTGTATCTCTCGAACTAAAGTCTCTTCAGGCAATTCACCTGGCTCATCGTGACCGCCAATCAAATCCCAACAATCAGGATCCTTCACCGGTCGATCATCCCGATGGAAAAGCAAAAGTTTGTCATCATAAGTAATAAATGCGGCCGAAACCATAGTAAACACCTCTCTTTAAATCCTCAAAACCAAGTGTACCAGATAGTCTCCCCCTTTACCTAGAATCAGAAACCCATTACTCTAGTAGATATGGAACTTCCCCGAATCTTAATAATTGGTGGCGGTTTTGCCGGAATTTTCTGTGCTCAAAAATTAAACCAACTTTTCGGTGACAATGCAAAAATTACATTAGTATCAAATAAACAGCATTTTGAATACCATGCTGCATTATACCGAATTGTTAATGAAGGCACACCGTTACAAGCCTGTATTCCTCTACAAGAAATTTTCAAAGATACTAATGTAGAAGTTAGCATTGATACAATTGAATCTATCGATTCCCACGCCATGATTGCCTACAACACCAATCATGAACGCTATCACTACGATTATCTTGTCCTCGGCTTAGGAAGTGAAAATGCCTATTTTGGCATTCCAGGAATCAATAAATATTCCTATTCCATGCGCACCATTCCTGAAGCCCTCAAGCTCGCCCGTCACATTCATGACACGCTTGAAGAGCATAAAAACGATAAAGATAGTGACCACCTCATGGAGATCGCTGTTATTGGTGGTGGACCAGCTGGTGTCGAACTGGCTGGAGAGCTTGCAGTGCACACCAAAGAAGTCGTTGCTAAACATCGCTTAAAAGACTCAGCCGTGCAAATCGAACTAATCGAAGCCATGGATCATATTCTTCCCATGCTTTCCACCCAGGAAGCAGATCACATTACACAACGACTTCAAAATCTTGGCGTCAAAGTTTCAACTAAAACAAAAGTTGAAGAAGGAATTGAAACCGGATTAAAAACAGACAATGGAATAATAAAAACAAAAACCGTTATCTGGACAGCTGGCGCCAAAGCCAGTCAACTCTATTCCAATTGGGGATTTCTAACCGGAAAAGGTGGCAAGGTGGAAGTAAACGAATTTCTTCAAGCACAGATTCCTCCGCAAAAAGTACCAGGACAAGAAGCACTCGAAGGAAAAAAGGTTGAAGAAGCACCTAAAGAATATGTATACAACATTTTTATTATTGGCGATGGCGCCAATGTCCCTGCATCAGGCCAAGCCTTACCAGCCGCCACTATGGGCAAAGTCGCCGCAGAAAATATTTACAATAAAATTACCAACCTCCCATTAAAAAAATACTCACCACCAACTTCCCTCCTCATTTTGCCCGTAGGGCATAATTGGGCCTTTGCAAAAGTTAGCGCCTGGACATTCACCGGTTGGCTGGGGGGCCTCGTGTATACAATCTGGAATTTCTATTTTTTCAGTATTTTACTCTCACCCGCAAAAGCGCTAGCAATAATTCACCGCGAACATCAAACCTGCGACATATGCCAAACATGCATGCATAACTATCAGCAACAACTTTACTAACTCATCATCATGGCGCTCATACCTATCCGCTCTTCGACACAGTCCTTAAACCATGGTTCAACCATAAGATATTCCCAAATATTAACATGCTCGCCTAAATATGAGGTAATAGTGTTATACGACTTAAGTTTATTAAAAAAGCAGTTTAATTCAGAATGGGTAGAGCATGACCGTATGTACCGCACTAATGATGCAATAAAAGTAGGATTTTGTTTTCCGAAGTTACCTATCGAGTAAATAAAAATGGGATCATCAAATAGACCAACAAAAGTCTCTCCATCCACATTTGAATCACTAGTAAGTTGCAAGAATAAGTTTACAAATAAATGGTTAACAAATTGTAATGCATAATTATGAGCATAAAAATCTAAAAAGTTTGATGATTTATCAAGCGCAAGAGAAAATTGATGGGTAAAAATATATTCTTCAGGATTATTGTTCCGACCTTCTATTACAGAACTCAACGATTGGTTATGCTCTAATATAAAATCATTTAACCGCTGATTAAATTGCATTCTTAAGGAGTTGCTCCAATTATTTCCTACCTTTAAAGATTCCCTCAAATCTCTACGAACCCGTACCGAGTTATGGTGCATATAAAAATGTGTGCAGTAAAATAAATTTAAATTCCGTAAACAGGTAAGCATTTCCTGTCGAGTAGTAATTACGCTAATCCATCGCTCTAAGTTATCAACAAGGTATTTTCCGTATTCACCATTTTCCCAATCATAAATTCCGCATTCTTCAAAATTAACCTGAAAAGATTCATATCCCAACTCTTCGTATAGTTTTTTCATCTGTGCAATATGTAGATCTCGTGGGCTCCCTGGCAATGTCATCCAAGTATAAAACTCTTCAAGAGACATTGGCTGCCTATGTTCAAATTTGTACTGAAACTCCGCTAGTTTTTCTTTTTGGATAAGCTTTTCTACCGTACTAGTGTTAAATTTTCTATCAATAATCAACCCATCCCGCATATCAATGTATCCCGCTGTCCTTTCTAGTTCTAACCAGCCTGCTAGTTGCTTGTTAGAGCACACCACCAGTGCTCCATTAAAATCATCCATAAGTAGATTTATGCCTTGCATGAATGATTTAAGATTCCCCACAGTCATACCATTATCAAACTCATCAATAATCATGAGTACTGGCTCCCGAATACTTAAGTGAGCGGCATAATTCAAAACAGCCCCCTCATAACCAGAAGGACAATAACCTTTCTTAAACCAGGATTTATTCATTCCTTTAAGTAAATCATTACGAGAAAAATAACTTAAAACATCTGCTTCCAATTCAACATCTTCAACATCTGAAGTAATCCAATTACGGATACGAGTCTTGTCATATTTCTTAGTTGTTAACGCAGAATCATATTTCAATAAAATTGTCCCCACAAGTTGCCTAAAATCACCATGTATAGTATTGGTTAAGCTAAAAACTCGCTTCCTTCTCTCTTCAACTGGCATCAATCGAATATCCAATCCCGACCAATTAATATCCGTACCAGCAATATTCCCAGCATACTCTCCAGTCAAGGTTTTAATCAAAGTACTCTTTCCATCCCCATTTTCTCCAATTAATAAACTGATAGATCCAGGACATAAATAATAAACTGATGAAGAATCCAAAACTCCAACAAAACTCAAATCTTGCTTTTCGCGACGTGGAGTATGTGGTATCCCAATCATTTTTAGACCAACCAGGAAAGGCTGCAGTTTCCAGTCAATATCATAATTAACATACTTACCAAGAGCTTTGTCAGTTAATGGAGCTCTCTCACCTTGCACATGAGCCAACGAATCATTAAGCTGTTTGAATGCTCGCGTCCGCGCGGCAATTGAAGCTTTAAAGGCAACATATGTATCATTGACAGCCAGTATTTCCTTAACAGATCTACCAATCATCAAAGCCAATCCTGCATAATCAGCACCCGAATGAAAAAGATATGCCGTCGAACTTAATGTACTAGGCAAACCATCAGAAACTGCGCTTGCAATATAATTCTTCTCCTTAGTAACAACGTGTCTTTGTCTTTGCAACGCTTCATCATATTCACCTAGTCCTGGAGTGAATTCAACATCAACCAATCGAGTCCGCCGTTGAACGACGCTGGATATTTCACCAGTAACTCGAGCGAACTCTTCTGAATATTTTTGTAATAAACTAATTCGAAAATGCCTACCTAAGTAACCAATAGAGGCTAGCATACCTCCTGAATATGCAACACTCTTACCCAAACTGGAAACACCATCGTGCAACAATCCTACAAGCGTAATTCCTGCTGATGACCCAAACCACGAAGATAAAGCACTTACCGTAGCAACTCTGTATGAAAATTCGGAGATTCCCGCAGTCACTATTTGAGAAGTTATCGTTTCAGCAGATAACTTGGGATCGTAAGGGCAAACCACCTGCCTGATATCAGAGGCCAGGTATTCAATTACTCCTCGCATCTCATTTGTTACATTATTAGATAAACTATCAAGCGCTTTACTAATTTGTCCAACAAATATACGCCCAACAGCCACGCTTCCCGATGCTTCACCACTAATAGTTGCGGTACCTTCCATGAAAGCTAAAAATGCCGATCCTAAAGCGGTCTTCGCTGGAGAATCAATCATGTGATCTGCAATCTCATCAAAACGATTGCCCCAAAATACAGAAAACTCTGGACTAACTCGTTCAAATGAATTCAAAATTTCTTTGCTAAATAACGAATCAGACAACCAGTCCCGCACCAGAATCCGTTGATGTACTTCCCGCAAATCAACTCCACGCTCTTCACTCCACACTTCCCAAGGCAACAAGCCACCTCGAAAACCACTTTTCCGAATTAATGTCAGTGCCGATAGAGAAGATGCCGTAACCGATTCTGCAACGTCTTCAGTTTTCTCGGCAACCCTAAAAACTGTTCGCACAAACCGCTCAATTTTACGAACTTGCTTTTCATCTTTTTCAGTTTCCCTGACTATTGACCTGTCAGAAAAATAATCTCTTCCCTCCCGACGAAAAACTTCCTCAAGTTCGCAACAAGGAGCAGATATAGTATGCAAATAGTGTTCTGCTAACATAGTTAATCGAACAACTATATCACACTATAGGTCATTTAACAATTCACTGTTTTGAGGTAATATCACCCTATGAATAAAACAATCACCAAAGAAATTTCTCAAAATAAAAAAGTTATTATTCGCCTCGACTTGGATGTACCGTTTGACGACAACGGCAATATCTCCGATCTAACTCGTCTTGAAAGCGCGCTACCAACACTTAACCTCCTCAAAGAAAGTGCATCACAAATAATTATCATCGGCCACCTTGGTAGACCAAATGGTAAAGTCGACCCAAGTCTCACACTAAAACCAGTCTGCTCAAAACTCTCCACACTTCTGGGCGAGTCTATTGAATTTATTGCATCAGGAGCACCTGCCACAAAAGTATCAATGCTTGAAAATATTCGGTTTGACCCACGCGAAGAAACAAACGACGAAAGTTTAGCAAAAGAATTGGCTCGATTCGGTGACATCTTTGTTTTCGAAGCATTCGCCGTAAGTCATCGCGCTGCCTCCTCAACTGTAGCAATAACAAAAGAACTCCCCTCCTATGCTGGCCTTCGTGTGGCCAAAGAAGTTAAAGAGCTTGGTGCAACACTACAAAATTCAAAGCATCCATTCCTCGTAATTCTCGGCGGTGCCAAAATTGAAACTAAACTACCTATGATCCAAAACATGCAAACCTTTGCTGACAACATTTTTGTTGGCGGCAAACTGCCCTACGAAATTAAACAGCAAGGCGTAACATTTTCAAGTAAAGTAACGGTCGCAAAAATGAACGAATCCGGTTTTGATATCTCGAGCAAAGCAGCCCAACAAGCAGTTGATCTCATCAGCAAAGCATCACTCATTGTTTGGAACGGCCCTCTTGGTAAATTTGAAGATGAAAATCAGCGCGAAGGAACAAAAATTATTGCTGAAGCTATAGCTGCCTGCTCAGCCAAAAAAATTACCGGTGGTGGAGACACGATTGCAGCAATGGAAATGTTTGGCATTAAAGATAAAATCGACTTTATCTCAGTTGGTGGCGGAGCTATGTTGGAATTCTTATCCGGTAAAGAGCTTCCCGCATTAAAAGCATTAGCATAGAAAACTAGAATTATACAATTAAAAGTGATAGTATCAATGATGGTATTTAACTTAAAAAGATAAAAGGAGTAAACAATGAATCTCGCTATTAATGGTTTTGGCCGCATTGGTCGCAATGCATTTAAAATTGCATGGGACAAGTTCAAGAACGATATTACCGTTGTTGCGATCAACGATATCACCACGCCTTCAGTACTTGCACATTTATTAAAATACGATTCAAACTATGGAACCTGGTCACCAGAAGTTTCCTATGACGATAAAAACATTATCGTTGATGGAGTCAAAATTCCAGTCTATGCCGAAAAAGACCCCTCAAAGCTTCCCTGGAAAAACCATAGTGTTGATGTTGTAATCGAATCAACTGGATTTTTTACGAACGAAGCCGGAATGAAACTGCATTTAGATGCGGGTGCAAAAAAAGTAGTGTTATCAGCACCGGCTAAAGACGGCAACATCCCAACCTTTGTTCTTGGTGTAAACGATCAGGCTTATGCTGGTCAAACCATGATTAACAATGCTTCCTGCACCACTAACTGCATTACACCGGTAGCACAAGTTATCCATGAGACATTTGGCATATCCAAAGCAATGATGACAACAATCCATTCCTACACTGCAAGTCAAGCATTACAAGATGGTCCTAAAAAAGATCTTCGCGAAGCCCGTTCAGCTGCCGAAAATATTGTTCCAACAACCACTGGTGCCGCAATTGCGACTACTCAAGCTATCCCTGAGATTAAAGGACTCTTTGATGGTCTATCAATCCGCGTTCCAACCCCGGTCGTATCACTTGCTGATTTTACTTTTGTTGTAAAGAAAAAAACTTCAGTCCAAGAGGTAAACGAAGCAATCAAAAAAGCTTGTGCTGAACCACGCTTTAAGGGAATATTTACTTGGACAGAAGAAGAATTAGTTTCAACAGACTTTAAAGGTAACAGTTATTCTTCAATTGCCGACTTAAAACTAACCAAAGTTATTGATGGTGACATGGTCAAAGTTATCGCCTGGTACGATAACGAATGGGGCTATAGCAATCGCTTAGTAGAGCAATGCATCAACGTTACCAAATAAAACGGAGCATTCACTCAACTCTCTCGCATTGCGTTAAAAACAGATTCGCGATACAAATAATATAACTCTCTAACACCAAAAAGACCCCTCCTTTCTGAGGGGTCTTTTTAATAGCAGTCTAAACAACAGATTTAAGCAGCATCTAAAACTTTAGCATACTTTCTTAAAGTGATTCCTGCACTCAAAACATATGCAGCAAGTGCCAGGTAATCAAAATTTGAACCACCAGTGCTTGGAAGAGTTAATCCACCTTGTGCTGGCGTTGAAGTTCCAAGAACCGTCCCACTTGTAGATCCACCATTATTGTTAGATGGTGTGTCTGATGGAGCTGGAGTTGAAGTCGGAGATCCCGGGCTTGCCGAAGGGGTCGTTTCAGGTGTGCTTGTTGGTGTTGGAGTAGGGTTTCCACCACCTTGTCCTGGAGTCTCTGAAGGTGTAGATTCAGGTGTTTCATTTGGAGTAGCGCTCGGAGTGCTTGTTGCAACACATTCATCTTTAGTATGGATTGCGTACACTAAGCGACTACCATAACGAGCCCCATTCACAAAACTTTGGATCAAGTCACCTTTATAAAGGTCAACTTGAGCAAAACAAGGAAGCTCAATAACGAGATCTTTCTTCGAATAAGGCTCAAGGGTGAATGAAGTTGAAGCAAATAACGTCTGCTCCTCGGTATCTCCTACGGTTTTTGTGTACGAAGCCAGTCCACCACTTTCCGTAGCACCCCCTATATTCTCTACCGTTGCTTTTGCATGAGTACCTTCAATTGTGATAAAACCAATGACATTGTCATTGATATCTTGGTCTCCTACCGGAACTTCGTTCAAATCAGGGACATACGCACTGGCGCGGGCGACCGAAGCAAACATCGCGACTACTGCGACTATCATCGCAAGAGTAAAATACCCGACTTTATGAGAAGCTGCCTTTCTCATAAACCCTCCTTTTTGAGGTAAATAAGGTTAATATCCTAATAAGGTATTGATTATATCAAAATTATGGAGCTTTGTCAAAAACTATAGGTCTTGTTGTTCGCTTAGCTTACGCAGACGAGCTCGATACGTCTTATCAGATAAGCCCAACACATCAGCAATTTCCTCTTGTGTCGGCATTCTTCTACGAACTCCCTCACGTACCTCACCTTGATATCCTTCAAGTAACTCAGAAATGCGATCCAAGTCTTGTTTAATTCGGCGCACTCGCTTATCTTCAGGTTTACTATTCCACCCCTCATAAGGAATTCGCAACACATTCGGCTCAACAAAACCAATAAACCGACGTGCATAATCACGAGAAACACTCCAACATCGCGCATCACGGGCGGCTAGCATTTCTATATCCAAAAATTGCATTTGCTCCCCTTTACGAAGATAAAGGTCGGAACTACCGCCATATTCATTTTCAATAGCATCAAGCAGTGCGTTATTTTTAGTAGATATGATAACTGTAGGAACACGTGCCTCATTACGAGCAGCATAGATTCGACCATGAAAGTCCACTACTCCGGCCATAAAATAAGGATCTTTTACTAAGTCCGCATAGGTTGAGCTTAGGGCCTCTCTATTTGGCTGAGAGTTGTACGCACGAGCTATCTCAACTTTTTGAGCTGTTTCTGCATCGATCCACCGCTCAGTCATCTCACTCAATTGCCGATGAAAAACCATTGACTTACCAGCGGATAAAACAAGCTCGGCCGCACTTCTTCCGGTAACCATCCAACGCCAACTTTGAGCTCGCTTGGGGTATTTATTTCCACCAAAAACACTAATAACATCATTAATAAAACCTTCGTCCCTACTAGACAATTCAATAGTTAAGAGTGAGTGTTTAGCAGCACCTTTAGACTGTTCTCTAAAGGCAATCGCCTTTAATCCGCCCTCAAAAGCTCCCGCCAACCACTTTCCGTCAGTTCGGGGGTCTAATTCAGGCAAAACTATAGATTCAGTGAGTCCGCAAACGAAGTTCCCCACTAAGGTAAAATGAGGTATCTTAGGAAGG
>CAZHTP010000003.1:0-232710 GCA_964535655.1 uncultured Gammaproteobacteria bacterium | reverse complement strand
AGAAAGAAGAAGGGCCATGGTTTCGCACACCAAAGTCTGGGCATATTACAGATAAAATTAATAAAATCGCCGAAAGAAAAAGGGATAAACTTATCAAATTTATCCCCTGGGCAAAACCATTGGTTGGGGTACTAAATTCCATGCTTCCCCAAAGGCAGAATCCAGAAGTCTCGCCTTATCTGTCCCTTGTAACTGCGGGAAACAATTTTAACGATTCTATAAAGAAAAGATATAGATCCGTTCTAGGGAGACGATTTGTACATCTAAGTATAATCGTGCTCCTAATCGTTACAATTGTTACAAACATAGCACAATCCACAATACCGCAAGTATTTGCCAATCCAGATACGTATTATGTAAAGACAACAGCAGCAGACAATCTTACAGATTCCTCAACAGATAAACGTCTACATGGAAGTGTAACAGCAGGTTCATCAACCACAACTCAAACAATTTCGTCCTCCAACACAACCATGTATATGATTACAGACAACCTCAATAAGCGCTGGACCAGTGATACCAAGATAAACGATTCCAACACTTCAGGGGAGCGGCGCAATATCCAAGTTGCTACATATACTGATGGATCAACGGTCGCGGTCTGGGAGGATTCTCGAAACACCACAGGTCAAAATCAGTTCACACTAAATACTGCAAAAATGATTGATGCGCGCAACAACTATGCTGCAACATCCCTGCTTGATGGACGCGTTCTAATCTCAGGCGGTATCCATTCCGCAGTCGCCCAATATAAGTCAAGCGCTGAGATCTTTGATCCAGTCACAAGTACTTTTACTGCAACAGGTAACAATATGAGTTCAACACACAGTGAACACGCGCAGGAAACTCTTAATGATGGGAGAGTACTAATAATGGGAGGGCAAATATCAGGAAGTACCACCAGTATAGTGGAAATCTATAACCCAGGCACCAATACATTTTCAACAAGCAGTAATTTAGCTGAAGCCAGAAAAAACCTAACCACAGTTAAGCTAGATAACGGCAAGGTTATGGCTATTGGGGGATATAACGGAGGGCCACTAAGTACAGTAGAGATCTTTGACCCAGCAACTTTAACTTGGACTAGCACTGGATCAATGAGTACAGCCCGCGCCCGCGCAGTTGTATTACTAACCGGGGAAGTGCTCACAGTAGGTGGAGGTAATGCTTCTGTAACAGCATATTCATCAACAGAAATATATAATCCAACAACAGGTACTTGGCGCAAAGCGCAACCCATGATAAGCCCGCGCGAAGGTCCAGCAATTACCATCTTACCTGAAGGAAAAGTTCTTGTCGCAGGAGGTTATTCAGGTGCCGCGTTCATTTCCTCAACTGAAATGTATGACCCAATCGCCAATACGTGGTCAAGTATGGGATCATTAAATTCCAATTTAATCGGGTTTCACAACGATAAATCCATGATTTTACTTGGAAATGGAAAAATATTTCTAACGGGAGGTGGTACAGGCTTAGGCGATGTGACCGTTGCCGAATTATTTGACCCAATTACACAGACATGGACACTAACAAACTCATTTCTAACTAACAGTAGAGAATCAACCGTGCCAGTCCTACTGCCCAGTGGTAAAGTGTTAATTGCCGGTGACACGTCCAATACTACGACTATTTCAACGGCAGAAATATACAATCCTACAACCTACGATATTTACACGCAAAAATACGACAAAGATGGAAGTAAACAGTGGAACAGTGGCACAGATCTTCGAGTAAATTCAGACGATGGCAACAGGGTACTCTCTTCGGGTTCGCCAAATTACAATCACTTAAATCCTCATCTTTCTCTGGATTCATCTGGTAATGCGATCATAGTCCGGGGAGGAACAACGTGGCTCAGTAAATACAAGCTCTATATGGACACAGAAATTACAATCAAGTGATGGTTCAAAATTATGGCCAACTGGAGCAGATAATACTTTCATATCAACTGGATCATTAAATTTATCAAGATTAGGCAATACTGGTGGCCCTAATAGCAATGCTGCAACCCTATCAAATGGTAAAGTTCTCATCTCTGGAGGAACAAGTGTACAAGCACAAACCCAACTAGAACTTTACGATCCCGCAACAGGAACCTTCACTCTCGGGCCAAATACTAACTTTACTCGGGATGATCACGCAGTAAGCATATTGTTAAACGGCAAAGTACTGCTAACAGGCAGTCAAGATAATACAATTGCGGGATCAAGCTCCGCAGCCGAGGAATATAATCCTACAACAAATACAGTAGCCGTAAAGACCCCAATGGCCCACGAAAGGCATTCGCACACGGCAACAACTATGAAAAACGGAAAAGTATTAATCGCTGGATCAGAATACACCAATGCAGGTCAATCGGTAACAGAAATATATGACCCATCAACCGGGACTTTTGCAACAGGGCCAACAATGAACTACCCTAGGTATAAACACAATGCAGTTCTCTTGCCAAATGGCAAAATACTTTTAGTAGGAAACACTTTAAATAATTCTGGAAGATCAATCGCCGAAGTTTTTGATCCCCAAACAAACACTCTAAGCACTACAGCTAACGCACATACACCGGTCCTAAACCCAAGCTCTGTAATGTTACAAAATGGCAAAGTTCTCACAGTAGGCGGCACCACAACAGCTGATCTCTATGATCCATCAACTAATACTTGGACACGTACTGGCGCTACAGTTAACGATACAAGCTACTCTAATCTCAAGTTACTTCCAAACGGGAAAGTAATAAGTATATCATCTCAAGGTACCGGTGCAGGTTTAACCCTCTCTCAACTCTACGACCCATCAACTAATACCTGGACAGCCGGTCCATCAACTTCACAAAGTAGAGTTTACACTCAGATGCAATACCTACCCATTTCCAATAAATATTTAATCACAAATGGCGATAGCACAGGCTCAGGTAGTACAGCAGAAATGTATATTCCAGCCTCCGATATGCCAGTGAGCGAATCTAATTATGAAAATGAACACATCTTAAATGGGGTAAGTCAAATCACGGATTCAACAATCTTCTTCAAAAAACCAAAAGTATCCGTCAATAGCAGTGGAGACGCTGTTGTTGTTTGGCAGGAAAACAAATTTGAGGCAAATAAATTTCGAGGATTGTCACACAATTATGACGCCAATGCCTATTTAAAATTTGGTAAACAAGCATCGCTAAACACTAACAGCAGCAGTGAAGGAGGAAACACCCTTCAAACAATAATGTCACCGGTCACGAGCATTGCAGGCCAAAAAATCTGTAATCAGTCATCATGCGATGCCGGAACAACCTCAGGAGAACGCCAATGGGGCAACGATCAAAATATCTATAACAAAAATAACCCAGAAAACCTCATACTATCCTCAGTTCTAAATAGCCGCAACCCAAGCATTATCTCGGAAGGAACAAATACAATCATTAGTTATGATTCAGATGTTGGAGTATGGACAGATTTAGCAACAAACCCCTTGCAAAGCAGCAAAAATAGCAAAGTATTTGTCGAAAAAATAAATTCTTCCGGAGTAAAGCAGTGGACAGGGAACGGTTGGACAAACAGTTCTAACTCCTTAACAATTGATCGTGTCGCTCCTTCAAGCGTGGTCTTAAACGATGGTCGAGTTTTAGTGTATTCTGGCTTCGACCAATTTTTGGCTGGAATAGATTCAGCAAACCTAATCAACCCATTAACAGGGCTAATATCAACAACCACGAATACCCCCCCTTACCCCCAGAGGAAATAACATCGCAACACTGTTAAGAGACGGAAAAGTTTTAATTGCAGGCGGAAGTGACGCAGCCGGTATTTCAGATGCCGAGTTATATAACCCGTCAACTAATACCTTTTCAGCCACAACAGGAAAATCAATTTATCTTCACAACAATGGTATAGGAACACTACTCGCAAACGGCAAGGTACTCCTAGCAGGCGGATCATCAAATAGCAACGCCGAGTTATATAACCCCTCAACTGGAACCTTTGAATCAATATCAAAAATGGTATATCCTCAAGATAGCGCTCGCTCGGTCCTTTTGCCAGATAATCGAGTACTTGTTGCCGGAGGGCTTACACCATTAACAAGTTCCCAAGCAGAAACCTATGATCCTATAACTGGAACTTGGTCGGCTGCAGGATCCATGACCGCAAGGCGTACTGAGTTTTCCTTAGTAGCGCTAAAAAATGGCAAGGTATTAGCAATAGGAGGAAATGAAGCAGCAGGTTCAATAGTACATTCCTCAGCAGAGCTCTATGACCCTACAACCAATCTTTGGACTCAAACAGGAAGCCTCACTCAAGGACCAAGAGATTACTTATCCGCCAATTTGCTACCCGATGGTAGAGTTATCGTAATCGGCGGGACACCCAATAGCACTAACACGCCGTATTCAGTAACTGAAATCTATGATCCAGCAACAGGAACATTTACCGTAGGACCAAGCTTGAATTTCGCAAGGCAGGAACACGCCAGTGTTGTTTTGCCAAACGGAAGCGTTGTTGTAATGGGTGGATATGGCTCTGCCGGGCTTTCCTCCGTTGAGTTACTCAATTTATCTAATCCAGCATCAACAAATACCAGCCTTAATACAATAAATACGCCTGCTACAAGCTCCAATAAAACAGCTGGTTCAGCAAGCGGTACCAACTGGACCGGCACAACAAACACTGCCTCCTCAGACAATAGTTACGCTGCATACAACAATACAGCTCAAGACTATTTAAAACTAACTAACTTTGGATTTACAACAAGTGATGTCCCCTCAAATGCGACTATCACAGGAATCTCAGCATCAATAGAAGGGAATGCCTCAAGTGGGGCAGGTTCACAAAGTTCCGCTGGCCCAAATTCTCCATCAACTTGTGTAAACACAACTGGTACAGGCACTGTAGCCTGGGGAACACCCTCAAGTTGTACGACAAGTAACAATAGCTATGCTACAGCATCAGTAGACGGAACAACAACCAACTGGTTATCAGCAACTGGATTTGGCTTTAGCATTCCTTCAACAGCTACCGTCAACGGAATTCAAGTTGAAGTAGAAAGAAAAGCCAGTGCCACAAACAACGGCGCAGTAGATGACGCAGCAGCTCGCTTAATAAAAGGCGGGACAATTCAGTCAACTGACGCAACCCTTCTTCAAGACTGGAGCATCACCGAGCAATACGTCAGCTACGGGGGAAGCAGTTCATTATGGGGCACCACTTGGACAGCAGCGGATGTTAATAGCTCAAATTTTGGATTCGCCTTATCCGCAACAAAAGCAAGTGCTGCTGGCGCGGCCATCACAGCAAGCGTCGATCATGTTCGTATCACCGTCACATACACAACAGCAAGTGGAAATCTATATAACGTCTGTCTGACCAAAGACGGATCTTCCTGTACTGGGACAGAGAAGACTAATCAAACATTAAATGTCAGCACCGACTCGACTGTCGTGAAAGGTGGTTCATCCGATCTTTGGGGTAGTACATGGTCAATAAGCCAGGTTACAGCATCAACTTTCGGGATATTTATTAAAGATGCAGACGCCGATGCTTCAGCCATCAACTTCGATCAAGTACAGTTAAGCATAAGTTATACCACCCCTTCTTCACCACAAGTTCACACCTCATACGCAAACACAAGCAGCATGAAATCAGATTTAGTCAAAGACAGTGACGGCAACATTCAACTCACTTGGCAAACATACCGAGTCGACGGGGCAAGTGCAGGGCGTTCAAATGCCGGGTGGAAAATAGCATTACAAAAGCTAGACAACCCAAGCTCGGGAACCGTCACAAAACAATATCCATCATCCGGTGCAGATACACTTTCACCAACAGGCGTAATGTCAAAAGGGCGAACTAACTTTTCAGGTACCATGCTTCCCAACGGTAAAACGTTAATTGCAGGAGGAGCTTCCACAGGCGGAGATCTATCAACAGCAGAAATCTATGACCCTTATTCCAATACATGGTCAACAACTCCAACAATGAAAGGACCCTTATCAAGTCACAAAATGTTTACACTAACTAGTGGTAAGGCCTTTGCCGTAAGCATGAACCCAGGTCAAAATAGCCAAATCTATGATCCATCCGCAAATACTTGGACTCTCGCAAATAATCCAAACGTAGTGCGCCTAGGCGCCGACGCAGTAATGCTTAACGACGGGAAAATTCTTCTTGCCGGAGGGTGCACATCATCCTGCACAGTATTACACTCAACTGCTGAATTATATAACCCTGCAACCGGAACTTGGACTTACACCAACAATTCTCTAACTCAAACAGTAAAAGACAATACCTTAGTCAAGTTGCCCGATGGAACCGTTCGCTCAATGGGAGGTTGCACAAGTAGTACCGACTGCAATAGCGCATATACCTTCACAAGCGCTATCTATAGATACGATCCAATAGCAAACCTATGGAGCCCCGAAGGTGATATGACGGTATCCTCAAAGAGTGTTAAGGCAGTAGCATTAAATACGGGAAACATTCTCATCCTAACAGCACAAATATACGATGGAGTCGTATCAGTAATTGATGACCTAAATCAATACATTTATTATCCAAGCAGTGCGACCAATAAATCATTAGGACAACCAGGGGGCATTTCAGATGCACTTACAAATGGCGGAATAGTTTTACCCAGCGGTAAAGTATTAGGGGCTAATACTACCGAAACTCATCTCTTTAATCCCCAATTAGAAACCTGGGAAACAGGACCTGTTTTATCAGCAACCAGGAGCAATCCATTCTCAACCATCATAAAAACTGGGCAAGTACTATATGCCGGCGGCGGAACAAGTATTTCATCCGTAGATTTATATACAGCAGAGCCCTCAGAAAAAATTGTGACGATAAGCGACGACGCGGGAATTGGTAACCAAACCAATCCAAAACTTAGCGCCGATACAGCAAACGGCACAACCTACATAGCCTGGAATGATCAACGACTATCCTCACCATCAGATACAAGTATAGATAGCAATATATATATTCAACGAGTCAGCAGTAGTGGTAACCCAACCTGGCCAAACGGTTCTAACAGTAATGGCTCATACAACGTTCGCGATGTGCGAATAAATAATACGCGCGGGTCACTCGACACAACAGTACAAACAAACGTATCTATGGCTAAATCAATTTTTGATAACAACAATAGTGACGGCACCTACCCACTGCAAATAGCCTGGGATGACAGCAGAGACACAACACCAGTTATCAGTAGTTACGGACAATCATATGACACAAGAGATCGTACAATGTCATCAACCACATGGACAGCCTACTACTATGTCACGGGCAACCCAAGCGCGTCCAACTCGATCACGATACAAGTTGGAGCGACAGAGTCCGACGGGGAGACAATGAGTTATACAAGCGCATCCTCAACCTATACAGGAGATGGCACAAATGGCGAAAAGAGTACTGTGTTCTCCAATTTACCACCCACGGGAGAGACTTCACTAACTCATCGCAGGATAGCACTGAAGCTAACCTATTCCGCAGGCAGTATGCAAATTCAATATAATGGAGCCGCCGGTGTTGCTGACACAAGGCTAAACACGGGAATGGTTGTACCAGAACGCTCACTACTAATTGCCACACTGATACCACTTATACCCGGGTTAGCCTACGGCTCTTTAAGCCGAAGAAGATTATTTACAAGGTCAATCTGCTCAACAAGCGGCACAGGAAAGAAATAACATTTATGCACAAATAGTTATACACATTATATTTATATTGTTAATAAGGGATATAACAGTTTAACAAAAATAGATAAGCCTATAGTAAGAAAAAGTGTGCTTTGGAAATTGACGTTTAAAATTGATATATACTACATAACACCTATGAAGTTAGCCGCAATCCTAGTATTTATTTTCTCAGTTACCGTGTATTCACTTACTACCGCACCATATTTACAGGCCGGGGATAGCACTGAAATGGCAGTTGCAGCAATCACGCTCGGAGTACCGCATCAGCCAAGTTACCCCCTCTACGTTTTATCTGCACACCTGCTCACAAAGTTACCGATACCGTACCTTCCCAAAACATTGCCCATAAACATTAATGGGTATAAAGTAGATCAATTAGGTAAAAACAATATCTTAATATATCGTGCTGGATTAGCTTCGGCACTTTTTCAAGCCGCCGCTGCTACATACGTGTTTCTCGCACTTCTCCAGACTGAAAAGGTCCTTGATAAAGAAAAAAAACGTGGTATCAGTAAGGAAATGATTTTGCTTGCAGCAATAGCAACTTTTCTCTACGCGTTCTCTACAACAATCTGGCTTTACGCGACAAAACCAGAAGTTTTTGGTTTAAATAACTTGTTTGCAGCGAGCCTAATTTACTATGCATTAAGCTGGTATAATTCTGCTCCTTCAGCAAGAGTATCTGCGCGTTATTTATTTTTGCTTGGTCTTGCCTTTAGCCACCACCAGACGATAATTCTTATTTTTCCCGCACTCTTCGTTATTTTTCTTCTTAAAAAGCAACAAGTAGAAAAGATCCCCTTAGGGCAAGTTTTTCTTCGCTGGTTTCAATATCCATTTGACCGTAAATTCAACAAATCATTTCCACTTATTTTTTGTTTTACCCTGGCTATTGTGCCGTATTTTATTGTGTTATGGTTACTTGCGCAAGAGTATCCATTTTTAAATTGGGGAGAGATTAGCGGTCCAGTAGCCTTAGTGCGAGCACTTATTCGCGCCGATTACGGCTCAATAGGGGCATATCTAACGAATATAAAAAACCCGACAGTCGCTATCGATCAGATCCCTTTTTTTGCGAATCGATTAGTTATAGATTTTTCCTTATACACGCTAATCATTGCTATTCTAGGAACAACTGTTCTTTATCGTAAATACAAAGATCTTTGGGCAATCGAACTAAGTTTATTCTTGATATCAGGGCCAATTTTCCTTATGTATGCTAACTTTGCCCTAGACAGCGATTTTTCCAAAGCAACCGTTATCCGTTTTTATTTAATCCCGGAACTTGCAGTTATACTGGTCCTTTTTACCTCAATAAGCATGATTTATCACACAATCAGCGAACTCAAACCTGATGATCAAAGTGTTCGTATTTATAAAAGGGTCGGGAAAATTACCTGTATTTTGTTTGCTCTTGCCTTATTAGGGCAAAGCCTGTATAAAAATAGACCTATGTTTGACAATCTAACTTACTCGTTTGCTAAAACAGCAATCAAAGATACTGAAGAAAACGCAATTATTTTAGTAACAGGAGACATCCCCAACATGACAATGCAATATATGGAAGCGGTTGAAGGGGAGAAAAAAAACAGAATAATTTTTTCTCCAGGTCAGTTTCACTTAAAATGGTTCCAAAAACAGCTAAAGGCACGATACCCAGAGCTCAAGATTCCCTCACCCTTGCCTGGGAAGGAATTTACATCACCTTCTCAAGTAATCGATGCAAACTTTGGCAAAAGACCACTCTACATCGTCACAGACTTTGTTGACATCGACCCATTAATTCAGCAAAAATACGTTCTCTGGCCAAAAAACCTCCTTCTTAAGGTAGAGAAGGCGGGGGTCGACTATAAACTAGAACCATATCTTGCCGAAAACGATAAGATTTTTCAATCTCTAAATAGTAATGAGTTCAAACAGCTTCGCGAAAAGAAGCCCCAGTTAGAGTCTCCACTGGTATTCTATTATTCACGCCACTTCTACAACCTGGGCGCCGTATTTAACTCCGTCCACAAATATGAAGAGGCGATTATTCAATTTCAACGCGCGCTTACCCTAGATCCAGAACTTGCAGACGCCTATAAAGCGCTGGGGTATATGTACTATTTTACTCCCGACTATGCCGATAAAAATCCTGAACTTGCAACTAAATATCTCTATAAATATCTTGAGACAACAAAAGGAGGCGACGTAGATCAAATAATATCAGTTCAAAATGCAATTAAACAAATACTTGAAGATTCAAAAAAAGCCCAGCAGGGAGAGATCAAAAAGCAAAGTGAAGCATCAATGTCTGCAGAGGCCTCTTCTTCAGCTTCAAATGAGGGAAAATAAAAAAGTATAAATCGCCTTGACTATGTCAGTTAAAAGCGACTAAACTAAATACTACTATGCTCGATGACATCCGCGGCTTCTGTATGATGGTAGTATATTCTCTCGTAGATACCCGAGTTGCTCGGGCGGTTCTTGGAAGTTCCGTAATCATCGTTATGACAATAGCCTCTCTACGATTGTTTGGTGGTTACATTAATGCTCCTCGACCTACCATTTACATTACATCACCAAAAGCCGATGTCGAACTTACAGATAAACAAGTTTTAATAAAGGGCAGAGTATTCCCAGGAGATAGTGTCGTAACGGTAAACGGACAAAATGTGGTTGCCAATGGAGATGGTACTTTCTCACAAGTTGTTAATTTGTCAGCCGGGATGAATATTTTAAAATTCGAAGCAACGTTTTACGGGCGAAAATCAGGAGTGGTCCAAACTGCAACGAGAACCTTAACTGAGGAAGAAAAAGCAGAGCAGACTATTGCATTGCTAAAAGAACAGAATAAAGTTAAGTCTACTGCCGATCAATTAGCTCTTTTGCAAAAGCCATCAATTGTTCTCGGCGCAGAAACAACGCCATCTCCGCAGGCAACATCATCGGCCAGTTCTGTAGATAGTGCTGAGCAGTACCAAGATCCAGCCAAGGAAATGATTCAATCTCAAAGCGAGGTCAAAAATGGGAAAGAGAACATAATCACCGGACAATTTAAAAACACTACAGATAAAACATTGCGTTGGGTTAAAATTAGAGTGGAATATATCAACACCAGTGGAACCACAGTAGATACAAAAGTTGGCGCAATAACTCGGGTAGATGAGCATCTTGCACCGGGTACCATGGTAGAGTATACCATCCCCGCATCCACTACAACGTATTCAACATACCGTCTCACCGTGGCATACGAGGCTTTATGAAACGGATAATCCCCATCATATGTATCATTGCAGCAGTTGTTCTGTTTTTTCCTACAATCTTCTTTTCCCATCATACATTTATCTCGTCAGGTGTAGTCTCTACCGATCTATATTTATTTAATTATCCACTAAAAAGCCTGATGCATAAAATGTTGCTTAGGGGGCTCGGAATTCCTTTATGGACCGACTTAATTGGTAATGGCTATCCAATCTTTGCAGAAGGGCAAATGGGTGAGTTATATCCACTCCACGCCCTTTTATATGTACTACCATTTAAAACGATTTCTTTATTTAATTTTAATCTAATGCTGCATTATATGCTGGCGGGCATCTTTACATATCTATATATAAAAATTTGTATCAAAATATCTCAAATAACATCAGTACTAGGAGCGCTCATATTCACTTTTAGTGGCTATATGCTGACGCATTTACACCAAGTGAATATCATTCTTGAATTAACATATTTCCCATTAGATTTACTTATTGCAGAAACCTTATTAAAGACGACCTTACAAACTTCGAATCGTAAAAAAGTAGGCTTCTTTGTCTTGTTCACGCTCATCATATATTTGCAAATTACCGCGGGTCACATCGAAATGGTTTATTATAATCTTCTTTTTATGGCCATATATATGGCCATCAGATTTTTCCTCACAAAGAAAGTCAGAGAGATTGTTACTGTAAAGGCAATAATTGCCATCTCAAGTCTAGTAGTTGCTTGTCTTCTTGCCTTGCCACAGTTATATGCAACCTTTGAGCTCGTTAACTTTTCTCAACGCGAAGCAGGCATTTCGTATGAATCAACAACCGGCACGTTGTGGCCAGTAGAAACGTTAATTCTATTCATTAATCCTAAAGCATACAATGTGTATCGTGATGAACCAGGCTATAGTCCCAACAAGGCTGAAACCGTAAACATCGGCGCCCTGTATCCATATATAGGATTGCTTCCACTGGGCCTGACTGCAATTGCAATAATTGGATTGCTAAAGAAACAAAAAGATAAGAGCGAAATAGAAAATTCATCAAAAATATGGACTGTGACATTTCTGATTCTTCTTGTCTTTACCTATCTCTATGCGGTAGGTCGATCAACCCAACTCTTCTCATTAGTTTGGGAACTAATCCCTGGAATGAAGTTCTTCCGGTTCCCTGTAAAAGCAATATATATCATTGAATTCTGTCTTGCTGTTTTAGCTAGTATCGGACTTCAAAATATTAATGATTACATTGCCAGTAAGGGAAAAAAGCAAGAGACAAAAGATACTCGAAATAGAGCGATTTCATCAGATATAAATTCGTATAAAGAAGGGGTTACTATAGCACGAAGAAGGAATTATGCGGGAATTATGTCATTAGCAAACATAATATCAGTACTGATAATTTGTATTTGTTTTGTTGATCTCCGCATCTCCAATGGCCCTACCCAACCCACTATTCCAGCTGGCGATTGGTTAAAGACTCCGAAATTTGCCCAATTCATTAATAGTCAGGATCCAGACTGTTATTGTGAAATAGAGTTAAATAAATATCCCCAAACAGCTGCAGACAACCAAGCCGCAATAAAATTTCAGAATTGGCGGACATATTCTCATGGTACTAACAACATTGATTACACTCGTATCTTTGATATCCCACTACAAAAAGATCTCCAAAATATAGTACACATGGATTTCAATATGATCCATGACATATCTCTTAATCGAGAGTGGGCGGTGCTCTTTCTGCAACGGCAGACAATACTAAACAAATTCAATACTAAGATAAACTTAGAAAAGGGAGAATTGGGCTTGCCTCCTGATCTAAAAAAGTCTCTTGATCTCCAATCAGTCCGCTACCTAATTGCCGACTTACCATTAATTGATCCCAATCTCGAGTTAATAAAAACCCATCAATTTTCCTCAAAGGTAAATCACGTTCTATTCATGGCAAATAGTACCGATTCAAGTAAAATTCCAACAGACAAGGCCTACTTGTATCGTAATAAATCATATTTCCCTCGCATCACCATCACACCACAAGCAAATGCTATCTTTATGAACTCCGACGGAAAAGCAGGGCAGAATCTTCTTGAAAAAGTTCTCTCGCCAGAATTTGATCCAACCAAGCAAACCGTAATAGAAGATTCCAATTTTTCTAAAACAACTAAAGACAATAACCCCTTTATCGCAAACTACAAAATACGTTCCTATGATCCACAAAATATAGTAGTTCAAGTCGAAAGTACGAGCGATGCCTTTTTCGCAATGTCAGATACATACTATCCAGGGTGGGGTGCCACCGTCGATGGCAAAGAAGCAAAAGTTGAGCGCGCGAACTTTGCTTTTAAAGCGGTAGCGGTACCTGCCGGTAACCATATTGTGGCTATGAAGTTTCAACCAACTCATTGGAACATAACGATCTTGTGTGTAATAGCAGGGTGGAGTATTGTAGCAACAAGTAGTGTATATATATTAATTAATTATTTAAAGTCAAAACATGCAAAAACTACATTTTGAACTTCTAGCAGAAATTAAAAAGAATGCAACTCAAACCAAGTCAGAATTAGTGCTGGATCAATGGTTACCTGTCCGCATGCCTCAGCTTGAAAAGATTGCCTATGAAAATAATTAAGCATTCTCAAATCGCTTACTAATTTCCTCAAGCTTACTCTGTATAAACGTCTCCTTCTCATACATTTTCTCAATCTTACTTTCAAGTTCACGCTCTTCATTCATTAAAGTCTGAATTTTTTCTTCTTCATGTTTGCGGTCATCTTTAATATCTTGCTCAACCAGGTAAGATGAGATACTGGCTGTAACGATTCCAAATATAGAAACACCAAATATAATAAGTAGTACGGCCAGGGCTCGTCCTTGGGGAGTTTTAGGGTAGACATCTCCATATCCGACAGTCGCGACAGTAACCACTGAAAACCACAGCGCGTCGGCGAAGTTTCTAAACAAAGTGTCAGGCGTTTTTTCAAATATTAAAAAAAGGTCTGCAGATAACACAACTAAAACCAAGCTAACTAGAAGTATTTCAATAATTCTGTATTTCTTAAACACGGGGAAGCGATCATCAGCTTGCTCAACAAAAACTAGCAAGCCGAATCGAGACAAGGGAAAGAGCCGTAAAGGACGCAGAAAGGGAAAAGCAATTATAAATAATACGAGGAAATTCCTCTTAATATAGCTCCATTTATTAGGGGCGGACAATACTCTCAGAACATACTCAATTAAGAAGGCAATCCATAATAGAAGATACAGGACGCCGCTTAAGAAATTAAAAGTGGTATCAACAAGAAAGTCCCACAATAAAAATACCAGAAGACCAATTGAGAAGATTAATAAAGCTCGGTCAACGATAGAGACTAAGTCTTGTAGTTTAAATGAATCATGTGAAGCGGTTAATCCCTGCTCTGAAGACATATATAAATAGTATTGCAAATAAGATTGAAATTTGCAAAGATGCTACCTATGACACGCCAAAGCAGGTATATCTCTACAGGCATCTTCATATTTTTCTTACTGATCTATCTGTATACCTTACCACCAACAGTATACTGGCAAGATGCTGGTATCTATTTGTCGGGAATTAAGGTTGAGGGTAATGTGTACCCGCCTGGGTTCCCACTTTACATGATAGTGGGTATATTATGGACAAAGATTATACCCATAGGTTCATTTACTCAAAAAGTGCACGCAATATCCGCTGTGTTTGCCGCCATCTCAGCCTCACTCGCATATTGTATAACGTATGCTAGTTTAGAAAATAATTTTACTCTATTTAAAAAGAAATCATCACTATTAGAAGAAGAATTCAAAAGAGAAAGCATAATTCCACATTTAGTGTTATACAGCATCTCGCTTATGGCTGCTGTGCTTACTGGGTTCAATTTTAATTTGTGGGCTCAGGCGACTAATGCTGAAGTGTATTCATTACACACATTTTTGTTTCTATGTATATTATATTTAATCGTAATAACAGGTATAAAAGGTAGAATAGAAAAACAAATTACATCGATACAAAAGAAATTAATTATTACAATAGCTTTAATATATGGATTGTCTTATGGGAATCATCCGATGACCGTAATCTTAATCCCTATATTTGTTTTTCTATTAGTATCTCAAAAAAATCTTTTTTACCATGCACGGTTACTTATAGTTGCCGTCATAATTTTTATCATTGCAGGACTCAGTACATATATCTATTTGCCCTTAATTGCCAATACAGAGCCTTCTTTAAATTGGGGCAATCCCAATACACTTACGCGCTTCATTGAGCATGTATCGGGAAAAGCTTATCTCACAACGGCTGAAAGTTTTGTAATTAATGATCCAGCACGCTACCAGGCAGCCTTGAATGAATTCCTCTGGGAATTTGGCTATCTTGGGTTATTTATTGCACTTTTCGGCCTGATTCGTTTATATCGAAGCAATAAAACGTATGCAGTGCTATTTATGCTCATAATACTTTTTCATATAATTTTCGCTATCTTTTATAAACAAACTACAGAGTATAATTCCTGGTTAATTCCAGCTCACTGTAGTATCGCCATTTTAACTGCTTTTGCTATCTACTACGGAAGCAGTGATCTAGCATGGCATTTAGCAAATCGAAAAAACGTACTTGGCAAGCTCGATCCAATTAAGCCAGCAACATATATATACGCAGTAGCATACACTCTTTGTGTGGCTGGATTCTTAATCTTCGCAGTTTTTCATATCGATGCTATGAGTAAAGAACTAAATAGAAGTAACTATTATTATGCACAAGATTTTGGAGAGAATATCCTTCGTAATTTGGACCAAAACAGTATTATTATTATGACTGGAGATCAGGAATCATCTACCGTAATGTATTTACAGACAGTGCGCAACTACCGTACTGATGTTATAGCATTTAAAAATATTGAGGCAAATGAGCTCACATATAAAGAGGGAAGAACAGCAATTAAAAAAAGATACCCTTCATTAGTTCTACCAGAAATAAGTTCAACAAAACCAGAAAATCTCACCAGTTCAGATTATTATAACAAACTTATAGGGAGTAATATCCATAAACACACCATCTACTTAATGTCTAAAAATCTGTTTAGTCTAGATATTTCTCAATACGATCTTGAGCCAGCCGCTGCTATGTACAAGATTGTGCCTAAGGAATGCAGTGAATGCCATAAAGCGCCTGAAGAAAAATATTGGAATTTTGCATACCATGACCCTAACTACTATTTAAAAGATGAGCGAGCATTAATGTCATTAAGGGATGCGTCGATTCCAGGAGGTGTCAACAGGGTTCCATTCATTCAACATATGATTAATTTTGAGCTTCAATCGTGGAAAAACCTCGGGGACATTTATTACGAAAAAGAGGAATGCAAAAATGCGATAAAAAGCTATAATAATATGGCTCGCATAGATAAAAATATTTTTACAAAGCTACCACAAATACAGCAAAACATACAAAATTGTAGCAAATAACCATGAATTTAATTAAGCGAATTTATCCTTTCATTATCATTAGTATCGTTAATACATTAATTTTAAGTCCGTATCTTTTGGGATATATCGGCATAACTCCCAATGTGGGGACCAACGATAATGTAGATCTCCAGGTACCTTTCAGGCAAGTACTCCAAGAAAGCATAAAGGAGGGGAGAGTACCACTTTGGGAGCCCAGAATTTCCGCGGGGTTTCCACTGCTTGCCGAAGGTCAGGTTGGGACCTTTTATCCACTTAATACTCTCTTTGCTTTACTTCCGGTAACGCCATTCTATTCTGTAAGTCTAAGTCTGTACGCTGCACTTATCATTTCTTCCATAGGAATGTATTTATTTTTGCAAGAATTCCTTTCATCAAAGACAGAAAAAGAAGAAGCCGTTAGAATATTTTCTTTATTCGGAGCTGTTATCTGGGGGCAAACTGGAGTCCATTTTAACCATACTGCTCATTTAAATGTGTTAAACATCTTTTCGTTGTTACCACTAGAACTACTAATAGTTGAGAGAAGACTAAATAATAAAGATTCGATACCTAAAACAATTATTCTCCTATCTTCGCTAATCGCGTTACAGCTGCTGGCCGGCCACCCTCAGTTCAGCTCATATTGCTTCATGTTTACTGCTTTGTATTGGTTATGTAATCAGATCATAATGAAGAGTGCGGCTTACTTAAAAGATTTGATGGTAAACGGGCTAACGATTGGATTTGCTATCATCTTAGGGATTGGCTTGGGGGCGATACAGCTACTTCCTACCCTTGAGTTTACAGCCAATTCCACGCGCCAGACCGGCCTTGATGAAGACGCTATTAATTTTTTGTCGTTGCGCATCCAAGATTTACCTACTTTTATCGCGCCATTCTATAACTTCACCTATGAACCTCGTTCGCTTGCTCAACTGGCACAAGTAGGGTGGCCTTTTGACGAAAGATACAGCTATATTGGAATCATACCACTTATATTAGCCTGCATATCACTAGCGTTTATCTCAAAGAGAAGGCAGACAATCATTTTTACCATACTAGGTACATTTTTCCTGTTACTTTCATTAGGAAATCAATCCCCCATAGGAATTCTACTCAAATTACCGCCACTTAATTTATTTCGCATCCCAGTAAAATTCACACCATTTGCCCAATTATCCTTCACCATTTTGGCTGCATATGCATTAGATAAGATTATTAATATAGTGATAATAAGAAAAGAGAAGACAACACCGAATAAAAAAATAGCAATTATTCTTGCCATTTTAATAACGATAACATCAATAGATACAGCTACAAAGTTCTATAAACTCTACCCTTTGCAAAAAGGGGAGTGGTGGTTCGAAAGACCAGAAACAGTGGAACTCTACAATAAAGAAATGGATGCAAATCAAATAAATAAGTCCAATAAGCCTTATGACGCACAAGTATTAGGCCAAGATTATAACGTTCAAATGCATAAACAATATTTGGAGCAAGACCCCAAACTATGGGACCAGCTGCAACCGCAGCTTTTTAAAAATAATCGAGCTATTTTACCAGCATTTGATATGCTCACCTACGACATCCCACTTTTAGATAACGCTATAAATTCGGCCGGCTTAAAAGTTAAATGGTATTCAGATTTAGAAGCAAAACTATTTTTTTATAGACCTCAATCAAGTGAGCATCCAGAATATCCTGACCAGTATTGGAAACTCGCACAACTAGTAGGCGCCAAATACCTTATTCATAATGACAATCTAGTATCAGATAACACCATTCTATTAGGAAAAACTAGTTTTAAAACAGGGCAAGATCAAGTTGCGTTGTATAAAGTAAAGAATACATTGCCATTTATCCAAGCACCACCAAATATTAAATATGTAAAAGGCATAAAAACTTTAAGCGAAATAGATTCAGAAAATTTTCAGCCTGATTTACAATTAATTATTCCAGATCAGTTCAAACAGAAATTTAAGATTTCTGAAAATAGTAAAATTTCCAATGTCCAATATGCCGCTCCAGATTATGAAACCGTATCAATCATGCTAGATACTTCAGGCCCAACGGTAATTCTAGTACGTCAATCATATTTTCCTGGCTGGACCGCTAAAATAAATAACACGGTTACCGAGGTTTTTCGCGCAAATCATGCTTTTCAAGGAATATACATTCCAACCGCAGGATCTCAAAAAATCGAACTAATGTATCGGCCAACTAGCTTTACTGTCGGCATCGTTGTTTCAGCAATCTCCCTTATCATATATCTATCTTGCATGATCACTGATGTAATCATGCATAGGCGCACCCACAATGCCTCGACAATCTGACCAAATACTCAACTAGGATAATATAAGCCCTTAAAACGCACTACAGAGCCTGGTAGTAAAAATGAGCTCAAAATAAGCGAAAATGGCACCGTATGTCGCACAATTTAAAAAGAAACAGCTATGTAAATAAGAAAGTAGTGAGAAATCTGTTAATAAAAATAATAAGATAACAAAACATAAGTAGTTCTGTGAGCTTAAGGAAAAATAATAGTAGGGAAGTTGAATTCAAATTTATCAAAGGGAAGAGGGCAATGCTAAAAAATTTTCACAGTGTGAAAAAGGAGAGTAGGGTAAAAATAAAATAAGGTGAGGTGATGTAGAAATCTACTCAAATTAGAGTGTAAGAAATAATGTGGATAACTTTGCAAATATGAAAGTGATACAGTTTGCAATGATATAGTTTGCACAGGGCTTAAAACTAACAGATGATTAGAGAAGACCTTTAGATATAAAGAATAGTAGTGCGAATAAGCACTAACCAAAGTAGAATAAATAAAAAAGTAAATGATTTAACACGATAAAATATAAAACAAAATCACATCACCCTAATTCCCCTACTGTGACTCCCCTTCTTTTTCTATGTTCGATAATTAAATATGATACGAGCGTTACCAATGTCGCAAAACTTATACCGCATCCGATATAGAATGTTATAGGCTGGTAAGTCCAAATAACAGTATGCTCACCCTTAGGGACTTTAACCGAACGCATAATTAAATTTGCCTTTATAATAGGAGAATCAATCCCATCAATACGAGCTTTCCATCCAGGATAGTAGGTGTCTGAGAATACGAGATACGCATCACTAGTGCTCTTCGTCTTCATTGAAACAATTGTAGAGCGGTAATCAACAATAGATACAACATGAGAGGAATTAAAATCAACTCCATTAAAAGCAGTTGGCGAACCTGGCTCACTCTTCCCGACGCTCTCACTATAAGCAAATTGCTGAGGTGGTAAAGAAGTATCAATAAGTTTATCAAGAACACCATCTGTTCCGGACACTTTTTTCATCTCCGAAACAAAAAATGCTCGAGGTAACGCCTTTTCATTTTTATGGACTTGTAAGGGTATCCCAAAAGACGAATCGAGTGTATATTGGGCCTGGGAGTAAAATTCAGGGGCAGGAAAATCATTAAAACTAAGAATATACTTAACATTCCATAGTCCGAGTGTTCGGGCGATGGTTTCAGCGGGCAGCTGATTCTTAATTAAAAAGTTTTCAAGCAAAGCACGCTCTTTCAAACCTAACCCACCTTCAAACCAACCACGATCTGTAAAAGAAAAAAGATGATACACTGCAGAAAAGTTTCCTGGAACCGCTTTTTGCAAAGTTTCAATGGCCTTCTCCCCTTTTTTCCATCCTAGAACACCAAATGGATTCTGCGAATATTGAGTCATTGGGTAAATACGATACAAATAATGGTCGCTTTTCTGTAAGTCAGTGATTGGTTGTGGAGTTTTGAGATACTTCCCTACAGGATAATACGCAATATATTGATCAGCAAAAACACCAAAATCTAAAAGTAATACAACGAGAACAAGGCAAGAGGTTACAAACTGAGTAAAAGGCCATGAAAAGACGTAATCATTCGAATCTTCTTTTCTAACATTTCCTTGCACACGGCTTTTTTCCAGTCGCAATAACACTTTCTGTATTCCCCACCCCGCCATAATACTTAGTGATAGCAAAGTCATTAAGTTAAACCGTGTAGGAAAACGGAAGAGACTCATACCTGGCAAATTATAATATACGATTGAAAATAAAAATGAATAACTCCCCATCGATAAAACAAAAAAAACCAATATAGTTACAAAATAAAACCAGTAAAAATAATTCTCGCTGTATCTATCAAGGGTAGATAGTTTACTTTTCCACAAATGCAAACGCACAGAAAAAAGTCCTTTAATTTTAAAAAAGAAAAGTAGTAGGACCACTACAAATGGTAATAAACCTATATATAGTACATTTTCCCACCATATACCATCAATCTGAATATTTCCACGATAGTTTCCGGTGGCCGGATTTCCCAAGAAAAAAGGAGCAAATAAAGTTGCCAAGAATTTAGGTCGAAGTGGGTATGCTGTTGCTACGTCGTAAGAAAAATCTTGGCGGGAAGACAATGTGGTAAGCTCATAAGTGGGCAATAATTGAGCAGCAGACAGTCCAAGGGCCAAAAACCCTGCGACAATCAGACCAGTTATGGTTTTTAAGATAAGTAAAGGCATAGTTGATCCAATAGATTCTTCAAATTTTCCAAAATAAACAAAGCAGAGTTCTCCGATAATCTGCCATGAACACATAATCAGCGAGAAATAAAACAAATGTGGATGCCCAGCTAATACTTGCAAGCTCCATAGCGCACCAAGAACCGTAAACCACCGAAAACGCAGCGCCACAAAAAAATTGCGAATACACCAAAGGCACCAAGGTAAATACGCAGCAACAGCGATCATATTAATATGTTTAAGTCGCGCTACAAAGAATGAGCCAAAAATAAAAATAATTGCGCTAGTTATTGCGGCCAGTTTCCCCATCCGTGGAAGTCGACGACAAAAAGCGTACATCCCACACCCACCTATAACAAAAGATAATAAAATGCTATAGTTAAGACCTAAAGCTGGAGGTAAAAAGGCGAGTAAAATATGAGGCGGGTATAAAGGCCCACTTTGGCCTTCTGCGAGTATTGGGAATCCATTAGATAGATATGGAGTCCATAAGGGGAATGCTCCATGTTTGTAGGATTCGTGTAAAATATATTTAAAAGGAAGATGAAGTTCGAGTAAATCTGAACCAGAGAAATCGCCAAGTGCAAATAAATTTTGTCCAAGTACCGCAGGGCGAAATAATATAAACGGCAATAATGATAGAAAGAGATAGGGGAAATATTTTCCATTAATAAACTGCCATAATTGCAGTTTTAATACTTCAACCATACACCACAGTATAACTCATTTATCCAGCAAATGATTATAGCTAATCGACCAGTAAACAAACAGCCATACCACAATTAGTATTGTACTGCCATAATCATGAAAAATAACTGCCGGCAGTCTTCCCCACCAATGCGCAACCAACACAATAAAGCTAATGCGAAGTACATTTACCCAGAAAGTACCAAGCAATCCAAAGGTCACAGTTACAAGTTTTGATGTTATGCTAAAGTTGCCTTGAAGGCCTGTAAACAATGTCAATAAAAAAAGCAAAAATGACTGCCACCCGATGCAGTTCCAGGAAATATAGACAGTAGTCCCTCCGGCTGTCATCGCATTCTGCTGTACAGTGAGTGTTTGCAAAGATTGTGATGTAGCAACGCCAAACCAATGCAATACAACCGCGATCATACGAACAAGATAGGGAACGATTAAATCACGAATCGCGCTATACCACCCTGACCTCTCAACTATTTTGGTAAGAATTTCATTAAAAGTAGTAACAAAAGGGAGAAACATCAATATAAGAACCAGAACAACAAAGATCAACTGAAAAGTAGATTTTTCAACGAGTAACGGTTCTTCAAAATTAATAATCTCACCTTCAACCGCAATAGGCGGTTTCTGAAAGGGCAGTTTCATCTATATTTGGTACTGTAGCGACTGTTTACTTCAAAGTCAACGTTGCGTATACTATAAACATGTTAAAATGGTTCCTAGTTAACGTTATAACACTCCTTATTCTAGCTCGCTTCTTACCTGGCTTCACCATTACTGAGTGGCAAAATGCAATCATTGCCGTGCTTGTTATCGGCTTCATTAATATCACCATCAAACCAATATTTAAGCTTCTCGCCTTACCAATCACTCTGCTAACTCTCGGACTTTTTTCATGGGTTATAAACGCCTTAATGCTCTTACTGGCAGCATATCTTACTCCCGGATTCAAAATAGACGGCTTTCTCACCGCCTTAATCGCTTCCCTCTTCTTAAGCGTTGTTACCTCAGTGCTCAATCAAATAGGCGAATAATCGTGATATAATCCGCATACTATAAATAAAAAATAAAGGAGAATTTTATGTCAGACTCAGATAACAATGTTACGGTAGAGCAAATGCCAAGTGAAGCCGCAGTCTGTAACTGTGAAAACGGGGCCTGCGACTGTTGCAAAGAAGATTGCAATTGCCAAAACGAAGAATGTCTGTGTGGTTGGGATGAAGAAGATACTCAAGCAGAAAAATACGCATTATTGGCGGAAGAAGCGTACGAAGAGGTTGTTAAAGAAAAACTGAAAAAAAAGTTTCTTGAAAATGAAGCAGACCTAGATAAAGTCGTAGATATTGCTTTCCGAGCAGCTATGCACCGCTGGGACGAACTCGACCGAGGAGAATACGAAGGCGAAGTTTGGGACAAATTCGAAGAAGAACTCAAAGCGGTTTGGAAGAAGTAGCCGTGTCGATGATTACTAGCTCCCTCCAGCGGAATGTCCTCTCTGCGCGTCTCTATTGTATCCAATAGAGAAATAGCAACAAGCTGAATATTTGAGACGCAGAAAATTTGCATCCGTCCTGGATGATCAATAGAACAAGGTAAAGTTACGAGAGCAGACGAACGTAAAGTTCAGAAGCCTTAAACTTCAAATTTTCGAGTAGCAAATACTCAGCGAAGAAGTGACTATAAAAAAAGAGGACTCAATGAGCCCTCTTTTTTGAACGTTTTAAATTGAGAGATTAATAATCTCGGCCGCCGCGACCACCACCGAAACCACCACGGTCTCCACCGCCGCGATGTCCGCCGCCATTACCGCCGCGACCACCACCGAATCCGCCGCGTGATCCACCACCAAAACCGCCGGAGCGTTGTGGTCGATCTTCTTGAGGGCGTGCTTCGTTAACAACGATTGAACGTCCGTCAACATCTGTGCCATTAAGAGACAAAGCGTTTTGTGCTTCTTCTTCAGAACCCATTTCAACGAAACCAAAACCTTTGCTTCGTCCTGTAAATTTATCAACAATAATAGTAGCAGAAACTACGTTTCCTGCCTGAGCAAAGAGCTCCTGTAATTGAGCGTTCTGCATTGCATATGGCAGCCCGCCTACGAATAACTTAGTAGCCATGTACGGCTCCTTAACAAAAAAGTAAGCTATCACCCTCTTACGTTAACTTAAATATTTCTCTGATGATCGAGAGCTATAAAGAAGATTTCTGCAGGACTAGAAGGACACGTTCAATCCTCTATTCTTAAGCACATGTAACTTTTAATAGCCACACTATAATAACGTATTAAAGACCAAAACACAATGGCCAGTATTAAGTGCTAACATAAAGGATAAGCAGCATTATAATGTTTCATTTTAACAAAAAAGTAACAGTTTTTATTATATGTTGATTATTGTCATTTTAACTCTTGCATTTATTATTAATTTTGATTAGTATAGTGGAGATATATCGTTAATGACAAGTAAAAATAAACAGTTAAAGAATTGACAAATATAAAATTACGGATTATATTTGTTTTCCATTAGTAAGTAAGATCTTATTACAAAATTTTATAATTATAAAAGTAATCTCTGCCTAAAGTAGGAGGCACGTCAATATGACAAAGAATGATTTAATAGATAACGTAGCAGAAAATGTTGGGTTAACAAAAAAGACCTCACGCGAAGTAGTAGAATATATTCTCGAAACGGTAAAGAAAACACTTTCAAGTGGAGATAAAGTTGTATTAACTGGGTTTGGAACATTTACTGTTCGAAAACGAAAATCACGAAAAGGTGTAAATCCTCAAACCAAGCAGGGTATTACCATTGCCGGACGCAATCTTCCCGGCTTCACAGCAGGAAAAGATTTCAAAAAGCAAGTAAATTCAAAGTCAAAGTAAACTTTTTGAAAAAAAACATACAAAAAAGGCCTATTAAAAATAGGCTTTTTTTGTATAATAAAATCATGAGTGAAGAAAAATATCCTTTAATCTTAGCCGTAACGGTAATTTGCCTTAACGAAGATGGCGACGTGTTGTTACGTCAAAGATCCGCAAGACCAGATACCGGTAAATGGGAATTATTCGGAACGCACGTAAAGCCAGGTGAACGGCTTGAAGAAGCAGTTCGTAGAGTTGTAAAAGAAAAAGCAAATATCGACGAAATTCTTTCAATTGAATTTACCGGTCAGTATTATGACGATCCCAACAGGCACCCCGGTCAATATTGTATTCCCCTCACATTTAAAATAATCACTCCCAATTCTAAGCTAAAAGACGTAAAAAACGCTTCATGGTTTGAAAAACAGTATCTCCCTGATCTTCAATACGCCTTCGATAATAAACAGATGCTTTTGGACGCCGGAAAAATAAAAAATACCATGAAGTAACTTTCTTAATGAAAAAATAGCTATTTTAGATAAGAGACTAATTCTTCCTTAGTAATTCTTTGTTGCGAGCGATTTTCTAAATTTTTAACTACCACCATATTTTCATTCTTTTCATCAGGCCCAATAACCACCACGTATCCAATCCCCTTTTGATCAGCATATTTTAATTGTTTTTCCAATTTAGTATCACCATCGGGCCAGCACTCGGTAGCTATTCCGTTTAGTCGGAGCAGAGAAGATACTTCTATAGAAAAAGGCATCATACCAACATTAAATACGGTAACAAGAACTTTTGCACAAGGCGCAGAAAGTGTTGGTTTTTTTCCAAACTGTTCCAACACTTCAGTAATACCCATATCTCCCACCGCAAAACCTACTCCGGGAACACGGTCGCCACCTATCGTTGCGGTTAAATTATCAAAACGTCCACCACCAAAAATTGCCCGGCGTAAAATTCCTGTTTTATCCCATGCTTCAAATACGGTGCGAGTATAGTAGTCCAGGCCTCGTGCAATGGTTGGATCATACGAAACATAATCAAAAACATCGCCATACTTTTTTAACGCTTCAAAAACTTGGGACAGCCACGGAGATTTTGAATAATCACGATCATTAAAGTATATATTCAAAGCGGCAACTTGTGCTTCAATCAGTCCCTCATCTAAAAGTAGTCGGCTAAATTCCTCACCAGAAATCTTTTCTTTGCGATCAACAATTCTAAGTAGTGGTAAGAATTTATCCTGAGATATCGAGTTTTCTCGAATAACTTGTTCAAAATAAGAGCGGTCATTTACTCGTACGACAATTTGCGCAGGAGTAAGCCCAAGCTCTTTAAAAAACATTCCAATCAAAGCAAGTATTTCAGCATCAGCAGCAGGCGATTCCGGCCCTAAAATATTTGCCTCCCACTGGAAAAATTCTCGCCCCCTCCCGCGTTGCGGTTTTTCGTATCGCCAGGCCCTGCCAAACATCCACCAGCGAACGGGCATAGTGAGCTGGCGTGCCTTCTGTGCCACCATACGCGCCATAGTAGGCGTTAACTCAGGGCGAAGCATCAAAGCGCGCTCATCACGATCCATCATGGTAAAGGCTTGTTCCTTGAGTATTTCTTCACTCGTTTTCTCAGCATACAGATCAAGATATTCAATTTCCGGACCATCAAATTCTTGGTACCCAAACTGTTCACTTACGAGGCGCATTTTTTCATAAAGCCAATTCATAAAGGCTTTATCTTCAGGATAAAAATCTCTAGTTCCTTTAACATTTTGTATTAATTGATTGGCCATACATACTCCTTATATAGTAATATAATCTTATGATCAAGCGGTTAGGTATAATCCTATTGCCAATAGTAATAGCTTTAGTAGTATCCATAAGTATTGGTGTAATATTCAATATACTTATTCCAGAAGAATCTACCATGGGAGGAGATTGTGTTGAATTTTCTCCTGGGCAGTCAAAATGCTATCCAATAAGTTCTCATGGCAATCTTGGATCATCGATAGCTTTGGTATTTTTCTTCCCGATTGCCATCATATCCGCAATTATTTTTTGGATTACTTCACTAGTACAAAAAAACTCCCGTTCCATAAACTCCACTAAAAAATAATAGTGCAATTTAAGGAACGAGAGGTTCGAGGATTCGCAGAATCCGAAGATCCCCGAAGGGGACTTCCTTTCTGCCGCCTTAACTTCCCGCGGTCCCATCCTTAATTCAATCAAACATTGCTGCTTGAAAGCGCTTAGGTCCGCTCTCCATTCCATTTCTAGAACGACAAGGGCTGTTGTACGTTACGGCTCAACTCCCGTAGCATATTTTGACGCTCAACTCGCCGGTCGTGACTCGGGTCAAAGCTTTATAGTTGTAATAATAGCACAAACAGAAAAGATCTGTCAATTTTTGGGTTTAATTGGATCAAATTCTCCTGCCCAAAATCGCCTAATAAACGCCAACGAACCTTTACTAAAGGGCATTCCAAGTTCAATCATAATATCGAACTCCTCTTTGTCTACAAATCGAATATCAGCAAGCTCATCAGTATTCATAATCACCTGCTGCCCAGTATATTTTCCAATGTAACGATATACAAAGTACGAGCTATATTTATACCGAATATACTCTTTTTCAATAAAAGTTAACGGTGTATCAAATCCTACTTCTTCCTTCAACTCACGATGAGCTGTATCAAATGGTGTCATACCACGACTTACATGCCCAACTGCACTAACTGACCAATGGAGTGGAATAGTCTTCTTTAAAGCGCTTCGCTGATGCAATAAGATTCTATTAGTAGAATCAAAAATAAGCACACTTGATTGACGATAGGTAAAAAAAGGATTTGAATCCGCCTGAAGTCTGACAACTTCTCCAATAACCTTGTCATCTTTATCAACGAGGTCCAGTATTTCGTCTGGAGAGTTTGTCTTATCTTTCATGCCGGTTATTTTAACACGTAGTATCTCAAGACACGTAAAAGACAATTACATATAGATTATACTCGAAGTATAATAAATTAGGTAGGAACTAGTTATTCGCATTTTTATTATGGTCTGGTAGTTGCTTTTCTCACTATTCTCAATGCAAGCAATGTAACAGTATACTATTCTATATAATGTTAAGTGTTAAACAAAAATCACACAAAAAACTAATTATTGTTCTTTCGTCTGTCGGCGTTCTCCTCTTCTCTATTCTCCTCGGAATACAAAAAGTTCTGTATCTCTCAGGTGAGCCACAGGGAGATAAAAACTGTCCACCTGTTAACCCGGAAGATACTAAAAGTGAAAATAATCCGAATATTATCGAAGTCCTGGGTCCGTATGGCAAATTAAAGTGGGAACAAAAAGGCGGAATCATTAATGACGCGAGTTGTTTGAATGCTACAGCAATTTACGGAATGATAGAAGTAAAAGAAGAAGCAGATATCCACAAGGCAATAACGTTTGCTAAACAAAATGGATTGAAAATAGCTATCGCCGGGATTCGCCACAGCATGGGAGGACAAGCCGTAAGTCGTAATGCAGTTGTTTTAGATATGCGGTCATTTAATAAGAAAACATTAAATGAAGAGACCAAGATTTTGACGGTACAAAGTGGAGCAACATGGCATGATATTCAAAAGTTCCTCCACCCCAAATATGCGGTCAAGGCGATGCAGTCAACCGATATTTTTACGGTTGGTGGGTCTATCTCCGTAAACGCGCATGGTATGGACCACCAAATCGGCTCAATACACAACACCATTCGTGCCCTACGAATTATGCATCCAAGTGGAGAAATTGAGGAAGTCAGTCCGACTAAAAATCCGGAATTATTTAAGTTAGTGATTGGAGGATACGGGCTATTTGGAATCATTCTCGACGCAGATATCGAAGTAACAGATAATACTATTTACGAGACTTCACGAAAAATTATTAACTACACCGAATTTACAGATTATTTTAACTCTCAAATAGCCAATAATACAGATTATGGCTTAATGTATAGCCATCTTTCTACGGCTCCAGGCTCGTTTCTAAAAGAAATGATTCTGTATACCTATAAAACTGACCCTGGTCCACATTCAGAAATTCCTCCCTTAAGAGAGGTATCTAATGAAAGATTACGTCGATTTGTTATTAATTTAGCAAAATCGGGTTCAATTGCACAAAGTATTAAATGGTTTGTCGAAAAAAATATTGAGCCAAAACTAGAAACCTGTACTATTACACGAAATCAGGCCCTAAAAGAAGGTGAATCATGCTTAGTGTCCCGCAACGAACCAATGCACGATTCAGTAAGATACTTAAAGAATAGTTTAAAGAATGATACTGACATTTTGCAAGAATATTTTATCCCGCGCAGTGAGTTTAAGTCATTTGTTGACAATATGCGAGCTGTATTACAAAAAAACAATGCCAGGGTATTAAATGCTTCAGTGCGCGTCGTTAAGACCGACGATATTTATCTCTCCTATGCTCCCCAGGATTCCTATTCCATTGTGCTTTATTTAAATCAGACTACCAACGATTCAGGCAATGCTAAAATGAAAAAACTTACTGAAGATTTAATTGATGTAACGCTATTACACAAAGGAAGATTCTTTTTACCATATCAGCTCTACTATTCCAAACAGCAACTGCAAGGAGCGTATCCGCAGATAAATGATTTTTTCAAACTTAAAGAAAAGTACGATCCTGAAAGGTTATTAACAAACAAATTTTACGAAAAATACCGCTAATAGTCGTATAAATGTTCTATCGAAACATTTTGGTTTTCTAAATCCAGGACAACATTTTCCAGATTTTTAACTTCAGAGCTGATACCAATTCGTTTCTTAGTGCGATCGGTAACTATAGGCAATTGGAAGATAACCTTTCCACTTCTTTCTCGTGGCTCCCAAGTATAAGGTGCAATTGCCGTAAGAAATATCTCATCATTTCCACCTATTTCATATATTTTTACGCCACTTCTCACCATAGATACAGCAATATCAGAAAACTCTTGGTAACGTGGTAATAAAATCACAAGTGAATCATCAGGTAGTTTCGAAACAACATGAATTCTTTTATCGAAAGTAAGAACCGATTCAGGAATCGGGCCCGTCCACAGCATAATATCTTCTTCAGCAGGTGTGTATGTGGCATGGGTAGCTGAGGCTAGTGCTTTTCCATAAAGTCCTTTTATCCCATATTCCAATGTTAAATTAAATTTTCTCTCAAACTTTCTCGGTAAGTTTGGCCCGATTAAATCTGTATCTTGCCATAACTCACGGAGCTTTTCAAAGAAAGGAAAATCATACCACGGGATAGTATAGAGCCACTGACCATACTCTTTCGCTACCTTCTCTGCGTATCTATCTTCCTGAGTTTGCCGATTTCCGGTCACTAATTCCGCATATCTGCCAATAGTGTTTTCATAAACTCCTTTTAATGAGTATTCGACCGAATAGCTTGTCCCAATAACCAGTAAAACTACATGATCAGCAAAATTAAACTCGTAGCGGTTACGGGTGGCATCAAACACATAACTGTAGCCACACCAATATTGGCCAATCGAGGAAAAATAAGGAAACGAAGAAGGGGTATGTTTTTCGAGATAACTGCCATATTCTACTGCGCTATACACAATAAACCATTCAGGATAGGTGAGATAAGTGCTTTCTTCAAGTCGCGCATAATCAGAATTATTTTTTTGTAACGCAGTTATTTCAGGCGTGCCTTGGACAGGCTGCTGTGGAGGTTGTACGCTCGGGATGCTGCAATCAACACGGGTCTGAACAAGAAAGAAAATAATCCCAGAAAATAAGGATAACGGCGGCAGTATAAAAAATAACAGTGAGTAAGAACGTTTCTTATTTCGCATTTAATTGGTTGCAGTAACGATAGACTTGCCCCAGCGTGGTGCAAATAAAAAACCAAGAATCAACGCAATCGGCCCAATTAAAAAATGTGGCAGGTTAACCGCTATATTTTCCTGCAGCATCATCATTGAGTGCCCAGCATTTGCGCCAAATCTCCCTAAGAGTAAGTCTGTAAACGCATAACCAGTAAATAACCCTAAAAACGCATCAGCGGTATAAAATATACCAAAGGCACGAAAGTAGAATCGAGAAGCTTTAGGCGATCTCAATGCAGCAAATGCTGCCCACAATCCTGAAAATAGATGGAGAGCATCATCAACTCGATCGATATTAAATAATCCAAAGAGCATCCCATCCGAGTCGGTGAATCCTGGAATATACCCAAGAGACACCACTCCTACAAATAACACTGCATAACCCCACGCCCATTTTTGAATTGCACTCACAAACACCTCCTAATGCGTTAATGTCTCATCTTTAATTTGATCGGAAAGTTCATGCATATTCTTATACAGCTCACCGTTCTTATCCAGTGGTTTAAACTTCTCAATTTGTATATCTTCCAACGCTTTCTTTCCTGGCCCTTCGGTATGAGCTTTAAGCAAGGCATCAATAACAGATTGTTTTAACTCACCATCCATATCACGGCGAAAAGAGATTACATGTTGAGAAATCATTTCAGTATAATCAAGAATTCGTAGTCTGTTATCATAATTTGCTATATTGCTATTAAAATGATCTTCACCGAGTGCTCCTACCGGTACCTTTCCCTTAAAAATATGATCAAGGGTCGCATCAGTATCATTAGTGAAATAATAACCAATCTCATTTGCGGCAACAGGCGAATTTTTTCCATCTTTGGCAGTGAGAATAAACCCCTGCTTCTTTAATGCCGCTTTAGGAAGAAAATATCCTGATGCTGAGTTTTCCTGTTTAAGCGCAAGCATTTTCCCTTTTAAATCACTGAGTTTTTGAATTTTACTAGATTTAGCAACAACAAAAACAGACCGATAAGATTCAAGCCCATCTTCAATAGTATCAAGAGCTATATCAGTTCCAGCAGTGCTTTGTAACGCAAATGAAGCAAAAGGATTATCTATAAATACATCCTCTTTGTTTTGCTTAAGCAGAATCGCCATTTCAAGAGGGCTACGTGCAGTAACTACCACTACATCTTTTAAGTCAAGTTTAGTTTTAAGATATCCTGCCAATAGTTGATAGGTTGCAGTTGATTCTTTTGGAGAAGAACTAATTGAGCCAATACGCAAAACTATATCTTTTCTTGATTGTGTTAACTTGTTAATGGTTAACTTATCTGAGCGCAACCAGAGCAAATAAACGAGAAGTAGTATTAGAACTGAAATAATGAGTAGAGAGGTAATTTTTTTTCGCATATATTATAGTATAGTTACTATAATACAACAATGATAGGAGATCAAATATATACGGAATCGATGGGTAAATTGCTTTACAAACAAATCGTATCATCAGGAAAGATTACGCAAATCATTTAAAAGGCAATGACAATACACCTGCCACAGTGTACAATAAACTTAAACAAGGAATTTATTTATGAAAGTCGGCCTCTATTCCCCTTATTTTAATATCCTCGGAGGAGGAGAAAAATATATTCTAACTATCGCTGAAGTGTTAAGCTACGACCATGATGTTGAAGTAATTGTCCCCCCGGGGAAAGTAGAATTTGATACCCAAAAAGAGCGAGTTCATCGTCGCTTTGCCGATGTAGACCTCAAAAAAGTTCATCTAATCAGAGGTCCATTTGATACTAATTCCAGTTGGCGCGAGCGCGCTAATTTCACTAAGCAGTACGATCTTTTCTTCTATGTAACCGATGGGAGTTTTTTTTGGTCTCGAGCCAAAAAAAGTGCAGTAATTATTCAGTCCCCAGACACCTTAAACTTAAGTAAGATTATGGATAGGATTAAGCTTTCTCGTTGGCAGGTTAAGATTTGTTACTCTCATTATGTTCAGCATTGGTTAGAATATAAGCATGGTTTTGAAGCGCAAGTGCTGCCTCCCGCCATCGATCCTGCTGCCTATACCCACGGCAAAAAAGAAAATATCATTATTGCCGTCGGTAGATTTTCCAAAAGGCCCCATGATAAAAAGCAATTACGTATGATTAGGGCGTTTAAAGATATGGTAGACGAAGGGTTACTAAAAGGCTGGAGATTCATCATGATGGGCGGACTTTCCCAAGATGATCATGAATATTATCAGCAGGTAGTAACCGAAGCCAAAGGCTACCCTATTGAAGTAATTGCTAATTCAGATTTTGAAACGCTTATCGAAAATTACTCCAAAGCCAAAATTTATTGGCACGCCACAGGTTTTGAAGAAGATCTGCAGAAACTCCCTGAGCGAGCCGAACATTTTGGAATAACTACAGTTGAAGCTATGGCATCAGGTGCGGTACCTGTGGTGGTCCATGCTGGCGGACAACCGGAAATTGTTTGGGAAGGCCACAACGGCTTTTTGTGGGAAACAATTGATGAGTTAAAAAATAAGACCGTATTATTAGCCGAAGACGAAAATCGTCGCGAAAAAATTGCCATTGCAGCACGAAGAAAATCGTTCGATTTTGATAAAAAAACCTTTAGAAAAAAACTATACGAAGTATTATCGTAAGGATTTTAGTATACTGCTATTGTGAAGAAAAAATTTCTCTTTCCGCTGTTTATATTTTTAGTAGTTCTAGTACTCCCGTTTATTTATAAACTACCTATTCCCGCAGACACCATCCCCGGGCTATATTGGCCAATGAAAGATATTTCTTATGGCTATCCAAATGGAGTTCCGGTAAAAAATCCCTTAATTACTGACCCTGTCAGACAACAATTCGCCTGGAAATATTTAGCAATTAAAGAGATAAAAGCTGGACGCTGGCCACTTTGGAATCCGTATAATTTTTCTGGAACTCCACTATTGGCTAATTTTCAAACAGGCGCATTATATCCCTTAAATATAGTATTCTTCATTCCAAATCCAGGTTTTTCTTATGATGATCTTCACTGGTTCGCTATTCAATGGTCGTGGTTTATCTATCTACAAAGTGCGCTCTCCATATTCTTTTTATATTTATACCTCATAAAAATTGGCTTAGATAAGCGGGCAGCACTATTTGGAGGAATTATTTTTGCTTTCTCGGGATTCAGTGTAGGATGGTGGGAATGGGGGAACTTAATTCACACCCTATTATGGTTTCCCTTAATTTTGTATGCAATCGAGTGCCTAGTTGAAAAAGATCCAGTCGAAGTTCATAAAGATATCGCTGTACGAAAATCTATTCTAGGAACGTTAGTAACAATCGATAAAAATAGGCTCATCCTACTATTCGCTTTAGCTGCCAGTTTCACTGCAGGACATCTGCAAACTCACGTACTTGTTTTAATCAATGCCGGCTTTTACGTCCTATATAAAATTCCATTAATTGGGGTAATCGGTATAAAAATCAAACTGGAATTAACGCATAGGCGTCTCTTTTATTGGGCGCAATTAACTCAAGTTGGAATACTATTTATACTGTTAGTGGCAATTCAGGCATTTCCCACGCTTTCTTTTTTACAACAGAGCGCGCGTGATATTGATCAAACTGGCTGGCAGCGAAAAGACTGGTTTTTTCCACTCGAACACTTTGTCACAATGCTTGCTCCCGATTATTTTGGGAACCCAACCACGTACAATTACTGGGGTGTGTGGAATTACGGGGAATTTTCAGGATATATTGGAATAGTACCACTATTATTGGCGACATCAATCATAATTCGGTTTCTTTTCGATAAGTACAAAAAAAAGGTTCATAGTCATTCATTTAATCTATCTCACAGCGAAAAGTTACAGGAAACCTTAGATATTATGGAAGAAAATACAGGTACAGGGTTTTTTCTCTTCTGTCTTTTTGTTAACCTCGTCCTCATTACTCGAAATCCAATTACCGAGAGCTTTTACAGGTATAGCATCCCATTTCTTGCCGGCACACAACCTTCAAGAGGAATCGCGATTGTAGATTTTGCGCTAATTGTTTTGGCATCCGTTGGCTATAACGAGATCATAAAAGTATTGTCTGGTCATAAAAAATCGCTTGCAGTATTTGTTGGAACAAAAACAAATATTAATTACGCCTATTTACTGGGAATAATTGCCATTATTGTTATTTGGATAATCACTGTACTGAAATTACCCACATTTTTAGGCGTACAAGACAAAGCTCCCGACTTTGACATTTTTCGCGTTGCACGCTCTAATTTGATTCTACCCTCAATTTTTGTTTTCCTAGCCTTTCTACTCTTAAGAATATATTTTAAGCACGCCGAAAAAATATACAGTAATGAACAAACGAAAGATGCAGTAATGACAGCAACTCAAAAGGTTATCATCGTAGCGGTTATTGCCTTAACCTCTATTGATCTTGCTCGCTACTGGTATAAATTCGAGTCATTTACCAAACCCGAATTTGTATATCCTCAGGCACAACTACTTGATCATCTCAAAGGCAATCCTAATGCTCGGTATCAAACAGAAGAAAGTCGTATTTTACCGCCCAACATGAATATTCCCTACGAAATTTATACAGTCGATGGATATGATCCGCTCTATTACGATAGGTACGGACAATTAATCGGTATGTGGAATCGCGATAAACCAGATTTATCACCATATAGAGCAAATCGCATTCTTACTCCACATCGCCCAAAAAGCATAATTGCTAATATTTCTGCGGCCAGCTACTTACTTTCCTTTGGCGACTATACTAAGTACGAAAAAATAGACGGACAAGGAATGACAAAACTATTTAAAATAGATGCGGTATTGCCCCATCTTATGGTTTTTCCTGCTATGCGCGGATTTAAAAATGAACAAGACATGGTAAATTATATGTTCTCTTCTAAGTACGATTATGGTTCCGAAGCCTTGTTTATAATGAAACCAAATGCCAATATCGAAATTCCTGACAATGGGTATTATGTTCAGTTAGGTAGTCAAAAAAATCAAGTTGAGCTAACCAAATACACGCCCACAGATATTCAAATTAATGCCACGGTAACCGATCTGCCAGGCCTTCTATATCTTGCCGATACATTTGAAGAAGGGTGGAAAGCCGAAGTAGACGGTAATAGTTCTGCAATAGTTAGAACAAATTTTAATTTTAGAGGTATCCAACTTCCTCCGGGAACGCACCAGATCCATATGTGGTACTATCCGCAAAGCTTTGCAACAGGTTTTTGGACCTCGCTCGTAGGGGGAGCGGCAATAATACTTCTTTGTGTTTCAAGTGCAGCCAGGATAAAAAAACGAGTCTAAAAACTACTTCCGTTCTAACCATACAAAATATCTCCTTAAAAAGGGGATATTTTTTTTGCTATTTGATAGAATACGTATACCAATGAATAAATCGACTACCATCATTATCCCAAACTACAATGGCGCCGGAATTCTACCTCAAAATTTACCAGGAGTAATTAAAGTCGCCGATAAATATAGTGCACCGATCATTATTGTCGACGACAAATCTAAAGATAATTCAGTTGAAATTTTAAAACGGGATTTTCCGCAGCTTAAATTGATTGAAAAAGATACAAATGAAGGATTCTCTTCAGCAGTTAACATCGGCGTAAAAAACGCTACAACTGAATTAGTCTGTTTGTTAAATAGTGACGTTATTCTCACAGATAATTGCTTAGATCCACTGCTCCCGTATTTTGATGATCCGCAAACAGCCGCTGTTGCTATGCAGGATTTCTCTGACGATAAAAAAACGCATGGTCGTGGCCGATTTATTTTCCATCGTGGCTTTTTATTGCATGAACGCTTCGATCTTGGCGAAAAGGAATTGAAATCAGGCACCACTGGATGGGTCTCTTGTGGTTCAGGGCTTTTTTCAAAAAAGATTTGGGATCAGCTTGGTGGATTAGATGAGCTTCTCAACCCTTTTTATTTTGAAGATGTAGATTATGGCTATCGAGCCTGGAAGTCAGGATACAAAATGTATTTTGAATCTACATCCCATGTGAACCATGTTCATAGAATAGGTGCAATCAAAAGCAATTACGATGAAGAACGAATTAAAACCATTAGCTATCGCAATCAATTCCAGTTTACCTGGAAGAATGTAACAAGTCCTATCCTCATCGCAAAGCATTATCTCTGGTTAATGTATAATCTAATTGGAGCAATAAAAAACAATAACAAAGCATTTATTAACGGTTTTAATCAAGCAAAAGCCCGAGCTGTTCAAATACGTTCAAAGCACCAAGTGTTAGAAAAAACGTGGGAAAAAACCGATGAAGAAATTCTCGCTATGTTTACGGTATAATACCTTTAATGAAGTCAAAAATAGTAGTACTGTGCATACTTCTTCTCGCAGCGGCACTGCGGTTATATAAACTGGGTGATCTTCCCCGCGGATTATACATAGATGAAGTATCGTTGGGATACAATGCCTGGTCTGTATTGAAAACAGGCAAAGATGAACACCAAGTATTTTTTCCTTTCCAGTTTCAAGCGTTTGGAGAATACAAATTACCGGTATATTTATATGCAAGTATGCCGCTCATTTCACTGTTTGGTTTAAATGCTTTTTCCATCAGATTACTCAGTGCGCTAGCTGGCATCTGTGCGGTATGGGGAATATATCTTTTGACCAGGAAGATACTGTCAAATAAAAATTATAAGTATCCTGAATCAGCAGCGCTGCTCGCAGCGGCATTTTTAGCCGTTTCTCCGTGGAGTTTACAATTTTCTCGCGGAGCGTTTGAGGCAAATGTGGCAGTGACTTTAGTCATTTTTGCGATGTATTTTGTTTTTAAATATCTGGAAAATAGTACAAAACGAAGGTATCTTGTTTTAGCTATCACATGTTTTATTTTAGGACTTTACACCTATAATGCCGAGCGAATAATTATTCCTGTTCTCGTAGTTGGAATTCTACTATTGTTCTGGAAGAAATTATCTTTATTGGAAAATAAACGAATTGTTTCAGTCAGTTTTGGCATACTATTTATCATAATAGCGTCAGCCTTGCTAGGTTCGGTTTTTGGGAATGAATCAGCACGGGTCAGAGAAGTATTTGAGCTAGAGAATAAACAGTATTATTTAGGAGCCTTGTTAGGAGTCCTACAAAAATATCTAACCCATTTTTCTGCTAACTTTTTATTCTTCGAAGGAGATATTGTAGTTCGTCATTCAGTGCGCGAAGTTGGTGAAATGTTTTTATCGCAGCTGCCTTTTATGGTAATTGGCCTAATAATTCTTGCTCGCGAAAAAACACAACAAAGCAAACTGCTCTTACTCTGGTTAGTTGTTGCACCATTCCCCGCTGGTCTTGCCACACCGGTCCCTCATGCTCTCCGTTCCTTACCGCTTCTTGTACCGTTAACAATAGCTACTGCAGTAGGAATTACTGAAAGTATTATTTGGCTCAACAGACATATAGTTGCATATAAAAAAGTAAGTATTATTGGACTCCAGTTTACATTGGTAATTCTTTTTACTTTCTCGTTTGTTACGTACCTACACGTTTATTACAAACATTATGTATATAAAACTTCCTGGGATTGGGCAGAAAACCAAACGCTCTTGGGTGAAGTAATTGCAAGAGACTACAGTACAAAGAAAAAAATACTGATAGAAGCAGATCCTAAGACTATGGAGTATATTCGGTTTTTTAATGCATCGCAAAATAATTTTACGAAAGACTCAAGATACATATTTTATACGGAAAGCGCACCTATTAAACCACAAAACGGCGATATAGTCGTTATTAATGGATGGAAAGGAACTCCAGACCAGTTTAAATATCCGCAAGAACTTAAAATGAGTAACAACTCAATTGGGTTCAAAATAGGAGAATGGCAAGAATGAAAAACAAAATATACCCACTTGTCGCAACTGTTTGTCTTGGGTTTTTCTTAAGAGTGCACCAATTACAGGCCAATCCTCCCGGATTTTATTCCGATGAAGCAAGCTACGCCTATAACGCCTACTCTATTTTAAAAACCGGTAAAGACGAACACGGAGTCTTTTTACCTATAACCGCAGAGGCCTTCGGAGATTTCAAATTACCAGTCATGCTCTATTCAATTGTCGGCTCATTTGCGTTGTTTGGAGCATCCGAATGGACCGCACGTTTACCAGGAGTTTTGTATGGTACAGGTACAATTGTCGCAGTATATTTACTCATGCGTGAGCTAAGAAGGGAAAAAGAAAACGACTATCTTTCTTTACTAGCGGCCTTATTTTTAGCAATAACCCCAGCCCACATTTTTGTCTCACGAGGAACATGGGAACTTACTCCAGCCTTATTTTATATAACTATTGGTACCGTATTTTTTCTAAAAGCCATTCATGCCAAAATAGGTTCCGCTTTTTCTCGCGGATACTATGTGTTAGCTGTAACTTCATTCGCTCTTTCTCTCTATGCATATAACTCCGCGCGGGTTTTCGTTCCGTTATTTGGACTCAGTCTAATTGGTATCTATCGCAAAGAAATTATGAAACAATTGCAGTCTCGGGCCACGCTCATAACTATTTGCTTAAGTTTGGTTCTCGCGTTTATCTTTTGTCTACCCATTCTAAAAGCCATTCGAACCCCCGAAGTAACGCAACGAGCTAAATATATTAGTATTTTTTATGACAAGGGCGTAGATGCCAGGCTATTTGACGCTATTCGTTCCGATTCATGCCAACCCGTTAAAATAACTCAGTTTCTGCATAATAAACCCTTATTCTATTTTATGGATTATGCAAAACGCTATCTCTCACACTTTGATTTTAATTTTCTTTTTGTTATTGGCGATGTGTTTGAAATCTTTCAGATTATTGGAATTGGTTTTCTCCCATTGATATTACTTCCCGTAACACTCATAGGCATGTATGCATGTATAAAAAATAGACCACCCTGGATATGGTTAATTCTAAGCTGGCTCTTAATCAGTCCAGTTGCTTCGGCCTTTACCATTTTCACTCCCAGCATCTCACGAGCTCAAAACATGGTTATTCCTTTAGTAATTATTGCAGCGTACGGAAGCCTTGTGGCCTACCAATGGTTTCAAGAAAAATTCCCTCGACGAAAAATGTCAGTCATACTAATTCCCATTGCATCGGTACTCGTGCTTATTAATGTTGGGTATTTTTACAACCAATATTTTACAGTTACTCCACACTATGTTGCAGAAAAATGGAATGATGGTATTAAGTATGAAGTGCAGTATGCTTTTGAGAGTCAAAATAAGTACGATCAGATAATAGTTTCAAGTTCCAAAGCTCCAATGTACATTTTTTATGCGTGGTTTATGCGTTATGATCCTCAAGTCTTCCAGTCACAATCGGTAACCAATCATACACCGGACCAAAACGGATTAAATTTTACGAGCCAATTTGGGAAATTCTATTTCACCAAAGATATTTCATCAGTGCAAAAAAATACTGAACAAGGTCGGAAAATATTATTTGTTGGATTTGAAAATGAAATCCGCAATCCGACAATGTTCTTTTTCTCAAGAAACGAAAAAATTATTGGTGAGGGAGCAGATACCTTATGAATTTCTTCGATAAATCAGAATATTACGACACTAAATTTAAAGATATCCAGCTTGAAAATGAAGAATATGATGACGTCACCTTTGAAAAATGTTCCTTCGATAAGTGTATTTTTAGTGAAACATCAATGCATCGTTGCCGCCTGGATACCTGTAGGTTCACTAACTGCCAGTTTTTAAACTGCAAGCTACCCAATACTGTCTTTCGCGATACAACAATGACAAACGTTAAATTAACCGGAATAGTCTTCACTGATGCAGATAGTTTAGACTATCTTTCATTCAATAACTGTACACTTTCCTATTGCAGTTTTTTTGAATGTAAAACTCAGAAATTTATTGCTGAAAATTCAACAATTATAGAAACAGATTTCACTAATGCCGATCTCCACGAAGCGAGTTTTAAGCACACCAATTTAGAAAAGAGCACCTTCCATAATACTAATCTCAACAAAGCAGATTTTACCAACGCGTCAAATTATGCCATCGACTTTAAGGTAAATAAAATTGCCAAAGCCACCTTTACCATTCCTGAAGCTCTATCCTTACTCCGCAGTTTAGATATTAAAATATCTTAAAATAAAACGCAGACTAAAAAAACCGGCCGGAATTCATCCGGCCGGCAAACCACCCGTTATTTTTCAGCTACCTCGCTTTCCACCTCTTCATCCAGTTCATCAGTTACTTCAGGTATTTCCTCATCATGAGTTAACGTTTCTGGAATGGTGTTCTCTTCCAAAGTCGGTGCTTCTTTCTTACTTACTTTTACTTCTTCCTTTTCCTCAGGTTTTTCAACCTTCTCTTCAGTAGCTTTTTTAGATTTAGCCGAAAGTTTAGAACTAATTACAATCTTTTTCGGCGCTGCAGCCTTTACTTTAGGAAATATAACGGTCAAAACTCCATCGCTACACATAGCCTCAGGGTCTGCATTTAAATCCACTTCACCAGGTACCGCCACTTGGTAAGAAAATGATGAAGTCATTTTATGGTAACTCTTACGTTTTTTCTTCTCTTCTTCTTGCACTTCACCTGTTACGCGAAGCACACCATTATGAAATGAAATTTCAATATCATTTGTTTTTACTCCAGGCAAGGCCGCATCTACATACACATACTCGTCATCTTCAGTTATAGATAAACCAGAGGGAACCGTACTTTGTTGTAGCCAACTCGTATCATCAGCAAGGCTCGTAAATCGCATCAACGGAAAGGTCCAAGAGTTGGTAGGCAGTAATTCACTCGACATACGAACACTCCTCTCTCTGCCGCTCCTTAAAGATTACATCTTAAGAATCGGTAGAAATAAAAAATAGGGAAGTGGTAGCGCGCTAACACCCTAATATAAACACACAAAGAAGCGGGTTGTAAATCCAAAGAATAGGAGAAAAAACTGTGGCATTTAAGATCAGAAGTGATTAAGAAGCCGTAATCAAATTTTGCTGAAGTTCTTTCAGCCACGGAGCATCTTGGTACGCAGACTCCATGAGCAAAGAATGAGAATTGAATAATAAGAAGGTAAGTTACATGATAAAATACTTCCATGGAATCTGCGTCGTCTAATAAAGGAATTCCCCTGCATTAAGGGGAGTTTTCTTTTCCGAAGAAGATGGTCTTATTGCGAGATTAAAAGAACGGGCTACGGAAGTTTGGAAGGCATTAGAAATTAAACCGTTTGTACCGCTAATATATTATGAAACAAATTACATATCGTTAAGTAGATTTATTAAATCACCTACAATCGAAGAACTACAAACATTAAAACAGTTACCTCTTATTAAAGTCGACAACATTATTTTAGATCGTGTGCTGCTCATTAGAAACGATAAAGTTATGACCCCGGATCGTATCGAGATTTTAGTCGATGAAAAGTTAAAAGCGAGTTAATACGAGAAGCTAACTCGCGCCACCACCACCACCGCCGCCGCCGCCACCTCCACCACCCGAGAATCCTCCTCCCGAACCAGTACTGAAGGAAGAATTCATAGCGGTAGAAAAAGAGCCAAAGCTATTCGAAATGCTTGTCGCAAAATTAGCATTAAAATCTCCAATTGAACCACCACTAGAGCCAGCACTTGAATAAAACCAGACCGGATGCACGGCTTGTGGATCAGCAGCAAGAATCATAGGCAAATATCCTGAGACTTTTTGCGCTAACCCCAAAGCTGTGCCGTATACCAAAAAGTCTTCCCAAATGATCACTGCCTGGGGAACCGTATCTTTAAAATGACCAAAATCACGTAAATAATTAGAAAACCCTGTCCACTCAGCAGCCTCCCTTCGCGACACCTTATCCCAGCGCAAGAAAAGCTTGCCAATAAAACCCACCGGTACAGATACTAGGAATGCTCCAAACAATAGAAAATGAAAGATCGCACCCGATGCAAGTAATGATTTCCAGAAAAACAGAAAAATAACTACTAGTATAAGCGCAACTGTTGAAACTGAAAAAATCATCCGCACATTTTTGCTCTGCGGTTCAATAAACGCATTTTGATCTGACGAATCCTCAACCATTTTCTTCCATGAATCAAAGAAAGCTTTAGTTGCCCGGGGATCATCTTTCATCTCTTTTTGAATCGTATCCATATCTACAACCGGACCTCGCATAAAAATATACCCAAGTAAGGAATGTTCAAATGGATAAAATTCATTCCTGCTTTTTTCAACTGCATCTTCCTGTTCATGTAAGGTATAACGAAATGCGGTAGTGTCATTTAAATGTAAAAAAGATTCCTTAGTATACGGTGATTCTTCAATTTTAATAAATCCGCGCCTTGCAAGGTCAAGTATGGTTGCTGAAAAAGCATTAGTATCAACTGCTGTCCCTTGATTTACTAACTGCTGAACAAGTGCAGGAGCAAGCTTACTAGGCGGGAAAGTTACATGCTCAGGAACATCACTCGCGCTATATTCCTTGCCATATTTAAGCCATAGGAAATACCACCCCACCCCCCATGCCAGCAGAATACCTATCAAAGACAAAATACCAATTATCACAAGCCAGGCTTGAAATGTAGTTTTATCCTGAAAGGCTTTTTCTTCAGCTATAATAGTTTCTAAATGCTGACCAGATTGCGCAGTACCATCAAGTAAAGTAGATGGAAATAGCTCGCGGATTTCAAAAAAAGTATTGGCAGGAAGTCCAGTTGAAGTAAATTCAGTCATCTGTCCGTCAATAATCTTTGCTTGAGCATTTAGTGGTCCATGTCCCCATACGTATATCTGATTTGCCGCTACACTTTCAGGTAAGTAAACACGTACGGTTACTGAATTGGTTTTTACTCCCCAGCCGTCGCCAATCATTTTCCAGTACAATTCACCGACATCATCATATTTTGAGGCCGCGCCTTCGACAGAGTAATGAAGTATAAACTGCTTTTGTTCATTGTATGCTTCGTAATGTCCCTCTATATGAAGAATATCAGCACCTCGAGTTACTGAAAAAGTTCCAGGGCTAACATCGCCAACTTTGTCAACATAGGGAATTTCGCTACCAGATCGTACTTCTGAAAGAGATACTGAATTCGGTTTTTTGAAAACAGTAAACGGCATATCCCAATATATATTGTGATATGTACCGTCAAAATATGCAGTCCTAGTTTCCACTACATCCATACTTCGGTCGCGATTAATATGTGCTTCGATTGAAACTGAAGGAAAATAATAACTTTTCGCTTCAACCGTGCCAGGAAAGACAAGCATAAAAAGCGTTATAAAAAGCATAAGTGGTTTTTTCATGCCCATAGCATAATCGGTGATTTACTTACTTGCAATAACCATCGCTCAAGCGGTATATAATGAACCCATGACAAAAATAGCACCAACGCATCCTGAACAACATAAATCTTCAACGGCCTTACGCGATGTAATACTCGGAGGTCAGGACGGCCTTGTTAACGTCCTTGGCGTAGTTTTAGGAGTCGCCGCAGCAACCGAAGATAAAAGAATTCTCATTGCTGCAGGGCTTGCCGCAGCATTCGCCGAATCAATTTCGATGGCTGCAGTAGCCTATACCTCCTTTTTATCTGAGAGAGATCATTATGTTAAAGAACGCCAAAGAGAGATCGATGAAATAAAAAATTTCCCTGAAATTGAAAAACAAGAGATTCGGGATATTTACATTGCTAAAGGTTTTGAGGGCGAATTATTAGAAAAAGTCGTCGAAAAAATAACCTCCAATGAGCATGTCTGGTTGGACACAATGATGCAAGAAGAGTTGCATTTAGAGAAAGTTGAAATCAAAGATGTATTAAAAACGTCTGTTATCGTTGGTTTTGCAGCGATTATTGGTTCGTTAATTCCACTTTTCCCCTATTTCTTTTTTACAGACGGACCAGCTTTTTATACCTCTTTAGGAATAAGCTCGCTAGCTCTATTTGGGGTAGGGGCGTATCAAGCTATAACGCTCGTTGGAGATTGGAAAAAACAAGGAATCCAGATGGTCGCCATTGGCATTGGTGCGGCACTTATAGCATTTCAAATTGCCAGATTCTTCGGAGCATCACCGCAATAAAAATAGGTATTGCACTACGTTTAAGCACCTGTCATAGTTAAACAGAGTCTATGGTTAAAGGAAAAACACGCAAAAATAAATGGACAAATAAGTCACTTTTGTACACTTCAGGAGCACTAGCCGCGCTTGCAATTATGCTCGCTACTTGCTCGGCACTTAACATCTTCTACATTCGCAGTAGTGTCTTAGGCTGGTGGGGGGAAAGCCGCGTCGATACTGTCACGATTCCCGCTGAGAAAAGTAAATTCTCTGGCGGTTCGGTAATATCAATGAACTCCACGCAGGAGCCAGCAATCAGTATCAATGATCAAACTAACCAAAAGTCGGTAGAAATTTCTGTCTACGAGGCGGATACAAACTATCTATTAAAATATCTTACCCACGATAAAGATTCCAATCAATTAAATCCGACCTCCGACGTATCACAGTTAAATCGTATCAGTAATTTCTCTCAGGATCTTACAAATGGAACAAAAGTTAGTCTTCCTTTAGCGGAGAGAGGGATTTATTTTGTACGCATCATCTCAGGGAATATCTTTCATGATGCAATGATTGTACGTTCAACATATGGAGTAACGGTAAAAGATTCTAAGAACGAGTTCTTATTCTGGGGGCAAAGCTTTAAAACTAAGCGGAGTATAAATTCAGGGACGATCAAAGTCTACAACCTAAAAGACCAAATAGCGGTATCTTCAAGTGGCACCTTCGATAGTTCAGGCGTAGGGAAGGCTGAGATTACTCCGGGCGCAGATATTGCCCTTGCTGAAGTGGATGGCGATGTCGCGTTAATCCCATTAAACATGCAATATCTTAATCTGAACTATAATTATATTTCATATAGTAAATCACAGCCAACAACAAAATATTTTGTTTTTACCGATAGACCATTATATAAACCGGGTGATGCGGTCAATTTTAAGGCAATTATTCGCGATGATGATGATGCCATGTATTCCGCCTCTACGGGGACAGCTCGAGTAAAAATTACAAAATCGTACAGTGAGGAAAGCCCAGTTTTCGATAAAATCTTCCCAGTTGATAGAGGTGCAGTATTCGGTCAAATCCCTCTACCAAAAAACGTAGCAACGGGAGACTATATGGTCTCGGTGTCATTAAGCACCGATCACACCACCTACAATTACGAAAGTAGCACTCCAATTCAAGTAGATTTCTACAAAAAACCAGAATATTTCTTAGATATCGCAGCTCCCATTACCGAACTTATTCAAGGAGATACCGTAGCATTCACCTTAAAAGGATTATTTTTTTCAGGACAACCACTATCCAAAGAATTACTTAATTATAAAATCAATGCTTCAGATTACGGGGATTACAGCTATTATTCTGATGCCGGCAGTAATGTAGACAGCACGTACCGGTACGGATATTGGTCAGGTAAAGATATCCTAAAGAGTACTTCAAAGCTTGATGCAAATGGTGAGTCAAAAGTAGCGGTTGCAACTAAAGGGCAAATTACGGACGGAAAAAGTAAAATATTTGGAATAGAAGTAAGCCTCGCAGATAAAACTCAGCCCTCTACGTTCGCGCGAAAAAATGTACTCGTCTATCCCGGAGAATTCGGCATCTATCGAACAGATAATTCGTACAGCACGACGGTTAATTCACCGGTATCACTACCAGTCATTTTAGCCAAACATATTGGTAACGGAACAGTAAGTGGAATAAAGTTAATAGTTCGCATCCATCGTGAAACTTGGATTCCTTATCAGGAACCAGATAAAAAATATACTTCCTTTCGAAAAGATAGCGAAGATTATCCTATGACATCAACCATCTCAGATAGCAATGGCAAAGCCAGTATCAATTTCACACCCAATAAAAGTGGATCATATACTATCGGCGTTTCAACCCAGGACGCACGCGGAAACAATGTAACAAATTCATTTTATTATTACGCTCGAAAAGAAGGTGAACCAATATACACGGAAAACTCATCAGAACAAAATCTAACGCTAAGTATAGATAAAGAGAAATATCTTCCAACAGACACGGTTCAGCTTGCTATTACATCAAAAATTCCCGATCGTGACGTATTCTTATCTTTTCAGAGAAAGTATGTACATCGGTATCAAGTGGTACACCTCAATGGAACATCCGCAAATGTTGAGCTTCCCCTCCAGGACTCCGATTTACCTAATCTGTATCTTGAGGCGCTAAGCTTTAATCTCAATGATCTAAACAACAGCAGAATAAAAATCCCACTTAATACCGCTGTTAAAAAAGTCATGGTCAAAGTACTTCCCGATCGCCAAAGCTATGGTCCAGGAGATACAGTCAGTGTAACTGTCCAAACGACAGATTATAGGGGAACACCTATAGCCGCTGAGACTGCGCTGTGGAGCGTGGATAAGGCAATCTTCGAATTAAGTACTTCAACACTTGGAGATATCCACAGTACGTTCTGGTCAGAAAGATACGATGCAACGCGAACTGATCACTCACTCGAAGGAATTATCAGTGACCCTTTTGGGGGTGGCGGTGGATGTTTTGCCAAAGGTACAAAAGTATTAATGGCCAATGGTCAGACCAGGAATATTGAAGATATCAAAGCAGGCGATAAAATTTTGACACGAGTTAGCCCTACAGATAAGCAACTTATTGCAGCACAAGTAACAGCCACGCACATCGCTAAAGACACTGATTTAATAATTCTAAATAGTAATTTGTATGTTACCCCCGATCACATTGTTGCAGTTAATACTTCATGGAAACCAGCAGGTAGTATCACTATTGGCGATACGCTAGTTCATTCCGACGGAAGTACAGAGATAGTAAACTCCATTGAATACCAAGCTAGCACGCAAGATGTATATAATCTCGAAGTCGAGAAATATCATACATTTTTTGCCAACAATATTTGGGTACATAATCAAAAAGGTGACGGCGGGTCGGTACGAAGCGTATTTAAAGATACTGCCTATTGGAACCCTCGTATTTATACCGACAGTACTGGTAAAGCAAAAGTTTCCTTTAAATTACCAGATAATTTAACAACTTGGGTCGTAGCGGCAGTAAGCAATACCGACGATGCAAAAGTTGGGCAATCTACTGCCGAAATAAGAGTAACCAAAGACATTGTAGTACGACCCATTGTACCCAATATTTTGCGTGTAGGTGACAAAGCCGTTCTTGCTGCGTTTGTCGAAAACTTTACCGACGCGCCCCAAACAGTTGATGTTGGGTTAAGCTTCGATTCCGGGTCACTTACTAAGGCAATGTATCCAGAACAAACGCTACTTGCTAACGAACGAAAAGAATTTTTCTGGGAAGTTTCTCCAGATAAAGAGAATCTTAAATCCAAATTAACATTCTCTGCAATCCAAAAAAACAATGCAGAATTGAGCGACACAATAATTTCAGAAATTCCAGTTCAAGCATTTAGTTTTCTGGAAAAAACCGGCCAAATTGCAAATAGTCCAGGGAAACTAACTCCGGTATTAGGAAAAGATTTAGATGTAAGTAAGTCAAAGCTAACCCTGTCTCTTTCCCCAAGTCTAGTAGGAACAGTACCAAGTGGCGCCAAATACCTAATAGACTATCCGTATGGTTGCGTTGAGCAGACCACAAGTAGATTTGTCCCAGCAGTAATTGCTAAGTCTAATCCTGCCTTATTTAAAGATGCATTAGAAGGTAAAGACATCGACGATATTCTGGCAAAAGGTGTAACACGTTTAGAGATGCTTCAACTTGCAAATGGAGGATGGAGTTGGTGGTACGATTCAAAACCAGATTATTTTGTCACCGGGTATGTAATAGAATATCTCATGAAAGCAAAGCAACTGGGGGTTACGGTTGATGACACGATGCTCACTAAGGCAAAATATTTCTTAGATTCTACCGGAACCAATTATTATGATTCAATTATTGGAAAAGTTGTAGACATTCCATATACCATTGATCAAACGATATCTAAGACCTATGCAAGTACTGTTGCCGGAGCAACAAAAAATAAGGGCGAACTAACCCAATACAATTTCCAGTCTCAAACCCCAGATATTATTGCCCTTGGAGTACTCGCCAATACCTTAAACGGATTCACCAATCCTCAAACCAACGGACTAAATTCGCTCTACGCGAGTGCCAAGCAGCAAGGAGACTCCTTATTCTGGGCAGCTGGAGATAAAAAGCATTTTGGCTCAATCAATGCATCAACAGCTATGGCTATTCATGCCATTCTTACAGCAAAAGGGGACACCTCCATAGTGACTAAAGCAGTAAGGTACTTAACGCAAACAAGAAACAATTATTATTGGTCCAACACCTTTGCCACAGCACAGATTATCCGAGCTTTGTCGGATTTTTCTCAATACGAAAATACAACCAATTCTGAGTATGGATATTCGGTGCTAGTAGATAATAAAGTAGTAGCCAGTGGAACAATTTCTAGCCCTGCTCAAAAAATTAAGGATATTAATATTCCACTTAAGGATTCAGTACCGCAGATTGAAATTAAAGCTGAAAATAATGGGCCAATGTATGCAACGCTCGTTGCCGATCAATATCATACCGATCAAAATGCAAAAGCTGTAAACCATCCCTTAACAGTCGGTAGAACATATACTAATGTGACAAACCCAGGATATTCTTTTAAACCGGGGGATATCGTTCGAGTAACAATAGCAGTAAGTGGTATAAACAGTGAAAATAATTATGCCGTTGTACAAGATGAATTACCAGCGGGGATGGTGCCTATTAACGAGCGATTCCTTAACGAACAAGGAGTAGCTTCTCGTGAAGAAGATCTTTATTCGTACAACCCAATGTACAATTCTGATCGAGAAATGACGCTCAATGGCATAATTTTTAATGTGTACAATATTACTGCCGGGAAAAATAAGTTTACCTACAAAGCTCGAGTAGTATCGGAAGGAAACTTTTCAGTGCCACCTGCCACTGCCTCACTCATGTACGCTCCGGAAGTTTATGGAAGATCAGTTGCTGAAACAATTACTATCAGCAAAGACCCAGTACGAGTAGAAAATAATTCTACTTGGATTGGTTTACCTGCCAATAGTCAAAGTTCAAAAATAAAAGCTGTTGTAAGTGTTGCCAGTGTGGTACTTTGCTTAGGTTTAATAATTGCTGCCATAAAAATAAATGCAAATACAACTAAAAATATATGGGAAGGATTAAAAAGAAAATTCAGGAAAGAGTAAAAGATAAGTCAGAAATTCTAATTAAACAGCAGAAAGATACGTTCGTATTGCGAATTTAGTCTCTTCTTTCATTTCTTTCCACATCGTGTCATCAATAACTGAAAGATACACAAATACCGAACGAATCATTCCAAACAACACATAACTAACTCGCTCGCGCCGCTTTGCACTTAACTCAGGCTTCTCTATTTCTAATTTCTTCAATATTATTTGCCGGAATTCCTCATTCATTGTTTTTGCTGCAATAGACACTTCGTTGTTCATATATATTCCAAGGAACATTTGTTTAAAGCTTCTGTGGCTCTTCCTAAATTCCACTAAAGTATCAATAATAGAAGAAAGAAACTCATGCAATTGAATAGAATCAGTAATGATCTTTTGCTCAACAAAATAATCTCTTAGTTGCGATAGGTATCGAGTTGAAAGCGCATGCAAAAGGGCATGTTTATTGGGAAAATACTGGTAAAGTGACCCAATAGGAACCCCGGCCAGTTTAGCAATATCATTAGTGGTTGCTCGGTCATATCCTACTTCGGAAATTAACTTTGAAGCCACGTCCAGGATATGGGCAACTCGTTGAGCACTTCGAGCTTGTATTGGTTCATGACGCATTTCATTCTGTTTGCTCGCAGGCTTCATGCGCCTATTATACACCATCTTGTTACTGTGAGCATGTGCTCATATCAACATCGCGCATTGCTAAATGATATAATTTTTCCATGCTATCTCAAGTTCGAAGCGCCGCAATCGTCATTAGAGGCAATCAAATCTTGCTCATGGAACGCATTAACCATGGAAGGCACTATTGGATTTTTCCTGGCGGCCACGTTGAAGCCAATGAGATAATCGAGCAAGCCGCTCTTCGCGAACTGAACGAAGAGACCACCGTTCAAGCAAAAATCATTAAAAAACTATATAGCCACTATTATACCGATGAAGATAAATTTCTCAGTGATCAGCATTTCTTTTTATGCCAATACCTTTCTGGTGAACCACAGCTCCATAAGGATTCAGAAGAACTGCAAGACAATCTAAAAGGAGAGAATCACTACTATCCTCAATGGATATTAATCAAAGCCCTTCCCGGGCTACAACTTTACCCATTAGAAATCCGCGATTGGCTCATAGAAGATTTAAAAAATAACTTCGCCAACACCCCTCGTGACGCCTATTTAAAAGAAAAAGAATTAAGGAAGTAACAAATAATATGCCAGAAAAAATTCGCTATACCGTTATACCTCGCACACTCATCTTCGTATTCCGAAATGAAAAACTGCTTTTAATGAAATTTTCTGGTAAAGGCGAGAATCAGACACAGGAGAAAGAGGATCGTAAAGACATGTATAATCCAATTGGCGGACATATTGAGGAAAATGAAAATATTATCGAAAACACCAAAAAAGAAGCCATGGAAGAAGCAGGAGTAAATCTTATCAGTCCAAAAATCAGGGGGATAATAAACGTTAATAGCTTTGCCGGAAAAAATATCATGTTATTTGTAGTTAAAGCAGAAACAACTGACGAGGGCCTTAAATCCACTCTCGAAGGAGAATTGGAGTGGGTCGATCCTCGCAATGTAGATCATTTAAATTTATTCAAAGACTTAAAATTAATTATTGAAAAAGTTATTGAACTTAAAGACGATCAAATGTTTGTTGGAACATCAAAATTTGATGGGAAGTTTGGATTAGTAGATATTCAGCTGGCTACAATTTAAAGAGTATCCCCATTTAGCTTTTTTATATCTCGTCGGATAATTAAACACCATCAAGATATCCTGCACAGTAATGCCATGATAGTCCATTTTCTCCTGAGCTTAAGTAGTCAAAGTAATTTTATTGGTACCGCTTTGTAACATAGGTAGGTAATGCCGTTAATATAAAGTATAATACATCTTATTATGGATAAGAAAATAATTGATCAGGGGCTTGTTCATTTATCTGGTGACCCGGTAATGAAAAAAATAATTGAGTCAAATGAGTTACCGGTCTGGTCAACAGATAATAATCTTTTTTTCGACCTACTTGATGCCATTATTTCGCAGCAATTATCGGTAAAAGCGGGAGCAACGATTCTTAAAAGATTTCAGGATCTGTTTGATACGACCCTTGTCCCCAGCCCGGAAGAGATTCTGCTTAAACCCGACATGGAATTACGTGGTGCAGGGTTATCCAACGCTAAAGTACGCTATGTTAAAGCACTTTCTCAAGCAATATGGGATAAAACACTTGATCTTAACTCGCTCTCCAAACTTGAAAATGATGATGTAATCATGCAGCTAACTAAAGTCAAAGGAATTGGCCGGTGGACAGCTGAAATGTTTTTAATTTTCTCCCTAAAGCGACCAGATGTCTTCTCAATCGGAGATCTGGGGTTGAGGTCAGCTGTGAGTAAATGGTATGGAATAGACCGCGAAAATAAGAATGCAATTGTCGAATTAGCAACCAAGTGGAGTCCCTACCGCAGCATCGCTAGCCGCTACTTGTGGAAGAGTTTAGATAATGAACCGAAGATTTAACCTCTTTTATGATATAATCAGCACATGTACTCATATTTTTCAACATCAGTTAGTGGCACTAATCCCATCATTGAGCAGATCCTAAAAGAAAAGTTAATCGATGTATCTATCATCGCCTCGCTTGATGGACTCATTATCTACAATACCGAATCAAAACCTGAAGACATCAAACAACTTCGAGGAATCAATAACAGTTTTCTTCTGGTTAAAATGATGAAAAATAGCCAGCCCATTCCAGTTGAAAAGCTTATTAAACAAGCATTAGGTGAACCTAAAATTTTGCAGAGTCTTGTACAAAGCATATCTCCAAAACAATTCACTTTCAGAATCGTTACATCCGAAGAAAATCATATGGTGTCAGTTACACAAGCACTTATTTCTCAACTCGAAGAACGACTTTCCCACCGATCACATCTAAAGCCTAATCGCCGCATGCCCCAGAACGAATTTTGGTTTCTTACTCGCAGCGAAGGATACAGTCTAATAGGAGTACGACTTACTAAAAATTCGTTTAACGCTAGTGAACTGCAAAAAGGTGAATTATCTCCAGAAATTGCTCATCAGTTATGTTTTCTCTCAGAACCTCAAAAAACAGATGTAGTACTCGATCCATTTGCTGGGAGTGGTGCGATACCAACTGAAAGAACAAATACTAAGTACACTGAAATAATTGCCATCGAAAAAGACCCAACACTTGTAACATCACTAAAGGAAGCAGTTACCGTAATGAACAAAAAAATTACAATTGCCCAGGGTGATGCTACCAACTTAAATACCATAAAAAGCGCTTCCATAGATAAAATCATTACGGATCCTCCTTGGGGAGAGTTTGATCAAACAATAAATATTCCTAAGTTATACGAAAAAATGTTCACCGAATTCATCCGTGTCATAAAACCAAATGGAATAATCATTCTCTTAACAGGACAAAAAGATGAAACAGATCAGATAATCCATCATTTTAAAGACAAGCTAAAAGTTGAGTCTCGGTACGATATTCTAATCTCTGGCAAAAAGGCAAGAATATATAAGTTAAGAAGCTAATTTTTCAAGTTTCCAGATCAAGCGAGTATCTTCGGGACCAAATAAGTTTGCGTCTACAAGTACAACTTTTACGATGTGCCGAGTGCCAATTACATAATTAATTTCTATGAATTTTAACCAAACGCCAATACAGAAATAAAACACTCAATAAAAGCACTTCTCCGATAATCATCGCCTGATTGGGTGCAAGGTTATCAGCAATCATTCCAAATGCATACGCAAAAACAGCAAAGAATAAACTTCCACCTAAACTATTGAGACTTCCCATTGTCGCTCGCTGTTTATCGGTAAATTCTTTTTGGAATAAAGTATCTTTGGCAATCGAACTTATACCATATTCAAACGAGGTGCTCGAGATCAGAAGGGGAGAAACGACAGACGGAAAGATTGTCGCCAAAAGGCCTGCGATTGTACTAAAAATATTTGACCATACTAGTGTGTTGAAGTAACCAAACCTTTTTGTAACTGTACCACTCATGCGCATTCCTATCGCCGCGCCAAAATTTGAAAGCATGCGAGCAATTCCTATAGCCCAGACAGGCCACAGTAATGAAATAAACGCCGTGCTAAATTGATACATCGTTTCACTTATACCGTAGTCTAAAATAACCGCAAGGCTCAAAGTCCGTAATTTAGAATTTTCCTTAAATTTTAGCAAAGCTTCCTTTAAATGACTATAGATATTCGTCTCATCATTGCTATCGCGTGCGCGCGGTTCCAATATCATGAAGCTAATCCCTAAACAGACTACCTGCGGAATTACCGAAATCCACAGCACGAGTGGCAATGAAATATATCCGAGTAATCCACCAAGTAAAGCCGAAGCGGCAAGCGCAAATTGGAACATTGAGCTAGTTTTTCCCGAGTATTCAGCATACAGTTCTTCTTGTTGATGTTCTTTAAGTGAATCATGCAATAATGCCTGATTATTACCACTATAAAAGGATCGTGCAAGCCCAGCAAAAACACTTCCAATTACGAGTATAGAAAATGAGGTTCCGAGAGAATAAAAAATAAGGGATAGTACCGACATTCCAGCCCCAAATATAATTGTTTTTCGTCTCCCAACGAGGTCAGAAATAACTCCCGTTGGCAACTCTAAAATACTTGCGGATAACATTTCGATAGAAAAGACAGCCAACCCGAGTGCGTAAGAATGAGTTACTTGCGAGAAGTAGATAATCGCAACAGGCGCGTATGGCCTAAAGTCAGTAAAGAAATTAAACCAAGTCAGAAGCCTTATATTTTTATGAATACGCATAGTAAAGCCAATTATACGTTATACAATCAATTTAGTAAGTATGCTAGAGTAAGGGCTATGTCACTCGAAATCAACGAAAAATTCCAGCACGCGCTCGATGTAATGGAAAATACCAACAAGCATGTTTTTTTAACTGGGAGAGCTGGTACAGGAAAATCTACGCTTTTAACATATTTTCGTGGTACGTCACATAAAAATCATGTAGTTTTAGCATCAACCGGTGCTGCAGCAGTAAACATAGGTGGTCAAACCATCCATTCATTTTTTCATTTTATGCCCGATATAACCGAAGTCGAAGCACGTAGATTAGGTAGAACCAATCAGCAAACAAAATTAATTAAAAAACTGCAATCCATTGTAATTGATGAAGTTTCAATGGTTCGTGCCGATCTGCTGGATTGTGTCGACGCCTTTCTTAAAGAGGCGCGACAATCTAAAGAACCCTTTGGTGGCATCCAGATGATTTTCATCGGAGACATGTACCAGCTTCCTCCTGTTGTGGGTAAAGATGAAGTTGCAATATTTGCCCAAATCTATGATTCTCCCTACTTTTTTGATTCAGACTCCTTTCGAAGAATCAGCAGATACGATGAATTTTACGAACATATCGAATTAGAAAAAATCTATCGACAAAAAGATGAGGAATTTATTACCCTTCTAAACGGAATTCGTAATCGTGAACTACATTCCACTAACCTAGCTATTCTTAACGAACGGATAAGTCGAGACGAAGATCACTCCGCAGATTACATTTATCTCGTGATGACCAATAAACAAGCCGACGAAATCAATCGAGCTAACCTGGATAAAATCTTCGGCGAGGAGCAGATATTCTATGGAGACATAAAAGGCGATTTTGAAGGAAAGAATCTTCCCACAGATCCAACTTTAACCCTCAAAGTGGGTGCTCGAGTTATGTTTCTTAACAACGATCCCGAAGAGCGCTGGATAAATGGAACACTCGGCGAAGTTATGGGTTTTTATTCCGACGAAGCCAACGACAATATGCCAATTGTCGAAGTAAAAAAAGACGACGGTGCAAGTGTCGATGTCTACCCGCACACCTGGACTAATTATCGCTCTAAAATAAATGAGGAATCCGGAAAAATCGAAAAAGAAGCGGCCGGATCATACACCCAAATGCCGCTTAAATTAGCCTGGGCAATAACGGTCCATAAAAGTCAAGGCAAAACCTTCGATAAAGTTATTATAGATATCGGCTGGGGAGCATTTGCCTCGGGGCAAGTATATGTTGCCCTCTCTCGCTGTCGAACCCTAAATGGCATCATTCTCAAAAAACCGATTCAGTATAAACACATTCTCCTTGATGATCGAATCAAACAATTTTTCTCAAAAACTTTGTAAGAATCCCTCTTGAAACAGAGTCGTAATCATGTCATCGTAAGTATATGGCAACAACGGGACTTCTTTTCATAATCGCAGCCTGGAGCATCGAATGTTATCGTCTCGTTAGACATGATAAAAAAATTAATGAGGGATTTTTAGCCTTATATATCATCGGAGTCTTCCTTCTGGTTCTAGATGGTTTTACTAATGGACCTTCATTAAAAGCGGTCTTAAATCTCGTATCATTAGGACTCTCAACCTTTGTGTATGTATATGTTTTACACAAATCCAAAGAAGATAAATCACTTTTTCATTCACTACCATTTCTTCGAAAACCAAAAAACAAGAAATATTCCCCGGATATGGTTATGCACTATATCATATTAGCTTTGCTGGTACTCTTAATCCTTATCAGCGTAAAGCTTTTTAGCCCAAGTAATGCTCATACACAAGCTGTTTCAGCGTTCGATCTGACAAGCTATTGAATCATTTAAGTTGAAATCCGCCATCAACCACGAGCACTTCACCAGTAACAGCGCTAGGTAGAGCGTCTACATCTGAAGTGACAGAAACATCTCCCGAAACATAAATTCCGTTTCCTCCATTCTTCTTGATCTCCTCAACGACTTGCATGCCTTGAGCCCCGCTGGATTTTGAGTTAACCACGACAGTTGCACCTTCCTGGGCAAAAAGTAATGCCGTAGCTTTTCCAATACCACTTGAAGATCCGGTAACAATTACAATTTTATCCTTCAATTTCATAAAAATCTCCTTTGGCAGTCGGCAATTATTTTTTTATGATCAAAGGCCAATTCTTCAGGGAGAGAATCGAGATCAAAAAATTTAAATTCCAATGCGTCATCGCTGGCAATCGGATTACCGTTAGTGTGAGCAAGGAAGGCAAAATTAATTGTTTGTTTGGGATGACGCGCCGGGTCACTGTAATATCCAATAAACTCAAGCGAGACAACAGCGAGTTGTAATTCCTCCTTAACTTCCCGCCGAACTGTATCTTCTACCGTTTCATCCCACGAGACATACCCTCCGCATAACGCCCAGTACCCTTTAAACGGTTCAACACCCCGCTTTATAAGTACAATTTGTCCTTCACGAATTATTACAGCATCGATAGTTACTCCGCGGTTTGCAAAACGTCCACATTCAGGGCACGGGATAGAATTATCTAAAGTAAACATAGAGTCCTTAAAGAGTAAATTCCTGCCTTGGTTTTTCCGGGTAATTTACTTCATCGAATAATACAAACATCCTTGGTTTAATCTTATAGCAGATATGTCCATCAGAGCCTTCAATAACATCGTTTGCTCGTTGGCTATCCATATCGTAACGTTCTGCATAATACTCCATTCCTAAAGTCGCTGCTGTTTTCTCGCGCAAAGCCTCGCCCGTTCCTTCAAATTGAATTCCCCGCGCCGGACCACCAGGAGTGTGGGGAAGAACAATCGTACCCGCCACCATGTTATTAGCATCAATATCTTGAGAATGTCGCCTGTCTGGAGAAGAAATCCAATAAAGATTAAAATAAGGATCATAAGCAAAATAGACAGTACACGCCCAAGGTTGATTACCTTGCACTGTCGCAACTTGCATCATTCGAGCTTCCTTTAAATAATCTTCAATCAGTTGTTTTAGTTCCATATAAGCTCCTTCGCTTACTGTTCGATATAATTTTCATCTTTCATCGCCGGGTCAGCACCACCATAAAAGTTTCGTTCCCAGGTATGTTTTTTTAACTCGGAAAGTAGTCTTTGAGATAGCTTTCTTCCATCGGATAATGCAGTATTAGAACCTACATGTGCAACTTTTCGCATCCCTGGAATTACAGTCGAAATTTCATCAAAAGAGAGAATATATCGCAAAGCCAGTTCAGACAGAGAAGAGGCTTCTTCACTAAGAAGTTGCTTCAAGGCATCGGTTCGTGTAACTAATTGTGACAGTCGTTCTCCTCCAAAATATGAATAACGCAATTCGTCTTTTTCAAATTGGGAATCACGAGTAAATTTGCCCGATAATCCGCCTTCATCTAAAGGAACTCGCGCGATAAGGCCAATCGAATGTTCTTTTGCATAAGGTAGTAACTTTTCAGTAGGCTTTTGGTGAAAAATGTTAAAGATAAACTGAATAGTTGAAATTAACCCGGTATCAAGAGTTTTTAAACAGTTGCTTGGTTGGTAGTCATTTATTGAAATACCCCAGTATTTCACTTTTCCAGCTTGAGCTATTTTACTAATTGTCTCTTTCCACCCAGTATCATGGACAAAATCATCTTGCCAGACATGAAACTGCATTAAATCAATGCAATCTATTCCCAAACTGCGTAATGATTCATCAACGCATTTTTCTATATGCTCAGAAGGAAATACTTCGGAAATTGGTATGCCGCGATAAGCCGGCCAATTCCAATTTTTCGGAGGGACTTTCGAGGCAATTACGAGGTTTTCGCGTTTACCAGTTTCCTTGATAAACTTCCCTACAAGCTCTTCAGAAGGGTGTCGCTCAGGGAATTCATCAGAATAACCATAGACCCAAGCAGTGTCAATAAAATTTCCGCCAAGATCTACATATCGTTGTAAAGCTTTATAACTTTCGTTTAGATCAGAACCAACCCATGCGTTGGGGTCTCCAGCCAACTGCCAAGTTCCCATTCCTACTTCAGCAATAGATAAATCAGTTTTTCCAAGTTTTCTGTAGTTCATACTCCAGATAATACTATAATAAAATCAGCAGGTATAGATTACAATTAAAAGCAGTTACTCAATAAAACTGACATTACTAATCATAAGATCATAATCTTTTCGGTAGTTAGTAGCATCCGCTTCAGTGTCTTCAATCTCGATATAAAAATTACGATCGTTTTTTCGAAACCACGTAACTAAATGATACACTTGACCTTGAGTTATATATTGTACCGCCGGCATTCCTGCCACGGTAGTATTGCCAACCTTATACGGCTCATTACTTTTCGTTGAAGAAATTGGTTTAGCAATCCATGCAGCTAACTCTGCCTGCGAACTCATGTTTGGACTGGTGTCAGGAGACGTAATAATAATCTTGGGAGCACGAGGATCATTTGAATTAATGGATGGAGGATAAAAAACCACATCTCCTTCGGCTCCCAAATATGCTCCTGGGTGATCATCAAACTTCCAGTGTTGCGGTAAAGTCACTATATATTGAAACTTTTTACTTGTATAAGAAAGCACATGAGTCATACCTGCAGACTCAAATGAATCGTGGTCAGCCATATTCATATAGTCTCCATCCGAAAGCATTTCATCTCCAGAAGAATGGGTTGCAGAAGGAGTAGTGCTAGGCATGACCGATCCACTGGGGTGCGAAACGCAAGATGATAAAGTCGCAACTAAAAATAGTAGAAAAAAGCAATATAAGTTTTTCATAAATCAATCATAGATTACTTTTATTGATCTTTCCACTCACTTCTGAAATAATAAAAGCATGGTCCACGATAAAAAAATGAAATTCCCACTTAAAGTATTAACTATTCTTCTCATTATTTGGGCTTTCTTTATGAGTATCTGTTTAGCGTTTGGGTTAGGGGCAAAGCTGGAGTATCAACGATTAGTTAGAAATAAAATTCAGGCTCATGAGTCTCGTCATCATCTACAAAAAAACAATAAGATTGGATACTCAATAATCGATGGTTCGTTATATAAAGTTTCTACAGCCCAAAGAAGTCAGCTTTTAGTAGAAAAACGAGAATTAATGTATAAGGATTTGGAGAAATCCACACTTTTTACAATTACTAAATATGATTTCTCTCCAGATAATTCCAAGATTCTCATCCATGCTCAAGGAGCAATCAGTGCAGAAGTATTATTTCTCGTTGAGTGTGAGGGTGGAATGGTTACTCCCATTGATCCGGGAGCAGAGGCAATGTGGTCGGATGATAGTAAGTATATAGCCTATACCTCGCGCAATGCAGATATTGGACCGCTCGGATTACATGTGTATGATAGCGAATCTAAAAAAGAAGTAGACTTAAAAATGCCAAAAAACGTAGCATATATGGACTTTTCGAAGCCACATTGGAATGATACGTATACGGTAAGTGCAGATTATTACTTACTTAATGCAATCCCACAGGGGAAAGTGGTTAAAAAAGGACAAATAACTATTGATCTTTCCAGTTCCACCACTTCAGTAGAGTAGGATCATGTGTTTCATTTGAAGCATAATACACAGCGCAGCGAAAAGTGTAGAGCATACATCGGTCCACCTTGGTTCCTTGTAACGCACACAACCGATCATACATCCGCTGCGGATCTTCATTTTTTAAGTCAGCGACGTTTTTATACCCCAAATGTTCTAAGTCTTTTGCAACTGCTTTGCCGACACCAGGAATAATTAGAAAAGGTGACTTAGCTATAACATCATCTCCATCAATATCTCGTCATAATAATTTCCTTCAACAAACAAATCACCATGAGAAATTCCAATCACTTCAAAACCCAGTTTTTTATACAACTCAAAAGCACTAATTTGCTCAGGGACAACCTCGATTTTAATCTTTTTTATTCCGGCACGATTCTTCGCAGCCGCAAGTATTCCGTCCATTAACTTTCTACCAATACCAAGTCCTCGAAAATCTGGATCCACATACGTACCCCAAATATGCGCAACATGGCGCATTTTTGCATGCTGCATAAACTGTACTCCAACCAGCCCTACCACCTTACCTTGCAGTTTAGCAATTAAAGTTACCCCTGCTTCGCCCTTTAAACTCCCTTCAATACGGGCTTTCCATTTTTCTTCAGGAGTTTGCATCTCATCTTCAAATGTCGCTAAAAAAGCAGTAGGAGAGTTCTTCAATGATCTCAATCGAACTTCCTTAAATGCTTCCCATTCAGAAACTGCTGGTTTTACTATCTCAATATTCTCATTCATTTTGTGACTCCACTTTCTCACCAATAACTTTTTTAAGTGCTATAAATAAATTATCTTCTATAACAATCTCTCCTGCCGCAATTCGTGAGGCTCAAGAGAACCTGTATAAACAAATCCAATAAATCCTTTTTTTCAATCTCATGAGCAAAATACCCAATGGCATCGGTCGAAGTATTGGTATTATTCATCCCGACAATTCCAAATCCATGTTCCCATGCTTTTTGCAATGCCATTCGCATCCCCTTATCCATTACCACCATCCCTGAATGTAAATTCCCACTAATAACAGCCGAAAGTTTCGTTTCTTTTACAATTTTTATCTCGTCAGGTACCTCAGCTCGCGCAACGCCATTACTGGTAAGCGTTTACAACGCCCTGGTTATTTCCGCGCAACTGTGCGTACATCAACACTTCGCGGATAATTGCAATTTCGCCTTCACTATAGCTATATTTTGTAAGCGCTTTATGCACAATTCGTTTAAGTTCGTCAATCTGTACGATCATTGATAATACCTCTCTAACAGTAATTGATTCAATTCTACCGTAGATAGTGTAAAATAAAAACACGATGCCACCGAAACTTTTCTACATAGGAATCAAAGGACTTATCAAAATAAACGATAAAGTCCTGGTACTGATGGATGATAAAGGAAATGAAAAGAAGTATTGGGATATTCCCGGCGGGCGCATGGGGGAGGGCGAAGAAATTCAGGAAACGCTTAAACGAGAATTAGGTGAAGAGTTACCAGGAATTCAAAATATTAAAGTAGGAGATTTAGTACACATATATAAACTTCCGCGTAATCTCCAGGATGGGAATGGTCTCATGCTTCAGTTTTATAGTGTAGAAGCACAAATCCCAGATATCCAAGTAAGTGAAGAGCATGAAGGGTATCTTTGGGTTGGCAAAGAAGAATTAGAAAAGTTAGGTAATGAATCCGACGAACATTATATAGAAGAAGGGTATAAAGAAGCGATAAAGATTGCTTTAGAAAGACAAAAGTAATGATTGAATTAAATTCTCCCGCTCCTAATTTTTCCCTTAAAGGTCAAGATAATATTGAACGCGAATTAAAAGATTATCTTGGTAAATGGGTTGTAGTGTATTTCTATCCTAAAGACGATACTCCCGGTTGTACTACCGAGGCATGCTCTTTTCGCGATGATTTTGCTGAACTTAAAGCAAAAAATGTCCAAATTTTGGGAATTTCTAAAGACTCAGTTGCCTCTCACAAAAAATTTGCTCAAAAATATAACATAAACTTCCCGTTACTTTCCGATCCAGATAAAACAGTTATTCATGCATATAACTCATGGGGCGAAAAGAAGTTCATGGGGAGATTATTTGAGGGTATTATACGAAATACGTTTTTAATCAACCCCGAAGGCAAAATTGTTAAAATCTACGAAAAAGTAACACCCAAAAACCATGCCCAGGAGATATTAAAAGATATTATCGAATCAAAATAATATGAATGCAGATCAACAACTCGTCGGCCATGTGCTTCAAACTACTATCTACCCGGTAAAAGGTATGCAAGGAATCGAACAAGAGAAAATTACGCTTAAATCTATCTCAGTAGTTGGTGATCGTACTCGGGCATTTTACGAATTAGATTCAACCGAAACACCTAATTTTATTGACACCATCAAATTTCCAGGCTTACTGCAATATAAACCATATTTATACAATCCCTCCGATCCCAAAAATTCCGAAATTCATGTCACAACACCAGAGGGAAGTAGTATTTCGGTAGATAGTGAAGAAATGATCAAAGAAATTCAAGAAAAATCTGGTAAAAAAGTAACGGTTGTCCGGATGGGCAGAGGTTCATATCACAGCATTATTAAAGAAGGAAAAATAAAAAAAGGCGATCCAATTTATATCTCAACCAACTTAGAATAACTATGAAACAATTAATTATTACATCCGGGAATAAATATACAGATATCGATGCCTATGCCTGTGCGATTGCCTATAAAGAACTCTGCGACTTAAAAAACATTCCAGCCGATGTAGTACTACCTAGCATATCTCCGAACCAAAACATTTTTCAAACTTTGTGATAGAAACCGCCGACGAATTGGTAAAAACGCAACTCACTAATAAAATTGATGCTACCTTCGAAGAAAATATTGGTAAGACAAAAAAGTTGTGGTTAAGAAAAGAAATTATCAAAGCACTAAGTTAATTACTTAACCAGGTTCTGCAGAATCTCTCATTGCTCATAGCTAAAAAGTCAAAATCCCATAAACGTGGACGCGCTTTAGTAACATTCAAAGCCAGACGAACACAAACTTTATCGGAATGAATTTGCAATAACATTTTTAAATCACGTTGGCTCACGATTTCTGCATTCGGAAAGCCAATTCTCTTACACGGTGATGCTTCGCGCTGAATTAAATATGAAAACTCGGGTTCAGAAAAATCAGGACAATGATCGGTAAAAAGTAAAGTTTCGATTGAATAATTTTTATGTAAGAAATCATCAAACCGGTTTTGAAAGAATTTCCTTTGGGTAGCAGGTTCTGAAAAGAATATATATTGTAAATAAGCGCCCCGACTATTTGTTGCTATAACTTTAATCTCACTATTCTTTGGAAATCTATGTAAATACTCAGCTCCCAATCTACCTTGTAAGGTAAATCCCTCCAAAGATAACATCGGCCACTGAAAGAAATAAAAATGTAAAAAAGTTATAAAAAATAAACCAATAATACTTCCCCAAACGAGTGAAACAATGCGGAAGTTAATAGAGCGCGAAGCAAAAAGATAACTGCAGTAAATACCAGCCCCACTATAAATTGAAAGCAACGGTAAAAGCAAAAACGAACGCTGCAGAATTGAAGTGGAATTGCCACTTAATGTAGTGGCAAGGGGAGCGAGCAATGTGAGACCCATAAGCAAGAATGCCTCGCGACGATACCGGCTCCGTAGATAATACATACCAACAAAAATCGTAACTAATTCAAAAGGAAGGAATAATCCAATCAGGTCAGTTCGGTACACTATATCTGGGTCACCAGTAGCAAATAACGAAATTGCGGAAAAAGCGCTTACATATTTTTCCAGCATAATCTGAAGAGCTACAGTAAATTTATTTATAAATAAATAGTTTAGTGGAAATTCTAGTTCCTGCTCTCGCAGATAATTAACTTTTTCTTGAAGTAATTTTGAGTTCAAAAAAACAATTTCTGAGTCGCGTTCCTGGGCAATTGATCCCGGTATAAGATAACTGATTACAAAATATCCAAAGAAAAAGATCGAGACCGCGCCAATAAGCTTTAAAAAAATGGTACGACTAAACCATCCTGCTCGGTTAATTTTCCACCGATAAAACAATAGAAAAAGTAGTAATGGAAAGAATAATAGTTTAGCTCCATTGTAGGAAAAAAATCCCAGTATAAATAAAAGAACGGATGAAGAAAATTTCCATTTATTTTCAGAGAGAAAGAAATAAATTCCCCATAAAAAGAAGAGAAGAGCAAAAGGAGTATCTGCAGCCCAGCGTGATAAATAAAATCCCCAAGGCGAAACAGTAAAGATAAATGTTACAACCAGAGCCAGTGACGAACTTTTAAAAAGTAATACACACAACGTATAAAGAACGAAAATAGTAAGTAAAGAAATTAATATATAAGGCAAGCGAGCGGAAAATTGATTCACTGGAATAAAGTAGAAATAAGGAGCCAGAAATAATGGAGGTATTGGGCTAATATGCCCATGCGTTTCAGTTTTAAATAAACTTAAAGGGAATCCTATACCCGATAAATCAGTACCGGTGAACGCGTAAGAAGCACTACTTAAGACATATTCTACTTCGTCATGGGAGATTCCTGCCGGGAATCGATCCAGAAACAAAAAACGACATGCAATAGAAGCAAGAATACTTACAAGTATCAATCGCCGTAACGGTAAATTCATTTAAGTTGAGTTTATCATTGAAGAGATTGGAATGGTATACTAAGGCTACAACGGCTTACCAGCAAACATTTTTATGAATAAATGGCTAACTACAATTATTATTTTTGCCGCACTACTCAGGATACTCTTTCTTGGTAGTCATATGCCCTCACTCTATGGCGACGAAATCTCCATCGGTTATAATGCTTATTCGGTACTTAAAACCGGCAAAGATGAATTTTCTAAACTATTACCAATTCAGTTTGAGTCATGGGGAGATCAAAAAAACCCCGCATATATTTATATCGTACTAATATTTGAAAGAGTCTTTGGCGTATCGGCCTATGCAGTTCGCTTGCCGTCAGCACTGAGTGGCATCGCTGCAGTGTATCTTACCTATGCGATAGTAAAACAACTTGCAACATTTTTTGACCTGAACAAAGAAAACGATATCAGAAGCGAGAACCTAGCATTAATAGCAGCAGCGTTGTTAGCAATTTCTCCCTGGCATATCTTAGTAAGTAGGGGAGGGTATGAAGCTAATATGGCCCTTACATTTGGCTTAGCAGGAGTATATTTTTTCCTTTGCTGGCTCAAAACTGAAAAATGGCGACATTTTTTACTGTCTAACTTTTCATTTGTTCTCGCGATGTATACCTATTACACAACCAAGCTTTTTGTTCCGATGCTCATTGTATTGCTATGGAGCTGGGGATTTTGGATAACAAAAAAATTCGACTCAAAAAAATACATCCGTTTCACAGTAAGATACATATTCTTGTTCGCGCTCCTGTCTGTACCTATTGCGTATTTGGCAATATTTTCTAATGGCCAGGCTCGTTTTGCCAAGATTAATATATTTTCAGATCCAAAAGTGAGTGAACGGGTAATTATGATGCGTAATCAGTCCCTGGCACCACCGGCGCTCAACTCTCTTTTATTTAACAAACCCAATATTTGGCTTCGCGATTTTCTCGAATTTTATGGAGATAATCTTTCGGCTTCATTCTGGTATGTAGCGGGAGACAGTTCATTGCGTTATGCCATTGGAAATCATGGAATGTTTTACATACTCGAAGCACCTTTTTTCTTATTGGGGCTTTTAGTTTGTTTCAAAAGGAATAGAAAACTGTTTATATTTCTCTCAGCGTGGATTCTTATCTCAATTTTTCCTACAGCTTTAGTAGGAAAGTCCTATGGATTGAGAAGTATCGCGCTTTTACCTATCCCTATGATCTTTGCTTCATATGGAATAGTATTTTTTCTGGATTATTTTAAGAAAGCTAAATCAGAATCTTTAGCAATTAGAATGTTATTTATATTATTTGCGTTCTCATTTTCAAATTGGTTAGTGCGTTATATATATGTCTACCCAGTGTATGGTAATTATTGGTACGATGGCATGCAAAAAGAAGCAATAAATTATGCAAGAAACGAAGAAAACAACTTTGATCACATTTTTATAACCAGGTATTACGGCAAAACCGAAATGTATTATGCTTTTTATTCTAAACTCGACCCAGCAGAGTATCAACACTGCTCGCAATCAAAAGTCTTAATCGCCGGTTCTGAGATGGTACAATGTGGCAAGTATTATTTTGGAGAAATAAATACAAAAAATAAATCTTTTGAGGACTTAAAGCTCCCACCTAGTTCCTTGGTTATAGGTTCACCCGAGGCAGCATTTGGTAATCAAACTATTCTAGCAAAAGATGACCAAAGAATATTATTTAAAATAATAAAATGAAAAAAATTCTCTTAATCATAATTATTGGTATCGCCTTCGTTTTAAGGTTTTATCATCTTGGAATTAATCCTCCATCCCTGTATTGGGACGAGGTAGCCCTTGGCTATAATGCCTATTCAATCTCCGAAACCGCACGGGATGAAGAAGGCGCCTTCATGCCAATCCAGTATTTTCGTTCATTTGGAGACTTTAAGCCTCCAGTGTATATTTACTCCGAAGTGCCAATGATTAAACTCTTCGGGCTGAACGAATGGACTACCCGGTTTCCTTCAGCTTTTTTCGGGTCGCTTTCAGTTATAGTAGCCTACCTAATAACACTGCAACTACTTAAAAGGCTAGCCAGTCACGAGCCCACATTCTTACACAAAAATACAATTGAATGGATTGCTTTACTTGCAGCCTTTCTCTTTGCTATCTCACCGTGGCATACCCAGATATCTCGCGTTGCCTATGAAGCTAACGTAGCGTTATTTCTAGTACTACTGGGAATCTACTTATTCTTTAAGTCGCTTGAAAATGAAAATTACAAAGCGTTATTATTAGTCCTTTCGGGTATCTCGTTTGTATCAACCTTTTACACTTTCAATTCTAATCGCGTCTTTACACCCCTCATGGTCATTCTTCTGGCAATAATCTACCGTAAGCAGTTATTTAATGATAAAAAAAGCACGCTAAAACTTCTTGTTGCCAGCTTGATATCCTTGGCAATTCTTTTGCCTCTGGTACCACATGTAGCATCACACGAGGGCCAATTACGATACAAAGAGGTTAATATCTTTTCTGATCCTCTTCCTGTCGAACTGTCCAACGAAAGGATTGCGCACTTAGGTAACACCTGGTGGGCTAAAATTTTAAATAATCGCCGCATGATTTATGCTCAAAATTGGATTGACGGTTATTTTCAGCATTTTTCCGGAAAATTCTTATTTATTTCGGGAGATATAAACCCGCGCTTTTCTCTCCAGGATGTAGGAGAATTGTATATTATTGAGCTACCTTTCTTACTTATTGGTCTGTATCTATTCCTTTCCCGGCGTAAGCCAGAACAGCTAGTTATTCTTGGTTGGATGTTTTTAGCACCAGTTCCAGCGGCTTTTGCAAGGGAAACTCCCCATGCACTGCGAAGTCTAAATATTTTACCAACTTTTCAAATCATTGAAGCCTATGCCTTCATTTATGTAATCAATCGTTTAAATAAAATGCAGTGGGGTTGGCCTGTGCTCAATAAAAAAGTGAGTAATTTTACAGTAAGCTCACTTTTAGTGGTTATTTTTTCTGGAGTAATACTTACTTCCACAGTCTATTACTATTTACATAATTATTATGTTCATTACTCAAACTGGACTTCTCAGGAGTGGCAATATGGTTATAAAGAGATGATCAGTGAAGTAGCTAAGGTAAAAGATCAGTACGACCGTATCATTATAACTGATGGTCAGGGACGCCCGTATATTGAAACACTATTTTACTTAAAGTATCCTCCAGCATTATTTCAAAAAGAACGAAAAGCACACACCGACGAAACTGGGTTTGGATTCATCACGGTTGACGGATTTAATAAATTCGAGTTTCGCGGAATTAACTGGCGAAACGAAATTTCCAAACAGCAAGCAGGGGAGAAAGTATTATTAGTAGGGACACCTTCTGAACTTACTTCAAAAAAATATTTCAAAGAGACAATTAACCGATTAAATGGCGAGCCGGTTTTTATCCTAAGCAAAGTTCCTACCGGCGCTGATGCGTTAATTGAGTTGGGATACCTCGATGAAAATGGTAATCCTTTTGTAAAGTAACTATGCGTCTAAAGCTATTAATTATACTCATTATTTTAGGTGCGCTCTTTCGTTTTATTGCCTTAGGAAGCAATCCCCCTTCTCTAAACTGGGATGAAGTCGCAATTGGCTGGAACGCCTATTCAATTCTACAAACTGGGAAAGACGAATATGGGACATATCTCCCCTTAACTTTCCGTTCATTCGATGATTATAAATCCCCACTATATATTTATTTAACCTCAGCAGCACTTTTTCTTTTTGGAAAAAATGAATTTGCCATAAGGTTTACTTCGGCTTTTTTTGGAGTGTTAACCATTCCGATATTTTATTTGCTCTGCCAACACATGTTACGCACAACAACAACCATTCCCATCTGGAAAAATCGTATTGCCAATATTTCGCTATTTGCAGCCGCTATCCTAACTATCTCCCCTTGGCATATCCATTTTTCCAGAGTAGCTTTTGAAGCAAATATCGCTTTGTTTTGGGAATTAGCCGGTATATTATTTCTATTAAAGTGGAGTCAACAAAGAAATTTTACAACTCTAATGTACTCAGTAGTAGCCTTTACACTTGCCTTATATTCGTATGCGAATGCTCGGCTCCTAATTCCACTTTTCCTGCTAGGATACCTGATTTCCTATGGAAGAGAACTTCTAACTGCTAAAAAGCAAATAATTGCCGGAGGGTTTATTGCGTTACTTCTGTGTATACCTTTGTTTCTACAGATGTACCAGGGAGACGGGCTAGCCCGCTACAACGCCACTACTATTTTAGGCAAGAAAGTTATTGAAATTTTTGCTCGAAATAATAAGCTTGCTAAAGAAGATTTTGATAACGGTGACGGATGGCTTAGTTCAAAAGTGCATAATTTCCGTATTCCCATAGCGCAAAGTGTCACGGCCAATTATTTATCGCATTTTAATTATAGTTTCTTATTTGTTTTTGCTGATCTACCTCGTCACCAGGTGCCAGGTTTTGGGCTTCTTTATGTTTGGCAATTACCGTTGATTCTAGTCGGAATAACGTTCCTAATTCGCAACAGAAAACAATTAAATGCATTTCTTCCGTTATGGCTAGGTTTTATCGCTCCCATTCCAGCGGCCTTAACCTGGCAAGTACCACATTCAATCCGTGCCTTACTGTTATTGCCGGTTCTCTCATTAGTAACAGGAATAGGCTTGTGGGTTGTAATTAAAGAAATTCAAAGATACGATCTTAAGTCATACACCAGGCCTCCCGCAAAAACCGGTGATGACAAGTTTAATAAGTTTCTTAAATGGACCTGGCCTAAAGTTTCATTTCTTTTAATTTTTATCGTCATGGGATTTTCAGTCATCCACTATCTCATTTCTTACACTATCCTTCTTCCGAAGGAGTTTAGTGCGTACTGGCTCTATAGAAGAAAAGAAGCGGTTCAAATTATTGAAAGCAAAAAAGAAAATTACGATAGCATCACGGTGTCACTCTCCTTGGATTGGTCATATCTCTGGTTCTTATGGTATGGCAATTATTCCCCGCGAGAGTATCTTTCTCAGGGGGGCACAGTGAGCGGTGGCTTTTCAGAAACCCAAAACAGAGTCGGAAAAATTAAATTCCACAATTTCGATTACGAAAAACAGCGTAAAATTCCTCATTCATTAATGATCGGATCACCAAGTGATTTTCCTGGAAAACTTATACCAGATGAAAAAATGTTAGATTTATCAGGTAAACCAATTATCTATATAGTTAAAAGTTAAAGATTAAAAATATGTCCGAACTTGAAATCGAAGTAACGTACTTGGCTAAATATCTTCCTAAAAATCTCGAGGAATGCGAACGTACAAATATTCACGATAAATACATCAAAACCACCTCTCCGCATAAATTAAGATTGCGTAAGAAAGACGATAAATTCGAACTAACAAAAAAATCTCAACAATATCCTGAAGATGCCTCAGTTCAAATCGAAGAAACTATCAAACTTAACGAGGATGAATTTAATGTTCTAATGCAGTTACCAGGTATAGAATTACACAAAATAAGATATTTTTACAACTATAATGGGTTAAATATGGAATTAGATATGTTCCAAGACGCCCTAGAAGGGCTCGTCTCGATCGATTGCGAATTTCCCACCGAACGAGAGAAAAACACATTTGTAATGCCCGATTTTTGTCTCGTCGACGTAACTCAGGAAAAATTTATTGCCCAGGTTCAGGGTAAAACCTATGCAGATCTTGAGCCAATTTTAAGTAAATATAGTTACAAAAAGATATAATAACATCCACAACTTTCATAACTTTTCAAGTTGTAAGGGAATAATAAGGGTAAATCATACAATGCTTTTTTTTCTACAGCTTCTTCAATTCTTTTTCTTCGCTTACCTCAGTTTCTATATTCCCGGAAAATTACTAATATGGGTATTAAGAGTCAAATATTCAGAATGCACATCGTTTATTCTTTCATGGGTTTTCGGAGTTGCAGTATTTACATTAGTTTCATATCTCAGTGCGTGGGCAGGTGTTACAAAATTGCCATTAGTACTACTTTTTATTACGTTACTCATTTTCTTAAAATACAGACTCTACCGAGTAAAAATTAACTTTATTACACTCGATCGTAAATCTCTTTTTATAATTCTGCTCGGATCGCTAGCTTTTCTATTTCTCGATTTTCAAAGCGGCAGTTACTCATCAAAAGGACTTCAATTTTTTGGTACAAACAGTGTTGATGGGTTTATTCTCTTAGCCTACATTCAAAATATGACAAACCATTTTCCACCAACCAGGCCTGGGTTAGCTGGAATCGAAATGCGCGGATATCATTACTTTTACCCGTTCCTCCTAAGTCGTTTCTCATTGTTTTTTGGCTTTAACCCAATAGATTTATTATTCCGTCATTTCGCCCTATTTACATCTCTTCTTTATGGCGCTTCATTCTACTTATTGGGCGGTATCCTCAGAATTAGTCAGAAACAAAAACTATGGGTTTTAGTAGTGGCCTATTTTGGTCGAAGTTTTATTCCTCTCATAAGTGATAGTGTGCTTTTATATACCGGAGTGGTCGACCCACTTGGGCTAATTCATAATCCCTCCTGGCTTCTCGCCATTAGTTTTTTACTCACTGGTTGGGCAGTAGTACTATCTGAAGAATCTAATCGACGAAAAGCAGTAATCGCTGGATTGCTCATAGGAGTGATTGCTCAAACCAAAGTCTATGCCGGGATTATAGGACTAATAGGGATGGGAACACTCATTCTTTGGCAGCTTGTTTGTACGAGAAAAATAGTGAGTACATATAATCTATTTTTAGTAACAGTAACAGCCTTCCTTATCACTGCAATCACCTACCTCCCATCAAATTGGGGGCAGGGAAGTCTTGTCTGGGCGCCAGGGCTTTATTATGAGCATTTCATAGCTCAGGACAAATTTGATAGTTGGCACTGGTATATCAAAAAAACAATCTTTCTTGAACACAACAATCTTGCGCGACTTTTACTGTTGTACCTGCAGGCAGTCACTTTATTTTGGGCATTAAGTATCGGAAGTCGAGTGCTTTTACTTCTAGGAATAAATGAATTACACAAGAAAAAACTATATCAAAGTAGCGCGGCAATTCTACTATTCTGTTCTACCGTCGCAGCACTTCTCATCCCTTCTTTCTTCATTCAATCCCAGGGAGTGTTTGATATCGGTCAATTTTTATGGCTTGCCGTAGCCTTATTATCAATACCGACAGGAATAGTTGTCGGTAGCTTCCTCGAGAAAAACAGATCCATCTTGGTCAGAGTAATTATTATATGTATTGCGTTAGTTCCTGGACTCGTCGGGTATGCGCAGGATTTCAGCAATAATGGCCTAAAGGAACCGGAAGTTGTTGTTTCATATCCACAATTAGATATTCTTAACGAAATTAATCATAAAGTAGATCCATCCCAATTTATCGTATTTCTTCCAAATCGTGATCCAGGCGGAAAGATTATTTGGCCGCATGCACCGTATGTGTCTGCTTTAAGCGCCCGAAGTGTGTATTACGAAAAAAGCAGTACCCCTTTTGATGCCGGAGGCATAGAAAAAGCGCGCCTCGCAAATCTGGACCAACTTTATTCTTACACTGATCAATGTCAGATAGACCAGGCGGCAAAAACCATGCAGAAATTGGATGCAAAATACCTTTTAAGCGAAAAACAAATAGATTGTAAAAATAGTGATAATTTTATTGCGGACAAATTAGAAAAAAAGGGATTGTTCCTCTATCAAATACGGTATAATCAAAACAAGTGAAAAAGTACTTATTCTGTGCAATCTTCATCTTAGCCATTTTCCTGCGCTTTTACAAACTCGGGGCAGTGCCCGCATCTCTTGATTGGGACGAAGCCTCGCTTGGCTACAACGCCTACACACTATTACAAACTGGAGCGGATGAGTATGGCAATTCTTGGCCGTTATCGATTCGTTCATTCAACGATTACAAGCCGCCTGCCTATACCTATCTAGACATCATTCCCACCGCAATTTTTGGCTTAAATGAATTCGGCACTCGATTCCCTGCGGCTTTCTTTGGTTCATTAACAGTTCTCGGTGTATATTTCCTTACCTACGAATTCTTTAGAAAATCGAGTTTCTCTCCACACGAAGAAACTATCGCGTTACTCTCAATGTCAGTTTTTGCCATTTCGCCTTGGCATCTGCAATTTTCCCGGGCTGCTTTTGAAGGAAATATTGCCGTCTTTTTTGTCACCTGGGGAATGTATTTCGTACTAAAGTGGCTTTCATCTGAGAAAGTGAGAGATGCTACTTTAGCTGCAATACTTCTTGCCACTTCTTTATATGCCTATCACGCAGCGCGTCTCATCGTACCACTGGTACTTATAGGAATCGCGCTAAGATATCATAAATTAATTTTCAGGCGGTCCAAACAAATAATTATTCCAACCTTGATTGGCATAATAATACTTCTTCCGCTTGTAGTAGTTCTCTTTCACGGAACAGCAGCCGAGAGATTCTCTTCAGTAAGCATATTTAATCCGTCCACCGAAATATTAAGACCGCTAGAATATGAACGGCAGGATAACCAACTAAATCGTTGGGATTCATTTTTACACAACAGGCGAGTTGAATACCTTAAAGAATTTACAGAAGGATATATAAATCATTTCAATCCGATCAATATGTTCCTGAAAGGAGATGTAGTTGCACGCCACCATGCTCCCGATGTTGGCTTATTCTTTTTAGTTGAGTTTCCGCTAATTCTTATCGGCATCATGGCGCTTATTCGTGCCAAATTTAGTAGTAAATTTATCTATTTCTTTTGGGCGGTCATTGCGCCAATTCCGGCAGCAATATCAACAGGCACTCCACACGCAATCCGCAGCATTCTTTTTTTACCAATACCGCAGATTGCTGTTGCTGTGGGAATCTTTGCATTAGTTCAATACGTTCGAAATAAAAAAATACAAATGGTGTATCCCATCGCTGTAATCCTGATTCTCTATAGCATAAATCTCATATATTATTTTAATCAGTATTACACCCAAATGGATTTTGAATATGCGCTTGAATGGCAAACGGGTTATCGTGAGTTAGTTAAAACGGTATCAATGCTTGAACCTCATTACGATAAAGTGATTATTACTCCTGCGTACGATCAACCATACATTTATTTTCTATACTATAAAAAATATGATCCAAAAATATGGGTAAACAACGGAGAGTACAATAAAGGCTTTGATAAATATGAATTTCGCAAGGTAAATTGGTCCCAGGATCGGTTGCTTCACAAAACCTTGTTAGTAGGAGGAAATTTAGAAATTCCTGAAGGTGAACCAGGTATTAAAACAATCAGGACACCAGATAATAAGACCGATGTCTTTAGAATTATCGGCTCGCAATACTAAAAGCTATTTGTTAATATGTATCAAGTTTATCTTCATTAAAAATCTATGGAACAAAAAACTGATGTATTGATATTAGGAGCAGGTCTGGCCGGACTCGCTGCAGGGCACGAAGTAACAAAAAAGTCCAACAAAAAAGTCATTTTAGCTGAAAAGAATCCCTATGTTGGAGGGTTAGCCGTTACTTTAAAAAAAGACGGCTATTCATTTGACTCAGGCCCGCATCGCTGGTTTACCAAATCTGATGAAATTAATAATTGGCTTAAAGATTTGCTAAACGAAGAGCTGGTCGACGTTAACAGATTAACTAGAATTTATTACAAAGGAAAATATTATTATTACCCCTTAAAACCGCTTAATGCGTTAGGTAATCTTGGGATTTTTAACGCAATCTGGGCCATTTCATCCTATGCCTGGATACGCATTCAATTAAAAACCGGATTACGCAAAAAAGAAGTCAATAACATCGCCGATGCGTACATTAATCAATTTGGATATAAACTATATTACGAATTTTTCCATTTCTACACTGAAAAATTATGGGGAAGAAAAACGACTGAGCTCTCCGGAGATTGGGCATCGCAAAGATCGAAAGGACTTTCCATTTGGTCTGCCGTTAAGGATTCAATTGTTAAATCAAAAAATGTGATTAGTTTAATAGATAAATTTATATACCCTAAAACTGGGTTTGGGCGAATAGCAGAAAAAATGGAAGAAGATATTCTCGCAAAACCCGATAATAATATTTTATTATCAAAAGATGTTACAAAAATTGAATGGTCAGAAAGTAATGGAGAAAGAATCATATCTGCGATCACGCTTACATCAACAGACGCAAGTGACATTCACGATAAAAATATCACAATAAGTAATAAAGCTATTCCAAGTAACCACAACGAGGAAAATAGTGTGACAAGAATTCAGCCGGAGTACTGCATCTCCAGTATACCTATTACAGAACTAGTAATCAGAATGGATCCACCAGCTCCCAAAGATGTTACAGAAGCGGCCCACGGCCTGTCTTTCCGAGACGAAGTGCAAGTTACCTTAATGATAAATAAAGCTCACTTCACACCAGATAATTGGGTTTATACCCAGGATTCAAAACTTATTTTTGTCCGTCTAATGGAGATGGATTCCTGGACAGAAGGACTATCCCCAGCAGGTACAACGTCCATCGTTTTTGAGTTAGCATGCCAAGAAGGCGACACAACCTGGAACAAGACTGACGATGAATTGGTTGAAATGGTTGCCACTAATTATATTAATGAATTCCATTATTTTGAGAAAGAAAATATTGTCGGTTCATATGTTCATCGTGTCCCAAAAGAATACCCAGTCTATGATATTGGTTATAAAGAAAAAGTTGTAAAAATAAAAGAATATTTAAAGGGATTTAAGAATCTTCAAATTATCGGCCGCAATGGAACCTTTAAATATAATAATTCCGATCATTCCATTCAAATGGGGCTTTATGCCGCAAGAAATATTATGGGAGAAAAGTATGATCTCGAAAATATTAACACCGATCGTGCCTATCATGAAGTAAAAAAAGTATAGTGTCTTGCTATATAAAAAAACACTTGATATAGTGTAACTACTATCAGTAATCGAAAGGAAACTACCATGAAAAAGATTGCCCTAATCGCAATTGCAGTTTTACTTCTTACAGCATGCACACAAAAAAAAGCAACCAGTACCGATCAGCCTGTTACTTCAACGACGCCAGTAGCCTCAGCAATGGTCGAAGCATCACCTACAGAGACGCTAACTATTGGTCCGTTATCATTCAAGCTAGCAGCACTTAACAGCTCCAAACAAGATGGAACCGCAACGCTAGAAGAGGTCGATGGAAAAATCAAAGTTACCCTCAATGTCGAAGGAGGTGTCACTACAGCAGAGCCAGCCCATATTCACACTGGTTCATGTCCAACTCCCGGTGATGTTAAATACACGCTAACAAACGTTGTTAATGGAAAGTCTGAAACAACCTTACCTTCAGAGGTTACTGTTAGTGCCTTAAAGGATATGGGGGCCTTAGCAATTAATATCCATAAATCAGGTTCCGATCTAAAGACATATGTTTCCTGCGGAAATTTAGATTGGTCAACTGCCACCAAGGGTAGCGCTATGATGTCAGCTGCACCTAAAGCCTCAACCGGTGTAATGAAGCAATAACAATAATTGTCATAATAAAAAAGATCCCACTAAAATGGGATCTTTTTTATGTATCCCCGGTAGGAATCGAACCTGCATCTAGGGTTTAGGAAACCCTTGCTCTATCCATTGAGCTACGGGGACATCTATGCGTCATTATATCATTCAGGTGGAATCTAACTAGTTAACGCGTCTTCGCATTTCCCAATACTTAACATAACTGGAAGCAATATGCAAAGCCGAGTAAAGCGCCCATATAAAACCAGGGAAGCCATCTCGGTATCCCCGGTGACGGAAATAGAGAGATAAAAATGTTATTTTAGGCAAAACAACCATATATTTAAAAATGGATAAAAATGAAGTTCCTGGAGCTGAAGCATTGGGACCGAGCACTCCATGAGTGCCGTTCTTACCAACATTCTCCAACCATTGCTTTGCTTGTAAGCCGGTATATCTATTTGATCGAGTCAAATACCGTTCAAAAGTAGGATCAGCCATGTGAATTAAATTGTTAGACAAAAATGAAACTTGTCCATCAATGATCATTTGATCATGAACATCTTTTAATCCGTATTTTGCTTTTCCGTTTCGTACCAGCCGTATTGTTCCATCCGGGTATACTCCACCATGCATTAAAAACCTGCCCAGGAAATAATTTTTACGCGGAATAAAAAAGGCAACAATCGGGCCTTCATCTGTTCCGATCGCCCCTTCCCGAGCAGCAAGGAGCTCCATATGCTTCTTAAGCATTTCGTATCGCGTTGCATCTACATCATGATTCTCAAGTTCAGAATCACTACTCTCAACAATCTTACGGATCTCTTTTGCCAACTCAGGTGAAACTCGCTCATCAGCATCCAGTTGAAGAATCCATTTTCCGTGCGAAGCGCCAAGAGATTTCTGCTTGTTTATATGAAAAACAGCTGGATTATCTGTTTGAATAATAACAGCATTAAAAGATTTAGCTATATCAATAGTATTATCCGTGCTACCGCCATCTATAATTACAATTTCATCTGCAATCGATTTTATGGATTCAAGGCATTCCTGTAGAGTATTTTCTTCATTGAAAACAGCAAGGGCAACCGTTAACCCAATATCTTTAGTATCTTTCATAGCAGGAAAATTGTATCAAATCGGCGCAATTATGTATAATTGCTCTATGAAAGTCGCAATAGACACGTCACCATTACACAATGCTAATGCAGCAAGAGGGGTAGGCATGTACACAAGGCAATTAGTTGAAGGTTTGAAAAATCTACATGATGGTAATGAATATCTTCAAGTTAAAAATGAATCCGAGCTAAATAAAATCTCACCGGATATTATTCATTATCCATTTTTCGATCTTTTTTTCCGCACCTTACCAGAAAGGAAAAACACTCCAGTTGTTGTGACCGTGCACGATGTTACACCACTCGTGTTACCAAAGTTATTTCCACCTGGTGTTAAGGGAAAAATAAAACTGCATTTTCAAAAAAGAAATCTTAAAAAAGTAGACAAAATAATCACCGATTCGGAGTGTTCAAAAAACGATATCTCTAAACATCTTGGAATACTAAAAGAAAAAATAGAAACAGTCTATCTCGCCTGCGACCCTGTGTATCATCGTGAGAAAAATGCCGATAAACTCCAAGAAATAAAGAAAAAATATAACTTGCCCGAAAAATATATTATTCGCGTGGGAGACATCAATAAACACAAAAACTTTCACGCCTTATTCGATGCTCTTACGAGGACAAATCCAGAATTTCATCTAGTACTCGTTGGAAGAGCACTTGATCAAAGTGCTCCCTTAATTCCAGAGCTACAAGAAATAGTTGAGGATATTCAAAATTTTAGTCTGGGTAAAAGAGTTCATAGATTAGGGTTCGTGCCAACGGAAGATATGTCATCCCTATATACCTTAGCTCGGGCAACTATGCATAATTCTTTATATGAAGGATTTGGCTTAACTGCGCTAGAGTCAATGAGCTGTGGTACACCGGTAATTGCAGGTAATACGGGAAGCCAGCCAGAAATAGTTGGTAATTCGGGTATTCTTGTTAATCCATATGATATAAACGAAACAGCAGAAGCAATTGAAAAAATGTTTGAACTAGATCTAGCAGCCTATAAAGCATTACAAGAAAAAAGTCTTGAGCAATCTAAGAAATTCTCATTGGTAAAAATGACACAGGAAACGGTTTCAGTGTATGAATCTCTCCAAAGAATCGGTAGTTAAAATTGTTAAACACCCTTTTTTTCAGGGGAGCGCAGTCGCATTCGTGGGAGCGTTCGGCGTAAATGTTCTTAGTTATATCTTTAATGTCATTATTGGCAGGATGTTAGGAGTAGTGGGGTATGGTGAATATTTAGCACTCGTCTCGATTTTATATTTATCCTCAGTACCATCAAATGTTTTAGCAACGCTGGTTACAAAATATGTAGCACTATATTCATCAAAAGGTGAGTTACAAAAAATAAAGCCACTCCTCATAATAATGACAAAGTATTCACTGATATTTTCAGCGATTTTTTTGTGTATTCTTGTTTTATTTCAAAATCAGATACTAAGTAATTTAAAACTAAAAGATTTCTGGTCGCTAATCTTAATAAGTATTATCTTTGCAACAACATTTCCTCAAACACTATTAAATGGAGCATTTACCGGCTTACAACGATTTGCCACAGCCAGTGTATATGCTGGAATTTTGGTAACATCAAGAATCATTCTTGCAATAACCCTTATCATGCTAGGGTTAAGAGTTAATGGCGTATTAATCGCAATGATACTTTCATCTTTTGCGGTTATAACTCTATCATGGGTGGCAATCGATAACATCGTCCATCAAACAAGCCTAAATTCGAGCCAGTTCATCAAAAAGTCTAAAAATTTCTTGCGATATCTTTTCGTGCCCTACGTTGATCCCACCAAATCGTTCAAAATTGATAGAGAATTGTTAGTCTTTGCTTTGTTTTCAACCTTAAATGCTTGGGGATTGGGAAGCCTTGTACAAGTCGATGTAATTTTAGCTAAATCCTTCTTATCACCATTTGAAGCAGGCTTATATTCATCTTTAGCCATAACTTGTAAAGTTATCCCTTTCTTTACGCAACCATTGGTTATTGTAATGTTTCCTCAAATTGTACAAAGAGTTGCTCAGAAGAAAAATTTTCTACCATTATTTGCAGTTGTATTAGGAGTAGTGACTGCTGGGGCAGGGTTTGTGACAACCATATACATACTGTTCCCGAAACTAGTTATATCCATGCTCTTTGGCCAGAAATTCATTGATGCAGTTCCCTATGTAGGCATGTTTAGTATTTCGCAATTATTTTACGCACTGCTTAATGTTTTTTCATTTTTCTTCTTATCTGTTGGAAAAAACAAAACAGCCGGGATGGTTATGGTCGCCGCAATTATTCAAGCCGTTGGAATTTTCTTCTTTCATCAAACCATTACGCAGTTAATTACTGTCTCTATACTAGTATTAGGCAGTTGTGTAGTAATATACATGCTCCTAACAATACAATTCTATTTTTCAATGCGTAAGAAAGCTTTATGAAAATCTCAGTTATAATTCCTGCCTATAAGCAGCAAAAAACCATAGTGGAAGACCTAGATCATATTCAAAAAGTGTTAGAACAATTGCGCTATGACTATGAAATGATTGTTGTAAATGACGGAAGCTCAGATAAAACTTTTCAAAAGATGGAGGAATTTAAGGAAGAGGTTGCTTCTCCGAAGTCAAAAGTAAAGTTATATTCGTATGATAAAAATCGCGGCAAAGGATACGCCGTTCGATACGGAATCTCAAAAGCTACGGGAGAATATATCGCATTCATAGATTCAGGAATGGATTTAAATCCAAATGGGCTGTCGATGCTGCTTGAGCATATGGAATGGTACAAAGCAGACATTATTGTTGGATCTAAAAGGCATCCTGCTTCAAAAGTAGTATATCCGTGGTTGCGCAGAGTATACAGTTTCGGGTATCAGATAGTGTGCAAAATGCTTTTCGGATTAACTATTCGAGATACACAAACTGGACTCAAGATTTTTAAGCGTCAGGTTCTAGAAGATGTCATGCCGCGATTACTAATCAAAAGGTGGGCGTTTGATATCGAAATGCTCGCCGTAGCCTATCACTTAGGCTACACTAAGGTCTACGAAGCTCCCGTAGAGCTCACACATGTTTTTTCAAATACGAGTATAAATCGCAAAGCGATCGTAAATATGTTGTGGGATACAGCAGCTGTTTTTTACAGAATGCACATTCTACATTATTACGATGACGCGAACAAAGAAAACTGGTTAATTAAGCAATTTGATGAATAATATGAACATTCTTTGGCTTTCATGGAAAGATATAACAAATCCCAACGCTGGTGGCGCAGAAATCTCGGGTGAGCAACACGCCATTGCCTGGGTTAAAGCCGGGCATCGAGTTCACTGGGTAAGCATAAATTATCCAGGAAGCACCTCAATAACATCAAAAAATGGAGTTGAATATGAGCATATCGGAAAAAAATGGATGTGGTTTTTAGGTCTAATCCACCTGTTTATTTTTATCAAATGGATGACAAAATGGCACAAAGAATTTGATTTTGTTGTGGATGAAATTCATGGCCCTCCGTTCCTTACGCCACTCTACATCAAAAAAGAAAAAGTAGTAATAATACATGAAGTTGCCGGGGACATTTGGAAAAAAACGGTACCGTTTCCGCTCAGTTGGATAATGCAAAACCTTGTCGAACCATTATTTTTTAAGGCATATCAAAAAGTACCGATCATCGCCGGAGCACAAACGACCGTCGATGATCTTATAAAAATCGGTATACCTAAAAACAACATTACATTAATTCCCTACGGCGTTACCGTCCCCAATGGCTTAAAAACGTATCCTAAAGAAATAGAACCAACTATTATTTTTTTGAGTCAATTACGTCCAATGAAAGGATTTGATCGGGTATATAGTGCTTTTAAATTGATAAAAAAAGAAATATCAAATTGCAAGTTATGGGTTGTCGGAGATCATTCATTGCCGTATGGACAACAGGTAGTTAATAAAGTTAAGTCTGAAGAATGTCATAACGATATAACTTTTTATGGAAAAGTATCCCAGGAAAAAAAATTTGAATTACTTCAAAAAGCAACAATGTTAGTCCATGGCTCGTATAAAGAAGGATGGGGCCTAGTTGTAATTGAAGCCAACGCAGTTGGCACTCCAGCGGTAGTTTTTGACGCTGCGGGGTTAAGAAACAGTGTAAATAACAATAGCACCGGTTTCGTAGTTTCAAGCGAAGAGGATTTTGTTCGAGGAGTTACAGATCTTGTGTCCAATCAGGAGTTGTATAAACAATTCCAGTCCAATGCTAAGGATTGGAGTAACCAGTTTACATGGAAGAACGCTACAGAGAAGTCGCTTTCTCTTCTAGCAGCTTCAAAAAATATATAATATGCTAGTGCAAGCACTAATTACTGGGTAATTCCTATGCGTAAAAAATTAAAAGTCATGCTTCTTACTTTCATCGTAATATCTTTTGGAGTGGTTACGCTACCAGTTTATTCCCAGCATCAAATGGCAATGCCAATGTTTACGACAGTACGAGTTCTCAATAAATCCGCAGTTCTTCCAAACACGGATATTTCGCTTGCTGATCAAAGCAGAAAAACCGATACACAAGGATTTGCGACCTTCGAAGATATACCTCACGGCGAGTATTCATTGCGAACTTTTTATAATGGAAAAACATATAATAACACCGTAAAATTAGAAGGGAAGCCACTTACCGTAGATATTGCCCAGATTGGTTGGTTCTCAGCCTCAACAGGAACCACCGTTCTTTTAGTGTTAACAGCTGCGGCATTATTAATTGCTTTAGCATTGTACGGTAATATCAGTAATAAAAATGCTCCAGCCGTTAAGAAAACAAATATTCAAACGCTTGCATTCGATGCTCTTGTGTTTGTCTTAGTTTTTGCCTTTATTATAACAATTGCTACGTATCAAAAAACAATTGTTGCAGCTCTCTTTAATGCTAGTAGAGCTAATCAATCAATGGCTGCTGAACTTTCAGGTATTCCGCAACCAAAAAATGTACAAATTTTTGCTGATGATCAAGTTGCCACCGTTACCTGGGATCCGGCAAGTGGAGGAAATGTGGTAGGGTATGTTGTTCGCTGGGGCAAAGAAAGTCTTGGAACATTTACCGATATGAAGCAAACAATTCATCCCATTACCCAAATTCAACCACTTGAAAATGGAGTAAAATATATTGTTCAAGTGCAATCGGTACAGGGATCATACAATACAATACCAACATCAAGTGAACAAGGTGGTTCAGATACCTACGCAGTGGCAAATGGAAATGTGTCTCTTCCGGTTGTAACTTCAGTTATCCCAACCACTGCTCGAGTAGACGCGATGCGATCACGTTTAACCGGGTTTTTTGACGATTTCAACATTTCAGCAGGTGGGTTTGATGAAGCAAAATGGAATCATGCTTCAACCGCATGCGTTAAAGTAGGTGAAGATGGGCAATTTATTAACTCCCAATTCCATGCTCATAATCAAACTGAATCAAATTGTGACCGAGATGGAAACGTTGCACGCCCACGGGCGATCTTTGATATTACAGGTAAATCCGAAGCAAACCCAGGGCAAATTGAATTCGATATGGACGGGGTATCTCAGCCAAGAGATGTTTGGTACATCGATATCATCCCTGCCGACGCTCGTAAAAATGGTATGCCGCTTGATATCACTAGCCACAATGATCTCTTTGATGCCGATCACGAAGATCCGGGTAGAATGATTCGCATTACCCAATATATGGATAAAATAGTATTCCACTATTATGACGCTTCTAATAATCCGCATTCCCTTAACCAAACTAAGCAGGCCAGCGCAACCTGGGATGGTGGAGCCTCTATTCAGGATTGTAATATTGCCGGAAAACAGACCGGTGGATTTAGTCCTATCGCTGAAATTAGTGCACCCATTAACCCAGTTCCTAACGTCCGAAGGCATTGGGTTATACAATATTCACCTCAAAAAATAAAATTATTTATAGATAGCGCTTTAATGGCTGAAGCCGCAACCCCCGCGCTATTTGCAAATATAAATAAATATCAGATTCATTCAACGCTATTCTCATATAACACCGGAAAACAATATAACGGAATTATTGGTCCGACCACCTCCATGCTTCATTGGGATAATTTTGGGTTCAATGGACCTGCGCCGACAATCGTAACACATAACTATATCGACGGCGAAGCAACAGGCACAACTCCAATGATTGCTCGCGGCACAGTGGCAAACCCGGTTCCATCAGGTAACAGAACTACAAAAATACCAATTCCTGATCCCATTGGTACTCCAGTCGGTAAAGCTCGTTTAATGTTTACAATGCAACCATTTGGCAATTCGACATATACCTGGAACTCAAGTCAAAATGTAGTGGTAAATGGTAAAACATATCCACTTCCAGATCCAAAACTAAATATTCAATCACAAAATATTACGGAAATTGTAGGAACATATACGCCGCATTCTGATGGAATCTACATTGATCCGGCAGAACTGATTCAAGGAATGAACCAGCTCATGTTTAACGTCGGCACTGATGTCCTTAACGTCCATATCGAACTCGATTACGATAAAAATAATGCACCAACATTTACACAACCACGTGATCTATTTTCTAATTTCACCTCATATATTAGCCCTGCTATGCGCGCCAATGACAGTTATTGGTTTATTGAACAGAAAATGGGTCTTGAGAGTGGTGGAACTCCAGTAGCTACAAGTTCAATTACACAGTCTCCTTCACCAAACAAGACCCCAAGTCTAGTTCCAACCGCAACACCTGCGTCGACAACCATAAATAATATAACCCCACCACCGTTGGTTTCAACAGGCTCACGAGTAGCAATATATGCTGCAGGAAACGCAGTGCGAGGAGTATATCCCTCAATTGGATTAAACGTTAATATAAATAATGCTGGCTTTAGACAGGTTGCTTCATTCACCGGTATTGCCGGTAATCCGGTTACTGGTCAGTTTGTCGAAAAAGTATTTAACGCGACCTATAAAATTGTACCGGAGCAAGTTCGGGTCAGATTCTTAAATGACTATTTCAATTCTGCAACAGGAGAGGATCGTAATGTCCGCATTGAGAAAATCAATATTGACGGAACAGATTATATGAGTGCCAGTCCTTCAGTGCTTTCAACAGGTACCTGGACTACCGATAATGGATGTTCCAAAGGATACAAACAATCAGAATGGTTGATGTGTGGAGGGTACTTCCAATATAAGTAAGAATTAAAAAGGTAGGTTTTTCTCTACCGTAGTTTATTCAGGAATAATAACCGGAAGTATCCCGATATCGGCGGCGCCGGAACTAATCATCCGATGTCCTAGACAAAAATCTGTGCCGTTATGTGAAGCTAGGACCGCAGCATAAGTCAGTGTACAACCATGGGGGTCGCGTAACCGCAGTGGTTCGTCCTGCGTTACAATCCAGCGGAATCCACTTAATCCTTTATTTCCGTCCGGATCAATTAAAAATGTATCTCGTAAAAACCCCGGATGGTGAAGCTCAATTTGACGAAGCACGAGTGCATATGTACCTGAGTCAACAACTACGGCTCTAAATCCATCTAAATTCCCCAAATGACGATGATAGTAACGATTTAGAAATTGTGGATCGGCAAGCTGGTCTACTGGAATTTCAGTTAAAGGTTCAGCGATATTCACCGCTACATGCGTTATTGAATGAGCATCCAAAGAAACAACTTCAAATTTCGGATTTTGTTGTGGAATATCAAGAAGTGAAGCAATTCTTCTTTGACCGTTTTGGTCTAAACGTACGGAAAATTCTCGAGCAAATAATCCTTCAACAGTACACATGGTACGACCCTTCTAAAACTATAGTTCAAAAAGAAGACGAATTGCAATATCTATTTTGTTGGAATCTACAGTTTACCTTTTTTACCCCAGTAATGGGTATGTGCCAATGAAAAAGCACCATCAACAGTTAGTGTTTGCCCGGTTATATAGAGAGCTTTATCACTAGCTAAATAAACCATGGCGTGCCCTATATCTTCAGGAGTCCCCAAATGTCCCATCGGAACATGTTCAGATCTTCTGTTTTCCATAGCCCAAATATCTATGGCGCCAGGCGCAACAGCATTGACCCGAATACCAAATTCTGCCAGCTCCAATGCAGTTTCCCGTACAAACATCTCGACTGCGGCTTTGGAAGAAGAATACGCCGGCCGCATAATAGTGACTCGAGCATGAGTGGAAGAGGTAAAAAGTATCGAGCCATGAGTTTTTTGGGATATCATTTCACGGGCAACACGTTGAGTTAAAAAGTAAGGACCAATAATATTAGTGAGAAAAATCTTCTGGACATCAGCAAAATTACCATCAAGTAAGGGCATATCTTGGTAATATCCAGCATTATTAACTAAAATATCGATGCGACCATATTTTTCTAATATACTATCAACAAGCGAATCATTTTGCTCACGCGAACTAACATCAGAGTTCTGAGCGGCACATGAATACCCTTCATTCACAAATGCTCGCTCCGTTTGCAATAAGCTTGCATCATCAATATCAGCAAGAACAACAGTAGCCCCTGCCTTGGCCATCTCCAGTGCTATCCCGCGACCAATTCCTTTTGCTGCTCCAGTCACCAGTGCAATTTTGTTATCAAGCTCTTTCATACTCAAATTGTAACATACGAAGCTTCAGGTTATAATGACAACTAATTATATTGCCTATGACATATTCAATAATAATTCCAACATTAAATGCCCAGAGAACACTTGATGAGTGTTTAAAATACGTCGTAGCTCAAAACTATCCTAAGGAAGAATACGAAATCATAATTGCCGATGGCGGATCAATAGATCAAACTTTAGATATTGTAAATAAATATAATACAAAAATAGTTGCTAATCCCTTAAAAACAGGTGAAGCCGGTAAAATGGCGGGATTAAAAGTGGCCCAAGGTGAATTTGTAATTTTTCTGGATTCCGATAATATTCTTATCGATCCGGATTGGTTAACCAAGCTTCAAAAACCGTTTAATGACGGAGAAATCGTTGCCGCCGAGTCGATATATTTTCTTTCAAGAAAAACAGATAACGCATTAACAAGATATTTTGCCTATATGGGAATGGGCGATCCAATTAATCTATTTTTAGGAAATTATGATCATATTAGCGTAATAACTAATAAATGGACTTCTCTTAATATTCCCACGCAAAAAAAAGAAGGATATCTTAAAGTCCAGCTTTTTAAAGATAAACCATTACCCACGGTTGGTGCAAATGGTTTTGCAGTAAGAAGGAACCTTTTGTCGCCACTATTACAAGACGAGTATCTTTTTGATGTTGACGTAATGAATCTTTTAATGCAAAACAATCCCGATACTAATTCCTGTTTTATGGCAAAAGTAGATACTGGCCTGGTACATCTGTTTACACCAGACATTAAAACATTTGTAAGAAAGCAGCAGCGTCGTGTGCGTGATTATGTGTATTATCAGTCAAAAAATCTCAGAGTGAGTCACGACACGCGCAATATTTTTCTCAAAATACTGTATCCAGGCGGTCCGAGTTTTACAGGACTAGTATTATTTATTGCCTCCTGTTTGACTGTTTTGCCACTTCTTGCGCAGGCAGTGATTGGTTTTTTTCGTAAACCTGATTGGGTATGGCTCATGCATCCCGTTCTTTGTGAAATAACGCTCTACGTATATACTACAGAGCGAATCAAGAGCTTTGTTAAAAAAGAAATCTACGACCGTTCAAAATGGAGTCAATAATATGAAATTTAAAGGATTTATTCAAAATGAGTTAATCAAGGGTGATTGATCCGATTGATGGCACAAGTAATTTTGCTCAAGGGATTCCTCTATTCGGAATAATGATGGGATTATTACTTGAAGATAAGTCAATTGCTGGGATAATTTTACGCAATGTGCAGCTCCTGAGCCTTTGCATAGTCAATTACAAAAAGTAATTTATTGCTGTTAACTCTCTTGGCAACACTTACTGCAATAAAATGATAAAATACACCCATGTCCGATGTCTTAATTCTCACTCCATTTTTTTCTCCCAATATTGGTGGCGTTGAAACTCATTTAGATGATCTAGTTAACGTTTTGGATAAACAATCCTTTCGTTCATACGTCTTAACATATCAGCCTTTAATGTTAAAAATAACTGCTCCCAAAATAGAAACGAAAGGCAATGTTGAAATTCATCGCATAGAATGGATTCGTAGTTTATTCTATAAAGTCGAACCGTATCCCGCATTAGATTTTCTCTATCTAACCCCGCGGCTATTATGGGCATCCTTTTTCTTCCTGCTAACGCACCCCAATGTAAAAACCGTACATGCCCAAGGCATTAACGCAGCCTTTATTTCAGTACTTCTTAAGCCCATATTTAAAGTAAAAGTTGTTATAAGCACCCATGCAGTGTACGAATTTCAGGGAGAATCACTATTTGCCAAAATAACCCGTTGGACATGTAATCGCGCCGACCAAATTCTTTCCCTCCTGAATCATTCTAAAACCGAGCTAGTTAAGTTAGGAGTGTCAGCAAAAAAAATCCAACCATACATCTATTGGGTAAATCAGGAATTATTTATTCTCAAAGATAAATCAGCCGCAAAACAATCTCTACATTGGGATACCAATCAATTCCATGTTTTATTCGTAGGCAGGATTTTCGAAAAAAAAGGAATCAACGAATTACTCCAAGCAGCTGAATTATTAAAAAGTAACAATCAAGTTACAATTCATATCGCCGGAACAGGGCCACTTGAAGATAAAGTAAAAATTGCAGCGCAAAGCAATGAAAGGCTCGATTTTATAGGTAAAATCGTAAACACTATCTTGCCACAGTATTTTCAGGCAACCGATGTTTTTATCATCCCTTCAACTCATGAAGAAGGAGCCGGCCGTGTAATTATGGAGGCTTTATCCTGTGGGACCCCGGTAATCGGTTCAAATCGCGGCGGAATTCCTGAGATTCTCGACCGATCCGTCGGAGAATTAGTTGATATCACTCCAGAAAATATTGTTCAGGCGATTCAAAGCATGCAACAGCGGGTAACAAATAACGATCAGATAAATAAAAGCTGCCGTGCCTATGCTGAAGAAAAATTTAGTGAAAAAAATGCTGAAATAATAATTAACTCGTATTAACTTTTAAATGTATAAACGAATCGCAATAATTATCTTCGTGTTTCTGTTCTTACTCACACATCCTAGCAAGGCCGTTGCTTCGGGCACCATCACAATCGTTAATCCTCTACGCGGACCACAATTGGGGTTGGAAAATCAGGACCTAGTAGCCAGCCTTAAATCCCAATGGCAATATACCAAAGATGCTTCAGTTTCAGCGACGTGGTTGTGGCAATATTCAGCCTTAGAAAACAATCAAATGACCAATCTTGCTAAAGCAGAAATGCAAAACCAGGAGCACGGAATATTTTTGGAAATAGATAAAAATACTGCCCAAAAATCCGAAGTACAGTACCGGGGAAAAAATCAATGGTACCATTCCGATGGATTATTACTCGTCTCCTACGATTTATACGAACGACATAAAATAATCGATACTACTTTTAATAAGTTCAAGTCGGTCTTCGGATACTATCCAACATCTGTTGGAGCGTGGTGGGTAGGTGCAGAACCCATTGAGTATATGAAACAGAAATATGGAATAACCGCTGTTCTCCAGTGCTCCGATCAATTTAATACCGATGCCTATTCTATTTGGGGAACTCCGTGGAGCATCCCATATCTTTCCCGACCAGATAATGCAACCGTCCCAGCAAAAGATTATGAATCAAGTAGCAAAGCCGTAGTAATGCAATGGGCGCCGCGAGACCCTAATCGTGCCTATGGTGATTCAGTTACTCACAGCACCTTCAGCATGCAGGATTATGCCACTAAAGGATACGACTTACGCTATATTCAGTATTTGCAGGATATTTTTCTGAAAAAAGCCGGAGATCAATTAGTTTTTGGCCTTGAAGGGGGAATAATCCCAGAAGGCTATCGGGATTATGGAAAACAAGTTGCTCAAACCAAAGGGTGGGAGAAAGAAGGACGACTGCAACTACGAACGATGAAGGAGTATGCCACACAATTTTTAAACGCAAAACAGATCTTGCCACCTACAGCATATTTTATTTCCAAAGATTACGAAAATAACAATCAAACCATTTGGTATAATTCATCCTTTTATCGGGCAGGCATTCAAAGAAGAGGAGATAAAGTGTATTTATTCGATGTCCGAGATTATAAAAACACGTCATCTGAAGATTTTAATGTTATTCCAAATACACAAAAATCACTTAGAATTAACACCAAGGCAGTTGTAGATTCAGTAAGGTTCCCTCAGCAGGAAAAGCAAATTGCTCAAGATACAGGAATTCTAAGAATTGAAGAAGAGGGAATTTATGTTACTGTTTTTGACGGTCAGAAAAATCTGGTGACCTTTGCTCCGAAGCAGTTATTTGTTAATGACGAAGAATTCCCATTTGATTACAAAGAAAACCATACGCTGCAGTTACAGTACACGCAACAGGCACAGGTTCTGCTTAAAATAGAAAAAATCAGCAAAGAGTTCAAAGCTTGGAAAGAATCTGTTAGTAAAAGTAAAAGAAATATTGTAATTAATCTATGGTATGGCTTTATTCTTCTTGGCTTACTAACGACAACGGTCGTACTTTTCAAAACCGGGAATAAAAAACTAGCAACTCTTATTCCATTGTTAGTAATTATCATTCCCTCAATGTGGCTGTATCAGCAACTAAAAGATCCTGAAAATAGTATTCTCACTTCATACGAAATCGAAGCACTTACGAAGCTAAGAAACTCCCATAAAAAAGTTATTTATCTGGCGCCCAACCAAACTGTGGAATATCGCGCTCGTACACCATTTATCTACGCCAAGTCTTACTTGGCAGAGAAATTAAGCAAGACTAAGTGGCAGTACTATACACGGAAAAAAGATCAGCCTATGACTTTAAACATTGACCACAACGCTATCATCTTAGTTCCTCGTTACCTCGGGCAAGAGCTTTATTCCAATGAAATTGGAACTTTAAACGTAAAAAAAACCTTTGATAATGCACAGATTGAACTATATGAAAAAAGATAAGCTTGCATTTTAGTAGCTACTTAGGTACAAATACATAGTATGAACACACAAAAACTTGAAAAAATGCTCGATAATGTTGGAGATATGGCATTAAAGAGAAGAGCTCGCACTATTCTCACAGCATTAGATATTAAAGATTCCGACTCAGTTCTTGATGCAGGGGGAGGAGATGGCTACTATTCTAAGTTAGTATCAGAGCTCTCTGAAGCCAAAATCACTCTATATGATTTTGATGAAAATGCCCTTAATTCTGCACGGGTAAATTTGAAAGATAAAAATATTCAAATTGATCAAGGATCAGTACACCAGATACCCTATCCTGCCAACTCTTTCGATAAAATAATTCTTACAGAAGTTATGGAACACGTTCCTCTGGAAAGCAAAGGATTTGATGAGCTCTACAGAGTATTAACACCAGGTGGTTTGTTAGCGATGACAGTTCCTAATTACAATTTTCCCTTTCTCTGGGATCCATTAAATTGGATCATGCAAAATATCTTTCATCATCCCATCAAGCACAGTCCGTTCGATGATTTCTTTGCTGGAATTTGGTATGGTCATTTACGTTTATATCAGGTTGACGAATTGCGCAAAAAGCTCGAAGAGCATAAGTTTAAAGTACTTGATCAACAAGCTATCACTCACTATTCCTTGCCCTTTCAACATTATCTCTTAAATATAATGGCGAGACTTTTATATGGTGGAAAAATGTCTCCTGAAATGAAAGAATCCGTAAGTAAATTTGAGACTGAGAAAACTCCCCAGCGTCCGCTGCTGATTCGATTGGGGTTTTGGATATTTAAAACAGTAGATAAGCCTAATGATAAAGTTCCTTTATCTGCTTCTTCAGTTTCCCTCTATGCATTATGCCAAAAGTAACCGTAATCATTTTAAATTTTAACGGACTACTTGATACAAGAGAGTGTATATCTTCTGTTCTTAAAACTGATTATCCCAATTTTGAAGTTGTGGTTATCGATAATGGATCGAAAGAGAATCAAGCTTCAAAATTAGTATCAGAATTTAAGGATCCAAGAGTAAAAATTATTCGCAATGAAATAAATTATGGATTTGCCGAAGGTAACAATCGAGGAATTCAAGAGTCTGATGCACCGTACGTAATTTTACTTAACAATGACACTACAGTCGAGAAAGACTGGATTCATGAACTGGTAAAGGTCGCTGAAAGTGACTCTAAAATAGCAGCACTACAGCCAAAAATCCGCTCATATTTCGAACAAGAATATTTTGAGTATGCCGGAGCCGCAGGAGGTTACATAGATAAGCTCGGATATCCATATGCTCGGGGAAGAGTTGGTTTTGAGCTGGAAAAAGACCTGGGGCAATATAACACAAATGTTGAAATCTTTTGGGCAAGCGGCAGTTGCATTTTACTACGTAAAAGCGTCCTCGCTGAGACCGGCCTTTTACCAACAGATTTTTTCTTCCATCATGAAGAGATAGATTTGTGTTGGCGAATTAAAAATCTAGGCTATAAAATTGTTTGTGCTCCGAAATCTATTATTTATCACAAAGGCTTAGGGTCTTCAAAAGATATTTTACCTAAAAAAGTCTTCTTTGTTCATAAAAATAATCTATTATTACTTGCAAGAAACATGTCCATAAGTCGTTTACTCTATGTCCTCCCCCTTCGAATGGCGATGGATTATGTGAGTTGTCTATTCTATTTAACAAAAGGTCAGCTTTTTTATATAGGATCAGTTCTCAAAGCGCATGCTATCTTCTTAAAACAGGGTCTTCCTATCATCTTAGGCAGGATAATTAATAAACAAGAAAAAAAATACCCTGCTGAACATTTCTTAAAACCTTTTTCCATTTATTTCGAGTACTTTGTGCAAAAGAAAAAAAGGTTTTCTGAAATTATTCCAAGCGATGAAGAAAAAGTTCCTACAATATATTACGAAAAGATTCTTCCCGGAAATGTAATTGAAAAAAATAATAAACAGATCGTGAGTTTCTTACAAACTCCTCATACGATTTTTTTCCTGCTAGCTACAATTCTTTGCATCAGTTGGTTTAGGTCTAGAATGTTAATAGTAAGTGGAGAAGAATCACTCGTTTTTTTTAATCCAGGAAGAATAATACAGGTATATAACTCTCCATGGTATGAAACAGGTACTGGCTTCCCAATGCCAGTTGTCCAGCCAAGAGTCCCTTTATTATTTATTGCCTGGTTTTTTTCGTCATTTTTAAAACCTTTCTTAGCGCAGGCTATAATCTATTGGCTTCTTCTCATTTCTGGCTTAAGTGGGATGTATGCTGTTTCAAAAAAGCTCATAAAAGATGAAAAAGCGGCATTAATAATAGCGCTGTTTTACCTACTCAACATATATTCAATGTCGCAAATTTGGGGGAGACTACTCACAACAGGAACAACTTTATGGGCTTATCTGCCTTGGTTTTTACTCACCTGGATGGAGTGGGTAACCACGGGACAGAAAAAATATTTTTTTTCTTTCTTGCTACTCTCAATTCCATATTCCTATGCGTTTGGGCAACCCTCTGCAGTTTTGGTTCTCTGGTTAATTGCCGGGATTTATACCGTCACAAGCCTAACAATTCCGTTAGGGAAAAACAGAAAAATAATTGCTAGAGCTGTGGCAGCGTGGGGAGGATGGACTGTTGCCAACACTTGGTGGATATATCCATACCTTAAAATGGGGGCGAATTCTTTTGAAACAATTAATCAATCAAAAGAAAACTTAAGTTCCTTGGCCGGAGTAAGCCAGTTTTTCCCGATATCTCAAATTCTTTTATTAAGGCAAACAGCTATTTTTTCTTCCACCAATTATGGGGGTTGGTATCTCTCGTCAGAAGCATATTGGATTTCCTGGCTAATATTGGTTTTTGTTTTATTGGGAGTATTTTTCTTACATAAAAACAGGTCATATCTATTTGTTTTCTTAGTTTTTGTATTTGGACTTATTATAAGTAAAGGAACCAATGCACCTTTTGGTGAACAGTTATTCTCTTGGCTTTTTCAAACTATCCCAGCGTCACAGTCTCTCCGGAACTCTTATGAAAAGGCAGGGATCATATTTCTTTTTCCCTATGCAATATTTTTCGGTGCTGGTGTGCAGATCGCCCTCTCTAGAATAAAAAATAGATCAATCCTTCTCGTAAGTAGTGGTTTAATATTTTTCCTGTGTATTGGCATATTGGTCTGGCCAATGTGGAAAGGAACTGTTTATGGAGCAGGAGTAGGAAATACTCATGTTAAAGTTCCTATAGACTATGAAATAATAAATAAAAAGATACGTGAAGATCATTCTGATGGTAGGATTGTTCATTTGCCTATAGTCAATGGTGACGGAATGGAGTATCTATGGCCTACCGGTAAATATTCAGGATTAGAACCGAGCGAATTCCTTTTCGATAACCCTTCCATTTCTAAAATTCTCCGCACGCCTTATTATGATTCAAAATATTTACAATTATACAAATCGTTTGGTAAAGAAAATTTCCAAGAATTGTTAAAAGAAATGGACGTCAGATATCTTGTTCTACATAAGGATAATGGTGTAGTAGCCACTGGGGTTGATTCAACTGAAGAAGTTAAAAAGAAATTGCAGTTATATCCAAATATTAAACTTGAAAAAGAAGAAAAAAATCTTGAATTATATCTTAATTCAGATGCGAAGAAAAATACTCGTATTACTGCCGATGCGGGAATAAATATTTCATACGAGAGAAAATCCCCAATGTTTTATACTGTTACAGTTAAAGACAGTAATCGTCCATTTAGGTTAATCTTTAAAGAGACATTTAATAAAAATTGGCAGGCCAGTATCGGAAAGGAACTTCTTACGTCGCATACAAAAATATACGAATATGCAAATAGTTGGGCTATAGATAAAAAAGGAAGCTATACTATTGAGGTAAGATTTCGTATATAATTCGCCTATGTGGATCAAACCTCTTGAACGAATACATCCAGACAATACTTCCTGGATTTATAAGGGAACCATTAATCAACATATAAAGCGGTATCAATTTGCTCTGAGCGAGGGAGTTGGTACTAAAGTTTTAGATATTGCCTGTGGAACCGGGTATGGAAGTAATATTTTAGCAAAATCCGCAAGCCAGGTAATTGGCATAGATATTTCAAATGAAGCCATCGAAAGTGCCAAAAAAGAATTTGTCAGTCCAAAAATTATTTTTCAACAAGGAGATGCCTCGCAGATTGAATTTCCGGACAATACCTTCGATACAATTATTTCCTTTGAAACTATTGAACATTTACCGATAGATAAAGTAGAAAGCTATTTAAAAGAACTGGCCAGAGTTCTCAAGTCAAATGGAGAAATATATATCTCAAGTCCGGATATAATGGGGTTTTCCTTAGGGGAGATTTCATCAAATCATTTTCATGTCCAGGAATTTACGACAAAGCAGTTCATAAACCTTGTAAGTAAGCATTTCAAAATTGAGAAAATAGTAGCCCAGGAGAGTACCTCCATGAAGATTATCCAATCGGTGAGATGGATTGCCTGCAAGACGAACTCTAAGGCGGTCCAAAAGATGTGGCGGGCTTACAAGACACTTATTAATTGCACTGGAGAGCTTGTTCCCTATAAATTAGAAGATAGTGAATCAATTCCTTACATTGTAATAGTGAAAGCCAAAAAAATATGAACTTTGTGTTTATTGCCAATGCTGCTGTAGGTTCAGGATTATCAGGTTCTGATCGAATTTTTATGGAACTTGCCCGTAATTGGTCACATAAAAATAGTAAGATAATGATTTGTGTCTGGGAAGATGGATACGAAATGTGTAAGAGAGAAAGCATTACTGAAAGTCTGCCCAATATATCGTTTAATAAATGGTTTATTGGGCCGGTAACTAAACTACCCTTTATAATTAACTATATTTATCGTATTTTTTCAGGCGTATATTTTGCGTTCACTCGGGTATATCCCTTGTCAGAAGAACATAGTTATATTTATTCATGCTCGGACTTTTGGCAGGATGCCATACCTTCACTTATTTTAAAATTCCGCTATCCGAAAGCGCAACTAATTGGTTCATTTTATCTCGCGGCCCCCAATCCCTTTAAAGGATTCACCGAAATAGGAAAAGTTAAACTACCAAGCATAAAAGGTATCGTATATTTCATGCAACAACTACCTATTTATTGGCTTTTCAAAAATTATGCAGAATATATTTTTGTCACCAGCGATCCAGACACTAAGCGCTTTCCTTCTCAAGACAAACGGGGACATTGCCTCATCATCAAAGGTGGCGTCGATTTGCAAAAGATTAACGAGTGGAAAGAAAAAATTGGCATCGTTGACAAAAAATATGAGGCAGTTTTCTTAGGACGTTTCCATCCGCAAAAAGGTGTTCTGGAGCTAATAGATATCTGGAAAAAAGTTACTGACATCATGCCGAATGCAAAATTAGTAATGATGGGTGATGGTCCACTTATGTCCGAAGTAAAAGAAAAAGTGCACTCTCTTGGTTTAGAGAAAAATATTATTCTCACGGGCTATCTTTTCGACGGCGAAGAAAAATATCGCTATTTTTCGCAAAGTAAAATTGCGCTCCATCCTGCAGTCTACGATAGTGGCGGTATGGCGGCAGCAGAAGCCATGGCGTGGGATATTCCCGCCATCTCCTTTGATCTTGAAGCATTAAAAACATATTATCCACAAGGAATGATAAAAATTCCCTTTGGTAATATTGCCGCTTTTGCCGATGCCATTGTTGAACTAATTACTAACCCGCAAAAGTATGCAGAAGTGCAACAGCAAGCAAAAAACTTAATAGAAAATGACTGGGATTGGGGGAAAAGATCAGAAAGTATCTTAGCACACTTGCATAGTCATTAATTCTTCATCTCCCACAACTCAACTTCACGTACTTTGTCTTTGAATATAAACGCTACTATTACTTGTTCCGTTACGTTGGTAGGATTAAGAAAGAGGTATTTTATAGTTGGATTTTGCAGTGCCGCTTGAAGATAGGCAGGGCCATATAATAAATTGGTGTGTGACAATCTCAAAATTAGTCCTCGACGAATCTCAGGGAAGTCAAAATTATCAACATACACGGACGAATTTTGAGGAATAGATTTCATTAGGGAATAAAAACTATTTTCATCATCAGGTAGGTTTTGCGTAACTTCGTCCTACGGAATAAAGAGTTCCTTGCCTATCCCAAAGGGAGGTTTAAGCACATAGGAAAGTAAAAAAAGTGACAACAAAAAACCTAAGACCCCGGTGAGTGCCCCACCGCCCAATAGCAACAATTTATTTTTTGTCCTAAGAAAAAAATAGAAGAGAAATATACCGCTTAACGTTAGAATAATTAAAATCAAAAACAAAGTAAGATACGGAAAAATATGTGTTGAGGAAAAAATAAAACGTAGCCTTTGTTTAAGCATAGAATTCAGCCTGAAGTGGGATGATAATAAACGACTAAAATAGTATAATCAAGTCGTGGAAAATAAAATTATTACGATAATCCCTACCTATAATCAAAAAGAAGCTGCTTGCGAAGCAATCGATTCTATTCTAAATCAAACCGTCAAGAGCGCTAAACTAATAGTGATTGACAATGCCTCAACTGATGGAACCTTTAATCTTTTAACGCAAAAATATTCATCCAACAGATTAATGCAATTGGTTCAACTTCCGACCAATACTGGTGTTGTTGGCGGTAGAAATGAGGGCATTAAGCAGGCATCGGATTATGATTATTTACTTTTTTTCGATCACGACATGGTGGCCGAGCCTACTATGTTGGAAGAATTACTGAAAACAGCCGAATCCGATCCAAGTATCGGCATCGTCACACCAAAAATATTTTATTGGGAAAATAAGAAAATAATCTGGTCTGCTGGTACAGACATTAATTTAACTACCGGACAGAATTTATTTCGAGGGGGAGAAGATGTCGGTCAGTATGATCAAGTTGTTCAGGTTGGTGTAGCACCGGCAGTACTTTTAACCAGGCAAGAGATAATTGAAAAAGTAGGCATATTTGACCCAATTTATTATCATTCCTATGAAGATACCGATTATTGCACAAGAGTAAAAAAAGCAGGCTACAAGACATATTACACGCCAAAAGCGGTTGCCTATCATAAAATACCGTACGATTTAGACCGAGCTAATATTCGACTTTTACAACTGACAAAACTTCTTGCACGTAATAGAATTATTTTTATGCGCAAATATAGTCCGCACTTCATGGTTTTTCTTATATTCCTCCCTCTGTTTTTTTTGTATTATTCTAAATTGGCAATCAAATATCATAAATACTCCGGCGTTGGAGATTTTCTCAAAGGAGTGGGTGAAGGATTAACAATAAAAATATGAAATGTGTAGTATGTAATAAAACCGATGGTCACACCATGCTTGAAGGCATTCCCAATCCTCGCAAGGTAGGTAATCCTTTTTATCGTTATTTTGAATGTAATAACTGTAAGCTTTGGATGCTCGAACCATTTCCGGGCCAAGATATTTTAACCAAGATCTACAATGAAAATTACAACCTCTATGAAAATGTCTCGGACAATCTCCCCACTAAAGTAATGAATTTACTTTCAAAAAATCGAATCACGACAACCACAAATTATTGTAAAAGTGGACAAAAGTTACTGGATGTTGGGTGTGGAAACGGAAGTTTTCTCTTTGATATGAAAAACAGAAATGTCGATGTCTATGGTACTGAATGGAGTGAGTATGCCGCAGGTTTAGCCAAAAAGCGATTACAATTGGATACTATTTTTAGCGGAGATATACCTAATCTCCCGTGGACTCATAAATTTGATTGTATAACAGCCTGGCATGTTCTTGAACATAACCCCGATCCTAATCATTTTATTCTGAGCATTAAAGAGAAGTTGATCCCTTCTGGATATTTTATTATCGAAGTCCCCAATGCTGAATCTGAAGTTTTAAAGCGAACAGGTAATAAATATCCCTGGTTTTCAATTCCCGAACATGTTACGTATTGGAGTGATAGTTCTCTTCGGTATCTGGCAGAACAAAACCGGTTTAAGGTTATTATCTCCGAGACTCCATTTGCAATGCCTTTTCTCTATGCCAAAGCAACAACAAACACAATGCGCAATAAACTTAAATCGATTCAAATCCAGTGGACAGCATCACAACAAAAAAAAGGTGATATTCTGAGACAGGTGTGGCAATCCTATGAATAAAATCTCAATTATTATCGCAACTTACAATGGGAGAAAATTTCTTGAAGTTAGTATCCCTTCCATTCTCAAAAGTACGTATCGGGACTTTGAGCTGATTATCTGCGATGATTGTTCAACAGATTCGTCTCTCGAATATATTCGAGAAATACAGAGAACAGATTCACGACTAGTATTACTTCAGAACCTTTCTAATCTCGGAGCTGCAGCAACCAGAAATCATGCAGTTAGCAGAGCAACCACCAATATCCTCATATTCCTGGATAACGATACCGAGGTTGACCAAGACTGGTTAGATCCATTAATTACCCCGCTATTGAACGAGGGTAGTGTGGGAGGAGTACAGAGTACATTAATAGATTTTCTTAATCGCGATAGTATCCAGTTAATTGGAACACATCTTATTCCGCATACGTTTTGGGGAATTCCTTTATACGCTGGTAAAAAAGTTGATGAGCGGCCACTGATTAATACAAATATAATTGCCTTATCAGCGGCCATGTCAGTGCGAAAAGATTTGTACGAAAAATTAGGTGGTTTTGATGAATTACTTGGTGTTTATACCGAAGACATAGAATTCTCTTTTCGGATATGGTTAAGTGGTTATGAAATTATCTCTGCACCTCAATCAAAGGTATACCACTGGACAAAAAAAGTGGCAGATCGTAAAGGAATGTTTGCTACAAAAGAAAAGATATATTTTCATCTGGCAAAAAATTCTCTGCGTAGTATCCTTAAAAATTATGAATGGCAGAATGTTATATATTATTTGCCCGTTGCAATAGCTATATTAATAATTCGAGCACTACTTCTTTTACGAAGTAGAGACATCTCTGCGATTAAGGGCACTACAAAAGGATTAATTTGGACTATTGCCAATATGAGTAATACCTTGCAGGAAAGGAATAATATTCAGGCTAAAATAAGAAAAACAACGGACAAGGCAATAATGGATAAAGTATTTACTAAAAAAAGTTTACTCTCAATTTACAAAGAGTATTTCAGCTAGTAATATAAAAGACATCGACTATGGCAATAACTGAATCTACTTCTCCACTCGTCTCCGTTATAATCCCCAACTATAATACCAGAGAATATATTGAAGATTTTCTTAAGAGTCTTCTAAGTACTAATTATCCTAACTTTGAGGTAATTATAGTTGATGATGGATCAACCGACGGATCAAAAGAATATCTCGCACAAATCGAGTTACATGAACCACGGATAAAAATTATTAATACCCTGCAAAAACGGGGATTAACAAGTAGCAGAAATAGAGCAATTGAAGTAACTAAAGGTAAATATATTGCTCTGGCAGAAACCGACATGAAATTTGATCACAACTGGATGATAGAAGCAATAAAAATTCTCGAATCAGATAGTACAATTGGAGGAGTTAGTGGTAAGGTAAGAGACATCGATCACCCCGAATTATTGCAAGCAGTAGGGCTTAAATTGATTCCTCAGGTTGGGTGGGTTTCCGCGGTAGGTTTTGCTGAAAAAGAATTTGAATATAAAGTTCAATCCCAGGAAGTAAGTATGGGCGCAGTTGGTACCTTTGTTCGTAAATCAGTTTTACAAAAACTTCGAGGTTTTGACGAAGAAATGGATAGAATTGATGATATAGAACTTGGTTGGCGAATTTGGGTTAGTGGAAATAGAATTATCAGTGTTCCTACCTCTATAACCTATCATGTAACAGTTAAACCTTGGAGTATACGAAAAAAAAGCGTAACTAAGATTCAACAGGAAATGGCCTCTATACGGGTATTACGAATGCTAATTAAAAATTACGAATTAGCCAATCTAATATGGTATCTTCCGCAGGGGATTATGCTACTTATAGCTCGAGCATGTATCAATTTAATTAATGGAAATATCTATCCCATAATTAGTTTACCTGTAGCCTTTGTTTGGCTTGTTACAACCTTACCTTCAACTCTCAGGGAGCGTAAGTATATGCAAAGTATTCGAGGTTTTTCAGATAAAAGAATCTTTGATTCCATTATGGTTAAAGGTAATTTATTAGAAATATTCCATAATTGTTATAAAGATACAAATGAGAAATTAAATAGGTTTAAATAATATGAAAAAATTACATTGTCTAGTATGTGAGTCTACAAATGATTTTAGAAAAATAGTGGATATACCCAATCAACGACCAGCAGATTTTAAGAACGAATTTTTTACATACTATTCCTGCCCAAACTGTGGATACTATCTGCTTGATCCTAAATTATCACCAGAAGAAATAAACAAAATATATCAAAAGGAAGAATATTATCAAGAATTAGCTGAAAAACCATCAAACAAAGTAATTACTAAATTATTTCAGTTCAAAATCTTTAGTTCTTATCAGGATTTTACGAAAGAAAATATCACAAAAAACTGCAAGCTGTTAGATATCGGTTGCGGAAACGGAGAGTTTTTAAGCAGTTTAAAAAAAGAAGGGTACAGTGTGTTTGGCATGGATCCCTATCCTGTTGCAGTTCAGAATTCGTCCGAGAAAATCGGGAAAGATAGAGTTTATTCGGGCTATATAGCTGATTTAGTAAAGATAGATAATACTTTCGATGCTGTAACAATGTGGCATGTACTTGAGCATGTTCAAAATCCACTCGCCGATTTAAAAATAATTTACTCTAAACTAAACAAAAATGGAAAGGTAATAGTTGAAGTTCCCAATGCCGATTCTCTTGCTTTTAAAATTTTTGGTAAAGACTACAACTATAATATGATTCCGGAACACATTCAATATTTCGCACCTCAAAGTATTACTAAACTCTTTGAAAAAGCCGGTTTCAAAGTACAACGGCACTACACGCCTCCTCGGGCACTTTTAAACTTTGCTCTTAGTTTAAAAAATAGAGTTCTTTCGAATAACACTACAACCCTAAGTAAGCTATTTTTCTTCTTATTCGCAACGCCAATTTCAATAGTTTTCATTATATTTTCTTCCTTGATAAATAAAGGAGAAGTAGTACGAGTAGTTGCAGTAAAAGAATCTTAAATGATATGAGGGTTAACACAAATAAATTAATAAATGGTTTGAAATTTATTTCAATTGAAGTAAAGAAAATTGTGCGAAATCTAGCAGGTATGCCAATAATTGAAGTGATTGGTGATAGCCATTCATTGTTATTCCAAAATGAGCGGTTCAATATAAATTATATCGGACCTGCAACAGCATATAATTTAGGAGCCGAAGGAAGCAGCAACGAAAGTAAAAACAAGATACTCCATATACTCAATAAAAAGGCAGTTAAAAAAAAATGTTTTCTGCTGGTTTTTGGCGAGATTGATGCAAGAATTCATATATATAAAACGACGCAGGAAAAAAATGTCACAACTACACAGGCTATCACCCAGACGGTTAAACGATATGGAGAATTCGTGAGAAATCTCCAGTTAAAATACCCCGAATGTATCTTTATGATCTTAAATATACTTCCCCAGGGAGAGCAAGGTAATTTTTATAACTATAAATATTATGCCACTAGAGATATACGAGTTGAAATAACAGTAGAATTAAACAGAATTTTAAAAGAATTTTGCCTGGAAAATAACATACCATTTATCGAAGTTTTTAGAGAACTCATTGAAAAAGATTCACAGCGTAAAAAGAATCTCGTCTTTGACGAAATACATTATACAAATAAAATAGTGCCATACATTATCCCGCAAATTAATAAAACACTTCTTCAATATGGGACAGAAATATGAAGAGAACAAAGAGCTATCTAGTCTTTTTAATCATTGCCTTTGCACTCGTGTTAGCCTGGACAAAATCAGGTTATTTAATTGCAACGGGTGAGTCAGGCCTTCAGTTTTACAATCCCGCTGGAGTAGCAGAATTTTATCGATACACGTGGACCGAAGGAGCAATTGGTCTTCCAACTTCTTACGCTATTACTTCATATCCATTCTTAATTTTTCTTGGTTATATCGAGAAAATTGTAGGGTCAGATACTCTAACTCAGGCAACATTCTTCTTTATCATGCTCACTTTGGGGATGATTGGCATGTTCGAACTATGCCATTTAATTTTTTCAAAGGAAAAAAAAGATTGGGTCCTTTATATAGTCCCACCACTTTTTTATATATTTAATTTATATGCTCTCGTTAACATTTGGAATAGACTCCAGTATACATTTATTTTCTTCTATAGTTTCCTCCCTTTGGGGATGTTTTTGTACTTAAATGGGCTTTTAAATAAAAAATACAAATACGCAATTATATTAAATTTTGCAATGATGCCCTTTGTGTTAGCGTTTTCCTCCATCCCGTTAATTGAACTAATTTGGTTCGTATTCGCGAGCATGACTGTTTTTTCCCTGCTCCTGGGATATCGGTCGAAGCAGAATGTGACCTTTATTCTAATCTACTTTTTTAGTTCTGTGTTCTTCTGGGTAGTGTGTAATGCATGGTGGTTAGTGCAATTTATTTTTGTATTTAAAAATAGTGCGTACGTTACAACACAAGCGTATACAAGCTCAGGTAATAGCGAGGCATTTTCATTACTAAGTTCACAACTGGGTAATTTATCCTATGTATTCCGGCTCATGCATCGGGAGTTTTTTCTTAACATACAGACAGTATGGGGGTTAAATTTTTTAAACCCTATATATATTCTTATTAGCTCGTTCATTCCATTTTTAGCTTTCCTGCCACTTGCTTTAAAAAAGAAAACTCCAGCAACTACGTACTTTCTACTTTTGGCAATTATAACAATTTTCTTTGCTAAAGGAGACTCTCCTCCCTTTGGTTTTATTTTTTTCTGGATTTTTAACCATGTTCGACTACTTGAAGCATTCAGAAACCCTTTTGAAAAAATAGGAATGATATTACCAGTAGCTTATGCTCCATTAATTGGCTATTCACTCTACAGAATTCGTGAATACATACGAATAAAAAATAATAAAAGTATGTTTATTCGTGGAGCAGCCTTTATTTCAATTGGCTGCATTGCTATAGTAAGTTTTCCATATTGGAACGGACTCGTTTTCTATAATGACTACGTTCAAGTACCTGAATATTACAAAACGGCCAATCAGTATCTAAGTAAAAACCAAGAAACTTCCGGACCATTTAGAGCAATCGCTGTTCCTATGAGTGGGGAAGGGATGACCTATTTGTGGGGATATTCAGGAGTAGAAGTCTCCAATGGATTATTCACCACCCCTTTTATCTCTTTTTCCACATCTATCCAGTTTTTTAAACCAATCACAGATCAGGTAGAGCAAATTCTTTTCACCCATCCGGGTAATTTGTATCAAATGATGCAGCTTTTAAATGCTAAATATTTGTTAAGGAGAGAGGATATCAACTTTATAGACAGAAAGATTACTAATCCAAAATATATTGAAAATACACTTGCTAAACAAATTCCGTATATCGAATCTGATCAAAAGTTCGGCCAGTTAAATTTTTACAAAATCTCAGATGAAAAATATTTGCCGCGAGTTTACGCCAGCAATAAGATAATTCTTACAGAAAATGAAAATATTTTTAACGATGTCTTACCCTACGCAAACTATTCTAGCGGAACAATATTTCTTAATCATCAAACTGAAGATCAATCGGTTGTTAAATCTTTAACATCTCAATCAATAATAAAAGCAGATCTTGCTAGCAATACCACTCTAAAAGTTAATAAAGAAAACGCACTTAGTGAACTACCAACAATTCGCAGTACTCCTGATAAATGGTCGTACTTATTAATACGATTAAAAGAAAGAATAGAAGAGTGGGGAGCAAATACCGAAGATAAAGATTTTTTACAAGTTAATAGGTCCAGTAAGAGATTAGTTGAGTTAAATACGCTCATAAATAAAAATACCAATAAAGAAACTCTTAAGATTGCGGCCGATAACTACAAGGAATACCTAGATAAATTAAACATTAAATGGATTACGGAAAATACCTTAGCTAAAGAAGCGCTATTGCGACAATATTATGTACTTAATGCTATCCCAGATTCTGCACTGCCCGAAATAAAACTGCTAAAAGAAAAACTTGGCCAAATTATCGCCTCAACACAATCCTATCCATTTGATCCTGACTATTACACCTATAGAATGAAATCTAAAGATTCCGGAGCATATAAGTTACTTCTAGACAGCAGCGATATCGATCATAACTTCGAAACGGGGAGTACATTAAAAGCCTTAATTGATGGTCAACCACAAAACATAGTTAATGCACAGACAAAGAAACAAATAGACCTGGGAGAGTATACATTCCAGGAAGGTGAACACGAAGTAAAAATCTCAAAATTCACTCCCCACAATCTGATAACTCAAACCCAAGACAATTTTGTACTTAACTCAGGTAAAAAATCTGCAAGAAAAGAATTTGCGATAAATAATTTTAATCCCTATGAAAAATATCAAGTAAGTTTTGATTATTTTCTTCGAGCCGGAGTTATGCCCGAATTACAGTTTATAAATGATACCGACATCAAAGACGGCCAAGTAACTCCAGCCTTTCATCAAACACTTCCCATCAGGGAAAAGTTTTATGATTGGCAATCTTATTCTCAGGTAATTTCTCCTAATACAAGCGCGCGAAGCGCAAGCATAGGTTTTAGCTTAGTTTCCTGGAACAATTGTGAACAATTAGTTAAAAGAGTTATTTTTTGGGAGAATAAATGTCAAAACAAACAAATTAAAGATTTGTATACCAACTCATCAGAAATAATCATAAAAAATTTACGAGTAGAAAAAGTATTTGATTCTGAGTTAGTAGCAATAAAAAATAATACTCAATATCAGGAAAATACACTACCTGAAATTAATTTTACTAAAATTAATCCTACCCGGTATTCAGTAAAAGTGCAAAATGCTCAAGAGCCCTTTGTGCTTGTTTTTTCCGAAGCTTTTCACCCCTTATGGACAGCTACAAGCAATGGTCAAAAGATAAGCAACGAAAAACATCAAATAGCAAATGGATATGCAAATTCGTGGGAGATTAATCAAAAAGGAGATTATTTGATTACAATTTCCTTTGCTGCAGAGAATTATCGCACTAAGGGGAGTATAATCACTATTGTTACAATTTCAATATTATTAGCTGGAGCTATAATTTTTAGGAAAAAATTATAATGAATGACATATTAGCAGGAATTTTGAGCATAATTGATAAACAAGCAATCAACATAATTCAAATCCTTGTTACAATTCTCTATTTGGTAATAATAAGGAGATTCAATATCACATCAACTACTACCGCCCGTTTAGGGTTATTTTTGCTGGGAGTTGCTCTGATCGGAAATCTTATACAAAAAGATGATGTCGCTGGATTTCTTGCAGGGTATGTCGTGATCACCTTCATTATAGCAATAGCCCAACAGACATATTATTTAATCAGTTCAGAAAATGTAGAGAAGCCTAATCAATGAAAGAAAATATTCGTAAGAAACTTCCGTCTCTAATAATTGTAATTCTGCTGATCTGGGTTTTCTCTAGCTGGTTATATTCACCCGTCATTCTTGGCGGAGATTTCAATTTTGTTAATTACGATCATTTTAGAGTATATAGTTCACGTCCTTACATTTGGGATTTTTCTTTGAATAATGGCTTTGGTCAAACAATTCTCTTCACACTTCCATTTTTTTATTATGCCTTTATAGCAAATACTCTTACAAGTTATATAGCTAATCCTTTTCTTTTACATAAAATAATTTTCTTATTTCCAGCTCTAATAACAACTGTTATTTCGATAACCGTCTTATCTCGTCAACAAATTAAAAATCCATGGGGAAGGGCAGTCGCAATTCTGTTGTATTGTATTAATCCATATTTCCTAATGCTGATATCTGGTGGCCAGCTTGGTGTAGCGTTCGCTTACGGCTTCTCTCCACTTGTAATTGCAACTTATTTTAAAGTACTTCAAATTCAAAAAAACAATCTTAGATGGTCAATTCAAATTAAGTGGGTGTTAATAGCAGCTCTTACAACAGCCATCCTCGTCTCTTTCGATTCTCGTCTGGCCTTATTAACAGTTTTACTTATTAGCGGCGCATATATGGGGATGTGGCTCAAGTCTTCGCAAAAGAAAAAGCTTTCTATATCATATTTGATACAACTAATTATCACGACACTCATAGTTGCAGGCTATCATGCGTATTGGATAATTCCTTCAATTCTTGTGCAAAGTGTCTCACTTCCCGTAGGATATGCATCAGTTCAGTCAGTAGAGTTTTTTAGTTTTGGTCGGTTCGCCCACGCTATTGCCTGGACTCATCCCAACTATCCGGATAACCTTTTTGGTGTTGTAAAAGAAATTAGTGGACTTGCCTTAATACTTCCCCTCCTTGCCTTTTGGCTAACAAAAAAACCTGCGAAATTAACTCTCTATTTTTCCATCGTTGCCATAGTATCTGCCTTCCTGGCCAAAGGTGCTAACGAGCCATTAGGGCAAATCTACGTTTGGGCTTTTCAACATATCCCGATGTTTAATTGGTTTCGCGACTCAACTAAATTTTTTCTACCACTTAGTATCGCTTACTCAGTGCTTATAGGAATGACTGCCAAAGAATTAATCGAAAGTACGTTAAGCAATAAAGTGAAAGCCATCTTAATATCTTTAGTTGTTATTTGTATTAGCTATATTTGGGGGCCGACCTTCACTCATTCCATTGGAGGCACTCTGGCCTATCGCACCTATCCGCAAGAATTTCAGGAAATTGAGAAAACACTAAAAGCAGACAAGTCATTTGGAAGAGTATTATGGACTCCTTCACGCGAAATGTATGGATACTACGATACCAATCATCCAGCGGTATCTTTAAATGAACTGCGTAATTATCCAGAATGTATACCATCTTTGTGTCAAAAAACTACGGCTCCATTGCCAAATAAAAAAGAATTCACCAAAGAAGATCTGCACAATCAGATAGCTGACCAAATTTCTTTTCTCGACGATCCCTATACAGAAGATATCTTTCAAAAGCTAGCGATCAATTATGTTATCGTATCTCCCGATGTAGACCATACTGTATATATGTATGACCGTAAATACGACCCAGATACTAAACTGCAGTACCAGCAAAAGATAAGTCAGGTGGGATGGTTACAACCAGCGGGAAAGATCTATCACACAAATAAAAAGGGAGTACTATTAACGCAATCTAATGATTTTAGTGAGATGGATACGGTGTATAGCATGAAGAATCCAATTAGCTATTCAGTTTCGCTACAAAATATTCCGTTTCCTTTAAAATTCTCTCAACGTTTTGACCCTCATTGGCAATTAATACAAGGGAATAATAAAGTTTCCGCAACGCAGGATCAAAATGGATTAATCGAATTTCCTACATCTGATCTAAAATCAGGCAGCGCAATAGTTCAATTTTCAGGACAGGGGTATGCAGACATCGGGTTAGGAATATCTATAACTATCATTGCATTAACAATAACCGGGATGTTGTATATAAACAGAAAAGTGAGGAGTTCGTAATATGAAGCCACAAGATCTTCTGTTTATTGTAATACTCGTCTTTTCCATAATTTTTAAAGGAAAATATTTCTGGCATGCCGCAATGAGCCTATTTATCCTTTCAGGCTTCTTATTCCTATTCGGGAACCTCTTTACTGCCCAACGCTGTACCTGGTATGCGTCAGCTCTTATGCTGTTGTCTACTTTACGCCAGATTAAGCACTCTTTACCCTAGGGCAGCTTCAAGATATAATCCCATCATGTCACAACTAACCGGCAATGATCTCCGTAAAAAATATCTTGAATTCTTTCAGTCTAAAAATCATGCAAAAGTCCCCTCAGCACCCATCATACCTCAAAATGACCCAACAACGCTGTTTGTAAATTCAGGAATGCAGCCAATGCTATCCTATTTCTTAGGAGAAACTCACCCTGAAGGTAATCGGATTGTTGATTCTCAGCGCTGTTTCCGCGCTGAAGATATCGAAGAAGTAGGGGATAATCGCCATACCACGGCTTTTGAAATGCTCGGAAATTGGTCATTGGGGGACTATTTCAAAAAAGAACAATTACCGTGGATCTTTGAGTTTCTAACTAAAGAAGTTGGGCTAGATCCAACTAAACTATTCGTAACCGTCTGTAAGGGGGATGATACAGCTCAGATCCGTAATAGTGACGGTTCGGTAAGTACTTTGGGGCCAGACATCGATGCGATAGATATTTGGAAAGCTTTATTTAAGGAACACGGCATCAGTGCGGAGTATGTTGATAATTCCCCAGAAAAAGGATTGCAAAATGGAAGAATTTTCGGCTACGGCACCAAAAAGAACTGGTGGTCGCGCGCGGGTGTTCCTTCCAAAATGCCATCAGGTGAGCCAGGTGGACCCGACTCTGAAATCTTTTATGATTTTGGTGAACACCACAAACTACATGAGAATTCTCCATTTAAAGATCTTCCTTGCCACGTAAACTGTGATTGTGGTCGCTTCATGGAAATTGGCAATTCAGTTTTTATGCAGTATGTAAAACAAGACGACGGTACCTTAAAAGAGCTCGAGCATAAAAATATCGATTTCGGGGGAGGATTGGAGCGTATGCTTGCCGCAGCATATGATAATTCCGATGTTTTCCTTACTGATTTATTTTGGCCCATTGTCCTAAAAATCGAACAATTGTCCCACCAAATGTATCACGGTGAGTCTCAAAAAGCCTATCGTGTTATCGCCGACCATTTAAAGGCCGCAGTAATGCTCGCCTCAGACGGTGTTATCCCCTCCAATAAAGCGCAAGGATACATGATGCGCCGCATTATCCGTAGGGCAATTGGTGCAGCGCGAACGCTTGGGTTAACTGAAAATTTCACTCAAGATATTATTCCCATAATTCAGAACATGTATAAAGGGCAATATCCGCAGGTAGCAGACTCTGCCATATTGGGAGTAATTGAAGAAGAAGAGACCAAGTTTAGAAAAACACTAGACAAAGCTCTCGATGAAGTAAAGCATACGCTCAAATTAAAAATTGAAAAAAATAATGATATCGCAAAAGCAGCTTTCAATTTATACCAGTCCAATGGGCTCCCAAGCGATATATTCCTTGATGAGTACGAAAAAGCATTTCCTGGTGAAATCGATCTTGATCGTCGTCAAGAGATTCAATCTGTATTTGAACAACTATTTAAAGCCCACCAGGATCTTTCCCGATCTTCATCGGCTGGCATGTTTAAGGGCGGCTTAGCCGAACATTCCGAGCAAACCATTCAATACCACACAACGACCCATCTTCTTCAACAGGCATTACGAGATGTAGTTGGTGAGCATGCCGTACAACGAGGCTCAAATATTACCAATGAACGTTTACGTTTTGATTTTACTTCAAGCGAACGACTGACTCCTGAGCAAATTAAAAGGGTAGAGGATGCGGTTAACCAAAAAATTCAGGAAAAAATTCCAGTATATTTTCAGAATATGCCATTTGAGATTGCTCGAAAAGTTGGTGCAATAGGGCTATTCGGTGAGAAGTATCCAGACATTGTCAAAGTATATACTATCGGCCCACAACCTAAAGAGGGGAGGGTAGGGGGAGCCATTGGGGGAGAGAATGAAATAGCCCAAAGAGACGCAGTCTACTCAAGAGAATTTTGCGGTGGCCCACATGTCACAAATACGGGTGAGATAAAAGGTACTTTTAAGATTCAGAAAGACGAAAAAATTGCCAAAGATGTAGTACGCATTAAAGCTATACTCCTTGGTATCAATAAGGTTCATTCACCATTGACATAAGGAACAGGCATCCTCTACTATTGAATATATAAAGGTGCCTTTTCCAATGAATTCAAAAAAGCTTATATTAATTTTTTCTTCACTGTTTATAGTTGCTCTTGTTGCGGGTACCTTCATTTTCTTATATTTAAATAAGAATCAAAATCAAGTTCAAAAAAGTAATGCATATACTTTACCAACTGCCTCAGTATTTAAAACAGATCCTTTTCCTGTACCTGCAAGTGGACACTATACCAGTGAAAAGAATGGTGATTGGGACTTTGCTTCTCAAGATCAAGAAGGTTGGATCAAAGTAAAGAACAATGCTTCAACCACAAGAAAAATTGGATGGCAGATTGACTGTCGTCCTGATCAACCCGGTGGTCAGGACTGTTGGGATAATGCAGCAAATCCGAAAGGCGAAATTACTGTAGGCCCTGGCGAGTCATGGGAAGTTTTAGTTGGTCGATTATGCTTACCATACCAGCTAGATTTTACCGGACCAGATTTCGGAAGATATATTGCGCCAGATACAAGCAAGTGTAGCGCTTCAAGCACTCCTCGACCCACTCCAACTAGAAGTCCATCCCCAACACCGACTAGTTCGCCAGCAGCATCACCAACTCACTCTCCAACGGGATCCCCACGCTACACACCATCACCATCACCATCACCATCACCAACTCCAACACGCTCGGCTACTGCTTCACCTACCGCGAGCCCAACAGCAAGTCCCACGGGAACGCCGCCTGTCGGTGGACCATCAAATACCCCAACCCCAACCCCAACAAATACGCCGGCTCCCTCATCAAGTGCTACCAGCACACCTGCACCGAGTTCATCGGCTTCCTCAACACCTGTTGTTGCACAGTCGTCATCAACGCCAACCCCAGATCGAGTAGTGGCCGATGCAAGCACCCTTCCTCAAGCTGGTGTAAATGACGGAGTTATGTATGCCATAATTGGTGGTGTATCAGTGCTCATCTCTGCGGTATTTGCCTTCATGAAAAAGAAATACTACTAAATTTCAAGTTGCGGCAATTACTAACATTTTGATACAATCCCAGCATGTCGACCCTCGAAGAAATATACTCCATTCGCCTTAAAAAACTCGAAGAATTACGTAAAAAAGGTATTAATGTCTACCCTACACGGTTTCCTCACAATAATGCTATTAAACCAATCCTCGATAACTTTCCTAATTTCGATGGGATAGCTGTCTCTACCGCCGGTCGAATTATGTCCTGGCGAGAACACGGTAAGTCGATCTTTGGACACCTGCAGGATGAAACAGGACAAATTCAAATCTATTTCAAAATAGACGAGATGAGCGAAGGATCTTTTGAGCTTCTTAAATATCTCGATGTGGGAGATATCATTGGGATAAAAGGTACCGCTTTTCGCACCCATCGAGGTGAGATCACAATTCTAGTAAAAACCTGGGATTTATTAGCTAAAGCCCTACGCCCACTACCTGAGAAATGGGAAGGCTTAACCGATAAAGAAACACGACTTCGCAAACGATACCTTGATCTTCTTATGAATGAAGAAACTCGAAGAATATTTAAAATTCGCCACAGTCTTGTACGAGGTATTCGTGAATTTCTTGACCGTAAAGGGCTTACCGAAGTCGAAGTACCCATGCTTCAACCATTATATGGAGGCGCCAATGCTAAACCATTTACCACACACATAAATTCTTTGGATACCGAGGCCTACCTTAAGATCGCCTCAGAGTTATATCTTAAACGACTGGTAGTAGGTGGTTTAGGAGGCGTGTATGATATCGCAAAGGATTTCCGCAATGAAGGTGTCGATCAAACTCATTATTTCGAATTCACTATGCTTGAAGCGTATGTACCCTATATAGACTATATTCAGATGATGGATCTACTTGAAGAGATGATGCGCTATCTTGCCATGGATGTACTTAAAACGGAAATCGTTAAAGTGCATGAAAATGAAGTGAATCTAAACCAGGAATGGAAGCGTATCACTATGTACGATCTTATTAAAGAAGATCAAGGTATTGATGTCACAAGCATGTCGGATGAAGAGCTTTTGAAATATGCGCATTCTAAAAAAATTGATTTAGAAGGGAATACCCGTCGCGGCGAAATTATTTTCTATATTTTTGACAAAATTAGTTCCAAAAAATTAATGAACCCAACCTGGGTGTACAACTACCCCATGGAAATAAGTCCGCTATCCAAAAGAAAATTTGGTCAGGACGAACTTGCCGAACGATTCGAGTTGTATATCGGTGGAAAAGAGATAATGGATGGCTGGTCAGAGAAAAACGACCCAATCGATCAGCGCAAATCGTTCGAAGCAGAAAATTATCGTAAGCTGGATAATGAATCTGAGGTGGCACAGCCTATTGACGAAGAATTTATTGAAAGCATGGAATACGGTATGGCCCCGATGGCAGGGGTAGGAGTTGGCATTGAACGCCTCACGGAATTCTTTAGTAATGTCTGGATCATTCAGGAAACAATATTATTCCCTTTTAAAAAAACCATTGCAGAAGTCCCTGAAGATATTGATGATGGAACGCAAAAATTCATGGTATCTAAAAAAATCTTTGAAGAATTTCCTGATACCATGATCGGTGTAGTGGTTGCAGAGGGAATGCAAAACGGTGAAAGCACCGAAGAAATCCAAGCCCTGCTTAAAACTGAGACTGATCGAATTAGAGGAGAAATGACAGAAGAAACGTTAAAGACAAATCCTAAAATTAGTGTATGGAGAGAGACATTCAAAAAATTCGGATCAAAGCCTTCAGAGTATCGCTCATCAGTCGAAAATCTACCTCGCATGATTCTTAAAGGTCGTGAATTACGCTCTGATAATAAACTCGTAGATATATATAATTGTATTTCCCTCAAATATATGCTCCCAGCAGGCGGGGAAGATATTGATCAACTTGAAGGGTCGGTAAAACTAACCATTGCTGGACCAAACGAAGCTCCCGTAAAATTGCTAGGGGATGATACAGAAGAAGCCCCCTACCCAGGTGAAGTTATATATAAAGACAACCTCGGTGCAATATGTCGACGCTGGAATTGGCGAGAAGTTGACCGAACCAAACTCACTAAAGATACTAAAAATGCCATAGTAGTTTTAGAGGCGCTACCACCGGTATCAAGGGAGGAGCTTGAAAAAGCAATAAAAGAATTAACAGTGCTTATCGAAAAATTCACCGGAGCAAAAACCACCTTTTCTATACTAATCAAATCAAAACCAAGTATTGAACTTTAGAAAAACAGTGATCCGATAGTTGCAAGCCCGGCTATAGTCATAATAACTACAACACTCCAACCAATAAGCTGTGTAAACCAACCATTTTTATGTCTACCCATTATCTTTTTATTACCTGCAATCTGAACAATAAGCACTAAAACAACGGGTGCTACAAGTCCATTAACTACCGCCGAGTAGATCAGCACCTTGATCGGATCAAAACCAAAGAAATTAATAAGCATACCAATTACGACAGAAATAATTATTACACCATAAAAAGCAGGAGCATCATGAAGCTTTCTGTATAATCCCGATTTCCAGTTAAATGTTTCTGCAAAAGTATAGGCGGCCGAGCCGGCAAGAACAGGAACTGCTAAAAGTCCAGCCCCTACAATCCCTGCCGCAAAAAGGATAAAAGCAAATTCTCCAGCGATCGGTTTTAGTGCTTGAGCAGCATCTGCAGCCGAACCTATATTGGTGATTCCATGCGAAAAAAGTGTCGCAGCACAAGCTGCAATTATAAAAAACATTACAATATTCGATACAAACATCCCACTCCATACATCAATCCGCATATGCGAGATCTCATCTTTAGTTGCTCCCTCGCGAAGTTTTACCGAAGTTTTTCCTTTAAGTATCTCCTCTTCAATTTCCTGTGATGTCTGCCAGAAAAATAAATATGGAGATATCGTTGTTCCAAGTATCGCAGTGATCAAAAATATCTGATCTTGTGAAAAAGTGATAGTAGGGATAAAGGTTGCTTTAAGTAATTCGCGAGTATCTATGGAGACTAACAACGCTGAGAAAACATAGGAGAGTAATACCAGAGCCATCCATTTTAGATACTTAGCATATTCTTCATACGAAGTATAAATTTGTAACAATAGGCAAAACACTCCAAAAAAAATGACTAAGAAATAGAAATTCAGTCCAGGCACAACAAGCTCAATCGCTTGAGCCATCGCTCCAAAGTCAGCACCTAAATTTAAAGTGTTAGCGACAAATAATAACACAGCACAGACATACAAAACTTTCTTGGGATAATTAATACGGATTGTGCCAGCAAGTCCTCGCCCGGTAACAAGCCCAATCCGCGCGCACATTTCTTGCACAATAGACATCAGTGGAAAAGTAAAACCTGCAAGCCATAATAATTGAAATCCGTACTGAGCTCCAGTTTGCGAATAGGTGGTAATACCTGAAGGGTCATCATCCGCAGCTCCAGTAATCAGTCCTGGCCCAAGCATATTCCAGTAGCCATGGGCTTTTTTAAATGAATCTGAACCTGGTGTCGCTTTACCAATCTTTTTAAGGCTTTTCATTAACGTATCAAGACCAATAGCTGGGGCAGCAAATATTTTCTCGATTTTCTTACTCATGCATTTATTGTATAATCCTCACATACAGGTTACCACTATTAAAAAATGAGGTTTATATGGACGGTTTTAAAAAGTTTTTATTAAGAGGAAACGTAGTTGACTTAGCAGTTGGTGTTGTTGTTGGAGCAGCATTCACCGCAATTGTAACGGCATTTGTTAAAGACTTACTCACACCATTAATTGGCGCAATCGGTGGCAATCACGATTTCTCCAATCTCTACTTCACTATAAACTCCAGTAAATTTATGTACGGCGATTTTATTAATGCATTAATATCGTTTGTCATCGTTGCTTCAGTAGTATATTTCTTTGTAGTGCTTCCAATGAACAAATTGACAGAAAGAGCAAATAGAGGAAAAGAAACTCCACCCCCAAGCAAAAAGAAATGCCCTGAATGTTTAAGCGAAATTCCGCTCGAAGCAAAACGCTGTGCTTTTTGCACTGCAAGCCAAAGTTGAGCATGAAAAACAGAACTGTCAGCCTAGTAGTATTTGTCATTGCCTGTATAAGTATTGGAACTTATATTTCCCTTAGACAGTTTGCCTTTCCTGAACACGCTATAATATTTCAAATTAATAACAAGCAGGCAGAACAGAAAGCAATACAAAATGCCTCACAACTAACCACGGATATCAATTCATATAAAAAATCAACCATTTTTGAAATTGATGAAACATCAAAAAATTATCTTGAAAGGGAATTAGGTGCAAGGCAAACGGGTGAACTAGCAAAGAACGATGTGAATCTATGGTATTTTACAACAAGATTATTTAAGCCATTACAGAAGGAAGAATTTTTAACCTCCTATGCACCAGATGGGAGACTAGTTTCCTTTTCGCATCAAATAGAAGAAACTCAGATGCGCACTTCCCTCGAAAAAAAAGAGGCAGAAAAAGTTGGTTACTCATACTTGTTAAAGCATTGCTCGCTATGTTCACGAACTAATTTCCCCGACCGTTGGCAATTTATTCAATATACAAAAACGGACCGTCCAAACAGAATCGACCACCAATTTATTTATGAACGAAAAGAGTATTATCTAAAAGATGCCCGGCAACGGGTAAGAGTTATAATTGCGGGAGATACAGTAATCCAATTTGACGAATATCTTAAAGTACCTCAAGCATGGATTTCTTCATTTAACAAGGAAAAATCATATAATACAATTGCGCAATTGACAGCAGAATTAGTAAGTACTCTCTTCCTTACACTTCCTCTCGTATTAATTTTCTTTAAAAAGTATCGTGACAAAAAGTTATCTTTTAAATTTCCGTACTATATTGCGCTTGTTATGAGTGCAATTACTCTTGCAGCAGCGGCCAATAATTTTACCCAATATTATTTTTCTTACCCAACAACGCAGAACTACTATGTTGTATTTGTACTTGCATTGGTAGGTCTTCTTATCACTTGGTTTTTTACCTTCATAACCTCCGAAATGACTATTGCAACAGCAGAAAGTTATTACCGTCAAATCTTCCCTAAGAAAAAAAATACTTTCGACACATTAAAAAAAACATTCTATTCACCCACTACTATTCAAGGAATTTGGATCGGAGCTTGTGTAGGAATCATAGGCTTTTTATACGAGCTTACCTATTATTTCCTTGGCAAACAATTGGGTTTCTGGGTACCAGCTGACGTTAACTATAGTGATGCCTTTAATTCTATAGTGCCATGGATATATCCTCTAATCATCGGGCTATTACCAGCTGTTAACGAAGAAGTAATGTATCGCCTTTTTGCGGTATCGCTTTTTAAAAAGTTTTTCGGAAGTAAGGTTAACAATCAAAAAGTTGCCTTAATCATCTCGGTAGTGCTTGCTTCAATGTGTTGGTCGTTCCAACATAGCGCCTATCCACAGATGCCATTTTTTGTCCGCGGTGTAGAACTACTCGTAATCGGTATCGTTTTCAGTTTCTTGTATCTACGTTTTGGAATATTGTCATCAATTGCAGCTCACTATAGCTTTAATGCGTTACAAATGGCAATTTTCTTCCTAGGTTCAAAAAGTTTGTCAACGAGCATCCCTGCATTTGCTATGGCGTTGTTACCTTTTTGGGTTTGTATCGGCGCAGCTGTAGTTCAACGAGTAACAAAGAAACGTTACTCAGAAGAGGAAATACAGAATAACGAATTTACCGATGCGCAGGTGATACTATATTCAACAGACAAAAAAACATCACAGGAAACACCCATCACGCGTATCACCTCTGCACCAATCACACTCAACATCAAACTTTCACTCATAGCCATTAGTATCTTTGCGCTTTTATTGACAGTAGTTATTCCATTTCAGTCAATTTCAAAAGACTCTAAAAGCAGTATGTTGATTAATCGCATGCAAGCAATAAAACTAGCAGAGGAATTTCTTAAAAGAAAAAACATAACAGTTACCAATTATATTTCCGTTGCAACAATATCGACCCATTCAGAACGTGATACAACTCTCACATATCTTAAATCGCAAGGCTCACCCGAAAAAACTAAGCAATTCCTAACAAAAAATAAGGAGCCAGATGTTCTTTGGAATATTCGGTTTTTTAAGCCTTTGCAAAAAGAAGAATATACCGTTCTTTTAGATTCCGATGGGGGAGAATACACATATCAGCATCTGCTTGATGAAAAAGCCGCGGGTGTGCGTCTTTCAGAGAGTGAAGCTTTAGAAAAAGCTCAGGGATATCTAGTAAATTTTATAGATAAAGATTCAAATTTTAGTTTAGTAAATAATGAGAATTTAAAAAGAGATAATCGCGACGACTATCGCTTCACTTTTGAAGATCAGAAAAGAATTGCTGAGGCATCACGCAGAATTTCTATAGATGTTATCGATGGAGAGCCGTTGAACATACAAAACACTATCAAAGTTCCTGAGAATTATGAACGAAAATCAGAGCAGCTTGGCATTAAACAACTAGTAATTATTATCTCGAGTACAACTATTGGACTACTTTTGCTTATACTTGGAAGTAATTCATTCTTTAAACTGTATAAAGAAAAAAAATTATGGGCAAAACCAGGGTTCAATATCGCAATTCTTGCGAGCTGTTTTAGTATTGTTTCACAAGTAAATCATATGTCTACTTTTTTTACAGATTATAACACTGATCTGCAAATAGAAGTCTATTCATTTTTTCAATTCATAAAGATACCAATATATTTAATTCTGTCATTCTTAGCAGTCACGATCATAATTAACGGCGGGATTGCACTGTATCGCGAATACATCGGCCCATTGTTACCCAAGGATCCTCTCCAACAAAAAAAACTGCTAGGCGATGCGCTTTTCCTGGTATTTTTTCTTAGTTGTATCGGCGTCTGTATTCTATATCTCTCAATGAATTTATCAGAAAGATTGTATCCAATACATACCAACCAATCAGGAGCAATGCCTCTTGATCCAGCGATAGGCACTGGAATACAAACAGTTTTTCCAGCATTAGAAGGGCTTAAGTCCATTTCGCGTGCAACATTATCATTTTTTGCGGTAATCTCTGTTGCTTGTATTATCCGAAAATATTGTCGTAGTTGGAAAAATGTGTTAGCACTTGCGAGTATTATAAGCCTTTTAATATTCTTTTTTACAGGTTGGAAGACGGAAGAACTTCTGTCGTGGGTAATACTCATTGGACCTATGCTACTCTATACCATTATTACCTGGAAATATATTGTGAAGAATAATTTTTTCTTCTATATTCTAACTATTTTTTATATTTTAATTGGAACTACTGCACTATCCTTTTTGAGTGAAAGTGATACTTTCCTTAAGCTAAATGGGGTTGGCTACTTATTAATTGCAATTATGCCGATACTCATTTGGCTATTCTATGAAAGAATACTTAATAAATGGGGTCATGCTCTTTCAACCAAACCATCATTTTCTCAATAGAAGGTAACGAGTCAGCAGGCTGAGATGCTGCTGGTTTAAAACGCGCTCCAGCAGCTCGATCATGTCCACCACCAATCCCCATTCCTTGTGCTAGTAAGCGAACGTTTATTGAATCTTTAAGTGAGCGCATCGATACGCTAACTTCACCACTAGAGTTTGGTACAGCAACAATTGCCCAACCAATCCCTGTTAGTCTGGTACCATAGGTAGCTATAAATATATTTTTAGCGGCACTTATATCAACATCAGGTAGAGAGCTTTTTTCGAGATAATCACGCGAGATATAAGAATAAAGAAATCGAGGCCATCCCGGGACTGTCACAAAAGATGTATTCTTCATGAGCTCCTGCATCGCTACAAATACTGCCTCACGATACGCGGAGTATTTTGATTCCATAAATGCAATATCTATTGAACCCTCTTCAACAAGACGCGATACAACAGAAAACGCAGAAACCTGCTTTGGATTAATAAATCTAAAATTACCAGTATCTCCTAATATGCCAAGTAAAAGTGTCTCTGCTATCCGTGGAGGAATTGCAGCACGATCAGAGAAGAATAAGGTATAAATAATTTCAGCATTCGAAGATATCGATGAATCGACAAATAATAGGTCAAATGAATCCGGTGGATTGCCATGGTGATCAATGGCAATTTTCTTACAAGAAGCAGAGAGGAGCTTTTCCGGCATTTTGCTGAATCGACTATAGATATCAGCATCAAGCCCGATAAGTAAATCTACTCCGTCTAAAATGTCAGCAATATCAGTAACAAACTCAATGCGGGAAAAATTTTCGAAATAAGACCATCGATCATCCCCATCACCAGTATAAGCGATGCGTATTTTTGCATCGGGATATTTTTCATTTAGAATAAAGTAAAGTGATAAAACTGAAGCTATTGAATCATCATCAGGGCCAAAATGAGAGGTAATTACTATTGAATGAGCAGTATCACTTAATGCAAAAAAAAGCGAGCGAAATTCAGATATTTGTATAGTATTAATCATAGGAGCAATTATACCAGCTTGATTGACATTCAAGCGAGTGTTGGCATAATAAGCATACTATGAAGAAACAAAAATCTTCTTCCATAAAGATCGACGACGATTATACTCAAGCAACCAAGAAACTAATAAAAAAGACATTAGTGGGAATGAGTGTAGCTGTTGTCATGCTGCTGCTCCTCGGATTCTGGGTTTTTAAAAAAGTGACAACACCTAAAAAAGATGTGGCACTCCAACCATCTCCGAGTGCAGAGGTTCTAGCGGCAGCCAGCGCGCCAAGTCCTACTGCCGATACAATAACAACACCCTCTCCCTCGCTCAGTAGCACTCCAACTACCTCACCTCTACAAACGGCTTCTCCAATCCCTTCACCCTCAAAATCTCCTTCATCAAGTCCTTCTTCTATCGCAGCCTCCACAGCTGCAACACAAAGTCCAACGCCATCTCAAAGTCCGAACTCCGAAAAAACCATAACAAGTCAACCTATGCTAGATGGGTACCAATCAAATAATGGCAGCGGCAGTACTACGGCTGAAATTAAAATAGGTAGAAATGCAACAAGTACAAGTCGAGGTTTTGTAAGTTTCGATATCACTCAGATCATGGGATCGTCGTCAATAGATAAAGCAGTTTTTCGTATATATCAGCAGGGGGTTTCTGGAAATCCATATACGAGTGGTAGTGATTTAAAAATCGATCAATTAAATTACGGGAGTACATTTGAAGCAAGCGATTACAGCATATCAAGCATCTCTTCAAGTTTTGCAACAATAAGTTCAGGATCAAGCATCGGCTGGAAGGAAGTAGATGTAACCCAAAATATTAAAGGAGATCTAGCTGCAGGCAGAATGCGTTCGCAATTTAGGCTCCACTTCTCAGTTGAACAAATAGGAGGAAATGGTGACTATGCATTATTTGAATCTGCCGACAATGCCTTAAAAACAGGAAATGCACCGCAACTCGTTACTAAAACTCACTAGTTTCCTCATTGCCCATAAATTTGGCGAACGAGAATTCAAAGGAGCCTCCTTAGGCATGATATACTTTGAATATGCAAATTAAATCAGCCAAGTTCATTAAAAGTATCGCCGGTACCGATCCAATATTAAATGATCCGTATCCTCAAGTAGGTTTTGTAGGAAGATCAAATGTTGGTAAATCAAGTCTTATTAATTCTTTAACAAATCGCAAAGATTTGGTAAAAGTTTCCTCTCAGCCGGGGAAAACCAAACGCATTAATTTTTTCCTAATCAATGAAAAATATTATTTTGTTGATTTACCTGGGTACGGGTATGCTCACGCATCTCAAAAGGAAGCTGAAAAACTCCGGGAGTGGATAATATGGTATATCCTAACCGAAGAAGTAAAATCAAAATCTATCGTAGTAATTCTGGACATCAAAGTGGGAATAACTCCTTTTGATGAAGAAGTGCTTTTATTATTGAATAAAAATAACACGCCTTTCGTGCTGGTAGCGACCAAAAGTGATTCACTTAAAAACTCAGAGATAGCTGCTCATATTTCAAAAATAAAAGGAAAAATCCCCTCGGGAATAGAAGCCGAAATTATTATTTATTCAAGCAAAAATAATACAGGAAGGGATGCTTTAACCTCACGACTCTTCGCATGGTAACTTAAATGGCGTACTTTGTTTACATTTTACAATGTTCCGACAGCACGTATTATGTTGGCTGCACTAATAACATCCAGAACCGCATTCATCAACATAATTTCACCAAAAATGGTGCTCACTATACTAAAATCAGAAGACCAGTTGAACTAAAACATCATGAAGTTTTTGAGACCTTATCGGAAGCAAGGAAAAGAGAAACTGAATTAAAACGCTGGTCGAGGAAAAATAAAGAGAAACTATTTACTCTGTAAACCGTAAAGAGCTAATTATTCGTTTTGTATTTTCATCATAAAAATTGGTACCATCACTAGCTAGTTGAACAGGTGGATGCAGTTCATATGCTAATCCTTTATATTCAGCTCCAACAATTTTTCCTGTATCAAATGCAGCAACTCCGCCAAGCGACATTTGTCGTACTCCGCTTTTTAGAAATTCTGCCCTAAAAGAAGTATATTTTGTCGAAGAAGATACCGGATAAATCCGTAACCATAAATAATTACCATCACCAAAATAACTATCAGGTAAATCTCGCTGTTTACCAAATGCCAGCCTGAATTCATTATAGGAGGAACGATTATATTCTTTATATGTCCATTCAATAGGAATCGTAAGCCTAAAATGAAACTCATCATTAATATATGTTTGGTAATCGCTGTTAGGTAGAGAAACAACCGAACTACTGCTTTCAGCTTGAGAATCACTAATTTTTGAAAGAGAAGAAGACCGAGACGTGGCAAAAACCAAATAGCCAATTACAACTGAGCTTATAACAAAAAAAAGCATTATTCCCAAAATCATAAGCAACGTGCCTCTATTTACTTGAATAGAGCGACCCACAGATGAGGAGATAGTATTAAACGTGGCCGCAGGGTATACCGCAGTAATGGCATTTTCAACCATTTTAGAATCCCACCCGACTGAAGTTAGTTGTTGGCGAGTAATATCCGCAGTAACCCCGCGCGCCGCCGAATCCCGTACGTAGGTAATGAGCTGATCATCCATTACCTCAACTGTAACATGAATTCGTTACGAAAAAAACCCTATTTCTTAACTTTGATCTGCTTTGGCAAAGCAGCTTTAGATTTAGCAAACTTTACTTCCATTACACCATTCTTGCAGGTTGCCTCAGGTTCTTCATTAGAATCGACATCTCGAATTGCGACTTGGTACGAAAATTCACTTGTCATTGTTCGGTAATTTTTTCGATCTTTTTTCTCTTCTTGTTTTGCTTTCCCGTGAATTTTAAGAATCCCATTATGGAAAGTCATTTCAACCGCGTCAGGTGCAACACCTGGAACTGCCGCTTCAATATAAACATAAGCATCGTCTTCAGAAATAGAAAGGCCTCCTGAACCATGTTGAGTAACTGACCACATATCTTCATCGTCAAAAAATGACGACATCCTCAAAGGTGTAAAATCCCAAAAGGGACGCATAACTAAATCATTAGGCATAAGTACCTCCTGAAATAATAATAACGATAATATATCTAGCACTCTTATACAATGACTGCCAGAAATTTGTCAAGAGTTATTCTATGTTAACGCGCAGGAGGAAGAGAGCACCATCCACCCAACGGTTCGGCTACTTCACATGCAGGTTCCGCATCAAGGCATAGTGGTCGTCGGGTACAAACACTGGAGGTAGGGGAAGGAGATGAGCTCGGAATATCGGTTACAGGTGGGCTTAAAGATGGAACAGGAGTAGGGTATAAACATCCATTCCCTCTTCCTCTTCGTGGATGCCAAAATCGACACCACCAACTTTTTCCACAGAGGGGAGGAACACACTCACGATCACGCAATAACCCGGCCTCCTCGGCGGCATATGTTGTATCGGCATTTTGCGCCATTGATCCCACATTACTCCCCGATACAGCCAAGTAAAGAAATAAGAAAACAAATACAAAAAGCATATAATAGAGAGGGAATATCTGAGCAAACGAGTCTTTACTTGCTTTCATAAAGAAATGATAGCTCATCTGGTATAATATGACAAATGCCAAGTAACGGTAAAAACAACATAAGGATCGCGTCTCCCGCGGTCAAGGATTCCAAAAAGAACTCCACTAAGTTGGCGTAAGCCAGCATATATTTTATCCTGCCATCTTTAGTTTTTTTCTCCAATAAAGTTTATGAGTGCTAATGTAAATGAAACAAAAATACCGCCTGAATATCAGGTAGCTAATCAGTATCTAGTCTACGATGACTGGCAAATGGTAACTAAATCTAACAGTAGCTTATTAAAAGGTTTAGCCGGCGAAGTCGCTATTACAACTCTTGCTCCTGCCCGGAGAGTCCGCCAAATGTTTCAGTCAAATGGGGTGATTGATAAGCGCAAAAAAGATATTCATACCGATATCGTTGGATATGAAAGAATAAAACTTTCTGAGGACGCTGTTGAAAGTGGGCTACGTGTAATTGAACGCTTAAACTTAAACTTCTATAGTCAGATAGAATCTGTAATGGAAAGACTATCGCGCAGGTATCGCCGCATTGATAGTTCAGAAGCAATAGTGTCTGCTCAGGACGAAGTGAGACGGCGGATATTTTATTCCTGGAATATGGAAGGAAAAAATTATGAGGAATTAGCCTGGAATTTAACGGGATTTGTAAAAATAGCAATTAAGTATATTCATCAAGATTTAACACGCCTGGATAATGCCCCAATTTCGTTTCCAGGACAAGCGGTTGATTTCGAACTTGTAGGAACAGGTAAAACAGGCTTAAATCAAGAGCGAAGAATAAAACCCTTGTATCAAATATTTGGCTACTATGCCCATGCTATAGATCGGTTAAGCCTCGCTGAATTAATGGGATATATTGGTGAGTTGGACTTATATCGACAAGTAGCGATCCTAAAAAAGTTTGGTTACTTTCATCCTGAAGAACCGATGTCAGATCATTATAAAAGATTAAACTTAAGTGAAAAAACTACCACCGGTGACCTGAAATTTGCATTAGCAGAAATTATTATGCGAATTGGAAAAAGAAACAGCCCTGAGCCACGCATCGATATAGCAGATATGGTAGATCGAGCCGATTCTGCAGTAAATCAAGAACGCAGGGTACCACCAGAACAAAAAGCTAAACTTTTAGGAAGAAGTAAGACGGGAAAACGAAAATCAGTCCCTTATACTGAGGCTGGAAAAAATATTCCAGTCTATGCAGCGAGAGTTCAGTTGCATGAATCCAGAATAATTGAAAATGAAGAGTGGGTAAAACAACTAACCGAAATTGAAAAGCGCGTATTACAGCTTGCGATGGTTTGTATAGATAAAGAATTTTTATACTCTAATGCTCATATAGGTGAAGAAACGGGGTTAACACCAACTGCTGTTCGAAATATAGTGCACAAAGTAAACATGCTCAGACGAGGTGAAAAATCTTCTCGAGCCAAAAGTACCACACGCTACATTAATCAACATGGCGAAACAATTTTGCACGGGTATTCTCATTACATACTTATAAATAAACTTGAACAACAAGGAAGCTGGTCACCAGAGCAGATGGCAAACCTGGGAGACTATCAAAAAGAAATTATACGGTTCTTAACAGTACCCGATTCTCAGGGCAGATATCACTCAGTTGATGAGGCCAAGCAAACATTTGGTTTTAGTGATGATTCTCAAGTGCTAAAAAATATTATAACCTTAGTTGAGGATACTTCATTTATCACTGATATTCGTCAAAAGCTAGACCTAGCAGCTAAATATAAAGATCTCTTTAATACTAAACAGAAAGAAATTCTCTTTGGTATGATTAAGGCTTTAGAAGAAGGAATATCTTTTAGAGGCAATAAATTAGTATCAGTCTCAAGGTACTTGGGGCTTTCCGACTCAGCGTGTAATTTCTTTCTTTATAAAGCACTTCCTAAAATTATGTCACGAGTAGTAGAATAACAGTATGCAACAATCCAAAGCCCTTCAGTTTATTTATACACTTTTTATCGGTATTCTCGTGGCAACATTTATCGGACTCGGCATCGATGCCTTTTACGAAAAGCCAACTCCTCCCGAGTATCCTAAAGAACTATCCTACCCTCAAGTAAATAGCGATCCATCAAAGCCGTATATACAATCCGAAACAGACCGTCAAAGACAAATAGAGTATGATCAAAAACAAAAAGATTATGAGAAAAAGTTCAAGGTATATAATCAGAATGTTTCAATAATAGCTTTAGTTTTTTCCGTAATTGTCTTAGTAGTAAGCTTAACTCTGATGAAAAATTTATTGTTATTGTCAGACGGCCTGCTACTGGGGGGAGTTCTCACACTGTTATATAGTGTCATTCGCGGATTTATGAGCGATAGTAGTAAATTTCGCTTTGCGGTAGTCACAGTGAGTCTCGTTGCTGCACTCATCGTGGGCTATATTAAGTTTGTGAAGAGTAACATAAGTCAAAAGTAAATCCAACTTCGCTTGATTTTTCTCATAGCGCAACGTACAATCCATAAATATCCCGAAAGAGAAACAATTAGTAGGTGCCTATGATTAAGGTACAGAATCTCAATAAAAGCTTTTTGTCAAAAAAATCTCCTCCCGGGGCTTTTGGATTTCTTAAGCCAAAAACCATTACTAAGTTCGAAGCGGTAAGGGACTTGAACTTCGAAATCGATAAAGGCGAGTTTATTGCCTTTCTTGGCCCTAACGGTGCAGGAAAAACCACAACACTTAAGATGCTAACAGGAATTTTATTCCCAACATCAGGCAATATCGATGTTTTCGGGTTTAATCCCTTTCAAAAAAAGAAGCAGTTCAAAAAAATGATCAGTTTCGTAATGGCTCAGAAAACCCAATTGTTCCTCGAGCTACCTGTAAAAGATACCTTTGATTTTTTTGCCGAAATATACGAGGTCGATAAAATAAGGTACAAAAAGCGTATCGACGAATTAACAAGGCGCTTCGATCTCGAAGACAAAATGGATACCGTAGGAAGGCGACTCTCTTTAGGACAACGCATGAAATGTGAACTTATCTGTAGCTTTATCTACGAGCCAAAGGTAATTTTTCTTGACGAACCAACAATTGGATTAGATGTTAACTCCGCCAAAGAAGTACGAAGCTTTCTAAAAGAGTCCAATAAAAGTCTCGGAACAACAATAATCTTAACCACACACAATATGGAAGATGTAGAAGAGCTTTGTGAGAGAACTATTGTTATCAACAAAGGAACAAAAATATTTGACGATAAAACCAGTGAATTAAAGAAAATTTTTGGGGGATGATCGGATTGTAGAATTTATTTTCGATGAAAACAGTAATCCTATCTCTCAAGAAGTAATTCATCAAATTGAAACAAGTGAAGGAAAAGTTTTACGCAACACTTCCACAAGTCTAGTTATCAAAAGTGATAGAAAAATAAGCGCCCAGTTTATCAATCTGATCGTCTCTAGTGCCCAGATTTCAGAAATAAACTTTCATGAAGATGATTTGTCTGATGTAATTGCAAAGGTATATAAACAATAATATGCTCAAAGCTATCTGGGTTCTATTTAAGGCTAATGCAAAACTCCAACTAAAATCGCCAAGCATATTTGTGCTTAGTACGTTAACTCCCATTGCCTATCCAATAATCTTCGTTCTTCAAATAGTGATTGCGTACCACATAAATGCGAATGCTTTTTACCGGCTGCCTCAAGGATTTTATGTAACCGGTATGTTTGCGGTGCAAGTACTTTTTTGGTTGAGCATGGACCGCAGCATGCGTTACTTAACTTATGATATTTTAACGGCAGACCTAGATCTTATTCTTACTCGTCCAATAAATTTATTTTTTTATAAATATTTCCGGCGTCTAGATTTAATGAGTGTTGTTATGACATTGTTCAGTTATGCAGCCTTTGTAACCTCATCAATAGTTAATGGTCTTACCATGTATTTTATTTGCAAAGCAACAATATTCATTATTCTATCCAGTCTCTTGTATTTAAATTTAAAATCTATCTTTTATGGTTGGACTTTTTTTGCTCGTGATGCCCGCCAACTTAGTAAAGTGCATCAAGCTCTCGAAGACTTAGTGTGGAACAAACCACAAGATATCTTCCCAGGATCTATAAAATTTATTTTAACGTATATAGTTCCATATATAATTGTCGCAAGTTTCATATTTGATCTAATCCGTAGTAAGGACACGCGTATATTTTGGAGCATAACCATCGGTTGGACAATCTTTGCTATGATTGGAAATCATACTTTATGGAAAGTTGGTTTGCGCAAATACGAAAGTATCGGGTAAAAAACGATGAAAAAATATTGGTATATTATCCGAAATAGTTTTTTTGAGGTTAATCACTCCTGGTTCGTGATGCTTATGCAAATTGTCAGACCGTTCCTTGCAATGTATGGATTCATATTATTTTATAGTTTTGTTCTAAGCCCAAGTGCACAAGGAATAACGTTATCAAAAGAAATTACCATATATTTTCTCTTTGTCTTAACAGCAGGTGCTATCGAGCTGCCGGGTTTCTCCGAAGATATACATAAGGAAATAAAAAACGAAGCATATTTAAATATTGATAAGTTGCCAATAAGTCCAACAGTCTATTACATCGTCAAGAGTTTTGCGGGAAATTCAATCACAGTAATTGTCTTTGCCATTTTTTCTATTTGCTATATGATTTTTAATAAAATGCCATTGATCTCTATCATTACATTTTTACCAACAGTAATTTTAGGGACGATTCTGTCACATCTGATATTTTTCACTTTTACTTGCTTGAACTTCTACTCGGAAACTGCTGACATATGGCTTTTTAGGGCCATTTTTGATTTTACAAGCGGAAGGTGGATTCCAATTGCCTATGCGCCACCATTTATTCAGGCCGTTTTATACGTATTACCGTTTCCTTATGCATTTGGTGCGCTTGCCAAGAACTTCAGTAAATTTCAACCTGTCGAAGTACTCACCAGTATAGGAATTTCAGTAGGGTGGTGTGTTGCGCTGATAATTATTTCTACGTATCTCTGGCGAAAAGGGAGTTATTACTTTCAGGAAAATGGTTAACGCAATTTTCCGACTACTTTTTTAAGAGGTTCTCGCCCAAATACATATAATTTAGACATCGCACGGGTTAAGGCTACGTAAAGCAGATCATGGTCGACATGTTTTCGTTCTTCTCTAATTTCTTTTGCAAGATCATGTCCGCCAAAATAATTTGAATCAATGCCAACTAAAAATACAGTTTCAAATTCAACACCTTGAGCTTCGTTTATAGTTAATACGTGAACATTCGAATTACTTTCAAATATTTTTCGGTATCCATGTAAATACTCTTCAGATTTTCCTAAAACACCGACAATTCCATCCGTATGCTTTTCTACAAGCTCTTCAACTTTCTCAATTTCCTGCGCTTTCTGCTCTAGAGTATATTCTTCAACTTCACTACCGGATTTTAATCCATTTGGAACAGCTACTGAAAATCCAACTGAATTAATATAATCGAGAATCTGTTTTGTATTGCGGTATACTTTTTGTAAAACAACTTTGCGACCAATACCAAATTCTTCTCCTACTGAAGACCATTTTTTTATCGTATACATGCGCGTTTGTTGGGCAAGGTCCCCCACATAGAGCACTGCACCGGTTTTTTTACTTATACACGAAAGCAATGTCTCAATTTGTTCTTCAAGATAGTTCTCAGCCTCATCAACAACAATAAGGGAGTAGAGTATCGGAGTTTTTTTAATAGTTTTTTTATGTTTTAAATGAGTAACGTATTCATATTCGGTAGTGTCGCCCAGAAGTCCACCATCATGAAGTCGAAGGTGCTTTGCATATAAAGATAAATCAAATCGATCCAGCGCTCGACCAGTTATTTGTCGATTAAGGAGATCTTGTTGTTGCACCGAAAAAGAAGGAGAGTACGTTGCACGCATAAGATCAAAAATATCTTCATAGCGTGTTCCTTTTTTAATTTTTTTAAGGGCTTTATTTTTTGTAAATTCGTAAAGATCTTTTTCTTCTTCAGTTAATCCATATCGCTGCGTAAAACGAACATTTTTAAGCTTACACTTTTCTATAATCCATTCTTCAAACGTTGTTATCGCAACTTTATTAATACCAAGTTCAGGCAGTAGTTTTGAAAAGTAATTCTTTGTTGAGGAATCTTGCACAAATATAATAATTTTTTGAGTAGGGAATAAGTGATCTGTCTCAGGAGCTTGCGTTAGATACGCTACTCGGTGCAAAGCCAAAGTTGTCTTTCCTGATCCAGCAGGGCCAGAGATAAGAAAAGAGCCTTTCCAGTGGGCGCGGATAACTTCATCCTGAGCTTTCTCCATCTGTTCAACAATTTCTGGAAGAGAAAAGTCAGATTTCTTACGAGATAAGCGTTCCTGGTATACAAGTTCACGCGCATGATCAATAGATTCAACCGCCATAAAACCACATGTCCGTCAACGATCATGTACTGATCCTTTGAAAGAAGCGTACCAGGTATATCAAATTCATCTTCTTGAGATTTCAACGAGAAAGCCCCCGGCTCTTCGTATCGCAATTTAGCAATGGGAGTAACCCAAGAATATATTGAATCAGGGAAATAAGGGAATCTGCCAAAATATACCGTTTTTGCCTCTTTGTCTCGATCAAATTTGACTACACAACGGGAAAAATACGGTGACCTACTCAGCTTAAGTAGTTCTTCGCTACGACCTTTTTTTTCGTAACTCAAGATCTTCTCTATATCTACATTCTCTTCATCATGAGAGCCTTTTTCAGCGCCCTTAATAATTACATCAAGACGTGTTAATTCCTTTTCCAGGCCATCCCGTTCTGCGTCAATGTGACGTTGAACAGTACGAACATGTTTTTCAGCATCCATGCGTAAATTGTCTTTAGTAATTTGATCCATACCAGAACAGTATATCAATTTGCACTTTTGCGACACTTCATCTATATTTATTCTAATGAAGCAAATTATCGGCAAACTCTTTCAAAAAGAAGAGGCAGTAAATTCATCAGATCCGGAGCCAATGCTTGCTCTTTCTATATCGGCTGGAGTCGTAAAGGCAACTATTTGGGAGCTTAAAGAAAACGCCATAGATATTTTAGGCGTCGGTACAAAATCATATTCAGACTCAGGAAAAGAAAAAAATGTTGACTATCGAATTCTACTCGAAAAAGCAGCTGACGCAATAGATATCGCGTGCACTGTAGCCGAAGTAGACGTAAAAAAAACAATGTTTGGCTTGCCACAGAGTTGGATTATCAATGAAGAACTTTTGCCGGAGTATGATGATCTTATGGAAAAGCTGGCTAAAGATTTAGATCTGGTTTCAATAGCCTATGTATCGATTCCACACGCCATTTCCTATTATTTGCAATATTTACACAAAACTCCACCAACCACATTAATGATTGGAAGTTCCCGTGAGGGTGGGAATATCTCTTTTGTTGAAAACGGCAAAATCAAAGAAAGTCATTATATTTCCTGGACAGGCGAAAGTTTAGGAAAAAATATTGACCGCGGACTTACTCAGTTTAAATCGTTTAACTCCTTTCCAGCAAGTATATGTTTATATGGCTATGGCGACTTGTCGGCGGCCAGCAATGAACTTGCAAAATATGCTTGGACCGTCGGAGAGCAAAGTGCTAGCTCTCAAGGCGCACCAACTTTCCTACATGCACCAAAAGTAGTAGTTCTTGAAGAACATGTAGATTCGCTGGCGGTATCTCTAATTGCTGCAAAAGACTATGCCAGGCAACATGGCATTCAGGGAAGATTAATTATTAAGTCATTGGAATATCAGGAGCTTAATTCAGCAGCCATTGCTCCTGAAGTCCACGCAGTGCCAGTAATAGTCTCGGATCGAAAGGGTACAGAGTTGCTTTCGGTAGGGACAGTTGGGGTCGCTGCCCCGGCTTCCCTCGATACTGCACCTTTTGGCTTTGTAAAAGATAAAGATGTTGCCGGACATGAAGTATTGCCAAAACACGCTGAGGATCTTGAAAAACACTACGAACAACCTGAACAAGTAATTGAAATACAGCAAGACCCAGTTGCCGAAACTGAAGAAATAACGGTACATAATTGGCAGGATGAAGCGCAGCATGCCGAAGAAACAACAGAAAAACCCTGGCAAAAACCAATTAAGGAAAAAAAGAAATTTGCCCTTCCATCTTTAAAGTTTCCTTACTCGCAAGGAAGAAAGTCATCGCAGCTTATTACAGTTATCGTTGTAATATTTGTGGTTTTATTAGGAGGAGGAAGCGTCGCGGGGTGGGCATTATGGAATATCCCTAAAGCAACAGTAATGGTGTATGTCAAACCCGATGTTCTAGAAAAGCAGGTTACGATTGCAGCACTCGAAAAGGCTACAGTTTCTACTTCAGATAATACAATGCCGGCTCAAAAGATCTCTATTGAGCTAAAAGACACACGTCAGGTCGACACTACCGGGAAGCGACCAACCGGGCAAGTAGCAAAAGGACAGGTGTTTTTGTACAACAAAACAGGCTCAGATAAAACGTTCGGTGCCAACACTGAACTTCGATCAGGAAATCTCAAATTCGTAACTTCCGAAAGTGTAACAGTTGCTTCAGCAAGTGCAACTACTACTGCAAGTGGGGAAACCAAAACAAACGGAAAATCATCAGTTCATGTAACAGCGTCGGATATTGGGGCAGAAGGTAATATTGCTAAAGACACCTCTTTAACGGTAACGGGATTTACTAAAGATGATTTTGAAGCAATCGCAATTGACGCGTTTACCGGGGGCTCTAAAAAGGATATCCGTGTTGTGGCGCTGGCAGATCGCACTAATCTTTCACGAGATTTGAAGTCAGATATGGAGCTCAAAATTCCAGCAGAACTTCGCGCTAAAGTTCCTGAAGATAGTATTTTACTGGACAAGGCATGGCAAGTAAGCCAAACGCTTGAAAAATTTAACAAAAATGTAAATGACGAAAGCGACACCATTTCTGATAATATCACCATGAAAGTCGATGGATATTTAATTAAAAAATCCGATGTTGAAACAGTACTCGCCAACATTCAGACAGCAGCGGTTCCGCAAGGATACGAATTTAAAGATAATAGCAAAGATATTAAAACAGACTTCGTAAGTTTAGATAAATCAGGAAAGCTTACGCTTACTGCAACCAGTAAAGCAAACATCATTCCAAAAATTGATGAATCACAAATTGCTAAAGACATTCTCGGGAAAAGTGAAGACGCTGCACGCAAAACAATTCTAAGTAATAATAAAGTTCTGGATGTGTCATTCCAATATTCAGTAAATCTTCCAGGGCCGCTTCTAACCTTACCTCATCTTGAGAAAAACATTGAAGTCAAGCGAGGCGTACGCTAAACTCAAAAGCCTTGCATCCTCACTAATAATTCTGCTACCATAATCAAGCTATGAAAAGACTTATTGAAGAAACGTTATTTGTAGCACTAGGTGCATTTTTTCTAGTAACTGCACTAGCGCTAGGTGGTGCCTGGTGGTGGTATAGTTCAAATGTCAAACCAGTATCAGATAATAATACAAAACAGGAAATAATTGTTCCAGCAGGTTCATCTTTTGCTGAAGTAGCGCAAAACCTAGAAGAACAAAAATTAATTCGTAATGCTTTTGCTTTTCGCGTCTGGACAAAAATTTCCGGCGATGAAGTAGTCGTTCAAGCAGGTAAACATCAATTTTCTCAGGCCATGAATTTTGAAGAAATCTTACATGAACTATCTCTTGGCATCCAAGATGTCAAAATTCGTTTTAACGAAGGTTGGCGGGTCGAAGAAATGGATGCGCAGTTAAAAAAAGTTCTCGGCGAACAATACGATAGTAAAAAATTTCTTGAACTGGCAAGACCGCGCCAGGGCACGCTTTTCCCAGATACCTATGAATTTCATAAAACCGCAACAGCCGATGAGGTGATCAATGTTTTGCATGAGCAGTTTGAAAAACAGTACGCCAGTTTGCGTGGTCCAACCGACATTGACAGTAAAAAGAGAACAATTATTATTGCTTCGTTACTCGAGCGGGAAGGTCTAAACGATACGGATCGGCCGGCTATAGCAGGAATTATTGAAAATCGCCTAAAAACAGCAGGAGAAACAGCAGGATTACTTCAAGTTGATGCAACTCTACAATACGCAGTGGGGAACTCAACCGCAGGGTGGTGGAAATCGCCAACTCCTGCCGATAAAGAAGTAAATTCTCCCTATAATACCTATTTAAACAAAGGATTACCTCCAACACCAATTTGTAATCCAGGCAACAGCGCCTTGGCAGCGGCAATTTCACCTCAAAAAAATAATTACTACTTCTATTTACATGATTCAAACGGGACTGCTTACTACGCTCGTACGTTCGAAGAACATCAGCGCAATATTGCAAAGTATCTCTAAACCATTTATCATGAGGATCAAATTACAATTTAAGTAAAGAAAGAAGAGCAGGTGCAACTCTGGCAAACTGACACCTGTTTATTTTTATGAATGATACATTAACGGATGAATTATGCCCAAAATGCGGAAGTCCGCTGGGACCGGTTGAAACTACTCCTACAGAAAGGCAATTACAACGATGCTCAAACGGTAAATGGAATCGTGAAACGCGCCAAACCGAAGGCTGTGATTACGTTAAATGGTTAAAAACAGAACCAAAAGAATTAGATGAAAAATGCCCTAAATGTGGAGAACCTCTCGTCTTAGCGGTAACCCGTTTCGGTAAAAAGATGAAAAAGTGTAGCACATCCGGTTGGGACGCTGCTACCAAATCTCCCACAGGTTGTGATTATATCGAATGGATTAACAACAGCTCTTCAGAAGAGCTGGATGAGACATGCCCCCAGTGTGGAAACAAACTAGTTATGTTTACAACCTCTACGGGGAAACGGGCTAAAAAATGCAGCACATCCGGATGGGACAAAGTAAACAGAGTAGCAACCGGATGCACTTTCATTGAATGGCAGAATTCCAAGTTCTAGGCTTGGGAGGTGCACATGGTCATGTCAGAAGATGAGTAGTAAAATATTTTATTCTATCCTCGCATGTTTACTTATTTTGTACGCTTGGGCCTTTCGGGCTTATTTTCTGAGCCAGTTCGAGGCGCTGTACATGAATGATTTATATGATCATTCGCAGTGGCGGGTGCCCGATAGCATTCGAACAATTGGAGATGATGGAAATTATGAAGTTGCTGGGTATCGACTAATTAACGGGGGGAAGCTCTATGATGTTGCCCCCGAAGTTCCTCCCCTTGGAAAATATTTAATAGGCATATCCATAAAATATTTCCATAATTCATCAATTTACGAAATACCGTTTGTTATCTTTTCAATAATTTTCTTTTATCTACTAACAGGCTTCTTTTTTACCAATCAAAATAGACGCTATCTTATCACCATACTTTTTGCGCTAACTCCTCAAATAATAGCTAATAGTTATCGCGCCACACTCGACTTACCTCAAATGTGTATGCTTTTAGCCCATGTCTTATTTGTATTTAAAGCGCTTTCAGCAAATTCGCGAAAGTCTGCATGTTTACTAGCAGTAGCTGCCGGTATTAGCGCTGGGTGCTTTGTATCAATAAAAATAGGTCTTTTTATTATTCCAATTCTAATTGCTGATGGGTATATCTTACATAAAAACAAAAAAGTTATCCTGCTGGCACCAATCCTTTGTGCTATTCCAATAGTCTATTTTTTTACTAATCTCCAGTTTTTTATTCAAGGAGGTTCCATTGCTCAATGGATAGCAGCTCAAAAATGGATAATAAATTTTTACCGCAACTCGAATACAGGGTTTGTCCCGTTCATGGTAATGCTAACAATGACCACCTCACTCTATAAAGGGTGGTGGAATTCAGGTTTGGAGAGTAGCCCGGAGTGGTCAATTATAATGCCTACGGGTTTAGGCATATTCATATATCAGCTCTACAAAAAAATTAAATTACAGAGTAAAACAGACTATTTCTCCAACTTTCTTTTACTATATTTGGGCTTATCTCTGCTCTTATTATCGCTCATTACCTTCTGGCCACGCTACTTAGTACTTGTAGTACCATTTATATTATTACTTGCGGGCAAGCATCTCCCTCAGACAAAATATATTAGGCCGGCTATTGGAATAATTTCGCTATGTGTAATCTTGCAAGCAATTAATCTGCTCTTTCCTCAGCCAACTGAATTAGCCACCAATTTTCAGCTGAATATGCAAAATCGTACATATCAAGAAGTATATGGAATGCTAGATTCAAAATCACAAGCACAAACCAATCGAGATTTATTTTGGCGGGAATTACTGGAAGTAGATAAATCCTTACAATCTATAGGCAAAAAAGTAGCGGTAAACACTCCATTTGTCTTCCCTTGGCAGAACTTTGCGACGCTAAAAAACACGATAGTGCACAAAACACCGCTTGGAGAATTAAGCCACGAAAAAAGCATTAAACTGGTGCGAATTAATAATAGATGGAAAGTAATGTGGAACTGGGAAATTATTCTTCCTCATTATAGCCCGAGTGATACTATTGAAACGAAAATCTCTGAGGATCCAAAAGCTCATATCCAGCCATTCATATTTATCAGAGCTGATAAAATTGAAAATGAGAACGAACTTGTTTATCAAGTAGGTGAGCTTACAAATATAAAACGCTTTCGCGTAATTAAAAAATATCTTGAAAATAGTCCACCAGATTGGGACTCTCCTATCGGATTTGCTAAGGAGTACTATAATAAAGAAGAGTTACAAAAAATTATAAGCTATAAAGCAGTGTCTATTAAACAACTTCCTCAAAATTCCCCTCATTTTGAGCCGACTGGTGTTATAGCCCTCCAAAAAAAAGATGGACGAAGGTTTATCTTATTATATAAGGGAGAATAATATGTCCGGATATTCGAATACCCCACTAGTTAAGAAATTAGGCATTAACCCCGGCGATCGAATTATGTTCTGTAACGCGCCAACGGGGTATCGTAATTTGTTAGGCCCCACCCATGCCGTTGAAGTATCAGAGCGCGTTGGCGACATCGATTTTATTCAAATATTTACGAATAAAAAGAGTGATTATCAAAAGCGTCTTAAACAATGTAAGTCTCAAATAAAAAAAGATGGTATGATCTGGGTCTCATGGCCTAAAAAGGCCAGCAAAGTAGAAACAGACCTCGACGAAAACGATATTCGGGAATTTGCACTTGAGGAAGGCTTAGTAGATGTAAAAGTCGCAGCAATTGATGAAGTCTGGTCTGGATTAAAATTGGTATACCGAAAAAAGGATAGATAATGTGGCAAAAAAAAGGTTCTAAAAAATTGTTTACTCATAAACGAATGAATATTATTGAAGACGATATTACGCTCCATAACGGCGAAGAATCAACATATTTAAGAATTGAATTCCCTGGAAATGCTGCCGCAATAATTCCTGTTCAAGAGGATGAGAAAATACTTCTTCAAAAAGAATACACGTACCCTTTAAACAACAGTCTGTATCAATTCCCTGGTGGTGTAGTTCCACACGGAGAAGAAAGCAAAGCAGGTGCACTGCGCGAATTAACTGAAGAAACTGGGCTACATGCAAATAATCTAGTTAAAATAGGATTTTACTATGCGCATCCTCGTCGTTCGGATGCAAAGACCGAGGTCTATATCGCTAAAGATCTTGTAGGAAAGTTCTTGCCTGGCGATACTGAAGAAATAATCGAGATTTTTTGGTTTACCCAGAAGGAAATTGATGAGATGATCGCACAGGGAGAAATCTCTGATAGCGGAACACTAGCGAGCTGGAGTTTATACAAAGCATATACGTCAAATACTCCGAGTCAAAAGTAACCTGCATCGACAATGAAAAAATGGTAAAATGGCATCATGATCGATGAACTTAAAAAACGATTATATTTTATTGTAGCGTGGTATTTTCGCTTCTTCGCCCAAATAAGATTATCCCGATGGAACCCGCAAGTCGTTGTAGTAACTGGTTCGTCAGGAAAAACTACATTAATGCATTTTATTGAGTCACAGTTGCTGCAAGTCGCTAAATATTCCCATCATGCCAATTCAGCTCTTGGAATACCGTTTGATATCCTTGGTCTGGAGAGAAAAACACTTAACAGCAGCGAATGGCCGGGGTTAATTTTATCAGCACCTTTTAAAGCCTTTACCAATCCTCCATCTCAAAAAATATATGTAGCAGAATGTGACTGCGATCGGCCTGGAGAAGGGAAGTTCCTTGCCGAGTTTTTAAAGCCTGATGTAACGTTATGGATTAGCGTTTCACGAACTCACAGTGAAAATTTTGATAACTTAGTCGATTCAGGGCAGTTTAAAACAGTAGAAGATGCTATTGCTCATGAATTCGGATATTTTATACGAAATACTAAGAAACTGGTGATAATTAACGGCGATTCAAAGCTTATGAAAACGCAAGTGAAAAATAGTAACGCACAAGTAATTCAGATCAAAGAGGCTGAATATCTCCAGTCACACGCCCTTACATCCTCAGGAACTACTTTCGAAATACAAGAAGCCATATATGAATTCAATACTTTGCAACCAAGGGAAATATACTTAACAATTGCCGAGACAATGGAATTAGCACAGTTTCTGAATATTAATCCAGATTATCATTTCTCGCATTTAGAAATTCCTACCGCTCGTTCTTCTATGTATAAAGGCGTCAAAAATACCACACTCATTGATAGTTCATACAACGCGAATCTTGCTTCAATGTTCGTGATGCTTAATATGTATGAGAGTTTAAAGGTAGACAAAAAATGGGCTGTTCTGGGGGATATGAAAGAGTTGGGTAAAGAAACTCAAGAAGAGCATGAAAAACTGGCAGAGAAACTCGCGGAAATGAATCTGGATAAGATTCTTTTGCTTGGGCCTTGGGTCGTAAAGTATACCTACCCAAAACTTCAAAAACTGTGTATCGATACAAATAAAACGCGCGCTTTTTCGAGCCATGCTGAATTACTCAAATATCTGCAGGCAAGTCTGCATGGAAATGAGACCATTCTTTTTAAAGCATCACAGTCGCTTGTTTTTGATGGATTTATCCAACATCTCCTAGCAAATCCTGAAGATATAAAAAAACTACCAAGGCGTGAAATATTTTGGGACGGGTATCGTAAGGAGCGAGGGTTATGACAGACAAAAAAATTAATGTTGGCATTTTATTTGGCGGCCGCAGCGGCGAGCATGAAGTTTCACTACAGTCTGCAAAATCTATCTATGACGCTATTGATAAGGAAAAATATAACGTCTCCTTAATCGGAATAGATAAGCAGGGGCACTGGCTCACAGGTGAGCGATCAAAGATACTCCTTAATGAGACCAATCCAAAATTAATTGCACTAAATAGCCAAAGCACCACCAAGGTAACCCCAGTAATTCAAGAAGATCGCGTTACTTTGCAAGTAACAGGCACCGATCAAAAAGCTGAATCTATAGATGTCTTTTTCAATATCATTCACGGAACCACAGGTGAGGATGGATCCCTTCAAGGAATGTTTGAAGTCATGAACGTAGCCTATGTCGGCGCAGGAGTTTTAGGCTCAGCCGTTGGCATGGACAAAGATGTTATGAAACGGTTACTGCGCGATGCTGGACTCCCAGTCGCGCAATTTGTATCACTAAAAAAGAATTATGCTCCAGAAAACCTAAAGAACATTATTGCCACACTCGGCTTCCCTTTATTTGTTAAGCCGGCCAATGCTGGTTCTTCTGTCGGAGTAAATAAGGCTCAAAGCGAAAAAGAATTGCGAAAATACATTGATCACGCTTTTCAATTCGACAACAAGATTCTTATCGAAGAGTATATTAAAGGCAGAGAAATTGAGTGTTCAATTTTAGGCAATGAGAGTCCGGAATCATCTGTGTGTGGAGAGGTTATTCCGCACCATGAGTTTTATTCCTATGATGCCAAGTATATTGATGAGAATGGTGCTTCGTTAGAAATTCCTGCTAAACTTTCGGATCTACAAATGAAACATATGCAGAATTTAGCTATCCAAGCATATCTTGTCCTTGAGTGCAAAGGATTTGCCCGAGTTGATTCCTTTTTAACCGAAGATGGAGAAGTATATATTAATGAAATCAATACATTACCGGGATTCACCAAAATAAGCATGTACCCTAAACTCTGGGAAGCATCAGGGCTGCCGTATCCCAAGCTCATCGATCGACTTATACAATTAGCAATAGAAGAAAAAAAGACTAAAGATAAGTTAAAACGAAATTATGATTGAATTTAATTCGCGAGGATTCGCTACCGTTTAGAACCAGAGCACCTTACTATGGGAGAACAACTCCATACTAACCACATCCATGTGGTTAATGAAATAGACAAAGGATCAGGATGGAATTCCGAAGATACCTTAATCCCCCATACCGATGCTCTTATCACTAATGTGCTCGAACTACCGATTGGCATTCGTACCGCCGATTGTGTATCCGTATTCTTCTATGACCCCAACAATAAAGCGATCGGCATTGCGCATGCCGGCTGGAAGGGAACAGTGAATAGAATCGCAGTAAAAACCGCGCAAAAAATGACTGAAGCGTTCAACTCAAACCCAAAAGATTTAGTAGTAGGATTCGGACCTGCAATTGGCCCATGTTATTACGCTATTAAAGAAGATGTTATTGAGCAAGTAACCCAAGCTTTCCCTAATAATCCAGAATTAATAGTACGACGAGATAGTGATTCTTTTCTCAATTTATGTCAGGCCAACAGTGTTCAACTGCAAGAAATTGGGATTATAAAAGAAAATATTGATGAGAGTACTTACTGTACTAAAGATCATTGTAATGAGTTTTTCTCCTATCGTGACCGCATGCAAGGCGGAGAGGCTGGATTATTTATTGCAGTTATAAGCATAAAAAAGTAATATCATTATAAAAAATGGTTAACCCGTATTGTGGAGCAGCAGGGATGGAGAGTCTGGTGTCCTACGCCATTATCCCTCAGGGGTATTCTGATGGTTATGATGGCGGATTATCCAATAAGGGTTACATTTTATTACAGCAAGAATATCAGCGTTAATTGGTCGGCGAATGGTCAAGCGGCCTCTTGTCGGCAAGCTTTCTGAAAGGATTTACTAAATTTCGGTAGGTATTTCGTATATCATTCTCGCGTAAACGTCGTACCGTAGTATGCTCGGCAATAAAGGCTCCAATCCCGCGACGTTTTTTATTATGTTCCTGTAATCGTGCCACAGTAATGGCATGAATCTCCTCGATTGTACCTGCAGCCGGTACCACAATGAGATGATCTCCTCCATAAATTCGGTTATACATGGTAGGAAGAGTCTGATCCATATATTCATTAAGTCGCCTTTCAACAACCTCAATCTGATCATCTCGTCGTTGTGCAATTCCCGGTGTTTCTCTTCGAATTCGTGCTCGCTTCTGTGATACTTCTGGCGGAACATCGTAAAGTATATGCAAATGATCAACGGGAAAATGCTCACGCAAACCTTCAGATAACACGCTGTTAATAGCTTCATCTTGGCCTATTGTGCGAGGAAAGCCGGTAAAAATAAACACTGCCCGACCATTCACAACATTCTCCTGCTGTAACTTATTTTCAATAATATCTTCAATTACGTCTTGAACAACCTCAAGCATTTCCCGATCAGGAACAAATGCACCGGCATTTGAGGCTGCAAAAAATTCTTTTAGTTTGTCATTATATTTAAAAAACTCACTAGTGGGTTCTTGTGCACCGCGTACAATATCTCCCGTAGATATCCGTATCGCACCTGGGTACACATTCTGAGCAAGAAGATCCGCCTGAGTATCTTTCCCGCTCGAGCCTCTGCCATTAATGAAAATAAGCGTAAGTCGTTCAGGTTTGGGACGCATATCTTCGCCGATAAGTCGATCAATACGAGTCCGTGGACTGGGTAACCACCTTCGTGGATCAAACCGGTGGTATTCAGGTTGTTGTCTCATTTCAGGTAAAATCATAAGGAAGAGCAAAGTATACCTAAGGTGTCTTATAAACGCAAGATACGAGTCCTCTACCCGAGAGCAATCTCACTGATAGCCAATGGCAGAGTTCATTCTATTGCCTTGCTTAACTGTCAGCAAGCTTGCAAAATCGCAAAGCTGAGGACTATAATACGCGGATGAATATGTCTGAAATACAACCGACGGCCCTTGTCGATAAATTGAGTAAAATTGTTCAAAAGATGAAATCAGAGGAAAGATCAAGTCCCCAAGCGTTTCATCTCAGAGGTCCAGTAGGAATTGGTAAAACTTATAACTTAGGTCGTATAGGACAAGGCGATCCGGAATTAGTGCGAATTGTAGTTCAAGGAGCAGAGTATGGGTATTACAACGGCAGAGAGTACGATGAAAATATGGGAGAAATGGCTTTGTCAATAGCACTCCAGGCAACTAATCAAGGCGTCAGTGGTCTACAAAGAGCACTAGAAAAGAGGAGTCTAGTTGTAAACAACAGCGCGAGCTATAGAAGTTTACTAAACGAAGTAGCAGATCATCTTGCCGAGACATCAATAAAACGTCCGGTAATTGTTATCTTTGACGATGCGGATAGTGGCGCTGCTCGGACTAATAATGTTGTGACTCAAGTGGATTTCTTTGAGCCGCTTAGGAGAGGAGAAAAAGTAATAACTCTGCACTCAACTAATGAAGGCATTATCGGTCCTTATCTTCGACCAATATCTGGCAATAGATCCACCGAAAAGCAAAGGCTGTCCTTATCTTCACTTCTACCACAGGAAATCGCTCAGTACTTTGGTGTAGATAATAAATTGGCTCAATTCTGCTATCAGGCAACTGGAGGCATTCCGCTCCTAATAACGATGCTGTTAGAAAAAGTAACAACACCAGGAACAGAGTTATCTTATCTACAAACCAAGTTACCTGAGTATACACAACTTGCAGCTAACGCATACAGCGAATTACACACTTGCACAAGAACAGACAGAGACCTTCAAAACGTAGTTAATTTGTTAAGTATTATTGGTCCTTTTCATACTAACCTATTCCATGAGGTTTGGAACAGAGCGAGTAACGGCAAATATAGGAGCTCCGTCTCCCTAGCGGAATATATGTTAAGCAAATTACGCGAAGGAGCGAGTTATCTTGGTCACGTAGATTCCTACAAAACAGCTGGAGTGTTTCAAATTCATCCTGCCGTAGCAGCACTATACTCAGCAGCCTTAAAACTCAACTATCCTGATGAATTTGACAGATTAACGACTGTAGCTAAAGCTATACTTAATCTGCAAATAGAATATATTAGGCTAAGTCAAGATATCGAACTTTCCGATCTATTTAAAGCTAATCTAGCCAGGTTGTCTACAATCCGAAGCTAACAAAGCGCCCCTTGACACCCGTGCCTCAGCCATGATATTAGTAACAGTACCGTTCAAAAAGACACGTCCACATACCCTGTTATCTGTAAGGTAAAGAGGCGAGTGTCTTTTTTTCGTACGTAAAAGTAGATATAGCAAATTGTAATATAACGAAAGATACAAATTCTAAGCCCAGTTTTTGTAGACAAGTTTTGCAGATTATAAGCTCAATTACAATAGGTAAATAATAGTAGTAAAGTACACGAAAGAAACGTCGTGGATTTTTTCGTGTAACAAAGGAGACGTCATGGCGCAGCAGCTGAAAGCCCTCGAACACACCCCTATTAATAGAACATTTTGGAGAAAGACCAATACTTCAGTTCCGGAACTTGACCTAAATATGGTTCAGAAAGAATCATATATTGAGTTTCTTGAGCATGGCGTACAGGAAATTCTTGAAGAATTAAGCCCAATTGAAGACTTTACCGGTAATAACTGGGCGCTTTCATTTGGTAAGCATTCTTTAGGAAAACCCACGTACTCTCCGAATGAATCAATGCTTAAAGGTGTTTCTTATGAAGCGCCAATGCGCGTTGAAGCAGTTCTCATTAATAAGCAAACCGGCGAACGCACCGAACAGGAAGTGTTTTTAGGCGATATGCCACTTATGACCGATCGGGGAACATTTATAGTAAATGGAATTGAACGCTGCGTTGTTAATCAGCTCGTTCGTTCACCAGGCATCTTCTTCTCCAGTGAAATGGAACCGGGAGCTCCACGACCGACATATACAGCAGAGATCCGCCCAATGCGCGGTTCCTGGCTCGAATTTACAATCGGTAAAAACGATATTATAACCGTAAAAATTGATAGAAGGCGTAAATTCCCGGCATCAACTCTGCTTCGAGTGTACGGCTTAACCACTGATGAACAAATAATGGATGCGTTTAAAGACATAGATACCGATCCGGAGCATACGTTTTTTGCCTCAACAATCGATAAAGATGCAACTAAAACTAAAGACGAGTCAGTACTCGAAATCTACAAAAAAATGCGCCCGGGCGATCCAGTAGTGATCGACAACGCGAATGCATTAATGGATGCGATGTTCTTTAGCCCACGCCGATATACACTCGGAAAAGTAGGACGGTATAAAGTAAACAAGAAGTTGGGAGTGAATGTCCCTCGCGAACAACAGACATTAACTTTAACTGACATTATCGCCGCTCTTAAATACCTTATCGGATTAACTCGAGGTGAAGGTGAAATCGACGATATCGATCACCTCGCTAATCGCCGTGTTCGCCGCGTAGGTGAACTCGTACAGCAAAATGCCTTCCGCGTTGGGATGCTTCGCTTGGAAAGAATGATCCGCGAAAGAATGAGCTTAACCGCAACCGATCAGCCAATCACACCAGTATCGCTTGTTAACGCCCGCCCTATCATTGCGGCAATTAACGAATTCTTCCGTAGTTCACAGCTTTCAGCAATTCTTGACCAAACTAACCCCTTATCTGAAATAGATAACCTCCGCCGTTTAACCGTTATGGGTTCGGGTGGTATCACGCGTGAACGCGCATCCTTCTCAATCCGTGACATTAACACTTCCCAGTATGGACGCGTGTGTCCAATTCGTTCACCTGAAGGTCCAAACATCGGATTAGTTACCTACTTGGCACTCTATACTCGCGTAAACGAATTTGGCTTCCTCGAAGCTCCCTACCGCAAAGTGGTAAAAGAAGCTGACGGCAGAATGAAGGTTATGGAAGAAGTAGCCTATCTCTCAGCCGACGATGAAGAAAAACAATTCATTACTCATGCTGAAATCAAGATTGATGATAATGGCTATATTCTTGATGAACGCGTTCCTGTTCGCTATAAAGGACGTTTCTACGTAACTGAATCAAGTGTCGTTCAATATATCGATATGGTTGCTCGCCAGGTTGTGGGAACATCCGCATCCCTTATTCCGTTCGTATCACATGACGAAGCCAACCGCGCGCTTATGGGAACGCACATGCAATGTCAGGCTGTTCCGCTTATTCATCCACAAAGCCCATGGGTTGGAACTGGCATGGAAAAGACAGTCGCCGGATCAATGGGGCGCGTTGTATACGCAGAAGCCGATGGAGTAGTTTCCTACGCAGATGGTAGTAAGGTTATGGTCAAATATGAAGGCCAAAAAGAAGCGAAGACCTACGAATTACAAAAATTTGTTCGCACTGCTCAGTCTACCTGTTACTCACAGAACGTCACAGTTATCACGGGTCAAAAAGTGAAAAAAGGTGATCTTTTGATTGATGGTCCTTCCTCAGATAAAGGTGAACTTGCTCTCGGATCCAATCTTCTTATTGCCTACATGGCGTACGAAGGACTTGGTTACGAAGATGCACTGGTTATCTCTGATCGTCTCGTTAAAGAGGACGTCTTAACTTCAATCAACATTGAAGAATACGAAGCCGCAATTGTTGATACTAAACTCGGTTCAGAAGAAATGACTGCAGATATTCCAAACGTTTCCGAAGAAGACCTCATGCATCTTGATGAGCGCGGAATCGTCATTGTTGGATCAGAAGTTGGTCCAGGCGATATCTTAGTTGGTAAAATTGCACCAAAGGGTGAATCAGAATTAACCGCTGAAGAGAGACTGTTACGCGCTATCTTTGGAGAAAAAGCTCGCGAAGTGCGCGATACCTCACTGCGCATGCCACATGGCGACCGTGGTGTAGTGGTAGAAGTAAAAGTGCTGGATAAAAATAAAGGCGACGATCTTGAGCCAGGCACTAACCAATTAGTAAAGGTAAAAGTTGTTCAGATGCGTAAAATTACCGTTGGAGACAAATTGGCAGGACGTCATGGAAACAAAGGTATTATTTCAAAAATCGTACCACAAGCCGACATGCCATACTTACCAGACGGACGACCAGTAGACATCATTATCTCGTCACTTTCAGTGTTATCCCGTATGAACTTGGGACAATTACTTGAAGCTCAACTTGGTCTTGCCGCCGAAAAACTTGGATACAAAATTGGTATCCCAGCCTTTGAAGAAATCGGCGAAGATTTTATTACACAAGAACTCGCTAAAGCTAACTACCCAACATCCGGTAAAATTAAACTATACGACGGCCGAACTGGTGAACAGTTCGAACAGGAAACTGTAGTTGGAGTTTCGCATATCTTGAAGCTCATCCATATGGTTGAAGACAAAACTCACGCTCGCTCAACTGGTCCATACTCACTCGTTACACAGCAACCTCTTGGGGGTAAAGCACAAATGGGTGGACAGCGTCTTGGAGAAATGGAGGTTTGGGCACTTGAAGCATACGGCGCCGCCCATATCTTACAAGAAATGTTAACGGTAAAGTCAGACGATGTCGTTGGTCGAGTTAAGACATTTGAAGCAATTGTTAAAGGAACTGCAATTCCAGAAGCACTCATTCCAGAATCATTCAAGGTTTTGGTTAAAGAATTACAGTCACTTTCAATCCAAGTATTAATGCTCGGATCAAACAAGAAAGACAAGAAAGACGCAGAAGAAATAGCAAAGTCAGAAATAGATACCGATGAAAAAGCACAGCAACAGGCAGCAGAATTAATGCAGGTTCTCGATGCGGAATCAATCGTCGCACAAGACAATGATTCTACAGGGGATATACCAGGCGTTAAAGTTGAAGAAGCTGAGGAAGCAGGCCTTGCAACAGGCAAAGGCGATTATTCGGAAGATGAAGATACACAAGAGGAGGAAGCGTAATTATTATTTAAAAAGATAATAAGGAGCAAAAAAAATCATGGCCGACATTTTAGATTTCGATGCAATACAGCTATCAGTTGCTTCTCCGACCACTATCAAAAACTGGTCGCACGGAGAGGTAACCAAACCTGAAACTATTAACTACCGAACGCTACGTCCTGAAAAAAATGGATTGTTCTGCGAAAAAATCTTTGGTCCAACTAAAGACTGGGAATGTTATTGTGGTAAATATAAGAGAATCCGTTACAAGGGTATTATCTGCGATAAATGTGGAGTTGAAGTAACTCAGTCCAAAGTTCGTCGTGAACGAATGGCACACATTGGGCTCGCAGCACCAGTAGCTCATGCATGGTTTATGCGAGGTACACCATCAGTACTTGCGCTCTTACTCGATCTCTCGCCACGTAGCATGGATGCCGTAATTTATTTCTCATCCTACATCATCATCTCAGTGAATGAAGAGAAAAAAGCCGAAGTAGTTGAGCAACTTTCCGGTAAGCTGGAAGGTCGCCGCAGCGAGCTTCGCGATAAAACCGAAGAGCAGATCGCCAAACTTGAAGAAGAATTAAAAGAACGCCTTGGCGCGCTAAAGAGTGATGAACTCAAAAAAGAAGCAAAAGAATTATCTAAGACCGAGTTAGAATTAAAAACTCGCCAAAAAGTACAGCAACTTCGCACCGAACTCGAAAAAGAAGAGGGAAGGCTTGAAGAAGTGTATAAAACCGTTAACGAAATGGTTAACACTATTAAGCCACATACACTCCTTTCTGAGGACGAGTATTACAAACTCATGGAATATGATGCTTCAGAATTCCTCGACGTTGGCATGGGTGCCGAAGCCGTTCTTGATATCCTTGGTCAAATCGACCTCGGTAAATTATCTGCAGAGCTTCGTGAAGAATCCAATAAAACAACTGGACAGCGCCACATTAAAGCAGGTAAACGTCTACGAATTGTTGAAGGCATGCGGGCGGCAAAGATCGATCCACAGTGGATGATTTTGCAGGTACTTCCAGTCATTCCACCAGAGCTTCGCCCAATGGTGCAGCTTTCAGGTGGACGCTTTGCCACATCTGACTTAAACGATTTATATCGACGTGTGATTAACCGCAACAATCGCTTAAAGCGACTTATTGATCTTGGTGCGCCGTCAATCATTCTAAGAAACGAAAAGCGCATGTTGCAGGAAGCAGTTGATGCCCTTATTGATTCCTCAAGAAAAACTACTTCGCGATTATCAGCACAAGCTGAAACAAAGTCTTTAACCGACATGTTACAAGGTAAGCAAGGACGATTCCGTCAGAACTTACTTGGAAAGCGCGTAGACTATTCAGGACGATCAGTTATCGTTGTCGGCCCAGAGCTTAAGCTTAACCAGATGGGGCTTCCAAAAGAAATGGCTCTTGAGATGTTTAAGCCATTCGTATTACACGAACTCATTGTTCGCGGCTTTGCGCCCAATGTAAAGTCAGCAAAACATGTACTTGAACGCCGATCAGGTGAAGTATGGGACATTCTTGAAGAAATAACCAAGAATCATCCAGTACTGCTTAACCGCGCGCCCACTCTTCACAAATTAGGTATTCAGGCATTTTTCCCAATATTAGTTGAAGGAAACGCCATCAAGATTCACCCCTGTGTCTGTACTGGGTATAACGCCGACTTTGACGGTGACCAGATGGCGGTCCACATTCCACTTTCCCAAAAGGCTCGTGACGAAGCCATTGAATTAATGCTTGCTTCAAAGAACTTACTGTTACCTTCAAACGGTACTCCAGTAACCCTTCCTAACCGCGAAATGTCACTTGGTGCGTATTTTATGACATACACCATGGAAGAACAACCAAAAGACGACGCAGTATTTGCCGACTTTGAAGAAGCAATTTATGCCAACCAGGCAGGTAAACTTGACTTGCATACCATGATTAATGTTCGTCACCAAGGCAAAATGATGCAGACCACCGTCGGCCGTATCCTTTTCAACGAAGTAATGCCTGCAAATATGGGATTTGTTAACAAATTAGTTGAAGGTAAATTGATTCGTACGCTCGTTACAACCGCATACGAAACTTGTGATAACGAAACCGTACGTAAGTTTATCGATGATCTTAAGTCACTCGGATTTAAATATGCAGATAAGGCGGGTATCTCAATCGGTATTGTCGACTGCGTAATCCATCCGGATCGTGACCGTGTTATTGAAGAAGCCGACGGACGTGTAGCTGAAATCGACTCATCCTACAAGAACGGTTTGATCACCCGCGACGAAATGCGTGCAATCTCCAACGATATCTGGATCGAAACAACCGAAAAAGTTCAGAAAATGACATGGGATTTCATGGAATTCCTTAACCCATTAAAGATGGTTGTAGAAGCGGGAGCTCGTGGTTCTAAAGACCAGGTGAAACAGCTTCAGGGTATGCGCGGACTTGTCGCTGACCCAAGTGGACGTATCGTTGAACTTCCAACCAAGTCCAACTTCCGCCAGGGCTTGATGGTGTTTGAGTACTTCACCTCGTCTCGTGGATCCCGAAAAGGGTTCGCTGACCGCGCGTTGCGTACATCTGCATCAGGTTACTTAACACGTCGTTTAGTTGACGTTGCTCATGACGTAATTATTCGTGAACTCGATTGTCATGCCACAGTTGGCTTTTCAATCACACGTCAGGAATTTGGCCGTCACTTCAAAGATCGTCTGATAAGCCGCTTAATGGCCGAAGACATTATCGATCCAAAAACCAAAAAAGTAATTGTTGAAGCAAATACCTTGGTTGACGAAAGAATGGCTGATGTAATTGATGAAGCAGGTGTCGATAAAGTTATGGTTCGCTCACCACTCACCTGTCAGACCAAGTTTGGTATGTGTCAGGCATGTTATGGATGGGATATGTCCAGTAAAAAGATTGTTACCCTCGGTACACCAGTTGGTGTTATTGCAGCACAGTCAATTGGAGAACCAGGAACACAGCTCACGATGCGTACATTCCATACCGGAGGCGTTATTGGTCTGGATATCACACAAGGTCTTCCTCGTGTGGAAGAACTTGTTGAAGCACGTACACCAAAGAATCCTGTGCCAATTGCTGAAATCGCTGGTAAAGTTGAAATCTTTGAAACTGCAGATAATATCGTTATCCGCGTTAAAGATGAAAGCGCCAAGCCAGTTGAAGAACGCGAATATGTATTGCCATTAACCGCCGATCTTAAAGTTGAAGACGGTCAGATGGTAGGAGTCGGAACAGCGCTTATGTCTGGTCACTTGGATATTAAACAGATTCTTCAGGTACAAGGGCTGCAATCAGCTCAGAAATACCTCATTGCTCAAGCACAGGATGTGTACGAGTCACAGGGTATTCCAATTCATGACAAGCACTTTGAAGTAATTGTCAGAAAAATGTGTGACAAAGTTAAAGTTGAAGCACAGGGCGATACAACCTTACTTCCAGGCGAACTCGTTGAAAGAGCGCGCTTTGAAGCAGAGAACTCTAAGGTTATTGCCGAAGGTGGTGAGCCAGCATCAGCACAGATCGTGATGCTTGGTATTACCAAAGCATCACTCTATACTGATTCATTCTTATCAGCTGCGTCATTCCAGGAGACAAAGAATGTTCTCACTGAAGCCGCAGTGCTTGGTAAAGTTGACCACTTAGTGGGATTAAAAGAAAATGTTATCATTGGACGTTTGATTCCAACAAGTCCCGAACGCGCAACCGAAATGATGATGACAGAATAAGATCATTCTCAATACAAAAAAAAGCCGCATCTAGCGGCTTTTTTGTATTAATTTTTCTAATTTAACTTAGATTAAGGGCTTTTTAAGCCATTCAATTGCAGCAGCCTCAGACTCGAAGTAGGCAACTCGTTGCTGCTGACCGGCAACGTTAAGCAGAAAATTAAACAAGTTTTTCATTACCAAGCTCGTTCCAAATACCGCTAACTTGTTGTAGTCCCATTTTGCGATTGCATCAACTCCCATTTTGCGAACGACATGGTTAGAGTCGCCTGGACTATTCATGATAGCGAGAATAAGAACGGGCTTCCGTTCTTCACGTAGTTTGGTAATAAGAGAAGAAATTTTATCCAGCCGCTCTTGCATAATCTCTTCAGTTTGGTGGCCATCATAATGTGCAACTATAAATCCGCGTTCATCGAGTATCACTTCATTTTGCATAGTATAGTTGTATCATATTTTATCGCCTTTATGCACTGGGCAACTGGCTGCCCATAGTCCGGCCGAATGCGTCTGCGCATCTCGTTCCGCATCCTTAAATTGCTCAGAATACTTTACATCAGGAGGGTAGGTTGAAGCGTAAGCAAAACCTTCTCGAATTAAAGTATCATTCACAAATACATCCCCTACATACACATACCGTAACAACCGACCGTAGCGATCAACTTCTGAGATATCTTTGACCATTTCAATTCCTTTTCCTTCAACTAGCTCTTTATTTTTTTGTGAAGCTTCATGTCCATAACATTCAGGCGTTACTCCTGGCTTAACTGTTTCAGGAGTATCAATGCCAATATACCGTAATTTACGACCATCGGTGAGTAGAACCGTATCCCCATCGACAATCCGTTTTACAATTGCTTTCTCACGGCTTGAGCTACCTAACACTGCACTTGCCGAAGCTATTGGTGTAGTATTGTCTCCAACACGAATATCAGGCAATGTCGTCAGTACAGAGCTTTGAGGGACAGGAGATAAAGGGGAGGAAGGAGGTTGTTGTTGAGGAAATTTTAATATAGTAACAATACAGAGAATTACGGCAAAAATCACTAAACTTGTAATACTACGTTTGAGCTTTTTTGAAAAAATACCATCCATCAAGTCACTATACAAGAAAATAGGAATTGTGCAATTAATGAGTTATAATCATAACATGGCAAAGATTGCATTGATTCACGGATATGGGTCCGGAACAACAAGTAAAATCTTAAGTAGAGAACCTCAAGAGTATGCAGGATTCTCTGCATTTAAAACCGATGTCAAAACAGGAACCGCTGCGGTATTTAAATGGTATATTGAAAGTACATTTCCTGATCTCCAGTATTTTTATAATATCCCTAAACAATATTCAGTCTACAAAAAAGAGCATCAACTTGCCGAAAGCCATGAACTGCGGATGAAATTTCAGGAATTTTTAGAGAAAGAAAAGCCTGAAGTTGTGGTAGCGTTTTCGCTTGGCAGTGTCCTTGCTTTTACTTATTTCGAAATTTACGGAGTTCCTGAATATGTGCACACCCTTGTCACAGTCCAAGCCGATTTACCACAGAAATTTGCCTTCACTAATACAAATATCGAAGAACGATTTAATACTAAGTCACTTCGCTGGATAAACTATTACTGTCCCTGGGACATGCTGCTACCGTTCTCAATTGTCGTAAATAAAAAAATTCCTTCCGGAATTGCTGGTTCTAAAAACAAACATGCTGTCAATAAATTATTTCCCCTTCGTGGTCAGTGGAACATTCATACCGGGAGTATTAACGATCCAAAATTTCGCGAAGAAGTTTTGACGCTCTTAAAGTAACTCTCACGCAGCTTTCCTAAACTTTCTACTCTTATGCAGCGGCCACGGGTGCTCTTTTTTTATAAATGCCAAGGTCCGTTCTTCGGCGATAGCCAGGAATCGTTCATCGTATTTATCGATCCAATTTTTCTCTCCGTTCATAAGCCGGACTTGAATTTGCCGTACCTCCCGGTAAAATTGCCGCCTATCGCGTATCCACAATAAGTTCAAGCGTCGCGCCTCCGGGTGTAATCGCATATGCTCAGCTTCAGATAACACGATTATATTGTCAGGGGTATCGTATAAATCCGGTCCTATTTCCCCTAGTGGATCAAATTGTGCAACCAGATATGCTACTGGGCGGATATGATGAATACTAGGAAACTCAATTTTCATTCCTGTCCATTCCGAACGTAGAATGCCATGTTTATCCGTTGCTCGTGCCTTTATCCACTGTCGCTGTTCTCGATCAAGTGGCACGCGAGAGGGTAAATGCTCCGGACAATATTCTAAACGGCGTCTATTAGGAAATTTTTGAACTGACTGTGAAAGGATTTCTGGAAATCCGTGAGGGGCAAAGGCCAATGAGCGATTGAGCTCAACAGCCATTATTAATACTGTTTAGAAGTTCGCGCATGACTTTTAAACAACTCGCTTTCTAATCTCTTTGTACGATAGATCACACATGCTGTCAATTAGGAGAGTAATCGTAGATTGACAAAATTATCCTATAATAATAGAATCTCCAGATTATGGGTCTAGTGGAAAAAACAAAAGTAATTCTGTAGTTGAAAATAATTCCTTAAATAAGGAGAAAAATTCACCAGATAAACTAAGGCGCTTAGGCACTCAACTTTTATATAAAGTTGACGATCTAATAATTGGAGATTCCCAGCCGTCAGCTCGCGTTATAGTTGAAATTGGCGGAAAAGAAGAAATCTCCAAACGAATTGCCATACGAAGAATTATCGAGACAGGAGCAGTCGGTATGCAAATTGCAGGATCAAACTGTCAAGCCCCCAAAACATGAAGACAATATTCTGGGAAATGTAATTTTGCATACGTAGCAGGAGGAGAATGGAGTCATGTATATGCGGCGGTTGGTGTATCTGCTCAAGCGGTTGGGAAGGTCGCTGAGTTAATTTTGACCAACAGAAATGGAGTAGATCTCCAGTTAGCATTAGACAATGCCTATATGGAACATGGTGACAAAATACCTGTTGTCACGGAATTACTAAAGGCAGAAGGTCTTAATGGAGAGGAAATCTCATCGCTAAATCAATTAGGCGGCAGAATATATAATGCTGAGCTTAGTAGTGCACGTATTAAGAATCTCCAAAACATAATCACTCCAACTTTAATTGCTGGGATTATTTATCCCTACGCTAATGAATTTCTTACAGCAATTTTTGCTTCAGCTGCAGGAGCCTCTTATTGGATTGGCAGAACAGCATTTACTTCAATGAATATAGTCCGTGCCGCAGCAACTCGAGCCGCACGTAGCGCAAAGTCTATCGAATGGTTAAGCGATTTGCTTGAAGGACATTTAAAAGATGTTACTAAATTAAACATAATTTCACAGACACCTACTATCGCAACCATTATAACGTTATTAAGTGCTTCAAAGGATGCGGCCGCTGGATTGTTATTCGCCACCTCTTTTAGTTTATCTGGGTTAGTAAATACTCTTACCACTAAACGTGCTGCAGTTGATGCCCACCGGGCAACAGAAATAGTTACCGGTCTAGGGAACGTATTAAACCGGGAGACCGTTTTAATAACTGATAATAGCTGGGAAAAATTTCTTAGCAACAATCCACCAATAGAGTACACTGATTTGATTGATTTCCAGAGAGGATTAATACTTGATAACGTTGCTTCAGAACTTCCTAACGGTGCAAGAACTGACATACAAAATTTTTCGATTACTGCTCGATCGGGAGAAGTAACCGTAATTAAAGGAGGATCCGGTAAAGGAAAATCACAGTTATGGCTTGGACCGAGAAATATAACAAGATATAGTGGTGAGGTTTATGTTGTTGATAATGGTGTAGCAACTAACACTAAGTCATTACCCAGACGGGACATTAGTAAACATATCCGTATTTTTGGTCAAGGTCAAATAAATCCTAAATCTGAACTAGTAGACATATTCAATCCAGTTTTCAAGTTTATCGATGATCAGCACTATGCTATCCCGCTAGAGAAACAAGAATTATGGTATCATATTAGGGATATTGAAGATAACCTCTTATCTGCAGATATAATCAAAAGGCAAGGCGGATCTCCAAACTATTTAGATTTAAGTCTATTAACTGAAATAACAAAATTTAGGGAAGCTAGATTATCATGGGTTAATAGTCTTTTAGAAAGTGCCGGAGGCAATTTAAATATTGCGGGAATGCATGGAAAACGAGTATTCGGTCAGGATTCATTGTCAGATGGTCAGAGACAGAGGATAGTCATGTTACTTGCAGAGTTGACAGCTAGATATAATTCTGAAGTCAAAGGCATCATTTTAGACGAACCACTTGATAAGCTTGATCACGGTCTTAATGTTGGGTTGCAATTACAAGCTATTGGAAGGATAAAAAATCAAACTAATGGACCAGAAATAATCGTTATTTCTCATCAACTTGTGGGTCGTTTATGCGAACAACTTAACGCTTCAGTTATCGATTTAGACTAAGATACTTATTCTCCACATACTCCAACCAATACTTCGCGTCCAATTCTTCACCGGTAACTTTTTTCATCAATTCCTTTGGCTGGTAGATTGAGCCATACTGATACATATTTTCCGTTAGCCAGGCAAGTATTTTTCCTGTATTTCCGCTACGTAGCGTCTGCTTCCACTCTGGATCATATTCAGTATACGCATGCCAAATTTGAGCTGCACCCAGATTCCCTATAGTGTATGTAGGAAAGTAGCCGAGCGACCCATGAGACCAATGAATATCCTGCAACACACCATGGGCATCGTCAGGAACATCAATTCCCAGATATTCCTTATATTTTGCATTCCAAATCTCGGGCAATTCATTAACCTTAATTTTCCCTTCTATAAGGTCTTTCTCGATTTCAAATCGAATCAAAATATGTAAATTATAGGTAACCTCATCTGCCTCAACGCGAATAAGGCTGGGACTTACTTTATGCAGCGTATGATAGAAATCCGGCAATGCGACTGACCCCAGTTGGCGTGGGAATGCAGCCTTAAGTTCCGGATAAAAATTCTCCCAAAACTCATAGCGACCGCCAATCATACATTCCCAGAACTTAGACTGACTCTCATGAATCCCCAGGGACACACCGGTATCCAAATGTGTGCGAGCAATCCGCTCCGAAATTCCTTGCTCATATAAACCATGACCTCCTTCATGCAGTGCGGAGGAAATAAAATCGAGGTCATTAGGTTTATATCTATTCGTCACCCGGCGATCATTATGGCCCATGGCTTCGGTAAAAGGGTGCGGAGATTTATCTTCCCGACCTCGGTTAAAATCATAGCCAATTTTCTGTAGAGCTCGTTTGGAAAAAGCAATTTGCTCAAGTTCATCAAACGGTTCACTAAAACTAAAATCATCCTTCCATTTATTCTGTGCTTCTTTTAGAATTCGTACGAGCGGTTCTTTTAATTGACTAAACATTTTTGTGACATCTTCACTCGTTAAACCTTCTTCATATAAATCCAGTAACGCATCATACGGATGTTTCTCATATCCTAAATATTCAGCTTGTTTTTTCGTCATTTCCACAACTTTTTCTAAATAGGGAGCAAACTTTGAAAAATCTGAAGCCTGCCGCGCTTCCACCCACGCATGGACTGAGTTAGAAGTGAGCTGAGTAAATTCGTTAACAAACTCTTCAGGCAGTTTAGTCGCTTGATCATAACTTCGTTTCATTACGCGTACCAAAGCATTGTCTTCTACAGATAAAGAGTTTGATTCATGCGCAATCTCATTCAGTATCTTACCTAATTCCTGTGAAGTTTCTTTTTGATGGATAATCGTTGAAATAGTAGCGATCTGGTTACCACGGTCAGCAGCTGCGCCAGGTGGCATATAGACTTCCTGATCCCAGGCCAAAAGTTGAACTATACAACGTAAATCATAAATCTCGGCAGAAATTTGTTTTAGTCGATCGATTGATGTACTCATGCCTTAAATTATATCATCCTGTTTTTGATACAAAGTTACTCCTTTTAAGATAAAAACGCAGCAGTGCATCCACACCTTTAGTAATGCCAATCCGTGCCGTCGTTACGATATCAGACTCAAAGTAGGTACGATCCAATTCGGTAATAAAAAGAGTGTCTCCGGTGCGATCAATTCCTAACAGTGAATAGTTGATGCTCATAGCTTTAACAAGTTTTGCAGGTCCATTAGTGAGTAAGGTGCTTTGAGAAAGTCCCCGCCGATGTTGCATTAATGTACTCCATAAATAAAATATATGTATGCATGTCCTGGCTCCCCAAACATGGCTTCATTCCGCTTATTTTTGCCACCAGACGCATGGCTTGCGGGATCCTGAGAATGGTAGGCTTCGGTCTCGACAATGATCCCAGAGGTACAGCCTTCTGATGGATTATGAACCACTGCAGCATCTCGACTGTAAGCGATCGCGGTAATGTATTTTTAAGCTCCACAGCTTTGACTTTCCTAAAATCAGTGTTATAATAGTAACACAGGTAATATAAGGTAAACTTATATTAATGTCTGCAGGTTAATTTTATGGATAAATCTAAACTAAATATTACTCATGAACTCGATAACGAGGAAAGACCTATCAAAGCTATATATATTTCCTCTTATATTCCTCGTAAATGCGGCATAGCGACCTTCACCAAGGATCTGACCACCGCGATCAATAATCAAAATCCGCACGCGTTAGCTGAAATTATTGCGGTAACCGACGATGGCCAGAATTATGACTATCCATGGGAAGTCAAAGTAAGAATTCACCAAAATAATCCCCAAGATTATTATATGGCTGCTCACTACATAAACCAATCTTCCGCAGACGTCATTAATCTACAACATGAATTTGGCTTGTTTGGGGGAGTTGATGGTGATTATATTTTGCCAATGTTGGATCTAATTAATAAACCTATCATAACTAATTTCCATACCTTACTTCCTAATCCCGACGAGCATAAAAAATATATCATTAAGCGAATCGTGGAAAAGTCCAGTGCAGTTATTGCAATGACTCAGAATACGCGAAAAATTTTAACTGAAGTATATGGGTGTGAACCAGAAAAAACTACAGTAATTCAGCATGGAGTTCCAGATTTTTCCTTTAATCACCACGAAGAATACAAAAAAATGCTTAAGATCAAATCCAGATACGCAATTCTTTTACAGGGCTTGTTAAGTCCAGGTAAAGGTATTGAATATGTTATTGACGCAATGCCAGAGATTCTTAAAGCTGAGGCAGACATTCAGTTAATTATAGCAGGACAAACGCATCCCGTTTTAATGCGTAATGAAGGCGAAAAATATCGCAATAGTCTAGAAAAAAAAGTGGCAGATTTAAAGATTAAGAAAAATGTAACGTTTGTAAATAAATATTTTTCTCTCGAAGAATTAATTAAGCATCATAAAGCTGCCGATATTTTTATTACACCGCACCTTGACCCGCAGCAACCAATGTCAGGAACACTTTCTTACGCGCTGGGAGCAGGTAATGTCTGTATCTCTACACCCTATAATTACGCTATTGAAGTCTTGGCAAATGATGTTGGGTTATTTGTAGACTTTAAAGCTCCAAGTTCAATTGCGGAGCAAGTAATTAAAGTAATAACCAACTCTGATTTAATGTTAAAGTATAAATCGAGTGCCTATCGAAAAGGCCGCTTCATGACCTGGCCGAATATTGCAAAAAGGTATTTAAATTTAGCAAAACTTATTTTGACAAAATATGACAAAGAACACACTACCCAAGTTGACGCACCTGTTAGCGATAACCGATCAATTTGGCATATGGCAACATCATGAGAATGGCAAGATTTTGTCAAATGAAGGATACGCGCTGGACGATTCAGCCCGCGGGTTAATCGTTTTCATCCTCTACAATGATTTAGTTCGTGCTGATATATGTTTAAAGTATATCGAGCTATCAGTAAAAGAAGGTCTACTAATTGGGTTCTTCCATGCCGATAAAACGACTCGAACGTACCCTGCATCAGACGATGCCTTTGCGCTTGCCTATTGGGCACTAGCATACTGTATCAATAAAAATATATTTCCAGTTAAAGCACAAGAAATTTTAGCAAAAATTAATACCTCTATTATACTAAGTTCACCGTTCATCCGTGCGAATAGTTATAGCCTTATCGCAGCCTGTTTATTGCATGATAAAGAAAAAGCCGACCTGTTAGCGAATAAAATACTTGAGCAGTTTAATCATGATACATACTGGTTTGAAGACACCCTTACCTATGCCAATGCTATTATCTCGTATGCTCTTTTGACCTATGAAGAAGAGTTCTCCGTCGATAACCAAGATACCAAAGATTGTATAAAAAGGTCTATTGAAACCTTGGAGAAGTACTGTCGGGTTGATGGTATGCCTGCCCCGGTAGGAAACCGAGAATGGCAAACCATTGGAAGCAATACTCGCGATCTATATGGGCAACAACCAATTGATGCCGCTTATATGGTTCTTATGCTTATTAAAGCGTATACTTTCTTTAAGGATGAACAGTATAAAATTGCCGCTTCTGAGTGGTATGATTGGTTTTTTGGAAATAATATCATGAAACAAAGCCTTATTAATTCCGAGTATGCATGTGCCGACGGGATCGATGAGTCAGGAATAAGCACTAATTATGGTGCGGAATCAACGATAGTTTTTCTATGGGCTGCATTTGAATATAATAATCTATGAAAATAGGAATCCTTGCCCCAATATCTCACCCGATTCCACCTCGTGGCTATGGCCCTTGGGAAAAGGTTGTATATACGTTAGCCGAAGGATTGCATCAAAAAGGACATGACGTCACAGTATTTGCGACAAATCAAACATCTGGCTCTTTTAAAATACACGCTACTGTTCCCAACACTACTTCTGAGCTGCAAGAAAAGTATCGCTTTCCGTATGAGTTACACCATATTTCTCAAGTGTTGAATCATCTACAAACCGAAAAATTCGACATTATCCATAATAATTTAAACTGGTACGGATTTTTAGGATTAAGCTCAAGTAATCTTCCTTTTGTTACAACCCTTCATGGAATGGAAGATCAGGCTAAATTTATTTATGACCAATATAAAAATAGTAATTTCGTTTCTATTTCCAACGCCATGAGAGCGTATAAGCCCGATCTTAATTATGTAGCTACAGTCTACAATGGAATTAATTTTGAAACGTTTAAAACCGTTTCTCCAAAAGAAAATTATTTTATAACGGCATCTCGTATATGTGTGCAAAAAGGTATTCATCATGCAATAGCATTGGCTCAGCAAACGACAACGCCATTATTAATTGCTGGAACAATCGACGATCCGCAGTATTTTGAAAAAGCAATAAAGCCCCATCTTGATGGAACATCTATTGTCTATCTCGGAGAATTAAGTCAGCTTGAAGTCCATGAGAAAGTTGCTCGAGCACGCGCCTACATCTCTATACTCGAATGGGAAGAGCCATTTGGTTTATCGGTTGCCGAAGCTATTGCCAGCGGAACACCGGTAATTGCCAATAGAAGAGGATCGATGCCTGAATTGGTAAAAGATCAGGTTTCCGGAATAATAATTGACACAGTTGACGAAGCAGTTCAACGAATTGCAGAGATCGACAAAATTGATAATCACGCCTGCCGAGCATACGGAGAAGGACTATTTTCAATCGACAAGATGATCTCAGGGTATGTTACAGTATATAAAAAGATAGTTAGGTGAGCTATGAGTACAGAACTAAAAAATGATTATTCCTCTTTGGTTCGGATGATACGCATGCACGAACACGATGAGCGGGGTAAAATCATTACCGTTAATAATTCCGAAGGAAAAGACGTATACAACCCTGCGCTTGTAATAGATAATGGGAAAAAATATTTAGCAATCCGAATTGAGTCACCCGAAAGCTTTTGGCTCGATGAAGAGTCGTATGATCCCGAAATTAGATTTTATGAAGAATCTGCTTCAGGTAACTGGGTGCAAGTAACAAATGCGCCAGTATTCAAACTCCATGAGGATCCTTTTTCTGCGTGGATTGAGGACGAACAAGGAAATCGAACGTTGGTGGTTGGAGGGGTAACCCTTGATCGTTCAACCAATCCTCCCACCATAGTAACTCAGTTCTTTAAAGGTACCTCCATCCAGACGTTATCTCCTGAACCATTTCTTTCTATTCGTGATATGAAAGATATTCGCCTTGTGCAGTGCGAAGATAAAAAAATTATTGTATGCGTTCGCCCTCAAGGTGGCAATTATAATAAAGGACAAATTGGTGTGATTGTCGTCAATAATTTGTATGAGATAGAAGAAAAGGCACATGAACCTGAGCATCTTTTTATCAATCAAATTGATGCCAATGGATGGATAGGTTCTAATGAATTATATGTACATAAAAACGAAAATGGTGCTGAGCGAATCGATGTGTTGGGGCATATCGCTCATAAAGATGAAGAAGGGTACTTGCATTACGCTGCAATAGTCTATAGTTTTGATCCAGATAATGTAAGTGATGAGCATAATATGCGTATATCTCCTAAAGTAATTGCCGTTAGAGGGAATTTTGAAGTGGGGCCAGCCAAGACAGAATGGTTAGAAGACGTCGTCTTTCCAGGAAGTTTAGAATTTATCGAAGAAGACTCAGTGATTCTATATGCAGGGCTTAGCGATGCGAGAATTGGTACAATTAAATTACCAAATCCGTTTATTTAATAGCAAAACGCAACATGAACCCCTTTACAACTGGTAAGGTATGTGGCTAAATTAACATTCAACTATAAATCTACAATTCTCCTGAGGAGCTGCCCAATGAGAAATACGTATTTATTTTCCCAAAAATTAATAAATCGCTTTAATGCCGCAGCATGGCGAGATAGTGAAACGGGACATATTTTTTTATTACCTCGTGAAGTAAAGCAAGCCGGTAAGAAGGGTGAGCCCGACAAAGGGACACTGGTACTCATTGAAATAAATAATGAGGGAAAAGTGATTCACGAAAGAGTCGTTTGGAGGCCAAAAAATGATGAGTTGCATCTTGAGGATCCTCGTGCAATTGTATTACCTGATAAAACAGTAATTCTTGGCATGACAGCAGTTTTAAAAAAAGACAATGAATACTTGCCGTACCCTGCAATAATGACCTTAAATTCATCCGATTGGAAGCAAGATCTACCAGAGCCGCAGGTATTTACCGAGTTTGGGCCAGGAAAAAACTTAACGCCAATCGATGAAAATACGTTCTTTTTCCGTAAGGACGGCGAACATAACAGTCACAAACTATATGTTTTAGTTCAAAACCAGGGAAAAATAGATATTGCCGGAGAGTTGCAGTTTTCAGAAGATATCCCGTGGGCCGAGTGGAGAATTGGTACCACAATGCCGCCGGTCTGGGTGAACGAAAATGAAGCACTAATGTTGGTTCATGGCATTACTATAAAAAACAATAAATATGTCTATTCTTTAGGAAGATCAAAACTTTTCAAAACTAACGGTACATACAAGGTTGAGATTGACCCCGTGCCAATTTTAACTCCTGATGATTTTATGTCTGAAGGTAAGTCAATTATTGATGAATTGCATCCAGAGGCGAGAAGAGTGGTGTATTCCTGCGGAGGGGTAATCCATAGCGACACTAATGAAGATAAACTGACTCTATTTACTAATGTTGGTGATACCCAAACAGTTGAAGTGCCCTTTTCTTTAACTCAGTTAAAAAGTGGATTTTGGACATAGGTAATGAAGAATATCGGAAAAATAATCAGAATAGCTCGCCCTTTATATAGCCTTATTGGTATCATCGCTTTTTTGATTCTTGCGGGTGCCTTACTCGATTTAGTAACACCGATTCTCTCCAAATATATAGTCGACGAAGTTGTAAAAAACGTCCAAAGTAGTAATGGCAACTATAGTAACCTTATTCTGTATCTAGGATTAGCCTTTGGAGCAAGTGTCATTAGTACTATTTTTGGATCAATTTCCGAAAGACTAGGCGACCACTTTGCTGGTAAATTACGTAAATTCTTAACTGAGAAATTCTATCGTAAAGTGTTAACACTTTCTCAAAATTATTTCGATTCCGAACTATCCGGTAAAATTGTTAACCAACTCAATCGCGGTATCCAGTCAATTCAACAGTTTATAAACACCTCAACTAATTTTATTCTACCTACCTTCCTGCAAAGCATCTTTACGATCGTAGTTCTTGCGTACTATAGCCTCTCAGTCGCAGCATTAACTTTTGCTCTTTTCCCTATTTACCTCTACTTGAGCACCCGCTCCACCAAGGTGTGGGGTCGCGAAGAAGAAGCAAAAAATAAACTCGAAGATACTAATCGCGGACGCATTCAAGAAGTTATCGGCAATATTAAAGTTGTCAAAAGTTTTAACACTGAAAAAGTTGAATACGGTATTGTCAGTAACAATTTGACAGAAGTAAACAAAATATACGCTCGCCAAAGCAACACCTTTCACATTTTTGATTTTCTGCGCAATATAAGTTTGAATGTCATTCTTCTCATAATCAACATCATTGTCTTCATTAATACCTTTAAAGGCTTCTTAACTATAGGTGAAATGGTCTTGATTCTTCAATTAATTAATCAAGCACGCAGGCCACTTTTTGCAATGTCATTTATCTTAACACAGGTACAAACAGCAGAAAGCGGATCAAAAGAGTTCTTTGAAATCCTCGAACTTGATTCGAGAGAAGAGTTCGATTCAAATGCACAGATTGAGAAGATAAGTTCACCATCTATTGAGTTTAATAATGTTAGTTTCAAATATGATAAATCCGATCTTGTCTTAAAGAACGCCTCATTCAAAATTTACGAGAATGAAAAAATTGCACTGGTGGGGCACAGCGGAGCAGGGAAGTCTACCATTGTCAACCTAATCCTCAAGTTTTATGAGCCAACGGAAGGGATAATTTTATTAAAAGACAAAAAATACAAAGATATAAACTATCAAAGTATTCGCAATAACATTGCCTTAGTTTTTCAGGAAAATGAATTGTTTTCTTCAAATATTCGTGAAAATGTTTCTTACGGTGGTAATACATCAGAAGAAGAAATTAACGAAGCGCTAAAAATGGCCAATGCGTACGACTTTGTAACAAAGCTTCCTCAAGGACTAGATTCAGAAATAGGCGAACGCGGTGTCCGCCTTTCTGGAGGGCAAAAACAGCGTATACAAATAGCCCGGGCAATTCTTAAAAAATCTCCAATCCTCATTCTCGACGAAGCCACGTCTTCTCTGGATGCTAAATCGGAAAAGGAAGTACAGGAAGCGCTTGAAAATATGATGAAAGATAAGCTGGTGTTAATTATTGCCCACCGCTTCTCAACCATCCAGAACGTTGACAAAGTAATTGTTTTGGATCACGGCACTATTGTCGATTACGGCAAGCCAGGGGAGCTTGCACAGCGTCCTGGGCTCTATTCTGATTTATTACGTTATCAGATTGAAGGTAATAAAAAATTACTGGAGAATTACGAAATATATTAACGATATAACATTTTGTTTGTCTGAATATGAGCTTGTGTTCAACTGAAAAACACGTTAAGCTTAAGTCATATTAAATAAACATAAAACAAGTTTTACATTATTCGGGTCATAGTGGTAGGTGAGTGTTGATTTGCCTCTCTCTATAAAACGAAAAGTCAGTAAAACCTGTTAGAAAGGACGTGTATTCTAACAGAGCTTATCCCACGCACCAAGTTTACAGATATTCAGATCATAAACAATAATGGAACAGCCGAAGGGTTATGGCTTCGCCAGCACTCCAGTGGTCAAACCGAAACTATAACATACGGTATTGGTAGCGAAATTAGCGTCAAAACAAAAAAAGGCGGCCCAAGAGTAGTGTATGCCCCTGAAATTACGGTGAAGGTAGGAGATGAATTAGTGTATAAGAACAGCGAAGGAAGAGTAATTCGCTCGCAAAGTGCAGCACAACCTTGGGAAGGTTTCAGAATAATCTCGGACAAAGATACCGGGAACGAAAGCATCTTAAAAGAAAGGAGGCGCCTATATGTTTTTTATTACAAACCTGAAGAAGTTATTTCAGGTCTATGGCATATAGTATATCCAGATCTTGAAATCTAACAATTCATTTACAGACGTCTGGACGTGCTACATAGTCTATAGCATCGCCAAAATTTGAGATAACCGAGTCGGCTTTATTAATAACGGTATCACGGGAGACGTTTTCAGTAAACGCAAAAAATTTATCAGCCAATCCCTGTGCTCGTATCTGATAATCAGTAAAACCGTCTCCCAAAACTATAACCTCACCCTTGAAATTAAGGGCTGCTACTTGTTTCGCCTTTCCATTCTCCTGAGAGAGTAGATTGTCAGTATCAAACCCCGTTACATAGTCGTCCTGAAATAAAAATGTGTTTGCCATAACATGATCAGACGGTATGTTAAAAGTCGAGACAATTGGAAGAATGTATTCTTTAAAACCACCAGAAATAATATAGATTTTTTCTGCATTATTCTGGATAAATGATTTATTTTCTATAAACGAAGGGGTAATACTAGAAAGCAATAATGTCACTAACTGTGAAATATGCAGGTGAGATATCTTAAATAATGATAGACGGCGAATAAGCGACTCTTGAAAGGTTATTTCTCCATCCATACCCCGGTTGGTTATTGCTTTAATCTGTGATACGATCATTTCTCTATTAGGCACGTCCGCCAATGCAATTGTAGCGAGTTCATCAAGCGCTTCAATCTGAACAAAAGTACTATCAAAATCAATAAGAAGATATCTATTTTGCATAAGTCACTATCATATCATGCAAAGTAATGAATTATAATAGAGAAATCTATGAAAAAAACGGCACAAATAATAAGTGCGTTTTCACTATTCATCTGCGGCTGTACAACTTCCACTCAAGCAAAAATAGAATTGGTAACCCCTACCCCGATCACTACTCCCGTGGCCGCAATCGCCTTCTCAAAAGCTTCGGTACAACCGAGCCCCGAAGTTCTTGATGCGGCCAGTCAAGATACTGACCTCATAAAACAGTATTTAATCAATAACCTTGGAGTCACTTCAAAACTTGGCAAAGTATTTGCAGCGTACGAAATTATGGGAAAAGATGAAAAAGAAGGGATGACTGAAGTGTATGTATGGGCTCTAATTGAAGAAAGAATAAAACAAGATGGTAAAATTGATAAAGGAAATATTCTCAATACCCCTATTTCCTTGTCCTTAATGGAACAAGAAGAAGGCCTGCAAGTTATCTCCCATAAGGAAAATAAAGAATCGTTACCTGAAGAGATACAGAATGGAAAAATGTTTGACCTCGACCAGACCTATCATAAACAAGTGATAGCTCATCTCGAGGAGAATCTCGATGGACAGGCTAGACAGTACTATCAAGGAAATTAAGCCTTCTTAACCAAAGTATAGGAATTATAGATTAGAGTAATAAATCCATAAATAGCCAGACCAAATACGAACAATCCAATTATTCCGCCAAGAATCAAATGGAACTGATTAGTTTGATCTTTAGCAAGGGAAGCGGGGACGAGTAAAAATGCATTATAGAGGCCATGCATTATAAGCCCGTAGCCAAATCCGTAAGTAATTCGAATATATCCCAGCACAATACCAACAATAACCTGCGGAATTCCTAAAAGAACAATAATAAGAAGGATATTATGAACATCCGAATAATTAGTTATATGCAAAAGTCCGAATAATAGTGTAAGAGCGTAAAAAAATATAGAAAAATTATGAGCATACCAACCCGTAATCCAAGTTTTCCATTGAGAAGAGTGGCATAAAGAAAATAACACTACAGCAAAAATAAGGGGAATAATCCAGCTGTATAAAAAAATATTTTCGTTAGGAAAATATTGTCTGGAAATATAAGATGCAATGATACGTAATGCAAAGAAGCCAGAAAGTGCTAAGTTAGTGGGGGAAAAACGTAAGGGTAATCTAAAGGTAAGCTCTTCTATAAGGGGAGCTACCAAAGCACCTAAAAATAACACCGTCCAGAAATTGCCGTTCATTGCAAATTGGTTTACTGCATTAACTCCAGAATAATTTAAAGCCTTCAATAGAACAGTGATTAGTATTGCAAGAGGGAAAACGAGAACATATAGCCAAGAAATTAAGATAATAATACGACGAAAAATTGCAACTGGAGTTTCTGAGTTACTTTTAGTCAAGCTAGGATGCTTGATAAAGCGAACAACATCCTCAAGTAATTGTAAGTTCGTACTATACATTCAGGTATTCTACCACTATTCATCTTATTGTGCTTCTTCATGTACAATAAAAAAAAGGTAAGTAAAAAATGAATATTCTGCTCGTAGATAATGGTTCGTATTATCTACAAAAGTTGATTAGCCTTATCCCTCAGGGGACGCTTCAGATTTCCAGTTATGGAAATCTTCACCATTGCAACGTTGAAAAATTTGATGCTGTTATTTTAAGTGGAGGGCATAGTTTTTCGGTTGTTTATAATAAACCATTGTATCAAGATGAACTTAAGATAATCCGATCATTAAATGTACCGACATTAGGGATTTGTTTGGGCTGTGAATTAATTGCATTCGCTTTTGGATCACATCTTGAGAAAATGGAATCAAAAGAAAAAGGGCTTGTACAGATAATAGTGAATAAGCCTGATCCTATTTTTGCAGAAAATACAAATTTTGTCGTGTATGAAAGCCATCGATGGTCAATAAAAGAGGTATCCAAAGAACTTGAGGCGTTAGCTATCTCCAAGGATGGTATTGAAGTCATTAAGCATACGAATAAAAAGATATACGGAGTACAATTCCATCCGGAAGCCTTCCCCGATGTAACCTCCGGCAATCGTCTTTTCTTGAATTTTTTCGACCAGGTATTTTAAAGAATCTTCCATTCGCCTTCTTTACCATCAATTTCCATGAAAGACCCTTCGGCAATCCCTGCTGCATTACTATCTACAAGTGAGGGAATATTAAATTCTCGTGACACTATCGCCCCATGAGAGGTCTGACCTCCTGAAAGAAATATTATTCCGGTACACTTAGTGTATAGAATCGTAAAGTCAGTACTCGCATTGGGAAAGATACCAATAGTTCCAGAAGGAATTGATTCGAAGCTCGATGTCACATAATGAGTCGTACCGCAAACTTTGCCTGGAGAAACCGGCATTCCTTTTCCGTGTATTGCAGTTGAAGTAGATTTAGGCTCAACTTTAGTTTCTGCTGCTTCACTTTTCTTAACAACTGAGTCTTTCAATATTTCTTCGCGTGTATAGTGAGCCATATCATTACCAACTTTAGCACGAATTTCTTGGCGTAGAGCATCAATCCAAATGAGGGCAATTCGCCGTGCCTCTGAGCGTATTATTTGCAAAGTAATTACAGCATCAATATACGAGGAGATTTTTTTAGATTCCTTTATCTCAGGAGTTATGTTTTTTTCCGCTTTACTGTTAGTATCTTTGATTTGTGAATAAATGTGTTCCCGTTCTTCATACCAACGAGGGCAACTTATCTCATAATCTTTCCGTGCTCGAATTCCGTAATGTTCGAGATATTCTTCAAAAGACATCTTACCCAAGCGTACTTTAGCTTGATGAGACAATGAAGTAAAGAACCAATCATTAACACAAACACGCGATCCTATATACGAAAGAATGGCGGCATATTCACGTTGATTAGGAACGGCTTGTTCAAGGAGCCGCGAATAAAATTCACAAAGAGCACCAATTCCAATAACTGCCGGCCATATTTCCTCAGTTAGCACGCGATCAATATCGCGAAGAGAAGTGCTATGCAAATTACTTGGCATGTGGGCAATATACCCTTTAGAAAGTGCGATATATTTCTGAGGATCAGAGATTAATTGCGATTGGTACAAAACTATTTTAATAGTATTAAGTAAACAGCGTGGCGAGAATAGTCGTTCATAAGCGATTTGAAGAACAGGAAGTGCATGAAATTGTTCTTGTTTTTTATACCTAAAAACAGTTTGTGAATAAAGCGTTTTCTCTTCAGCTTTTAAATCCACCAAAAGGTCCCCTTCATGCATTACAACAAGTGGTTCGGCAGTTTCTTCACAAGGTAACCCGAGTTTTCGCATTGCAATTCCAAGGCTACGTTTACCACAGAACCAGTGAGCAAGAAATGAATAGGTAAGGCGAGTTGGTTTTGAAACGGTTTCCGCTAATCCACCGCTATAAAATTGATCTGTTGGTGAAGCTGGATTTTGTGGTTTCATGCTACTATAATACCGATATGAAGAATAAACTACTATTATCAATTGCAATTATAAGTTTATTCTTCCTATTCCCCAGGCATGCTCACGCGGTGATTTTTCTTCCAGCCTTAATTTTAATTCCCATTGCAAAGATTGTTGCTGCACTTATAGGTGGGCTCTCAATACCAGCAGTATCAATTGGTGCTCTTTGGAGTAGCTTAACTAAAAAATCTTTAAAGCGAACAATAGTGGTTATTTTAGGTAGCTTAATAATAATCGCAGTACTAGTCACAGTTATATTAAAAATTGAAAATCCAGCCCGTCCACTTTTTTAAATGAAAGAATCAACGCCTCTTACATATTAGTCGTGTATATATTCAACCAAGCCAAACCCGGTTGACTTCGACCCGTCAGATTTTGTCACGCTTCCTGTTATTTGACCCATAAACCAGGTATAAGGCGTACTGGGGTACTTATTGAATTGATTTTTCATTTGTAATGAAAGTTGCACATTCAATGGGTCATGCAAATTATAAGAAAACAATTGAGGTGAAGTAGGAACATCATACGCGGAATCAATGGTAAACGTCTTTGCGACACGTCCTTGAGGATCCTCAAGGACTGCAATTTCATGTGTTTGATATTTCTCAGTAGGTTTACCAACACTAGTTTTATCTATATGATAAAAATTACCGTCAGTACCCCAAAATGCTACCCAATCAGTTGTAAGTCCAAGGGGAGTATCATAAAACTGAATGTCATGAGCATTAAGAGAGTATATTCGAGTATACAACACATGTGCGGCATATTTTTTGCCATTAAGGCTAAGAAATCCAGTACCGCGTGACATAAATTTTGTATAGCCAGGTAAGCTTCTCATTCCGATCTCGTTGGTAATCGAGCCTGTTTCAAAATCTATAGCTGTGCCATCAAGCATAAAAGAGCCGGTAATAGATTCTTTGAGTACTCGCGAAGGGTCAGTAACAATATCCCATTTTTTGAGAAGAGAATTCTTCACCATCCTAGAATCCCGGGTTGCGTTATTTGCTGTTTTTCGTATCCAATTATTCCCATCAAAATAACTTATTCGGGTTGATTGGGAGTATCCGCTAGTAACCTGTGATCGGTTAACTGTAGCTGCAACAGAATAATGGGGTTCGTTCTTAGTTACGAAGATAGCGGTATCGTCAAAATAAAAAGTATCGGGCAAAAACTGAGTTGAAATACCCGCGCTGCCGGTTGCTTCAGGAGCTGAAGGAGTAGGAATCCTGTTTGGCGTATGCCGTTCGGTCTGTAGCATTGCATGCACATAAAATCCGGTAAAGAAAGTGCAGGTAAATCCCAATAAAACAAGTAAGATAATAATAATCGGGTTCTTCATCTGCCTTTAGTATACAAAAAAGGTATAATTAAGAAAATGCAGACTAAATTTCGAAATGCAATTACGATACTTTTTTTTGCCTCGTTTTTAGTCGCATTTAGCGCGATAGGAGTTTACAGATATAACATTGGACAAGTGTTTTATTATGACTTCGGTATATTTGCTCATATCATTTGGCAACTATCACGCTTTCAAATACCGGTTATAAATCACTTGGTATTAGGTAAAATCGTTTTCCTAGGGGATCATTTCAACCCTGGATTAGCATTGCTTGCTCCTCTTTTCTGGATAACTTCAGATTTACGCATACTACTGATTGAGCAAGCGGCTGCATTAGTGGCGTCAGGATTTCTTCTCTATAAAATTGCTCAGAAATTAGGACTTCGCTATAGTACCTGCCTTATCGGAGCGATAGTCTACATGCTTTTTGCTGGAACAGAAAACCCGTTAGTTACCGATTGGCATCCCGAACTAACTGCGGCATTTCTTGTGCTACTTTTTTATTACTTTCTTGCTTTTACGAATAGGGAAAAAACCACATTTGTAGCTCTAGTGCTATTTCTTTCTCTAAAAGAAAGTAATGCAATGAGTATCCTTGCGTTGTTTATTTTTGCTTTCACAATACTTCAGGAAAAACGCAGATCAATTGCTGTCATGTTTGCTTTTTCTATCCTGTATTTTCTCTTCGCGGTGAAAATCGCCATTCCATATTTCGCCCATCAATCCTATATCTATTCGCCTAATATTCCCTATTCACCACTTAAAATTGCTCAAAATTTTGTAAATTCAGAATCAAAGATACGGTTAATGAACAACTCTCTGCTTTCTTTTGGCTATCTTCCGCTAATTTCAGGGGTTGGGCTAATCCCCATAATCACTGAACTGGCGCAACGCTTAGTACCTAACACCACAATTTTTAATAATATAAGCCTAGGGCAACATTATAATGTTTTGTTGGGAGTATATTTAGCCCTTGCCACAACATATGGAATAAAAAATATCCAAAAATGGACTAAAAACAATGCTTTTCCAGAATATGCCTTTTCTTTGTATGTACTGCTCATCTCATTCTATGTAGCAAGGAAAATTACCGGATCGCCAATAAATCTCGCAGTAAACAAAACCTTCTGGCATGAATTGAACCCAAGATCTTCCTTATTCAATGCGCTTCGTGTCGTTCCTAAATCCGGGAGTGTGATGGCACAAAATAATATTTTGCCGTATTTGGTAAATAGAACTGATGAAGCTTTCTTAACTACTATGAATTATGAAGGGAAATCTCCCAAAGTAGTAGTTCTCGACCTCTCCGAAAGCCAAAATATTAATAATTTTTATGGAACCGATAAGCAAGTTGTAATTGATGTTATGGGTAAACTAGAAAAAGATCCTAAGTATAATAATGTCTTTACAGGAAATAAATACATCTATCTGTATGTCAAAAAGTGATATATTCCAATTCCTAGGCTACAAGCAAAAAGGTGATATCTTTTACGGTATAATAGGATAATGGAAAGATTTATTTTAGTTAATTTAGTTCCGTCGAAAATGGATAAAGAGCAGACGGAAAAAGGCTTAGAAGAAGTAATGTCTCTTGTTACAACGTTTGGTGGGGCCACAATAGTGAAGGTGTTACAGCGCAGAGACGAGCCTGATCATGATACATTTGTAGGCAAAGGAAAAGCAGATGAAATTAAAGATCTCATAAAGTCCGAGAAAATTAACGCAATTGTACTAAATGCGGTTGTTAAGCCTACCCAAAAATATAATTTGCAAAGACTCATTACAGAAACGCGCGAAGATGTCGCAGTATGGGATCGTGTCGACTTGATCTTAAATATTTTTTCAAAACATGCGAATACGGCAGAAGCCAAATTACAAATAGACTTAGCTCACATGCGGCATATGGGTCCACGCATGTTCGGCTTAGGATCAGTGCTTTCCAGGCAGGGTGGTGGAATCGGCACGCGAGGTATAGGTGAAACAAATACGGAATTAATGAAACGTCATTGGCAACGCGAAATAAAGCAAACAGAGGATAAACTCAAAAAATTAAATGCTGAACGAGAGAAACAACTCGAGAGACGTAAGGAAATTGGTTTAAAAACAGCTTCAATTGTCGGGTACACCAACGCAGGGAAAACATCATTATTTAATTTACTCACCAAAAAACAGAAATTAGTGGAAAACGCACTCTTTGCGACTCTGGACAGTGCGGTAGGGCAGGTATATCTCCCAGGACTTCAGTCACAAATTCTCATATCCGACACCATTGGTTTTATTCAGAACTTACCTCCACAGTTAATTGATGCTTTCAAATCGACACTAATGGAATCAGTAAATGCTAATGTCCTGTTGCATGTAATCGATAGCACCGACGAGAAACTAGAAGAAAAAATTCATGCGGTTGAATCTATTTTAAATGAACTGGGAGTTAGCGATAAAAAGAAAATCTATGTTTTTAATAAAATTGACGGAGTCATGACTAAAGACAAAAGCGAACTTCAACATATATATAATGAATATCATCCCGTCTTTATTTCAGTTCAGAATAGAGAGGGAATATCAGATTTAATTAGCCAAATCGAACACGCAGTCGAATTTATTGCTTAGTGAGAATCATCAGATACGTAGGAAAAGGCGCAAAAAGCACGCGACTTGACTCAATGTGAAGAGCAGTTCCTTCAAGAAATCCTTTTATTTTTTCTGGAGAAAGCTAAGGAAATGAAACAATCAGTTTTCCATGATTTTTTAACACCCGCGAAACTTCGCTAAAATAGGCTTTTATTTCAGGAATATGTTCAATAAGTTCAAAACTATAAACAGTATCAAAGCTTGAATCCGGAAATTGTAGGGCCGTTCCCGACATTACTTGTAATCGAGGATCATGCTGAGATGAGATAATGGCTTCATTGACATCTACTCCATACACTGAAGCGCCGACATTCCCCACCCCGCGCAGGAACATGCCATCTAAGAGGCGATATAAAGGGATTCTGTAGTCTGCATAAAAATTATTTTAGCATATTTATGCGCGGTGACAATTTGCAATTGACTTATGCCGTATAATGTTCAATAATCACTCACGTGTTCACAGTTATCCGTATTACCGAAAAACTAATCAACTCACTTATAATCTCACTACTCTTCATACCAATGATTTTTAATCACGTTATTTACGCATCTAGTGCATATCATAATAATATCACCGGTTTTGATATCTCGTATCCACAGTGTAATAAAGAGTATCCCGAAAACCCGGCCTTTGCCGTAATTGGAATAAATGGGGGAAAACCTTTTACAGACAACCCATGCTTCGCTCATCAATATCAGTGGGGGGTAAAAAACTATGCAAAACCAGCTGTGTATATGAATTTGAGCTATATCAGTGAGAAAAATCGTCAATATGCTTTTAATGGGCCATGGCCGTGCGATGAATCGAATGAATCCTGTTTAGCATACAACCATGGATATCAGGCTGCAGTTTTTGCCTACGACAATGTAGAAGAGATAAAAACTAAACCAAGCATGTGGTGGTTGGATATAGAAATCATGAACACCTGGTCGGAAGATAAGGAATTAAATAAATTAGTAATAGAGGGAGCCTTAGATTTCCTTCATAAGCAAAATCAACAAGTGGGGATATACTCTACCAATTTTCAGTGGAAAACAATTGCCGGAGATTTTAAGCCTAATGTACCTGTTTGGGCAGCAGGAGCAAAAAACAAAGACACCGCATCACTACGTTGTCAGGATGCATACGCGTTTACTGGTGGAAAGGTAGTGATGGTGCAATATACAGTAGATAATTTTGATCATAATTATCTCTGCGCCCATTAGTACTGAATTCGTTGCAAATAGAAATCCAACTCCTCCTTACCAACGGGATAATGTATTCCGGTTAAAGAGTAAGTATACTTTTAATAATTACTTCTATACAATAAAATTCATGACACCAGATCTACGCAAGTACCTTCTTCAGGAACTCAATAAAAAGAAAAGTTCGGAAGAAATAAAGCAAGCTATGCTCAGCGGAGGGTGGCCAGAACAGATAATTGATGAATCACTCCAGGAATTAAAAACAGAACTTGCACTCATGCCAAAAAAATCGGGAATGAATTCATTACTCCTACTTTCAATATGCATTTTCTGCATTATCGGTGCAGGAAGTTTCCTCGCCTACATCTATATTTTCAATACCCCTGAAAACATGCTAAATCGAATGGAAAATAATCTAGAAATGGTTAAATCATATTCATATAAAGGATCCTTGTCAGCAACTGTTACTGCGAACGATCCTTCAACAGACACCGTTTCATTTTTAAAACCACTCCAACAGGTTGAAACAGCACTTGGTGCAAACTCAGTCTACGACATGAGCATCGGTATTGATGGCCAGTGGGATAAAACGTTAAAAGAAAATCAAAAAAGCGCCGCTACCATTTCGTTACACTATAAGCCAGCCAATGATGCCGAGGTTAATGCTGGCCTAGAAATGCGGGCGATAAACAAATCGCTGTATCTGAAAGTAAATAAAATTCCCGATTTACCTGAAATGAATGGTCTTGGTGTTCTCCAAAATCAGTGGATTAAATTAGACTCAAGTGCCGCAAGATCGGTTTATCCGTTCGGGAGCGAGTTTGCAATGGCTACTGATTCAGCAGAAATAACAAAAATAAAAGAAAATAAAGAGAAAATAAAACAAACCTATGCAAAACATAAATTCATTGTGTTTGACAAAACGGTCTCAACGGAAACTGTTAACTCAGTGGAGACCAAACATTATTCGTTCTCTATAGATAAAAAAAAGTTAAAAGAATTTTATCTCGAGTTTTTTGCAATGTTGACTGACTCGAAAATTAACGAAAGCGAAACCGATTACTTTGATTATGTAAAAAGTATTAATGGAGAAATTTGGGTCGGTAAAGCAGATACGTTACCTTATAAATTGAAACTGGCATTAACGATGAGTAGTGATCAGCAAAAGACTTCAGTTCAGTTAAATACAGAAGTGGAGTTCAAAGACTACAATAAACCTATAAATATAACCGAACCAACCGATGCAAAAAGTATTGACGATCTACGTAGTCAGGTTCTTGAAAGCGGGCTTGCAGGAACGAGCTCACTATACGCAAAGGCCAGAGATTCTAAACGACTCTCCGATTTGACAGCACTTCGAAATGCAATCGATGCATCCCAGGTTATGAATACTTCTTTTAAACTTCCAGTTTGTACTCCCACATCAGATCAGAAAAAGTGTTCATCAATGGGGTATGATTCTACAAAATACAATGGCGATGTTTCATGGATTCCCGCAGATCTACATGAGTATATTGCATCACAACCAATTGATCCTTCTAACGATGAGCAGATGATTACGCTATCTGGTAAAAAAGTATCAGCGCGTTACATTTTTAGATCAAACGGGACAACATACAAACTAGCCACATATATCGAAGACCCTTCAAACAAACATTGGGCAGCCAATGACGGAGGTACAGACCCTGATCTATTCGAAACAGGAACAAATTTATCATTATCTTTATAGTAATATATGGATCACCAAGAAAAAAACTGGCACAGCAAACATAAAGAGCAGCTTTCTATAGGGCAAAGAATTGCCGATGGAGTAGCAAATGGAATGGGGAGTTGGACATTTATTATTGCCCAATCTATCTTTGTCGGATTTTGGATTATAATTAATTTGATTGCGTTATTTCAGCATTGGGACCCATATCCATTTATTCTCCTAAACTTACTTTTCTCAACTCAAGCTGCGTATGCAGCACCAATTATTATGATGGCGCAAAATCGCCAGGCAGACCGTGATCGAGTGCAAGCAGAAGAAGATTTTCATACGAATATAAAGGCTAAAAAAGAGATAGAGCAGCTGCAGCAAGCTCTTTCAAGAATTGAAATTGAGAAACTAGATAAAATAATCTCCATTCTTGAAAAATTGGATACAAAATGAATTGGTATCACACAAGCAATGCAGGAACGGATCCAAATCTAAGTGATTTGGTTACTTTTTACCCGTAGCCGGGTCAACGCTAAGGGTCTTCATAACAACTGGTTCCTTAGGTTTGTCGCTCATATCTGTCTCTGTTCGGGCAATTTCATCGACAACTTCCTGACCAGAGATTACATGACCAAATATGGTATAAGCATTAGGTAGCGGATAATCCTTATGCATTATAAAAAATTGGCTTCCGTTGGTATTCGGACCGGCATTGGCCATTGCTACAACACCCCTTTTATAACCTCGCTTATACGATTCTGCGTTTGGGTTAAGTTCATCTTCAAATTTATATCCAGGTCCACCTGTCCCATTACCACTGGGGTCTCCACCTTGAATCATAAAGTCTTTTATCACTCGGTGGAATGTTAAGTTATTATAAAAACCCTGTTGAGCGAGCTTCTCAAAGTTCGCTACGGTTTTGGGAGCGTCTTCGTTATACATTTCAATTACAATAGTACCTTTGTTTGTTTCAACAGTAACAGTATCTCGGTTCATATTCCGTATCTCCGGTGTGGCTATTGGCAATGGTTCAATGGTAACAACCGGCTTACTTGTCGGCTTTGCCTGATTACCAGTGCAACCTGCCAATATAATAGTTAATAATACTAAAGGGGCAATAATTATTTTCTTCATACGTACGAGTATACCAAATTTAAGAAGCATGAGAGAGCAAGTGAAAAAATCCAAATCCAATAAGCGAAAGTAAAACGATAGCTCCGCCTGCAGCTAAATTAAAATAGTAAGATAAAAATAAACCAGTAAGAACGACAAATAAGCTAAAAACAATTGATATAAGCAAGGTTTGCTTAAAACTTCGCGCTACGAGTGATCCGCTTAAGACTGGTATAACAATAAGCGCACTAATAAGTAATACCCCAACTATTCTAATTGCCAGTGCAATAGTAACTGCGGCCAATATCATAAAAATATAATTTATTTGCGATACTGGTAAACCACTTACTCGTGCAGACTCTTCATCAAATGCTACGTAAAATAGTTGTTTGTATAAAATCATAATGACACAGACAACAATAAAGGCAAGTATTAAAGTGATAAGGACATCCCCAGTTGAAACAGTAGTTATACTTCCAAATAAGTAAGAAAAAAGGTCTACAGTAAAACCTCGTGCGAAACTAATTAATACCGTTGCCACAGCCAACCCTCCAGAAAGGAACAATGCCAGGGTCGATTCACCTGAAATTTTTCTGGAGCGGCTTAATCTCTGAATACAAATTGCCGCCATCACTGAAACAAGTAAAGCAGTATACACAGGATAAATATTGAGCAACAATCCTAGTGCTACTCCTGCTAAGCTAACATGCGAAAGAGTATCCGCCATCAGCGAATAACGCTTGCTAACAAGAAAAATTCCGATCATTGGCGCAATAAAGGCAATAGTACTTCCAACAATAAAAGCCCTGATCATGAAATCATACTCAAATATTTCCAACATATATTTAGTGTGCATGCAAAATAAATTTGCGTGTTTTACCGTATAATTTTTCTATATAATCTTCTTTAATAAAGTCTTTCGGCGTTCCCTCATAAACCAGAGTTTTATTTAGACAGGCAACTTTGTTTACTTCGTTAACAATTACATCGATATCATGAGAGACAATGATAAGAGTTAATGGATTCCTGTTAAGCGAATTTTTATTTAGTTCAGCCAGCAATTGATAAAACTCATCCTGAACTTCAATATCTACACCAACAGTAGGCTCGTCAAGAATGAGTAGCTCTGGCTCGTTAGCAAGCGCTTTAGCTATAAAAACCCGTTGCTGCTGCCCTCCTGAAAGTTCGGTAATCAACCGCTCGTCAAAGTTTTTTAATCCCACAGCTTCTAAAGCTGAATCAATGGCATGATAGTCGTTCAAAGATAAACGTTTAAAAAGCCCTGCTTTCGCAACCCTGCCCATGCCAACTACTTCACGGACGGTGACTGGTATTTTCGATTCAAACTGAGTAGCTTTTTGCGGGACATATCCAATCTTTGTCCAATTATGAAAATTTTGCACTGCAGTGTTAAATAAAGAGATTCTTCCTTGTTGGGGGTGCAAAAGTCCAAGTAACAACCTCAGCAACGTTGTTTTACCACTGCCGTTTGGGCCGATAATCCCTAGGAAATCTCCCTTATCGATATCCAAAGAAATATCCGAAAGAACTTCTTCCCCGTTGTAAGCAAAATGAACATGTTCAAAATGTACGAGATGCTCCATTAATTACACTCCAGTGCAGTCTTCAAGTTCTGCAAATTATCCTTTTGAATACTAAAGTAATTCTTGCCCATTGTGATTTCGCTTGAAGATAATCCTTCTAATGGGTTAAATACTAATGTCTGTGCGCCTACTTCCATAGCTATTGTATCGGATAATCGAGGGGTAACTAAAGACTCAAAAAAGATGTACTTTATATTATTTGTGCGTGCTAAATTTGCAATTGCCGCCATTTTTGCAGGTGACGGCTCATCATCCGGAGAAAGGCCAGAAATTGCCGTAACTTCGATATCATAGCGCTTTGCATAATACCCGAAGGCATCATGAGACGCGATAACCATACGCTTATTACAATTTGTCAGTCCAGTACGAATCTCGGCGTCGAGGGCTGAAAGTTGTGATAGATACTGCGAAGCATTTTTCTTATAAGTTTCTACATGGATCGGATCAATACGCATAAGAGTATCTCGGATTTCGGCAACTTCGTGTTGTGCTAAAACAGGATCAAGCCAAAAATGTGGATTAACTTGAGTCCGATCAGCGGCTTCAAGCGAAACAGTAGAGCTGGCGTTTATAATAGGTATATTCTTAGCCTGTAATTGAGGTAGTATTTTATCTACCCATCGTTCAAATCCTGCACCATTATAAATAAAGATTTGTGAACGCAAGAGATTTGCAATTTGCTTAGGTGTCGGCTCAAAGTCGTGTGGTTCGCTTCCGGGAGGTACCAAGACGGTAACGCTAACTAACTCTCCTCCCACGACTTGGGCAAACTCACCCAAAGGGTAAAAGGTTGCTACAATTTGCATTTTGTTAGAAGTGGTGTTGGTCGTCCTATATACTCGATCGATAACAAATGCCCCAAAGGTAAGTAAAATAAGCATCACGATCAAAAGACTTAATTTCTTCATTAATCAATTGTATACAAAAAAAAATAATTTGCAAGTTAGTTGCATAAATGGTATCATTATTTCATGGATACCGATGAAATTCTTGCACGATTAAGAGAGAGTGGATTAAAAGTAACAAGATATAGAAAAGCGTTGCTTAATCTATTTTTTAATCATGCGCGCCCCTTGTCAGTAAACGATATACTGGACTTCCTTTCCAAAGATGGAATGAATCCCAATAAAACTACCATATATCGCGAAATAGATTCGCTAGTAGAGCTGGGTTATCTTGATAGTTTGGATTTCGGCGATGTGCGTAAACGGTACGAATTATCTTCCCGCGAACATCACCATCACTTAATTTGTGAAAAATGCGATCATATTGAGGATATCATTATAAAAGATGATTTACAGGAGATTGAGCAAAAAGTAAAGATAAAAAGTAAATTTAAAATTAAAAGTCATACGTTAGAATTTTTCGGTCTTTGCCTGCATTGTCAATGATAAAAAGTTATAATAGACAAATGAAAAGAATTGTAATTGTCTTAATTTTAAGTCTATTGCTCTGTTCCTCCCTATTTTCTGTGCCGGTAAGGGCTCAACAAGATAGTGCAATAGAAGGCGTACCTGCTACCAACTCTGGTGAGCCTGAGGCGCAGGTTCCCGAGGTGTTCCCCAAAGACGAATTCTATACGGCTAAAATCCTTAAAGTAGGCAAGGCAACCATTAGCCAGTTTCAAGGATTTAAATCCATTTCACAAGATATCTCGGTACAACTTCTTGATGGACCCGATAAAAATAAAACGATTATTATAAAATATACTCAAGCAGATGCTAAAGATACTATTTCCGTTCCTAAGCAAGGTGAAACTGTTGTTGTGATGAAATCTCAAACTGGCGCGGAAGCGACGTACGTAATTAGCGATCGGTATAGATTACACTCCGTGATAGTGCTTCTGGTGGCTTTCTTTATTCTTATCGTAGCATTCGGACGATTAAAAGGTGTAATGGCAACGGTAGGTTTGGGAGTGAGTGTTCTCATTATCGTGCAATATATTATTCCGCAAATTCTTGGAGGAAGTAATCCTTTTTTTGTAACCTTAGTGGGAATCTTACTAATTGCTGTCATCTCTCTTTATCTGGCACATGGTTTTAATAAACGAACTACAGTTGCCCTGGTTAGTACTTTGGGTACCTTAGGAATTTCAATTCTATTAGCAAGGCTTGCTGTTAATATGACTCAACTCAACGGATTAGGCAGCGAAGAAGCGATGTTTCTCCAGGCGGGAGCACTAGGAAGTGTTAACTTAAAAGGATTGTTGTTGGGCGGAATCCTAATTGGTACTCTTGGAGTGTTAGACGATATCACTACCAGTCAAGCGGCAGCTGTCGATGAAATCAGTAAAGCGAATCCGTCGTTAAGTTTTACTGATCTATACAATCGGGGGATCAATGTTGGTCATGAACATATCGCCTCCTTAGTTAATACATTATTTTTGGCCTATGCAGGAGCATCATTACCACTCTTTATTTTGCTCTCTCAACCGCACGGGCAACCATTGTGGGCAATACTAAATAGTGAGCAATTTGTAGAAGAAATTGTTCGTACTGTGGTTGGTAGTATTGCTCTCATTCTCGGGGTACCTGTTTCTACTTTATTATCAGCATGGTACCTTAAAGCTCGCCCATCAAAAGGAGACTCATGACAGATTTTAAGAACGTGCCTGATTCATATTGGAAAGAAAAATTAACGCCCGAACAATACCAAGTGACCCGTGAGAGAGGTACTGAAGCGCCATTTACCGGTAAATACGATGATTTTTGGGAACCGGGAAGTTTTGCGTGTTCTAATTGTAGAAAAGTACTCTTTCATTCTGCCGACAAGTTTGAAGCACATTGTGGATGGCCCGCATTCTCTCAGGAAGATAAAAACGCCAATATTGAACGGATTGACGATAACAGTTTTGGTATGCAAAGAACAGAAGTAGAGTGTAGCAATTGCGGAGCCCATTTGGGTCATGTTTTTAATGATGGTCCTCCACCAACCGGAGAGCGGTATTGTATCAATTCTGCTTCCTTAGAATACGTTCCGAGTAAAGATGTACTCATCTCTTATGCAAGAATAAAATCGAAAGAAAGCAGAGAATGATCAGAAGCATGTCTATTAATTGATACTCGGCAATTTTCACAGACTCCACCTCTTACATATACACGATCCAATTCATGTGAGCCGACTCGTTTTATACCTCTAGGGAATTGAACCTGTTGTAAAGATAATTCACCAGCAAGACTATCAAGTATTCTTTCCCTACCGGATTCCCAAGTGTTAAAGTCGCCAATAAAAATTATAGGGCCCATATGTTGCGTAAGTTGTTCACGCAGTTGTGACATATGCGATTCAAAAGACTTGCGCAGCCTGAAGTTTATGCCATGACAGTTCAAAACAAGTAAAGAGTGTACTGAATCATATGAATTATGTAGCGGATACCAGGAACAGAGGGCCATTTTAGGGGTCTTAGTAAGTGGCTCAAGTGAACGAGAGGTTACAACAACTGCCTGAGAGTGAGGAACGGTAGATGCCGTATATACTCCGGTAGGAGAAAGGTTACTTTGTAAAGTGAAATAACTTACTGCCATTAAGGAATCTTTGTCATGAAATACAGTTTGGTGAATAGAGTCAAATGCTTGCCCTTGCTTGAACTCTTGAAGCAATATCAAGTCTGCACCCAAAACTTCTCGTTCTAAGTGCTCCCGATATCCTGAACGCGTGCCTTTGTGTGTATTCCAGGAAACAATTCGTAATCGCTGTCCCGATAAAAAAAATTGTTGTTTTGCCTTAGATTGCACTTGTAATAATTCTGCACCAACTTTGGGCCTGTCAGGGTGTAAACGATAGAGAATACGGGAGAGAGTTGAACGAGCGCGGGGTCGTCTCATTGTAAAATCATACCATTATATAATAAACTCAATTATACTATGGAAATCTTTCTCGAAATAAGTATTGTAATTATTATTGCAACGATAGTTGCTATGATAATTAGATTTTTGAAACAGCCATTAATAATTGGCTATATTCTAACAGGGCTAATCTGTGGACCATATTTTTTCGATGTAATTAAGGCAGGCACAACAATCGAAATATTTTCGAAGATAGGCGTAGTAATCCTACTATTTATAGTCGGACTAAATCTGAACCCACAAGTTATTAAAGAGGTTGGAAAAGTTTCGATAGCCTCAGGAGTAGCGCAAGTTATTGTTACCACCCTTATCGGGTTTATTATTTCGATTAGCTTAGGATTAGATCACACGGCGGCGCTTTATGTTAGCATTGCGCTTACTTTCTCAAGTACGATTATAATTTTGAAGTTATTGTCTGATAAAGGTGATATAAACGCACTGTACGCGAAAATAATCATCGGACTTTTGGTTGTACAAGATATCATTGCAACAGTTGTATTAGTATTGATTACAACATTAGAGAATTCTTCGCAAAGTGAGCTCGGGCTCGTTATTAGCTTAACGCTAATTAAGGGCTTTGCCTTAACTTTTGGAATCATTTTCATTAGTAATTATGTTATAGGCAAAACAATTCGTTCGATCGCCCAGTCCCAAGAATTATTGTTTCTTTTTTCTCTTGGTTGGGGATTATCCATTGCAACACTCTTTTATTTAGCAGGATTCTCAGTCGAGATAGGCGCTCTTGTTGCAGGAGTTACGTTGGCAGTTACTCCATACGCCTATGAAATTAGTTCCCGTTTAAAGCCTCTTCGAGACTTTTTTGTTCTCTTGTTCTTTATTTTAATCGGCTCTCAAATCACTTTTACCAATGTAGAGAATACAATTTTACCAATTGTAATTCTTTCCCTTTTTGTATTAATTGGTAATCCAATTATCATGATCGTAATCATGAATTTGTTAGGTTTTAGTAAAAAAGTAGGATTTAAAGCTGGATTAACAGTCGCGCAAATTAGCGAATTTTCTTTAATTCTTGCAACGATGGGGTTCCAGTTAGGGCAGATTAATCAAGAAGTTTTATCAATTATTACGATTGTTGGGCTAATAACTATTGGTGGATCTACATATTTTATCATGCACGATGACTATCTATATACAAAGCTATCTCCTTTGCTATCTCTGTTTGAATTCAAGAAAACGCATAAACATACTAAAGAACAAGAACATCCCTACGAAGCTATTTTATTTGGCTATCACCGTGTAGGAAAAGAATTTGTTAAAGCGTTTCAAAAAAATAATCGGCCTTTTGTAGTAATCGATTTTAATCCTGAATCAATTAAAACACTAACCGAAGAAGGAATACCTTTTAAATTTGGTGATGCCGAAGATATAGAATTTTTGGAAGAGCTCGATTTAGCCAATGTTAAATTATTTGTTTCGACAATCCCGGAAGATCGCGTAAGTAAACTGCTAGTCAAAACAATTCGAAGAGTTAATAAAAAAGGAATTATTATGGTCCTTAGCCATACCATCCATCACGCACAAGAGTTATATGAGCTAGGCGCAAATTATGTGATTATGCCTCACTACCTTGGAGCACAGTATGCATCACAACTCATTGCAGATTTAGATATAAATAGTGAGAAATTTAAAAAAGAAAAACAACAACACTTGCAATATTTACAGAACCACTATTTAAAATAACGAGTCTTTCAGCTAATCCCAAGGTCCAACTGGTACAGTGTGTCTACCCTGACAAAGGGGGCAGACAACCGGCTGGAAGTCTAAATTATAGGTAATAAAACAGAAGTAACTATATGGAAAAGAATAAAAGCATAGATGTTAAGAAAAAAATTGGAATTGCCACTTTGGCTGTAATAATTACTGGGGTTGGATTTTTTGGGAGTCACGAAAGCGACAAGTGCCGCAACGACTGATACGGCAAATCCTGTATCTTCACTAGTACAAAAAATCTCAGTAAAGTTCAATTTAAATCAGTCGGACGTTCAGGCAGTTTTTGACCAGGACCATGCCGATAGGAAAGCACAGCGAGAAAATAAATATGATGCACAGCTAACGCAGAATGTTACGATTGGTAAAATTACCAAGGCACAAAAAGACTTAATCTTAGCCAAACATAAAGAAATAATTTCTTTACAAAAAACAGATATGCAGAATATGAAAAATATGACGCACGAAGAGCGAAAAGCAGCTACGCTTAAGAAGCGAACCGAGCTTGAAGTCTGGGCGAAGCAGAATAATATAGATATTCAATGATTAAAAACATATAAAAAGACTCCCGATAACCCGGGAGTTTTTTGTACAAATAAGTTTAATGCTTTGGCACAAACACACAGACATATTCCTTCTCCATAAAAAGAGTATATAATACTTTTAAATGCTTATATCAGATATTTACCATCCCGAGGTAACTACAATTAACGAAGATCAAACTATTGAAATGGCCGTTAAAGGTATACTAAATAACGATCATAATGGATATGTTGTCGTCGATAAAAATAATAAAATTGTTGGCATATTATCACTTCAGGATGTAGCAGCAGCCACGGTACCGATAGAATTTCAAGATAATCTTAATTTATCCTTAGCCATGTACAAAAAAGGATTTTTCCATGAGCAATGCCGGTCTATAAAAGGTAAAAAAGTTAAAGAACTTATGAGAACTTCGTACACTCAAGTTACAATGTCAACAAATATTCTTGCAGTTACCGCTGATTTTTTAAAAAATGATTTGTATATAGTGCCTGTAGTTGAAAACGGAAAGTTAGTTGGCATTATAACTCGAACCGAAATTAAAAAAGCCCTTGCTCTCGGAATGGATTTACAGCAATAATAAGAGTATGGAGCATATCGCCTTAACTTCTTTTTCTTTCCTTTCAATCCTAGTGCTTGTGGTTGTTTATTCACTTCTTATTACTGAAAAAATCAATAAGGTAATTGTTGCGGTATTTGGCGCTTGTTTCCTAATTTTTATGCAGGTTTTTAGAACGGCAACGCATACCTCGCAAGAACAGGCTTTCGAATTTATAAGTCGTAATTTGGATGTATTAGGATTTGTAGTAGGTATGATGATTCTGGTGGGGATAGTAAGAGAATCGGGTCTATTCGAGGCAATAGCAATCTGGATAGTAAAAAAAGTTAAAGGAAAGCCAATTCCACTCTTAATCGCCATGAGCTATTTAACTTTATTCATGACCGCCACTCTTTCAAATATCCCAACTGTTTTGATCGTAACCCCAATTCTGTTAGTCCTCATAAAAGAGCTAAAGCTCCCTGCCATGCCGTATTTTATAGCAATAATTACTATGGCAAACATTGGTGGTGCAATGTCACCTATTTCGGATCCAACCACATATTATCAAGCAAAAGTAGTAGGGCTGAAGTTTTTTGAAGTAGTAGAGAATTCAGGCTTAACGGTACTAATTCTCTCGGTAGTTTCAATCACGTACTTAATACTTGTTTTTCGGAAGCAACTATCTGCAGTTAAAATATCAGAGTCCGATGTAGCATTGTTTGATCCAAAATCGGCAATAAAAAACAAAAAAGTACTAAAATTTGGTATACCAATTTTATTCCTCACTATTTTGTTAATGGTCTTAAAAGAGACAATCAAAAATATTTTTAACATAACACTTGATAATGCGAGCATCTCCTTGTGCGCCGCCTTCCTAGTTATGTTCCTGTTTCGAAACGAGCCTAAAGAAGTTTTTTCAAGATTAATTGATTGGGAAATAATTTTCTTTTTCTCGGGGTTATTCATAATAGTTGGTGCGCTCGAATTTACAAAAGTCATTGACTTGCTAGCTCAAACCTTAGTCTCGGTTACGGGAGGAAATATTTCATACTTACTAGGTTTCTTATCTATTGGGTCAGGAATTATCTCAACCTTTATTGATAACGTTCCCTATAACATAACGATGGTCGGCGCAGTGCAACAAATGGCCGCCCAAGGCCTAGCAGTATACCCACTTTGGTGGGCACTGAACCTTGGAACATCGTTAGGAGGAGCTGGGTCTCCAATTGGGGCTGCGTGCAATGTGGTGGCTCTCGGGCAAGGAGAAAAAGAAGGCATACATATTCCATTTATGAAATATTTAATGATTGGGCTTCCTCTTGTCGTTATTAACTCAATTGTCACTTTTTTCGTGCTTTGGCTCAGATATCTCCACTAATAAGTAACACTCAAAGAAGGGCGAATATCAGGGTCAATAGATTCAATAACTCGGTATGCATTTTTTAATCCAACGCCTGAAATAATTAAATTGAGAGTAGTAGGAGCCGGAGACATATGCAGCGCTTCATTTACTACTGCATTGATGTTTCCTGATACGATAGCTTCTCCGTTTTGCACGGCAGCAAGTCTTTCAATTGGTAGAAAGTTTTGAGTTAAAAGCCTCGTTGAAGGCGCGTTCTCTTTACTAAAAAGAAGGGGAGAATCGGATTTTTCTGCAAAAAGAATTGCCGAAAAAGGAGATGCTTTCCCGGTCGCAGCAGTTAGGGTTAACGTCGCTTGAGAGACATTTGTTTGAGGTGGAATTTTTAGATTACTAAAATGTAATCCTAAAATTGAGGTGTCTTTTGCCCTAGTTCCGATCCAAGCATTAGCTCGTCCACCATCAACAAGAGTCAACCCATCAAAGTTTACTACCTGATCTGCGTATAAAATTAAAGATTTTGGTGCTGCTGAAGGTTCAGAATCGGCGTAAGATTCTGACTGCTTGCGTAGAGAATACGCAACGCTCGATTTGTCCATGTATAAATAGCCAAAGACAATGAGAAATCCAGCAAGAGAGTAAAAAGTAATCTGAAGTAAAATACGATTCATAAAAAATATGTACCTATAGTATAGAAAGAGTTTGGTACTCAATGCAAGAGAGATATAGAGCGATTTTATGAACTAGTGCTACTTCGTAAGCGTAAAAATTAATTGTTAAGAAGAAATGAACGAATTTCATTCGTTAAATCGCCATCCATATAATGGTGCGATACAAAATCAGTAATATAATGTTTTGATTCAATCTGCTCAATTGAACCTTCTCCAGTAATATAGCCGAGTTTATACAAATCTCTTGCCGAATATCCCGGTAGAATAAGCGAGATAGTAAGAGGAATTGTTCCTGGCTTCACATCATTTGCACTTTTTGCTAGTTCGTTCGTACAGTTACTTAATAGCGTATTATAAAAGCGAGGAGCAGTTTCAATCGATTCTGATCTTCGTGCTAACTGTAAAAATAATTGCTGTGCTGCTGAATCAGATATCGCCAATGGATACATGTATACTTTATCCTTTCCAATAACTGTTCGCCGAACGACAGAATCACGTTCACTTGCCCAAACATACATCAATTCAAATTTGTTAAATAGTCCACCTGGAATACTGTAATCTTCACCTTTCTCACGACGAGCCTCAACTGAAACCGTTATTGGATCCGAATCTTTCATATCAAAAATGAAATAAGTATGGGCAATTCCACTAAATCCAGAAAATTTAGAAACTACAAACCAGACCTTTGAAATATTTTTCGTTTCATACTCGTGGTCAAAAAAGTGAAGCTTAAATTCTTTCCCAGTATATTCATTGTCGCGAATATGAGAAACGGTTACCGTCGAATCAGTTATCTTAAAATGAGGAAGGGTTTCCATACCAAATTCCCAGTTACGGGAATTACTTGGTTTTAGAATGACATAAATATATATAGCAGCTAAAATTAATAAGGTAAAAAGGATAATAAAAATCTTTTTATATGTACGGTTCATCTTTATAAGTATATTTTAAGCCTCGTTTTAATCGGTTACTGTAATTGTATAGTTGACAGTAATTGGATTCTCGACGGTTAAACTATTCTTATAATACCTAACGAGTACATAACTACTATAGGTTCCATTTGGCATTCCTATACCAGCTCGTGGGCGAATGGTTACCGTTTGCCCGGAAGTTAAATTTCCGCTGAGCGGATCAAAAGCAATAGTATGAAAAGTATCAGTATCTGCATAATGAGTATCAATCGAGTACGAGTCAGCTCCTAAACTGGTCAAAGTAAAACCATTGCCTTGAACAGCGGTCGAAGCGCCTGGGCTCGATTTACTCAATGTTTCGTTAATTGACGTGGTGCTCGTTGTAAGTAAATGAGAAGGTGAAGATCCTGTTAATGTCACAGTGTATGTAACAGTCGGACCACTGTAAGTAGTACCATTTTTGCCATATTGAACAATAAACGACTGGGTATACGTGCCATTTGAGATACCCGATTCATTGAGGTTTACTGGAATTGTTCGAGAAAGACCAGTAGTCATCCCGCCACTTCCACCAGTACTAGAAAAGGCTGATCCGCTACCAACCCGAATAATATTATAGTAGTCAGCTCCTTGACTGGTGATTGTATAAGAGTTAAGCGCAATTACACCACCACCTGATTGAGACCTATCTACGGTTTGCGTTATTGAAGTAGGGGACACTGTTATAGTTCCAGAATTATTGGGCGGAGTAGCGGTTGTAACCGGAGTGGGATACCTGGTAGGCGTTGAAGTTGCAGTCACTGTTGTTGAACTCGAGGATGGAGACGATGTTGCAGAGCTTTGGGTACTAGAAGGCTTAGCTGTTGCAGCTGCAGTTTTAGTAGGGGAAGCAGTTGATGAAGCTTTGGAAGTGACCTTGATCGTTGCACTTGGCGATGGACTCGAAGTTTAAGTAATAAAGACGTTTGAGCCGTAGGTGAGGGGGTAGTTGACGGAATAGATGTAGAATTAGTTTTTGGAACACACCCGGCAAGTACTCCAATTACCAGCACGAATATACCTACCAATAATGATTTCATTATAGTAATTATAAGGTAAACAAATTAGGAATAGCAATAATCCAAAGAAATCGAATATACTCTATACATGGCTACTCAACTATTTAAAAAATATCCGGTTATAACATATATATGCTCAATTCTCTTTTGTGAGTTAGTAGGAAACATTCCCACACCCGCTACCATAAACTCAATCAATTCTTGGTATCTATACCTCAATAAACCATTCTTTAATCCTCCCAACTGGTTATTTGGACCAGTATGGACAATATTGTTTCTTCTTATGGGAATTTCTTTAGGAATAGTATGGCGTAAAAATGGCAATTTATTCTGGTTCTGGATCCAATTAGTATTGAATGTCTTATGGTCATTTTTATTTTTTGGATTAAAAAGTCCTGGAATTGCCCTGATAGAGATTCTTCTATTCTTATTCACGATAGTTATGACAATCCATACGTTCAAAAAAACATCAAAAACAGCTGCCTATCTCCTCTTACCGTACGCTGGGTGGGTATCTTTCGCTACAATTCTAAATGCTGCCATTTGGTGGCTCAATTAGAACACTTTATTGCTTTACTAAAATAAATTAAGTAAAATAGAACAAATGTTCTACGATAAAAATAGTACTACTGAAGAAAGAATAATCCAAGAGACAACAAAGATGTTCGCATTGCGAGGTGAGGAAGGATTTAATATTCGAGATCTTGCCGACAAAGTTGGAATTGTACCATCGGTTATCTATCATTACTTTATAAACAAAGATCAACTCCTAAAAAAAATGTTTCGTATTGTGAGTAAAGATTTAGGAATCCAAAGAAAAAAACTTCACTCAACCAATACTGCAAGCGAGGATTTGAAGCAACGAATACAATTTCAGTTCGAACATGCTACACAAGTCGTAGCAATTTTAAAATACTATTTATATACCCGTGATATTTTTCCAGCGATTGGTAGTGGCTATATTCCGGAAAAAGCATACTTACATATTGAAGAGGTGCTTAAGAAGGGCGAAAAGAATCGAGAATTTAATTGTGTCGACGTAAAAAAAGACGCTAAATTTATTGCACATGCCATAAATGGATTTGTTCTCGAATATTATCCGCATGTCCCTAAAGGTGAAAATGCTGTGAAGCTAGTTGATGAAATTCATTCATTTATTTTGCGAGCAATTAAATATACATAAGGAGAAAAATGAAAAAGTGTATTGTAATCGGTGCAGGTTTCGGAGGGCTTTCTGCCGCTGCTTTACTGGCAAAACAAGGACATCAAGTAACCATTTTAGAAAAGAATGAAAGTGCCGGAGGTCGGGCATCTGTTTTTGAGGAAAATGGATTCCGTTTTGACATGGGCCCATCGTGGTATCTTATTCGTGAAGTATTTCAAAGATATTTTGCTGAATTTGGCAAAACTGAGAATGATTACTACGATCCAGTTCGACTCGACCCTTCCTACCGAATTTTCTTTAATAAAACTGAAAGCGTAGATATAAGTGCGTCTTTAGAAAAAAACCTACAATTATTTGAATCACTAGAATCGGGAAGTGCAGAGAAACTAAAAGACTATTTAAAAATTGCAGAATATCAATTTAATGTATCAATGGAACGCTTCTTGTATCGGGAGTATGGTTCAATTTTTGATTTTTTTGATGCAAAGCTTGCTAAAGAAGGATCAACCTTACACATTTTTGATAGCATCGATAAATACACTCGACGATATTTTTCGACAGACAAAGTAAGGAAGATTTTGCAATATAACATTGTTTTTCTTGGAGGTACACCTAAAAATACCCCTGCCTTATATGCACTAATGGCACATATTGATTTTAATCAAGGCGTCTTTTATCCAATGGGAGGATTCGGGAAGATTGTAGAAGGGCTAGTTTCGGTTGCCAAAGAACAAGGAGTTGCGATTAACTACAATCAAGAAGTACAGAAAATAGTGGTGGAAAACGGGGTTGCAAAAAAAGTAATTACTAAAGACCAAGAATATAGTGCCGACTATGTAGTAGTTAATGCAGATTATGCTTTTGCAGAAACAAAATTACTCGAGAAAAAATATCAAACATATCCGGAAAAATATTGGAAGAAAAAAACTATTGCTCCTTCAGCATTTATTATCTACTTAGGTGTTAACAAGAAATTACCAAAACTTAATCATCATAATTTATTCTTAGAGAATGATTGGATTAAACATTTTGATTCAATTTTTGAAAAACCGGAATGGCCTGATCGCCCTTCTTACTATGTATGCTGTCCATCAAAAACTGACTCAACAGTGGCGCCAGCTGGATCAGAAAATATTTTTATCTTAGTTCCAGTCGCTCCAGGACTTGAAGATACTGAAGAAATTCGCGAAAAATATTACACAAAAATAATGACGCACCTTGAAAACTTACTCGAAGAGGATCTAAAGTCACACATCGTGTTTAAAAAAATATTTGCGCATAACGATTTTACTAGCCGGTATAACGCATATAAAGGAACGGCATTAGGGCTTACCCATACATTAATGCAGAGCGCAATTTTTCGCCCTAAGCATCAGAGTAAAAAAGTAAGGAATCTTTTTTACACTGGTCAATATACTCATCCAGGTATTGGCTTACCAATGACCATTATTTCTTCTACAGTTGTCGCTAAGGAAATTGAAAAAAAGATATGATCGACAAAGACGCATATAAAACATTCAAAAATGGAAGCAGGACTTACTTTTATTCGAGTCTCTTTTTTCCCGAGCCAGTTAAATCTGATGTATTTACACTATATCGATATGTCAGAGAGGCAGATAATTTAGTCGACACAATCCCGCAAAAAAAAGTAGAATTTTTAAATTTTAAACAAGAAACGGAAAATGCTCTGAGCAACAAATACACGAATAATCCAACTATTTCTAATTTTTTTCAACTCTCTAAAAAATACGGGTTTAATGACGAATGGGTCAGATCATTTCTATACAGTATGGAATCAGATTTGCAGGCCATTCCTTGTATGACGCTTCAAGACTCCGAAAAATACATGTACGGTTCAGCAGAAGTAATCGGTTTGTTTATGGCAAAAATACTTTCGTTAAGTCCAGAATCGTATCGTTACGCTCAACTTCTCGGAAAGTCAATGCAGTATGCTAACTTTATTCGTGATATTGCAGAAGATATTCAACTAGGAAGACAATATCTCCCCGTAGAAGAAATGAAAAATATAGGACTCAAAGAGTTAAGTGAACAGACAGCAAGAGACAATGAAAATCTTTTTAAAAAATTCATGGCCCTGCAAATTGACCACTACTGGTGCTGGCAAAATGAAGCTGAAAAAGGTTTTAAATACATTCCTGTTCGCTACAGTATACCAATTCAGACCGCTTCAGATATGTATAAATGGACAATCGAGAAAATTTCAAAAAACCCATTTCTCATATACAAAAAGAGCCTAAAACCATCAAAGAGTAAAGTTCTAATTCAAATTATAGTAAATACTTTAAAAGGAAATCGCTATGAGATTTAGTTTTAACGATCTGGTTAAGCTTTCAAGACCGCGTTTTTGGTTATATTTAGGTGGTACGTACATGATTGGATTTTCAGCGGGGATTCGTAGTATCGAATCATACACAAGCCTAAATTTTATTATGAATGTAACATATTTTCTCTTTATCGCAAATATATTTTTATATGGTATCAACGATTATTTTGATAGTGATACAGATGTGCTTAACCCCAAAAAAAAAGATAAAGAACTGTTACTTCAAAGTTCCCAGAAGCTATATCTGCGCAACATTCTCATGATAACTACAATTCTTAGCGCAACGATAGCAGTTACTCAAAGTAACCTACTACTTAAATTGTTGTTTCTATTATTTGTACTACTAAGCTATTGCTATAGCGCCCCACCAGTTCGCTTTAAATCACGTCCTTTTTTTGACTTCCTTTCCAATATCCTATATATCCTTCCTGGCATCATTGGCTATGTACAAGCGACAAGACATCTTCCAGAGATCATGCTTATAGTAGCTTTCGCAAGTTGGGCTTTTGCTATGCATTTATTCTCAGCGATTCCAGATATCGAGCCGGACAGCAAAGCTAAGATCATCACTTCAGCGGTTTTTTTAGGAAAAAGTAAAAGTCTTATAGTATGTACAATTTTCTGGGGAATTTTTAGTGCGATACTTATATATAAATCAGTTCTTAACCCTTTTAATTTACTCACTTTAATTTATCCAAGTATTCCTTTAGTGCTTTTAGTTAAACCTAGTAGTAATATCAGTAAAGTATATTGGGGATATCCCTACATAAATAACATAGCAGGCTTTGTAACATATCTATTAATTATGGGAGGAAAATGAGTAACAGAGTAAGCGTAATTATCCCAACGCTAAATGAAGAAAAGTATATTTCGACAATCTTATCAGATCTATCACAGCAAACCTTTGCTCCACACGAAGTTATTGTAGTAGACGGAAATTCTCGCGATCAGACAACAGCAGCTATACGGCAATTCAGAAAGGTAAAGTTACTTGAAAAAACACCTCAAGTTGCTGAGCAACGAAATAGCGGAGCAGAGGAAGCCACGGGCGAAGTACTTATTTTCCTAGACGCTGATACACACGTTACTAGTAGTTTTATTGAAAAAATAGTAACTGAATTTGAGAAAAAAAAATTGGATATCGCCATACCTCGTTACACTCCAATAAACTCAATACCGCTAATCAATGGATTCTTTATATTCTTTAATAGACTTTTTTATTTGTTTCAAAAAATTAGCCCTTCTGGTGCTGGCTGTGGAATAATTATTAAAAAAGAAGTATTTGATTCTCACGGCAAATTTAACAGGGAATATACCTATGATGATATCGAGTTAATTCGCAGGGTGTCTCATAAAGGGAAATACGGAATTCTTCCGGTAACAGTGTATGTTTCCGATCGTCGCTTTAAAAAATATGGTCTAGTCTACATGATTTCTTTGTATTCAGTATTATCTCTACTATTCTTTTTTAACCAATTTAAGTTAGCGAATAAAGTAAAATATCCATTTGGAAACTTTTAATAGTACTCTTAAAGAAGCACCCAGTTATGAGACACTTCGGGATCGCTACAAAGATTACGATTAAAACAGCAGGGGCGGCGCATTCCCTTATTCATTTTATCAAGTGCAACCTCAATGTGTTTTTTTCGAGTCTCGGAAGTTTTTACTGCACGAATCCACCGAATCCAATCCCAATGAGCAAGAGGAGTAATTTCTTCCCAAATTGCGGTGGCCTTGGCTGAAGTTGCCAAGGCTTTTTTAAAATCATCTGGAATTTCTGGTTCAATCCATTCCTTTGTTGGTTCAAGTGAAACAGATACAATATCTCCATTCGTAGCATGCGCTTGGCTAAGTAACTTCTTATCGGGACTAAACCAATGGCTCGGCTTTTTACCCACTCCGTACCGGCCATCTGGCTCAAGTAATGTTTTAAAGGGAATTTCATTTAAAGTCCCAGATACCATGGCCATCCCCCGAGTAGGTAGGTGAGCGCTAGCCTCTGATGGTAAGTGCAGTATTATTTTGGATCCTATGGTATACAGTTGGGATTGAAATCTAATCTCTGACATAACTATTGAACCTTCAATGCCTTATAAATTATAACAAAAGTATCTATGAGTAAACACGAGCCTAATTATTGGGATGATGCTGATTCCCATACTAACCACATCTGGAAACTGTTGATACAATTGGAAGAAGCCAGCATTCCTGAAATTTGTAATATACTTTCAAATCTGTGTAGCTCAAATTGCCAAGATCCTGACATGCTTTATTTAATGTCTACAGATATTCTAACACGGCAATTAGTATCCTTTAAATTAATTCAAAACAAAGACTATACACAAGAATTTATTGACGAAATTATAAATCATATTAACTCAAATTCCCAGTTCCGCAACCTTCTTGAATTTATTTCAAAACAAAGAGATCACGCTGGGATTATCACACCAGTTCCGATAATTAGTTTTATAAAATCAGTCTATCTAAGAACTAACATTGCCCCACCCCAGTGGGACAGACAATTAGCCAGAGAAGCAATTAAGATCTGTAACAAGGTAAGCAGAGATTCATTACTCAACCTATACCCAATCACTCGAATTCTTACTACAACAGGTATAAATCGCATAGATATAGCATTCTTTAACATACTCAAAAAAGACATTAAAGAGAATAACACGTATCTTGAAGTCGGCGCATCTGTAGGTATTCAGGCAGTTGAAATAAAAAAACATTTAAAATCTAAATACCTTATTACAACCGATATCTTAAGTAAAGCGCAGATCAAAGAAATAAAATCCTACATTAATTTTAAAACAAATAGTAAGATTGAAATTGATCATAAAAAATACTTAGAGGTGGAAAGTCAAATCGATCTACAACTCTTTAATCACGACATTCAAATCGAGCCATTAGAATTAAGAATTCAAAGAAATAGAGAACAATATATTTTCGGACTACATAATATTCTAGTTCATTTTAGAGAAAAAAATAAGCTAATTTATAATACAATCAATAATATAATTAGAACCAACGATATCTTATGGATATCCGGCGGTTTTTCCGTAAATCGGCCAATTTTATATAACTTAGCATTCAAAAAAACCAATAGCGGTTTGGAAGTAATTGGCCTTCAAGCAAATATATCTAAAAAAATAATTACAAATAAAAAACAGTTGCAAGAAGAAATAATACGTATAAAATAGAGCACAAAGGAGTACTTATGCTTTCAACACCATACACAATCTATTTAGGAGAAGAATTACCCGAAGTCGAACCTGAAGATCCAGATGATGTACCGGGTAAAGAGGATGGTAACTATGATGATGAGCCAGTGCCCGCACCAAGCCCAGCGCCTTCTAAATGATACTAGACACCCATTCTATAGATGCTGCTCCCTTTGAGCAAGATTTACCCGATGTTTTCGTGAAAGTAATCCTCGTGCAAATTGTGTAGCTTCTTCCAAAAATTCCTTTTTCAATCTAACTTCAGGGTTTATAAAAGACATAGCAGCCAATGATAAAAAAACAGTTAACTATATTATTGGTTCACAATCTATTTCCGCTTTGATCTCTTTTGAGAATATTTTTCTCTGCATTTGTTTTGTCACCCCGCTTTCTTTGTCCTGAGATTATATTATTTTTCTCAGAATCTTCTCTCACTATACGGGGTACCAATCAACTAAAACTTTAATTAACCCGCTATCAAGTTTAAACTTCTTAACCAGCATTTCCTGAACTTTTATAGTGACAGCAACCGCAGGGTAGAATTTAGTTCCTAGTAATTTCGAACCTTGTAGTGAGTACCGTATTACAAGCAGTTTTGCTATAATTCGGCTACAAAAGGGGTAAGAGAGATCCAGTTCGCTGGACGGTGTGCAGGAAGAATAAAAAGGTGTAAAATAAGGCAGTTATAATGAAATCAATATATCTTGACCTTGATCAGACCATCTTTAACGACGTTATTCACAAAGTAGCGATTATAAACCGACTAGCGCTAGATCAGGGATTTATAAAAGTACCAACCTATGAAGAAGTCCTTATAACTAAGAGCATTTCACAAACCTATGATTCTTATGGCATTCACGAAGATTTTTACGAACATATTCGTAAAAGAGATGATTATTATCGCGATATGCCTCTAATGGAAAATTGTTTAGAGTCATTACATCCTTTACATGAACAGGAGTATCTTAAGGGATACATTACAGCACGTTCCCTCGAAACAAGTAACATAACAGAAGAGGCTTTATTATCATTAATGATTGACGATAGCGTCGAGCTATATACATTGATTAAACAAAAAAATAACACGAGTATTCAGACCATCCTGTTTGAAGGTCCTTTAACGAAAAGTGATTTTGCCATGCGATGGAATCAAATAATAAAAATTTTATTGTAAGGAGATCAGACAAACTATGAAATTCAGTGAAAACTTTGTTAAAACCAAGCGATCAATAGACCAAAATATTGAATCAGTAAACGCACGGTTGCTCATGCAAGCAGGCTACATCTATCAGGAGATTGCCGGAGTGTATACCTTCCTTCCGCTTGGATTGCGTGTCCTGAATAAAATAGAACAGGTAGTTCGCGAAGAAATGAACAAAATCGGGGTTGAAGTGCTTATGCCATCACTATCCAATACCAGCAGCTGGGAAAAAACAAAACGGTTAGAAAAAGTTGATGTTCTTTTCAAAGTTAGTGGTGCGAACAAAGAATCAGCCTTGAGAAACAGTACTGAATATATCTTGAATTCTACCCACGAAGAACTGGTTACTCCACTCGTACAGCACTATGCGCAGTCATATAAAGATCTGCCGGTATGTGTGTATCAAATCCAAACTAAATTTCGAAACGAAGCTCGAGCTAAGTCCGGTCTTCTACGCTGTCGTGAATTTCGAATGAAAGATCTGTACAGTTTCCATGTCTCTGAGGAAGATTTACTCCACTTTTACGAGAAGGTGAAAATCCACTACATGAATATTTTTAATAATGTTGGAATTGGTGAATCTACTTTCATTACCTATGCCTCTGGAGGAGACTTCACGACAGAATATTCGCATGAGTTCCAGACGTTACTTTCAACAGGAGAGGACACAATCTATCTGGATAGAAAAAACAAAATAGCCTACAACAAAGAAGTTACTACTGAGGAAGACGCCAAAAAACTAGGTGTCGATTTCTCTCAACTCGAGATTGTAAGTGCAAGCGAAGTAGGTAACATTTTTCCACTTAATACCAAATTCTCAAAATCTTTTGGCTATCAATATATGAACGATAAAAATAGTTTATCAGACGTCTACATGGGCTGCTATGGTATCGGCACCAGTCGCTTGATGGCCATTATTGCTGAGAAATTCTCGGACGATAGAGGTCTTTGTTGGCCAAAAGAAGTATCACCATATCTATATCACCTCGTTGCACTGAAAGGGGACAAGTCCCATGAAACAGCAGAGAAAATATACACACAGTTAAAAAGTGACTTGCTCTACGATGATAGAACTACCGTCAGCGCAGGAGAACAGTTTAGGGACGCGGAGTTAATTGGATGTCCAGTAGTACTCATCGTATCAAACAAAACACTTGAAACAAATTCATTTGAAGTGAAAAGTCGAACAGGAACGTTTGAGACCTTCCTTCAACCAATAGATAGTATAGATGGGCTGGACCATGAGATACAAAAAAGAACCGCACGCTAACAAGCAGAGAAAGTTCTTTGCTATAGAAAAGTCTCAAGTAGCAAAAGCATCTGATGTTTATTTCGTAACAATTTTTGGTAAAACACTAGTTATAAAAGATTTAAAGCAACGAACCTCAGGGGAGATAGAACACCAGAAAAATGTCTTGAAAAATATCGCTCCAGATATATTACCTCGGTTATTAGGCACTATACGTTGTAGTGAAAATAGATACATACAGATACTGACCTACTTTCAAGGAAAGCATTGTTACGGCACCCTTAGTGATCCGCAGACACAAGCCATTTTCACAGTCGTAAAAGAGTTTAAAAAAAGTGCTAAAAATAGTAGGCCACATTCAGGTAAAACGCTACACGATTTGATAAAAAATTGTCAGGAACGAGTGATCGAAGATGAGTATTTATCGCAAATTGGTGACTATCTTTACACGAACCAGTATTTGTCCGCCTCAGACCTTGTACTGACACATTATGACCTGCACAGAGGGAATATCTTAATTGACAATAACCAGGCATTTTTCGTAGATGCCGAAGCCGTTATATACGCACCACCGGATTTCCAAGCTGCTTGTTTATTTATGTCGTGTTTCTATTTGTACTTGCCCGAGGAGCAGTTTGATCTGCAGCAATTGCAAAGATATTGGCAAGAGCCACTAAACACCTCCTCCATTTTAACCGGAATGCTTGCACGTGCTTGGATTGGGGCAAGTTTTTTCTATAAAAGAATCAAACAACAAGAAGCTACGCAAGAAGATTCGGAATTATACGAAATGTATCTCAAGAAAATAAGTTATATTCAGCAACAAATTCTGCAGCATACCTAGTCATTGTTTGAAGATCAGCTGAAGAATATGATGAAGATGCTGTTGCTCGATGCGTTTCTGGATTACGCTCAACCCAAATTTCTGAATCATGTGCGTCAAGGTTTTCTCGTAGCTGGGTTCCATCCAAGACACTTAATGAATATGCAGCGATATGGCGCGGATGTAGTTCCTCAGCCACACGACGCAGTGTTACTTTTAGTCCTTCAAGTGTGTCACCTGGTAGACCAACAATTAACTCAACCGTGACCGGCGCACCCTGACAAAGTTCAGTAATTCGCGGTAATGATGATGGATTATTCTTTCTCAGCCAATGAGGGACAGCGGGGTTGAGTGTTTGTAATCCAACGAAAATATTCCGAGTATTGGTCACTTTCGCAGCAGCAACTACCTCTTCTGTTATCATCTCAGGTCGAAGATAATACTCAAGAGCTGTGCTGGGAGCTAAAGAATTAAATTGACGAAGTCGATGTACTGCCGCATGAGGATTTCCACCTCCTATAATTGGATCTATTACGAATGCATCTTGGTATTTACGTCCTATATTCGTGATTTCTTCTTCGACATGCTCTTCTGGATATGCTGAGACATTTCGCCTATTCCTGCCGTGATCACAATATCCGCAGGTATAGGGACATCCTCGCACGGTATCATACCAGGTATAAGAAGAATCTCGTTGAAAATCAGAGGTGAGTAATTCCTGAAATGCGGGAGAAAAAAGCGTTAGTCCCACAGGTAGCGCTACTCGGCCGTGCATTCGTACTGGAGTAGCAAGAAGAGCTTGCATTTCATTGCGCTGCAGTAGATGACGACGATCAAGGTAACTATCCATGGCTGGCTCACCGTCGTAGGGCACGATAAACGTTTTATCAGGGGTCGGGAGTGGTGTCTGTTGAAGACGTAAAATACCTGCCTCGGGTCCACCAAGCAGGATATCTCCATTGAAGCCACCTGCTCTTATCTCCTCTAAGGTCCGCAAGACATGTGTTCTATCCCAGAAATTTACAGTGAACCCGACAATTGTTGGATCACCGCGCATTAGCACATCGTTCGGAGCCGCCTCTCCGAGTGGTAAGCTAATGATCCGAACTTCCTGCTGTCTATGCGAGAGATATGCTCCTAACCGAGCAACTCCAAGTGTAAGTGGGGTCGGATAACGATCAATACGCTGGGGAGGATAAAAATTTATTAAGTTAATACGTTCCATCTTAACCTACAACTAGAGTGAATGTGCCACTGAGATTCTTTGTAATATTTTGGAGCTAGATGGTACTGGAGTTAGTGGTATCCGTGCGTTCTGGGCATAATCTGCCGGGCAAAATGGATCTCGAGCACCATCTTTCCATGCATTACCACTATCAGCGATCACTCTCGTTTTGCTACCTCCGCGACAGGCGCTATACACTGCGCAATTCATACATGTTGCATCAACTCTTTGTACTTTTGCTTGGAATTCTGCCAATACTTCAGAGTTTCTCCAAAAATCAGAAAAAGAACCACCCCAATCAGTAAATAAATTCCCGAGATTAGCGTGGTGCATTAAGCAGGGAGACATGCTTCCATCGGGATTAATCGCAATCAACTCCTGCCCTCCGATACACCCATGCCCTCCAGGAATACCAATTGGCATTTGTGTCGCAAGTGGATTACATACATTCCAGACAGCGATTCGGTCAGCGTACTTCTCTTGTAACTGAGTTATATAGCTAAGCTTGTCGTAATAATCCGGTACTAGCTTCGAGTAGTATCCATTCGGATGATTTGTACACCGTTCAGGGTTGTGAAACTGTACAACATCAGCACCAAGATTAATTCCTAAAGCAACCAGTCCTGCGAGTTCTTCATGAGATGTTGTAGGGAACCATACCGCCTTTATCTGAATTCGTGTATCGCTACCAGTAGCCTGCTTTTTCGCCACGGCACGCCTCACCGCAGCCGTTGTAATATCGAAACTACCAGGGCCTCTCCAATGATCATGCAGCTGTGAAGAAGGGCCATCAACACTAAAAGTAAGTGAGACTAAATTTTGTCCGAATACAAAATCAGCAATTTCGTCAGTAAACAAGGTACCATTCGAATTAACTGAAGCGCGAAGTCCATTCTCAGCCGCACTCTCCAAATAGGTACGAAGTCCTCGAGGGTTAATCATTGGTTCTCCACCAGCCAAGTGTGTTCGCATCACGCCATTTTGTGCAAGCTCTGCAAATACGTGGCGGATTTGTTGTGAAGGTAAGGTTGTCGCCCGCGGAACATCGAAATTATAACAATAACTGCATCGTAAGTTACACGCCCAAGTGTAATCAAAATATGTTTCAAGCGGAGCGCTTAATCTACCAGGTATCGGGCTATCCACTATTCGGGTTTTTTGTGAGCCATCAAATCCTATTTGCATCAGTTCAGCTTGAAGCTGAGGGTCGTCAATATTTTCGATCGATAAGTCGCCTTGAGCAACCTGTCTTATTGCGGTTGTGTGAGCAGCTTGAGAAACAAAAAAATAGGTGTCTCGACTATGACTCCACAGTAAGTCACCAGAATTTTCAGTGCGTAGTACAAAAGCAGGTACTTCCGTTTGTTGTGACATACGAAATGCGGTTCATATAATAGCTCATTATATCTAATATTGAATCGAGATAAGGTGATGTAAATCACAAATAAAATTCAAACCTAATTTGTAGATAATTAAGGAGTAATTAGATTTTATGACGGACAAACAATCTGCGGAAAAGTTGAGACCCACAATAGTCCGTCGGCTATTGAGCCATATAGTGGAGCAATGACAGGAAGTGGGCGAGTTACCAGGTACCTGTCACATTTGAGCACGCTGACCTCTGGTTAAATGGCTATTTTCTTAAAAGAAGAACCATGCCGTTTACAGATTGTCGAGGTAAATTTAAACACTTAAATGGAACAACATCACTCGAACAATCCTCTACCCATAAGAGAATTTTTAGACAATTTTAAGAAAAAAAGTGACCGTTTTTGAACGGTATCCACTTGGGGTCAGTGGCTGGATCTTGTTCGTACTTCTTTTATCCAAACTGATTTTTTCTACCCCATCCCTAATTTTTCATAGTTTTTGGGTCTAGTGCCAGTGCGGAGTTTCTGTCCGACTAAACAGGATGGTAAAATAATACTTAAGGTTACTTAAGATCGTGAGTTAGGAAATGACAAAGTATGTCTGATTTAGATAACAACCGAAAATATATCTCCCAAATAGTAACCGTAAAAATTGATAGACCGCAGGGCAGCAAACATCCAAAGCACGGATATATTTATCCGGTGAATTACGGGTATATAGAAAACACTCAATCTGCGGATGGGGAAGAGCTGGATGCCTATGTTTTAGGAGTTAATGAATCAGTAGATGAATTTACTGGAACGTGTATTGCGATACTTCACCGGCTTGATGACAATGATGATAAGTTAATAGTTGTGCCAGATTCACAATCAAATATCTCAGATGAAGATATTGAAAAGGGAGTTCATTTCCAGGAACAATATTTTAAACACATTCTAATTAGGTAATTTTGATACAATCACTCCATGGATTTAACTATACCGCTAGACGGCACCACGCTAAATATTAGAGTAACTATAATTATGGAAACAGATAAGGGATTCCTTATTCAGAAGCATAAGAACGGTTATTACTTTTTTATTGGTGGCAGAATGAAGCTAAATGAAAGTTCAACGGAAGCGGCAAAAAGAGAAATGCTTGAGGAAACGGGATTACCTATTTCAGCTTTTAAATTAATTTCAGTAATAGAAAATTTCTACAATAACGGCCAAGCTAACATACAAGAAATAACATTTGTCTATTTAGCACCTAAAATTGATAAGATTGCTGAAGAGTTTGGATTAATTGAAGTGACAAAAGAAGAAATAGGAAATCTTGATATCCGGCCACAAAAAATTAAAGATATTATCCTAGATAATAATATGGAAAAAATTAGTCATTACATACTCTAACAAGTTAATCCACTATGGCAACTCCTATAGATTTTTATCAAATTTCACTCAAGCTACTATTAAAAAACACTGCAGGTGAGATACTTGCTCTTAAAGGGCATCCGCAAGGTACTTATGCCGGATATTATGATCTGCCGGGTGGGCGTATTAACGAAGACGAATTTAATACTCCATACGAGGAATTATTAAAACGAGAAGTACAAGAAGAACTAGGTAATATCCAGTTCAGCATGCAGTCCGCACCAATCGCTATTGGGCGCCACAACGTCCCAAATACAATTAAACAAAATCCTTATGGCAAGGATATTCATATATTTTACGTTTTCTTTATGGCTGAATATCGAGGTGGAGAGATTACTATTAGCGACGAACATAGTGGATATGACTGGTTGAGAATTACACCAAGTAACGATTCAGACTACTTCAAATCAGGCATACTGGAAGGAGTGAGAATGTCTAGACTATATTAACTTTTTAGCGAAATTTCCCAAAATCCACCACTTTTTTCTTTGCCATGAAAAAGCATTGCTTCATATAATTTATTAATTGAGACAACTTTCCATTTTGATGCTTTATACTCAGGGTCAATAATCCGCACTTCGCCTTTAGAAATATCCACTATATCTAGGACACAAACATGACCTCCATGATAATCAGAATCAAACAAAGTTCCCCAGTCATAGCAAACTAATACATCAGCATCGGTAGACGAGCATTTCTTTAAGTATTCATAGAACGAATTTATAGTAGGGAATTTATTAATTAAAGACCAATTCATTTTAAGCGGAATAGTAAGTTTTTTAAAAACTGCATTGGGTCCATATTTCGCTTTACCTGCCTGAGTTCCGTACCCTGCAGGGGGCATTTCACCGGTTCTACCTTTCCAGAAATAAACCAGCTCATCTTTGGGAACAACTAATCCCATATGATAACCGATTAGTTCTGCTGAAACGAGAGGAATCGAATGTCGCAACATGACTATTTGGATACATGTCGGTACACAACACCAACGCTGTTGGGTGAGGGGAGTATACCGAGAATCTGTAGGAATTATATTTGCGGACATAAAATTAATGTATTACCAACGCGTGCAAGGAGCGATGATAACACCATCTAAATCAAATAATGCGATTTTAATCGTGACGATATTATATCAAACAAAGGAATATGTTTAGGAGGATTGGGGGCAGTGGCTGGACTCAACTCGAACCTCATTTGTTGAATTTCAACTAACATCCTTTCCCAACTTACACATAATAGTATAATGCAGATAAGTTAATATGGATAAAAATAACATTGCAATTAATACATATGAAAAAATTGCCAAGATATATACAGAGCAGTATTTCACAGATCTTACGGATACACCATATATCGATAAGTTTTTAGAAAAGCTTGCCCCTCAGTCAAAAATACTTGATGTTGGAAGCGGTCCTGGTCAGTTCACAAAATATATGTTGAATAAGAACTTTGATGTAATCGGTACTGATTACTCAGATGAGATGCTTAAAATTGCTGAGAAAATGACTCCTGAGACCAAGTTTTATAAGCGTGATATGAGAGATATCGGTTTTGAGAATGAATATTTTGATGGATTACTTATTGCATATTCGTTAATTCATATTCCATCAGAAGATATTCCAAGAACATTAATTGGGTTCAATAGAATACTAAAACCTAATGGCTATCTTGAAATAATTGCACAAAGTGGGGAGGCCGACAGAGTTATAGACGAGGGATTTATGCCTAGTGAAAAGATGTTCTTCAATTTCTTTACAAAAGAGAGGTTGAGTACTTTCCTGCAAATTGCAGGTTTTCAAGTTGTATACCAATTAGAGACAGCCTCTCTAGACCCAGATTCGGGGAGTGATAAAGTAATTTATACCATAGCAAGGAAATCGCACCAGGAAAGGAATTAAATATGGCTGGATTCTACAAACCGTTTACAACGCATGTTAAAGAGAAGCCCTTTATTGTTTATCCTTGCGTAGGCTTAGAGAAGGTGCTTACCAGAACAGATAAGGATAGTATTCAGAATCATTTGAATAAATTATATGAGTTAAATATCTCATTTTTGAATGTTGGAACTTATCATATTGTTATACTCTGGGACGAAGCATCGGATGATAAAGAAGCTCAATCAATAGACATTATGACCGATGTTTGGATTTTCGATAAAATAGATTCATGGGGATCAGGACCTTTGGTTGATGTAAAGATTTTCAGAAACTGTAACCTCGAATCAAATATTGGTGTATCTGCTGGGGATGGCTTGGTTATGCTTGGTCGAGAGGAAGAGCATAGAAGAAATTCAACAAGCTTAGATGCCTACTTACTTGGCTCTCGAGCATCGTTGCCTGAGTATATTATCCCTAAAGAGAATTTCATCATTGAGGAGTAAATAGAATATAGTACACTTTATCTAATTCCCAATTACCCTATTTAGTAATAAAATCAACATTATTATAAGCAACTTCTAAATATATGAATGATAATGAAGGTCAACCAGTTCCAGCACCTGAGCTTAACAAAAAATTCAATCGTATAGAAACAGCTTTAATATATTCTGAACCTCGTTCTAGTGTTACAACAAATGATAGACACGTTTTTGATAAAGCAAAAGAGATACTTCAAGAAAATGGTATCAAGCCAGTTACCGTCAGAGTAACTGCCGAAGGGTTCGATCCACGAAAAGCTATTGAAATGGCCGTTCGTGAAGGAATAGGAGAAGAAAAAGCTGCTGAACTATCGAGTAAATATGGAGAAGACTATTGGGTAGATGATGCTATTGATAAACCTGATGATGCAGGAGTAGATTTCAAATCTTTTGTATTATGCGTGGAAGTCGACAATGATGTACAACCTGATAATCAAGGATATTCTGCATTCGCAAATGACACGAGAGGGATTTTGGAAGATAGTGATCTTGCTGCGGTCCTTTATGCTCCCGAAAAAGATCAAATTCATACAGAATTTAGAGTAATAGCAAAATATATTTCCTAAAAAGGTTCGAACGTCCAGTCAGGAGTATCGAGAAAAGGATATCATAATAATATAACAATGGATGGGTTCTTGACGATTTGTATCTGGAACCAATTATAACCCACATGCTCGAAATGCGGAACCATTTTCCTCAATATTCATTTGCTCCATAAATTAAGCTTATCTTTATATTAAAATGAGAATTAAGATATAATATAGGCACCAATGAAAACAAATACTTCCAGTTTAAACTTTTTTATTTCAGCTTCTTCTACAATAGCAAGGCAAAAAAGTGGGATATTGCAGAACATTAGTAATATCTTAAAAAAGATAGGATACAAAGAAACACTAAATTGGTACGAGTCTAGCGAAATCCACGATAAAGAAATTTACGATAAATCTATAGAATCAATTAAAAAAAGCGACCTAGTAATTGCAGAAATAACATATCCTTCAATAGGGGTAGGACAACAAATTACACTAGCCACAAATTGGCATATACCTATTCTTTGCCTTTATGATGAAAATATCTCCGATCCTCAAAAACAATCGCAATTCACGTTTCATATGGATAAGGATGATAATATAAAAATTATCTCGTATAACGCCCAGAATCTCGAAGACATACTCTCTCGTGAAGTAACCAAGATAAGCAGTAAACAATTTGCAAAATTTAATTTTATTTCTACTCCACAAATCAATAACTTTTTGGAAATTGAATCTAAAAAACAAGAGCTATCAAAATCTCAATTCCTTAGAAAAATTATTAAGGAATGGATAGAAATGAAAAAAGCATAGTATTCTCCAACCGTATATTTAATTGACTAAATTGGACTCCTTGTAATATACTTGAATGGCGCCATAATGGCGTATTATGTTAAGTCCAGATATTAAAACGGCCACAGCACAAGAAGCTTACACCTACGTTAAATGTACAGAAGATGACCAAAGAGTAGCTGCGCTAGATCCACTTAGAGCGGATGATTTTTTGAGCAATAAATTACCAAATGTCAACAGATCTGCCGACATAGAAGCTTTATTCGCAAATACCGTTCAATTTGTATTAAAGTCCAAACAACTAACAAGCATTGATATATTAAGTGCAAGAGCATCCCTACGCGATCTCGGGTTCCTTGCAGGATCGATTGCAACGCACGGTATAGATCCGAGGACAGTTCCAGGATTGGAAGATCAATTGATTGAACTAGGATTGCGCACAGATGAAGTCCCAAGAGATACAGTCTTTACGTATGGTCCCAGAAATCCTAAAGGCGCGAGAATGAGGCTCTTCACGGACCAGCCAGAAGAAAGAATATTTATTGATAGTTTTAGATTGGGAATGCAGGAGTTGCCACATAGTATCGAAGCATTGGTAAGAGCTTCTACTTTATCGATCCATGATGAGCAATTCGCGTATGAAGTAAAGCAAGCGGAAGAAAGATTTAGTAACATGGTCGGCTCAATAGTTGAAGTTCGAAGAAAAATTACTCCGCAGGTCTTTACCTATGAATTACGTCCTTATTTTCCAACTTTTGTAATAGGAGGAAAAGAGTATGTAGGTCCTGGGGGTGCTCAAATGCCAGTCATTCTCGTTGATTATTTGTTATGGGGATCCTCAATAATAGATAGTCCTGAGTATACTCATTATTTTTACGATAATCTTCAGTACTTACCTCCGGAGTTACGGCAGATTGCCGAGAGTAAAAGAGGATCTGCGTCAATTCTGAATAAAGTAGAGGAAGAGCTGAGAGCAACTCGAACGGCATCAGGAGAACCTATACCTGGCGTGTCTGCATTAGTAAATCTACTCAATACAATCCAAAAGTTTCGATTTCCTCATAAGAAAGTAGCGGATGATAATATGGCAATTAGACAGGAAGGTTCCTTGGGCAGTGGAGGATATACAACAGATATATTACAAAGGCTTATAGATTTAACAAGTGTATCACGGCGCAGAGTCCAACAAAGCGCATAAAGGCGGTAAAATGTTACCAGAACAACGAGCTACAGAAGTTGTAAATAATGAGAGTCGATATCCTCTAGGAGCATTTAGTCATTTCGTGGTTGAAGAACTACACGTTTTCAATACTGCTTCTGTAGACGTAACAGATCTAATACGACGGGGTATGCAATTATTGCCTTCAGATGACGTTATAGGAGGGGTAGCAGCCCATTCAGAAGATAGAGCTGCTCTAGCGCTTGGAGATCTTGGCATGTTTGCAAGCTCATTAGCAGTAAAAGGTATAAACTTAAATGAGCAATTGCCAGCACTTGTGAGACAACTTGTTGTGCTTGGAAAATGCACTGGACTCCCGCCACGGGATACGTACTATTCATTTACAGAATTAAATCCACCGGGGAAAGACGCCAGAACGTTTGTAGGTACTGATGACGAAAGAAGGTTTATCTACTATAACGGAGAATTTGTGCGCGAATTCAGAAAAGCTATAAGTGCGATACAAGGGCTTTTGGGAGAAGAAAGATGGGGAGAATCAGTCCAGAGAGAAAGAGCGCAAACAGCTGCACAAAGTATGGAAATCATTGCCAGATTAATGCTCGAAGTAAGAGGTAAGGTTGCTCCTAGTTATTTTATAGATACAGCTATTTTTGCAAGTCCTTTTGAAGTGGGAGATACTATATGGATTGATAAACATGGTAACCCTACGACTTTAATTCCCAAATCTCAATCTGCTGATATAAATATATCGCTCACGGATGCGTTATTGTACGGAATTGATGCTGATTATGCTCTGCATCTACATAACAAGATTTATCCGCACCTTCCAAATTCAAAGAGAGCCTTATTACAGGAGATAGAACACACTCAGCCTGACTCGCTTGCCGACCGGTTTTTAAAGGAACCAAATGATGAACAGACTGCAGCAGTAAAAGATGAGTTATTCAAGGTATATAAAGGGATGTGGCAATGGAGAAGCTTTCATAACAGTGCAGTTTCTACTCACATACGTTCAAATAATAGAGGGCTTCGTCCAGATGGCACATTCAGTTATGATAAAATGCTATTGGATCTTAGAGAAAGATCAAAAACCTTTTATCAATCATTTAGAGTTCTAGAACGGAAAGAATAAAACGGGAAAATATATGGATGATGTTCAATCGCTTTTATACATAACCGGCAATAAATCAAAATTTGAGCATGCAAAAGAAGTGCTCAAAGCATATAACATTGATCTTGTGCAACAGTCAGAGAAAGTTGATGAAATACAATCCGATTCTATAGAGGATATCGCATTAGACAAGGCACAAAAAGCTTTTGAAATAATTAAAAAGCCTCTTTTCATCAATGACGCCGGATGGATCATACCAGCGTTAAACGGATTTCCTGGTCCTTATATGAAATTCATAAATAAGTGGTTCACGCCTAAGGATTTTTTAAATCTTATGCAAGATAAAACTGATAGAAGAATTATATTCAGACAACTACTTGTTTATATAGATGGTAAAAAGACAAAGACATTTGTTGACGATCAAGAAGGCGAAATACTAAAGGAAGAACACGGTGAGAATGGTGAACCTTCGGATAAAATTATTACATTTGTTACGGAGAAATATACAATTGCCCAAATGAGAGAAATGAATATTAAAAGGGATACTAAAAATAATCTTTGGAAAGAATTTGCTTTGTGGGTACAAGCGAACAAGTAGTATGAGTGACAGATTGCTATATATAACAGGAAATCAAGATAAGATCTTAAAAGCAAAAGAGCATTTTCAACCTCATGCAATTGAGTTCGAAGCAGTCCAAATTGATATCCCCGAATTAAGAAGACTCTCCTTAGAAGAAGCCGCAATAGATAAAGCACAAAAGGCCTATGGCATAGTCCAACGAAGGTTGATAGTAAATAATTCGGGCTGGAATATTCCCGCTTTAAAAGGATTCCCTGGACCTTACATGAGGGAAATGAATGATTGGTTAGGCCCTGAAGACTTTATTAATCTAATGTCTGGACATTCCGACCGAAGAATAATTCTTGAAAATTTAATCTGTTTCATCGATTCCACTGGACATAGGATTTTTAGAGATGAAGTTATAGGTAAAATACTTTTTGAGAAAAGAGGTCGGGGAAAAAACTCAGATACAGTTATCAGTCTAACACCTGACGGCAAATCAATTGCAGAGCTGCATAACGAAGGTGTACCTGTTGCGGCACACAGTATTGCGTACGAAGATTTTGCTCAATGGTACTCTGCTTATGCACGCTCCTTAAATGCTTGAGATCCCTCACTCAATATAGCGCCTTCCACATTTAATTCAAGTAATCTCTTTAGTTCAGTATCAATTTGAACTTTTAACCTATCCAAGTCTGATGAATTATCTAGGAATACGTCTGCTTGATTCCGTAACTTTTCTATACCCATTTCATCTTCATATCTATAATGTTGAATGAGTTGTTCTGCAGTTATATTATTGCCGTCTCTATCTCTATATCTAGTTAATGCGGTCTGAAAATCGCAATGTACATACCATATAGATATTCTTTTATTCGGAAAAATATGGGGTCTTATGGCGGAGAGCAAATAGTCTAAACTAGTGGGGTTACGGTAGCCGGAGATAACAAGATCTTTACTAAGAAGTCGACCAGCAGCATATTCTGCCTTCAGATGTTCCACAGCCATGTCATCTTCCCAGTGAATATTTCTAGTTTCACTTCTTTTAAGTGAAAAAAACTGCCCAGCATCTAGATGCGGGGCTTCATTATCACGCAAACTACGCCAATAGGGGCCAACATCGAATAACCAGTAACCTTTATTATCCAATATATTCCCTACCGTTGTTTTTCCAGCAGCTCTATATCCTGTTAATACTATCATATGATGGCGCCATTATGGTACAATAAAACGCATTATATATTATCACCATAAGATATACAAATGTCAGACACTAATTCATCAAAAACAAACTTTACTCCTTTTGACGTAGGCACTGTATTTAACAACCTTGAACAAAAAGATTTGAAGATCAAAAGAGAGAAAGATAAAATTATAATTAAGTATCCGAGTCGGTTAGAAGCCATGGCGATTGATCCTAGTAAGATCGCAGAGAATAATAATTTGAGATATACCCCAGGTCAAATAGATTTCTGTGTAAAAATTTTTAAAACAATAAAAGTTAACATAACAGACAAAAAAGGTTCTACTGAAATTTCACCTACATCAAAACGGTCCACATTGATAAGGCATTCAGCTGAAATAATGAGAAAAGCGTTAGGCTTCACAGACGGACTTTACATCAATGTTGAGGATAAAGTTAATTTGAGGCATTGTGGACTTGGATCGAGTAGCGCAACTATTGCAGGTGTAGCATGCGCAATAAACGAGCTTTACGGTAAGCCCGTAAGTGATAAATATTTAGTAAGATATATGGCGCAGAATCATGGCGAGGAAATTGACGGAGACGATAATTTGATAAATCCAGTTCAATGTATTGGTGGATCAGCTGCTTGTGGAATGTATGAAGGCGGGTTGGTAATAATAGCAGGAGAAAATACGGTTGTCAAAACAATGAATATCAGCGACGAGTATAAGGTTGTTATCGGAATTCCTGAAGACTTCACATATCCAGATTCAAAATATTTAATGGACGAAGAGATAAAAAACCTACATAAATTTATGGAGTGCGGCAAAAAATATGGTCCTACCATAGCATATAGATTATTCCATGAGTGCTTACCTGCTATGGAAGAAGGCGACTTAAAAGTAATCGGTGATCTAATTTTCGATTACCGCTACCATATGGGCAGTATCGAGAATTGCTCTTTTGTTTATCCACCTATGGTAGATTTGGCAAATAAAGTCGCCATTCTTAAGGAAAAAGGAATTGCAGACGTATTAACCGTGTCCTCAGTTGGTCCTGGAATGTTTGCCATCACTAAGAACCCGGAGGAGTGCGAAAGGGTATTCAAAGAGAATAATATGAAGACATTAATAACAGAAATCCATAACAGCCGTTATGAAATAGTGGAGCAATAATATATGAATGATACTACCCAGTCAGAAAAAAAGTTTTGGAACGACGATAAAATTGTTGAATATTTCGAGTCAAAACCAGCAGATCCTAAGATAGTAAATAGATTATCTCAAGTAAAAGATACCAGTGAACTGAAGGCATTAGACTTAGGATGTGGTGGTGGAAGACATACTGAAATGTTATGCAGTATGGGATTCGAGACATATGCTTGTGATATAAACCCTGCGATGATCGCTGCAACAAAAAAGCGTGTTCAAAATTATATTCCTACTAATGAAATGGAAAACAGAATAAAAGAGGGAACCATTCTTCATATTCCTTTCAACGACAATTTTTTCGACGTTGTAGTAACGACCGGTGTACTCCATCAGGCAGCAACATTGGATCAATATGAAAGTGCCTTAAAAGAACTATCTCGGGTTACAAAAACTGGGGCGATAGTATGTCTCAATATCTTTACTAACAAAGAGTTAGATCCTACCTATGAAGCGGTCGCAGGAGAAGAGTACTCATACATCACTAAAGAGGGGTTACCAATGACATTGCTCCCTAAAGAACTATTTTATAAAATTATGGCACAAAATAACTTTACCTTGGAGGAAGAATTATCTGAAGATGTAAAACAGGAAAATACAGGCGTAAGAGTAGTTTTAAGATGTAATTTTGTTAAGTCAAATTAAGTATGATAGAAAATCGAGAGAGGCAACCTCGCAAATTAAACTTAATGACGCGAGAAACTTATAACAGATTACTAAGGGAATTAGAGTCTGCAGAGCAAGCCTTAGCTCAATCTAGCAAAGACATAGGTGATGCTGCAGGTGAAAGCCATGAATGGCATGATAACGCAGCCTATGATCAAGCTAAAAGAGATACACAAATTAATGCCGCATTTGTCTTAAATCTAAGACAATCGGTCACTGATCCAGTCTTTATTGAACCTAGACAAGAAGTCGATCGTGTAGGTCTCGGAAATACTGTAGGTGTGCTTTTTCAAGGCGAGGACGAGCCTGAAGAATATACAGTCCTCGGTAAATACGACTCAGGAACTAATAAATCATGGATTTCTTATGAATCACCTCTTGGTGAGAAGTTACTAGGAAAGAAGCCTGGAGATAGAATTGAGTACGAGGTTAAAAATGCAAAAGTTCAAGCAAAAGTTGTTTCCATTAGTCCAGGGAAATTTTCTAAAGAATAGTGCAACAAAGTGATAGTTGGGTTTTGACTGGAATCAATTATAACCCATATACTTCGAATGAAGAACCACTTTCCGCAATATGCATATGCATGAGATAACAAGTTATGCTAGAGATTTAAAACTGTATGCATACACCAATTTATCTTGTCAAAGATCTTAATTTATTCCTTAAAAATATAATTCAAACAATTTTGAAAAATTCAGCGCTACTAGTAAAAGGTAAAAAAATAGCAAATATAAATTTATTACCTCGTGAAGTACTTGGATTATTTATACTTTGCACTGTAGCACGCCATTTAGATCCTGATAACGAGTGGACTATTGGATCAGACCGATTTGGAGGAGATGGTGTATTAGCTTGCACAGCAGGAGAGAAAAAGAACATAGTTTTGGACACTGAACAGGTATACCACCTTTTTCTAAGGGAAACATTACTTCTCTAGTAATTGATGCTATTGATAAAAAAGCAAAAAAAGGACCAGAATATTATAGAAATCTTGATTTAATTATATTTATAGATAAATTTGGTTTATTTGAGCATGAAGAGCTTCAAAAGATTGTACACGACAGAAGTGATTTCTCTACTTATTGGGTAATTGGCAGAAGTCCAGAGCAAGGATATATATTTTTTGTTTCAGTCATAAAAGCAGAATTTGAGAAAAAAAAGATATACAAGCTAACAATAGATGAGGATTTCCTTAAGTGGCGTATTAGTAGTTATTAAGTACGATCGCTTTCGTGTATATGAGTTTAGAAACTAGTTTATTGAGTAATTAACAGTAGAGTGATACAGTATAATTAACTCTTCAAAAGATAAGCTTTTTTGATTTGGCTTATATGAATTCAATATTACTTACTAGACTATTTAGAGCAATTGAGACAAACGATTCAGAAAGTTTATTAAAAATAGCTTCTGCCGTCGTTGAAGAAGAGAAGAAAAAAGGGCATAAGAAATTATCCTTGCAACTTGAGAAAATAATTGCTGATGCTCAAAATCGGTTGACCACCAAGTACTATGTAAATCCAGAAGTAAGTGAAAAAAAATTATTCGAACTTCCTAAAAGTCAAAGAAATAACCAACCTCTTGCTACTTTTATTCCGGCCCATGTTTTAAGACATTACATGGTCTTGCAATCGGATGTTGAAGATAGATTTGAACGGATAGAAAAAGAATTTGCTGCCAGAGATCGACTAGCAAGGCATAACTTAAAACCAAGAAAAAAAATATTACTTTATGGACCACCCGGGTGTGGTAAGACAATGGGAGCTGAGAGACTAGCTTGGAATGTTGGACTTCCTCTATTAAAAGTTAGATTTGATAGTTTAATCTCCTCATACTTTGGTGAAACTTCAGCAAATTTAAGATCAATTTTCGATGCAAGCCAAAAATCGCCATGTGTATTATTGTTAGATGAATGTGACATTATAGCGAAGTCGAGAACTAGTAGTTCAGATGTTGGAGAAACACAAAGGATAGTTAATATGCTACTAATGCTTTTAGATGAATATGAGTCTGCAGGATTACTTGTAGCGACCACAAACTTAGAGGGATCTCTAGACAAGGCCATATATAGACGTTTTGATGATATAATTGAAATCAAAAGACCCGACTCACAACAAATAGAACAATTGCTGAAAACAACTTTGGCCGCTTTGAATATAAACAAAAAAATTAATTGGGGCGTATTATTTAAAAAAGTAAAAGGGCTATCTGCTGCAGACGTTGTATCTGTAGCTCAAAATGCAGCAAAGACGGCTATATTAGATGGGAGTAGTACTGTGAACGATACGCATTTGACAATTGCGTTGGATGAAATTGCCCCTCCTAGTACAAAAAAAATAAATGGCAACACAACGACAACTAAATCATCTTCCCATTCAGATGGTGCTCAAAGATAGAGCATACTTCCCTCGTGCACAAGGAAAATCAAACGAAAAGACAATACAAAATTTAGAAAATCGTAAAGATCATGCGTTCGAGCTTACGGGCAAGTTGCAAATGCTTAGTAATACTTGGAAAGAAGAAAATCTCAACAGAAGTGATACTGAAGTAGGCAGAATACTTCCAAAGGGAAACTCAGCTCTTGTGCAAATAGAAGAAGACGTAGATTTAGAGTTTTTACGTTCCGCCTTTGGATTTGAAATCGTGGCAGAGTATGATGAAGGTTTTGCAATCGTTGCAACTGAGGATATAGAGTTAAACAAGCTAACTAAGAGCATAAAGGCATTTGAGAACAACGAAAAGAAAAGTGGGTCAGTAGCAAAAGTATATGATATAAACCCGCATGACAAACTGCAACATATACTTTCCGAAGAGTTGTACAAAAAATGGATACATATCAAAGATGACACTGCTTGCACAGTTGATATTTCTATAGAGTGTACAGGTACAACAATTCCTCCTCAAAACAAAATTGAAAAGACTAAAAGTGAAACGGAAGAAGAATTTCAGGCAAAAAAAGAAAAATGGGAAGAAAAACTTACGTTTGCATATCAAGAGTACGACAAGCTAAAAAGCGAACGTGAAGACCAATTGCAACAGTTGGTGAACTTCTATAAAGGAAACATACTACAAATCGTTGATAACCAAACCTATAACGCTGTAGAGTTTTATGATAGTTTCTCCATCCGTGTTGAAATATCAGGGAAAGGACTAAAAGATATCGCTGCAAACTACCCGTATATTTTTGAGATATCTGAAGCGGAAGAGATTGTGATTATTAACGATCATAATGAGATCAATAATCTATACGAAAATGGATTAACAGTTTTACCTCCACGAGCAAACGCACCAAGAATCTGCGTAATCGATAGTGGAATAAATGAAGAGCACGTCCTCTTAAAAGAATCCATTGTCAGGGAAGCTTCTTATAATTTTTTGCCAGATGGTAATGGTGTCGGCGACGAAATTGAAAATGGTGGACATGGAACTAGAATCGCTGGGGCAATCCAATTCTATAACGAAATACCGAAAAATGGAATTTTTCAAAGTCCCTTTTGGTTAGAAAATGCAAGAGTATTAAATAAAGATGGAGTAATACCAAAAACTATCCAGCCAGCGCTATTATTAATCAACATTGTTGATAAATACTACAAATTCACTGAGCAAAGAACCCGCATCTTTAATCATTCAATATCTAGCTCTATAGCGTGTAAAATAAGCAGAATGTCTGTGTGGGCAGCTTGCATGGATTCATTATCATACGACAATGATATAGTGTTCGTTCAAAGCATCGGCAATATTAGTTCTTTCTCAGAGCAGGCATTAAATCCGGGCATATTAAACTACCTCCGTAATGGAAAAAATTACCCAGAATATTTATTGGAAGATGCAGCGAGAGCTGCAAATCCCGGACAAGCTTTTATGGGAGTTACAGTAGGAGCAATATGTCTAGCAGATTTCCAAAATGAAAACTTAAAATCTCTTGGCGGTAAATGGGACCCATCTCCATTTTCTAGATCAGGTCCAGGAATTTGGGGAGTGATCAAACCAGATGTTGTAGAAATAGGTGGAAGTTATGCTGTAAACTACGCACAGCCAATAACATTACAACAACTCAATGAGCTTAGTTTAGAAAGCGTTAGGTCCTCACCACCAGGTCCATTAACTTCAAGAGACTTCATCGGAACATCAATTAGTACCCCTAGAGTTTCTCATATATTAGGAAAGATTGAAGGTCAATACCCTGAAGAATCCGCTTTGATGTATCGTGCATTATTAATACACTCTGCTCGCTGGCCTCACTGGGCGCAAAATATTGATAAGTCGCAGTATCAGGCAGTACTACGAAAAATAGGATATGGTGTCCCTTCTTTAGACAGAGCACTTTATAGTAGCGATAGTCGTGTCACACTTTATAGCAGGGGCAATATAAGAATACTAAATAAAGACCTGCACGTTTACAAAATTCCAATACCAGAAGAGATAAGAAGAGCAGGTAACGAATACAACATACTGGTTGAAGTGACAGTTGCATATAAAGCTAAACCAAGAAGAACAAGAAAGAATCCCAAAAAGTATTTATCAAATAGGGTGGATTGGGTTAGTAGTAATATTGGAGAAAGTACAGAAGAATTTCTAAAATGTGTTAAATATTCAGAAGATGGCCATGAAGATCGAAATGGACATTCGATTAAATGGGTAATAGGAGATAAAGAAAATACTGGACAGACTAGAAACCTAAAAAGAACTATGGGAGTGAATCAAAAAGATTGGGCGGTTATTAAAGCTTACGAACTGACGGATGGTTTTTGCATTGCCGTACGAGGTCGTGAAGGTTGGGATAAAGCAGGAAAATATCCAGCAGAATATACACTTATAGTGAGCTTTGAAATATTAGATGCTGAGGTCGAAATATACGATCAAATCAGAATAGAAGTAGAAAATCAAGTTCAGGTACAACAACAAATACCTATCGAAATAGAAATATAATGCTATTATTTTTAACAATAAATACGGAATTAAAACGGGAGAATATCTGATAGTGATCTTGCTGCGGTCCTTTATGCTCCCGAAAAAGATCAAATTCATACAGAATTTAGAGTAATAGCAAAATATATTTCCTAAAAAGGTTCGAACGTCCAGTCAGGAGTATCGAGAAAAGGATATCATAATAATATAACAATGGATGGGTGATCGACGGGACTCGAACCCGCAACCAGCAGTACCACAAACTGCTGCTCTACCATTGAGCTACGACCACCATATTTGACTAACTAACACACTTTAGCAACGGTTTTCACCCATTGATCCCGTTCGTGGTACTCACGGGACCTTCGGCAGTTGATACTGCCTCAGGCTACGACCACCATAAAATCTTGGGAGAGTATACCAAAAATAGCCAGTAAAGTATAGAATTACGAGCTTCTACAAAAAAATACGGCCTTTTTTGAGGCCGTATTTTTAAAAAGACTGAAACAATGGTTTAGAAATTAACCGTCATATACGGAATATTCCAGTTGACGCCATTTTCCTTTGATGAAAGCACTAACCCATCTGTTGAATCCGCAAAGAGACCAAAGCTGTAAATTTGACCCTTAGATTTATTAACTAATGCCGTCACATCATAAGTGACATACACATCACGTACTACCGCAGCCTTATTACCGAGCGAAGAGCCAACTTTAGCGGGTTTATTGTTCCAAGTGAGACCCGACTCTGTCCAAGGGGTGGTAGTGTTTTTAAAAGTATTCGCTACCTGGTAAAGTTGAGGACCATTTTTTGATTCATCAATAGTGTGCAGTGTTAGTTCTGCCTTCTTTACAGTTGCCGTTGGAGGAATAAAAGATAAATCAAACTTTAAATACGATTCATAATAACTTCCACTCGCGTCATTCTCGGCGCGAAGTTCAACCGCACTCCCAAAGTTTTCATTTGGCTCTACTCGTTTTACGCGGGCATCTGCCATCGGAGCTAGCGAAATCACTTGGCACGAAGTTGGACAAGGTGTTGCTGAAGCTCGTGGAGTTGAGGGAGGTGGCGTAGCCGTTGCTGCAGCGTATGAATTGTCGACATTATTAATTGATGCAAGCGATTGCGTTCGTGGCATAGGAGTATAGAGTGCTACTGCCAAGGCGAGCGTCACACTTACACCAAGTCCAACCACCAATAAATGTGGATGAACAGGTAACATGTTTTGTTTGCTGCGAGCCATAAATTTCCTTTTCAAAGTATCAGATATACTTTATACATGATACATAAAAACAACAGTAGTCTGTCAATTACACATATATTTTAATTTCGAAACATATTGGCAATTCAAGTTAAAAACTATAGAATATGTATTATGTCTAACAAAGGACTCCTTTACGCAGCACTTGCCCTAATCGTCATTATTGGCATGATTCCTGTAATGGGGAAAATTGGTGAAACTATCGGACAAGTACCACTACCTACCGCTATCGACGTTCCAAGCGCAATGAGGAACATTGATTCATCTTACGCATCATCAAGCGCCGAAACAGAAACAGCAACACCGTCAAATTTGCACTACTAAGTCTTAACAGAGAGACAATACCTATATGTTCGAATTACGAATTAACCCACTACAGTTGTATAAAAAAGCAGGGAAAAGTAAAATCGAGATCAATAAAAATAAGTACATTCAACTTTCAGGTGAATTATTTAAACGAGTCCAGATAAACAAAATCTTCGCAGATTCTAAAACATTTACTGATAGCATCCCGGTATTTGACCAGAAAACAATCTTGAAAAAGTATGCACTTGAAAAAAAAAGCAAAGGCTTTAACTTAAAGCAGTTTGTTTTAGACAATTTTCAAATTCCTGTAAGCAAAGATTCAATTATAGAAGATGCTGTTCCTGTAAATAGGTCAGTTGAACAACATATAAATTCATTGTGGTCAGTGCTGTACCGCAATCCAGATGGACCAACTCATCCAGGAAGTACCTTAATCCATTTACCTAACCCATATATTGTTCCAGGCGGAAGATTCCGCGAAATATATTATTGGGACAGTTATTTTACAATGCTTGGACTAGCAAACAGCAAAATGCTCGATATGGTAAAAAACATATGCGATAACTTCTGCTATCTCATTGATAAAATAGGATACATCCCGAATGGGAATAGAGTTTACGAAGCTACGCGTTCACAGCCACCATTTTTCGTGCAGATGATCGAACTATTAATTGAGAACACAGATACAGCCTTACTTCATACCTACTTACCATACATTGAAAAGGAATATAAATTTTGGATGGAAAAACGGGCTGTAGCATTGGGAAAATTCACGTTAAACCGCTATTACGACCAAGACAATACACCACGTGAGGAAGCTTATTTAGAGGAGCGACTCAATGCACATAAAGTAACAAACTCAGGTAAACACAATTACTATCGCCATAATAGAGCTGCGGCGGAGTCGGGTTGGGATTTTAGTGGACGCTGGTTTTCTGACCATAAATCTTTAGCACACTGCATAGCGGCAGATATTATTCCTATCGATTTAAATTGTCTTTTATATATATATGAAAAACAGCTACACGATTGGTATAAAGTAATTGGTGAAAACAAAAAAGCAGAAAGGTATCTCAAAAATGGAACAGATCGGGTTATGATCATTCAGCAATACCTCTATAACAAAAAAGAAAAATTCTTCTTTGATTATAATTATAAAACAGAAAAACAAAGCATTTATTATTCGTTGGCAGGGGTATACCCACTGTACGCGGGAATTGCGACTCAGGAGCAAGCTCAATCAATGGCCAAGATTCTAAAAGAAAAGTTTCTCTTCCCTGGCGGGCTTATAACCTCTCTTTACGATACGGGAGAACAGTGGGACGCGCCAAACGGATGGGCCCCACTTGAGTGGATTGCTATTCAAGGGTTAAAGAAATATGGCTTCTTGGATTTAGCTGCCGAAATAAAGGCGCGCTGGCTGCGCAACTGCGAAAATACTTTCAAACAAACGGGTACTATGTACGAAAAATATAATGTCGTAAAAGTTGGGAATAAACCGGAAGACAGTGAGTATCCTGTTCAAAAAGGATTCGGCTGGACTAACGGAGTTTACATCGCACTCCTCCATGATAAATAGAATGCACTTTCATAAAAAAGGATACCATGGCGCAACTCGGCACTACTTTTAGTCAAATTCAATGCGAGTATCTTAATCTCGATTATCGGGAGACATTGCAGTCAGTTTTAACTATAAAATTTAACTATATTCGCGTCTGTGCATATTGGAGCGAAATTGAGCCTCATGAGGGACATTACAACTTTTCAAAGCTAGATACCATTATTAACACCATCTCAAATACCAATACCCAAATTATTCTCGCAATAGGAATGAAATCTCCGCGCTGGCCAGAATTTCATTTTCCGGAGTGGATTAAAAAAAAATATAACACCAATTTAGCGCATGTTCCCATCGATACGCAAGCGGATCTATCCCAATGTGCGTTTAATTTCATCCAGAAAGTTTTGGAAAGGTATAAGAAAAATGCAAAAATCTCGCACATTCAAATTGAAAATGAAGCGTTTAACAACTTCCCCTTTACCGGTAACAAATTTGTAAGTCGGGCTTTCGTTAAGCGGGCAGTAGCGCAAACAAGAGTGATCTCTCCAGAAAAGAAAATACTGCTTTCTAATGCCATAAATCTAGCACCTTTTGATTGGAATTTCTCGTATAATAATGCCTTTAATAAAAATACAGCACTAGCCGATACCATAGGAGTCAATGTATATACTAAAGTTCCAGTCTCACCAGACCATTATATTGAGCCGACCTTTTTATATTGGTGGAAACTTTCGAAATGGCAAAAAAAGATGCAACACGAGGGGATTGAGCCATGGATAACAGAAGCACAAGCAGAACCGTGGGAGTACCAGTCAGCGGTACATACGCAAAAAGCAGAATATCCCAGTGCCTCACCACAACGAACCGAAGCACTCGTTAAAAAACTAGCCGAACTTAACTTCCAGACAATCCTTCTATGGGGATGTGAATACTGGTATTGGTCTAAACTTCAAGGGAATGAGCAATGGTGGTCTTCCATTATCGCATTAAGGGAGTATTGCAACGACACGTGCCGGTGCGGCTTCCGTTGAGTATTTTATAGGTAATGCGACAACCGAAAACTCTGAGCATTCAAGTAGTTGATCGAGATTTACTAAATTCTCAAGTATAAGGATCCCATTCCCTAATAATTTTTTATGTGTTGCAAAAGGCTCGTGATCGGGACTCGCACTGTCTGTTCCAACAATTGATACCATTGCTGCAACAAATCGCTCGGCAAGCGATAAAGTGATCTCTGGATAATCAGTAAAATATGCTTTTTCCTTAATTCTATTACCCCAATCTGTAACAATAAGAACAATATCGTCTTTTTTCAGATCTATTCCATCAAGTAATGTTTCATCAAAAATAGTTTTGCCTCGTCCATCAAGTAGAATTCCCCGGCCAAAAAAACGCTCAATAGAGATTGCATCCATCTTCTCACCGCTTTCGATAAAGTGAAATGGAGCATCCATATGCGTACCAACATGTGTTCCCGAATTAACTTTACTTAAAGTAAACCCATCTTTTTCCACAGTGTTAGTTTGGGTAATAATGGGCGTGGGATCTCCCGGATAAACAGGGAGCATACCATCTAAAGTACGGGAAAGATCGATATAGCGCATATTAAATAACTTTCATTTCCGGATACGAAGCACATGTTTTGTTGTGGTTATCTCGAATTGTATCAATAGAAAATTCCTTATTCAATGGGCTCACTGTCATTGAAATTGTCGTTTTAATACCTCCATAATCGCTTTTAACTTGGTTCATACAAGTGTTAAATGCCTGAATTGCGTCGTGCGATTTAGAACACTGTTCGATTGAGGTATTGCTTGTTTCTGCACCGACAGTAGAAATCATCTTACTTTTAGTGTAACAATCTGCTATCGCTTGCCGCGTAGACGCTGTCATTGGTTTCGCTAGAATATAACCACCCAGTAAAATAATTATTAACAGTATAACAATCACCACCAGTTTCGACATATGAGATTCCTCCTAAACTTATTCTATATGATTTACTTTAAAAAGAACAATAGAATATAATATAAAGCGACAGTAGTATCCACACTTAAGAAGAGAATATTGCCGCGGCTGGAATTCCAAAGTAAAAATAATCAGGTTATTCTCAGGAAAATTACCTATACAGTACTAACAAATTAAATACGATTTTTTGAAAGGAACTTCAATGGAAGAAGCATCGCCTAATCAACCAGTACCTGAGCAAAAGAAAAGAAGTGGGGCAGGACCCATGGTAGCTATTATTGCAATTCTTGTTATCTTAGGTTTAGGCTTGGCATTAGTATCAGGTAAAAAGGACACAACGAAAGCTGCAAGTAATGCAACTCCAGCGGTAGCAGATGCCGATAGAGATAAAGGCAGCGATAAAATGATGGCAGAAACTGAATCGCCAATCACTTCGGCTATGGTTAGTTCTGATACTATAACTGTAAACGTTGAAGCAGGTGCATTCTACTATAAACCTACTGCAATGACGGTTAAAAAAGGCCAGAAGGTAAAAATAGTTATGAAGTCTGCTGATATGATGCATGACTTTATTATCGACGAGCTGGGCGTAAAACTTCCCATCACAAAGTCCGGAGAAACAAATTCAGTTGATTTTACTCCAGATAAAACAGGAACCTTTGAATATTACTGTTCAGTTGGACAACATCGTGCTAAGGGACAAGTTGGTAAAATTACCGTAGAATAGTGTTTTGCAATATAAAAGTGGATCCCTTTTTTGTGGTATTATTAATATACTATTAAGATTCTAATTTAAGAAGGAGAATGTATGACAGACATTGCATCATCATTGCGTGACGCGCTTAATTCGGCAGTATCTGGAGCAGGCGATGTTGTAGAAACAACTCGTGATGTTACCAAAGACAATGTAAAAGGCGTATTAAAAGCAACAGGAGATATTGCTGCAACAACAGTAGATACTGTGGCCGATGTAATTGAGTCAGGAATCAAAGGAGTTGCGGATACCGGTGTTTCCATAACACAAGGAATTACAGGATTGGTTGAAGGGGCTGTTGGTGGAGCACGAGATATTGGAAAAGATGTGGGTAAAACCGCTGAGGGCGCAGCCAAAGGTGTGATAAAGGGTATTCATAATGTTGGTGGAGACATCGGAAATGCAGCTGTTTCATCTGTACAAGGTATTATTGCTTCGGCTGGAGAGATTGGAGGAGATGCTGGTGAGATGGCCAAAAGTGCGGTTCTTGGATCCCTACATGCTGCTGACGAAATAGGATCTGAAGCAGGAGGAATTGTTCGCAAGGCACTTCTTAATACTGCAGCTCTTCCACACGACTTAATCGATGCAATGCTTCATGGCGTTCCTGATAAGAAATAAAAATAAAACACACAAAAAAAGGAGATTGTGACTAAAATCACAGCAAATAATAGCTGTGTTGACTATTGTATTTACGCTTACAGAAGCATTAATTTTATTATAAGGCCGGAGCACCCCCATGACTAATCAACCAGTTTCTTCATTACTATCCCTAAACGACAAATCAGCAGTAGTTACCGGAGCGGTTGGCATCGGATTATCAATAGCGTCACGTTTTGCTGAGGCGGGCGCAAAAGTTTTAATAGCAAGCAATATCTTAGATGAAGTTGAAAACTCAGTATCACAACTTAAATCTAAAGGATACACGGTTGAAGGAATTGTTGCGGATGTTTCTCTCGCAAGTGATGTTCAAAAAATAGTAGAAAAAGTTACAAGCTTATTTGGTGGAGTAGATATCTTGGTAAATAATGCCGGAATCTATCCTTCTAAGCCCATTGCCCAAATGGAACCAGAAGATTTTGATAAAGTTATATCGGTAAACTTAAAAGGTGTATACTTAACAACAAAATATATTTCAAATCAAATGATCCGCCAAGGAAAAGGCGGCAGAATAATAAATATTACTTCCATTGACGCACTACATCCTTCGGCAATTGGACTTGCCCATTATGATGCATCAAAGCACGGTGTATGGGGGTTTACTAAAAATAGCGCACTTGAACTAGCTCAACATAAGATTTGGGTAAACGCTATCGCTCCAGGCGGTATTCTGACTCCTGGTGTACAGGCTCAGCAAAGTAACAATCTGGCAGGATCAATAGACATGACAAAAGTAATGGAAGCCTTTCTACAAAAGATCCCTATGCACCGCCTCGGTGATCCGGATGATATCGGAAAAGTTGCACTCTTTTTAGCCTCAGAGATGGCTTCCTATATTACCGGAACTCAGTTGGTTGTCGATGGTGGAGTACTTCTTTCATAACCAAGTCGGACTAACATTTGGGGAGACTTAGTAGCTTCAATTATGTCTTTAATTTTGTCCCGATAATAGGGTACTTCCATTCCTGAAGTAATAGGGTGGAAATGAATCCCCAAGTCGGTTGCCTGTAAAGTGAGTACTTGTAAGGCGACCCCTGTCGCAACCCAGTCGACATGCTCATCGTGTCGCGAAAGCAATATCGCGACATAAGGTGAGCTTTGAATTAGATCTTTATCATGAGTGGCCTTATCAAGACCAATATTATAATCACGGTAGACAGAAAAGATAAAAGAACTTATAGGCGACAGCTGGAGTTCAGTTAATTCAATTCCCTCGTGGCTAACGTTTCGATTTATCCAACGAATAAATTCTGTACGGAATGATTTGCTATTAAATTGCTCTTTCTCAGATTCTTCAGTTAACTTCGCTAGGTACTCAATTATCATGCGATTATTAGTTAGATATAGATAAACCCCTTCAATCCAGCAGATAGAAGTATAAAGCGCATCAATATCTTTCTTTTCGATAGGTAACTGAACAAATTTAGTTCTATCCACATGGCGCTTGAGTAAACTCGAGAATAGTGAACTTGGATAAATTGATTGTGCTGGTTGTTCTAGGTCAAAGGTTATAACTCCAAACAAGTTATGTGCGGGCTCTCCAGTGAAAAGACTGGTAACATAATGCAGCCTATAATGTTCCGCTGCTATTTCTAAGTTGGCAAGCACGCATCCCAAACTTATATACAATTCACGATTATATGGGTCGGCAGCATCTAGTCGTTTAGAAAAATCAGCAAAAATCTGGATCTGATCATGGGTAACGGCTAATTTCCAGGGCCGTGTGTTTAGCCGAGAGGGCGAAAGTTCAGCAAATTGCGATAAAAAAGAGACCTTTTCCTCCAGTGTTTTTAATTTGTCATAAGACTCAACATCAACTCTTTGCCTGATCGTGGTGCTTTGCATATACCCTCCTCATCCAATTCACTGATATAATCAATTATATTGTAATTAATATAACTATAAATAGCAGTGACTATGGTCACATTAAATATATGGAAAATAGCTCTGTAATAAAGAAAGTTCAGGATTTCTTTCTACCGTACAAGAAAGCAGCATTCTCTCAAGGAAGCACACTCATATCACCTCAAAAAGACCCGGGAAACGTTTATTACTTAGTATCAGGTTCAGTTAAGATGTATGCCGTATCAGAGGATGGAGAAGAAATCATACTGCATATTTTCCGAGACAATTCATTTTTTCCACTGATGCTTTTTTTGAGTGAAACAAAAAACACCTATTATTACGAGGCTGTTTCAGATACGGTAGTTGCTATTGCTCCGTATGATAAAGTGACCAGTTTCGTTAGAAGCGATCCTGAAATTCTTATAGATCTTTCAATTCGCTTCTCAAAAGCCATTACGGGATTATTAACAAGAATTGAAGGGTTAGCATTCCAGGAGGCCTTCTCTAAAGTGCTCTCGTTATTCCTCTATGTTGGTGAAAAGTTTGGCACCCCTTCTTCTGATGGTATTTTTATCACTCTCGAACTGACGCATCAGGATATTGCGTCTTGGGTGAGCGTTCGTCGCGAAACCGCGAGTAGACAATTAGAAAAAATGACCCAGGAGGGGCTTATACATATGCGAGATCGGCACTACGTAATTTCCAGTATGGAAGCATTAAAACAGAGCCTTTCTGATAAAAAATTAGAGTGACTTATATCACTGTAAGCATCTCGCGTGAAGAATAAAATCCTTTTATGGCTTTAATGACGGCAGTACTCAAATCAGAACCAAAACCCGGAATTCAAGTAAAGAAAATAGAGATTCCCGAGCCTCAGAAAGAAGAGGCGCTAGTAAAAGTTAAGTGTTCATCAATTTGTGGTACAGATATCGGTATTTACGATTGGGGGGATTGGGCTAAGTCTCACGTAATTCCTCCTAAAGTAATTGGACATGAAGTGGTCGGAGAAATTGTAGCTATCAATAGCAGTGCAAAAACAGTGCTCAAAATAGGAGACATGGTTTCTTCTGAAACACATATTTACTGCGATCATTGTAGCCAGTGTATGGCCGGTAATAAACACATTTGCGAGAATCTAGAGCTATTCGGCATCAGTCGCAACGGTGGTTTCGCTGAATATACAACAATTCCACTTAAAACCGCCTGGAAAAACGACCCCACTCTCCCTATTGAAATTATGAGCATTCAGGAGCCACTTGGTAATGCTGTTCATGTTCTAGAGCAAGCAAAAGTACAAGGTAAAAGAGTACTCCTCTTGGGGTTGGGTCCAGTTGGCTTATGCGCTGGAATTCTTGCTAAACTATATGGCGCACAGGAAATAGTCGCAATTGAAAAATCGCCATATCGCCGGGAATTAGGACATAAACTGGGGATCCACTATGTTTATGAAAAAATGGAATCAACCCTTGCACGCAATTTTGATGTTGTCTTAGAAATGAGTGGGGATCCGGAACTTATTGTTGCAGGTTTTAATCATATTAGGCAGGCGGGAGTTTATATAGCTTTTGGAATACCTAAACAAGCGGTAACCCTTAGTTGGGGTGAAGCTTTAATTAACAAAGAAGTAACAATAAAGTCAGTTTTTGGGCGGAAAATATGGGATACTTGGTATGAAGTACAAAATATCTTAAAAAATCCAAAAGTAAATCTCAAGCCTCTTATAACCCACAAATATCAGCTTGACGAAATTGAAAAAGCAGTAGCCCAAATGAAAAAAGGGCAATGTGGAAAGATTATTCTTTATCCGCAAGGATAACTATATGGAAAAACAAAGTAAAAAAATATTGGAGTCTGAACAAGGCGCCTACGTTACTATTAATGGCAAAGAATATCTCAATTTATGTTCAAACAACTATTTAGGCCTAGCCTCAGATGCGCGGGTAAAAGAAGCAACTATCGCAGCAATTAAGGAGTATGGTGTAGGCACTACATCGGTTAGGTCTCTCGTTGGGACTCACCAGCTTCACATCGCACTTGAAAAAGAGTTAGCTAATTTTAAAAAAACAGAAGACGCCTTAGTGCTTACTGGCGGCTATATTACCAATTTGGCGGTAATGCAAACCTTACTTGGTAAAGAAGATATTATTATATCGGACGCCTTTAACCACGCCTCGATCATTGATGCTATAAAACTTTCACAAGTACAACATCGATTTATATACAACCATAATGATCTTGATCACTTGCGTACAATTCTTCCTGCAATTTTCGAATTAAAAAGAGATAAAAAATTAGATGGAAAAGATCGCACTATTGTCATCATTACTGACGGTGTTTTCTCCATGGATGGAGACTTAGCCCGAGTACCCGATCTAGCTATAATAGCTAAGCAACTTGGTGCCATTCTTATCGTAGATGATGCTCACGGCGAAGGAGTAATAGGAGATCATGGAAGAGGAATCGTTGATTACTACGGTATGCATGGATTGGTAGATATCGAAGTGGGGACACTTTCAAAAGCTTTTGGCGTAATGGGGGGATTCATTGCTGGAGATACAGCTATTATTGATAATTTTCGTTCTTCAGCAAGGCAATATATGTTTACCAATGCACTATCTATTCCAGATACAGCCGCATTAATTGAAAGCCTTCGTATTATCTCAGAATCAGACGACAGGGTTCAAGCATTATGGAAAAATACTAAATTGCTTAAAGATGGCCTTATTAAGGCAGGATTCAATATAGGAAATTCAGTTACACCAATTACACCTCTGATGGTAGGTAACGAAGACAAAGCAAAAGCTTTTTCTGAGGAATTATTCACGGCAGGAATACTCACTTCTGCAATAGTATTCCCAATGGTTGCAAAAGGAAAAGCTCGCCTAAGGCTAATGCCTTCCGCTCTACATTCAACTGAGGATATGAGCATCGCAACCTCAGTTATCAAAAAAATTGGAAAAAGTTATGTTTAATTCTGCCACCCGCAAAATTACGAGAATAACATATCAAAATATTCTTAAACCTGTACTCTTTACCATCGATCCAGAAATTGTTCATGAACGAATGACAGGGGCAGGAGAATTCTTAGGGAATATTCCCTTAGCCAGAAAAGCTACAGCAGCAATCTATTCAAAGCACTACAAAGAACTCGACCAAACCATTAATAACATTAATTTTTCTGGGCCAGTGGGCCTTTCCGCGGGATTCGACTACGATGCCCGCTTAACAAGAATAACTCCAAGCATCGGCTTTGGCTTTCACACAGTTGGGACAATTACACGGGAGAAATATAACGGCAACCCAGGTCCAATCCTCGGTCGCCTCCCTTTGTCACAATCTCTAATGGTAAATAAAGGATTCAAAAATAAGGGAGTCGAGCAAATTACACAAAAACTAACAGGTCAAAAGTTTGAAATTCCTATTGGAATAAGTATTGGAAGAACAAATTCAAAGTCTTTAACTACGCATCGCGACTGCGTTGCAGATATCATTTCTTCATTTATCATCTGCGAAGATATAAACATGCATCATTCTTATTACGAATTAAATATTAGTTGCCCTAATTTACTTACCTCTATATCATTTTATGATTCAGTAGAACTTGGAAATCTTTTAAAGGCAATTGATAACCTTGGTTTAAAAAGGCCGCTGTATATAAAAATGCCAATTGAATGCACAAATGAAGTCACAGTGTCTTTATTAGACACTATTCAAAAACACAAAGTTCAAGGTGTAATTTTTGGAAACTTACAAAAAAATCGACACGATGAATCACTTAATCAGCTTGAGCTCGCACGATTCCCCAAAGGAAATTTTAGTGGGAAACCAACTCAAAAAAGATCAAATGAATTAATCAGTTTGACATATAGGTTATATAAAGATAGATTTATCATTATTGGAACCGGAGGAATTTTCAGCGCTGAAGATGCGTATACTAAAATAAAGCTGGGAGCATCGATAGTGCAGCTCATCACAGGCATGATCTATAAAGGACCCCAGCTAATTTCAGAAATTAATCAGGATTTAGTTATACTATTAAAAAAAGATGGGTTTAATCACATTAGTCAGGCCATTGGCAAGGCATAAGGACACAAATGACTGCATCATTAACTTTTAAACTTTCGTTATTTTTTGGTCTGGTAGGATTGGGAGTTTCTGGATATTTATGGTATACCTACGCATTCGGTATACCGCTTCCTTGTGGGAGTAATGGTTGTGAAGTGGTTCGTTACAGTAAATATTCTCACCTCTTCACTCTTCCGGTACCTTTTTACGGAGTTCTTTTTTATCTATCCGTTATTGGAACCGCTCTCTTTTGCTTAGTCAAAAAAGAGAAACGGTACCAAACCGTGCTTTTTGCGATAGCCACCATCGGATTCATTTTTTCCGTATATTTCACCTCACTTGAAGTATTTGTAATTAAAGCGATATGTAATTGGTGTGTTGTGTCAGCAATCGTCTCGACAATACTTTTTTCGCTATCTTGGGTGCATATGCTACAATCTAGGAAACAGTAGATTGTAATAATTATGTCCCCGAGAGTAAGCTCCGCTATTCCTTATTTAATTTGTTTGCTCTTTTTTGTTTGCTACAGCACCTTGTCAGTAGTAAGACATTTTCACTTTGGATCATATGGTTTTGATTTAGGAATCGCCGATCAGATTGTATGGAAATATAGTCGTTTTAAAGCCCCAATAACGACAATTCAATTTTATCCATTTACTTCTTTACTAACAGATCATGTCGAGATAATTTATGCCATTATTTCTCCACTGTATTGGCTTTTTCCAGCCGCAACTACCTTACTCGTAAGCCAGGCATTTCTTAGTTGCATCTCAGGTCTACCGGTATACTTCCTCGCTAAAAAGAAAGGAATCCGTACTGATCTTGCTTTGGCAATAGTGGTAGCATACTTAAGCTTTTATGGCATCCAAAATGCCTTGTGGTTTGATGTCCATAGCTTAGTATTAGGAGCTTCCTTCCTTCCCTGGTTCCTCTGGTTTCTAGAAATAGAAAATTATCATCTGGCGTTAGTCTCCCTTATCCTGGGAATACTATCGCGCGAAGATGTTGCGCTTCTAACAGCTATAATGAGCCTAGTCTTCTATCTAGTGACACAAAAAAAAGCAGCTTTATATTTTCTGTTCGTATCCATAATGTATTTAATTGGCATCTTTGCAATTTACTTCCCATATTTCACGCACGATGGCTACCGTTATGCCAATCCTAAAGGGTTGTTCTACGATCTTCAACCTAATCAACTCTACGATAATAAAGACAAGCTAGAGGTATATTTTTATAGCTTAGGGTGGTACGGTTTTATACCTATATTCGCTCCGATCTACCTTCTACCAGCCATTGGAGATATCTTTCGTTTTTTTGTAATTGGGAAGAATATCGTTTCTGCTCAGGGACTATTTATGCATTACCGCGTTACTTTGGCATTTTTAATGGGATGGCCTTTTATTGAAGCAATTAAAAAATATCAGAAGCTAAATTCTCGGTATATGACCATATATGTATTAGTGGTGATTACTGTTCTACAATATTCTCTGCACGTACCGTTAACGTATTTAACAAAAAAATGGTTTTGGACGCAACCTAAATCTAGTGCTAGTTTACAATTTGTTCTTGGAAAAATACCGCGCAATGCCTCTGTAGTCGCTCAGAATAACATTCTCCCCCATACCGACCATCGAGATAAGATTTTTACCTTGTGGCCTAGTACGCGGAATTCTCAAGGTCATAGTCTCTGCAATACCGACACCTGCAACTGGTTTAGATGGTCAGGAAATCCTCAATTTTTGATTGTAGATACCTCAGCGGAATGGGATATTCGCCATCTTTTAGCTAACCATAATGAATTTAATGAAGGGCTTAAAAATCTTGAAAAAAATTCGTATATAAAGAAAAAATTACAAAGCGGCAGTGTGATTCTTTATGCGATTATAAAACAGCCTTCGAAATAAGTAGAGGAGCGTAAGAGTTGGCAAAAACGAAAAGGGTGCTATGTAAGTGAATAAAAATAAAACACGGTACAACGACCAAAAAACTTTCCCTATAGTATTATATATTTTGATACTGTATGATCACACAAGACACTAAATCACCAATCAATATATCTCGAGTGTGTGGTGAACACTTAAAATAAGGAGTACCTACTCGTGGTTAACAAACTATTCGTTGGTGGATTAGCAGCAAGCGTAACAAACGAACAGCTCGAAGAGTTGTTTAAGACAGTCGGAAACGTCAATTCCGCTCGTATCATTATTGATCGCGCTACAGGTAATTCAAAAGGCTTTGGCTTTGTTGAAATGGCATCAGTTCCGGAAGCAGAAAAGGCGTTATCACTTGATGGAAAAGATCTTGGCGGTAAAGCAATTGCTGTCAAAGAAGCACGCCCACAAGAATCACGCTAAGTGCATATTCTACTACAGATACTAAAAAGGCGCATATAACAAGCGCCTTTTTAGTATCATTGGTAAACACCCAAGGCTTGCAACTATCACAAAAGATAGATCATAATGTAAACATGACTAACCCTAACAAGAATGTTACTGATCTACTGATTGCTAATGGAATCATAACTCAAGAAAAAGGAAATGAATTAATAAGGTTAGCCGAAAATCGAAAAGATATAACGCTTGAAGAGATTATTACAGACCAAGAGATCGCGACCGACGAAAACCTTGGAATACTGGTTGCCGACTCCCTCAAACTACCATTTGTCTCTTTGTCGAAAATCATAGTTGATAAAAAAGCTCTTCAGTTAATACCAGAAAATCTAGCAAGAAAATACCAAATGGTCTGTTATGCGCAGGATGCTAAAAGCTTTTCAATTGCGCTAAACAATACAGATTCGGAACTTTTTGTAAAAAGATTACAGCAAAAATCTGGTAAAGAGGCTAAGATCACTTATGCAACAAAAAAAGATATTTTACAGGCGCTATCTCTTTACAATGATAATTTGTCGCAGCAAATCCAAGCGTTTATTGATCTAGCTTCACATGACGAAAGTAAGTTGCCTCAAATTGTCGACACTATAATTACTGCGGCCTATAACGATAAGGCCTCAGATATACACGTTGAGCCTTCTGAAACAGAATCATTGGTAAGGTTCAGGCTTGACGGCATTTTACACGATATTTTGCATCTCCCCAAAAGCTAGTGGGTATCGGTCTCCCCATGTGAGTTCGAGGGTATCGAGTGCGTCAAGCG
>CAZHTP010000002.1:54701-233965 GCA_964535655.1 uncultured Gammaproteobacteria bacterium | reverse complement strand
CCCTTACGGATAACCTATACCCCTGTTTTCAGGTGACCGTTTTGAAACGGTCTCCAAAAGGCTCTTTGAGTTGAAAGTAAGCCACTTTCTCCTCATCGACAAAAAAGGTTCAAGAAGATTAAACGGCAAATTTGGTCTTTTACGATTGCATCGCCTGATTTTACTATTAACTCTGCATTTTTGGATAAGTTCAAGAATTGTTCTATGCTTAGATGATCGTCTGTTGAGGATATTTCCTTTTCTTTGAGCTCCTTCAATTTTTTATCTAAAATAGTTTTTTCTTCTGTTAATTCTCTAATCTTCTCTTCATTTATACGCCATATTTCAGAGCCTTTATCAAACTTGCCCATACCCAGCGCTCGTTCTCTTATATCCTTAGCTAAATGCTTGAGAGCTCCTTCTTTGCTGTGAATTTCATATTTGAGTCGATCCCGTTTTTCATCACTTAACTGAATTATATTGTTATAGTGATTATTGTACTCATTCTCGGTTAAATTAAGCCCATTTTCAAGAAATTTATAGATAAAATCAAAGATAACTTTGCCTCGGATCGATCGCTTTTTTCTTGTACAAAGTTTGTTATCGCACCGGTAATAGAGATACCGATCGCCTTTTGCTCCGCGCGAAGGAGCGGCATACATGTGGCTACAGCAGGTATTGCATATCACCATCATCTTTAGAGGATAAAACGCGGTGCGTTTTCCCTTAAATGGCGTTGATCTCTTATTTCCAAGGTTTTGAACTTTATTATAGATATCTTCAGTAATCATAGGCTGAAATTTTATACCTAGTGTTCTTAAATCAGCAGTATGCTTACCTTGTAATAGTACGCCGTAATAAAACGAATCTTTGAATATTACGGAGAGTATTTGTTTATTTATAATAATGCTTCTGCCTCGTTTAGTTGACCTCTGATAGCCGCTGCTATTTAGGAATTCGGCGATCTCCTCGAGCGAGGTTCCATCCGCTCGCATATTCCATGCTTTTTGTATTAACTGAAATTTCTCTTCATCAGGTTGATAGAGTCCATTATCATCGCGAAAATAACCATGCTTAGGGATGGGCGATTTACCTTCAGAAAGATTCCTGCGAACTCCACGGCCTACTTTTTGAGACAGATCATCTGAATAGTGCTTTGATAAAGCAAATGCCATTCCTAAAAGCATTTTTCCATTTGCATCTTTAGAAAAATGATGAGAGTAAAATTTTAAATCTATAATCTTACCCTCATCGATCATGTCGATAATTTCGCCACCTTCCCGCATATTTCGAGCAAGTCGATCAGGATTCCAGGAAAGAATACTATCATATACTCCTTTTTTAAGGTTCGCGAGCATCCTTTTGAATTCTGGCCTTTGATTGGCTTTTTTTGCTGATTTTGTCTCGCGAATTATTTCTACTATATTTAAGTTTTTGCGAACGGCTATGTCCTTGCAGTCTGCAATTTGGTCTTCTATCGAACGAACTTGCCGACTAGCATCATCAGTAGATTTACGTGCGTATAATACGTATTTTAATTTAGTTACATCAAGTTCATCTTCGATATCCATTGTAACGCGATTGTATCAAAGATTTTTAAAGGAGAATGCGGCCACCATTATTATCACTGATGCTCATGGCATTCAGTGTGGCTTCTGGAGAATTAATATCGATAGAATTTAAAAGTAAGACTAAATCAATAATTCTTTGATCGAGTTCCTTCTTCTTACTTTCAATGTCGCCTTGTGTTTGCATTGTAGCGACTTCGCGCGACCTTACAGTACGTTCGAAGGGCTACAGAAATTCCATCCGTTTTTGATTAAGTGCGGATAGTAAACAAATATTATCATCAATGATTAGATTATTCTACTTTATATAGTTGAGACCACTCTATAACTGTGCTATAGTGGGCGTGTTGAGACGTCGTTCAATAGAACGACAGCTGGGCTTTAAATCAACACGCGACACATTGTTGCCAGCCGATAGGTCAGGCAACCCAAACGCGTTCCGTTGAAAGTCGTGCTTCTCAAATAGCCGTTGAACAGCTATCAACGTTACAGACAACGGTTAGTAGAAAATTGAAAGAGCGGGAAGAAGGCGAAAGCAGAGTCGAAAGACGCTTAACAGGAAAATTAAAAGTAGACATAAAAGTGTCCCATAGTGGTTGGAGGATTTTCATGATAAAATTATTCGTGATGTCTTCAGTAGTTGTGTCTATTCATTTCCAGATAAGCTGGGCTTTAAATCAACACGCGACACATTGTTGCCAGCCGATAGGTCAGGCAACCCAAACGCGTTCCGTCTATTCTTAAAACAAGTTGTTTAATTCTGTAGGTGTTTTGAGAGAGTACAGAAATATCTGTCCGGAAATACTATTTGGGTTGCCAATATGACTGCTATAGAAGAAATTGCTTCTTTAACTAGACTACGCGCTTCTTGGGAAAATATTTACAAGAAAGGTAGCGTTACACCGGGAATTGATGAAGAGACACTAGAGTCGTTCAAATATAATTGTGATAGTAAATTGAGAAAAATCTCAAGAGAGCTACTAAGCGGAACCTATAAATTTGAACGTGCTGAAGCAAAAGACATACCCAAAAAAGATAAAACAAAAACTCGTACGATTAATTTATTTACGCTAAGAGATAAAATTGTACAGAAATCAATACAGAGATATTTAGAGGGTAGTAACGATCAAAAAAAGATCTTTTTTCCAGATATTTATAATACTATTAGCGTAGGCTACTTAGAAAAACGATCGGGTGAACACTCACCGATTAAAAAGTCAGTCTTAAAAATTCAAAGACTATATAAGCAGGGATATAAATATATAACGTGCGCAGATATCAAAGATTTCTTTAATGTCCTTGATCGGGATAGATTACTCAAAGTCATTAAGGATCGTTTATCGCCGGATGATTCGATTATTTATCTAATTAAGCAATGTTTGGAAGTAGAAGTATTAAAGAAGGACAGATATGGTAGGCTTTGTCCAACCCCCACATCGATAGCCGGTGTTACGCAGGGGTCTATCCTGTCTCCGCTGTTTTCGAATATATTCATGATTGAATTTGATAAAGAACTCGAGAACCATAATATTGAAGCAATACGCTACGCAGATGATTTAGGAATTTTTTCAAAAAATAAGCCAGAAGCTATACAAAAGTATAGACAAATCAAAGATATCCTGCGACAAACAACCCTACTAGAATTTCATGCAGATGGTACATCAAAGGAGGCTAAGCACTTTAATTTAGAAAAAGAAGATGCAACCTACTTAGGGCTGAATATTAAAATGATGCCATACGGTAGATGGAAAATAAGTCCATCTCAGTCAAGTGTAAAAAACGAAGTAGATAAAATTAGTGAGGTGCTAGATCCGAAGGTTTACAAGAGTTTGTATCTTAGAATTAGTTGTATAAATAACAGTATCTCTGGATGGGTCTCTAGCTACAGAAGCGTTGGATGCAACGTTGGCTTGTTAAAAAAAATATATTCTGAAGAATTAAGGCAACTATATATTAGAAAATTGGCACATCTTTTGTTAGTGAATAAGATTTTGCATAGTACTAATCTTGATTTTAATCCCTCTCAGCTAGAGTTTCTTGGCGTTCTTCCAGTTAATAGAATATTTCTCCGAAAGAGGAATAATATAAAATCAGATAATGTCGACAACTCTGCAGGAGACTCAAAAAACTAATTGGGTAAAACTTTTACTCCAGTAAATCTGCTTGGATCTCGAATTGTCTTTACAAACTCTACCCTATACTTAGGGTCACTGAGCTGAAGATTCCCTAGCTGAAGTAAATGTGCTGTGTCTTGCGTAATGCCAGAAGAGTCATCTGTTTCAATAAAAAAGTCGACGATCTTTTTATTTGAAATTGTATAGGTGACCAATAATTTGTGCCCATCTTTTTCAAAGGTCTTATCCCACTCTGTTGCGCCAAGTTTTATTTGTTGAGCCGTCGGGTCAATGCCCTTAGGAGCTCCTAGGATTGCACTAACGCCTTTCAAATCTTTACCAACTAATGTTGGAATGTCAAATATATATTGACTGATTTGTGTAGCTTGAGAAGTAGGAGTCGGAACTATTACTTGAGTATTTGCAGATGGATAGTCACTAAATACAAATCGAAGAGCAACTAAAATAAGAAATATTGTGACTAGCCATTTTGAAAATTTACTCCACCTTGAATACCGCCACATTATGTATACCCCAGCAGGGAAAAAGAATATAAGGAGTGCAATTACCCATAGGGATTTCTGGTACCATTTTGCATCGTTATTCATATTACTATGCAAAAGCATATCATAAACTTTCTATATATGGAATGGTGATATATTGCTAGTTTTAAAATAATCAGCTCATGTCAGGATATACACAAGATAACCCATTCCACCGTGAGCGTGTTACATTGGGTAAAACTATTGAGAAGTTGAGGCATGCTAAAAGAATGACCCAGGAGGATTTGGCGGACAAAGCGCATATCAATGTTTCATATTTAGCTAAGATTGAAAATGGGTATGTAAACACCACGGTGCGATATTTGATTAAACTCGCGCGTGGACTTGGAGTCTCGGTGCGCGATCTCTTTGAATTTTAAGCAAGGGATTCGTTTTTATTAGATTCAATTTCCGCTTGTCTAGCATATTCAGCATAATGATCTGCAATGTTCGATTGGTCTTTATTAAGCTCATCGATAACCTCTAGAATATTACTTGAATCTTGGTTGACCACTTCATGTCTATTAACAAAGAAAGTTGTGCAGCTTCGGTGTTTTTCAGCGAAGAATCGTACTGTCTTCATTTCTTCAGAGGTTATTGGTCGTCCTTTTTTAACCTTTTCATCGACGTTCATAATTATGCGCACGAAGATGCTATTAACAATTTCTCCGGGATAGTTTTGAAATGCGTCAATTTTTTCTGAAAACCAGTCTTTTGAGCGATACTTTTTATAAATGCTATCTTTATGTCGAAGGAGCGATGCTTTATCTATAGCATTATAGAGAGAGTTTCCAAGCAGTAGAAAAGGACGCATATCATTGAGCCATGTCTGGTATTTTTTGTCAGTGTGTTTTGGGCGTCCGGATTCGTACTTAGAAGTAATCATACAGGCATATTAGCATAAATTTACTCTGCATTTTTACCTATAATTTCTAATACTTCACTTTTTGATAAATTCCATAGCCATGGCAAGGGTATCCATTTTTATTTTTATGCACTTTGAGTGCTCCATTCATAGACTTACGATAAAATTGTTTCCCGCAGGTACTGCATTTGTATACATAAGTAACGCCATATGCAGGTTGACGAACAGTTGAATGACTGGATGTACTCATTTTTTGTCTTTTGTGTAAACGACGCAATTCTTTTTCTTGCTTCTTAGCCTTGTCGTATAAATATCTCTCTTCCGGATATTCACCTGCACGGCATAGTTCAATTTCGTGCTGAGGCTCAAATTTTTCATTAGTATTTTCTATATACGTCAAGTTCTCAGGAACAAACATTCTGATTCCAGGTAAGATACTACTTCCTCCTTTTATATTCCTTACGTATAGATACTCTTTTGAAGTGCCGTCGGTTTTTTCCTGAAACTTCAGAGAATACGGTTCAACTAAACGATCAGCGCCCAAGTAAACAACTCGTAAGAGTGTTGTTTCTCTTCCAGCTTTTATGATTTTATTTCTTATCTCGGATTCAAAAAAGCTTCGGTCGTATCGAGGGTTCTCAATGTCGTTGGCAAATAGGTTTTCTACTTCAGTTGTAAAATTACTTATCGCGTCTTCAAATTTAAAAAAGATATCCTGTGTGCAGATGATTGTTTCCAGCCACTTCGCTTTCATATACTCTAGCGGTAATTTAAGCAAAATATTTTTTGCAACAATTGGACTTCTTTCAAAGATCGTTCGTTTAAGAAAAACTCTTTTGACGTCCTCCCTATTAATAGGTATCTCTTTATTTAGATATAGACTGTATATAAAATCGAATAGATCAGGCGCATGCTCGCGTTGCAATAAGCACTTTAGTTTCGTTGCCAGCACCTCTTCGAGCTGCATGCATCTTATAGCACAGATGACATCTTTTGCATCTGAATAGGGGTGAAGTAGCTCACGTTCTTGGATTGGTAAGTATGTTCTATCGAATCTCGTTACATCAAGTGAAATTTTGAGAGTGATATGTGTTGAGTACCCGTAAAAATCCTTAAAATATATTTTTACCTCAAATACTTTCCAACGCGGCTCGTTCCAATTAAATTTTTCCCCAACATCATTCCTCTGCAGATCGAATTGAATACCTGCATTTTCTGAAATATATTGACATGCTTGTTCAATTTCTTTTTCGAGTACTTCCTGAGATATATCAAGCGGTGTACCGAAGTCGAGATCAGATGAAAAACGAGTTTTTATGAAATAGGCTTTCCTTAAAGCGTTACCTCCTTTAAGAAATAGCGTATCTTTTAGGCTACTTTTGGTAAAAATATAGTTAAGGAGCCACCCAAATAGATAATCCCGTTGGATGTTGGATGTGTTGATCTCTTGCTCTTTTGATTTCTGATCAATTTCATTTTTTAAGATCATATGAGCACGAGTTTAGCATTTTTAAGCCCATTTAAAAAGAAGGTTTGAGGAGCTAGCAATGCCAGTAGTTCAATACAGTCTACCTTATCAATAATAGTAGGTAAAATTTGGGCTAATTTGCGCTTGTGAGGCATTTAGTTCATTTAGCAGAAGCGTTGTCGTATCTATATCGACTGGTTTCCAGTGTGTTAGAATTGCTTCAGTAAGAAGTTCAAGATTCGTCGCTTCTTCGCGACAATATTCCCAACGTTGAAAAACCCGGCAATATATTGTTTTCACTGCTATGCATATTTCACGGTTCACTGTCTGGGTACAGTGCTTTGCTTCAGGAGGATGCTGGCATGACTACTTGGTAGTTGATAAAAAAAAATAATCCAGTATAAAGTGAAGAAGATAAGAACAAGGAAAACATAATTATGTTTATTATTTTTGCATATTTCCTAAAAACATCGGGCCGTCCTAATGTAAATTGTTGGACGGTCTGACGTTTACGAATGATGCATATTAATTTGGTTAACCTGTTATTTGATCAAGCGCTCTTTACGATTCCTGAAGATGGAGGAATTACAAGAGTGTCCCCTGAGGCTTCTTTTACACCATTTGGTGTTATTATAAAATCTTTTCCCGGATCCTTATCAAGCTTGTCTAGTGCAGCTTTGACTGCTTGAATTTTAGGGTCGTCTTGTAGTCGTTGTTCAAAAGCTGCTTTACCGATTGATGGTTGCTCATTGTCTGCCATAGATATTACTTTCATAACTCTAACTGATATTTACTATTATTCATATACTTATTTTAATTTCAATAGCCACTTAATACCGAATTCCGATTTTCATATAAATCTTATGCTTTTCCTATTTCTCTGATAGGAACGCCTAGCTCAACTTGGAGTGCTGCCATTCCAGTAATCACCAAGGCCTCACCTGGCTGCATTGGCTCACCTTCAATCATCCCCTCTATTTCAGACTCGTCTAAACTTCGTACTATATGTGGTCCGTAAGTTGCAACCAAAACATCATACGTCGCATGCGCCAGTGCTGTTGGATCTCGTTCTGAGTACCCTGTTGGTGCGGAACTATTTGATTCTATAGCCATCTTCTTTACCCCCTTTCTTTTTCTATTTATGGTATCATATTGTCCTTCTTTCTGCTATAGGCTCTTTTGCTGCTGCCCCTGGACAACTTCTTAATGTTAAGAGAGAATGGTGGAGTATTAATTGCATACTGTTTACTATAGGGTTAATTTCTGCTATAATCGTTGTTGTAGTCCGCTTCAAATTTTTAATTCTAGCCTCGGATTGTGTATTTGTAATCTTTTTTCTATAGTTATTTTTATCTTCTTATTGTTAAGAAGTTGGTTGTGTTGTTAATGGAGGGTTTATGACGTACAAGCCGCGCGAAGTTTCAAGGTTAGAAAAGCTTTCGACCAAATTGACCGACTGGGTAGGGACCCCGATGTCGATACTAGTCCATACAATTCTTTTCATATCAATTTTTTCCTTAGGGCTGTTTGGCGTTAGCTTTGAGTCGATTTTACTTATTTTAACTACTGCCGTTTCGCTTGAGGCTATTTATTTGGCCATTTTTATTCAAATGACAGTCAACAGGAACACTCAAAGCCTTGAAGATGTAGAAAAGGATATTGACGAAATTCAGGAAGATGTTGAAGATATCCAAGAAGACGTGGTTGAACTGGGCGATGATGTTGAGGAAATCTCTAAGGATGTTGATGAAATTGAAGTTGATGTCGATAAAATTCACGACCATGTTCAGGAACTTAGTGATGATGATGATGAGCCGATTCTAACTCAAGAAGCTGTTGCGATTAGCAATAAAGCACTTGAAAATATTGAGAAACAGTTACAATTGGTAATGCGTGAGTTGGAAGACTTAAAAACGCGCAAATCAGACTAGTGAAGGTCACTGATGATTGAATTACAGGAATTTAAGAGTAGCGTTTACTCTTATTATAGAGACAATAAGAGATCGTTCCCATGGCGCGAGACAACCGATCCATATAAGATCCTTGTCTCGGAATTGATGTTGCAGCAAACCCAAACTGATCGTGTGGTTCCCAAATACCTTGCGTTTCTAGAACAGTTCCCTACCGCTGAACATTTGGCGAAAGCTTCGCTTACCGAGGTATTGCAGCAATGGCAAGGGCTTGGCTATAATCGCCGAGCCTTGTATTTAAAGAAATTATCTGAAGTAGTAGTTTCTCGCTTTGATGGGACTATCCCGACGACAGCTGAAGAACTTGATGCGTTACCTGGCATTGGATACGCTACTGCCTGCGCAATTATTACGTATGCTTTCAACAAGCCGACGTACTTTATCGAGACTAATGTTAGGGCTGTGTATATCCATTTCTTCTTTTCAGATCGAAGCAATGTTAAGGATTCGGAAATTGAGCCGCTACTAAAGTTAACGGTAGATACAGACAGCCCGCGTGATTGGTATTATGCCTTGATGGATTATGGAGTCATGTTAGAAAAGACGTTACCCAATCCGAGTCGCAAAAGCGCTCACTATACTAAACAATCGTCTTTTCTTGGATCTGACCGTAAAATTCGAGGTGAGATTATTCGATTACTGTTGGATTCTCCTCGATTGAACGTAGAATCGCTCTATAACGCTACTGGGGCAGCGCCTGTACGACTCGGAAAAATATTAAGCGGCATGGTTAAGGATGGGCTTATCACTGAAAGAGATCAACGATATTCTATTTTAGATAAGGAATGATATACTATTTCTATGGAAATGCAGCATGACAAACTATGGTTTAGAGCAAAACGATATGGGTGGGGTTGGGTTCCTTGTTCTTGGGAAGGCTGGGCTTCTCTCGCGGTATATATTATCGCAATAGTTTATGAGTTCCTCTCGGCAGATATCGCTTCTCATTCTGTGAGTGATACGCTTTTTAATTTTATCCCTGGAGTATTGTTATTTACTGTTTTACTCATAGCGCTTTGTTTTGCAAAGGGTGAAAAGCCTACATGGAGATGGGGAGATAAGGATACTAAATAACAGGTTAGCAGTTCTCTGCAAGATTGACCCCTTCATCTTTTAAAATTTCTATTTTTCTTTCACGACCACCGCGATTATAGTTTCCAATCTTACCATCAGAGCGAATAACTCGATGGCACGGAATACTGGAATCATAGTTTTTTCTCATTAATGTACCCACAGCCCGTGCAGCTTTTTCATTGCCTGCGGCTATAGCAACCTCTTTGTATGTCATAACACTCCCTTTTGGAATGCTGCGGACAATGTTTTTTACTCGATCAGAAAAAGAAGTATCCATTTACTTAGTATATGTTAATTTATAAATCGCACCTAATTTATCATCACTGATAAATAAGTTCCCGTTGTTGTCAAAGGTTAAACCAACAGGTCTGCCCACACTCTTACCTGTTGAGTCGAGCCACCCTGCCAGAAAATCTTCTTTAGAGGTATAGGCACCATCTTTATCCAGAGTAATCCTTACTACTTTATACCCCGTGGGTGAAGAGCGATTCCATGATCCGTGATACGAAACAAGCAGATTATTTCGTAGATTGCTCGGCCAATTTTCGGTAGTCACAAAGGTTAGCCCGAGAGGAGCAGAATGAGCTGGGAGATCAATTTGTGATGATGTGTAAGATGGCTCTTTACAGGGATTATCAAGATTGATCTTCTTGTCAAAATCGGTATCATGAACATTCTTTCCATAGCAAAGCGGCCAACCATAATTTTTCCCATCTTGAAGGATGTTGATTTCATCGGGAGGAAGTTCGTCACCAAGATAATCTCGCCCCATCTCTGTTGCCCATATTTGATGAGACTGAGGGTTTTCTTCCATAAACACGGAATTTCTAAGGCCTGAGGCAAAGATCCTGGCATTCTTTCCATCCAGGTCGGCGATCATGACGCTAGCACGCCGGTTATCTTTTTCCACGCAGACATCACACGAAGATCCAATTGAAATGAGCAGTTTTTCACCGCCCGGAGTGGAGATTACTTGAAGTGTTTTAGTGGTATGTCGACCTCCAGCCGGCAGCTCAAGTATTCTTTTGCCGTTGGTGGCTTTTACTAGTTCGGAATTATAGTCAAAGCTGCTAATTCCATCTGTTTCACCTACGTACAGTTTGCAATTAGCCTCACACACTAACGATAGTCCATGGGGAGCTTTAACACCCGTAATGAGGTCTTTTTTGCTCTCACCACCATCTTTTATAGCTACTATTTTGTTCTGATTAGGAATACTTACCAATGCGGTACTCTTTGAGTCAAAAATAATAACTCGGGGATTTACTAGGTCTTTGCTATACGTAGCTAAGGTAAACCCAGTTGGGACGGTTAGAGGTAAGCCCGTTGAGTTGGTACCTTTCATTTCAAGTGGTATCGTAGCGGCTACCGTTGATGAAGTTAAGGCTGAATTTTCAGTTGGAGTAGGGGCTACTGTTGGGGATAGGCTTGACGGTGGGATTTTTGGGGCGGCACAAGCGGAACCTATTAGCGCTATGGAACCAAGTACAAGCAACTTTTTGAACATTGTGACTGTATTGTAGCACCTAAAGCCTGCTGTTGCGACAGCAAGTTGAGCGTATTGTATCTATTTCACTGATTGAAATATCCTATAGTAATTGACAATTTGAGCATACCATGCTATAATCCCCACTAATTAATCTTAACTGAGTATATTTTAGTATATTCTAGTAAGGTTTACTACAACTATGAATACAATCTATCAAAAATTATCCGGCGGCACAAAAGCTCATGTTGAGTCTTACTCTGCTATGCCAGAGAAAAAACGCCATTTTAAATCGACTATTAATTTCGCTAAAGGGCTTTCAAATTTCATAACACCCAAGTCTTATAGTGAATTCTATATTGTTCCGAATCTCGTTCCCCTTGCGATCATCCCTTCGTACAAACCAGGAGATGCTTTAAAGAAACTTGTTTCAGATATTGTTACGTTTAATCATCGTGCCCGGGTAGTAGTAGTGAACGATTCATCCCCTATTGAGTTTGATGACGCTTTTACATCAATTGGAGAACTTTCAGATCGAATTACTGTTTTAAGAACTCCTACTAACTATTTAAAGGCTGGAGCTATTAACCTCGCTCTCGACTATATCCGCGAGAATAACATTGTTGCTGATGTGATCTTTACACTTGATGACGATGTACAAATTAATGAATACACTATTGGTCATATGGCTTCAGAAATTATGCGCGATGATCGCCTCGGAGCTGTCTGCTCTCAGGCTCGCGCCTGGAATAAGAACAAGAATTTACTCACCCGGTTACAAGGATTGGAGTACCACGGGTATAACGTGATTCGTGCAGCTGAATCTGGTTTTGTAAATGGACCGCTAGTTATGCACGGTATGTTATCCGCTTTTCGTTATGAAGCAATTATGAAGGTAGGTTCGTTCGCAACAGGTCACTTAATTGAAGATTATGATATGACAGCACGAATTAAAAAAGCAGGATACGACGTAAAATTTGCTTCTTTAGCAGCTGCCTGGACTGATGTTCCGGAGAACTTTAAAGCGTTATGGAAACAACGTATTCGCTGGTCAGTGGGTGGACTTGAAATATTAGCTAAAGAACGATACTTACCTGCTATTTTTCAAGATGTAATCGGACATTTCATGTTTATTGCAACCTTTATTAGCGTTGTCCTCGCTTTCACGATCCCGTCACAGAATAACTACCCAGTTATCACCTGGATTATAGCAATGGCAGCAATAAGTCAATTCATTATTGGATTTACATTCAACTTAGTGACTTTAAAGAGCTATGAAGATGCGGATATTTGGGATTGGATTATAAGAATGAGTATTATTCCGGAGTTCGTATATGCAAATATACTTACTTTTGGTCTCTTAGGTTCGTATTTGTTTATTGTTTATACAAAGCTGGTACGTAAGCTTTTAAAGCTTACCCGCCATGCTGAATATCTTGATAAACAAATAAGTTCATTATTTTTAAAGGCTGGTTACTCCATGGGATGGGGAACCAGGTAAAAAGGAGTTTTTATGTCATACACCGGTGGTGTTTCACTTGCTGCAGCAACAGCGTTACCTATGACCTCAGGTGCTCTGTACCTTTGGTCACGAAACGTTAATTACAACCTGGCGGTAGCATTTGCTGCTGTTTCAGTGTTGAGTCTTATGTACTCAGCTAGTGTAATTGTTCGGTATTACAAGAATTCAAAGGTTAACAACTAATGAAAAACTTTATCGCCCGCTCATTATCTTTTATGAAAGTATCAAAAACTGCTATTTTTATATCAGTATTTGCGACAGTGCTTATTTTTATGCAAGTACGCTCTTTCATCACGCCGGTTCTGAATGAATCTAAGCCTAAAGCTCAAGATACTTCTGTCGTTTCAGTTGACAAACAACCGAATGAAACAAAACGCTCAGTGCCATTTCAAAAGATTAATGAGCCGGGCAAACCGAAGCGGCTAGTCGTGCCTTCGATTCAAATGGGACTTCCTATTGTATCTCAAACTATGCAAAACGGTACATGGAAAGTTGATGAAGGAGTTGCGAACTTTGCTGAAGAAACTACGCCCTTTAACGGCGAAATAGGGAATAGCGTACTTTTTGGGCATAACAAGCCTGATGCTTTTCGCCCTATAGCACAGGTTAAAAAGGGAGATTTAGTTTATATTCAAACTTCTACCTACCAGTTCACCTATGAAATAACTGAAATTTCAACTACAAACTCTAAGAATGTTGATGTAATGAAGCCAGGTGAGGGTCATGAACTGACGCTTATTACCTGTAATGGTTTCTTTGATGAAAAGCGTCTGATTATTAAGGCTACTTTAAAGGAGATTATGCAGCTCAATGCTAAGGCGTAAACACTATATGAAAAAGTATATATCTAAACAATTTTTGAAACGTAGTGCCGCTTTTGCTTTGGGTAGTGCTTTAGCTGTAGTTCAATTTGCTTCAGTTATGGTAAGCCCTGCTTATTCAGTGCAAGCGTTTACTCCGCAGGCTGCGGTTACATTTACTTTTGACGATGGACTCGCCAGTACCTATACTCGCGCGTTGCCAATTTTAAGAGATCTGGGGATTAAAGCTGTAATGTATCATAACACCGGATATACCGGTAAATCGGGCTATATGACCTGGACACAAATTCAGGAGTTACAGAATAAATATGGCTGGGAAATTGGAAGTCATTCTGTTACCCACCCATTAATGAGTACCCTTACCGATTCTCAAATTAAAACAGAGGTGGAACAATCGAAAAAGGACTTAACAGCACACGGTATCAATCCTGTTTCGTTTGCTACACCGTATGGAGACTATGATAACCGTGTTGTTGCAGCAATCGCTAAGCAATATGCAGCTCACAGACCCTTCCATGATCGTGAAAGTGACAATACGTATCCGTACAATCAATATATGATCAATGTTCAGTCTATTGAAAAATCGACTACAATAACACAGGCTAAATCTTGGATAGATCACGCTAAGGCTACTAACACGTGGTTAGTGCTTGTTGTGCATGAAGTAGTTTCAAGTAAAGCCTCCGATCAATATGATGTAACCGAAAGTACTCTAAAACAAATTGCTGAATATGTGAGGTCAAGCGGGATTCGTACGCCATTAGTAAAAGATATGGCTTTGATAAGTGAAACAAATATGTTCTCTAATTCTTCTTTTGAGAATGGACTTTCTTCGGGATGGTCAACAGACAATGCTACCCAAGTAAAGACTGATACCAATACTAATGGTGCTGTGCCAAGTCCAAAAACGGTAGTTGCCTTAAATGGAACATTGAATGCTGTACATTTGTTTAGCCAGAAAGTTTCGGTTGCAGCGAGCAGCACTTATGCCTTTAAAGCCTTTGTTAACCAGGCTAACTGGAAAAAAGGCGAGTATGGATTCTATGTTGATGAATACGATGCTTTGGGAAACTGGGTGTCAGGGAGATGGTTGCGTGGATTTTTTGACAACGATATAAATAAGAGTAATGATGTCAATGAAGTAGGGTATCTTTATCAGCCAACATCAGGAAATGTTTCCACTGCAATGCTTGAGGTGTATATGACTGCAGGATCTAGTGGAAAAGTGTATGTTGACAATATCGAGATGTATCATGTGTTTACCGATACCACCGTTACACCTTCTCCTTCAGCATCGCCTACACCAGTTGAAACAGCATCTCCTTCTCCAACTATCACCCCAACTGTAACCCCAGGCGCGACGGAGTTTCCTACACCAACTGCCACGCCTTTACCAAGTGCTACATCGTCTGTGGATCCCACTGCAACTCCAGCAGCTTCCATTGCACCAACTCCGACACTTACCCCTTCCCCTACCCCAAGTCCAACTGGAAATAATTTAGCAAGAAATTCAAACATGGGCGCCTCGCTAAATGGCTTTGCTTTGTACTGGCAAGGCAGCGACTCATCAATCGTTTATGATACAAATTCCAAGGGGTGTTCCGGAGCTGAAAGTATCATTATGAAAGCCGATAACACGGTTAATGTTTCGCTCGTTAACACCAAACCAATTACTGTTGAATACTCAAAATACTACGACTTTGGAACGTGTGTTCAAGTCGGGGTGGGCTCTGGCGAATTTGGGTATTACATCGATGAGTACGATGTGAATAATATGTGGATTTCTGGCCAGTGGCTAGGAAAAGCGCTCTCTGGTAATCATACCGATTGGTTTATATACACACCTTCAAATCCAAATGTAAAATATGCAGGTATTCAGTACTACAAGACTGCTGGTTCTACTTTTGAGGTAAATGTAGACAAGGTAAGCTTCTTTGCAAGATAGAACTCGCCTCGAATATTACTTGAGACGCTCTCCGTTTTACGGAGGGCGTTTTTGGTGTATGATGCTAAATAAGGAGTCGCTTATGTTTCATAGATCTGCTGTAATTCTTGCCGGAGGTAAAGGAACTCGTCTGGAACCACTTACTAAAACTGTGCCTAAAGTTTTGTTGAAGGTCGCTGGCAAAACGATTCTTTATCATAATATGAAGAACCTGGCTCCTTATGTTAATGAATATGTCTTAGTTGTTGAATATATGCATCACCTAGTTGAAGAAGAAATCGGTGATAGTTTTGATGGTAAGCCTGTTAAGTATGTGCGACAACACGAACCGCTTGGAACAGGCCATGCGTTAAAAGTGACTGAAGATGCAATATCAAACGATACGTTCTTTATGATTTATGGTGATGATATTTATGATCCTGTATTTTATGAAGAGTCTGTTAAATATGAAAGAAGTGTTGCCGGAAAGCCGGTAGATAATTGGCAGATTTTTGGGATTTTACATACTAAAGCTGATGGAACGCTAGACAACATTATAGAGAAGCCAGCTGAGTATGTGGGTAATGTTGCAAACATCGGTGTGTTTCATTTTGATAAGCATATATTTAAGTTTACAAAAACCATGCCGCTTTCTAAACGTGGTGAATATGAACTTACTGATCCAGTCACGGCATATTGTCAAGAGTACCCCATGGAAATAGTTTCGGTTAATGGCTATTGGCTAACGGTAGGATATCCTTGGCATATCTTGCAGGCAAATGAGCGCCTTATGCCAGATATTAAAATGGATGTTCAAGGCGAAGTTGAGGAAAATGTTGTGATTAAAGGGAATGTGATTATTGGCAAAGGAACCGTAGTTAAATCGGGCACGTATATTGACGGCAATGTTATTATTGGGGAGGACTGTATTATTGGTCCTCATACCTACATCAGGGGAAATGTTGATATTGGAGACTTCTGTAAAATTGGTTCTTCCGTTGAAATTGAACATAGCTCAATCGGTAACAGGGTCAATATTGAGCACCTTTCCTTTGTTGGGTATAGCGTTTTGGGGAATAATATTATTCTTGGCGGGGGTACGGTGACGGCTGACAGAAGACATGATCGAGGAGTTATAAAAGTAAATGTTAAGGAAAATTTGGTCGACACTGGGCTTTATCACCTTGGTGCGATAGTTGGAGACCATGTTCGTACAGGTATAAACACCAGCATTTACCCGGGTAGAAAGCTTGCCTATCACTCATATACTTCTCCTGGCGAAGTGGTCAAGCAGGATAAACTGAGCGCCCAAGATATCACTCTAAAATAACTTATGGAAAAACTTCGTAGAGAACAAAAAACTACTTATTGTGACCTTATTCGCGCCCGAAGAAGGCTTGTTAATACTGCTTTACATATTAACGTTGATCAAGCAGTTAGAGATGCTGCTGATCGATATCGCGCTGCCATTGGTGAGGCTTATAAATTGGGAATTCCTGTATCTTTTAGGTATCTTGATTCGATTCCTAACGATTGAAACACTTTGTCGATTTTGGTATTATATGCAGGTAAGAGTGCGGAGGTAATTCAGTGGTAGAATGTCACCCTTCCAAGGTGAACGTCGAGAGTTCGAATCTCTTCCTCCGCTCTGAATGAAAAGTGTTGGTCATCAACACACACAATATCTTTATATAATGGGCTAATCTCGGTGTTCAATGTACCATTATAGCTCCAAGCCAATCCAGAAGGGAAGATTGAACTCAGCAGTACTTTGACCTGATTTGGATTGGATCTTTTGTATGTTTCTCCGAGATCTGCGAGTAATGTTTTCATAAACGATGTGACTGCGTCGATATTGTATTTTTCGAGAGTGGAATCTTCTTTGGCGATGTGAGCTTTCAGCATTTTGTCTTCAATTAATGCATTCTGTTCTTTAAATATTTCATCAGAATAGACGCCTGCCAAATTCTTTTCAATTAACTGCCTTCTTATATCTTGGAGGCGTGTTATTTCATCATCTGCTGCACCTTTAATTGTTCTGAGTCGAGCAAGTCGTTCATGGTACACCTTGTAGATTTGTTGGATAAAGAGCTCTGTGGTTTCTTTCCTAGGAGTGATCTTTTTTAATAGTTCCGTTAGTGATGTTTCAAGTTCTTCCCGCCTAATGGACTTCGTACAGGTTGCGCTGCAGCGGTGATACAGGAATCGCCTTGTTTTTCTTTTCAATTTTTATAAATAACTCCGAAAATGGCAGCGCGAACGATAGCCTTGAAGTTAGGCTATCTTGTGCGTGATACAATTGAGATATGATTCCTGATTTTGATGGATCATATTCTTTGTATATAAGTCCTGTTGTGAGACAGCTAAATGCACTGGCGCCGTTTAAAGGAAAAAAAATTATTGGTTTAGGTGAAGCGACGCATGGCTCGGCGGAGTTTAGTAGGGCTAAATCGCGATTAATTATTTATTTAGTTGTGTATTTGCACTTTAATTCTGTTGCTATTGAAACTTCTGAAAGTACTGCTATGCAGCTTGATGAGTATGTTACTGGGCAACGCGCCGATATAGATTCTATTTTGGAAAACTGTGGTTACTGGATTATCGCAACGCGAGAATTTCGTTTTTTAATGCGATGGTTGCGAGGATATAATGCTACGCACATGACTGATCCGGTGCATATGTATGGATATGATCTAGATCCTAACGATACACGAAGAAGTGAGACATTATCTATTCGAGATGGTTTGATGGCAGAGTTTGTTTTAAATTTAGCGAAGGAACGAAAGAAAATTATTGTTTGGTCACATAATAGCCATATTTCAAATCTTCACATTCCTGAATATACAACGATGGGTTCCATTTTAAAAGAAAAATTGCATCAATCCTATCTTTCTATTGGTTTTTACTTTTGTGGAGGTGAATTCCGAGCTATACATCAACAAACGGGAGAGATTCAAGTTTTTCCCATACATAAGGCTAGCGATATACCTTGCGATGAAGAGGAAATGGTGGTTGATTTTTCGAAGCAACATAATACAAAATATCGCGTTTTTGAAATTGGGGCTTCTTATAATCCTGAAGAAAGTGATGACAATTGGTATACGGTCGCGCCACAAGAATTATTCGATTATACAGTGGTAATTAAAACAACCAGCCCAGTTACACTTTTAGAGAGACTGGAAATCGATTAGTGTAGGTCAAGTTTTCTACTCATTTCCTGTGGTGATTTCCGATGCACTTTGTTACTTGTTTTATTTCTCGAGTAGCTCCATTACCCCTTCAGGACCTGGAGATTTGTAATAGCTGCTTGAGGAATGTTAACTGTTGAAATTCCACTCTTCAGAACGGATTAGTTGCGCTGCGACTTTGTGATTGTAGTGCCCATTTGGTTGTTTTACCCGCATAAGGTTAATTTTTTTGTCTTTACACTTTTGATGAACATCTTCTAGTTCAGAGGGGTTGTCGTCGAACAGATAGCATTCATAATTGGTGGGTAAATTATAATGTTTATAGAATTCATTTATAGCTATGCCTTTATCAGCCTGTTCAATGTAAATTACTGCGATAGGTAGTAACGGCAAGTATCTAATTAATGAGCGCACTTTCATACGGTGATACGTTGTTTCCCCGGATGTGGCTAATACCAAATTTATCTGTTCTTTTTCGCCATTAATTTGCCAAAATAGGTTCGGGTGTATTAGGTCGGGTATTACCGACTCAAGAGTCTTTTCCATTAAATCTTTAAGAATCGTTTCTGTTGCCAGTGTTCCATCAAGCTTTTGCGCTAGTATTTCAATATGTTTAGGAAAGTCATAAAAATTCTCTCTGGTTTTGGCTAGTTTGTAAGTTTCAAGCCAAACACCATTACTAAAGACATGATTATATCTTTCAAAGGCATCATTAAAATGATTCTTAAGTTCATTGCTGTTAAGAAGCGTGTGATCGATGTCAAAAATGTACGTTGGTTTTAACAAATCAAATCTATGATCTTTTAATAAGTCAAACGTGATGAGAATATTTTCTAATTCGTATTGATGCTCACCTATCTCATAGTGGGTTTCGTACATTTTTTCTATTGGTTGTTTAGGCATACCATGAGTATAATACTAATCATGCGTAAACTAAAGTTAGTGGCGATTGGAGGTGGCAACGGTACGACACAGGTAATTCGTGCAGCCAAACCTTATTTTAGTCATTTGTCGGCAATAATTAGTGTTACTGATTGCGGACGAAGCACGGGGGTAGCGCGCGGAATAGGAAAAATTCCAGCACCTGGAGATATTCGAAATACTATTGCTAGCCTTGCATATGATCCTAATGATCTGTTAGTGAAACTTCTACAGTATCGCTTTGATGGCGAGCGTGTTAAAGAATTAGAAGGAATGGCAGTCGGGAATTTGGTTTTAGCCGCTTTATCACAGATGACAGGTAGCTTTTCGAAGGCGGTTGAGGAGTTGCAAAAGATGGTGGGGTGTGTCGCTAAAGTTTATCCTGTGTCAGATGTTGATACAGACTTGTGTGCCGAGCTGGAAGATGGAAGTATTACTCGCAACGAACTGGAAACCCGTGGTGTGAATAAATCCCCCATTAAGAAGTTGTTCTTAGCAAAATCCCCTGCTCCAGCATATCGCCCTGCGCTTGATGCTATCTGTGATGCAGATTTAATCGTTATAGGCCCTGGGAGTTTTTATACTAGTGTAATGGCGGCGTTAATATTTGATGGCGTTAGAGATTCGATTCGGGTTTCTGCTGGTAAGGTTGTGTATATTGCCAACACAACCACCCAGCCTGGGCAAACTGACGGATTTTCTAGTTTTGACTATGTTAATAAAATGAATGAATTCTTGGGAGAAGGAGTACTCGATTATGCACTTGTTAATAAAAGTGATCATCTGAATGAGGAAACTCAGAAAAAATATGCTGCAGATGGAATCGTGGTTCTTTCACCGACAGAGGAGGATATGAGGCGTTTTGAAGGCCTTTCTTGCAAGATTTTCGTTGAGGATTTTGCCGAATCAGCCAAAGATAAACGGGAAATTTGGAATAAATTAGACACGGTGAGGCACGACCATGCCAAAATGGGGGAATTCCTCTCTGCTCTGGTTCAATAAGACACTACCTTCAGCGCCACAAAGAGCATCCCGGTGGCTACACTGGAGTAAACCGTTGCCTTAGGAAACATCTTTTTGTCCTGCATATTCCAAAATAGGGCGCATTCGGCCGCAGCAATTACCACTACATATAGGCCTATTTTAGCGCAAAAAGTCCACGGAGGGGGCCACTATGCGCCATCCCTAGAAGGGAGCCAGAAGCGAGTTGTGCGGCCCCGTTGATAGCGATGATCTTAGCCTGTATACGGTACGACATTACCGTTTTGATCTTTAGGGAGAGTAGTGCAAAGCATATCCAAGCAAATAAGCTCATTGCTCCTAAAATATGAATAGCGAGAAAAGCAGAGTACAGGTTTGCCATAGGGATAGTGTAGCAGGATAACTACAAAATTGGTATAATGGGAAATGCTTTATGCTCCCGTAGCTCAGCTGGATAGAGCAACTCCCTTCTAAGGAGTAGGTCTTGTGTTCGAGTCACAACGGGAGCACCTCGTGTTTTTTACAGTCATCAAATTGCTTGATACCATCTACAACTTCGCCAAATCGTGGTGTTCGCAGGTTTCCTTGTTTGTCAGTGTATATCCCTTCAGGGAAAAGTATTGATTGCAGTGCCACCTTATGTGGGTATGGTGCCAGTTGCCAGAGCTTGGCTGGATTATTGAAAAACTCAACGCACTCCTCAATCGCTTCATCTAATTCGAGTTCTGAATACTTCAGTTCACCTCTTTCTACTTCTCTGTCTGTGATATCGTCCTTGATTTTTTTTAGCTCTCCTTCAAGATCATCCTGGCTAATAGAAGAATCCTGCTTTGAGTACATTTCCCTTATCATGTTTGATTTCGTTATTCTAAGCGAGTCAAGTTCACGGTCGAGCTTTGCCATTAATGAATTAACGCTACTCATCTGTTCGTTATATTCAATGACAACCATGGCTTTAAAAAGTTGTAACCTCTCTGCGGGGAAAGTAATAGTGCTTAAAAGCTGAATAAATGCTTGATGAGCTTTGGTAGTGCTGACTTTAATATGACCTTCTGAGACTTTCCCTTTTTTACAACTATAATAGTCATACAGCTTTCCTATCTTGTTATAAGCAGGATGCGACCTCATTGTTGAGCCACACCCTTCAAAACAACATCTCAGCAAAGATTTCAGAGGGTACACCTCGTCGTTCTTTGGCTTTTTTTGCAGTTTGTGCCCTTGCGCAAGCAGCAACTGTTGAACTTTTGCGAAGAGCGCTTCGTCAACTAGAGGCGTGTGTGTTCCCTTACACTCTATTTCCCATTCTTCTTTATACAGCCATCCTTTGTATAGCGGATTCTTCAATATCCGTCCAACTGCCATATGTTCTAAATCTAAACCGTTCTTTGACTTTAATCCCCATTGCTTTGTGAGTGGTACCAAATCTCGAACTAAATATGTACCGTTAGAGTTGCCGTATGTTTCAAATAACTTTTTGATGAGTGGAGCTTTGTCCGCATCTACAACAAAACCCTTAAGGTATCCAAGCGGGGCACCCCATGGCCATTCTCCTTTTTTTGCTTTTTCAATCATGTTTACTATAGTTCTCTCTGACTTCATCCCGTTTTCTAGTTCAGCGAGCAATGCAAAAATTCCTTCCATAAACTTACCGTAAATTGAATCATCAATGGGTTCGGTAACAGATCTAAGCACGACCTTGAGTTGCTTAAGTTTTCCTTTGAAGATATAGTGCTCTTCGACATTGCGGAAAAATCGATCTACGCGCCATACCAGCAGAACATCTACTTTGTTTGTCTTCTGTCTACAGTATTCAAGCACTAATGCTAGTTTCGTTCTCTTCCCCGTCTTTGCACTCTCGCCCTCTTCTCTAAACCTTTCGCCGATAGACCAACCTTGTTTATGTGCGTATTCTTCACAGGCCTTCATTTGCTGATCTAAACTGTATCCTTCTTCAGCTTGTACTTTAGTTGATACACGCGCATAAATGACACAATTTTTTCTCTCAGGTTGTTTCATTATCGTTATTATAGTACTCGTAGGTTTTGTTTTTTGAAATACGCTTTTTATATATGGCAGTAGTTACACATAGCTGAACGAGTGGTTGCAACAGGTTAATTTCTGCTTGTACTTGTTCATTCGTAAATTTTTTTGAGAGATACTTTTTTGCTTTCTGTACTGAGATAGACACGGTAAAAACTCCACATCAAATATAATGTGGGTTGTTTCCGATAACATCTATCCCCTCCAGGAGTCTTGCAACTTGTTTTACGTTGCATTATCCACTGGATAATATACAACATCGAATATGTTATTACAATAGGAAAAATTTGTTACAACTGCAGTATGAAATGTAACAAGTTAATCAAACAATTCTGATAGAGATATATGGAGTTGCTTGGCAATCTTTTCTAAAACTGTGAGTGATGCTTCGTTACGACCTTGTTCGATATATCCTATGTACGCGCGCGAGATATTTACTTTTTCGGCCAGTTGTTCTTGTGTTAGACCAGCTTCCTTACGAATCTTTTGTATGCGCTTACCCAACTGCTTAGGAAGACGTGCATTCTTTCTCATGTCTTGATTATCAAAAGTAAACGCACTCTAAACCACTTAGTACCACTTAGCAAAATGAGTTAAAAAAGGCTATTGTTTCTTTCTCTTAGTGTGGGTTATCATTTGAGCAACAAAGGAGGAGCTTTGTGTTTTCTCAAAATGACTTAGCAGAGATGTATCCAGATAAATATAAGAAAGAAGATCCCGTACCAGTATTTACTTCTATTGTGGTTACTGGAGTGATTTCAATGCTGTATGCAAGCGGTAACAAGGAAATGAAAGATCTTGTAAGTTGGGCTGGAATCACGGCGATTTTCTTTTGTGTTGCATGGATCGTAGCAAAGCTTCGTAAAGGTTTATGAGTGAGAAAAAACGAACATCAGTAGTTGATCGTATCTTTTGGCCTATCGTCTTGATTGGATGTACTGGGCTCATCATGCTCACTATATTAGTAAAGGATGTGATCATTGCAATACACTTTCCAACGCCATTACCAATACAACAATCGATTATTGCAACGCCTCAACCACTCTCCACACAAACACCAACTTTCAAACAACAGCAGACAACAAGCACTCAAAAGGAATCAAATGTGTCTGATGATCCTATTATCTCTTGTGAAGTAGGTTCTGAGTGTGGAGGTGGAACGAAGATGATTCGACGAAGCGTTTGCGAAACAAGCGGTTGTTGCCAGATAGGTAATCAGTGGGTGTTCTATACTTCTCAGGCACAGTGTGTCATGGATCAACGTTCTATAGTAAAAGACCAGCAAGTTTCTAGGGAAAAACAAGCCAGTGAACAACAAAAACTGCAAGAAGATACCGCTCAAGCAAAGAAACTTATCACTGATATTTGTTTGAACAATGCCTATCGAAAAGCTCAAGAATGTGATAAGGGATGCAGTGGAGATTCAGTTTGTATGAACAATTGCACTAGCAATATGAGTGCCGAACAGAACCAGTGTTTAGAAGCTCAGAAGTCACAATAGTACCACAAGTCCATAAACATATATTGAGTAATTATCATATTCAATATATACAGCCTATAGTATTTTTACTAAAGATGTGCTATAGTAATATTCGCTCATAGAGTCACTAGGCTCAATTTCGAGCGTAACTGTCTCTGTTGAGCGTAAGCTCTTAAAATGAGCTTAGTACCTTAACAAGAGACAGATAGTCCCTCAAAAGGACGAACAAAAGGTTTTACAGCTTAAACTCTGTAGAATATTTCTCTACCTCAACTATCTCATATTTCTCCGCTCTTTTGTAGAGAGCTTTCTGCTTATTTTTTAGTAAGTAAGTAGGAAGCTCTCCATGAAGGAAGCCGTCGGCCATCTGGCTGATGTCGTGCTCAATGCACAAGGAGAAACGTCATGCGGTACTGGAATGACTTCGCTTTCTGGCTTCGTCGGAACTTCGGCATCACTCCCGAGCAGCTCATTGCTGGACTGATCGCAATCGCCATGACTGGCTATATTGCGTTCATTTCTCTAGCTTGGGTGTGGAACAATCGGCACGAGACTCTCGTCGCCATTTTCTACGCCATCAAGCTGATAGGTGGTTTTGTGAAGTCCGCTGCCAGTGAAGCCGGTGTTAACTTGCCGTTCAACGATTTCTACGTCGGCCTAGGCTTCATCGCCTTCATCAAGTGGTTCTTCTCATCGCGGAATGTGTTCAATCGGAACGTCAACAACAACTACAACAAGTAGGAGAAAGCAATGAAACCCCGCACGATCCTTATCGCTCTGGCCATCACCGCTTTCATCATCTTGATCGCCAATGCTATCAGCAACTCGAGTGATCTCCTGACAACCAACTTGCCTGAATCGACGACACTCGGCCTACTCATCACCCGCACTGTGACGTTCATCATGACGCTGCCCGTCCTGATCATGCTGTACTGGCTCGTGTTTTTCGGCATGAAGACAATGCCCGATCCGATCACCAACGACCACTTGGTCGTGAACGCTGTCAACAGCATCTCGCTGTTGATCGTGTTCGTGATCGTAATGGCAATCGTTGTCACCGTCGACATCATTCGCCGCCGCAAGTAGATTTGGACTACAAACATGAGATAGAAGTAGAGAGAAAAAACGACAAGGTCGCAGCCTTAATGAGTGATGCCGCTTGCGGTGTTATCTTGTTTTTGTTGTTCCCGAATCGTCTCTTTACCTCTGTCTCTTGTTTGTAGTTTGTAGCGTAAACGACTCGCTACCTGATGAGCCGAAATGAAGGCGAAAACTAACATCCAAATAATGAACCTCTTTAGTGGGGAATTTATTGTTTGAATGTTTGCACTTTAACAAGAGAAACAAAAGACAAGTCTATTTCATTAGTTTGGCTGCTAAGAAAGTGAGTTATTTATTAGCTCTTTTTCTTGGCAGTCAGCTAGTGAAAGGAGTTTATATCGCACAAACCGTCCGGCGTTAATCGTATAGTATAGGAGAAGTTCGCATGATGAAGCCACGCACGAGCATTCTCGTTGCGGTAGGTGCTGGTGTTCTGAGCTTGCTCTGGACACTAGTACAAGGTGAGCACATCCTGCTCGCTTTCATCACTGGCGTGTCGGTTGGGTTGATTTTGTGGGAGTTTATCCTCCTCGTCAACTTAATCACAGCTATCGTGCTGAAGCGACAGGAAGCGAAGCCATTTACCCCAACAGAGAACGTCAACCGCACCGTCTACGTCCGTTCGCAAGGCATGAGGATCAACATAACGATCAATGCCGAGAGCAAAGAGTGGACGCTGGCCGGAACACCCGCCAACCACGCCGAGATTGGCGACGAGGTTGTGGACACGCAGACCGATCTGCTAGAGATCTATCAGCAGTACGGCCTAAGGGGCACCATCGGACCAATCGAGAAGCTGATGACGCCTATCGAAAGAAGGTTCGGTAAGCCCGCCAACGACATCGCCGGCCGGAAGGCGTGGACCAACAGCGGCAAGTACGAATAGACGAACAACGGCATGGTGAGTGCAGCAAGCACGTGCAAGTTGCACTCACCATTCAGTGGAGATCAGTCATGGTTAAACGATCGTGGAGATATCTACTGCTGTTCCTAGGCTATATCACAGCTATAATGCTGCTGCCTATGGGACTGCTCCTGCTCGCTCGGCCTTATCTGGTCAACAACCCCAACAAAGACATTTTCCAGATAGGGATAACACTCGGGTGGATTATCTACTTCGCGGGCGTAACGATGGTCGTTCGCTACATAGTTCAGCGAATCAGCCGAATCTAAACAACATTTTCTATGGTAGAGCGTAAGCTCTGTAGCGTACATCTGACGCTCTACCTAGAAAGTAGACTTGTAAAACATTACTGGAGTTACTTTAGAAGAAACTTAGCGGTTTACCGTTATTGTTTTTAATAATGTTGTTAAAGTAGTCCTTTTGTTTTCTCTTGTGTAGTTTACGAGTTAACTCTCGTACTGATGAGGCAAAATGAAGCCGAAACTACAACAAACGTTTGTCACCACAACTAAAAAACCACTTTGATATAACAAACACACCCTCAAACACAACAACAGAAACAACCCCAACAAAACACCACAGCAACACCCTACCGTTCTTTATTCTAACAGTGCTCTACGATAATGCCGTAAGTGTGGGCTAAATGCATACGCACAAACTCCGCACTATGGGTTGTTTTGTAGTTACAAAAAAGACCCCATTGTGTGGAGTCTCCTTGTGTTGTGATGTGTGGAACTAGCTCAGTGTAATGCAGTCTAGGTGTATTGTCAAAGTCTTACGAGTATTTTTGACATATCCTACAGGATACTGTTAGATGATGGTATTACTGTTTGTGATGTGATGAAAGGAACCGTTGTGTAGTGTTGGAATGATGGAGAGAATCAAGGGGGCTATCCAATAGCCATAACACGTTGTTATGGGTGAAACCCTTGTTGTACGTGCCAGAGAGTATGTTTCTGAAAAATATCTCTCTACTGTAAACGGTGATGTGATCACCAGATTATTATCCCAAACCCTCCATCGAAAACCAGACCCGTTTGAGATTGCCTATACTGCCATTGCCTACGAGCAAGAGTGTAAGGTTAAGCGTAAGTTGCGGTATATCTACACCAGTTGTTCGTATCTCTACTCTCGTTTTACTGGAGAAGAGCCAGAACAGTATTTTCATCGTGGCACTCGCCTGATGAGTCTATTAAAAAAAGCGTACCAGATGCCGTTGATACATCATGGGGTGATAGCTTCGCACAGTTTAAAGTATGTGTGCGTTGGAGATGAAACAAAAGCCCGATCACTACGATTAACTAAACACTTCCTAGAGCGTCTGGAGCTCGCTTTAATGACAGAAGTACAGTATGGCAAAGTGTTGCCTCGGTTCTTTTGTGATAAGCCTGCCAAACGGACCACGTTGGGTGAAGGTTGGAACAGTAAGAATATGAAGCGGATGCACCCAAATCTGCAAGCAACCTTTGAGAAGCTAAAACAAAGTACATTTTTGATAGATGTAGAAAAAGTTAACGCTATCTATGACGCGCGAAGTTTAATCATGGATGAAAAAGGGACGTACAAACTGGAACGGTTAGATAGTATTAGATTTGGACTCTCGACAGTTGCTTTAGTAGATACTCCGCAACACCACGATGCAATTCACTTGCAGATGTCTGGTAGACGGCATACTGTTGGCGGCTTACAAGCTATTCCCAAAGAGGTACGTCGAATGATCCTCAAACCACTCAATCCTACTGATGTATTGATTGATTTTGATCTAGAGTCATGCCAATTGATGCTTGGAGCAAAGGCACTTAATGCAAACGCAGCTGACACGAAACTCACAAACATTCTTGAACAAGGTAAAAGTATCTGGAAAACTATGCAAGAGAGTGGTATTAATGTTTCCAAAGCTCATTTAAAAAAAGCCGTGTATGCCATGCTATTTATGTGTAACAAGCAAGGGATTGTCGCCACGGTTGCTGATAATATGGGCGATGCGTTGTTCACCAAAGATCACCTCGAAAAACTTATCTGCTTTTTAGAAGACCTCTACCCCAAGCGAAAAGAGTGGCAACAGATTCATAAACCTGAGACAATCATCAATCATGTGGGAGAGAAGAATCTGCTCGGACTTAGTTTTCAGATGGAGGAGCAATACAAACGAGGTTTCCGTGGAGATATTTATTCTGAGTTGTATGAAAAGTTCAACGCAAAGAACCCACAAGCTATGTATGCCGCATGGCAGATGCAATCACTTGAACAGTGGATTATTACCTCACTGATAAAGGAAAAAGTCACCTTCCCAGTAGTCTGCGATTGCCATGATGGATTCCTACTTTCCATTCCAAAAGATGAAGTACACACAGCTACACGAGCCTACAGAGCATTTCTCAAAGATAACTTTGGTATATATCTGAAAGGTGAAGTGTGGGAGGATGGCCAAGTTATTCCTGTTGATGAGTATCTAGCAGGTGATGAACAATCGATTGTTTTACCACTACTGACTTTTCAAAGTGGTAACAGTACTTTTGCCGGGGGTATGACTTGTTAATTTACGTTACCTCTTTTGCATGTCGGTGGGTGTGTTTTATATATTAAGTCATTGGCCTTGACCCGTTTTTGAAAAAGGACATGCTTATTTATGTTTTGATATCAATACCTTGAAGAATAGGTGATCTGGTTAGGATAGTTAGCGTACTTGTTGGTCTAGTAAGGGCAACATACAGATTTTCTTTAGTCATTTTGTCTGCACTAGATATTAGGACGTGATCAAACTCCAATCCCTTTACCAAAAGAGTTCGTGAAATCATTTTAGGGTTGATGTATCTTCCTGTTATCCTTGTTCTATTGCGTACAGTTTGAACGCTATCGATTAAAGATACATTATTCTGAGCTGAATAAATCAAAGCTCTCTTCATCTCGCTCCATAGTTCCCTACGAAATATTTTTCCTTTTAAATACGTCTGTATCGCGTCCAGTGATATTTCTAAGTCTCGTAAGGTGTCATTGTTCGTAGCCGATTCTAAAATAAATATTAACTGAGGGTATTTACTTTTTATTTTTTCTAGTCGTTGAAGCTCAAATGCCTTCTGTATCTCTGTAATGGCGGTCGATTCTGTCATACATCTTTTTGCGAACTCAAGAATAGCAATCACTCTCATCACTCTACTCGCACTCATAAGCTGAGCAGCGAAATAACGTAGATCTTTTGAATCCATCTCTTCCATTGATTGATACGCACCTCCCAAGTTACGAGCCAAACTGTGACACTGGTTAGCTTGATCCATTATTACCATAACAGAGCCAGATGCTTTTAAAAGTCGGTAGCAATGATTGTGGATTGTACGGAATCCATCTGAGTCAGGCTCAACCCAGCTAACTGCATCTTTCGGAGCATCTCTTAAATCTATTGGTGATCCACTTATTAAGAGTTTCCTACATGTTTGTAACCAATCACCTAACTCCCTATCAAGCGTCTTGTTTGATTTATACCATCTCCATGGAATATTTAGCTCGGGAAGACGCTCAAAACTAGGGAATACATGCTCATCCCAACTTACCACTTGCTGTCCTCCAAATGTAAAGATACTTTGCAACGGGTCGCCAAAAACCCTACATGGGATAAGATCCGCTAATTTAGTGCAAATCAGGTGCTGCTTTAAACTACAATCTTGGTATTCATCCACGTACATACCAGAATAAGTCTCTTTGATTATCTTATGAATTACAGAATAGCTTAACAATTGGAACATCGATTCATATCGATCAGCCCAGATATCGTTCTCGGAAGAATGTTCGATCAAACCACTTAAAACAGGATATGCTTCTGTATATCGCATGGCAAAGCTGGCAATGGTCTCGACATGATACTTTTTTGTACTAACACCCAAGCGTTTGAATCTTGCAACCAAAGAATCAACGCCGGCATGAGTATGAGTTAAGATCAATTGGAGCCCTGGTGATTTTGAGACAGCTTTTACTATTGCTTGCGTTTTTCCACACCCCGCAGCAGCAATTATTGCCCCGCGCCTTGCGTTGATAATAGAGTCGATATCATAATCCATCGTGTATCCATTGTTTTAGCTTTTTAAGATTAACATACGTATTTGTCCCCTTCATATTCTCTAGTGCGTTAGCGATTCTCTGGCCTAAGGGTTGACTTAAATCTATTCCTACTCGATCCTTGTACCATGCTGAACTATGTGCAGCCTTCCCTGCAGCAGTTCTCAACTGTACTTCTGTTATCCCTTTGGACAACCAGCTATCAATATCTTCTCCCCAATCTGTGAGTGAAGCTTTAACTCCTAATTTTTGTATGATAGGTTCAAAGATATGAGACGGATTATTCGAGTAATAGCTTATTAATGCCTGTAGTTCTTCTTTAAGAGTTGGCCATGGCATGTCAAAGAAAAATCTTTCTTCTATGCTAGTTCCACCGTCCCATTCTAGTAGGCATACTCCAAGTTGCCCGATTTCATTTCGATGCTCTTGGCTCATTAATTGATCGCTATCAATCATCAAGGCTACGTCGTATCCAAGCTTTTTGAGTTGGATTGCTATCTTAGGTGCGTTCGTATATCCGACGCCATTTACAGGTACTACTCCTAATAGGCCAAAACATGAATCCCATTCCTGGTTTAATCCTCTACATACTCCAAATTCAGTTTTTCCTTCTCCTACGATTATCTTTTTCCCAAGGAATGCTTCAGGACAGCTTCGCGCTAGGCCTTGCAGGGTTACGTCAACTGATACTACTTCAATTGTTCCATTTCTACTCAGCACACAGTTAAGCTCGTCTGCTTTGCATTCCTCAATACTGATACTTGAATGTGTTGTAAAAATTACTTGACCGATACGTATAGTGTCTTCAATGGATAAAGCTTGTCTAAAATACCGTACAAGATGCCTTAGTCTATGAGGCTCGAGACCATGTTCTATTTCGTCCACAAGAATCACCGCACCGTTAGCCACACTTTGCTGTTGGATTGACATAGTCAATAATCGTTTACTACCTAATCCATACTGCCTAGTGGGAATATCTCCATCATACAATGACAAATATGAGTTGTGGCTTGAATTTGATTTCAAATCCATGGCTGGTAACAAAACATTTTTACTTTTTACCCCTATGTTCTCAGCATTCTTGGCTAACTGCGTGCACTGGTCTATCCATACCTTTGTACTCTCATCACTAACTATACTTTGACGCATATTACGTCTTGCGTTTAGCATAATTTGGTTTGCTTCATTTAAACTCCCTGTTAATCTAAATAATGGAGATCCTTTCGCCCAAGATAGATCTTTTTCTAAAAATGCCCCTATGGGCGACACTCCTAATCTGTCTCGATCCATATGAGATATAGGTTGTCCTTCCTGATGTCTTTGAGTAATTACAACCCAGTGCGGCTCTAAGGTATCATCAACTGAAAGCTGTATAGTTAGTGCTTGTTCGTCACCTGTAAATGGTTCGTCATGAATACCATCAACAGCATTCCATCCTCGCAGCCTAAGTCCATATTTGTTTTCATTTAAAAAAGTGTCAGGGATATCGCTAAGTGTTACTTCTATGATAATAGGATTATTAAGATCTTGGTTATAGAAATCAGTATCACATAAATATAGACCATACGAAGGGTATAACGCATACTCTATTGAAAGCAATATTGTTGATTTAGTACTATCACCTGCGCCAAGCAAACAGACTAAATCGTTAGTTATATTCCAGTCAAGGCTTTTAATACCTCGGAAGTTTTGAACCTTTAAGTGCCTAATCTTCATTTCCTCTTTGATACTCTAAATTTGGATAGCTGGCAATAGCGCTTTTTGTTGACTTAATTACAGTTGATAGCTTCACGATAGAGTTAGCAAAGGTGTTCGCGTTTTTTAACCCGATGGGCACATCTTTGAGCCTGAACTCTTTTTTTCTCCAATTTTTTTTATAGTCTAAGAGTTTCGGCTTAAAATGTGTTCCAGTTACAATGAGAGTAAGTGATACCTCAAGAAGTGCAATCTGATTTGTTAGGCAGGCTTAAGTTTGGCAGACTGAGCCAAGTACCTCATTCTGGTCCTCAAATAAGTGCAACATCATTAGAAGGTGGTACTGTAACTATAGAAATTCATCCGGCAAGACGAAATGGGTGTAAAGTGTTCCAATTACACGTTCTGGTTAATTAGCAAAAATTTGATGTATTATGTAGCTATGTCATCATTTGCGCCATATACATCAAAATCTGTTGAAGAGATATTTCGCGAGTTTACTACCTCTGCCTTGAATGGACTTTCTTTTTATGAGGCTTCTTTACGCGCCGCAAAGTTTGGGCGAAATGAGATAAAAGGAAAAGATACGAGTATTCGAGAACTGTTATTTCGTCAATTATTGTCTCCTTTTATTTATCTCCTTTTCTTCTCAGCAATACTGGCTTTTTTGCTTGGAGAGCGAGTAGATGCAACATTAATTATACTTTTTATTACGATTAATACCGTTCTAGGGTTTTATCAGGAATATCATTCCGCGCAATCGTTGCAACTGCTCAAAAAATTCATTGTACGACGAGCTCGAGTTATTCGTGATGGTAAAGAGACGATTATTGATAGCGCGGAGTTAGTACCGGGGGATTGTATTATTTTGGAAACTGGGGATATTGTGCCTGCGGATGTACGCGTTGTAATCGAAAAAGGCCTCACCGTTGATGAATCTATTCTTACCGGAGAATCTGTTCCTGTCGTAAAAACCGCCGATGCTTTGGCAAGGCAAACTGCCGAGGTTTATAAAGCATCCAATATCGTTTTGTCAGGAACCACAATTGTAAGTGGGAAGGGCACGGCTATAGTACTTTTTACCGGCGTTGAGACTAATCTTGGAGATATTACTCATCTCGCAACTCAAACCAAGCATCAAAGCACCTTCGACAAAAATATTAATAAGCTCAGCAGATTTATTCTTAATTTGGTCGTTGTTACTCTTATTTTCGTATTTTTGGCCAATTTGTTTATAAAGGGGAGCTCAGCAAACTTTACTGAATTACTTATATTTTCGATAGCCCTTGCTGTTAGCGTTATTCCGGAAGCGCTCCCTGTAGTGATGACATTTTCTCTTGCTCGAGGAGCTGTTTCGCTTGCAAGAAATAAAGTTGTTGTAAAAAGACTGTCCGCAATTGAAGATCTTGGAAGTATTGAAATTTTATGTACTGATAAAACAGGTACGATTACGCAAAACAAGCTTGAAGTAGCGGACATTAAATCAGTTTCTGAACAAAACGTTTTACATTATGCAAGCTTGGCAGCACCATTTCTCGATGAAAATCTTGGCCTGCCTAACAATGCCTTTGACCTCTCTATTCATAATGCGATCGATGCCAGTGAACGAGAAGTTCTGCGAACTTACGCGCGCGTTGATGAAGTCCCCTTTGACCCAAATCGCCGACGCAACTTAATGCTTGTTAAAAAAGATGCTCGCTATTACCTAATTGCGCGTGGAGCGGCCGACGATATCATTACTATATCATCGGGGATTTCTGAATCGCTCAAATCTGAATTGAGATCATGGGTAACGGATATGGGGACCAATGGCAAGCGTGCGATAGCGGTAGCTTATAAAGAATGCGGTACTGAAGCGCCAACCGATCTGATCGCTGCAGAAAATGGACTGTCTCTTGTAGGGCTAATTTCATTTGTAGATCCTATTAAGTCAACTGCTGTATCAGCAATTAAAAAAGCCCATTCTCTTGGAGTACAAGTTAAGATCGTAACTGGTGATAGCCCTGAAGTTGCTGGGGCTGTTGCGCACCAAGTAGGCCTTGTTACCTCACCTCAGGATGTTTTAACGGGTGAGCAAGTAGATGCTCTTTCACCAGTTGAGCGTCTTGCAAAGATCTCGGCATGTTCCGTATTTGCCCGGGTCACGCCCGAGCAAAAATATACTATTATTCAGACATTACAAAACTCATATGAAGTAGGGTTTTTGGGTGAAGGAATTAATGATGCTCCCGCTCTTAAAATTGCGAATGTAGGATTAGTTGTAGATGGAGCATCTGATGTTGCTCGGGAAGCTGCAGATATTGTCTTATTAAAACACTCTTTACTTGTTATTATCGACGGAATTCGTGAAGGTAGATCGGTTTTTGCGAACACATTGAAATACGTAAAAGCAACTTTAGCATCTAATTTTGGCAACTTTTATGCGGTTGCAGTAGCATCACTCATTTTAGATTACCTTCCAATGTTGCCAATACAGATTTTACTTTGCAACTTGCTTTCGGATTTCCCCATGATTTCCATTGCCACGGATACGGTGGATGATGTTGAAATAATGAGACCCAAAAATTATGATGTCCGGGATATCGCTCTTTTTGCAACTATATTGGGAATTACTAGTACCGTTTTTGATTTTATTGTATTCGCGTTGTTCCGCCGATTTGAGCCTTCATTATTGCAAACCAATTGGTTTATTGCGAGCGTTCTAACTGAACTGTTATTCCTGTTCCTTGTGAGAACCCGGCTCCCTTTCTTTAAAGCAAAACGTCCCTCTTGGTTTGTGCTCATACTTACGGGGTTTGCAGCTCTTGCTACCATTATTACTCCATTTACTCCTTTTGGGCATGATGTGTTTAAATTTATTTCACCTACTTATGTTCATCTAACTTTAATTGGAATTGTCCTCGTAACTTACATCGTGGTAACTGAGTTCGTAAAACATTATTATTATAAATTTCATCATAAGTAAAAAAGCTTCGTGCACATGATCGAAGCTTTTAGCGACTTTCAATTTGGTGGATTATTTTTCGTGTATGTCCGATCATGTCTGGAGAGACAGATACTGAGGTTATGCCCCATTCGACTAGTTTTTCAGTAATTTCAGGGTACACAGATGGCGCTTGACCACAGATTCCGCAAAGAACATGATGCTTCTTACAGGTCTTAACAATATGTTCTAACGCAAGCATTACTGCTTCGTTTCGCTCGTCGAATTCACCCGCAACTTCGTTATTATCCCGATCAGTGCCTAAAATAAGCATCGTTAAATCGTTTGAACCTATTGATACACCATCAACGCCCACATCTAAGAATTCGTCAAGAAGTAAAACGTTAGAAGGAATTTCAACCATCATAAGTAATTTGAATGTGGCAGATCGACGCAGACCAAACTCATTCAAAATATGTTTAACTTTTATTAATTCATCAACGGTTCTTACAAATGGAATCATAAGATGCAGATTTTTAAAACCATATTCGTTACGAACTTTTTTGATTGCTTCAACTTCCAAACGGAATACATCGGGATCGTTTATGTACCGGAAGCAACCTCGATACCCAAGCATTGGGTTTGGCTCTTCTGGTTCGAATTCTGCGCCCCCCTCAAGAGAACGATACTCATTGGTTTTGAAATCAGTAGCACGATAGATTATTGGACGTGGATCGAAAGCTTCACAAAATTGTTTTAAACCTTCGGCTAACTTATCAGTAAATTCTTGGCCTCGCCCTTCTTTTAATAGCTTCTTTGGATGTACCCCAATGCCGGCGATCATAAATTCCGCTCGCAGTAGGCCTACTCCGTCTACATGTTTTGCTGCAATCTCACTTGCAAGCTCTGGTTCAGCTAAGTTAACATATACTTTGGTGTGCGTATTAAGTCTCTCTGATTCTTTTTCTTCAGCTTCAGACTTGGCTTTTTGATCACTTTTATGTGCAACTCCCCCAGCATGCACCGTTCCGCCCGAGCCATTTACTGTTATCATTTGCCCTGTCTTCAATGCTTGTGTAGCATTATTAGTACCTACAACGCACGGAATACCCAATTCGCGTGACACAATCGCGGCGTGACAGGTTCTTCCGCCCAGATCAGTAACTATTGCTGCTGCTCGCTTCATTGCAGGAACAAAATCTGGAGTAGTCATTTCGGTAACAAGAACATCCCCGTCATGTACTTGATCTATATCATTAGGAGAATGAATTACAACAACTGGCCCAGCAGCGACCCCTGGAGATGCTGCAGCGCCTGTGACTATCGTAGGGGTATTTAAAATGGCTTGAATATCTGCATTAACAACAGTTGCATTTACTTTTGCAACCGCATTTACGGTCGTGATCGGTCGGGTCTGTACAATAAATACCTGACCTTTCTCTACTGCCCATTCACTATCTTGTGGTTTTCCGTAGTGTTGTTCGAGCCTTCGAGATATGTCGGCAAGCGGAGGTATGGATTCATCCCACAATTTTTGAACACCCTGCCATTCTTCCGGCACTGGTTGATCTTCGTTACCCCCGTTGCTCATTTTCACTAATTTATGGGTCTGAGAAACAATAATTTTATTTTTTATTGTTAAGGAGTTTTTATCTATTTCGTAATGATCAGGATTAACATTACCTCCGACAATATACTCGCCTAGGCCATAAATTGCTTCGATAATTATAGTATCTTTATCGTTGGTTACCGGATTTATTGAGAACATAATTCCCGAAACATCTGATTGCACCATTTTCTGTACAGGCACAGCTATTCCTACTTTGAAATGGTCGAACTTTTGTTCTTCTCGGTAGAATATTGCACGCGCTTCAAAGAGAGATGCCCAACATCTTTTAACTGTTCGTGCGACTTCTTCTTCACCGTGTATATTCAAGAACGTAGCTTGCTGCCCCGCAAAAGAGGCGTCGGGAAGATCTTCTGCAGTTGCGGAGGACCGAACTGCAACCAGCATGTTTGTCCCATTGCTTAACTGGCGATAATATTCTTTAATTTTATCTTCTAAGTATTTAGGCGTTTTTGTTGAAGTGATTAACCATTTTATCTCTTCTGAAACTTTTTGTAATTTCTTTGAATCTCCTACATCCAATCCTTTTAGGTGAGATTTGATTTCATTACGCAAACCAGTTTCATCGATAAACTGATACCAGCTCTGTGAGGTTACAATAAATCCCGGTGGGACTGGGATTCCGGCTTGAGTCATTTCTCCTAAGTTAGCACCTTTTCCCCCTACTAGTGATACATCATTTTTACCAACTTCGTTAAACCATACAAGGAGTTTTTCCATATGCTTCCAGTGTTGCGCAAATTCTTGCAGGTTTCAAGGGGTAAGATACTTAAAAGGCTGGGTTTAAATGTATTATAGCCCCAATTGCTTTTTTAATGTTAACCAGAACTTTCCCCAAAATCCTGCCTTTTTATATCTTTTCCAGTCTTCTCTCTTTTTTGCATCAATTGACCCAGGCAATGGAGGATCTATCCAGCATGACAGAATAATCCATTCCCGTCTCTCGTTTTGCTTGGCGATTATAGTTACAAGTGAGATACCAAATTTTTTCTGAAACTCGGATGTTCCTGGGTTTTTTCCCGGAAGAGTTGTGTCGGGATATTTAAAGGCCTGCCAGGCAATATCTTGTGAAAGGCCACGCTGCCCTATGCGCTTAAGAGCATGATTGGTCCAAATAGCGTTGCCGTAGTATTGATTCATACTATCTCGTTGCTCGAGTGACCTCCTGTAACGTCGATTCTCTATTTTTTTCTTTTAACTTCTGCAAGTTTTCGTTTAGCTCTTTTAGATTAACTTTTCCTGTTGCTTTAAATTCGGCTTGTACATCTGACAACAATTTACTGGTATCCACTAAAACACGGGTAGTCAAAAGTGAATATGCTTCCAGATATTCAGGCGGTATCAGCGTTCCTGATCGTGACTGACTGAATACTATGCCTAATTTATCATGTTCTTGCCTAATTGCCACACCCGGCATGCCGTCATTATTTACCGTTTTATGTAGGGAAGAATTATCGGCAAGTTTAAAATCATCACCGTTAGTCGCCTTGTCACTTACGACCGTTTGAGTGTAGGTTAATGCATATCTGAGTACTTTTAACTTTTCATGCTTTTGTATTGCAAAAAGAGTCTTCTTTATCCACCGCGGTAAATTTGACTCGGTTATACCAGCCATAGACTCGAGAGAGGCTGGCATAGTATGGTCATTCCAGGATTCTTCATTTTTTGTGGTGTCATAATTATCAATTAGCCAACGATTTTCTTTGTATGATACTAGCGAGGAGAGTAATGCCCAAACTTCATTATACTGAGCATAATTATCCGGCAATGAGTTAAATTTATCTGCATGTTTTCTGTAAATCGAAGCAGGAACTAGTCTTAGGAAAGGGTTGTCTTTACTTGAATGGGTATTGTTTGCTCCAATGGGGATGTCGTTCCATATAGGATCCTTAGTTATTTTTTTTGCAACATCAATAAAAATTTCGTTGGCAATCATTACCGCCGATTGTAGTACATCGCTTCCTTGTTCAGAATCAATGTGAGTTCTCGAAATTATGACGTCGGGATTCTCTCCATCATTAAAGCAGCGCTCTACATTGATCTCCCCTGTGTTGTATCTTGCCTCATCATTAGTATGCAAAGCCTGCTCGTCGGATTTACCCTCGTTATAATACCCTCGAATTCCTTTATACTCTTTTGTAACCAAAATAGTTTTACCTGTGCCATCACGAACTCTTTTTTGAGTCTTACCTCCATTCACAAAAAGATCGGTAGCCATTCCATCTGCTACCGTATGGTTAGCGGTGTATTCAGTTTGTACGTTACCTAAATCATCTTCTCCTTGAGACCAAACTCCCATGGGGCGCAGTTCAGAACCAATATTTAAAAGCTCTTTAGTATCTTCATTTGACATAAGTCGTTCTTGTTTGTCTAGATTGATTGCAAATAAAGCTCGTGTAATTTCTGAAGGATCTTTCCAGTCTAATTCACTTTCCATAGCTCCTCTACAAGCGGCTTCCAACGCTATCTTATTGTGCGCAAGAGTGCTGTTAGCATTATCTTGAGGACGGACCATTACAATTTTTGCTTTTACTTCACCCTTAATTCTTTTTGCTAATGCGATAGGAATAAATAGATCCCTGTCTTTATCCCATGCTATTCTTCTATTTTCGTTATCTCGATATCCGAATGGCTGGCCATTTTCGGCAGAGATTTGTGCCATGTCGGTATATGAATTACAAATAGCTAGAATTTGATCCGATAAAACATCAGCTCTGTGATCAAGCGTATTTTCTGGATCTCCTGTATCAATAAAATTCGCACTACTGTCTTTGGCATTTCCTACTCGTAAGGGATATACTAGTTCATTCTGATCAGCTAGTTCGCAAAATTCACCCCATGGTTTATGGATATCGCCGCCGGTCACTTTTCTACGAGACATCATAGGAATATTTTTACTAATCACTTTTAAGAGCGTATTGGCTGGTGAGTCAACTTTTTGCTTTTTACTGGCGTGTGTCGTAAGCCATTCTGTGGCGCGAGCAACCACTAATAACCCTGCTAGTCGCCAGGAACCCTCATTTACAATTTTCTTTTCAGTTTGACCTTTAGACTCGGCAAGCCTTTTAATTATCGACTCTCCTAAATAGAAGCTCGTGAAGACACCTTTAACAACTAGCACTTTTAAATGCTCTTCCTCTTGTTCGGATTCAGAGAGCGTTTCAAGATTCCTAACAAGGCTTGCGGCATTTGGCTCCTGATATTCCTTACTTACGGTATCGAGTAATATTCCACGAACCGTTTGAGGGGGAGTGTCTTTATTCCGCTCAAGCATGTCCCGCTCCATACGAGGGTCAAAATGGAACCCTTGCTTTATTTCTTCTTTCATTTCTTCAGCAACTATTTTTTCAAAAAGTGGACGCGGCTTTTCTGGAATTTGGGTTTCTGAAGATTCTGACATGCTTCTATTAGTTTGAGTTATTCTTACTTTATTGTAAATGGCTTAGAGTAATTCTAATTGCTCCAATTTTTGATTCGTCTCTTCTGCCTTTTCGATAAACTGTTCAAGAGCCGACTGATAATTCCGTACATAGACCATTGTCTCTAAGGACTTACTATAGTCAGAGAAACTTGCCCCATTATTTGCTCCATCTTCGTATAGCGTCATGTACCCACGCAATTTGGCGGACGCATCGTCGGCTAATGAGACAATCTTAGCTTCGATTGTTGCAGGTACGACTACGGCTCCATATTCAAGTTTTCCATGGTGGGCTAGAACAATGTGTTGTAAAAGTTGTAAGCACTCACCATCAAAATCCGGTTGCTTGTATCGATCAATTATTTGTAAACCTATTTGTATATGTCCCAAAAGTTTACCCCGATCTGAGTATTCAATAGACATGTTGCGCCATATTATTTCCTCAGTTTTACCTATGTCATGAAGGATAATACCCGCTTTCACGAGATCAGTGTTGCACGGCTGATATACCTCGTACATTGGTGACGCGAACTGCAGCATTTCACATACGTGCTCAAGCAGTCCTCCAGAATACGCATGATGCATTTTCATGGCAGCCGGAGTTTTTCTTAAAACCGCAACGAATTTCTGATCCGCAAATATATTTTTCAATAATTTTCGCAAATGACGATCAGAAAGAGAGTCTATTTGTTGATTAATATATGCCACTAAATCATCGACGTTTTTTTTAGTAACTGGTACAAAATCTTCTTCGTCATACTGATCGGCAACAGTTGCCATCGTAACGGTCATTTGAACTTTGCCCATGAATTCACCAGCAGAGCCGGTTAGTAATACGATGCTTCCTTCTTTGAGTTTATCTACCGAGCACGCATCATATTTATCGCTCCAGATTTTTCCGACAATACTCCCCGACTTATCGCCAACGGTAATATCCATATAGTCTTTACCGGTTTTGGTTATTTTCTTTTCTAGTTTAATGACAACAAAAGGAATATTGGAAAGTGCCGTTCCCGGCTTAAGGTCTTTTACGAAGATTTGTTTCATGAATGTATATTAGCCTCTATTTAGATTATAGTCAATTTAAGTTTGTGGGTGTATTATTCGGCCAAGGAGAATATTTTATGCTTGAACAACCTCGTCGGGGAGATCTCAAATTAGTTGACCGTTTGCCGGGGAGTCAAGATTATGCCGTTGTTGTACCACTTGTTCTCCAAACTGCAGGGTTGCGAATGCGCCAGGTAATAGTACCGGACGAACGAGGGCTGGAACTGGTTATCCCTCCAGGCAAATATGATCAACGCTATTGGAATGAGGACATGTCCAGATGGGTAAGCCCTCGAGCCTTATGGTTACATATTTCTGCGACTGGAGAAGGTACGTACTCGATTGAGGATGTATCCCCTCCGGAGATCGAATCTCTGGAAGATGCCAATCAAGTAGTGCGACTTAAGCGCAAGGACAGGTCTACTGTAACTCAAAATCTAGTGGGTGAAGTTTCTCGATTCCTCGGAAGCCATCGAGATTTAGGTGCACCGGTTGGTAAGGATTGGTTTGTAAAATCGGAAATTCAGAATAAAGGCCAGGTTCCTCGAGTCCAGATGTTACTCCCCACCCCGATTAGCCTCTCTCGAGGGCATGTACTCGTTGCAGGTGTGTATTTTGAAGCTGAAGAACATGCTCAGGAAACCGGGGAAAGAAAGTTTGGATGGGTTCAACGTAGATTAAGGCAAACTAATAGTCGTTAATTGACTTTTCTATCTAACATCCGGTATAATGATGAGGCTAAAGACAGTAGTCGTCCCTTCGGGACTTAATGATGTAAGTCGACTACCGAGGCTCAAAATCTGGTAAATCTCCTTTTTTAGGTTATTTATCCTCTGAATTTGTCTCGTTAACGTCTCTTTAGGAGGCGTTTTTTAGTATTTATAGGTTAATTCATAGAGGGAGTGAGGTGAATACATACTATGGCAAAAGTGGCGAATAAAAAGTCGCAAAAGCCAAAGAAAGAAGTTACTTTGGCAGAAATTAAAGAGAAAATTAGTCGCGCAAAGTCGATGGTCGTTACCGATTATCGTGGTCTGAGCATGACTAAGCTCTCTGAACTTCGTGCAACGCTTGGTGAAACCGGCGAATTTAGCGTTACAAAGAATACAATCTTTGCACGCGCTTTAAACGAAGCAGGAATGACTGACGTTACTCCTGAAACATTTGCTGGACCAACAGCGGTTCTCTTCTCCTACGAAGATGAAGTCGGGCCTTTGAAGGTGCTCACTAAGTTTGCAACAACTTCAAATGATCTTCCTACAATCAAATCAGGTATTCTTGAAATGAATGTATTATCGGGAGATCGTGTTAAAGCATTGAGTAAACTTCCTGGCAAACAGGAATTACGCGGACAGGTTGTCGGCGCGCTCGTTGCACCTCTTACAGGTTTTGTAAGCGTTTTGAATGGCAACATCCGAAACTTAGTTTATGCACTTAATGAAGTGCAGAAACAGAAAGCTGCTCAAGCTTAATTTTCGTCGCGAATTCAGATTCGCGCCGAGATTTGATTAATAATTATTTGGAGAATATTTTTATGGCAGACGTATCTGCAAAAGTTGAAAAGGTTATCGCAGCCGTTGAAGAGCTTTCAGTTCTTGAACTCGCTGATTTAGTACATGCACTTGAAGAGAAGTTTGGAGTTTCGGCTTCAGCTCCTATGATGATGGCAGGCGCAGCTCCAGCCGCTGCTGGTGATGCAGCTCCAGCTGAAGAGAAGACAGAATTCAATGTTGTCTTAACAGGCGCTGGTGCTAACAAAATCGCTGTTATCAAAGCTGTTCGCGAACTCGTTCCTTCACTCGGACTTGCTGAAGCTAAGGGTGTTGTAGAGTCAGCTCCAAAAGCTGTACTTGAAGGCGTAAACAAAGAAAAAGCTGAAGAAGCAAAGAAGAAGCTCGTTGAAGCAGGTGCTACAGTTGAATTGAAGTAATTCTACGATTTGTCGAAGAATTTAAATTAAGAGCCGGATTTAAACCCGGTTCTTTTTTGTTTTATTAGCTCTTTGGAAATAAGAAATTAACAATTATCACACATAAACCAATAATCTGCACAAAGTTTTCACCTGTTACTAAAAGCAAGAAATCTTTATTTTTGCTAAAATCCAGCCAATTTTTTCCTACAATTAGCACAAGAGTGAAATGGAAGATAATTGAAACGACTAAGAGTGTTGCGAGAATCCACGACCAGCGATCGCGCATGACATAATATGCTTGCAGCCCTTTTAAACGAATTTCAACTTCTGAATTAGTTGTTTTTAATTTTGACTGTATGTTTTGCGAATATTCTTCAATCTTTCTTAACTCGTCTTCAGCAGATTTTCTTTCTGAATTAGAAAATTCTACTTCAATGGGCAGCTCTTCGGTATAGAATATTTCTTTATTTCTGCTGCTTCAATGGCTTTTTTGTAATCTGCTCCGTTCATATTTTCTCCGAATAAAACCCTAATCAATTAAAGGGTCAATTGCCCCTTGCAGTGTACCTTGGGTTTTGATACTTTCTGATTACCTTTGATATATTTATTTGTGAGGAGTTAGACAATGGCATCAATTGGTGATGATTTACCAGAATTAATGACAATTCAAGAAGTGGCAGATTTTTTGCGGGTTTCAAAAATTACGCTTAAACGGTGGGGAAAGCGTGGCAAGCTACAAGCAATTCGTATAAACCAGCGAGGTGATCGCCGATACAAAAAAGAAGCAGTTTTGTGGCTTGTTGGTGAAATGTATAAAAAAGGTACACCTGCTATGGTTTCTCAGGATGTTATAGACGAGACTGAAGAATAACGATAGTATTTTACTATGGTTACTATTGAAGAATTAGAAAATCAGTTCACTATTGGCAAGGTAGAAAAAATACCAGAAGGTTTTTTGCGTGGCGAACTGGTAATGTTACTTCCTGTTTATACAGTAGAGAAAATTGGTGATTTTGTATCGAAATTTTGGCTTCCGTGGAGAGGTAAATATTTTGTTCGTGAAGAAAGTCGTGGCGATAATATACTCGCGCATTCAGCGAAGTTAATTTTATCTTTGCGCCAATCTGGATATTTAGTCGGAAATACGGAATACGGCGGATTCCATGCCTTTCCGTTTACTTTTTCAGTTACAAAGGGACTGCAGTCTGAAAATAAAGTGATTCAGCTTTCATATGACTTGAAAGAAAATCCTTTATCTGTGCGAAAAGTAGTTGATGAAATTGTTTGGGTGGGTGGCAATACGTATCTAGGGAAAGCATTCATTGTTGATGATGCCTCCCTTAGACTTGTGGGATTTTTTAGACTTAGTAGTTAGTTTTTGTCTTCTTCACCCTGATTGTTTACAAAATCCTTGAACCAAGCTAATGCCTCGCCTGTTAAAAATACTTCAGGAAGATATCCCTGGGATCGTTGTTCTCTTAAAGTTAGTTTTGCTTTAACTACAGAACCATCATGATTCCTTAAGGTTGTTACTTCAATGTTGGCACCATTATCACCGTCACTAGCAAACTTTGAAACTTGTCCAGCATCGCTAAAATATCCTCGATCAATATGTGTTAGTTTTTTTTTGTTGGCTGATTCGAGAAACTTCACTACTCTGCCGCCCACTTCCTCGCCAATTCGATACCATCCCGAACTATCTTTTCTTGATGAGTCCATAAATTCGGGGTCATCAATATTTATCGATGCTGGTTCATCAGCCTCGTGACCTACCGTTGATAATAAGGATTCAGTTTCGCCCATATTACTCTCCTTTAATAACTTTTAATATCATATCGCGTTTTTCTTCCATCTTCTCTTTTGTCTTTGCTTCAAGATTCAGACGGATTAATGGTTCAGTATTTGAACCACGAACATTAAATCTCCAATCGCCGTATTCGCATGTTATACCATCAATCTTAATTACTTCAGCAGCCTGAGAACCATATTGCTCTTCTAGCTTTGTGAGTACTGCTTTAACATCAGGTACTTTATTATTAATTTCACCGGAGATAAAATACTTTTCTTCGTATTGATCTACTAATTGATCGAGTGATAATTCAGAATGTGAGAGTAGATCAAGTAAAAAGAGCATCGGTGCAACCCCAGAGTCACAGCCAAAGAAATCCTTGAAATAATAGTGTCCGGTTACTTCCCCACCAAAGACCGCATTTTCATCGTTCATTCGCTTCTTGATGTAGGCGTGTCCAACGCGATTGTAGAGCGCTTTGCCTCCATATTTTTCGACCGTATCCGGGACTGCTTTAGAGGCACGAATATCATAGACAACGATGGAGCGCGGATATTTTTGCAAGAAGTATGATGACAAAATTGCGGTCATAAAATCCCCAGAGATAAACCGTCCCTTTTTGTCAATACAAAAGAAACGATCGCCATCAGGGTCAAAAGCAAAGCCAAGGTCTGCTTGCTCAGAGACGACACGATCTTGTAATTCTTTACGATTTTGCTCCTGTAACGGATCTCCACCATGATTAGGGAAATTTCCATCCGGTTCAAAATACATTGGAACTAATTCAATTTGAGGAATTTGCTTGAAAATTTCTACCAGAGATGGACCCACCATTCCATTTGCGGTATCGGCTAAAATCTTGTATTTTTTTATTTCTGAGGTTGGTACCAGAGAGAGAATTTTGGTGACAAAATCTTCCATGATGTCGATTTGTTCCACCGTGCCGGTGCTAGCTTCAGGAGGAAAATCATCTGCTTCAATGAACTTTCGGATATCTTGAATTCCTTCGTCACCCGACAACAGATACGGGATTTTGCGCACCATTTTAAATCCATTGTATTCTTTTGGATTATGACTGGCGGTGACCATAATACCCGGTAAGTTTTGGGTAGAGCAGGCATAGTAATACATGTCGGTCGAAACCATACCGACGTCAACAACCGATATTCCAACTAATGTGAGGCCTTCAATTAAGGCATTGTGAAGGGATTGGCTTGAAACGCGTGCATCGCGACCTACTACAACTTTTGTAGCGGGTACAACCTTGGGAAAGGCTTTACCTACTGCTCGTGCTACTTCTTCATTTAACGTTTGACCATAAATGCCACGAATATCATATGCTTTAAAAATGCTTGGTTCGACTTGCATACTGTTCCTTTCTATCGACCATAATCGTCTTTGATTCTAATAATATCATCTTCATTTGAAACATTGGCGGGATCATTGTGTTTCCATAATTCTGCAACAACACCCCAGTTATCCAAGCCTACTAATCGGTGCCGAATTTCTTTACCAATTTCTACGAGACTGTCAGTTGTAAACACTTCGATATCAGGCATATAATCCGAATTATTGCGGATCACACCTATCGGTCCAAGTACTACTCTCCAAATCTCCTGGCGACGGCGGTGATATTGCCAGGAAAGACGGCCGCCAGGGGTGACAATAAGCAATTTAGGCGTTGGTGGCCCTTGGAGGTTTTTATCAAAATACTGAGTATCGGCAAAATAGATATCCTGAAAAGGTACTGAAAATTCATTTTTTACCCAAATTTCCCCACCCCAGGGACGATCATACTCGATATGATCTAGCTCAATATTCTGGGTTTTTAGAATATCACGGTAATGGTTTATAACATCATGAACTTTAGATTCAGGAGTAACAACCGATAGACTCATGATTAAATTATATCATTTTTGTTTCTTCTTATCCGAATAGTCCTGCCATAAAACGAGCAGCTGTGCTGCATTGAAAATTGAAGAGTATGTTCCTGAGATAATTCCGATCAGCAAAGCAAATACAAACCAGCGGATTGATTCACCACCGAATAATAACAACGCCAAAAGTACGATGATAACGGTTGTCGAAGTATTAATGGACCGGGCCATTGTTTCCCAGATTGAAAGATTAACAGTATCATCAAACGTTGGGGCTTTGGCTTTAATCAGATTCTCGCGAATACGATCGTAAACAACGATTGTGTCGTGCACTGAGAATCCGATAACCGTTAACAAGGCAGTAACAAACAATGAATCGACTTCAACATTAAGTGTAAAACCTAGTATAGAAAATATCCCCAAGATAAAGAACGCATCGTGTAGTAGCGCAGCAACGGCTGTTATACCAAATCTTAAACTTGATGCCGGCTTAGGAACAGTACGGAAGCTCCAGGCAATATAAAGCACAATGAAAGTTGACGAGACAATTAAAGCTAAAATAGCATTACGGGTTAACTCTGCACCGATAGTTGGACCAACCGTCTCGAATCGAGACTCTTCTACCTTTTCATATTTTTTATTTAATTCAGCCATGACTTGGTTGTTTTTTGCCTGGTTGAATTCTTTGGATCTAATAATGTATGAATTATTTCCTGATTGTTGAATTGAAGAAACTTCAATCCCCTGTTTTTTAATTAAATCTTCGATCTCATTTTTCTTAGAGTCGTTAAACTTATTACTTTTGATTTCCATTAGTGTTCCGCCGGTAAAATCGATTCCTGGCTTAAGCCCTTTTGTTAACAGCGAAATGAGCCCCGGCAAAATAAGTACTCCGGAAATGATAAAAAAGATATTCTTGTGTTTAACAAAGTTCATAAATTAGTCCCTAATAAACATTCGTAACAAAGTGCGTGATACGGTAATAGCGGTAAAGAGCGATACTAAAATACCAATTGCGAGTGTTAAGGCAAATCCTCGAATAATACCCGTACCAAAGCTGTAGAGAATAAAACAAGTGATCAAGGAAGAAACGTTTGAATCGCGAATTGAAGACCATGCGCGATCAAAGCCGAGGCGTAATGCGTCTTTTTTGCTTCGTCCCCAGCGCATTTCTTCGCGCATACGTTCAAAGATTAGGATATTTGCATCAAGAGCCATCCCAATGGAAAGTATGAATCCGGCAATCCCCGCTAGTGTCAGTGTTACCGGAATGAAACGGAATAAGAAAAGTGAGATTAAGGTGTAAAGAATAAGTGCACAATCGGCTAGCAATCCCTGGAATCCGTACAAAACCAGCATAAATAAGGCAACAAGTGTGATTCCAATTGCACCGGCAACAATACTTTTCTGAACTGACTGATTACCGAGTGTCGCACCTACGGTTCGTTGTTCAATGACATGAATTGGTACTGGCAACGCTCCTGCATTTAACTGTGTAGCAAGCTGCTGTGCTTGAGGCACACTGAATCCACCGGAGATAACCGCGCGACCATCGGTAATAGGAACATTCACAGTTGGGGCACTTACTAAATCTTCATCAAGGTAAATTGCAATAGTTTTACCAACATATTTAGTTGTTAAATCGCCAAACAATTTTGCACCCTCGTCTTTAAACTCGATACTAACCTCTGGCTGACCATTTTGTTGGTTAAAGGCGACTGCGGCTTTTTTAAGTTCTTTTCCAGTTAACTTTGTCGCTTTGTAGCGTGGCTGTGATGCGATATATTCTTTTAACTGCGCTGCCATTGAAGCGTCAAGATTTTGAAACATTGCTGAAGCCGTTGCTTCTTGCTGCGCTTTTACAGCACTTTCTGTTGATTCGTCGGGCTCGCGAAATTCCAGTTTAGCGGTTCTACCTACCAAATTTAAAGCTTCGTTAATATCTGTAACTCCAGGAAGCTCGACAATTACTCGATAATCATTTCCTGATTTTGAAGATTGAATTACTGGTTCGGATACTCCGTATAAGTTTACGCGGCGATCAATAACATTTCGTGCTGAGTCGAGGGCCTGCTGGCGATCCTTCTCGTTAATTCCAGCCATGTCTGCCTGAAGAGTTAACTGCACTCCACCCTGCAAGTCCAGACCTTTTTTAAGTTCCATTTTTTTACCAAGAATATTGTATCCACCGATAGTGTCGATCTTTTTACCAAAAACTGTTTTATTTACTTTAATTGCTGGAAGATTGTAGATGAGTGTAACTACGGTGATAAATAGTACAAACATAAACATACGCACTGGGCGTCCAGTTTTCTTAGTCTGTGGATTATTCGCGTAGCGGTTGTGTTGTGCCATAATGGCGGTATTATATTTTTATTTTGAGCGAGAGTCAATGGAGGGTTAGCGGCCTCGCTGCTTAGGTTGTACCATTGGTCCGATTGTTAAACCGCCGCCTAAAGTTCCGAGCCGACGCCCACTAAATCCACCAGGAACTCCATCAATATCCGGAAAATCTACAAGCTTTTCCTCCGCTGCCGTTTGAGGTTCTGCAGGGTCGAGCTGCATTTGCTGTTGAACCATTCTTGGTGAAAGCTGAGCTTTATTATTTGATCCAGAAACGTCTGGTAACTCATCTAAAAAGAATCCGTTTTCTGCTGCCATATAGTGTACTCCTTGTGCAATTACCCATTATAAGCGCAAAAAAACATACGAGGGCATTCGTATGTAAGTTTTATGATATTGTATACTAAGTTAAGATGATTTACCAGAACTCGTGTGGTGTGTATTTAATTTTAACTTCCTGTTTTCGACTTCGTTTTGTCATCTTCAGATAGAGATTTGTTTAACTCTATAAACAGGGAGGCAGAATGGGAATTGTAATGAATGGTAAGTGGAAATAGGAAGTATATTTCAGGTCTCAAGCGACTTGAATAACTTTTCTTTCTTTTTATCATTATTTTCTTTTCTCCTTTCTTTCTCTTTTTTTGTTTGATTGTTTTTGGCTTTGCGCCGGTTTTTTAGTTCCTACATCAATCGATGCGGTTAACTCAGCCATGCTGTGAAGCATGCTACCGGCGCTCAGCCTAATTCTCTACCAAGAAGGAGGAGCAGCGTATGCAAATCCCGTATCGCCGTTATATGTCCGGACAGAGCCAGGAATGACAAACACGTCGCGAGTAATTCTGGCCGGGCCAGAGATTAGCTCTGGTCCGTACCAGCGGTAGATGTTCCACGCGTTCCCGGTTGGGAAGGTTGCTAGACACCCGTTGCCGTCCCAACACTCGAGGTAGACCTCGACGCTAGAGTTGACATTTTGTTCGGCCGCGTGGGCCGGAGTAATGGTCAAGGCGAGCATAGTGATGATGATCAAGCTGAGCTTACTGATAGACATGTGATAGTCTCCTACTTCTCGCCACGAGAATGGTGGGCTCTTTGCCAACCTTTCTTATTCGCGTGACGGATTGTAGACTCAGTAGCTACTTGATGCTGTGAGGCATACAAGGTAGACAACCGGGGCTACAATCCGTCACGGAATGCGGACGGGAAAAGGGAGCACAATCAACAATATTTTGAGAAAAGTAGAAGAAAATACCTACACAAAGTAGCCCAATAAATTGGGTTAAAAATGTGCGGCCAATTACCTTCCCCCTAGGTTTAGGTGGCGGTACATAGTGGCGGAGTTAGATGTTTATTCGACAAGAGACTTCGTTGGACTACTTCCCGTTCCTAAGATTAGGAGTAATCTGCCTCTTTTGAATGTGCTACCGAAGTTTTAAGGCTTCGGGCCTCTCAAGTAGAACAGCCTCGAATTGAGGTTGCCTCCTATTGAGGTATCGTGATGTTAACACACCTATATCCCTTTGTCAATAGCTATAGGTCTTCTTTATTCTACATATCACGCTCACTCATTATCGCTATTAGGATATCTAGGCTCATCTATTACCCCTTGCCTTTCTCTCTCATTTCTGTTATTTTATTTCTTAAAGAATACATAAATGTATCTTTGGAGAAACATATGAAGTACCGAGAATTACAACAATCGCTTAAGAATAAGCTCGTCTTTACCCCACATGATATACGGTTTTTTGAACCGAATATCGCTACAACCCAGCTTAGGCGGTGGGAAAGGATAGGTTATATTCAAAGATTGGTGCGTGGTTATTATGTCTTTGCGGACTTGGCGAGTGCGCTTGATTCCTATGGCCTTTTTGCAGTGGCTAAGAACCTCTATTCACCTTCTTATATATCTCTTGAATCGGCACTACGCTACTACAATCTCATCTCAGAAGGAGTTTTTCGTACAACAAGCATTAGTACAAGAAAGACAGCAGTATATAAAACACCCCTTGGAGAGTTCCTTTTTAAGTCAATCAAGCCAACTATGATGGTAGGGTATACCAGCGTTGCGTATGGATCTATGTCATTTTTTATAGCTACGAAGGAAAAGGCCTTGGTAGATTACCTCTATTTTCATCCAGAGTTAAAAACCGAAGGTGATATGCACGAACTGCGTATAAATTCTGAAGAGCTTTTTGCTCATTTTGATGAACCTCTTTTTTGGAAGTACATTACCATTTCTGAAAATGGTGCGTTAGAAAGGCGCGCCCGCTTATTACTTAACTACTTAAGGAGTCCAACATATGTTCACTATTGAAACAATCCAATCATATTATCCTCCTTCTCAAACACGAGATAAGCGACAGATTTTGAGAGAATATTTGCAATGTCTGATGCTTGATGGGATTTTTGCATCGGAATTCGCCTTTAAATTGTCTTTTTTAGGCGGAACTGCCTTGAGAATTATTCATGGTTGCCCCCGTTTTTCCGAAGACTTAGATTTTGATAATTTTGGCCTAACAGAAGAAGAATTTCTTTCGGTTGGAAGCACTGTGAAGTTGCGACTTGAAGAAGAAGGTTATGAAGTAGAAACTAGTTTTGTTCATAAGGGGGCATTTCGGTGTAATGTTCGCCTTCCTCATATTCTCTTTGAGCAAAAGATTTCACCTTTAGAATCTGAGAAAATTTTAATCCAAATTGATAGCACGGCACATGGATATACTTACCAACCTGACGTGCAATCTTTGCAGCGGTTCGGGTTAAATCCTACTGTACGTGTTACGCCAAAAAATATTTTACTTGCACAGAAGTTTAATGCGTTATTTAATAGACCTCGCGTACTAGGTCGTGATTTTTTTGACATTGCATATTTATTGTCTTTTTCGATTAAGCCTGATTATGACTATTTGAATTACAAAATTGGAGTTGGTACCTCAAACGAATTGAGGGCTAAAACTATCAGTTTTTGTGAGACTCTCGATTTTGAAAAACTTGCTGAAGATGTTGCATCATTTAGCTATAGTGAAAGTGACTTGAATAAAGTGCGACACTTTAGCGAAATAATAAAAAGTGCGTCACTTTAAACGTCTGCAAGAAGGGCTTCTTCTTCGCCAATAAGCATAATTCTAGGTCTTTCAAGGACATCAAGGATAAATGGGTCGCGCCTTGTGACCCGGTACTTATATTCGTCTTCCGCCATTACAGTATAGTTGATCTCGCGGCCTCTTTTGACCTCCTCTGATTTAACTAGTGCCGAAAGTTCTGGTAATACTATTGTCCCAACTGTTAAGAGCTCAACATCTTTTGGACCAGGGGTTTTACCTCGAGCAAATCCACCCGAGATGAAGGCAAATTTAACCTTACCCAGTTTTGCCCGGTTTTGGATAATCTCTCCTCCAAGGCCGGTAATTTTGTTCATCATGGCAAGCAGTTCAGGATAGAATAGATACTCTTTTTTAAATTCGTAGTAGCGCCTATTTGCCCGCCATTCCGAGCGCACCATTCCACCTTTTTCCATGCGCTGCAATTCTCTTCGTACGGCGTTAATCTCTTCGTCTACCTGCCGAACAATTTCGCGAACATGAAACATGGTCATGGGGTTAAGCATGAAAAGCTGTAGCATTTTTACCCGAACTTTGGATATGAACAGATCGTTTAACATAGAATCTCCTTTCGGGCAGGAGTAGTTATTTTCAGTTTACTTTAACCGAATCCTTACTATATGTAGGGACGATTGAAATCCAGATTTTACCTCGCTCAAGAGCCACTTCCTGGCCTGTGGAGTCAAGGAATTTCGTTTTTGCAGTCCTTCCAGACTTGCTCCACGTTCCTTTTATCATGTTCCCATTCATAAAGATATAGGCTTGTCCTGTACCGATCGTCTTGTATAGCAGGTGCAAATTATCGTGATAATCGTCGTCGGCGCGGCTCTCTTCTTGGAAAAGAACTATGATATTGGTTACTTTAATTTGTTCATTATTATTTTTATCGACATGCGGTTTACCCGCCATATTCCGAGCATATAACTTTGTTGCAGTATCGTATGACCACTTTACGTTAAATAAATTGGCTGAAGTATCCCAGAATTGATAACTGATAGTAGCAGCAGACGATGCTTCGACTGATGTGGGTTTAGGAATTGTTTTAGAATCAACAAATTTCCATTTTTCAAACGTACTGTCCCAGCGAGAACCATTTACGGCTACTCCCCAGTTAAAGGTATCTTTGGCATATTTGCGTAAACGTTCAATATCTAAATACATGGTGTGTTCGTATGCTACGTTTGGATTTCTGTTTTCATCACGATAAAATCCTTCTGAAACGTTGCTTGTTATTCCATCGAAATCTTTTATGCCATAATCTTTAATCTGTTGTAGAGCATCGGCTTTACTTTGAGTAGCAGAGCCACCAGAATTAGCACCGCCAACATGAGCATAAAAAGCGTTATATTCTGATAGCCAATCCAAAAAATACGTGCGGGCACTACGCACTGGACCAACAACTTGCGGAGGTGTATCGCACAGGAACAAGGCTTCAAAACGCGTGATGCCACCCTCTGCTACTGCTTCGTACACGACATCGGCACTGGTTAACCCTGATTGTGGTCGTGCCTCAGTGTGGTTTTCTATCATTACCGCAACCGGGTGTTTTTGTTCCCAGCGAAGCTGATCATCTGTTGTATATTTTTTCCCGTTAAGCGGACAATAGCTTTCTGCATCAACTTTTTTAATTGTTGGTTCAGGGCTACTGGATGGGTTTGAAGAGACGGTCTCAGTAGGAGTGTTTACGTATTTTGTAATAGTATAGGCGCCAAATATTGATAGACCGAGGACAAGAATACCGGCAATACTTAATGTAATTATTTTTTTCTGATTCATAGTTATTTTTAAATACGCCAAATTGCGCACCTAAGCTACTCAATGATAAGTTCACTAGTATTTGCTTGTCAAGGCAGACTTTACGCGGTATACTCCCGTGTATGACAATTCAAAAACAAGTTATAAAAGAATCTACTACTACCCATGACACTGAAGGTTTAGGAGTTTCGCTTAACACCCTACGAAAATCTTCAGATCGCGTTGCACAGTCGCAGAAAGAAAGAAATTCTCACGAAATTAATGCCTACTCGCATGATATCCGTAAATCGCTTTTAGTTGGTGGTGCTGTTGTCTTAGGCGAATTACTTTTCTATTTCCTCCATATAGTTAAATAGTGCTTGCCGCAAAGCCTGCATTCATATCCGGATACTTTAACCAATACCCAAACGACTTGAGTAGATTATTTTTAGCTTGAATTGATTCTGTTAGCGTACTGGTAAGAACATCACCCAGAAGGGGGGTCGCTGCAAACTTTGGCAAAGGTACGGTTCCACTTTGGGTCTTCAACCCGAGACGCTGCATTATTTCCTTTTGCCGAAGAGGTTTATCGTCAACGACATTTATAAAGTGCTCTGCAATTTCTTTCTCGAGAAGAAATACACAAGCTGAAGCTAGATCTACAATGTGAGTTAGTACCAGGAGATTCTCTCCTCCTCCAATAATTGGTATGCGCCCTGCTACGCGTGGTATTTCGGGGAAAGTAAATCCAGTAAAATTATATAATAAGCCGTGCATTAACACCGTGGATTGAACTTTTTGATTTGTCAGATACGGTAGCAAATCCATATATAACTTTCCGATGGTGTTCGTATCGCGGTTAAGTATGGATTTTTCAGTAATTTCTACCCCAGTATTTGTGTAGCAGTATAGAGGTGCGAATTGGTACATTCGCTTTACTCCAGTTTTTTCAGCAGCATACAGTAAATTTTTCCCAACATTAAAATAATGTGAAGCTCCTTCATTCTCGATTTGTTTGAGAGAAAGCCGCACTGAAATATTTGGAAAGATTGCATTAACGATAAAATCTAAATTATCAGGAAGTTGGCTCAACCAAGTACCGTTTTCTGCTGCATTTCCAACCATGGCATGGACGCTCATATGTTGGTATTCTTCAAGTTGTGATTGATCAGGTAAAAGCACCCAGACATCATGCGCTTTTTTTAAGAGCTGCTCTACAATGAGTGATCCAATAAAACCTGTCGCGCCGGCAATAAGAACTTTCATATTTATATAATATCATTAAATCTGTACTGGAGCGATTCGGCGATATGTTGCTTAGTAATAATTTCTTCCTGAGCCAGATCCGCAATAGTCCTAGCGACTTTAATTGTGCGGTTATAGGCTCGAGCTGAGAGGTGCATTCTTGTAACTGCTGACTTTAACAATTCTTCGGTTTCGGATGAAAATTTACAATGAGCGCGAACTTCGCTACTACTCATTTCAGCATTTGATCTTAAATTTGTATGAGCAAATCTTTTATATTGGATCTCTCGAGCATTTTGGACTCTTTCCTTGATATGTTCTGATTTTTCTGATTCGCTTCGTGCTGCTAGCTCGTGAATCGGAACTGCGCGAACTTTTACTTGCAAATCGATCCGATCCAAAATAGGGCCCGATAATTTCTTTTTATACCGTGTTAATTGAGAACTACTACAAGAGCATTGCTTGCCGGGGTCCATGCTATATGCAAAGCCGCACGGGCATGGATTACATGCTGCCAGTAAAATAAATTTAGCAGGAAATGTTACTGTTGAAGCGGTACGAGACACCGTAATTTCGCCGTCTTCAAGTGGTTGACGTAATGATTCCAATACTATTTTGGGGAATTCGAGAAATTCGTCCATGAATAATACTCCGCGGTGGGCAAGCGAGATTTCGCCAGGCTTAGGGTTTGTTCCCCCACCTATAATCGATGAAACACTACCGGTGTGATGTGGATGGCGAAACGGGCGCTCAGAAATTATGGGAGAATCGCTGGTTAGGTTTCCTGACACACTATATAGCTTTGTTAATTCTATTGCTTCATCAACGGTGATGTTGGGTAAAATAGAAGGGAATGTTCGAGCGAGCATGGTTTTTCCTGCTCCCGGACTGCCTATTAAAATAATGTTGTGGCTTCCGGCAGCGCTTATTTCTAGGGCTCTCTTTACTTGTTGTTGACCTTGTACATCGGACATGTCAGTGAAAATTGCGAGTGAGTTTTTATTTTGAGTAAGAGGAATATGATGTTGTTGCACGGTGAGCGGAAAATTATCTGCGAAATGAGAAACGAGATCACTTAGCTTATCGCAGGCATATATTTTTGTACCGCTAATAAGCGCGGCTTCTTTGGCGTTATCATGTGGAGAATATAGTTCCTCTATAGGTGATTCTCTTGCAAGAATCGAAATTAAGACACTTCCACTGACAGGCTTAATTGAACCATCAAGTGAGAGTTCACCATAAAATAATTTAGATTTAGAAACTGCAGGTATTTGTCCTGATGAAGCAAGTATCCCCATAGCGATTGGCAAATCATACCGTGACCCTTCTTTAGAAACATCGGCGGGTGCCATATTGACAGTAATTTTTTTATTAGGAAATTCGAACCCACTATTTTTGATTGCACTTTTGACACGCTCTTTTGCTTCATCGATGGATTTGTCGGGAAGTCCAACAATGATAAAATGGGGCAAGCCTTGTGATTGAATGTCAACTTCAATTGAGACGAGTCTTGCCTCAAGGCCCACAATAGCCGCAGAGGTTATAATTGTTAACATTTAGTCAATTGTGCAATAAAAGAAATTGCTTTTGCAAGAAGCAGTGGATTTTTGATTGTGGATTTTAAAAAGCCTTAGGAGACGAGTAAGCCAGATTCTGTTTTAATGGTAATCTATCTAATGCTCCTGATTTGAACCTCGGCAAGCCACCTGATATCGGTTCTGTCTAGGATTGCAGCGGGGAGGATTGCCCTTTTCACCTTCCATCATCTCCAAAGCTTTTCGAAGATGATTTAATCGTCTCTGATGCTCTAACTAGCGCTTTCGCGTTCCCACAGTTAAGCGGGACACCCTTGCTCTATGCTGTCTGGACTTTCCTGCCTTCGATTCGTCTTGCGACTCTCTCCGACTAACCAAACTGTTTCCTAAGGCCAATGGTAGTATACAATAAAACCCGAAGATGATCAAGTAGATTTAATTAGTTGGGAATAGCAAGTAGCCCCAAAAATGTCATTTTTTCTTTAACACCGCGGGTGAGGACATTCTTTTTATCGCTATATACATCACCTGTCGCAATTGCTGTAACTAAATAATTTTGCTTCGCCCACTTTTGTGCTACTCTAAGTATTTCTTCCTTATCATGGATTTGAGAACACATTTCTAGGATTGCGCTAGTATCACCTATTGCATAAACCATGGCGACACCATCAGTGCTCTCAAAGTAGCAACCGCCATATTTAAGGTCAGCTCGATAACTCGTTGGTTCAATATGGGCAAAGCGTTCTTGCCGAGCAAAACGGGTTAGCAGTCCAATTTTAAGAATAGTATTTACGGCGATATATTCTTTATAATTCCCATAAATCTCCCTATATCTTGAGCAGCGATTGAGCGATTCAATTAATTCTTCAAAATGACCTGGTGGAACCTGTGAATCGAGTTTACCATTCCGTCTTATCTGTTCACCTTCAAACTCGATGATAGCAGAATCTACATATAGTTTGGAAACATGATGCTCCTTATTATTTTCCGAAGTATGTACTTTCCTTAAAAAAAGAATAAATAAAATTACACCACATATAGCAAGACTGACAACTACTGCATACATATTTAATCTAACCTAATCGATATCTTGTCTTTTTTCTTAGTATAATAGTCGAGGATAACGAGGATGGCGGTTGTCGCGGGAAGTGATAGCAGCGCTCCGGTTGTCCCCATGAGCTTTTCCCCTATCATTAAGGCTAGCAAGGTTACAATTGGCGATAGTCCGATTGCTTTTTTCATTACCTGAGGCACTATAAAACTATTTTCGAGCTGTTGTATGAGGAGGTATAGTGCAACAACAAAAATTGCTTTGTCTGGCTCTACCGCAAGTGTCACAATTATCGCTGGTACCGCTGAGATAGCTGGCCCAATAATGGGGACTATTTCGAGGATTCCCGCTATTACGGCGAGCGGCAAAGCAAACTGGACTTGTAACAATGTAAGTCCAATAAAAGTTCCTATTCCTACGATCAAACAAAGTAATACTTGGCCGCGGGCCCAGTGACCGAGCTTCAGTTGAATCTCGCTGGAGAGTCTAGTGATTTCTTTCTTTTGATTATGAGATATCCAAGGAATAAATCTTAACACACTTCCTTGCGTAGCTTCCTTTTCTAATAGTAGGTAGAAAGTGAAGACAGCAATGCTTATCGCCTGGAGTATTCCTGAGAATAATCCAATAGTAGCATTGAATGCACTCTCAGCAATTCTACCGGTTTGCTCGTTAAAATAGTTAAGAACATTGTCTTTATATAAATCTATCTGCGTATCGTTATTAAAAAATCCCAATGATGAAATAACTGAACGAGTATATTTTGGCAGATCAACAAGAAATAACCCTAGTTGTCGCAGTAATGGAGGAACAACTAGATAAATTATAGTTACAATAACAGTAAGGGTACATACATACGCAATAGTAATGGCAAATCGGTTTGAGATTTTAAGTATATTTTTTACAATAGAAACAAGGGGCGCGATGGCGGCCATTAAAATTATTGCTATAAAGAGTGAAACAAGTACATCCTGAAGATAGTAGATTAAGAATAGTACAATCGCAGTGCCTACTATTTTGACAATTACTGATAGCGAAATATCCCATTTAATTGTTGTTGTAGAGCGAAGGTCCATAGCTATAGCGTAAAGGGTTTGATTGCCAGGGTCAAGAATGACTGCCTTAACCCGTGATCTCTTGCCAGTTAATTTCGGGGAGATGTTTGAAGTAAATTAGTTGCTTTCTGGCATACTGCAAATGTGCTGTGAGGATATCTTGCCTGACTTGATCGATTGTTTTCTGGTTTAAGAAATACGGATGCCACTCTTTATATCCAATAGTGGTTAAGCCCGCTGATCCCCATGAATATGTTTCTACTAATTTAGTGACTTCCTCAAGCAGTCCATTTTTTAGCATCTGCGTAATTCGCTGATCAATTCTTTTTTCTAATACTTCTCGTGAAGCACGTAGTCCAATCCACTCGAGAGGGGCAAAACTGAATCCACTCTTGGGAACTATTGGATTTCGCCTTTTCCAATCGGCAACTTCAATAGCGCGAATAAGTCGACGTGGATTGTTGCGGTCGGAATTGTTCATGCTGGATAATTTGGTTGGATCTTTTTCTGCAAGCGTAGTTTGAAGATACTGCGTGGGTTTGTATTCATATTTTCGACGAAGTTCAAAATCTTGCGGAACAGAGACCGTTTCATCGGGATCAAGTAACGATTTTAAGTAAAACCCTGTTCCTCCTACTACTATTGGTAGTTTGCCTCGGGCGATAATATCTGCTATGACGTTTTTCCCGTACTCAGCAAAATCTCCAGCACTAAAAATCTGATTTGCTTTGATTAGATTAATGCCATAGATCGGGATACCGCGCAGATGCCAAATACCGTTTCTGTTATTAAGATCTTCCAATGAGTCGACTTTACCCGTACCCAAATCCATTTCTGAAAATACCTGACGTGAATCTGCTGAAAGCAATTCGCCGTTTCTAGCGCGAGCAAGTTCAAGAGCGAGCGATGTTTTTCCTGTACCTGTTTGTCCAGTTATTATTATCATTAAAGGATTATATCTTATTTTCCTAGTAAATGTTAAGAACCCGAATAAAGTATATTCCCCAGAAGTTTATCGCTACAGCCAAGAGCATAAGCGGTACGCTTACTTGCCACCATTTACGTTCAAGGACTGAGCAAAAAGAGATAAGGAATAACGGTGTTGCTTCCATGGCGAAACGATACCCGAACTGAGCAAACCCCGGCGTGCCATGCAAAAGCCCTGGGCCCAACATAAGAATACCTATTGCTAACGCAACTATATTGTATTGTTTTTTCCAATTGATAAAAGGTAAAAGAATGAAAAATGGCGATGTCAAGAAAAAAGACATACCTTCTATGCTTGGTTTAAAATAGGGAAATGAGGCGTAGGGAGTTGGGGTTTTGGCGAAGAAAAATTTTATATTTGTCGGCAAATAGCTTATGCTAAAAATCCCCTTATTAAACCATGGCTCTTTGAGAACACCGGGAATAAGGACATAGCTTTGATCAGAGATAGTACCAAAGCGAGTATAGTTATATCCAAAATTAAGCAATAGAAAGGTTCCAACACCAATACTAAATAACAGAAGCGGTTTAAGATATTTTTTTAGCTCATGTTGGGTTAAAGGGACTAATCCAAAAAAAGGCGCAATTAGTACTGCCGGCAATCGCGACCAGTATGCGGCACCAATGCACAGCCCAGCAGCGAGCCAACGCCAAGGTGTTGAGGAGAATTCCAGATTTTTATCTTCAGTTTTTTTAATTATTAGTAAAAATGCCATCAACAAGAAGAACACAGCAATAATGTGTGCGATATACCAAGACGATCCTTCGGTGGCTAAATACCAATGGTTCGTGCCGAAGGCAAGTAACAGTGCACCTAACACAGCCGCTTGATACGAATAAACTCGCTTTAAAACCAGGTAGAGCGCTGCTGCATTGATACTGCCAAAAATAACGGCAATAAAGGTCTGACTTTTATTAGCGATATTAAATACTACAAAGGGGATTGCAATAATTGCCGGCATCGGTGGGTAGGCTACGTAATACTTATTTGGATCAGAAGTAGGGATTAGTTCATTTAACCATGCGGGATGATCGGTAAGATATACTTTGCCATGGATAAAGCTATCTGATAATCTAATAAAGTAATCGTATGGTGTTGGGCTTTTTAATTGCGTATACGAATACACAAGTAGTGTTAGTACGAAAATTCCAAAAAACGTACTATAATTTTTATTTGTAGCTAATTGCATAACTCAAATTATATGTGGTATCGATTTAAAAGTATATATTTTTACGTTTTTTCGGGATTACTATTGCTCCTTTATTTAGTGCTCAGACTTGGCTGGATGGATACTATTGAGTTTGGGTATGACCAGCCTCGCCTTGGACTAGTTTTACACGATTATATCGAGCATGGTAGTTACCTTACCAGCCAGTCGTACACTCTTGAATCACCTTGGGGTAATTATTCCTGGGGACCGGCTCTAATATATTTTTACCTGCCACTTTTTTATATCTCTTCCAATCCCCTTGTAGTCTCTGCTCTCACAGCGATTATAAACATGTCGAGTATTGTAGTGATGCTTTATATCGGCAAAAAATATTTTTCTCCCCTTGCTGGACTATTTGCAGGATTATTTTTAGCTACTCACCCGTGGTGGGAGATTTTTTCACGAATGGTGTATCAACCTACACCAGTCCCGACTTTTATCAGCTTCAGTATTTTAGTTACTTTTCTTTTTTTAGAGAAACCTTCAACCAAACTAGTTAGTTTACTCCTTTTGCTGTGGGGGGTTTTATTTCAGCTTTATATAAGTTGCCTTCATTTTATTTTACCGAGTGTTGTTATTTCTCTGGCACAGATAAAAAAAGACATATCTAAGACATATCTAGGGTTTGGAATAACTTTATTAACTGTGCTCTTTATTCCTTCTCTGTATTATTATAGTAGTAATATTTCAATGTTTAACGCGTTCTTTAGTGCTACTCAAAAATTTGAGGCTAAAGATAAACCTTTTTATTTTCAATTTTTGGATGTTGCGCGTACATATATTGACGTTATCCCTGGTGGTGGATTTCAATGGCAACTTGGGTATGCAAATGATGTTTTTCATTCGCAAATATTTCTCAACACACCAGTCAAACTATTTATTTCGTCGCTTCTTTATGTTGTACTTATTTATAGCATTATCGTTCTTTTTCATAAAAACACATCACGACGATTATTTAGACTTCTGCTTTTGCTTTGGGCTGTTGGCCCGTTATGGTTTATGACCTTTGTAAAAGTACCCATCATTGTTCCTCGGTATTTTATCCTAGCCCTTCCGTCGATCGCTCTTCTTTTTGGTATTTGCATAAATGATTGTTATCACCTATTGTTGCAGCGCTCATGGAAAACCAGCGCGTATTCACTACTTATGATACCTATTTTGATTTCATCCTGGTGGGTAATCTATATTGTTCGTTATTTTTCTTTTATTGAGCATTACGATTATCCATTAGGCGCTTTAAGCAATTTTTCGGATATACCGTATGTATTTTTAGATAATGCAATGAAGTGGGCGCAGTCGGATTCTATAGCAAAAGGAGGCACATCGTATGTTATAAGTACCGATATCGAAAAGCCTACCGTGCAAGCACTTAATACTGCTGCTCACTATTACTGGGAAAATGTGTTAAAAAGAGAGATAGAAACAGCTAAAGGAGATTCTGTTAAATATTACATGATTCAATCTACTTCTGAACCACAATTGTCGCCGGGAACTTCTGCGCGGTTTGGTCCCTATTTAGTATACGAGTATATAAAAAAATAATATGAAACGACTTGATGCGTGTTACTTGTCCTGTGGAGGATATTTTCAAATTGGCTTTGTTAAGAATGGGTTCACAATTTTGCATTGTGATACGTGTGGGCTGTACACGTTGGAAACGGATCAAGATTATGATCAATTCTTAGAGAAATATTACCGTGAAGGCTATTTCATGGGGAAAGATGAAAAGTTTGGATATGCGGACTACCTCTCTGAAGAACCGATGGTACGCAAGAATGCCGCTCATTATCTAGAAAAAATTTACCAGATAACCGACCATGGAGCGTTATTGGATGTAGGTTGTGCTGCCGGATTTTTTATGGATGAAGCGTTGAAAAAAGGCTACTCTGTAAGCGGTATAGATACTTCAGCCTATATAACTGGTCTGGCTTCCTCTCACTTGAAAGATAAAATCCAAACTACACCATTACATAAAGCTAATTTTCCGGCTAATTCATTTGATGTAGTACTTATGTTTGATCTTATTGAACATCTATCTGACCCTAAAAAAGATTTAATAAAATTATCTGAGTCGATTAAAAAGGGTGGGCTGCTTGTTATTGGCACTGGCGATGTTGGTTCACTTTATGCCCAGATATTGGGTACACATAATCATTTCTTTGCTCCTCCGCACCATTATTTCTTTTTGTCTCGCAAAACAGTTACTGAATTGCTTAAACAATCAGGATATCAGGTTATAAAAATTGAGAGTATGGGGAAATGGCTAACCTATCCCTATATTGCCCGGGTAGCTAAACATTTTAATATACCTTTTTTTGAACGGTTTATGAATTCGAAGATTATGATGAAGTTGTTCGGAACTCGATGGTTGTATTTATACTTTGGTGACAATATGATTGTATATGCAAAAAAGATTTGACAATTTAAAGTTATGAGATTAGGATAGCTCTACATGAAAGCAATCATCCCTACTGGCGGTCGTGGCACACGAATGCGTCCTTTGACGTTTTCTTCAAATAAACATTTTATTCCTGTAGCTAATAAACCTTTAATTTTTTATCCGATTGAGACGATAGTTGAAGCGGGTATCAAGGAAATTGGTATTACTTATGATCCTTCTTTTTATGAAATGGTAACTTCTCTTCTTGGTGATGGCTCACGATGGAATGTTCAGTTCACTTTCATTGCCCAGGAAAAACCTCTTGGGTTGCCTAACATTTTCCAAGTATGCGAAGAGTGGCTTAATGGGGACTCATTTGTAATGCACTTGGGAGATAATATTTTTACAGAAGGAATTAAAGAATTTGTTGAGTATTTTGAAAAAGAGAAGCCGAATGGTCTTGTAACGATGCTACATCATAAAGAAAATCGACGTTTGGGTGTTCCCTATTTTGATGAAAATGGGCGAATGATTAAGTATGTAGAGAAACCTTTGGACCCACCGCACGATTTTGCGATTCCTGGTTTGTACTTTTTTGATACGAATGTATTTAAGTGTTTTAAAGGTGATGAAAAAATTGTTCCATCTGCACGGGGCGAACTTGAGATAAGCTCTCCCTATCAGTGGTTGATTGATCGTGGCTATAGGGTCGATGTTTTAGAATATACTGGCAAATGGCTTGACCCTGGTAAGTTTGGCGATTGGATTGAATCTAATCAATACATACTCGATAGTACCTTAGAGTCTGATATGCACAGTACCCCTGATGAAACTTCGACCATTGAGAATCGAGTTAAGATAGGTAAAGATTGCCAAATTATTAATTCGCATATTCGAGGTCCAGTAGTGTTAGGAGATAATGTTGTCCTTAATAACGCATTTGTCGGCCCCTTTACCTCGATTAGTGATAATTGCCTCATTGAAGGAAGCGATATTCAAAATAGTGTTGTTCTAAATAATGTAAAGATACTTCATGTTCCACAACCAATTGATTCAAGTTTAATTGGCGCAGAAAGTGAAATTGGCCATACAGATGGCCCAACTTCAACAATTAAATTATTTATCGGTGAAAAATGTCAGGTTAATGTCTAAGGAGGCTTCATGAAAGTATTGATTACGGGCGGTGCTGGGTTTATTGGTTCCAACTTTGTCCATCACTGGTTAACTGAGCATGCTGAAGACAAAGTAGTCAACCTTGATGTGCTTACCTATGCGGGGCATTTAGAAAATTTAAAAGACGTCGAAAATAATCCCAACTATTCTTTTGTTAAAGGGGACATCACCGATGCTTCTGTTGTTGATGAAGTTATGAAAGGTGTTGACCTTGTTGTCCACTTTGCCGCAGAATCACATGTTGATCGATCTATCCTTGACCCAATGACATTTGTTCGTACTAATGTGTTAGGCACAGGACTACTGCTTGATGCAGCACGAAGAAATAAGGTTTCACGATATCATCATGTTTCGACAGATGAAGTGTTTGGTCAACTAACACTGGATGAGCCTTCTTTTAATGAAAAATCACCAATAAAGCCACGCATGCCTTATTCGGCATCGAAAGCTTCTTCTGATTTATTGACCTTTAGTTATGGGAGTGCGTACGGCCTGCCGGTGACAGTTTCCAATTGTTCCAATAATTATGGACTGTACCAGGATCCGGAGAAGTTGATACCTCGCTTTATAACTAACCTTATTGAAGGGAAGAAATTGCCTTTGATGGGCAATGGCGAGAATATTAGAGACTGGCTCCATGTTAAAGACCATTGTCGCGCCATTGACTTTATAGTTCATAAAGGGACTATTGGAGAACGCTATTGTATTGGTGGCAATGAGGAACATACAAATAAACAAATCACTGAAATAATCTTAAAACATTTTGGTAAAGATGATTCATGGATTGAAAAAGTTGAGCATCGCTTAGGCCATGACTTACGCTATTCGATTGACGCCTCAAAACTTATGAACATGGGATGGGATCTAAGCTATACCTTTGAAAAAGGCATTGATGAAACCATTAACTGGTATAAAGATAATACCTGGTGGTGGCAGCCTTTGAAGCAGGGTCGACCTAATGTTGATGCAGCTGTTCAGCGTACCGCTGCATAGTTTCAGTCACCATTTCATCGACTCCACGCATTTGAATACCATATTTTTCAAGATTAAAGGACTGAAGGACATTTGTTGCGCGGTTTTTAGAGACACTGCCACGCTTCACTAATTCTTCTTCAGTTATAAACTCTTTGATGTCATTTGGGTCGATATATTTATTATATAGTTCTATAAACCGGCGATAGTGAATTCCACCTTTTTGAGTGCAATGAAAAATTCCACTGGCTTTCTTTTCAAGGAGTAATCTAAAGACGCGAACCATATCTTCAAGGGCGGTGATGCTATTTTCTACATCAAGAATTGTTTTATATTTGGTAAAGCGTGTAATAAGATTTTTGTCGGAAGGAATGTAGTCGATGGGCAAGCGGATACGAGCAATGCCAACATTATCAAGAGTAGATAAAAGGAAATCTGAAGCATATTTAGCCTTCGAATAAACGGATAAAGGATTGGCAAAATCTTCTTCCTTCCAGCCTTTAGTGTCAGGAGCAGGACCATAAAAAATGCAGCCAGTGCCAACATGAAGAAGATAGGTATTCTTTTTCCGGCAGGCTTCAGCAATTAGCCAGGGCAAAATGGTGTTCCCGTTTACCGTTACCAGTTGATTAGTTTCGCACCAATCGACGTTAGGTTTTCCCGTCACTCCTGCAGCATTTAGCACCACATCAGGCTGATGTTCTTCAAGGATTTCGAGGGCATCGTCGACCGAATTGACTCGTTTTGTTGAGCTAACGCTATCGCTCCATGCTGCTGCGCAACGAGCTCCAACATAGCCGTTTCCAATGATTAAAATCTTCATAATCTCTCCTTTCCCGAAATAGTATCACATCCTCATGACATAGTGTGCTTTTATTAGGTATAATATATCTAATATGGGGTTTGGACGCAGCTTAGCTAACGAAATAATACATCATAAATTTGACTACATACTCGTAATCCTGGCGATGGTTCTTACTGGTGTTATTCGCTTTACTCCTGTATTTGATGGTGGTTTCCCTTTCCTTTTTGATCACGGCAGGGATATGCTTGAGGTAAAAAATATAGTCGTTAATCATCATCCTACACTTATTGGTCCTTTTACTGGTCTGCAGGGAGTATTCCAAGGACCTCTGCATTATTACCTTTTGGCGATGCCTTTTCTGATATCCGAAGGTAACCCCGCTGCCAATATTTTTACCATGGGTTTCTTAGGAGTACTTGGAACTTTATTATGTTACCTGTTTGGTCGAACAATGTATGGTCGATTGTTTGGCATAATTGTCGCATTATTCTTTGCACTTTCTCCCGCATCTATAAGCTTTTCGACTATTTTCTGGAACCCTTATTGGATTCCATTCTGTATGATTTTCTTTATGTATTGCATGCATAAAGCACTAAAAAATCCAAAATATTTGCTCTGGTGTGGAGTTATTTCTGGAGTGATCGCTCAATTTGAACTTGCTTTTGGCGGGAATCTAATTTTGGTAGCTATCATTTTATCACTGTTTTTTATCAAAAAATTCTACGCAAACAACTATTTTTGGTATATGATTCTACTCTTTTTGCTTTCATTTTCAGCTCAAATATTATTTGATCTTAAACATGAATTCTTAATGTCTCGATCAATTATCCAATTACTCGAAGGTAAAAATGTAAGCTTGGGAGAATCAATTCCGTACCCTACTCGCCTTTACTATCGACTTGATGAAATACGTAAAGCGACGATTAATACTGTTTCAGGAGCCGACTTTTTCCGCTATTTGTTTGCATTGATTGGCCTTGCGTATGTTTTTCGCACCATGTATAAACTTGATTCACTCGAAGGTAAGCGAATTCTTTTCTTCCTTGCTTGCCCTCTGTGGTTCTTTGCCTTTTTTCTTCTGTATCCCCGCCCGGCCTGGGAATGGTATTGGGTTGGCCTTCAGGTAAGTTATTACTTTTTTGTTGCATATGCTATGTCCCGATTTATGAAATTACATCAGGTAAATTTTTTAGTTTTGAGTGCGCTATTGCTTATATGGAGTGTCTACACCTATTCCCACTATTGGGGGCATTCTGAGGTTGTTGATACTAATCCAGGGACTTTTCGAAATGAAATCCGCATTATTGACGATATTTATGCTGACAGTCAAGGAAAGCCGTTTGGCGCATTTGTATACACGCCACCAATTTATGATTACAATTATAATTATCTTTTCTGGTGGCGAGGCTCTACTAAATATTCGTACGTACCAAATGATAGTAAAGATAGTTTATTTTACTTAATAATTGAAAAGGATGATCCCAAGAATCCGTATGGTTCGGATGGATGGAAAAAGACGGTAATTAAAAAAGGTACTGTTAAGTGGACTCGCGCGTATCCAGGGGGAGTTACTGTTGAACGAAGAGAAGGAGCGATGTATAAGAATGATTAAACGTCATATAAAATTTTTTACTATTGCGAGTTTCGCGGTATTAGTACGGCTCTTTTTTGCAACTTTTCCTCCATTTAAAAGTGATATGGATTCGTTTATAGCGTGGGGCGAACAGATGCTTATGGTTGGGCCAGGGCGGTTTTACAAGAGTGGTATATGGAGTGACTACGCCCCGGGATATATGTATTTTATGTGGTTAGTAGCGGCTATTAAACACGCGTTTTTTTCATCTGCTTCACGGGAGCTATATGAGTTTCTGCATAAATCCGTTCCCATGCTTTTTGATATTTTAACAGGCGTATTATTATATAAGATAATGATATACCTAAGCCATAAATATGCAGGTTTTGCGCAAGTCAAAATGTTTTATTTGCCAGAAATTGTAGCGGGTCTTTATTTGTTGAGCCCCTTCACCATTTTAACAAGTGCAGCATGGGGTCAAGTAGATTCTGTATATGTATTTTTTCTACTTTTATCTTTTTACTATGTTCTAAAAAAGCAGCTCTCAATCTCTTGCGTAATCTTTGTTGTAGCGGCAGTAATTAAGCCTCAGGCTGTTGTGCTCGCTCCATTCTATTTACTCTTATTTATAAAAGAATGGAACTGGATGCTTCTTGCGAAATCTGTACTTTATTCAATGGTAACTTTTTATGTTTTAACTATGCCTTTCTTTGGCATTACTGCCTTGAGTGGGATGTGGGGATTGCTGCAAAACTCTGTTGATGTTTACCCGTATTCTTCTATAAACACCTTTAATTATTGGGGCATATTGGGCTTCTGGAAGCCCGACACAACAGTGTATTTATTTGGAATGACTCAACGATTTTTTGGCTACTTAGTTTGGGGCCTTACCCTTGTAGGTGGTTTTTATTTTGGAATTCGTGCTCTGTATTCGCCAAAGAGAGAGCTTGTGGAAAAGAATGCTGCACTTCTTTCTACTTATTTTGTCTTCTCGGCTGTTATGTTTATGACACGAATGCACGAAAGATATTTGTACCCCCTCTTTGTTTACTTCATTCTCTTTGCCGGATTGTATACCCTTCACTATTTAAATGGTGAGAGACGCGCAAAGAAAGACCTATTGCTTGTCATGCTAGCCTGGGCCTTGTTTATACTAACGATGCTTCTGCACTCGCTTAATTTGTATTACGTATATGTATTTTATCTCTACTTCCTCGCTCAGCCGCGAATAAATGTTCCTACTGCTAATACCTTTTACTATTTCGTAGAATCCTACCTTACTACCTGGTCTTACATACAATTGCTCATATATGGGATATTTGTTGTTTCTGCTCCACACTATATTAAACGTTTAGCGCCTGAACATATTAAAAAGTAGGAGAATATGAAAAAAATAATACAAAAGTGGCAATTTTGGATCGTCACTCTATTAATCCTCTGTACCTTTACCCGATTTTGGCAAATAGGTTCAATTCCTGAATATGTTTTTGACGAAGTCTATCACGCATTTACAGCAAAAATGTTTGCACTAAACAGGTATGAGGCATGGGTTTGGTGGGAAACTCCACCGGATGGAGTTGCGTATGAATGGACACATCCACCTCTTGCTAAGGTAATAATGTCGTGGGGGGTACAAATGGTTGGGGGACCCGGACAGCTACCAACTAAAATAACCCATCCTGAACAAGTGCAGACAAAAGAAGAGCAGGAAGCTGAAAAGAAAACGAATAAAATTCTCGCGAACTCAGCCTTTGGATGGAGATTTTTCTCTGCATTTTTTGGTGTTCTGGCCACCGTCGCGATTTTCCTTTTAGCGGGATCTGTATTTAAGAATAAATGGATAGGTGTGATTGCCGCATTCCTTTTTACTTTTGATTTACTTCCGCTGGTTCAATCCCGCACTGCCATGAATGATATTTTTGCCGTTACATTCCTTCTTTTTGCATTTTACTTTTTTACAAAGAGAGAATCGCGTGAGGATTTGCCATCACACTTGCTTAACCACCGGCTAAGCCTATTATATTGGCTCCTTACTTCATTCTTTCTTGGCTGTGCAGTTGCTTCCAAATGGACACCGCTTTTTGCCATTGGAATTATGGGCGCGTATCAATTGTTAACTCTATTTTATTATTTGATCCACCATAGGCCGACTATAAAAGTGAATGCGCTACTGTTTGTTCAGCAAGTTGTATTAGGGTTTACGTGTATTCTTTTTATCCCTTTTATCATCTACCTTCTTTCGTACTGGCAGCTTTTTACGATGCCGATTTACGATTACAAAGGAAATTCGCTTGTTGATATCATGAAATATAATCAGTGGGAAAATGACGCTAAGTCACTGCAAGAACGGTTGAAGATGATCAACGATGGTAACTGTACGGGATATGAGTCTGTTCCCGATTATTGTGACAAAAATAAAGTAAAAGCTGACCTGCAAGAAAAATTAAGGTCTATTCGTTTTTGGCGACCATTATACTCATTTAACGCAACCTTTGCTGACCGGTACTGGATTTGGTGGGGACTGCAAAAACAAATGTGGTGGTATCATACTAACTTGAAAGCTACCCATAGTTATCAGTCCCAATGGTGGATGTGGCCAATGGATTTACGCCCAGTGTGGTTTTATGTGCAGTATTGTAACTCTGGGGATGAAGTAGGTGCATCACTCAATGCTCTGCGCTGTAAAGAGAGCTTTGCACACTCTGGAACGAATAAAACGATCGCCGATATTTATACCATGGGTAACCCAACAATATTCTGGATGATCTTCCCAACGCTTGCATTAATCTCTGTGTATTTAATTGGAAAATATCGAGTTTGGTTCTATGCAATAATTCCAGCTGCTTTCTTATTACTGATACAGTGGAATGCTAATTATGTCCGCCCGCAAGAAGTGAAAAGTATATTTGATCAGATAGGCGTTGTAGTATACGGCGTATTGCCGCAAGTTATGCTCTTTGGGATGTTGTTATATGTGTTTCTTGTTGGTGTTCAGCTATTTGATTTAGTGTTCACTAAGTTGCCAAAGGAGCAAGCTATGCTTAAGAAAGTTATGCCCTTATTTGTAATTTTTATTGCCTTTGCTGGGTTATGGCTACCGTGGGCCAGATCGCCTCGTATTATGTTCTTTTATCACTTTTTCCCGCCTATGACATTCTTTTACCCCCTTATGGCGTATGCGCTTTATTCTATTTATACAAAATGGAAGAAATACGGAAGAATTGCAGTATTTGTTTATTTAGGCCTGGTGCTGGTTACTTTTGTTTATTTTTATCCTCACGTAACCGGCGTATTGGTTCCTGAAATGACGAGGGAAAATTATTATTGGTTACCGAGTTGGAAGTAATTTATGGAAGATGAAAACCGAGAACTTGGAAATAAAAATTTAGACTATAGCTTGATTTCAGATGCGTGCGATGTAATTGCTGCCCATGAATTAGCTGCACGAAAGATTGGTATTTTAAGTTCTCAAGATATTGCTGACTTCTTTATATTAGGTAGCTTGTTTGCTCCAGCCACTAAAGTGTACGTTCCTTTTGAAGGTAGAGTATACACCACCACTGTCTCTCCTGAGTATACGGACGAGCGGAATGTTTCAGAATTGCAAATACGATCACGGATGTATCGTGTTGGCGAAAAAGTTCGTGATGCTTCATTTTTTGCTATGGCTTTCGAAATTTCTAATCGCAATATCGATCCCATACTGGACATTGAACACCCGATTTATGAAGAATCGAACGCAATTCTCAGAAGACTAATGCGAGAGCTTAGGCCAGACAAAAGTGACGAGTTTTATGACGCGATTGGTTGCGATGATGAGGTAGAATTAAGTATTTTTGCAGGGTTTTTACATGATTTCCTTGCTAAGGGAGACTATAACCCAGAAAAAGGTGATTACTTTAAAACAGTTACAAATGGCGATTTTATCCGACTTGCTCAGAATATATTACGCTATCCACAATGGAAGACGATTGCGGGAAAAATCGCCGAACTTGATTTTGCACTTAATCACTCTTCAGATTCGATTAAATTTATAAATCTTACCAATGAAATGTTTGCGCTTCAGCATTCTACTGATTCCTTACTTTCTAAAGCAGCTTCCGATCCAATCACCGCAAGGGCAGTATTTGAATGTCATTCTAAACAAACTACCTTAAATGGTACTAAGCTGCTAATGAACTTTTGTTCTGAAGGTCTACTTGATGAACTGACAAAAGGAAGATTGAAGCTCATTGCAAAAGAACATGGCTTATCTAATTTTGAATTATCAACTTCTGATCAAGTAGATTCAATACTCAGTGTGATTAAAGATTCTCTTATAGACCCTACCGATATTTTAGAGTCTTTTTTGGTAACGACAAATGGAGATGTCAGAAAAGAGATATTTGACTATATCGCAGAGAATGAAATAGATCTTTTTGCTATTATAAAAAATAAGACATTATACCGAGCTAAGATTGCTTCCATTACTTAGCTCAGGAACTTTGACTGGTGCATGCTCCGAATGTTTAACGCCGTTTATGAGTTCATCAAGAACTTGAAAGCGGCGTTTTTTGTCCCAGTTTTTAATATCATCCCTCATCATTGAAGCGGCGGTGCCCGGACGTACTGAATATTCGGCGATAAATGCTACTTTAAAACCAACATGCCTGACAAGATCAACGGTATTTTTAAACTGCTCTTCTGTTTCACCTGGGAACCCGACAATAATGTCGGTTGTAAACGTAACACCGGGAACCACGTTACGAATTTTTTTGGTTAGCGCAATATATTCTTCTCGAGAGTACCACCGATTCATTTTTTTCAAGATTTCGTTATCCCCTGACTGTACTGGTAAATGGATTTGGCGATCTATCTTTTTATTGCGAGCGATAGTAGCAATAAGTTCATTGGAGAAATCCCATGGATTTGAGGACATAAACGAAACCTCTTCTACTCCTGGAATGTTGCAGACCGCTTCGAGGAGATGAGGGAATAGTGTTGGTACTCGAGTTTTCCCCAAATGCTTAACATACACTGGCTTAACTTCGATATCGCCAGGAAGTTTAACTGTATTTACGGCATCGGCGGCTTTTTGCACTGCATTAAGATCTTCATAGGGACCAGCAACGGTATTTTCTGCATCTTTTACGAGAGGTAGACCAAGTTTTTTTCGTCGTTTTAATTCGTTAATCTGTAGGCGGTCCCCACCCAGTGGTTTTCCTAATATTAAATCTGCCCCATACGAGTTAACATTCTGTCCAAGGAGTGTGATGCGTTTGTATCCTTTTGAGACTAATTCGTTCACCTCTTGGATGATTTCTTCAAATGGACGCGAGATCTCTTTGCCCCTGGCATACGGAACGATACAAAAGGTGCAAAAATTATTGCATCCAGAGGAAATTAAGACAAAGCCCTGGTCTTTTTCCATTTTTTTATAGGGGATTCTTTGGGAAAGATACTCTGCGGGAGTTGGCTTAAGATCCTTGAATATTTCCCATAAACGAGAATAATCCTGCGTTCCCACGAGCTTATCGGCACCTTCGAGGCGGTCAGAGATTTTACTATCACGCGGAGCATCCCCATGAGGGCCAATCATACAACCGGCTACAATTACTTTTAGATTTGGTTTGGACTTTTTTAACTCGCGGAGTGATTCCATGCGTGAATATACCCGGTTTTCGGCTGATTGCCGCACCGAACAGGTATTAAGGATTATCACGTCGGCGGCAGAGGCTTCTGTTGCCTCTTCGATTCCCATGGCTTCGAGGACTCCGGCCATACGCTCGGAATCGGCTTTGTTAGCCTGACAACCGAAAGTTTGGATAAAATAATTCATCGCACCAATTATACCAGATATACTTACCGTAAAATTACGTCGTGGCTTTGGCTTTCGCGGAGCCCGGCAGCAGTGATTTGAACAAATTCCGCTTTTTCCCACAGCTCCTCGACCGTTAGAGCACCGCTGTAGCTCATACCTGAGCGAACTCCGGCAAGTAAAGTTTCAACTATATTGATAACGGAACCTTTATAGGGAACAAGAGATTCAACTCCTTCGACATGAGTAATAAAGTGATTTTCTTTGCCACTCGCGTCTTTTTTTAGTTGCCGTAACTTTTCAGTGCGGGAAGTTGAACCGTTATATTCTTTATATAATTTTCCTTCTATTTCAAGAATGGTCCCCGGAGACTCGTCTGTTCCGGCAAATAGTGATCCAATTTTTACGGCACTTGCACCAGCGGCTAACGCTTTGACAATATCTCCAGAATTAACAATTCCTCCATCGGCAATGACATGCCTACCAGGAAATTTTTCCTTGGCACGGGTAGCTTCAAGAATTGCGGTAATTTGTGGAACACCGGAGCCCGCAACAATACGGGTCGTGCAAATGGTTCCTGCTCCAATCCCGACACAAACCGAATCAGCACCCGCTTCAAAGAGATCATACGCCGCTTGATAGGTAGCAATTGTTCCAACGAGAAGGGGGACGTCTTTAAAATGAGATTTAAACGTTGTAATGGCTTCGATGGTAAAAGCAGTATGTGCATGTGGGGTATCGATGGTCAATGCGATTGCTCCTGCTTTAAGTAACATCTCGGAACGGGTTATAAAATCCCCATTAACTTCAATGGCCCCGATTGCGCGGGCACCGGCATCGGTAATTTTTTGCATTTTATCTGCTTGGAGTTCAGGCTTATCAAAACGCGGTAGGCACCCAATAGCATTGTTGTTACTTAATGCAACCGCCATGTCGATATCGGTTATCGTGTCCATGTTAACGGACATAAGTGGTGAGTTTAATTCCAGATTATGAGCGATTTTAGTTTTTAAATTAATATCTTTTCTGGAGCGTACTTTTGAATATTGTGGAACGAGCAACACATCACCATAGGATAGTGCTAACGGAATATTTGTCTGACGCATAAAAAATCCCCTGCCATGTGGGGTCCCTTTATTATTTAATACTAGAAAAACTTGACTGAGTCAAGCTCTGTTCAAATTATTCGCCATACAACTCAAACGTATCATAAACCGTTGTATAGATGTTTGATCTGTCTTAGACTTAACACTATTGTGCTCTGTTGCAAAAATTTGCCGACGATGCTGCATGCTGAAGTTTTGTAAATTCTTCGACTGACAGTCCTATATCTTCAATAATACTTTTTGGTGTACCAGCTTTGCGCGTATTTAAAGGAAAGTATTGTCGGTATATGTCTTTTGATCGTACCAAGTGACTTCTTGTGTTTGAGGTTGAGCTGACGATGTTGCTTCTCCTACTTTATGTTGATTTTGTAACAGGAAGATAAGCATTGCGGTGATGAGAATCACTTTTATTATACTGGATCGAATCTTTTGGAGAATGAGAAGAAAAATAAATCCCACTAATCCAATCAAGCCCTTATCTGCGTGATTTTCCCTATCAGATAATATACTATGAGAAATAAAATGAATCTTCCATAATATCTGAAAATAAAGTAGGAAATTCCGCCAATTGATTCTATGGTCATGCTTTTAATGGTAATAGGCTTAGATTAATATTTGTGGGCTCTAGTGGATACGTTACGAACTAATTATTATGAAGAGATTGTATTATTAAGTAAAGATATAAAATATTTCCTAACTAATCACGATTAAGAGAAACCGTAAGAAAGTGCAGATTCATCTTTTACAATCGTTAGTGATTTAGTTAAGATCTCTTCTTTTTGATTCTTGAGGAGTTCGTCTAAGTGAATTCTGATATTTTCAGGGTTTAAATTTCTTAATCGAATTACGATCGTTGAATGCTGATACAGCGGGAACTGCGAAAGGGCAGAATGACCTATTTCTATTAAGTGCTTAATGACAGATTGAGGGATATTTATATCAGCTAGGAATTTCATAGGAAGACGTTTTTGGATTAGTGAATATGTATCGTTCTTCTTTGCTCATAATTTTTGCGGCATAATCAACTGCTGCTTGCACTTGTTCTTTAGTTAGATAAGGATACTCTTTTAGAATGTCTCCTATCTCCAACCCAGATGAGATAAGCTCTAATATGGTTTCTACAGACATCCGCGAACTCGCAATTATGGGTTTTCCACCGAGAATCTCTGGATCTTGAATAATAATATCTTTCATATTTATATGATATCACATTATTGAATATCTAGCATGATGTTGAAGCTCTGGTGTGGGTTAGACGTTCGCACCACGAACTATCTACCAACCTTATTATACCAAAAACTAAATACAAACCACTTCCGTTAGTTTTTTCCTATGGCGGGTTGGATAAGCTGTTTGTTAGAATAGGGCAAAATGAGAGACAACAAAGAACAAGCCACCGAGCTACCATCAGTGCAAGATGTCGTACGGAATTGGATGACAAAAGGTACTGTACTGAGACTTTCGTTTCCCAATGTCATGTTCAATAATCCGTTATCTCCTATAAAATCACTAAAAGTATCTGTTACATCAACAGAAACAACTGATAAGGCACTACTACACGATATCAACACAAAGTTACGAAATAGTAAGTAGGATTGCTTCTATATTTATTCATTTTTTGTTATAAAATTGTGTCATTACATGGTCATAAGGAGGCAGATTATGACACCCCGTGCATTTATTAGTTTTCAAATGGAAGATAAATGGGCAAGAGAGTTTCTTGTTCAGCATGCAAAAGATCAAGATAATGATATAGAGTTTCACGATTATTCTGTTCATGAACCATTCAGTAAAAAGTGGAAGACGAATTGTAAGGAAAGAATTGCTAGGACTCATGGAACAATCGTTTTAATTGGATCGCAAACGTATTCTTCGGAAGCATGTTTATGGGAAATTGCTGAAACGCTAAGACAAAAGCATCCTATATTTGGCATCCAGATCAATAAAGATAAGACTTACATCATTCCTGAGGGATTGTCATCCAATCGAGTTATACGATGGAACTTCAAAGACATTGTTGATGAGTTGAAGCGGTGGGTATAGTCATGTCTAATGATGGCGATAAAAATATACCATTTGAAACATATAAGCTTGCGGTAGAAATGGCAGACAAGGTTTCAGGTAGAAGAGACACCGCAAATACGTTCTTCTTAACTCTCAACTCAGGCCTGCTGTTATTGCATGATAAAGTTAATACTGTTTTTCTTGCGTTAATCGGTCTTGTCTTTTGCGTTTCATGGTGGATGCTTCTGAAAAGTTACCGTGAGTTGAATAGTGCGAAATTTCAGGTGATTCAGGAAATGGAAGTTTCACTGCCACTTAAACCTTTTACCGATGAATGGAGTAAGTTAAAGCAAGATCCAGTTAAATCTTGGCGTAAACGATATGCAGAGCTTGGACAAGTTGAGCGAATAGTTCCATTCTTATTTATCCTATTTTACTTTTATTTGTTAATCAGTATGATAGACTTTGAAAGTTTAATAAAAGCAGTATGTCATACATAGAAAAAATAGCCACTTTAGTTAAAGAGCAAATTCCGAAGAGTTCTTTACCATCAGGCGATACCTCTGCCTTATTTGCACTGTATGCCGTACTGGTGCTGATTAAAGGGCAAACTGTTAGCAGAGAAGATGTCCATCATGTATGGTCAGCTTGGATGTTCACAATAGATCCTCAACACAAGTCTATTGTTCCTTTTAGTGAGCTATCTGAGGAAACTAAGGCTCAGGATCAACCATTCGTAGACGCAATCAAAGCCGTTTCAGCGTTAATGACTAATTGAAAGTCCTAAACGTTGTAAATCTGGCTTTTTATTTTCCTCAATTATTTCTTTAAGATGATCTTTCACTAAGGGGAAATATTTTGAGATATTTTGAGCTAAGTCAAGATTACTTATTTCATCCACTGAAAAGAATTTGAATTCTTGCCCTTCATTACCTAATTTTAGTTGGTGAACCTCTTCGTCACTTAATGGGACAAAATAAAATGAGTGATCTACTCCTACCGTCATTTTACCCAAATATATTACTTGTTTTGGTTGCATATTCAATTCTTCTTGCAGTTCTCGCACGAGTGATTGTCGGTCAGTTTCGCCTTCTTCTATTTCACCACCTGCCAATGACCATTTATTTGGATCGGTGATTGTAGGAATATTGTCACGCAAAATGAGCAATAACTTTTTATTATTAACTATTAACGCTTTCACTGACGGTTTCATGTGTTACTCCTTTTATCCTTCTTAGCATGTATTTGCCATACATTTCACGCATTTGTGCTTCATGCCACTTATCATCTATTACTGTGTATGGTACATCTCCTAATAATTTTCGTACATCTATCCCATTTTGTGAAGTTTCTTGTTTTAGTTCAACAAATAATCCATCAACTACTCCCATTAGTTCACCTTCTGATTGTCCCCACATGTAGCCATAGTACCTTTTTGAACTATCCAGTGTGATTCGTAATCCCGAATCAGTAGGATTTACAAAGTGAGTTCTTATCCATTCTGTTGCGGCTACGACTCCAACTGGTTCTGTACTAATTCTCCGAAGAGGTGTGACGGCTTGGGTGAGTGATTCTCTACGCTGAGGATCAGCAAGTAAAGCCCTAATTTCACCGTATGGTAGTGAAATACGCTGTTTTTGACCATCAGCATCTTTTTGCTCTAAATTCCATTCACTGTCATCGTCAAGAGCAATAGTTCCAATAGATGGAAACAACTTGTATCTTCTCGCTCTTAAATATCCCGATGAGGGTTTTTCAAATTTTGCAGTTGTAAAATATAGAGTTTGAACGCCTTGACGGACATATTCTAGCGGTGCGTATCCATTATTGAGCAAATGGGTAACTAGTTGACCGCTATTTTCTGCCCCTACGATATATCGTGTTTCATCTCTACTTGCTTGACCTTCTACTTTCATAGTTTATTCCTTTACACTGCCTGTTTCATCATTCATTACGGCATAGACTCGCTCAGTATTCCCATTACTCCACTTAACATCAACTTCACTAATTGATTCAAAGGCGACTTGATCACCTTGCTTAAAGTAGCCCCTTTGTCCTGGTCTGAATGTTACTAACCTCATAGATTTTGTGGTGTAAACTGCTGGATAAAATATGGCATCAGGCGACTCGCCTATAAGCACTTCTGTGTTTGGTCTTTCGACTGGTTTTCCAAACGACACTCCTTCAAATGGATGAGCTTCCGTGTGACCATAGCTAAACTGAGGATCAAAAGCTGTTCCTTCGAATTCGAACGGTAAGTAATATCTGTCTACCCATCTTTTTATTTCTCCTCTACTTCGTGCGTCTTCAAGAATCCTATATGCTTTTCGGCTTTTATCACTCCCATATATACCCAAATCAGTTTCTTGCTTAGTGTTGGTTCAGGCATCATTAAAGAACTGCCCGTGATGCCTAAATCTTCAAGATCCAAATCAAGAAATCTTGTTAGTCTACGGAGTTTTTCCCGTACTTCTGGCAACTTTTCGAGATATTTTGCAGTGAATGAATGGGGATCGCGAATGTCAGTGATATGGCGTCTTGAAACGAACGCCACTCTGCCAAGTGTGGTAGCATCAATTACATTACCCATTTCAGGTAAATAGTTGCCCTTATAAATTTGAAATGGTGTACCAAAGGCTTTTAGAAAGCGGTGCTTACCAAATTCAAGCACTTTTTGTCCTTCTATTTTTGGATACTTTCCAGTGTCAGGGGTATAGGCAAGAATTGCGGGTAAGCTATCTGAAACTCCCTCAGGATTCCAGTTGCCGCAACAATACCAGAATGAACCGTTATCTGTTTGTATAATGCTACCCGCCAAGTTACGATTTTCAGCACTCATATGTTGTCCTTTTTACTTGGGCAGGACTGCTATTTTTGGTATGATTATATCATATAGTAGGCATTATCCTTGATAACACCTACTATAACGGATATCTATCCCAAAATTTATTCAAGGTTAATTCTCGCACCTTTAGAAAACAAGCCACCTTTTACAAGCAGTTGAGGATTGGAAACAGTTGTTGGTAGGTCAAATACTAAATCACCCGTTAAGGATAACGAGGGTTGAATTTGTTGTAAAAATAAGTCTACCTTGCCTTCACTCATACCTTTTGCAGTCTGACCATCTATAGATCGTTCAAACTCTCGACCTTCGCTATCTACCACTTTTGCCATCGAGCTATCAAAAGTAACGGTCTTTTTGCCTGTATTTTCTATTTTGACCGTCAAAATATAAAACGTACCCTGAGCATCTTTTTTAGTGTACTGACTGCCAAGTGTTTGAGCCTTAGCAACATTAGTAACAGTAAAGGTAAGATCATCACTTGTTGCTGGTTGATTCAACCCTACTACAGCACTCGCAGTATTTTGTTGAGTATTATTGGCAGTTTGGGTAGTTTGTGTGTTGGACTGATTTGTTGAATTATTCGATGAATTACTCCCATTTGATGCTATTGCACCGATAACTATTAAGACTAGTAGAGCTATTCCGCCCCATTTGAGTATCTTTTTCATTGCGATCTCCTTATAAAATAATAATATCGTTAACAATCATTTTATTCTTACTTAATAGCATTATCAATAACTAATGTTAACGATATTATGATGTGAAAATTTGTCCATTTTCCTATAAATAAGGCATGCTTTCCAAGTCAAAGTTTATGGAAATAGTCGGAAACAATATCCGAAATATACGAAAAAAGAAGAATTTGACCCTTGATGATCTATCTGGCGAATCAGGGTTTTCCAGAACGTATATAAACTTGATCGAAAATGCCCGAATTACACCGTCTTCATATAACCTTTACCGAATTGCAAAAGCACTCAATGCAACGGTAGACGACTTATACCCTTCAACTGTATAGAAAATACAGTATTGGAAAACTCCCAATATAGTAAGTTCAGATAGAGGGAGTTTCAAATAAAATATTCAAAAACCGTCCAGTACACTACATAATCACCTTGCTAAATGAGTCAAAAAAGGGTGTACTATGTCCAGTATGAGTAAAGTATCGAAACACACCAAGAACCACCGTCTACGGCAATTACACAAAGCCAGACAAATACGAAAAGCAGGATTTGTTGACGGCATTCAATCACTGCCAACTGAGATAAAACAAAACATAGATAAACTACTCAAACAACACTATTCCCCATCTTCAATACTTAAACAATTAACGGATAGCTATCCGAATACACCACTACCAAGCAGAACCGCACTTTATAACTATCGAAATAAACACTTCACACCCTCAGAAGTAAGCACAAAACCACTAGTAAAGGAGCAACAAAAATTCGATATAGAGAAGATAAACGTCAAGGAAACGCTATCAGAGCAAATAAAACAGTTCCTTGTTATCGACGTTCCTTACTTCCGTGAACAAATGTACCAAGAAACAGATACAATCAAACGCTCGTACAAAACTAGAACATATTTTGAATCAATGAAACTTGCTATGGATATGATTCCAAAACTTAACATCACCTTAACAGTCCATACTGAACCAGTAGTTCAGGAAAGTAAGCAAGCAGGAGAAGACCGTATAAAACGAATCTTGCAAAAATATGGAAAAGAGCTAGCAAGCACACGAGACATTGAATGGGCTTAAAACTCATAACAAACTCTTGATATAGTTCACAGTTATATAGGATAATCATAATAATTTTACTAAACAGAGATACTCTACCATGAACTATTATGATAATTGAAAATACCCAAACTCAAATAAAAGCTGCAATATATTTACGAGTTTCCACCGAAGATCAGAAAGAGAGGTTCGGTCTGGAAATGCAACGTGCAACAGTAGAAGCAATTATCAAAACAAAAGGAGTACTTGACGATAATAGACCTCGAATGATTCTCGCTGGTGAGAACTATGTTTATGTTGATGATGGCATTTCAGGAACCACCCCCATTAACGAACGTCCAGCGTTTTCTAGGCTAATTGAAGACTTAGTAAATGCTGGTGAAAATAAACCTTTTGATGTTGTACTTGTGTATAAAATTGATAGATTCGCTAGAAAACTAACAATTTTACTTGAAATAAGTGACTTTCTAGCTAAGAATAAAGTTGAATTCATATCGGCATTAGAAAGCATCGATACCTCAAATTCGTTCGGTAGGGCTATGCTTGGCATAATGGGAGTGATAGCTGAGCTAGAACGTGAGGTTATTCTTGAAAGAACTCAGTCAGGACTAGAAGTAGCAAAAAACAAAGGTTCGGTAGCAGGAAAACAACCCCCATATGGATACATTCGTGGTGAAGATAAGAAATTGATTATTTTACCTAGTGAGGAAAAAATTGTTCAAAGAATACATGAACTTTTTAGTGTCCATAAATACACTTATCAGCAGATTGCAGATTTACTACAAGAAGAAATGATAGAAAGTCCCGAAGACTCAGCCATAATAAACAATAAAAGACTTGGTGATAGTAATAAAAAAAATAGTATTTTCTTTTGGAGAGCAGAGCAAGTCAAAAAAATTTTAACAAATGATATATATACTGGTAGTTACTACTTTAATAAAACCAAAAAAGGTAAAAAGCTCGCTAAAGATGAGTGGACTCTCTCAAAATACAGTCAACCAGCAATCATTCCCTTTCATTTATTTGAGCTTGTACAGTTACGAGTCGCAGATCTAAAGGAGAGGAAAATAAATCATCAGCCGAATACAAATGAATATTTATTAGGAAGTCTTTTGCAGTGTAAATATTGTGAAAGTTTGGATCAAAATAAGTTACTAACCAAAAATCAATCATTCGGATGGACTGGTGTTAAACATAAAAATAAAGCCAAGACAGAATATATTTACTATTACCAATGCAATAGGAAAAACCGAAAAAAGTTTGATACTGTATGCCCTGTGATTCCTATTCCTGCTAAGCAAATTGAAGCGTATGTCACACAATTTATACTAAACCTCTTAAAAGACCCTACAGCAGTTTACAAACACTATGGTGATCTTAAATCTACAAGATTAGCTAAGGATAAGTTGCAAGACGATATTAAGCAGTACAAGAAATTGCTTGGTGGTATACCTGCACAAATTGCACGAAATGAAGAAGCGTTATTGCACGGAGTGTATTCTGCTGAAAAAGCACAAGCGTATAAAGAACAAATTATTAAAAAGCAATTAGATTATGAAAACAAGATTATTGAAATTGATCGGCAATTGAGTGATTTCATTTTATATGACGGGTATTTGGATGTTTTTGAACAATTTAAGACAAAATACAAAGACTTTTTACAAAGCACAAATAGAGATCCAAAACTCTTGAAAGAACTAATTAGTTCAATCGTAGATAAAATTATTGTTCAGGCAAGACCACGCAATGAAGAAGACAAAATAGCTGGTCAAAAAAAAGACAACCAAATGATCCCAAATGGGATAGATATCCAGATTAAATTACCACATAATATGTTAAATAACTTATTGGATTCTGGGTTCACGGTGGAAAATGATAAATGGTGGGACAGCATTTCTGACCCAGAACTAAACAAGAAAGAAATACTTCCGTTACAGTTCTATTATAACGATATTGACCTTAAAATTCTTCACTTTGCTTCTAGAAATAACAGTTTTCTACAAAGCCTAGCTAATTAAGCCTATGGATATAAGAAAAGAAGTAATACAAACATTTGAAGAAGAATTTATTCAACAACACGTTTCTGATAGCGTGTATCGCAGTATTGTAAAAGAATTGTCTAACGCGAAAGACCCAAAAAGGCGTGGTAGAAAGATAGAATTAACCGCCGAAAAACTTCATAACTTTTTGTTTTATCTATCCCTCGGCCATACGTACAAAAATTCGGCTATTTACGCACATATCCCTGAAAATACTCGGCAAAAATACATGGCCAGCTCTGAAACATTTCAGCGGGTCGCTAGCCTGGCAAAGGACAATTTAACAATGCAAGCGCAATTAGCTTTGGCATTTGCTATAGAGGGGCGTAAGCCATGTTACCGTGCCTTTACGCACCCTTTAACGAAAGAAACAATTTATATTCTAGTATCAGAAAGACAACCAAATGTTCGTGCCGCAATGTGGTATTTAGACCAAATGAAATACTTTGAAAAATTAAATAAAAAACGAGGTGATTCACAACAACTTGGCGCACCAAGAAACGAAGAAGAAGCCAGGTTACTTGAAAACCTTCTTAATCGACACCACGATTACGTAAGAAGCAAAGAACAAGAAGCTAAATAATGCGTTATCAGATATAATCTAAACATGCTTTATATATTAACAGGGCTTCCATATTCAGGAAAAACAACTTTAACTAAAGAACTCGTAAATCGTTTTGGGTTTATCAAAGTTTCTATGGACGACGTTATAGACGAAAAAGGCTTTGAAGTGGAAGATATGACACAAGAAGACTGGAATACCGTTTATTCAGAAGGATACGAAAAGCTAAAAAAGCTACTGAAAGAAGACAAAACGGTCGTTTTAGACCTGGGTAATCTTAAAAGAAGCGAGCGACAAACAGCCAGAAATATAGCGGAAAGTTTAGGGAAAAAGTTTAATGTTATCTATCTTAATGTTCCATTAGAGGAAATCAAAAGACGGTGGGAAATCAACGAAAAAACACAAGAACGGGGTCAGCTCGAAGAAGTAACACTTAAACGAGCATTAGATATGTTTGAAGAACCCACCGAAGACGAAGAATATATTACCTACAATCAACAAATGAATTTAGATAAGTGGATTGAAGAAAATATAAAACCTTCTTAAATAATCGTAATTATTGAAGGTGTTTGCCCTAAAAATCCTATTTGAATCTTTTCTATCTTCTTCTTTGGGAAAAATGTCTTAGCGTGTTTGATTAGCAAATCTGGTTTGGATACTAATAGACATAATCTTCCGTCTGGTTTTAAGATACGAGCATATTCTGATAGCGAACCGACATATAAATCGGTAACGCTTTTAATTTCAATTTGCTTGTCCCATGGCAAGTTAGATATAGCAAAATCGAATTGATTATCCTTCCATGGTGCTTTTAGAGCGTCTAACCTTTTAATCTTACCGTCTGTTTTACACCCTAAATTAGATAGGTTCTGTAAAGTAGCTTCGACTGCTGTATTTTCAATATCCCCACCGTAAATATCATTACCTGCAAGGTATGCTTCGGCGAGTATCGTTCCACTACCACAGAAATTATCTACGACAGTACCTTTGCTATCCATTGTGGCAAGTTTAACCAGGGCGGCGGCAATACTAGGTCTTAAACCACCTTTAGAAGAAACTGTGCGGTAACTTCTATGGAATAATGGCTTTTCTGTAAGACGCACCGAGACATACAGTTCTTTATTATCTATAAAAACGCGTACATCGAAATTAGAGTGGTCGAGTTCTGTATATTCCCAGTTGTAACGCTCGCTAATAATCTTACTTAGAGAGCTTTGAAGTTCTTCTGTTTTAATCTTCGTTTTAGCCAAACTAAAAGTAACAGAAAAAGTATCCCCAATCTTTCGATATTGTTCTATGTGTTCCCTTGCCGCTTCTAGGTTTATATCCTTAAAAGTGTCTAAAACTTCGTCGACGTTTGATACTTCACTTGTAACAAGTAGTAAACAAATATCATCAATCGTTTTTAAGCTAGTTAATGCGTTAGTATCGTTAGTTTCGAAGATAATCCTTTTAGGTTTTAAGTCTGCAAAGTTCACTTCACGGATTAAATCTTTAATTTCTTGCCTAGCGACATCTTCAAGGCCTTTTACTGTATATGCAATATATTTCATAATTATACTTTTGAAGCCGACGTTTTGTTATCTTTCCGTGCGTCAATTAAAACGACATTTTCTTTTCCTTCGAGGCCTAACCTTTTAAGTATTCCTTGAACGCGTCGCAATTCTTGAAAGGTAAAGTAGATAATAACTTTGATACTTTTCTTCGTGTTGTTTGCTTCTTCATAAACACCCACCTGGTTTTGCAAATTCCTTTCAAGTTGTGTATTTGTAGCTAGTTTCAGTTCGACAAGACTTTTATCGGCCGAACCTTTAGACACTTTTACATCGACTGGGCCACGGCCATTATTTACTTCGGTATTAAAATCGAATGTAGAACCACGCCAAGTAAGGCGGTAGGCAATTTTTAAGTCTTCTTCGCGTCTTATCGGCTCATTATCTACATAAAAGAACCTGTACCCATCGTTATTTTCAATAACTGATTTTAGGTATTGTACCCGCTGCATAGCTTCGTCATAAGAATCATACGGCGTTTTATAAAAGTCCGTCTTTTCGGCAAGCAGTTTTGCGAAAGCCGTAAATTGGTCTACATACATCAACTCTGAATGGGCTACTTTCTGTTCGCTAATGCTTGTAGCTCTGTCGCCGTTATCTTCCTTGTGTTTAATGTAGTAGTCAATAAGTTCAGGGAATTCTAGTATCGTTTTTATAGCAGCTTCTTTTTCGTCTTTCTTTTTAGGGTCTTTTGGCAATACGCTTCTAAAGTAGTTGTTGATTTTCGCACGAAGTTCATCATTAGAAATAGCATTCGGGATATTATAAAAATCTTCAACAAGGTCGTCTTTATTTATCCAGGTTTCATCTTTTGTCAGTAAGTCTTTTGGGGTTAAAATTACGAAGTCATTTTGATAAGACGGTAGTGTGTAAGTACCTTCTTCCCACGATTCAGTTTCATAGTTAAAGCGAACGCGAGGGATTCGGAATTCCTTGCAAAGTGAGGGGTCAATATATTTCTTGGCGAATGACTGGGTATATTGAAGCAAGAAGTCTAAGGTGAGATTAGTCGTGAAATCACTTATATTGTCTTTACCAACACCGTCTTTTATCAGACACAATTTTTCTAAATGGGAACTTCTTGTTACCTTTTCTTCACCGTAATCGGTAAAGATTTTCGCAAAGTTTTCATTTAATGCTTTAGCAAAGTCCGCCCCTAACGCGCTACCGCTATTTCCGTCTACAGAAAAACCTAACCAATTTTGTTTGACTTCTTTGAAGCGATACCACGCCGCTAATAATCCTTTATCTATTGGCTGGGAAACCGACTTGTCTCGTAAGAATCGCAAATAGGCAATCATTCCGTCATGCAGTTGCTGGTATTCAGGCTTTTTACTATTAAAAAGAAGGAAAGGGTCAATGAATAAGGGGAAATCCGCAACTAATGAAATATCGAAAGCACCATATTCGTCAAGTGCCTTTTTATCTACATTAAAGTGGTCTGAAAAAAGTATTTTTGGCTGTGTATTTCCCTTATCGTTACTCATTGTTTGTTTTACCTTCAATAATCCTTTGAACGTCTTCTGGCTTATATCTTCTATCTTGCCTTTTACCTATGCGAATAGCCTTTAGACGCCCTTCATTGTCCCAGCGTCGTAACGTTTCGGGATTTACGCCTAACAGTTCGGCGGCTTCCCTTATTCGCAGTAGTTTTGTTTTACTTGGCATAACTTATACTAAATTATACATCTTTAAGCTATAATTAGAAATAACATTTATGAAAAAGAACTCTAAATACGAACTTCCCGAAGAAGCAGACGGCTTATTTCAACCAGACGACCTAATGTCTGTTCTCATAGAAAGGAATGCGTGCATTTATAAATGGGGTATTCCTTACAAAAACTTCAAATCGAGCCAGTTTCAGGATATGGAAGAACCTTATAAAGAAAGCGATTTACAGGCTCTAGGTGGGGTTTTGCTGGACATTCTCGTTCTGAATAAGTATTCAATAGACTTCAAGCAGAATACAGGTGTACGGAAGCTAGAAGTGGTTATAAGGTCGTCTGAAACCGAGGATAAGCAACTACTTCATAAATTGACACATGGATTTCGCGCAAAAGACGAGCAGGTAGTTAAAGATAACATACCAGGAACTAATAACGACCATGAATAAACAACAAGTAACACTTCGTGCCGCGGGATATCTTCGAGTATCTACGGACGAACAAATGGAAAAATACGGCATTCCTTTGCAAAAGGCTTCAATAGAAGGGATTATTGCGTCTAAAGGCAATCTTGATAACGGTAAACCCGCTATGGTTTTAGCTGGCAAACAGTATTTATACAAAGAAGAAGGTGTTAGTGGCACAACGCCCTTAGAGCAAAGACCCGCGTTTATACGAATGAAAGAAGATATAGAAAACGCGCCAGGTGGCGTAAAACCTTTTGATATTGTTCTTGTTTATCGTATTGATAGATTCGCCCGTAAGCTAAAAATCCTACTGGAAGTAACTGAATACTTCGAGGCTCACGACATAAAATTCATTTCTGCGAATGAAAGTATAGATACCTCTACGCCCTTCGGTAAAGCAATGCTAGGTATTATCGGGGTAGTAGCTGAACTCGAAAGGGAAACAACAAAAGATAGAACGCAGGGTGGCAAAAAGCAAGCGATAGAACGTGGCGTCTATATGGGTGCAAACGCGCCTTATGGCTATAAAAAGGATAAAGATAAGCGGCTTCAAATTTTACAACCTGAAACTGAAATTGTGCGCAACATTTTTGAACTTTTTGTAGTCGAAAAAAGAAATACCCAGCAAATTGCTGACTACCTAATAGATAAAAAAGTTCTCACACCTTCGCCTTCCGCGATTAAATATGGCAAAAGACGGGCAGGCCGCACGAAGATAAATGACCCACATTTTTGGCGCGATTCGACTGTTAGAGCAATTATTAAAGACGAAGTGTATTTAGGTATTTATTATTACAACAAGAACCAGGGAAGTAAGCGTCTTGACAGGTCTTTATGGGAAAAATCGCCATACCAGCATGACGCAATTATCGACTTCGGTATATTTGAATTGGCGCAACAACGCATTAAAGAAGATATCGCCTTACGAAATAGCCAGAAAACGGCTGATAATCACCTTTATTTATTGTCTGGTCTTCTAAAATGTCATGCTTGCTACGACCCTTATTCTGACCGTGACCCGCTTAACTGGACGGGAACAAGTAAGGTTATTAAGAAGAACGGTAAACGGGCTTACTACTACCAATGTGGTGCAAAGAATACAAAAAAGTATTCGACTGTTTGTAGGGCTATTCCCTTCCCAGCCGACGAGATAGAACAATTTGTATCGAACTTTGTAAAAGACTTACTAAATGACCCCCAAAGCGTCTACAACCATGTTAATTCACTTCAATCGACAAAGGCCAGAAAAAGACTGCTAGAGAAAAAACAATCAGATATAACAAAAGTTCTAAACGAATTGCCACGACGACGTCAAAACGTAAAACGTATGTATGAGCGAGGCGATATTAGCGACGCAGAATATGACGAAAAAATGGACAACATAAATAGAAAAGAAGTCGAATTAAAGAAAGACTTAGCAACAATACAATTTCAAATCGGTGAAGGTGAAATTTCAAACGTTTATGCTCGAACCTTTAAGTTATTCGCAAAGCAATATAAACCATTTTTAGACGGGCTAATGACAGACAGGCAAGAAGTGTCAACTTTAATACATCTTATCGTTGATAGAATCCATGTTTACACTCGAAAAGCGACAAAAAAAGACGTTATAGCGGGTCGAAAGAAGGAAGACCAAGTAATACCGTACCAAGTAAGAATAGATTTACGCTTACCGCAAGACATAATGCAACGGCTTGCCAGCGAAGGAAAGTTCGAAGTCAGAAATGATAACTTGTGGGCTGACTGGGATTCGAACCCAGGACCAATTGCTTAAGAGGCAACTGCTCTACCGCTGAGCTACCAGCCCAAAAAACAACTAAAAACCAGTCGCGAGACTGGCTTCTGCTCGGTGCCTTCGGAGGGACTCGAACCCCCAACCGGTTGGTTCGAAGCCAACTGCTCTATCCATTAAGCTACGAAGGCGGATAGAAACTAACGATTTGTTCTTAGGAATTATATCACAACAGAGATACAAAACTAAATTATATCTTTTGCGCATTTTTCCTGTTGAACAAAATATTTTTATATGATAATCTTATTATACATTATTATTATATATTTGATATAAATATCTGGAGGCAGCTATGACACGAAGTCAGAAATCAAAACCGCGCGGTTTATACTATGCAGATGTAGAAACAAGAAAAAGAGTTGCACGAAGTGGCGGGAAGGCGCGCGCTGATAAGTATGCGCAGAATAGAGCTCGACAGGATGCTCATTAGATTAACCCTACTTTGAAGAAAACCCTTTAAACTGCTTTACCTGTTCAGTATTTTTTTTCTTGAGTAATACGTACTCATAATAAGGTTGATACAAGTAGATTACAGGGACATCTTCTAATATCTGCTTTTCAAAATCCGCATATTTTTCTTTTCTGACATTTTCATTAATAGTCTTTCGGGCATCTTCCAAATCTTTGTCCACTCGCTTGTTAAAATCATAGTTCGTTATATTCGATTGCTTTTGAGTGGAATGCCATAAACTGTATTGATCTGGATCGGCGGGGATTTCTTGTCCAATGATAAGCGCTTGAAAATTTTCTGGGATTTTATCAACAATATTTATTTTCGTTTTTACTCCAATATTTGCCCAGGCAAGAGCTACGTGATCGGCCGTGTTTTTGTACGCAGGTAACGTTGACAGTGTTATTGAGAGATCTTGAGTTGAGCCTTTATTATTTTTCTTGTATTGATCAAGAAGTAGTTTCGCTTTATCGGGGGCACTATGGTATTTGCTTTCAATTGAAGATTCGGCCCATGATCCTGGGGGGAATGGCCCTTTAAATTGTAGCTCCTTAGGTATGTCGGGTATTGCTGCTGATAGTGCTTGTCTAAGAATAGGCTCTTTGCCCCCTACTAAATTATCTTTTAACTGAAAAAATACTCCTACAAATCGCTTAGGAATGACTTTTTCATACACCACTACATTATTCCAATCTCTTACTTCTTGAGAATTAGTTATTCGTAGTCCTTGAATTTGCCCAAGCTTTAATGCAGTAACGGCATCCTGTTCCGTTGGATAAAATTTAATTCTTACAATATGCGGAGATTTTTTTACTGAACGTAATTCAATAGTAGTTATATACTGAGTCTGTCGGTACTCTTCTGTAGCAAGGTAGTAATCACCTATTCCCAGCACTTCGTCATTTGAAGAGGTAATTTTAATGAGTGGACCTGTTAACAATGTAGGGAATGGTGCAAAGGAATCTTTAAGAGTAAAAACTAAGGTGTGCTCGTCAGGCCTATCAATCTGTACATCAGCAAGGTTATACGTTAAGTCTGTCGAAAGGAGTGGTGTGCCGTTATGCCATTTAATATCTTTTCGTAGTTTGACGGTAAATTTTTTGCCAGTTCCATCTGATTCAATTGATTCGGCCGCTTTTGGTATCGGTTTGCCTTGGACGTCAGTTGTTACTAAACCATAACTGATATAGTCTAGAATTTGCGGTGGTAAATTACGTTTAGTAAACTTACCAACGTACCCTTCAATAAAAATATCTTCATTGGGCTTGGTAATTGTTGGAATCCACAGAGATATCCCATAGCCTGAAATAATAATTAGGGAGAGTATAAAAAGTGTTTTAAGTGTGTGCTTACGAATATACCCCTGAATCATCCAGGAATAGAACCGGATCTGCTTATTCATAGTAGCTATTATAACTGATTATATAAATAATGTTGTGAGAGAAAGGCCGGCAAATAGGATTCCGAGAATAATGGTCGCGTAAAAAACAAATTTTTCAGCTCCACGACGTGTGCTGTACAGTGCTCCCCCGCCGAATGTTGAGGAAAGCCCTGCCCCCTTGCCTTGAATAGAAACCACAACGATAAGCAGTACAGAGACAATAATCTGAGTGATTTGTATTATCTGAAGAATTTTCATACCTTAGGATTATATACTAAGCGCGACTGGAGCGCAAACCAATGCTTTTAATCACTACAAAGCCATTTTAACCATCCTACTACAAAGTTATACATAAAGGACAATAGAACTAAATTTGGCCAAAAGGCAAAGTTGTATGAAGGAATATGGATGGTATTAAACTTTGGGACTACTAAGGAATAGCCAGAAAAAAACCAAGAACTAATATGAATAGCAGGGACAAAGTAGACTAGAGCGTAAAATAGTCCAACCGCTACAATCCACTTAAATAGCCCCGCTGTAAGAAAATTAATCGGGATAAAAATTATGTTAAGAATAGGCTCAACAATGGTGTCAAGAAAAAACATGACAAAGCCAGCCAAAAGAAGCGTACGATAATCTCCCGAATAGGTGAATCCACTATTAAGGAAGGTTAACAAATAGATTCCACCGATAGCAATTAAAATATTGCGGATAATATGTTTCATTAAATTTTTTCCGAAAGTAACTTTTTGCTGCGCAGTGACCTGTGAAAAGTTATTCCAAAGCGGTGCGCTTCGTCGCGCATGTGTTGCAATAACTGTAATGGCTTTGAGTTGCGTGGCAAGAGAATCTTTTCGAAATCACCCTCTACTTTAAAGTATATTTCTTCGAGACGTTTTGCAAGTGAAATTGCGGGAATCGTGGCTCCGACTTCTTTTAAAGTGTCAAGCGCTGCTTGGAGTTGGCCTTTACCACCATCGATTACAATTAAGTCTGGTAACTCCCAATCATTGTTTAGCCGCCTGCGCAGCATTTCAGACATCATAGTAAAGTCGTCTGGTGTGTCTTTTGTACGAATTTTAAACTTGCGATATTCGCCCTTATCTGGCTGAGCATTGGTAAAAACAACCATTGCCCCTACGGCTTCTTTGCCTTGAATATTGGAAATATCGTAACATTCTATTCTATTGGGTAGAGTTGGCAAATTAATATATTTATTAATATGGGCTTGCAGTTCTTCGAGTACTTTTATTCGTTGGTCCTCCACTAGATTGGGGTTTTCTATGTAGTCCGCTGGCTTTCTTACGGACTGCGTAATATAGATTAGATCATCGAGTTTCTTTTTAAGCTTGGATGCATCTTCAAAGCGCAAATCTTTCGCTGCCGTATTCATCTCTTTTTCAATTTCTTTAATGACTAGTTTTTTCTTACCACTTAAAAATAGCGTGATTTGCTTTATGTACTGATCTTTATACGCCTCAGGACTTACTAGCCCAGCACGCGGCGCCGGGCAAAGATTAATATGATTGTAAAAGCATGCTTTCTGCGTGTTTTGCCCAGGGCTACAGGAACAATACGGAAAAACGCGACGAATGGTCTTTAAAACGTTTTTAGCAGTCTGCGCACTAGGGAAAGGGCCAAAATACGTTACACCTTCAATATTTTCGCGACGAGCGGTTGAAATACGAGGAATTTCTTCATTGGTGCTGATTTTGATATAAAGATACGACTTATCGTCTTTTAAGATTATGTTGTACCGAGGCTTATGAAGCTTGATAAGCTCTGCTTCAAGCAAAAGGGCTTCGATTTCGCTGTCTACCTCCCAATATTCGATCCTTTCAATATTGGCAACAAGTGCTGCTGTTTTTGGCCCTAGCTTATCTGGCGACTGGAAATAGGAACGGACGCGATTTTTCAGGTTTATTGCTTTACCGACATATATGATTTTATTCCCTGCGTCGTGGTAGAGATATACTCCTGGCTTTTCGGGCAGGGATTTTAAAGTTTCTTTTAGTGAGTCTTTGATCTCAGACATAGGTGTATGTTAACAATTTTAATATTTTCAGTACATCGTTAAACTTTTTCACCAGAGTTTTGAGGTATTACGACGTAGGCCTATAGTAGTTGACTGCGTCTGTTATTTTTGATATACTACGGGGATTCTGTAGGCGAATGATTAAGAATTTCTTAATTTAATTTACTATACAGAATACATATTTGCACGTTTACAAGGCTATAAATAAATCCTCCTTTGGCACACAAGGCGCTCATTTGTATGAGCCTCTCGTGTGCCAAGGGCAAGAATTTGATATGGGGATGTTCCCCTATTCTTGCTCGTTAAGGAGGGCGCAATGAGAACCAGAATTTGGCTCGTGTTCGCAGTGGTGATCGGGATCCTCCTCGGGGTTTCGCCAGTGAGCGCTGGGTGCAGGGACACAGGGGATTGTCTCCCCCCTGCCCCGCCGCCTGCTCGGCCGGCCGCAACCGCAGTGCCATCGGCACCAACGGCGGCCCCGGAATCAGTGGAAACAGCGCCAACGTCACCACCGGAGTCGGTCGGTATCAATGACGTTTTGCCTACGGACGATCTCCCGCGTGCGGGAGATTATAGCATCATTCTGGTAGGGCCAGTGTGGAACCCGCTAGGGTATATGACCACGAGCAAGGCCTATCAAGAATGGCAGGACATCAACGCATGGGTTATTACAGAGCCGCAATACCATGCGAAATATGGGCAAGCCGTCAGAGATCGCGATGAGCTGTGGGCATTCTATGTCAATGGTGGTTACCAAGCGGCCCAACAGAACAACGACGACGAGTCGCAACCCGCCCCGACCTCGGCGCCGTCGCCGTCACCTGCAGCCGCGTCAGGCGACTGCAACGAGCTTCGTGCGCTGCTCGCCGCTGCACAGGAAAAGGCTAAGGAGATCGCGAAATCCCTACGGCAGGTCGAAGGTCGGATCGCGACCCAAAAGTCGACTCTCGAAGGGTTAATAGCGGCAGAGCGCGCGCTGGTTAGAGAGCTGGCTGCTGCCGAGGACCTTTTAGTATCTCTTCAAGAGGAGCTCGCCAAGCTGCAGGCAGAGCTAAGGGATGAGCCTGATCGAGAGACAAGGTCCCGACTGATGCAGTCAATCCAAGAGGTTAAGGGAGAAATACAGGACACGAAGGCGCAGATAGCTGGCATTGAGTCTCAGATTGAGACAAAGCACGGCCAGATCATCATAGCGCAAGACGTCCTAGGTGACCTTGAAAGCGATCGAAACGACCTTACCGCCACAGGGCGTTACTGGCTAGCCGAAGTCGAGAGACTTCGCGCTCTAGTCGCCAAGTGCGCCTAGCCTTGTATTCGCCCCACCGGGGTATCCTACTTTTGTTGTTTACAACATCAGTAATACCTCGGTGGGATTTTTTTTATTTTTTGTGGAGTACTCTGTACGAAAAGATGGCAACTAGTGGTGCACCAAGTAAATACAGAAATCCCACTAAAGTAGCCGAGTGGCGATAAAATGGAACAATCTCTACCTGCTTATCTACAACGTGGTCAAGGGCTTTGACTGTAATCAAAGCTGTACCACTGTCTTTCATTTCGGTTTTTAGACCATTACCCGTAATACTTGTTGATCCAAATGGTGGGACTATAACAGGAAACTGTTGTGAAGTTTTTTTATCTTTAAACTGGACCTCCTCAAGGATGTCTCCCAAAAATCCAGTGTTGCCGGTGTTTTTAATCCCTATTTTCCAATTCAAAGTTGCGCCTGCAACATGGCTTTTTGGGGTATCAAGCGTTGTATTAATAGCCTTATTAATCTGTGGTTCTTCGGAGATAAAGTTAACAACGACATCGTGCGTATTTTCATCTACACCTTTGTACGCACCAGCGGGATACGGTGTCTGGCTACTTACACCTTTTTTTACAAACGCAACGTGATTGAGATCAAAAGAATTAAAGTAGTCAACACCGTGTGTGGTGTTTTCCCAGGTTGGGTCGACTTGAACCCAACCTTGGTCATCGTCATAATATTCAGGCCAAGCGTGAAGAGTGTCTTGTGAGAGTGATGCTGGGCGAAGGGTTGCGTCGCTTGTATACGCGTAGCCGTTGATCTCGCGAGCGGGGATTTTAGCAGCTCTGGCAAGCGCGACAAATAGATCGGTAAATTCCATACAAACACTGTTTTTGGGGCTTAATAGAATTTTGGCCGCTCCTATCCGGTCAAAATTGTTGCTTACTTTCGCCGCATTATAGGTTAATGTTGAAACTACGTAGCGATATATTTGCTCGGGCGTTTTTAATTCACTTGCTAGGTTTACAATTTTTTTATCATCACTTTCCCAGTATGGCTGCTTTTCTAAATATATGCTCTTTTGTGACTCAGACAGATTGTTATCTTTGTACTGCTTATTAATGTACACAATTGCTTTGGCGATTGATTGTACCTGAATACTTTCTTTGGGCTTGAGAATATAGCGAGCTATATAATTACCATCTTGGTCGGCATAGATGGATTGAGGACTTGGGTTAAGTGATTCGTAAACAATGGTTTGGTGAGGAGTGTTCATCGGCAAGGCGATCTCGGTGTAAACGCTATTTTTTTGCGTGTTACTCAAGTGATAAGTTAATCCTAAAGTATATACTTGCTTATCCCCAAAACTTAGCGTTACACCTGAGCTAGTCATTTGTTCAGTGCTAAAAGTATATTCTGTTCTTATTCCTTTAATTGTCTCACTTTCGGGCTTAGGAAAAATGGTTGAAGCAGCACCAAGTGATTGTGGTACTGAAATTGCTACTAGATATTCGTCAAGATCATTACTTGAGACTCGTGGGATTGTGATGCTCCAGGATGTTCCGAGCTTTTGGGCAATCGATTGCGTGTCGTATTCAATTGTAAAACTGCGAGTGCTATTTTTGCCGATTATTTGATCGGGGAAGTCAAGGGTTATTGCCGCAGCAGTCCCTTCTTGTAGATCTGCTTTAATGGCGCGCGCCTTATCGTATGCTTTTAGATTGGTTATTTTTTGTGTTCCTACCCTTAACGAGTACTTATTGGTGTAATACTCTGCGGTTTTGTTGGTGACTTTGATGTTTTGCGTAACATGGGTTGAGCCATCTTCGTTGATGTTATACAAAACAGAATCTTTTTCACTAAATTCTGAATCAGCAGATGCTTGGCTTACAAAAACCAGAGATAGTAGCACAGCCGAAAAAAATATAAATTTTTTCATTGCTCTAATACTATACCAGAGCTTACTACTTCCCTAAAACTTTTTGCTTATCAAACATTTTCTTTAAATACTTCCCTGTATAGCTTTCTTTGACTTCGGCAAGTTCTTCGGGCGAACCTTGCGCCACAAGTGTGCCACCTCCGTCGCCGCCTTCAGGGCCAAGATCAATAAGCCAATCGGCGTTTTTAATCACATCAAGATTATGCTCAATTACTAAGACTGTATTTCCATGGTTGACTAACCTGCGCAGGATAGAAAGCAGGCGAGAGATGTCGGCAAAATGCAAGCCAGTTGTTGGTTCGTCGAGGATATACATTGTGTGACCTGTTGGACGTTTGGATAATTCGGAAGCGAGCTTAATGCGCTGGGCTTCTCCACCAGAAAGTTGTGTTGCAGGTTGGCCTAGGCGGATGTATCCTAGCCCAACATCATATAACGTTTCGAGTTTGTTTCTTAATGCTGGGATGCTGCCAAAGAAATCTAGTCCTTCTTCGACCGTCATGTTGAGAACATCGAAGATATTCTTGCCGCGATAATGAACTTCAAGCGCTTCACGATTATAGCGCTTGCCTTCACAGGCATCGCAATTTACATACACATCGGGTAAAAATTGCATTTCAATTTTAATCATGCCGTCACCCTGACACACTTCACAGCGCCCGCCTTTAACATTAAAGCTAAAGCGACCCGGGCCATAGCCACGGACTTGGGCTTCTGTTGTTCGAGCAAAAAGCTCGCGAATATAGGTAAAGGCTCCTGTGTATGTTGCCGGGTTAGAGCGTGGTGTACGACCAATAGGTGACTGATCGATCATCACACATTTGTCGAGTGCTTCAAGGCCGACAATATCGTCGTGTTTTCCGGGCTTATCTTTGGAATGGAAAAAATGTTCGGATAGTGATTTATATAAAATGTCATGGACTAATGTAGATTTTCCTGACCCCGAAACGCCGGTTACCGTAACGAATTTGCCAAGCGGGATTGAAACATCAATATTTTTTAAATTGTGCTCTTTTGCTCCAAGAATTTTTATCTCCATTACATTTTCATTGACCTTTTTCCGTCGGCGCTGATCTGACTCCATAAGAGCTTTTACTGAGAAGTTTTTATCTACTTCAACGATTTTTTTGCCTGATAGATATTGACCAGTAATGGACTTCTTATCTTTTTTAATTTCCTCGGGGGTACCGTGCGCAATAATTTGTCCTCCGTGCTCGCCTGCACCTGGGCCAAAGTCAAAGATATAGTCTGAGTCTTCCATTGTTTCTTCGTCATGTTCGACAACAATGACACTATTTCCTAAATCACGAAGTCGCTTGAGCGTTTTGATTAATTTGGTATTGTCGCGTTGATGCAATCCGATTGAAGGCTCGTCAAGCACGTACAAAACTCCCGTTAGCCCGGACCCAATTTGTGAAGCTAGACGAATTCTTTGTGCTTCTCCCCCTGCTAAAGTTGCTGATGTACGGTTGAGGGTAAGGTAGTCGAGTCCGACGTCGATTAAAAACTGTAGTCGATTAACTATTTCTTTAAGAATTGGCTTGCCGATTGTGGTTTCGCGATCTGAGAGGGTTTTATCGGCTTGTAGAGAATGCACCCAGGTAAGGGCATTTTTTATAGAATTATTTGTGATGTCGTAAATTGAATCTTTATTAATTGTCACAGAAAGTGCCTCTGGCTTGAGTCGCTTGCCTTCGCAAATTGGACAAATTTCTGAGCGCATATATTTTTCTATTTCACCACGAACATAATCTGACTCGGTTTCTTTGTAACGACGAAGTAAGTTAGGAATCACTCCTTCAAAGACAGTTTCAAATCCAGTCTGTTTGCCTTGGCGATTTTCGCCTTTTACAAAAAATGTCTCGTTACCGGTGCCTTTTAACAAAATATTGATCGCTTCTGATGAAAGCTCTTTAATGGGAACCTTTATAGCAAATCCTTTTACAGCGGCCACTTCATTGATGATGCGAGTAAACCACGTTTCAGTGCTTGAAAGGCGATTCCAAGGTAAAATTCCCCCTTCAGAGATACTTAAGTTTGGGTTAAGGATTAAATCGGCATCAATTTTTAGTTCTGTGCCGAGCCCGGCGCAATTGGGACAAGCGCCTTGTGGCGAATTAAAAGAAAATGTGCGTGGTTCGATTTCTGGTAAGGAAATATTGTCAAAGGGACAGGCAAAATTTTCTGAAAATAGGTGATCTTCCATTTTTTGAGGGTTTTGAGGAAAGTTTAGATCGTTATCCTGAATATCTGATACGATTGCTGTGCCTTCTGATAGCTTTAGTGCTTGTTCGACCGACTGCGAAACCCGAGTGCGGATACTTTGCAGTTTGTCAAAATCATCGGTTGTGAGGGCTTCTTTACCTTCTTTTGACTGTTTAACAAATAATTGACTAACGTCTTGTGAAATAACAATGCGATCAACAAGAGCATCAATTGAATGTTTATTGGTTTTAATAAGGCCAAAGTCATCAGAAAGATCACGAACGGTGCCATCGATACGAGCACGGGCAAATCCTTTTTTGCGCAAGTCGGCAAAAAGATTACTAAATTCGCCCTTTCGTTCTTTTACAACAGGAGACAGAATAAATAGCCGAGCACCACGAATAGCGACCTGTTTATCTTTAGACATGATATCGCCGGCGAGCCGAAATACTGAGTCAACGATTTGATCAATAGACATATGCTGGATTTCGCGACCACATTTTGGACAATGCGGATGGCCAACCCGGGCAAAAAGCAACCGGAGATAGTCATATATTTCTGTAGTTGTACCAACAGTTGAGCGTGGATTATGCGATGCGGCTTTCTGATCGATTGAAATTGCTGGTGATAGCCCTTCGATGTAATCGGCATCGGGCTTGTCCATTACTCCAAGAAATTGCCTTGCATAGGATGATAGCGACTCCACATATCGTCTTTGACCTTCAGCGTAAATAGTGTCAAAAGCAAGTGACGATTTTCCTGAGCCAGAAAGCCCGGTAAATACAACTAACTTATGTTTGGGAATGTCGACGTCAATATTTTTCAGATTATTTTCACGCGCACCTTTAATCGATATGAGGTCTTTGGACATGCCTAATCTCCTTAATTTTATACTGTTAGTGTTCGATGCTTTCCGGTTATTTTCGGGTATAAAGCGTTAATCAGTGTACCATGTTTGTAAAGGAATTTCTAGTCTAAGACAAGGCAATTGACTTTGCGAATGTTTCTTAATTACACTTAGTTAGTTATGAATGTGAAACGAGATGCCGGCTTACTCTTAAATCTTTTTGTAGTAATCTCAGCCTTATTGCTTTGCCTAATAGTTTATGCAACTTTACGTACGCAGAAGCTTGATTCCGATTTGAAGAAAGTAGATCCTTTACTTGCTCAAACTTCGTGTGATACTTCTGTTTTTGCTGTTTTAAGCCCCGCTGGGAGATCATTTGCAAAAAGCTGTATTGTACCCAATGGACAGATATATTCTGATGACTTGCGTTTTAGGTTTTTTCTACCTAATGAGACAATTAACAACCTCGCGTATGTGCAAACTAGTAATATAGATATTAAGGACAGTACTACTTTGTCGTGGTCAATAACAACACAACGCAATGGGAAGTTATTTCTTATGACTAGACATATACCAGGACTTGAGCAGGCCCCACAATGGATTTCTCAAGGTTTTAGCAAGCAGACGACTACTGATCTTTCGCATATTGATCAATTCTTCAAAAGAAAAAATGAGCAAGGGTTGATTGGTCTATATGATATTTATATGAAAAACATTCCGGCAGGTACGGTTCAATTGGGTCCTGCTTCAAGCTTGAATAGTCTGGCTTATTCGATGTATATTACTGCTTTTTCGCCCAACAACCCATCAGCAAGCCCTACTCCCACTAGCAGCCCAACGCCAACTGCGACACCTGACCCTTTACTTGAAATTGCAAAGCAGCACAATAAGCCTACAGACTGTTATACTGTATATGATAATGGTACTGGGCGACATCTTTATGACATAACAACTTACATTCGACTCCATCCCGGAGTTTCAGGGTCAATTGCGTCAGCATGTGGAGCAGATATGACTGATCGTTATAATAATGGCGATGTAAATTACAAAGAGATTGACACTGGTTTACCTCATAGGCATACGCAAGTTTCAAACGACATTTTAGACTTGTTTAAACTTCCCTAGTCTGTAACGATCAATCTTTGACTATATTTTGACTGTTAACCCTGCTACTATAGTTGCATGTCTTCTCGTTCTTTTACTTCCTTATGGAATGATTATGTAGCTGATTTTGTCAGATTCGCTCTGGTCATTTTTGCTTTTGCTGTGAGTATCAGAGTTTTTATTCATTGTATAGTTGGTGAGTTGCCATTATATTTGGTTGGTTATCCGCTTCTAGTTGCGCTCCTTGTCCTGTTAATTTTACTAAAATATACGCCACGATCGTTAGAAAAAGAATTTAAAAGTAGATTCTTTTTTACTAATGACCAGCCTTTTCTTGCTCCTTTATTTTCTTTTCCTTATATTTACTTTTGGATAACATTCTCGTTTTGTATTTTTATTGAATCCTATATTTTTTCTCAATATCGTTCACTGCTTCGTGAACTGTTAGTTATCTCAAAAGATTATTACGGCTCTGTAAGCGAAGTTTTTTTAATTCCTCTACTTTTAACTCTTATAACTGTTGGTATTGTAGGTTTTTATTTTCTTGGAGTTAAATATAAGTTAACGCCTTTAACGTTGTTTACTCTGTTTTTTATTCCAATTGTTGTGGGATGCATAATCCTGGCAATCTTCGATTGGTATCCTATGATCAAAGAGCAATATATTGAATCTATAGCTAGTATGATAGGGCTTGTAACACTCGGTTGGGGATATGAACTGGCTAGCGTATTTTACAAGATTTTGTCTTCACAACGAGAATAATCTAATCTTTTAGTTTTGAGATCTTATCCCTTATTACTGCTGCTTCTTCAAACCTGAACTCTTTTGCTGCTTCTTTCATTTTCTTGGTTAAGTAGACAATCAGTTTGGTTTTATCTTGTGGGATAATCTCACCTGCAAGGGCCTGATTATATACAGCTTCAGCACGATTTTCTTTAACTTTTTCTGGCTCTTCTTCTACAATTCTGTCAATTAATTTTTCTCGAATTTTTTTAGTAATTTGTACCGGAGTGACATCATGTTTTTTATTGTACTCAAGTTGTACTTCGCGGCGACGATTTACTTCGTCGATTGCTGACTTCATTGATTTTGTTTCCTGATCGGCGTACATGATTACTTTGCCATTAATGTGGCGTGCGGCGCGCCCCATGGTTTGCACCAAACTGGTGTGTGAACGAAGAAATCCTTCTTTGTCGGCATCAAGAATCGCGACAAGCGAAACCTCTGGAAGATCGAGCCCTTCGCGTAGTAAGTTAACTCCGACAACAACGTCATATATCCCTCGGCGTAAGTCGTCAAGAATATCGCTACGATCAAGTGTTTCCACTTCAGAGTGAAGATACGCAACTTTAACTTTTTTCTCAGTTAAGAAGGTTGTTAAATCTTCAGACATTCGTTTTGTTAAGGTCGTAACTAGTACTTTTTCGTTTTTTTCGGCTCTTATTAGGATTTCATTCATTAAATCTTTAATTTGACCTTCGGTTTTGCGGATTTCAATTTCTGGGTCAACAATCCCTGTTGGGCGAATAAGCTGTTCTACAACTTGATCGGATAAGTTCAACTCATAGTCATTCGGTGTTGCTGAAACATAAATGGTCTGGTTAACACGGCGAAGGAATTCATCAAACTTTAAGGGGCGGTTATCCATAGCAGCAGGCAGCCGAAAGCCAAAATCAACTAGTGTTTTTTTGCGTGCCTGGTCGCCATTATACATCCCGCGAATTTGAGGAATGGTGATATGTGATTCGTCTACAACAAGCAAGTAATCCTTAGGAAAAAATTCCAACATGGAATTTGGCGCTTCACCAGGTTTTCGACCATCAAAATAGCGGGAGTAGTTTTCAATACCGTTGCAATAGCCGATTTCCTGAATGATCTCTAAATCATAGTTGGTTCTCTGATTAAGGCGATAGGCCTCCATTGTTTTGCCTTCAGCTTTAAGTTGCTCCACACGAATTTCTAAATCTTCACGAATTTCTTTAATCGCCTGCTCCATACGGTCAACTGGGGTGACGTAATGTTTCGCCGGATATACCGAGATCATTTTAGGGCGATCAAGAACCTCCCCGCTCATCGGGTCAATTTGACTGATACGATCAATTTGATCACCTAAAAATTCGATACGAATAAAATAATCGGTATAAGATGGATACACATCAAGAGTGTCCCCGCGCCTACGGTAGATACCGCGGGCAAATTCAAAATCGTTGCGAGTATAGGACATGCGCGAAAGTACTTTCATCGCTAAGTCCATGTTAGTGAACTGACCAACATGAGCCGTTAGAATCGCTTCCTGATATTCTTTAGGAGAACCGATATTATAGATACACGATACTGAAGCCACAACTATTACATCGCGACGAGTGAGTAATGACGTTGTGGCAGAGAGTCGCAGTTTATCTATTTCTTCGTTTATTTCAGTTTCTTTTTCAATGTAGGTATCGGTTTGTGGTACGTATGCTTCTGGCTGATAGTAGTCGTAATAGGAAACGAAATACTCGACTGCGTTTTTGGGGAAGAAGTCGCGAAACTCCTGATAGAGTTGTGCTGCTAATGTTTTATTGTGTGAGATGACGAGAGTTGGCTTTTGCACCTGCTGAATAACGTTGGCTATTGAGAACGTTTTACCACTTCCAGTAACACCTAATAGTGTCTGATTTTTGTCGCCTTTTTGAAGTCCTTTTATTAAGGTTTCGATCGCTTGTGGCTGATCGCCTGTTGGTTTAAAGTCTGATTCAAGCTGAAACTTGGTGTCTTCCATTAGGATATTGTAACCCAATAAAAACCGAAAATCTAGATCATTCTGGTTTTAGCTGTGGGGCAAGTTGCATGTCCTAGTATATAGTATGGTGTGAATGTAAGTTTGAGAGGAATTTAGAGATGTTTACTTAGTTTATACCCGAACATAATGACGAGCACACTTGCGAGTAACTCTATAACTAAAAATTCTGGATTTCTTTCTTCATCACCGGTTCCAGGTAATCCGGCTACTCTTGTTCCGTTTGGAGATGCTGTTGCAAACGGGTCAACACTTGCACTTGCTCGTGGTGTTGCAGTAGCTTTTGTTGATGCTAAAGCGATTGCTGTTGCAGACGCCCGTGGTGTTGTGGTTGCATTAACAAATAGGTCGGGGGCATCGGAGGAAACTGCTGCACGCGATGATGGAGCTGGGGAGGTTCGGGTAGCGGTTGTAGTGTTTTTATAAAAAGGGTTAACAACTCTTTTTACCCCTACTGGTAGGATAAAATAAACTATTGCTAAGATAAGAAGTACACCTACAATACCGGCTGTAATTCTCATATATCTACTACTTCCTTATATAAATAATTATAGTGTTATTATAACACACTACTTAAATTGTACAATTGACTGCTTAATTCTATTTTAGGTTTACTTTTGATAGTATACCCGTTAAAAACCCAAATATATGTTGTTGACAAAACCCGAAGCTTTCGGGTTTAATAGGGATATACCGAAAGTGAATTTTTAATTATTACTTTATAAAGAGCAGGAGGATACCATGCCCGTTATAGTATACCGAAAGCAGCGTCAGATACTAGATTTTATTTCACAATATATTCAAAAGAATGGCTACTCACCTACTCTTCAGGAAATTGCCGATGCAATAAATGTTAAATCTCTTGCAACAGTACATGAACACTTGCAGGCTTTAACAAAGAAAAAGTTAATTCGTAAATACGAAGGTATGGTGCGTGGGATAGAAGTGCTTGAAAAGAAAATGGGAAATATGCTTGAAGGTGTTGAACTGCCGATCCTTGGGTATATTGCAGCTGGTCAACCTATTGCAACTTTTACGGATCCAAATGCCGCTATGACAGTTAGCTCTGGGATGATTTCCGGTAAGAAACCTACCTATGTTTTGCAAGTTAAAGGTGAATCGATGATTGAAGATGGTATTTTAGATGGAGATTTTGTCATTATTGAAAGACAAGAAACTGCGCGAAACGGTGAAATTGTGGTGGCACTCCTTGAGAATGGACTTGCAACATTAAAGAGATTTTATAAAGAGCCAACAAGGATTAGACTTGAACCAGCTAATAGTACGATGCAACCTATTTATGCGACCGATGTACAAATTCAAGGTAAAGTTGTGGGAGTAATACGTAAATACCAATAAAAGAAGGGCTCTTTTTTTGCGTACAAGAGTTTTTTTATTCTTCGGTATTTGGAACTACCATTCGTAAAAGCATAACGAGTGGTAGTATTGCAAAGAATAGTAAGATATTGGCAGTAGTTTTAATCATTAGTAACTCTTTCGATTACACTTACTACAATAGACTTTATTCCAGCTATATTCTTCGGTTGCCCTCCCACAGAAGTAGCAAGTATCTGTTGCAAAACGATAGAGACGAAGCAGAAAGTCTAACATGTTTACTGCATATACTGTGAACTATTCAAAAGTACCTGTCAAGTTTTAGTGAATTTGAGGTAACAAATTTCGTCCAGTCATTTCTGAGGGTTTTTGTATTCCCATTAACGCAAGAATAGTCGGGGCAACATCGGCAAGTATGCCATAGGGGATTTGCATACTGGTTAATCCTTCTGCGCAAACTAAGAGAGGAACAGGATTATTGGTGTGTTCCGGATCAGGTCCACCATTTTCGTCGATTAATTTTTCTACATTTCCATGGTCGGCAGTAAGAACTACGGCACCACCAGCCATTAGTACCGCATTAACTATTTTTCCAAGACAAATATCCAGAGCTTCACATGATTTGATAGCTGCTTCTAATTTTCCTGTATGCGCAACCATGTCTGTAGCAGCAAAGTTGATGACGGCAAAATCAAAAGATTGCTGAGACAATTTCTTTAGAATGGTATCTGTTATTTCAAAGCTGGACATCTCTGGCTTTAGATCATACGTGGGGATTTTTGGTGAGGGTATAAAAATTCGTTCTTCACCGGGGAATGGATCTTCACGCATACCGTTAAAGAAGAAAGTAGTAAACCGCTCTTTTTCTGTTTCTGCGATATGTAAATGGCGCATATCGTGACTAGAGAGAACTCGAGCAAGCGGCATATTTACTTTTTCCTGCGGAAAAGCAATGCCGCTTACTGGTACATCACGATCATATTCAGTCATAGTTACAAAGCATACGTTATCTAATCTCTTCCCGCGATCAAATGTGGGTTTTTCTGAAGAATTAAAATTACCCAGGACAAAGGCCCTCGTTAATTCGCGAGGCCTGTCAGAGCGAAAATTAAAAAATATTACAGCGTCATTATCTTTAATTTGACCAACTGGCTGATTATTTGCGTCTAAGATGATCGTTGGTACGACAAATTCATCCGTCGTATTTTTTTTATAACTATTTTGAATCGCTTCCTGCGAAGAATGTGCCGTATCTCCCTGAGCAAACACTAATGCCTTATATGCTTTTTCGATACGATCCCAACGGTTATCTCTATCCATGGCATAGTAGCGCCCTGCCAAACTTGCAATTTGTCCAATCTGTAGTTCTTGAATTTTTTGCTCGACTTCGGCCAAGAACATTGCACCTGCTGTAGGTGCGGTATCGCGACCATCAAGGAATGCATGAATTTTTAATTGATCGGATCGCATACCTTGCTGCCTGGCAAACCACATTAACGCATACAGATGTTCGATTGAAGCATGCACATTTCCGTTGCTAACAAGCCCCATAAGATGTAAATTAGAATTATTCTCTTTGGCATGAGTAGCGGCGCTTACCAGAGCCGGGATTGAGAGGAATGTCCCCTCTGAAATTGACATGTTAATTCGAGGTAAATCTTGATAAACAACTCTTCCCGCACCGAGATTTAAATGCCCCACCTCTGTTGACCCTACTTCTCCGGGAGTTAAACCAACTGCTGTTCCACTGGCTTGAAGTCGACCATGAGGGAAGCGCGCCGAAAAATTATGGTAGTTAGGCATTTTTGCTAAACTTATCGCATTGCTATTACTGGGAGGAGCGATGCCAAAGCCATCAAAAATGAGTAATACAACCGGTTTAACAGGTTTATTCAACATAAGAAAATTCCTTTTCTGCTTGCTCGGTACACGAATCGATTTTGATAAAATCACAAGCAAAGGCTTCGGCAATAGCCGATAACGTAGTGCTCCCTTTTATTCCACTTGTATCTACCATTATTTTTAGATCATTTCCTTCGGCTAATTTGATTAACTCAATACAGTGCGATACTGTTTTGATACTTGGTGGATATAGTGCAAGCATAGATCCTGGCATCAGTGAAGCAAAATACTTACATTTATGTGCACTATTAATAATATCCGTATTCAGTGTGAGAATTGATTGCTCCCCAATTTCTTTATGTAACGCAGCGTATGGACTAAACGTGTGATAAATGAAAGGGTTTTCAGTAATGAGTGGGGCATACAACGTTTGGATCTCTCTAAAATATTCTATTATTTGATCTTGTGTCGCGTTTCCTACCATATCATTACAGATAAACTCACTATCTGCTACCTGACATAATTCTGGCTTAATGCCAATAAAAATATCGCGATGAGGCGTATATCCCAGTTCAGAAATCTTATTTTGCAATATCTCAAGTTGTACTGTATTCATTACCTCAGATGGAGTATTGATTTCTGCATCGAGGGCGGCCTTAACTTTTCGAAAAATTTCAAAATCTTTGGCAATACTAAACGCTCGCGACGGTATAATTGAAAATTCTTTGAATTGGCCTTGTTCTCTTTTATCTGCTATACATTTGAAAACAGGCACTATCCGCCTGCTTGACGGTTGTTTTAAACTGTATATCGTTTGGAGATATGTCCGCACCGGTTTATTATGTAAAGCAGCGGCAGCCTTTAGTAGGATAAGAGAGATTCCTAAAGAAATATTTATCGCGAGAACATCCTGATTGTGTACGGTGGTTAACTCTGTAAGCATTTTATCGAGTTCTTTTTGATGCAATGGATTTATTCCATCAAATATTTGCGCAATAATGTCATTTATTAAGCCAAGGGCTTTAGTGATATCTCCCTCGGGATTAGAACTATATACTGGTATATCACCTTGGACTAGAAGACCGTTATCCAGTTTAATCGCAACATTTAGCTGCAGTTTATGGCCGTGTTGGATTTTAGTAGCAGTAAGTTTTTCAATTTTATACATAATATTTTAGACATGCTGGCTATGGATCACCAGCTTATGAGGAACGAAGGGATGCGTTTGCTTCTTAATTTCCTGTTCAACTTCTTCTTCAAAACTATCAGGGATATATACAAACAAGGGTATTCTTCTGCGTGATGCCACTTCATTGCAGTGATTTATCATTTTTTGTATCGCTGAATCCAGTGTAATGCCATTTGTTTCAAGATACTTTAATTGGATTACTCCAGCCCCATCATTTTTTTGATAGATCTCTTGCATAAAAGCATATGAATGCTCTGCTTTTTTGTAATCCTTTTTAAATACGTGTGAATCAATCCCTAAAGTTAAGTCAGTAAGACATTGCAGGTCGATAATTAGTCCATCTATTCCGACATCTAAATACTCCTCTAACTGTAAAATTGTAGATGGTACTTGAAGAGTAATAAAGAGTTTAAATTTATGCGACCTTGTCAGTTTTTCACGAATAACTAGTTTTTTAACATCTTCGAGTTCTTTAACTGTTCGAATAAAAGGAAGTGTGAGAGTGATATCTATAAAATTATATATGTACAATAACCTGTGCAGTGCCGCCAATTCTTCAATAAAAAAATCTGGGTTTTCTCTAATATACTGGCCACCTGATTTTCCAAAAATATGTTTAGATCCTGAACTAACACATAATGATTGATACAGAAGTGGTTTTTCGGGCTTAAGTTTTAGATCATGAATAAAATAATGAACTAAGGCATCTGTATAACTACCAGACGTATGATTCTTTAAAATTGACCTTACCAACTCCATTCCATTGAGAAAACTATATCCTTTTGCCTCTTGGATTGATTTTCCATTTTGAATTGAAAAATCTTCATAAAATACGTTATGCGTTATCTTTTTTGGTTTGTTGGGTGAAGGAACTTTTCCTATACGTATAATCTCCCCTTTACTTGTATTTAGAGAGATAATGGTTCCATCTTTAAGACCTTTAAGAGATTTACTGTCGATGGTTATTTTTGGTCCTGAAAATGATAGGTGTTGGTGGGGATGCTTTGCGTCATGGATTACAATGAGACCAATAATTCGTTTGTCAGCACAGTTTTTAACAATTTCGTACGGTCCCGCAATAATAGTATTTTTTGCTAATCTAAAGGTATCCGATTTTTTATATATTCGCTTATACATACCTAACGCAACACCGGAGCCATTCTTGCTGCCAGTACGTATTTCCTGTAAGTCGTTTTTACTTCGAGAAAAATGCAGTATTCGATCAGTGTTAGCAATAAATGAATTGACACTTAGTTCATTATTCATACTAAGCGTTAAGACAACTTGCTGTGCAGAAGGATGTTCCCTACGTATAGATTCAACTTTACTCATGATTCGCGTAATGATTTCAGGAGTGCATATTGAAAGACTCTGCAAATACTGGGAAACTGGTAGTTTCTTGTACGAATCATTAATTGAAGAATAGTAATAGCTTTGAGAGAATTTATCGTAAGAGATTTTTTCTTTTGTCCAACGGTTAATCAGCAGTGTCTCAAAATAGGAACCAGAATCAATGGGATTTAGTTCTCCATAAAGACTACGCACCTCCACGAGATCTCGTGAAGATACAGATACATTTGTATTTACAACAAATGTTATTTTAACTATAGGACGTTCAAACATTGCGTATCTCCGTGATACTTATTATAGAAGTAGTTGGGAGAGACTGTAAATGGCTATTGAGATTTAGAAGCACCTTTTAAAAGTGATTTTAATGCAGGGAGCCCCCATAGAGTGGATGTCCATCCAATAAAGAACACAATATTGCTGCTAATAAGTTTGCCATCGTGCGCCTCCTCAAGGACGATAGTTGTACCATGCCCTACGCTAGATGTGAAATTCCACTCGATCTCCGATGGCCAGTCCGTGTCGCTGAATCCAACCTTTATTAACTTCAAGAACATAATGAACTTCAGCTCTTGGCCGGACAAATACAGGAACATTTCCAGTTTCGCTTGGTGGTGGAACACTCTCGGTAATGTCGACTACCCTTTCATTTTCTATCCAAAGGAAATCCAGACCAAAACGCATTCCTTCCATCCAAAAATCCCAGCGCTTTGGATCATTAAAAACAAAAAGCATTCCAGTATTTTCGGGCAAAGAATCCCGGTACCCAAGACCTTTTGCTCTTTCCGCGTCGGAGCGAGCTAACTCAACTATTACTTCAACATTATTAATTTTGAGATATTTTTTACCAATAACTTCTTTACGCTGATAGGACCATACTATAAAAGCGAGAACGCCGACGCACAGCAAGATTAGTGTTAGGAGACGTTTCATATTAGTAATAGGTTAATCGAAAATCTTCGGCAGTGCAATGTGGCTCAAATTCCGGAATTTTTAACGCCTTAATAAATAGCTTTTTTAACTGTAGTTTATTTTCTTTACTAATTTCATTTATTTTAATAAGTATTGTTTGCACTCTTTCTATTTCAAGAAAATTTTCTGAATTTACTTCAAAAAGAATATTTCGCAACTCTTCAAAATCTTTTGCAATGCTTTCAAATTTCCATAGTCGACTTTCAATAAGATCACCATATTCGACCATAGTATTATAGTCGTCTAAATCTACCTGTAAATCTTCAGCTAACTGATTTAATTTACAAATTAATGGATGGCGATATTTCTTATTGAACTGTGCTGTAAAAGTAGCAATCATTTTTACGCCAGATTGTGCGCTTTTAAGTTCACTGCGAGTGCTATGGCGATGTTTAATCGGTATTTCGTCGGCATACGCTACATTGATCTGTAAATCGTTAACGTTTAACGAAGAAGTTTCAAAAATATTTGAGATTATGCTTTTCGCTTGTTCGATCTGTGCACGTTCGTTTTTTTCGGCATACATTTTTTCGACACATACTGGGCACGGGCAAATGAAAGAATTATCCGAATCACGTAAACCCTTAGGGATAGTAATGACCTTATTTTTATTTATTATCATGAATATATTTTAACAGATGATGCAAGTATTGAAGGTGAAAAACTGTATAGTGTGGGTCGGCTGGGATTCGAACCCAGAACCAACAGCTTAAAAGGCTGCTGCTCTACCATTGAGCTACCGACCCATTGCTATTTCCTCGGTGATGATTATATCAGAGATATATACACCCGTCTACGCTTGGATTAGGATACTGTATCACTGGCAGCGGTCAATTGACAAGAGATGTCGATCTTGGATACACTCTTTTTATATGCCAGTTTCAAATCTAGCAATACTAGTAAAAATGAGTGGTGGCCTTTTACCGCCAAATTCTCGTGCTGGCGATGTTGAGATTTACGACAACGGACGAATGCTTATTTTTGAATCTGATACAGATATTGTAGAACGGCAAATTGATCGTAATAAAGTTATGGGAACTCTCCAATATTGCAGGGAGACTGGTTTTTTTCAATTGCCTAATATAATTCATGATTCGGGGGCATCCCCAAATGTTCCTGATGTAACATTAAGTGTAGTTGACTCCATGGGGAACAATACTGTAACAATGACGAGCTATCAGCGGCTTAAGGGAGAGATGCGTAAATCCCCTTTTGACCTGATTTATAAACGTATAACCGACTTAGCGTGGGAGAGTTATACTAACGGGGTATCTCCCGCGGCCGAACAGGCGACGGCAACACCGATCCCACCTACACTACAAAATTCTCCCGCACCAGCGCCTCTTCCTCAGGCCGTACAAAGCCAAGTTCCACCGTTGCCGTTTAGTAAGCAAGGTCAAGTCAATGCCCCCAACGATAATTTCGATCTACCAAGTTTGGACGACTTACTTAAGAGTAGTGGTTTGCAATTTGATGCTCCTGAGGGAGCTAATAGCGCACCTGGGCTGCCACCATTAAATACGCCAAGTATGTCTGCACCCGCACCTGCAGGCGGTCAGCGATTACCACCGCTTAATCAACCAATGGCAGCCGCCGCATCAAATCAACCGCCCTCATTGCCTTCACTTGACTCGGTGTTCAAACAACCAATGCCTCAACAACAGCCAGCACAACCACCACAGAGACCACCTGCTCCGAAGCAACAAGCACCTAAACCGCAACCGGTCCAGCCTGCTCCTCAACAACAAGCCGCGCCACCGACACCCAAACAACAAAAACCGGTATCTGCTGTTCAGCCGGCACCACCACAGCAACCTAAACAACAAACACAGCAACCACAAGAGATGCCTGTTCAAGAGACAGTAAATCAGCAACCGGAGCCACAACAGCCAGTCCAATCTGCGCCGACAAGACCTGACCAACCAAAACAAGAGCAGAAACAAAGACAAGAGCAACCACGACAAAATACTCAGCCACCGAGGCCTCCGCAAGAGCAACCTACTCGACAGGAGGAACAACGGCCACGACAAGAAGATCAGCAAGCTCGTCCGCCGCGAAATCAGCAACCGGAGCCGGTTGGAGATCGGTCACAACCTGAACAACGAATAGAGAATGTTCGATCTGAAACACCGCGTCAGCCGCAACGAGAAGATCGGCGTTCACAACAGGCTCCCCGACAAGCACCTGTCGCAGCAATGGCCCCTCAACGAAAGCCACCGGTAGCATGGGAACATACCCAGGAAGCAATAGAACGACTTGAAGAATCACTTCATGGGAAAGTACTTGTTTTTTATGCCGCTCAAGCCAAATTAGCAATGGAGGATATGCGCTATCTGTATAGCCACCTACGAAAATTAGGAAGGAAAAAGTCGCTCTTTGTTATTCCATTCATCCAGGATACTGATAGTACGGTCGTTTGGAGAATGGCAACACTTATCCGTGAATTCTGTGAAGAAATGCACGTTATATTGCCAGAAGAATCGACAATGGCAACAACAATGTTTGCGCTGGCGGCTGATTCAATATTAATGAATCCATTTGGATTTTTATCACCCATTGATACCACGTTTTCGCATATGCTTTTACAAAAAGCACTAAACGAAGAATCTGCTTCTGTGCCAATTAGTGAGATATTCCAGGCATCAGCAACAACACCCACTAAAACTGTTAAGCAAAAAGATGATCAACCTGCAGTAATGGATCCTTCACAATCGCCGTTTCATCCATTGGTAACTGCCGCCGCTGCACGCCAATTTGCGCTAACTCAACGAATTTGTACAAACTTAATGAAATTAAGTACAAAAAATAAAAGAAGCGATACTGATATTGCAAAGATTATAACTCAATTAACTCAGGGATATCCTTCAGCACACTATCCAATTGTTTATTTTGAAGCACAAACACTTGGCCTTCCCGTTTCTGAGACAAATGAAGCCGTAAATGACGTGCTGTGGGAACTTGTAAAAGAATATGTGTATATTACACAGCCCGTAATTCATTACCAGAATGATACGAAATCGTTTGAAAAGCAGAATATAATTGTCGAGTCGACTGGGCGCCGAACAATTCACTATAGTGAAGAAATGACTGGTAAGGATAATAAACCAATTGAAGAGCACACTCGATGGCGTGAATTAACGCAGCAAATCTCTGTGAATGCTGTAGGTAAAGAATCAAGTCAGCTACTCTGGAAAGAATTACAATTGGTTGGAAGTAACGAAAATTAAACCAGAGCGGTAACCGTACAGAAATAGGCGATACTTATTGCTGCACTTAAGTCGTGTAAGGACGCTCCAATTAAAAATGGAAGTAACGGAAGTAGTATTACGAAAAAACCTGCGATATAGGCTACTACTGAAGTATGGTCTTTTTGTGGGGCATAGTTAACGTCCCACAGCGTTTGGCATGGCTGCTCATGCATATTGAGCTTATTATACCATTCAATTGATATATTCGAGCGATTTTTGTATAATTGCGGAAACTGATACATATGGCCCCGTCGTCTAGCGGCCTAGGACGCCAGGTTCTCATCCTGGAGATCAGGGGTTCGATTCCCCTCGGGGCTACTCAAGGCACTACCACTTCGCAAAGAATCAACTATTGCGAACGCTAAGCCTAATTCAGGGTGTTGTATTTCTCCAAGCTTCGACATAACTGTTATGCCTTTTGGGTATACCAGATGTTGCATCTGTTGCTTATACTCTAGCGGTGCTTCTCTCCACCACATCGCCACATTTTTGAAAAGGCTTTCATAGAGAGCTAATAGCTTATCAATATCAACTTCTTCCTCTCGCATCTCAGCACGAATCATCTCTTTTTTGTTGATCTTAGCATCAACCTCTCTCAGCATTTGAAAGAACAATGCTTCATCAAGCTCGTTTCTCGCTCTCATCCTCACGTATCCGTTTTTTTCATCACGGAGTGCTGTCAGCTCCTTATCAACTCGTTGAACATTAGTTATCGCATCACCCATTCGCTCATTGACCAAGTTTCTAATGGCCAAACGAAATAGGTTCAATATCCCTTCGGTAGGACGAATACGCTCCAACATAGTTTCAAACTGCTTCTCTATGAGATCTTTTGGAATACGTAGATGCTCAGACTTTTGGCAGTGATAATACCAGTAGAGTACTTTCTTTTTGTTAGGGGATGAACCAGCTGTTAAATCTCCTCCACAAACACCACACCTCAACAACTTCTTAAGAGGGAACTCCTCTCTATTACGATGACGTGTGTTTGATCTGTTGTTATGACTGAGCATAGCCGACTGAATCTTAAAGAACGTGTCTTTGTCTATTAAAGGCTGGTGTTTGCCATACCCGCCATACTGTATCTTTTTACCTTGCATCGACAGCCAACCATAGTAAAAAGGGTTACGAAGTATTTTATGCATGGTCTTATCGGAAACCTCTTCGTCTTTAGGAGTCAGCAATCCTCTTTGTTTCGCAAGCTCCGTTATCTGCTTTACTTCATGATTACCCCGAGAAAAAGTAACCAGAATATCCGCAAGTATTGGTCCCATGATAGGATCAACTAAAGGCACTTTGTGAGCATCTCTACCTTTATAACCTGTTGGAATGCCTCTCATCCAGATACCATTCTCTAATCCGCCTCTTGTACCTGTGACTGATCGCTCAGCTCGTACTTTATTGTCATACTCACTAAACACCTGTAGTATCCGCTGCTGTAGCTCTCCTGACAGTGTCTTATCGAAAGACTCGGTTTTACTCACAACCACACTACCACATTCCTCGATAAGCTCCGTTATCTTGAAATGGTCTTTCATTAGGCGTGAAATGCGATCAATCTTCCAGACTACAACATACTGGATTAAACCTCGATGCTTCTGTAGATACGCAAGCATTCGTTTCAGTTCAGGTCTATTGTCAGTAGTGCCGCTTTCACCCTCTTCTTGAAAGACGTCAACTACAGTCCAGCCCTTTGACTCACAGAACTCCCGACAGTCCTTTAGCTGAGTACCCAAGCTAAATCCCTTAACTTGTTCATCTGTTGAAACTCTGGTATAGATGATCGCATTCATGCCTATTTTATATCCCGGCTTGAGCTAGTTTGTAAGCCCTTTGTTTTTCTTAGCTCGCAGACCACGTTTTATTCTCTCCGAGCGAATATTGTTATCAAAGCTTCTTACTAAATCGGTAAGGTAAAACGCTAATTTGTCGGTTGGACTCTTCGGAAAACAACCTGCTTTAACCAAATGAACATCAACATCTTTCTGTACAAAAATCTTATACAACTGGTGCATCTCCTCAACAGATCTTGCCAACCGAGTATCATCGTAAGCGATAACTGTTGATCCCTTATCGATTTCCTGTAATAAGTTTTGCAACCCTACCCGATTAGATGTAAGCCCCGACACACCATTATCAGAATAAGTTTTGACTACTTGGTAGCCTTGCAACTCAGCATATTGACGACACGCTTTTTCCTGCATGTCTAAACTATCTTCAACGGCACAACGAGTGTAAATAACAGCGTTCATATTCACTGTCCTTTCTTATAATATAGATGTAATCCTGTTTGGTATAAAGCCTCTGTGAGGGAGAGTACATGTTCCCACAAAGCTACAACATCACTGTCGGGGAGTGATGCATAATCTTGCCCAAGAAGTTCACGAAGTTGGGCGATAGTAGGTTGTTTACTTGTGCTCTTGGTTAATAAGAGGTTCATACCTCCCAAGAGTCACTACTTTCAACTATAGTATAGCATTGAGTAGACGTTTGGCCAGTGGCAACCTTGCACCTACACCCCCTCTGTAGAAAAAAGGGTTAAAGGGGCCGACATTATATATACAACAAACCCGCTCTCGCACAAAACAGGTACCGCTCCTAAAAAAGTTATACCCCACCCCCGGTAAAAGCAGGTACTACACTCTGGAAAGTCGGTACTGGCAAAACAAACGATTGTTCATCGTTGTCTACATACTCATCGACAGGAATAACTTGCCCATCCTCCCAAACTTCACCTTTCAGATACATGCCATAGTTGTCTTTGAGAAATGTTCTGTAAGCTTGTGTAGCTGTGTGCACCTCCTCTTTTGGAATGGAGAGTAGGAATCCATCATGGCAATCACAGACTATTAAATAATCGACATGAGTTGATATAAGACTGGTAATGATGAACTGCTCTCGGCTCTGCATCTTCCACGCAAAGTATTGGCTCTGCGGGCTCTTGCGATAGGTGGGCAAGTAGGATTCAGCATATTGATCACCACTAAACGCATGTTTACCAACCTCTTCAAGATGAAACTTTAAGCCAAGCTCGTTTTTCTCGCCTTCATGTCGGATAATCGAATCCTGTCGGTTGTTTGCTTTCCATTTCTCTCGCAGCGGGTATAAATCTTCCAAGAAGCTGATCAGCTGTTCGAGATGTTCTGTTGTAAACGCAGCATCTCCCATCTCGTTTTTAACTGATTCAACGATTCGTCCTTTGGGACACATAAACACCAGTGCATACACTGCCTTTTTTAAGTGTGTCTTTGAGACTGGAATATTCATCGCCTTCCAAATACCTCTGCCTCGCTCAACTATAGCAGTGATCTTGGCTATAAGCTTTTGTGCGTGAAGTTCTTTCGCTGCAAGCAATAACTGGCAACAGTCCAGATCATAGTCAACCAATACATGACCTGCTTGATTGGGTTTTAAGATTGCACGTCTGACTTCTTTTGGTAGTGCTTGTAAGCCACCTTTCGTGTGCCGTCTGCCCGATCGTTGGAGATGAATCTTGTCGTGGTGCTGTGGTGTATTTGTGAGTGCAATCGTGGATAATCCATGGCGAATACTGACCATGCGTGAGAAATGTAAAACTCCACTATCGTCTCGGATAAGTTCTGTAATGTCGAGTAGATCGTTCACTTTCTCTACGTCAATCACAAACGTAGCCGCTTGTAACTTGTGATACATCGTTTGCAGGTGTGGATGCACCCTGGAGATGTTGTGACCCCATCCGTCGCCTTGTGTAGTGCGTTTTGAGGCCACTTTACTAAACATGTGGCTCAATAGCTTACCCTGTTCCATCTCCCTTCTTAAGACATTCTTAAACCATTGGTAGAACTTCGGTGTTAACCGGAAAGATCGTGCTTGATTAGGTTTATCTGCCTTGTTGAAAGTGTAGTACAAACTAGATCGTTGGAAGACCTGTTTCTCTATCAGCAGTTTAACTACTGGTGTAAAACTAGCAACAAACTCGTTACCAGACTTGCTGTACTGCCTTGTGTCATTACCTGTCATGAACGCATAAATTAAAGGAGCACTGGTAAAAATATCCGGATAGCCTTGCTCAACTTTAAACTCTTGGAGTAGTGTCATGTAGGTGAGTGCCACTTCAAAGAGCTCAGGCTCACGCTCTAAACGAGTACGGAGTAGTAACCATAAGATCTCATACTCCACTAATCCACTGTACTTGTGTGCGATGTATAGACTCGCACGATCTTTGAGGGATCGACCCATACAACCAATTCGTGTACAGCAGTGATCTCCTCCAGAGTGCTTCCGCTAAACCAAAACATTCCACGTCTCCTATCAACCATGATAATAATACTGTGATGATAACTATGAGACATCATGTAATGCAAATCACGCCCATCCATGTTTGACATACAGCAACAATAGGCTGTATTATAACTACAGATCTTACAACCAAGACGCAAAAGATGGCTCCACAAAAGGAGCCTTTTTTGTATGGTCTGAATGTTAATGTTGGGGAAAACTCGATCAAACGATTGTGTTTTATTAATAGCATGAACACATAGCTAGTTGAGAATAAATAACAGAGGGTTGGTGGGTGGTTGTGGTGTTTGGTTGCTTTGTTTGTGTGTTAACTTTTTTCGCCGTTGTTTTTTTTCGTGAACTAACGTTAGTTGAGTTGGTAGTTTCGGCTTCATTTTGCCTTCATCAGATACAGATTCGTTGACTGTATAACTACCTCCCTACTATCTTATCGCAAACGTCATCTTAAAATCATGGTGCCAATTGGCGACCACAACTTAAAACGTTGTCTGCGGTAAGCAGTAGAGAGGTAGGGTCAGCTAGTGTGGAGACTTAGCAGTTGCTACTGCTGATAGTCCCCGCATTGGGCCGACCACTTGGTCCAGGTGATGCCGCGGCCAGGGCCGTCCGGCAGGATGGTTGGGATGACGCGGGCGTCGACGTTCGTGATCTTCATGCGGTAGGTGTGCCCCTTGGGGAAGTAGTAGACGTACTGCCAGGTGAAGACGCCGGGGGCGATCTCTGTCCAGGTGGCCTCGCCGCCATTCACGCTGAAGGGCTTGAGGCTGCGGAACCGAAGGACGGCTCCCGTCTCAGGCGAGGTCATGCTGATCGACTGCTGGTTGAACAGCTCGATGCCGGTGGCGATGGGCTTGTTGTCCACGGCGTCCTGCGTGTAGGTCCAGCGGCGGCACTCAGCCGGGGCGGCGTTGGCGGTGTTGATGAACCCGAGCAGGGCGGCCAGCAGAGCGAACAGGATGGCGTACTTACGCATGGTTAGTTCTCCTTAGTAGGTGGTTAAAGAATTACGTTCAAGCAACTTGCGTCACTTGAGTAGCATTTATGCTACCTTTCCAAAACCATCTTACATGGCACTCCTTTCACTATTCGGGACATTTCAGATAGAAACAGGCAGTTTTTACCTCAAATGTCCCAACTAGTGTGGAAGTTATTCTCTCTATTGCTTACATTAGATAGTAGGGAATTGTTGGAGCTTTGAACTTATATGCTTTGCCTTTAAGACGATGTTTAAGCGTCTATTTGGCTATGCAAGCTCAAAACCCCAATCTTCCCCACTAAATTATTGTTAAGGTACTTAAGCTCATTCTAAAAGCTTACGCTCAACAAAGTCAGTTACGCTAGAAAGTGAGCCTAGTGACTCTATGAGCAAAAGGCAGTATAGCACATCTTTAATAAAAATACTATAGGTTATTTATATTGGATATATAATGTATTCATTTTTACGACTCGCTCACCCCATATACTACTACATTCATGCAGCTAGACGACAAAGTTACACAATATTTTGTACCAATAATCTCTCCGTTACCACTACTTGAACATCTCAAGCGGTACGACATACTGCTCTTTCAAGCATGTTGTGAGCATAAAGTCTGCACCAACTATAAAATCATCATACTCGCTTTGTTCAGTAGGCATTTTGTATATCTCTTCCTTACACATATTACTTACGTATACAGCCCGAATGGAGTACACCAAGCACAATACTGTAAGGATGGTTACGATTAGGAGTATCTTTTTGTGACTACTTTTCATCTGACGGGTTAGGACTATTAGTAGTCTTTTGGATCGGTATTATATCTGGCTTTCTTTTTGGAAGCATCTTTCGCCACACGGCACCTATTAGCCCAAACGTTCCTATTAAGATCAGAATGTTGCCAATCAGTCCTCCAATAACTAAGCCTATCACTAGCAGAATGGTATAGGCAGTAAATGGATGGGTTCGCATGTTCAAATAGTTGGTCATGAGTGTTCCTTTCAATAGTTTGTATTATGCCTTTTCATTGACGTGTAATAACTCCATCTTCGTTAATAGTTACTACTCTTTGTTCAAGTTGAACCTCCATTTCATCACTCCATCGTTGATGCTGGTATTCGATAAAAGGCAGATGGCTTGAGGGTGCAGGTAGAATATAGGACAACATAAAGGCTCCCACGGTACTTATAGAGCCGATCACAACCACTGCAAAAAAGGGACTTCCGATAATCGCTGTTCGCTCTTGGGTGGGAAACAAAAGACGTACAACCAAAAGTCCAAAAAGACCGCTACCCAACATCGTCAAAAGAAACAATCCACCTCCATTTTGACTCGCAAGGGCTCGGTTATAATAATACTTCTGACGTTCGACATCATTCTTAAAGACAGTACATTCTTCCACATCGTATTCTTCGCCAATCTCTTCGTTATACTCAGTGCGTACCACGTCAACAAACAAGCAATAGTCCGACGCAAGATTAAACGACGGTCGGATGATATCTGCACCCACACGAATAGCATAGCTGAACAATGTTGCACACACGAAAACGAGAAATAGTTTCTTCTTACTTTTCATAAAACCACGCTCATACCTAGCTCACTATTTGGCGTCCTTGCCACAGACGTAGTATGGCATGGGTGCCATAGTCACAGCAAGAGGTATTAACGTGCTATGGCTACAATCACTGAACGCTTTGGTGCTCGCATGCGAAAACTACGAGAGCAAAAGAAGATGACACAACTTGACCTATCGCTGAAAGCAAAAATAGATATTACCTCAGTCAACGAGATTGAAAATGGTCATAGAGAACCGATGCTTCGCACGATCTGGAAATTGGCTAATGCGTTGGATGTGAAGTTGAAAGAGTTGTTTGATTTTTAACTACGCAGGCAGAGATACCCAGCCTCGATTAGCTGCATTCACAATAGATTCAACCAAAAAGATATCATTGCTGAGGTGTTGAAACTGTGGTAACTTGAGCCTACTTTTATACACTTCAGTTTTTCACCTGACAATTGTACTTGAAAATAATTCAAAGCTATTTTATGCTTTTTTTATGAACCTTCTTGAGCCGGCTATTGTGCCAAGTATCTTTATTTTATCAGTAATTTTTTACGGCATCAGTGCTGTAACACCTAAAATCAAAAATTCATATCTGGAGAAGGGGCTCGCTACGCTTATACCGGGTATAGTTGTTTATACCCTAACTATTTTTATCGGTGGAGAATTACTTAATTACGTTTTGCTCGAATTCATAGTATTTAATACGCTCATGTTTATCATATTAGGTAAACTTAGCAAAAGGCTTTATAAAATAATTTTTCTCTTGCTCTTCATAGCATTTATTTTTCCAAAGCCGTCTGGAGATAGTGGATTTATGAGTACTAAAGGCCACACTTGCACTTGCATAGGTTTTAGAAGCGCTGTACAAGGTATTGACACCTCACGCAATTATTGCCACGGAATTCCTGTGGCATGCCATGAAACAGAGTATGATCTAGGATTAAGAATTCCTGATAATGTTGGAAATTATTAAAATTTACTTCTTTAATGCCTTCATTTTTGCTTCGGCTTGGTTTAAATACTCGGCTGGAATATTACTTATTCCGGCATGAATGGGATCAAGAATTGTTCCATCATACTTGATAAGCGCGACATTAGTATAAGAATTGACCCCTACGATATATGTTTTTCCATCTATTACTACATAATCACTTCCGCCACTAGCACCTGGACCCATCGGTGTATAAATTTCTTGTGTTTGCTCAAACATAAAAGACTGCATTTCTTTAGCCGGGGCCCCCAACTCAGCAACGTCCTGATTTTTAGTAAACTTGCCCTCTCCCGTTAGAAAACGAATTTGACTTGGACCTGCTTGATTTAAAATTGCAGGGTATCCAGTCACAAGCGTATCTTGACCTGGACTAAATGCATAGTCTGAGAGAATTCTGGACTTAGGGAACGGAGGCGCAATAAATTTGGGATTAGCGAGTTTTCCTACGATTAAGGCAACATCTCTTGCGTATCTTCCTGGTTTATAGATTATTCCATCAACATCAACTTGAATATTTGTCTGCTCGCCAGTTTCAGGATTAATAAGGAGTACTGTAGGATTTTCTCGAATGTAAAAATCTTTATTCATGCTGAAAACGAAGCAGTGTCGAGCAAGCAATAAGGTGATATTTTCATGGTCCCTGTCAATTACTGTTGTTGAACATCCACCGTTATCGATAAACACTTGGTAACTGCTTCTTTTGATCTCGTGAATCTGTTCTTTGCTAAATACTTCACTGTGCACTAAAGTATTCCTTTCGGATGGGGGAAGTGCGGTGGCAGTTTGTATAAGATATTGTTCTGCTGTGATTGCATGAGGTGTAGGTTCTGGGGTTCCTGTCGGGCTTGGAGCGCTTGTTGGTTCGGGTGTTCGAGTGGGTGTTGAAGTAATCGTAAACACTTCCGTTGGTATCACGGTTGGAGCTGGCGATGGTGATTTTTCTGGTGTATCTACAGATTGTCTTGCCATCCTGGGATCAACTGGTGGAGTAGTTGCCATTCCAAGTGCAGCGATTACGCTTAATCCACCTACAACCGAGGCAGCCATTCTGGTTACGCTTTTTATTAACTTTGCATGATAAGTGGTTTCCTTACTCTTTTGGTTCGCTTGTTCTTCTTCACGCCCTAATTCAGAAACGATAATGTAGTTTAATAGTTCGCGCGGAGCATTCTCAGCTTGACCATAATTAAGTATTGCACTGCGTTCTTCATTATCTATTTTACCTTGCCCCCAATAATCATTAAGTAACTGCGCCCTTGTTTTATTTTTTGCGGAAAGTTCGGCATCAACGCGTTTTGTCATCTCGGCTTTGATAAGTTCAAGAGCAAGGAACACCCGGTGCTGTTCGTTTTCTGTTAAGTCCAGGTGATCAACACCTCCGGAATCTAATGTTCTCCCGGCATCGGTCCACATAAAGGCACTATTAAACTCTTCAACTAGAGCAGTAGACGATAATCCGTGGAGCTGTCTTTTCCAATCATCAACAGCATCTTTTTCAACAACTTCATTCACTCCGATCATATGATCAGATATTTTTGTATATTCTCCATTTTCTGACATATTTTATTTATATCACTTTTTGCTATTAATTTTAACTGTTGTATAACGTGAGTTATCTCATTTACTATAGATATATTATGAAGAATCGTCGAATGAAAATATTTAACTCTGTGTCCCTTATTATTCCTGCACTCTTTATGATAGGTGTAGCTGTATTTATATCTTCAGGATTTAAATCTTTAAGGAAGTCTGATTCCACTCAAGCAGCTGCATGTCCCGGTGATGTTTCGAATATAACGAGTTACGGCAGTTTCACCTTTAACAAGAAATGTTTACAAACCAATACTACGATGTATTCTGGTGATCCGCGCTATACATATTTTCGTATTGATCCAGCAATGGCGGGAGGAACCGTAATTGAAACTCCTAATACTGAAATAAAAGATGATGCTAATTTACGTTGGAGCGTAACACTCACTCAACCAGGAACACTGTATATTGCAACACGACATATTTTTCAATCGCTTGCTCCGGGATGGGTTACCACTCAATATACTCGTCAAACTAACGATGATCTTTCTAATTTAAATCAGTACTTGTTGCGCAAAAATGACCAAGGGCTTATTGGAGTTTATGATATTTATAAGCGTCAAGTAAGTGCTGGGACGTATCAAATGGAAAAAGCTGGCGATATTCCAGGAAATGCCTATTCAATGTACGTGGTGATTTTTGTGCCAAATCCTGACTCAACTAATACTCCGACGCCAACGAGCACCCCAGTTCCTACACCCCCTGATTCTGGTGGAGGGAATACTACCGACTGCTCACGTTATCCTGAAAAACGTATTTTCCTTGAGACTCAAGCATGGTGGATGGATACTGCTTCAATCAAAACTCCCACACAAACATCAGTAAAAGGAATTGGTGGACATACACATACGGCAACTTGTTTTCCTCAGGATCAGGACTTTAACGGTTCAACATTGCATCTTGATTTGCGTCTAATGATTCATAAAGGGAATAATTCAAAAATTTCTAAATTGGATATTGGTAAAGGACCAAGTGGAACTTCGCTAGTTCAGAAATCCTTTAATCCACCGCTTCAATGTACTTCAGACGGGACAGATTTGAAAGCCGCCTGTACCTGGTGGGTTCCTATCGATGTGCCAACCAGTAGCTTAAGTGGCTATGAGGAAATCCGTATTCGTTTCTTTAGTGATTTTTCGAATGGCCAACGACTTAATGCATCAACTGGATGGCAGGCTTGGTTTCATGGGCATGGAAAAACGTATCGAACGCCTCCATTCCTTGAAGCTCGTGGATGGTTTACTGGTACAAATTATGAAAATGCGCAATTCCTTAGCCAGATTCCATATGGTCCAGTTTCAGGAAGTTACACCTTTAACACTAACATGAAGCCTGGCTCCGGAGGTATCGCCACTGGTACGCATAGCGTCAATGTAGATGCACTTTTTGCAGCAGATAATTTTGGCAAGGTACTTAAACAAGGAACAGGACCCTTTGGCGGAAGTGTTACCTGGGACACTACGCAATATACGAATGGCTGGCACTGTCTGGCCATGGTTACAAGTTCAGTAGATAAAGGCGGTGGAACAGATACTGGTGTATTACAGATTCCAGTACTCGTTCAGAATAATAATCCGGGAAGTTTCGGCCCAGGTAAGGGTGGATGCGCACCAGGGACATGATGAACCAGCATTTTATTATCTGGTGACAAGTACTTTTTCTTTGGTATTTGGTTGAAAGTATAAAATTTCTGAAGAGGCTTCGTTAACCACATCACGCATGTAATGGCAGAACGTATCAGGTTGTAAGCAAAAAGCCTTTGAATCAAAATTGTCATGAGCCATGCGATGGCTGCATTAAAACAGAGTTCCATACTCCTGCCACTGCTTGTCTTTTAAATCTTGCCCGTTTTTAATTGCAACCTTTTGAGGGCTTCAGGGCGAAAGTCTGTTTCAATAATAATATCCTGATCCATACTAGTAGAATATCATATTTAGCGGGATGCTCGACGTCGATCTACCTCTGTAAGATAGCGTTTTCGCAGACGCAACGATTTCGGAGTAACTTCAAGCAGTTCATCTGGCCCTAAGAAATCTAGGCATTGTTCAAGCGACATGATAATTGGTGGCGTTAACTTTACGGCAATATCAGCGGATGAAGCGCGCATGTTAGTTAATTTCTTTTCTTTGCATACATTAACGGGCATATCTTCTTTTTTAGCGTTAACGCCTATAACCATTCCTTCATATACATTTGTTTGCGGAGGAACAAAAGTGTTACCACGCTCTTGAGCATTGGCAAGTCCGTATGTTGTAGTAACCCCTGATTCAGAAGTAATTAGCGCGCCGTTGCGATTAAATGGTACGTCGTCGCCTTTAGGCTCATAGCCAAGGAACAATGAGTTCATAATGCCGCGTCCAGATGTATTTGAGATAAATTGGTTTCTAAATCCAATTAAGTGACGTGTAGCGATTTTATAATCAAAACGAGTTTCACCTTTACCATCGCTTAACATGTTTACCATTTCAGCTTTTCGAATGCCCATTTCGGTTGTTACTACACCGGTGTAATCGTCAGGAACCTCAATTGTTAACAATTCCCATGGCTCGGTTGTCTGGCCATTTTCCTGTTTAAAAATAACTTCAGGGCGAGATACGGAGAACTCATATCCTTCACGGCGCATGGTTTCAATAAGGATAGATAAATGTAACTCTCCACGCCCTGAGACGATGAAGGAATCGGTTGATTCAGCATCTTCAACCCGCAAGCCAACGTTTGCTTCAAGCTCTTTATAGAGGCGATCACGCAATTGGCGAGACGTTGAATACTTTCCTTCTTTGCCGGCATAGGGGGACGTATTAACAGAAAAAGTCATCTTTAATGTTGGCTCTTCAATGGGAAGTGGTGGTAGTGATTCTTTGACATTTATATCCGTTAATGTGTCGCCAATATTTGCCTCGGTAAAACCGGTGATAGCGATGATATCCCCGGTTGCCGCTTCTTCGATCTCAACTTTATGAAGGCCCTCGTAGGTAAAGATATATTCAACTTTTTTATTCTGACTTGAACCATCGGGACGTAAAATACCTAACTGATCGTTTTTCTTCACTTTTCCACGCATGACGCGACCGATTACATATTTTCCTTTGTAGTCGTCTTTATCGAGGGAAGTAACCTGCATTTGAAATGCGCCCATTTCATCCCCTGTTGGAGCCGGGATTTTATTGATAATTACTTCGAACAGATACGATAAATCTTTTGCTTTAGTTATAGCCCAGGTGCCGTCGGTATTCTGTTCGATATGCTCGGAAGCGATTCCTTCGCGTCCGATTGCATAGACTACCGAGAAATCTAGTTGAGATTCGTCTTGAGCAAGCTCGAGGAATAAATCATTAACTTCTTCGAGAACCTCGGTTGGTCGGGCATCTTTTTTATCGATTTTATTGATAACAACAATTGGTGTCAGGTGAGCATTGAAAGCTAACTTAAGAACAAATCTTGTCTGGGACATAACGCCCTCTGCAGCATCAACCACAAGAAGGCAGCCATCAGCCATATTAAGAACGCGTTCGACCTCACCTGAGAAGTCAGCATGGCCTGGGGTATCCAAAATATTGATCTTATAGTCGCCCCAGTGAATGGCGGTGTTTTTTGCCAAAATGGTAATACCACGTTCGCGCTCAAGAGTATTTGAGTCTAAAATTGTGGTCTGAGACATTTCTTCCTGGTTCTCCCTAAAGACGTGAGACTGCTTAAGTAGCCCATCAACCAAGGTAGTTTTACCATGGTCAACGTGAGCAATAATAGCGATATTTCTGATATTTTTCTGTTCCATATAGTCCTTATTTTTCCGTAATGATGATTATACCCTTATTAAGTGGAATTTACCACTACACGTTCAATTGGTGCAGTTAGACTTTTCTAAGGCTGCATTGATTACCAATTACTTCGGCTATAATTAGTTCTAAGGGACCAGTATAGTGCGTATACGCAGCATACATATGCGCTGTTAACTGCATTCGCTGGATTTTTTTAGGAGTGATTGCGTCTATTGGATATCCGTACGAGAGGTTGGTTCTGGTTTTAACTTCAACACAGTAAAGTGTATTGGCTTTTTTTACAATGATGTCGATTTCGCCATAGCGGGTTCGCCAATTTCGTTCAATAATGATGTATCCCAATTGAATAAGGAACCGTGTGGCGAGTTCCTCGCCTTGCGCGCCCAAGAGTTTATTGTGTGTTTTCGGCATCTGAAGTCCACTTTGCTAAATCAAAGCTACTTCTATGATGAGGACATAGGCCATGTTTTGCAATGGCTTCGCGATGCGCTTTTGTTCCATACCCCTTATTGATATTAAATCCATATCGGGATTCTTCGAGATGCAATTCCTTCATTAATTTATCTCGATACACTTTGGCAATTATTGAAGCTGCGGCGATAGAAATTGACTGTTGGTCGCCTTTAATGATGTTTAACTGCTTTTTTGCAGGGTAATTCTTAATTTTGAATGCATCGATAAGCACAAAATCTGGATCAAACGGCATGGAAACGGCCGCAGTGCTAAAACCGTCTTGAATTGCCTTACCCACTCCTTCAGAATTTATATCTGATAAAGCAACTTCGACTACGGTACAGGCTAATGCGCTGGCGTAGATATGGCTTGCGATCTCTTCGCGCTTTTTTTCTGAGAGTAATTTTGAATCAGCTAATTCAAAGGATAACGTAACTTCAGGAGGAAAAATTACTGCGCCAACCACGGCAGGGCCAGCCCAACAGCCACGCCCGACTTCATCGATTCCGGCAACATACATTTTGCCTGAAGACCAGTAATTTTGTTCAAATTGAGAATGAGCAAGAATCATGCCCTTACTTTACTAAAAACTAAGCGGTTTTAGCAATATTTTTTGCTTTAACTACTTTAGCTGCTTTACCTTTGCGATCGCGGAGGTAATAGAGCTTAGCTCGGCGAACTTCGCCTTGCTTTTCTACTGTAAGTTTTTGGATCCATGGAGAGATGATTGGAAATGTTCTTTCAACACCAATCCCACCTGAGCTGATATGGCGCACAGTGAACATTTTGTTTTCACCGCGACCTGAAATTCGAATCACAATTCCCTTAAATTTCTGAACGCGAGTTTTGTCGCCTTCTTGGATTTTTGTATCTAGTACAACTGAATCACCGACTTGGAAATCTGCAATATGCGCTGAATCACGAATATCTGCTACTTTGGTTGATTGAAATGTTAATGCCATATAGATAGAGATTTTAACATACCTGATAATAAAATCAAGGCTTTGGTATAAAAAGGTCCTCCACCATCTCCCTGAGCTCAATTCCGTACTGAATTCCGTACGGAACGTCGATTCGTTTAAGGTCAGCTTCGCCGTTAGGGACAAGTAGGGCCATTTTATCCTGCCCTTTATGCTCACGAAGAAGCATTGCCAGCTCTGATAATTTTTCCTTGGTGGTGCCGACTGGTACATAGACCTCAATGCATCCTTCATCGCTTCGTTTTAAGGATACGGTTGTTTCCCCCCTATTCGCGGGTTTATCTCTAAGCATTGACTGGAGGATTGGTTCATCTTCCGCAATTTTATAATCATTGGGATTTATGCGTTTTATACCCTGTCCTTCCTCTCCAGCATTTCCTTTTTTAGGCCAGTTTCCTCCGCCGCCAAATCCGCCACCAGGTGGCCTTGCAATGCGCTCCTGAAAATCGGGAATTATTCCAACCTGATCTAAATCCCAGACTTTGTCAACAATTAGAGAAACTTTCTCTTCTCGTGATTCAATTTTTACTTCCATAATTAAGATGCGATCTTGCTCCCAAAAGAATTTTGTTTCAGCGTACAATCGCGGAAACACTACCCCATCGAGCTTTCCTGTATCATCTTCTACCGTGATAAAACACATTTCTTGGCCACTGGCTTTGGTTGTTATCTTGCGGCATTCGGCTAGTGCACCACCGAGTCTGACATATTTCCCGACATCAGTTTCCATCGAAATCTCCCCTAGTTTTTTGTTGATGACTGGATTTATCTTTTCAAGCGCTTCCTTAAGTGGATGCTCGGTTAAATAAAATCCCAGTAACTCCTTCTCCCAGGCAAGCATCTCCTTTTTATTTATCTCGGGCAAGTTTGGCACAGGAATTTCAGTGCTACCTGCGTCAGGATCGTCTTCTGTTGCTTCCGCTGCTAGAATTTCAAATAACGAGGATTGACCCGCTTCTTTACTTTTTTGTTCGGCACCAGCACCTTGCATAATTTGCTCAAGGACTGATAACTGTGCTGAACGAGTGCCATAGGCGATAGTTGCCCCCGTTTTAATAAGACACTCAATAGTTTTTTTGTTTACTGGCCTGAGATCAACATTTTTACAAAAATCATAAAGAGATGTGAACGAGCCATGAGCATCACGACCTTTGATAATTGCTTCAACCGCGGCTTCACCGACGTTTTTAATGGCGTTCATTCCAAAACGAATATCTTTACCATTCTCGATGGTAAATCCAATATGCGATTTATTTACATCAGGAGGTAGCACTTCAATTCCCATATTTTTACATTCGGCAACGGCCTCAGTAATGGTGTCCATATTTCCTGATTCGCAAGTCATGACAGCCATCATAAACTCCACCGGATAGTTTGCTTTCATATAGGCCGTTTGGTAGGCAACGATTCCATAGCTTGCGGCATGGGCTTTGTTAAATCCGTATGCTGAGAATGGTTCAATTAATTTCCAAAGTTCTTGTGCTTTTTGATCGGTAACATTGTATTCTTTGCCGTGCTCAACATAGCCTTTTAAGAATTTTTCTTTTTGCTTGGCCATCTCTTCGGGAATTTTCTTGCCCATTGCTTTACGGAATTTATCTGCTTCGAGCCAATCGTAGCCAGCCATATTAATAGCGCACATTAAAACATCGTCTTGGTATGTGATTAATCCATATGTTGTTTTTAAGAATGATTCCATGCGTGGATCAAAGTAACTTACTCTATCGGGATGAAAACGGCGATTAATATATTCTGGAATAATCGCCATTGGCCCAGGGCGGAATAAGGCAACCATAGCCATTAGATCGTCGATACGAGCAGGCTTTAGTTCAACTAGCCATTTGGTCATACCTGAACCACCAAGCTGAAATAAACCCATGGTTTGCCCTTTGGCAAGAATCTCAAATGTTTTTGGGTCATCAAGGGGAATTTTATGCAAATCGATATCCACACCTTTTTCTTTTTTTACCATTTCTACCGCGAGTCCGAGGATAGAAAGGTTACGAATACCAAGAAAGTCAAACTTAACCAGACCAACATCTTCAACGCCATGCATATCGTATTGGGTGATAATTTTTCCATCGTCAATGCGAAGTGGCGTAAAGTCAGTCATTGGTCCCGGCGAGACAACTACGCCGGCGGCATGCACTGAAGGGTTACGAACATTGCCTTCAACTTTTTTAGCTAAATCAATGATTTTTCTGACTTCGGAGTCGCTATCGTACCACTGCTTTAGTTCTGAAGATTCATTCAGAGCACGGGTTAAAGTCATAGCGAATCCTTGTGAACCTTCAGGAACCATTTTGGCAATTTTATCGGCTTTACTAATGGGTATTCCTAGAGTACGGGCAACGTCACGCACTGCAGCGCGCGCCATTAATTTGCCAAAGGTACCGATTTGGGCAACACGATCATGCCCATACCGTTCTTTAACATAATTAATAAGATCATCGCGATGAATGTCTGACATGTCGGCATCGATATCTGGAGTCGAAGGACGTAATGGGTTTAAGAATCGTTCAAATGGCAAATTGTACGTGAGTGGATTAACTGACGTGATACCCATGGCATAGGAAACGAGTGATCCAGCTGCAGAGCCACGGGTATTGGTGATAATCCCATTATTGCTTGCCCAGTTCATAAAATCGGCTACGATCATGAAATAGGTAGGATACCCTTTCATTTTAATGATATCCAGTTCCCAATCGAGACGCTTTGTAACAACCGGATCATTTATATCAAGACGGGTTTTAGCTCCTTCGTAGGTGAGGTGCCTTAAATAACCGTCAGGATCAAATCCTTCCGGAATTTCAAAGATCGGAAACTCAGATTTTCCGATAGGAATTTCGACATTACACATTTCGGCAATTTTCACCGTGTTCTCAACGGCATCAGGAACTTCCGCGAACCACTCTTTCATCTCTTCGACCGAAGCTAAATAATACGCTCGTGCATCAACCATACGTAGACGCTTCGTTGTTTCCGCCATTTGCTTACCGGTACCAATACATATTAAGCAATCTTGGGCCTCGGCATCGTCTTGGGTAACATAATGGCAGTCGTTCGTACAAACCAGCGGTATCCCCGTTTCGCGGGATAGTTTTATGTTACCTTCATACACCGCATCTTCTTTTACCTGGGTGTCATTAAGATCACGATAGATTTCATCCCCAACGGCATGCTCTTTTAGATAATTACGATAGTGATGGCGCTGAATCTCCAGGAAGAAATTTCCTTCCCCAAATATATCTTGATACTCCAGTGCAATTCGCTTTGCTTCGTCGTAATTACCCGCAATATGCGCTCGTGCGATGTCATTTGCCAAACAGGCACTCGTTGCAACAATCCCTTCATGAAATTGTCTTAAGAGGGCTTTGTCAACACGCGGACGATAGTAATATCCTTCGATATGGGCGATAGAGATCATTTTCATTAAATTTTTATAGCCGGTGTAGTTCTTGGCGAGTAAGAGCAAGTGATACGGCTCTGCATCTTGTCGTCCTTCTTTTAAATTGTGAGCACGACGAGCCACATAGGTTTCGACTCCGATGATCGGTTTGATTTCTTCTTTTAAACACGCTTTATAAAAATCGATTACTCCAAACATTGACCCGTGGTCGGTAATGGCGAGAGCATCCATGCCACACGATTTGACACGCTTAATAGCATCTTTGATTTTGGAAAGACCGTCGAGCAGCGAGTACTCGGTATGAACGTGCAAGTGGACAAAGTCACCCATAATTATGGCTTCCTTTAGACTAAATCTAGCAACTATCCTTTAATAATTTTAATGGAACTTTTCTTTATTGTATGACTTTTAGAAGACGAAAGACAAGGATACAAAGTTGTTCAGAATGGATGTTTCATGCATTGGATATAAATTATTCATCCCACTTTGAGGTACGTTGTTCGACCTGTGCATATACAACATCAAATTCCTGTTGATTAAGCTTACGCTTATCGACATAATCTGCACCCGTTACAAGTGGACGAAGTTTGTCGGGGTTAGCAAGAGCCCTGCCATTAAGGTGACTTTGAGCGACATACAATTGAGCCATGCGATCTCCGTTAATCGCATCACGTAAATACTTCTTGGGCTCATCGGCTTTCGCTTCGGCCATGGAATTCCCTGCAGCTGCCCAGGCAGCATCAATTGCTTTTTCGATGAGAAGCTCTGGATTCTCCATAATTTCTTGATACTCTGCATCGGTAACTTGAATTGATTGCTTAAGTGCCTCATCCATTCTGACAATGGAGACTCTGTCCTGAATATACACTTCGACTGTATCTTGTTGCTCTGGAATAGAACTACGCCATCCGAAGTATGAACGTATTACGCTTTTTATTTTGTTGGACTGTTTTTTTGTATATTCGCCAATTTGAACATAACTTGCTCGCGCTAATGCATTTTCAAGTACATCTACGTCATCAGGCTCACCCGTGCGATTTTTTTCTTTGTGTCTCTTATTGTTAATAGGGATAGGTCTACCATCTGGGGTTTTTTGGTCTTTGATTACAAGAACTGAACCCTCATCGCCGGCTTCAACTCGGCGACGATATTCTATAATTTGGATATTATTATCTCGCAGGAATTTTAGATTTTCTTCGCCTAACAAAGCTCCGGCGCGTGCCTCGTATGATTCTCCGGAAACCTGTGTTACTTTTGTTTCGTCAAAATAGACTATCTCAGTTTGACCATCTAAACTTGCAAGTGAATCGTTATACTCTGTATTTCCTGACAATTTGGTAACTGCCTGTTTCGTTCTCCCTTGTCTACGTATTCCAAGCATATTGGTTGCATCTTCAGGGTCCATATCCTTGCGAGGGTTCATTTCAAAATAGGTATTAGCAGTTTTCATGCCCTGAATATCGCAACTTCCTACGGCGATGGTGGACATATGTGAAAGTAGGAAATTTCGTTCTAGTATATGTTTTGTCAATTTTTCTCGCGCAGCTGCTTGTTTGACTGGATCATCACCAATGTCTTCGTGCGTTGCAGTTGCCGCGACTCGCAGCTCTTTATCAAGCTGATCTTGATATTCATCACTCAATTTCCCTCTAACTGCAGCAACAGCTTCATCAATTGATCCTGACTCAGCAATTACATCACGTACTTGTGTTAGGTGACCTCGTAGATCTACTAGTAGTTTTCTACGCATTACTGCAGTAGTTTCAAGACCAGTTGTTTTATCGACATAGATATCTTTGAGCTTTTCTGCATTAAAGTACATTTGCCTGACGTGTTCTGCATCAGCGGGGAAATCTCGAGGGTTTTCGCGATTGAATATTTTTTTGACTTCTCCGGGCAATTGAACATCTTCGGCAATCAGTGCAACGGCTTCGATAGCGCTTACTTTAAGCTCTTTAAGACTGTCAGGTATTGGAGGAGGTTCATACGATTTTCCGTCAGCATCCATGAATGCTTTAACTTTATCAACCGCATTTCTTGCATCAATTGGCCCTTCACGGGTCTCTATTATATCTTCTGCCATATAGTATTAGGGTTTACCTACTTCTTTTTCTTTAGGTGCTTCAGCAGGAGGAGTTCTATCTGGCTGTTGAGTACCTAGTATTTGAATTAATGTATCTATAGGACTTAATGTACGTAAGGGAACGGCATCAATTATCTTCCCGATTCCAGGCTCTTGTGGTGGTTCTTTTACTAAGTTTCCAGACTCGCGTTTATCGGTCATAGGTTATCTTTTAAAATCTTTTTTATTTCTTCTGTATTACCTTTACCTTTAAGTTCTTTCATTACCATTCCAACAAGGAATTGGATAACTGTTTCTTTACCGCCGCGGTAATCGGCGACTGCTTTGGGTTGCTCTGTAATTACTTTCTTAACTGCTTCCTCGATAGCTCCGGTATCGGTAATTTGCTCAAGTCCTTTGTCTGACATTATTGTGCTCGGTTTTCCACCGTTTGTAAAGAGTTCTTCAAAAATTACTTTAGCGTTGGTCGAGGAAATTTTTCCGGAGTCGACCAATTCAATGATTTCGATAATATCTGAGGATTTAAATTTCAAGTCTTTGATTGGTACAGTATTAATATTTTGCAGACGATAATATTCTCCGGTTAGCCAGTTTGCTAATTTTTTGGCATGAGATTTATTCGTCTCTAGACCTGCTTCATAAAAGGCTGCCAGTTCGACATCCCCTGTTAGGAGCGACGCATCATATTCAGATAATCCGAGTTCACTCATAAAGCGCTGTTTCTTTTCCCAAGGCAATTCTGGAAGACTTTTTAATAGTTCGTTTTTTGTTGGATGCATCCAGAGCATTGGAGGAATATCTGGATCTGGGAAATAGCGATAATCGTGGGCATCTTCTTTTTCGCGCTGGGTGGTTGTCTTTTGCTTTGCATCGTCGAAACCTTTTGTTTCTTGCTTAGGAATTTTTCCTGATTCTAGAATTTCAGCCTGTTCTTTTGTTTCATAGCGGACTGCACCAGAAAGAGATTTAAAGGAGTTAAGGTTTTTTACTTCAACTTTAAATTTTGGTAACTCGCCGTCAGGAATAGGTTTGTCAGAAATATCTTCATCTGTTTTAAGTACTGAAATATTTGCTTCAAAGCGCATTGAACCTTTGTCCATGTCAGCGGTTGAAACATTTAAATAGCGCATTAACTGTTGTAGTTTACGAGCATACTCTTCTACTTCTTCAGCCGAGCGAAAATCTGCTTCGGTCACGATTTCCACTAAAGGTACGCCGCCTCGATTAAAATCGACCAGCGAAACACTTTTACCATCAACCATGTCGTGTTGTAATTTGCCGGTATCTTCTTCCATATGAACACGTTTAATGCGAATTTTACGGCCGCCAACTTCTATCCAACCATTTACACAAAATGGGAGCTCGTATTGTGAAATTTGATACCCTTTAGGTAGGTCGGGGTATGCATAATGTTTTCGTGCAAACACCGCATGATCGAGTAATTCACAATTGAGTGCTAATCCGATTTTAAGACAATATTCACAAGCAACCTTGTTGACAATAGGTAACGCGCCTGGCAAACCAAGACATGTAGGGCACGTATGAGTGTTGGGAGCAACAGCAAAATGCTCGGCACTACAGGAGCAAAACATTTTAGAGTTAGTGTTTAATTCGACATGAACTTCGAGTCCGATGATTGGCTGATATTTCATTATTTGACCTCCGGGAATTTAGTATGCCACTCTGTTGCCTGTTCGTAATTATGACCAATACGAAGAATTGTTTCTTCATCAAACGCTTTACCCATAATTTGCAATCCTACCGGTAACCCTTCTGAAAAACCACAAGGTACCGATAACCCGGGGATTCCCGCGATATTTACAGGACAAGTAAAGATATCTGCCAAGTACATGGCCAATGGATCGTCGGATTTTGAGCCGATATCAAACGCAACTGTCGGGCTGGTTGGGCAGATAATCGCATCTAACCTTTCGAATGCCTGGTGAAACTCACGTTTAATAACTGTTCTCACTTTAGCTGCTTTCAAATAATAGGCATCGTAGTACCCCGAGCTTAAGGCATAATTGCCGAGCATAATTCGACGCTTAACTTCATCTTCAAGAACTTCTCCACGAGAAAGCATTTGTAGTTCAAGAAGGGATTTTGCATTATTTGATCGGTGTCCGTAGCGCACCCCGTCATACCGGGCCATATTTGATGAGATTTCTGATGGAACAAGAATGTAGTAGGCCGCGATTCCGTATGCTAATTTAGGCATTGAGATGTCTATGAGCTCTGCTCCTAATTCGCGAAAGGTTTGCAACGATTGATCAAACGCTTTTTTCACACCTTCTTCCACTCCTTCTCCATATGATTCTTTGAGCACCCCTATTTTCATTCCTTTAATTGATTGTGAAATATTCTGTGAAAATTTAGGTACTGGTAATTCAATTGTTGTTCCGTCTTTTTCATCGTAACCTGAAATTGCTTCAGCAACTAGCGCTGCATCTTCGACTGTTTTAGTGATTGGCCCAGGCGTATCAAAGCTTGAGGCCATAGCAATCAAACCAAAACGTGATCCTCTTCCATAGGTGAGTTTCAGACCAACTGAGCCGCAGAAGGATGCGGGCTGTCTGATTGATCCGCCCGTGTCCGTACCAATTGAATACACCGCAAGATCGGCGGCAACTGCTGCGGCCGAACCACCGCTTGAACCTCCGGGCACCTTATTACCATCCCAGGGGTTTTTAGTCGGTCCATACCCGGAATTCTCAGTAGAAGCTCCAAAAGCATACGCATCGCAATTAGTTTTACCAAGCAAGACCATTCCCTGCTCATTAAGCCTGCCTGTTGTTGTTGATTCGTACGGCGGTTTGAAGTCTTCAAGCATTCTCGAGGAAGCAGTAGTGCGAATGTTTTTAGTTACAATAACATCCTTAACTGCTGCGGGAGTTCCAGCGAGAGGTGCTATTAGTTCTCCGCTCTTAATTTTCACATCAATTTTCTCAGCTTGTTGGAGCGCCACTTCTTCGGTTACAGTTAAGTACACATTATATGAAGCATTATGCTTTTTAATTTTTTCAAGGTAATTTTTCGTTAATTCAGTGGAAGAAAATTTCTTAGAAACTAGGCCTTCATGCGCGTCTTTAATTGTAAGCTTCGTGGTATCCATTGAGGTCTCCTAGTTATCAAATACATTAGGTACAGCAAAAAACCCATTATGAGTTTCTTTGGAATTTTGTAGTGCTTCCTCCTGATTAAAGGAAGCTTTTTCTACATCTTCGCGCATACGGTCGATTATTCCGGTAGTATTGATTGTTGGCTCAACTCCGGAAGTATCAATCTCATTCAATTTGTCGATATAACCCAAAATGGCAGATAATTGGTCTTTAAATTTTTCGACTTCAGTGTCGGTTAAAGTTATGCGGGAAAGTTTAGCAATATGCAGTACGTCGTCTCTTGTTAATGACATAATTCTATACACTCTATTCTATGCTATTGAGCACAGTTTGTGAAGGGCTTACGGAAAAAGTAGGACCCAGAAATCTATATCGTATTCTTCTATTGCATCAATATCGTCATCCATGTAACGATTCTACTACGCTGAAAAAGAAAGGCAAGATGACAAAGGATACTCAATTAAGCACAAAGCTATAGGCTTTTATTACATTTGGCGTAATCGTGCCACTCGATCTTCAATCGAAGGATGGGTTGAGAATAGGTTATTTAATTTACCTGACCAGTCTTTCAAAGGATTCACAATGTACATATGTGCGGTTGCTTTATTCGCCACTTCAAGTGGCTCACGATCAGAATCGATTTTGATTAAGGCATTTGCTAAGCCATCTGGATGGCGTGTAAGAAGGACTGCAGAAGCATCGGCTAAATACTCTCGTTGACGAGATACCGCCAGTTTAATAAGATTAGCGATCAAAGGTGAGAGTATCGCAAAAACGATTCCAATCAACAGAAATATTCCACCGCCACTTCCCGCGCTGCTATTATCGCTCCGTCGGCGCCCTACGCCTCCATACCAGAGCGATCGCATAAAAATATCTGCAACTAATGCAATCATCCCGACCAGGATCACGACTACCGTCATATATAATGTGTCATAATTGCGAACATGACTCAATTCGTGAGCTGCGACGCCCTCTAATTCGTTGCGCTCTAACTTTTCTAAAATACCAGTCGTGAACGCAATTGAGGCATGTTGCGGATTCCTCCCGGTGGCAAAGGCGTTGGGAGCACTGTCCTCGATAATATAAATCTTAGGCGTAGGAATTCCTGCCCCTGTAGACAGATTTTCAACCAAATGATACAGCTGCGGGCTTTCAGATTCGCTTACTTCTCTGGCATGTGACAGCCCGAGAACAACTTTATCTGAATAATAATAGGAAAATATATTAATTACTCCAGTAAGAAGGAAAGAGATTCCGACAATGCCAAGCGCATCGACCGAGCCAAAATTCATCGCACGGGCAAAGACCCATATTACTAATGAGATAAAAACAACAAAACCTGCCATTAAATAGTAGGTTTTGTGCTTGTTGTCGTTGATCTGGTTATAAACTGTTGGTAGCGCCATATACTTTATATATTGCTTGCTGAGAATGAGCTAAGAACGGTTATTATTAATTAAGGTAATCCCATCACTTCGTTCCGGGATGAAGGTTTCGTTCATACTCGGAGGATTGATATCGATTAGAACTGGACCTTCACATCCTCACGTTCGGAAGCTGCTGCTTCGAAAGCCTTTGCCGGTAAGAAGCCCATCGATGCTGCAAAGAGAACTGCTGGGAATACCGCAATTCTTGTATTGTAATCGAGAACATTTTGATTATAGAACTGTCGCGAGTAGGCAATTTTGTCTTCAATGTCTCGATTTAAATTCATTAAATTAAGTAACTCGCTATGAGATTTGATATCAGGGTAGGCTTCGACTGCTACTCGCAAGCCATTTATTGCTGAGCTCAGCTGACTCTCTACTTGTGCCCGGACTGTCGGATCTTCGGTAGTCTTTGCGGTGTCCATTGCCTGAGAACGTACCTGAGCAACTTTTGTAAATATACTTTCATCTAAATTAGCGGCCTTTTTAGCTGTTTCAACAAGATCTGGCAGCAAGTCATATCTTTTCTTGAGTTGGATATCAATATCATTCCATGATACTTCTACCCGTTTCTTGGAAACGACGAGTCCGTTATATAAAGACCAAATGTAGAGTAGTACTACTACTATAATTGCTATTACGATGAGTAGCGGTGCCATAAATGACGAGCTCCCTTAATGGTGAATAATTATCTTAAGTATACCGTTAATATTATAAAATGCAATTATTTTATATTTTCACACTAATTTTCACAGGACTTTCAAAAATATCTCTTTTTGTTTTATTGACGGGAGAAAGTGAATATGTTAATCTCCTTTTTATTGGACCCGTGGTGTAGAGGCCTAACACGTCGCCCTGTCACGGCGAAGACCGGCGGTTCGAATCCGCTCGGGTCCGCAATTAATTTTACTAAACTTCTGCCCTCTTTAGTTTTTTTGGAGGTATTATGTCAGAAGATAACGGTAAAAAGTGGGATGATTCATTGATAAGCATGGGCTTAGGTGCTCTTGTAGTTGTAGTATCCGGAATTCTTCTTTTTAATTATTTTAATAATCAGACTCCAAAACTAATAAAGGATCAAGGACAAAAATCAGTTGCGGTTTCCTCCTCAATGCCAAAGAGTGAAGGATTAACACCGAGCGCAACATCAAGCAGCGTACTCGCCGCCAAAGTTACTCGCCCATCACCGGTTGTAACTATGGCTGCTAAAGTAACAACATCACCTCAAACAGCCGTCAATACTAAGCCTACTATTTCTCCAGCTACATCTCCAAAGGCGAGTGTTGCTCCGCAAGTAATGCAAGCATCGGCTCCTGTAACTGAGAGTAAAACACTTCCTACTACTTACACAGTACAAGCAGGTGACTCATTGTGGGTAGTATCAGAAAAGTTCTATGGAACCGGGTATCAATGGAAGAATATCGCCACTGCAAATAAAATTGCTCGCGCAAATACTTTAGAAAAAGGGCAAGTACTTACTGTTCCTAAAGTGGAGATGATTTCCGCAGCTTCAACTGATAAAAGCCAAGTAGCGCAAGCTCCGACATCGACTCCCAAAGCTTCCATGAGCCCTGCGCCAGCAATTGGTGGTGCATCTGTCGTTGCTCCTCTACAGCCGGCTGAAACAACCCCTCAAGGTGCTATAACATACACGGTCGTCCATGGTGATACGCTGTGGAGTATCGCTCAAGCTAAATGTACTAATAGCTATGCGTGGAGTTCAATAGCTAGGCAGAATAAACTGATTCACCCTGGCATAATTCATCCCGGGAATACGTTTACCTTTACTTGCCAATAAAGTTAATCTCAAGTACTATACGAGTGTAACAATGCGGAGGTAATTCAGTGGTAGAATGCCACCTTCCCAAGGTGGACGTCGTGGGTTCGAGTCCCATCCTCCGCTCTGAATGAAAAGTGTTGGTTATCAACACGCATAATGTCTTGATATAATGGGCTAATCTCGGTGTTCAATGTGCTATTCCCCAAAACTCTCTATTGAATGCTCTATTTTTGTTTTTTATCAATAAAAAACATTATTGAGTTAGAGCACTTTTCAGCATGGTATAATATCTGTATGGATAAACAGGTATTAAACTATCGTATAATAATCGAACCGGAGAGCTATCCTGATGGTAGTTTGGTCTATAACGCCTATTGCCCAACACTCGACGTCGTAGATTACGGTGACACTATCGAAGAAGTACTCTCCTCTATAAAAGATGGTATTGAACTTGCAATTGAATCTTTAGCCAAGGACGGCAAGGAAGTACCAACAGATCATATTCAAACACAAATTATTGCTTCAGCAGAAGTATTTGTATCTAGCAGCGTCCGACTCGCTTTATAATATGCCGCAAATTCCTAGTAATATTAAACCGCAAAAATTCATCGCTCTTCTTAGAAAACGAGGCTTTGTAGAAAATGGCGTGAAGGGCAGTCACTTAAAACTTACTCATCCAAATGGGAAATGGACTCAAGTAGCTGTACACTCAAAACCGATCCCTACTGGAACACTCCGGGCGATTTTACGACAATCTGGACTAACGGTTAAAGATTTAGAAGAAGCTAGATGACATTACTTTATCTCAATATATGAACGACACTATTTATGCTGTGCTTTGGTTAGGGAACTAAATGAGGAGATTGGCTTAACTGTAGATAAGTCTGTATTCAGAGACACCTCATATATTAATACGCTTACATATGACGATACGAGACCCGATCGCGCTGGTAAAAAAGGAATAACACATTTCTATTTATTGGAAATTGCCGGTAATGCTAAATTAGGTTCCTGGGATAAGATTGTTGAACACGGGTGGTTTTCAAGAGAGAAAACTGCTGAACTTATTACTTATCCAAGGGAATCTGAGATATTTTTGAAAGCGACAGAGAGGTTAACTTAATATTGTATATTAAGAGCTTACAAGATATCTATCTTGTTCGAAAGTTGATATAACTCCATGAGTTTGCTAAAATGAGCTAGAGTTTGAAAGAGCTGTTGTTCAGAGAGTTCGAAATAGTTTGCGTCTCCCGCTCCACTAAAAGAGTTACGATGTGGTAATCACAGTGGTAGACGCAGTGGGATAAATGAATAAGTTCCATCTAGGAGCAATTATACAATTCTTTGAGTTTGCCAAAGTTAACTAAGATTTTAAAGAAGAAATTTGAGCGTGGTTCAAGATACTCGATGGTCACGCGAATTCTTCATTTCAGTTTGTTAGCTATTTTGGTCGTTACCGATTATTGGCCAATTTACCAAGTTCGTGCGGATTGTCATTACTTGTCAGCTTTGTGATGGTATACTACGATTACTTTAGTGGCCAGGCTGGCATATTAACTGGTATAATTGATGCGAGTGAGCGCCACCTTAGCTTTAGTGGTAGAGCAAGGCTTTCGTAAAGCCGAGGTCCCGGGTTCGAGTCCCGGAGGTGGCTCAGATTATGAAAAATCAATATATGCCCAAAAAAGATTTACTTGCACGAAAGCACGAACAAGCTTTAATTCGACGAATTGCGATTATTTCTGTATTCTGCCTTGCTGGAATTGTGCTAGTTATCTATTTTGCAATTCCTGCTATGGTTAAAATTGCCGATGTATGGGATACGACACGCAACTCTAATGTACCGAATAAAACGAACACCGACCTTACCATCCCACTGCAAAGGCCGAGCTTTAACTCTTTGCCATTTGATGCGACCAACAGTGCAACTCTTACCATTACAGGGAGAGCTGAACCAGGATTGTCTGTTCAATTAACTTTCAATGGCACTGAAACTCCTTCCGTTATTGCCGATAATAGCGGATCCTTTACCTTTGCCAATGTCACGATGCAAGAAGGTTCTAACAGCTTTTCAGCGTATACAAAAGATTCTAACGGTCGAAAAAGCTTATCTACTTCTGTTTATACTGTTTTCCTGGATACTCGTGCGCCTAAGTTGGATGTGAGTAACCCTAACAACGGGGACACTTTTGGTGGGGCATCGCAAACAATAGTCGAAGTAAAAGGAAAAACTGATGAAGCAACCGAGGTTTACATAAACGGATCGCGCGGTATCCTTAATGCTGATGGAAGTTTTTCGCAAAAAGTGCAGCTACAACCAGGTGAGAATATCCTAACTATGTATGCTAAAGATGACGCTGGGAATAAATCCGTTGATGTATCAAGAAAAATTACATACAATCCGTAATATTACTTTTGAATCTTGTTGACAAACACTATTCCGAGAGCAATACCCCAAATTGTGGATAAAAGCGTGAAAAATAATGAATTAACAAACCAACTGTGCACTGACCACCCTACAGCAAACGCAGCTGCAGCATGTTCAAGTGGAGAAGCGTGAACTAAGGAATACAATATGGAGTGGAACATTTTTGTTTTAGCAGAGATACCCGGCTCGATAAGAAGATAAAATAAGCGAATCCAGTAACAAAGATAGGTCAGTAATCCTATTGTACCCATGGTAGCAAGAACTAAGATCCAGCTTGAATCAATTCCAGCTCCGCTATTCCCTCCGCCAGATGGGTCAAGCATGCCGAGCTGCTTCTTTTCGAAACGTATAAGATTATACCCAATGCCAAATAGGGGGTGCATTTCAAACAGCTGAATGCCCTGAGAATACGACTGTAATCGAGATCCTGCCGAGACTACTCGATCAATGTTTCTGCTTTTTTCTAAGTTTTGACGAGGGATTGCAAAAGATAAATAGAGTACGAGTATTGCTCCTAGCACCATACCTGCTTTTTGCCAAGACCTTTGAAATAATGCGTAAATTAAACCTGAAATTGCAAACCCCAAATAGCTGCTTCGAGAAAAGGTTGCAAGCAAGGCAAGGAAGAGCGCAACCATTACAACATATTTTCGGCTGCTGCTGGCAAGAGTACTTTCAACTACAAGCAGACCTAAAATAAAAGCAAGTCCAATGAAGTTTGGATCAAGCCACGTTCCTACTAACCTGAGATAATGTGGATCAAAGCCGAATTGTTGAATTATACCTAAATTCGGAAAAAAGATTAACTGTAAGAATCCAAGTAAAGCTAAATATATAACTGTTTTATGAAGCCAGCTGAGAAGTTGAATTTGAGATAATTCCTGCGATTGGACCGTAATGACAATTCCCAGTGGAATTAATGCGTATAAAAACCATCTTATTGGATATAGACCCGCGATGGCAATTTCTTTGATGGGGAGACTCGCACTTCTGAAGAGAAGCGAATTAATCATTATTATAAATATAAATACTGTCCAGGTAAGATACGTTTTCAACAACGGTTCTTTGCTGTGAAGAATAGGCATGATTACTAATGCTATGTATACGGCAACTGAAACGTCCAAGAGACTGATGAAAAGATTAGATCCAAGGGGTATTCGTCCTAGATCACCAAGAAGTACACAAAAAAGCACTATCGCTACTAAATACTTGTTATTTTTCATCAAAAGAGACTTTGTAGACATAAATGACTCGGTTAATTATATAGTGTGGCTTACGGGAATAAAAATATGTGAATACTGCTGGCTCATGTTCACGCGCATTAACAAGGGATGAATGTGAAAATGCGTAATACCCATTTTTCTTATTAACAAGGGCTCTTCCTGGATCATCAACGCTTTGAATATGTTCATAGGATAAATTACCGCCAATATAGGGACGAAAATAAAGTGGGTATAAGTTCTTACTTTTCTGTTCAGTACGCACTAAATATACGTCCTGACCCCAATCGTAGTCTGAATCAAAAACTAAATCTATAGGATTATTACCTTTATACAGCTCGCTGATGTATGTAAAATACGCCGTTTTTGTCCACAAAGTTGTGCATGCGTACCAAAAGCACAAGATGATTACTACGACATGAGCATATTTTTGATTTACTACTGTTGTGGACCAATACCAGAGCCCTGCTGCGGCTGCAATAAGCATGAACGGATAAAAAGGCATGACGTAGCGAACACCCAGCTGTATTTTTGATTGTATCGACCAAAAAAGAACTAATAGAATCCATAACCATAGATAATAATAAAGCGGATTTTGAGACCTTTTACGAGTGAAAAGCAACGCTAACCCTCCGAATAAGCTAAAGATTAGGATAACGGAGTTTTTGACTGTAAAGACAAGCGGAATGTAATACCAAATCCCCTGATCTTTAAATACACCATCAATATAATTGGTGTGCCCGTAAAAACTGTGACTAAATTGATACGCAAAATTATTTAGATAGGCACCAAGTGGAAAAATTGGCTTATATAACAATTGGGTAATATTTGATTTATATTCCTTGATGATCGGAATACTACCATAAACACTCTCGATCCCGGCTGGAGTATCGTCAGTCGTGAGGATTGGACCGACTTGAAATAGATATATTGCCCATAACGAAAGCATACTTATAGCAATAACGGAGAGTAGTTCAGTCCATTTTTTAGCGCGATGGCGAACGATAAACCAGACAATAAAAACCGGATATAATAAAATTGCTGAAATCTTCGTGGCTTGAGCTAGTCCCAGCAGGACGCCAATACACGGAAGGTACCATGTTGGACTTTTCTCAGACTCTAAATAGCTATACCATATTGCTAGAGACCAGAAACAAAATGCCGTTACCCCAATATCCAAATTTGCAGTGGCGGCATGGGCGAGAATTAAGGCGTTAAATGAATAGAGCAACAGTGCAATCCACGCAATTTGGATATTTAGCCAGCGCTTGGTAAAGATAAAGATTGATATGCCAAGTAGTAAGGCTATGACTTCATGCGGAATACGAGCTAAAATTATCATTATCCGAGCCCAGTCTTTGTTTTGAACGTATACAAACTCAGAAACGGTATACACATTGGTAAAGACTGATTTATAATAGGGACCGTAGTCTCGGTTAAGGGGCAGCAATGAAAAAGGAAGAGCAGTTAGAACCTTAAGTACCATGGGAGAACCACTATTGTGGTAGAAACTGTATGGCTGGTGGATATACCGGTCACCTTCAACAATATATACTGCTTCGTCGCCGACAAGATTTTGATTAAGCAAATTTGTAATTGTTAGTGCGAGGAAAATTACGCAGAAAGTGAAAAGGGTTACCCGAGTAGTGTGTTCACGGCAATATAAACCTATTTTTTTGAACATACATATTTGATTGTATCATAAGGAGTATTTTTAACCATTATGCAGCCACTAATTAGTATTGTAATTCCGAATTGGAATGGTAAGCATTTGTTAGAACAGTGCTTAGCTTCTTTGAAAAAGCTTACCTATAAAAATGTAGAGGTACTGATAATAGACAATGGATCAACTGATGATTCTCTCGTATTTATGCGAAAATTTTATCCTGAATATAAAATAGTCGCACTTGACACCAACACTGGTTTTGCGCATGCGGTTAATGTAGGAATAACTGAATCACATGGAGACTATGTTGCGCTTCTTAATAATGATACCGAAGTGGAACCAAATTGGCTTACTGAATTAGTTCGACCGTTTAGTAAGGATGCTTCAATAGGTATAGTTGCCAGTAAGCTTTTGAATTTTTATAGCCGGGATACGATTGACTCTGCTGGAGACGTGTTAAATATTGTCGGTCAAGCATACCCTATTGGAGGAGGTTGTAAAAATGGACCCGAATGGGATAGTGGTCGATTTATTTTTAGTGGTACTGGTGGCGCTTCACTCTATTCACGGAAATTATTTAACTCGATAGGATTATTTGAAGAAACATTTTTTATGTATTTTGAGGATGTTGACCTTTCATATCGTGCGCAGCGTAGTGGTTTTACTGTATGGTATCAGCCAACAGCAGTCGTATATCATATCCAGAAAGCTTCCAGTCGAAAAGCTAAGTCGTTCCTGGAATATTTACTCTATCGGAACTTTGTTATTAATTATCTTATCAATACACCTCGCGCATTATTTTTTCAACGAAAAAGTTTGTTAAAATTCTCATTGGTCTTTGTACATACATTTTATTACCAAGTAAAAGTAGGCCATTTAGCCTCCGCCTTAAAAACATGGTGGTGGTTATTTACACACATTCCCCTACTCGTGCAACTACGACGTGATCGTTCCCTTAGAGCGAGTCCACTTGTAAGTGATTCGTATATCGGTTCATTTATGATGGATAAATCACTTAAAATTTATACCTTTCGCTTCTAAACTATTGACGAGAATTGATTCCAAGCGTACAGTGTTTGTATATGTTTAAGTTAGGTTTTCTTTCGTTCTTGGTCGGTTTCATTTTAGTGGGTGCTGCTTGCACTAGTAGCAAGCCCGCTGTTAGGCCAAGTGTGCGGTCTCCTCAGCCTTCAACGCAAGGTAATGCTATCATGAGCCCGGATGTTTCAAATGCTGATGAGGAACTACCATTATCAAGTGAAACGGATGTTGACTCACTTCAAAAAGATCTCGACAATACAGATCTCTCTCCAGTTAATTCTGCAGACACCCAGATCCAAGCAGAATTAAATAAGTAGGTTTGATATACTACCTCCCATGAACGACCATTCTTTTATTTTGGTTGCGGATAATATTCGTAGCTTAGAAAATATTGGCACTTTTTTTCGTGTTGGCGATGCTTTTGGAGCAGAAGCGGTATATATAGTTGGTATCAGCGGATATCCGGACTTGGGGGAACAAGACACCCGCAGGCCATGGTTACGTGAGCGGAATACGCGTGCGATAAAGAAAACCGCTCTCTCAGGCTTTGAATCGATGCCTTTCAAGTACTTTCCTACTATTGATGAGTGCATTGTGGCAATTAAAAAAAAGGGATGTTCGATTGTGTGTATCGAGCAAGACCCGCGTGCAAAAAAACTAGAATCTGTTCAATCGATCCCTTTTCCCTGCTGTTTTGTATTTGGGAATGAAGTAACTGGAGTTAGTCAGGAATTTCTTGCAGCAGCTGATCTTATTCTTGAGCTTACCCAACAAGGCAAAGGTAAATCCCTTAATGTTTCGGTTATGGCCGGCATAGTGTGCTATATTTCATCGTATCTAGTATAATAATCATATGCTTAAAATAAGACGGTTAACTGCCTTCTTTCTGTCTTTTTTATTGTTTTCTGTAATAGCCTTGTTAACTACACCGGCATATGCACTACAGCAGGGAAATAATAAATTTGGTATCCATATCTCGGATGTTGACGAAGCTGAAAAAGCTTCCCAGCTTGTTAACTCCAGTGGTGGTGATTGGGGCTACGTAACCATAACTATTAGCTCGAATGATCGCCAGGTTCAAAAATGGCAAGACAAATTCAATGCTTTGGGTGAAAAACATTTAATTCCTTTGGTACGCATAGCAAGTTACGGTGAAGGTGATAGCTGGCGCAAACCAAGTGCTGATGATCCAAAAGATTGGGCAGATTTCTTTAATAAATTATATTGGCCGACACAGAAACGGTTTGTTATCATTTATAATGAGCCAAATCATGCTACTGAATGGGGAGATACTCTTGCTCCCGATGAAGTCGCTCATTTTCTCGATAATACAATCACTACGCTGCGCAGCAGTAGCCCTGACTATTTCATTCTTAACCCTGGATTTGATTCCTCAGCCCCGCAAAAACCTCCAGCCTATATGGATCAGGTTATCTTTATGGACGAGATGGAAAAGGCGGTACCTGGAATTTTTTCTAAAATTGATGGCTGGTCTTCTCATTCGTATCCTAATCCAGGTTTTGCAGGTAAGCCGACAGATAGTGGACGCGGGACAATTGCTAACTATAAATGGGAAATTGATTTATTAAAGTCACGCTATCATGTTGCTAAGAATTTGCCCGTGTATATTACTGAAACTGGATGGATAGTTAAAAATAGTGACCACACTACAATTCGGTTAGATGAACTTGGAGCTGCTCAATTTATTAAAGATGCATACGAAAAAGTGTGGGTGCCCGATGATTCAGTAATAGCTGTTACCCCATTTCTTTTAACCTATAAGTTGCCTCTTTTTTCTCATTTTTCCTGGCTTCATCAGGATAATTCTGAGACAGAAATGTATTCCATGGTAAAAGGTATTCAAAAGATTGCCGGTAAGCCACTGCGACAAAACAAAGCAATTATTACGACGGTAGCAATTCCAGGACAAATTGCACAAAATAATGAAGTACTCGCAACATTAACATTTAAAAATGTTGGAAATACGATTTGGAGTGCTCCTGATGGTTTTTCTTTGGTATCAAGCGACCCAAATAAAATTGTAATTCGTGATAATTTTCAGATCCCTGGAGCAGTTAAGATTATGCCATCACAATCACAAACGTTTAGATTCACTTTATTTACGGAAAATATACTTGAGAAAGCCCCTCTTGGGTTTCAGCTAACACAGCACGACTCACCGTTTGGAGAAAAGTTATATATTCCTATAAAAATATTTCAGCCGCCTAAGTTAACGGTAAAAACTGACGCACAAACTACCGATATTTTTCCGGTGACTATTACTTTTCGAACCCTTAAAGATATTGATGGAATCGATAACGCAACTATCCCTAAAAATGGAACAATCGGTACCTATTCAAGTAAGGTATTTATTCCAGGACAAGCAATACTTGTTACTTTGAGCGCACCAAATCGTGATCAAGTCACGCAAAAAGTTACTGTTAATGAAGGTGAAAATATAGTCTCCCTCGTTTTGCCTCCCGAAAAAACCCTCTTTGACCGGTTACGACAGGCACTACGAATTTAGAAAATCTTTATCTAGGTTCCGGTATGAAGAAGTAATCTGTTCCTTGTTTTGTAACTCCCATAACTTTGCATAGGTTATAAACAATGAACATCCTTGATATATAGCCTCAACCCAGCCGGCTGTTCCACATTTGTATCCTTGTTGAGTAATGTACGAATTCCAGAAACCAGTGAGGAATACACGAACAAGTCGCCAGCCTACAATAGGAGGATGACCAGCCTTAAAACGAAGTTCTGCTTCGGTATCTGACCACGGAATAGTGTTTAACAACATCGAATTAATATCAGTATGGGTGAAATGTAAGAGCGGATTTTTAAGGGCAGTGATAAGGCCATCTACCTCTGGAGTTTCGTGCAGTGCGCCTTTCCATTGCTTAAGCGCAGATCTGCGGAATAACCTATGCATTGGGCTAAAGAGTGGACGTTTATTACCAAAATAGTAGTCCTCACGATTTATGATAAAACCGTTATATTTTGTTGATGCGAGTGTTGATTTGATCTCCTCTGCAAGGCCTTTTGTAACACGCTCGTCTGAATCAACATAGAGCACCCAATCTCTAGTCGCCTTTTCTAATCCCGTATTACGCAATGAGGCAAAGCTAGTTTCATTTGATATGGTTACTTTCGCACCATTTCGCATCGCAATTTCTGATGTGCGATCGCTTGAGGCATTATCAACCACAATTATTTCATCACTTATAGGCTTAAGCGCGTTTATGCACGATTGGAGCATTTTTTCTTCATTTTTAGCGATTATGATTGCAGTGAGCATGGCCATAGTATATCCTAATCAATTTCAAATGTCCCTTTACCAAAATGAAATCCGAGAAAATCTTTTACCCCTTTCCAGCGGGCTGGATTATTGCGCATGCGCAAGCCCTCGCGTAACACCGCAAATTTTGTTCGTGGTTTTGCGAATTTGAATGCGAAAAGTAATCGATTGCGCATTTGAAAATACTCATGCAATGGTGATCCTACACCCGATGAACTTGAATTGTGATGCCACATTACTGCCTTTGGCATATACCATAATTCATATCCTAGCTTTTTTACACGAACGCTTAAATCAACATCTTCATAATACATAAAATATTTGTTATCAAAGCCTTTTAACTTTTTCAATACAGGTAGCGGAATCAGCATGGCGCAACCGGTTGCTACAGGGATTTGCTCTTCTTTATCATATTGTCCCTCATCGATTTCATCAACGCCTCGCCCGCCACCAATAATATTATCCCAGTCAAAAGCCCCTCCTGCATACCAAAGTACTTCTTGTCCTGGCTTAACTTTACAAGGAAGATGTTCTTTGTTACGAATTACTTTAGGCCAAGAGGTGTGAGTAAAATAAATTTTAGGTGAAATAATTCCCGCATTGGGGTGCTTTTTAATTCCGTTTACCATTTCCGTGATAAAACTTTCTGCAAAGTACGTGTCGGGATTAACTATGAGAACATATCCGTCCGGTTCAGCATTGTCCATTACCCAACGAAGTCCGATATTATTGCCTCCTGTATAGCCTATATTGGCGCCTGTCTGGATAAACTGAATATCAGGATAATTAGCCGATACGGCGCGCTCAATTCCATCGCCGGAAGCATTGTCGACGACAATAATCTTGAGCGAGACTCCCGCGAGGGTAGTGCATTCACGTATAGAATCAACGCATCTTAGTGTTATGTCTTTATTTTTATAATTTAAGATGATTGTATATATCCTCATGGTAGTACTTTCTGAAGCCAACGTTTGAGCTGACTTTGTAACCCAAGCTTCTCAAGATAAAAGCCTAGTTCCTGTTCAGCTTTATCGAATTCATCGCCAACTTCCTGGATGAATTGACTCGTCTCTGGTTCTGGTTGCTCGTGGGACTCACGTACTTTCAGATACACAACTACCCAAGATAATGCTTGTAATAGAGACATAGATAGTCCCATTACCCCATCTTTCCACCCTTCCCACACGAAGAACCGAGTGATAAACTCCGAAAGAGGCTTTCGAGTAAGATCTTTCCAATTAAAAGAATAATTGGCTTGTATCAATTCTTTGGCTTGAATTGTAGAGTAGCGATCCATGCGCTGCACCCAATCAGTTACGGTAGTATAATGATGGTGAATAATAGCAAATTGCTCTTCAGAATCAAAATGATATCCTTCGCCAGTTGCTTCCGGTTCAGAATGAATCTGATCTCTCCAGTTTACGCTCCCTTTTTTAAAAAAACGCATTTTTTCATCTGGCCACCAACCACTGTGTTGTAGCCATTTACCAAAAATAATATTTTTGCGCGGAAAGTAAAAGTGGGTTGCGGAAGTTGCCTCATCAAAGGATTCTTCGGCAATTTGAATAAGCGTATCCCGGAGTTTTTCCCCAATTTCCTCATCACTATCAAGAACCAGAACCCAGTCACTTTCTGCCTTAGCAATGGCAAAATTACGAGCGGGTTCAACATATCCGACCCGGTCGTGGAAATAGATTTTATCAGTATATTTTTTAGCTATTTCAATGGTATTGTCGTCGCTGTGCATATCTACAACGATTATTGGCCCCAAATCCTTGACACTTTTGAGGCAATTTTCCAGCGTTCGACCACTATTGAGCGTATTAATTACTGTCGAAATATTCGGCATATGAGTATTGTATCACTAAAACTAACTGATGTCGGATATTACTTCATACATATTTGTTTCTTTTTATATGAGGCAACAATATATCTTAGTTCGTGAAGGAGTCTTTTACCACTAATAAGATACATTCCAGCAGCGTAGATAAGCCCACCGAGCACTAGAAAGACAAAGAGCATAAATATATTTGTAAGGAATGTCATTGCTAACAAACGTAGTATGAGAGCCATTACAACAGACATTATCAGTTGTGGTCCAATTGTTTTGAGGATTTCGATTTTAACATAGCGCTTCATAATAACAATCACCCCAGCAGAGGTAAAAGAGATTAGAGCACTGGCAATACCTACCCCGTTGACTCCATATTTCCAGGTTGCAAGCGGCGTAAGCGTCCAAGTTAAAATGGTCCAAAGGATCATAAAATTGAGAACAATTTTTGCTTTCCCGATGGCAAATAATGCATTCGTAAAGGTGGTTGATAGAATTGCCCAGAACGTACTGAAGGTAAAAAGATAAAAGAGGGGAAGAATTGGTACCCATTTGGTAGGATTAGAACGAGGAGAGAGTATATATTCAGCAATCCAGGGAATTAACGCAATTAAGCCGAACAGCGCTGGATAGGCTACGAGGGCGAGGAAATAAAGAGACTTTTCCAAGGCTTTTTTGAGTAGTTCAGGATGTTCTTGTAAACGACTGTATGTTGGGAACGTAACCCGAATTATATCTCCCATTATTTCGAGAGGCAAAAAGGCATATTTCTGCCCTACCCCAATAACCCCGACTGCATTAGTACCAAGAGTTGCCGCAACAAATGTAGGGATAATATTATCTTTTACTAAGGCAATTAAACTATTTAATTGGTAAGGTACACCGAATCCGTATAACTGCTTAAAGGCTTCTTTATTGAATTTTAAGCCAATAGGCCATGGGGCAATTGCATATATTATTGCTGTGCCGACAACACCTCTGGCAAGGACGGCAACGATAAAACTCCAAACGCCGTAGCCATAATACGCCATTATAACAAGCAATATATTATAAATTAGGGTTTCAATTATTTCTGGAAGTACGAGTTTATTAAATTCTAACTTTCTTTCAAGAATAACTGAAGGAACACTCTTTAAAGAAGCTAAAAGTAAAGAGAAAGCGAGAACTTGAATTAAAATGACATGTGATTCGTTTAGTGAGTTAGCATAAAAAGTTTGTACTAAATATGGTGCAGAAAGTATTGTAAGGAGAACGAGTGTACCTACAAGCATCTGCTGTACGGTAAATGTTGTGCGTAAATCTTCTTTGGTTAGCTCCCCTTTTTTCTGAATAAGCGCAGCAGCTAACCCGATATCGGAAAAGAAACCGAAGAAATTCACTACGAAAGATACAATTGTAAAAATGCCAATATCCCCTGGCGAAAGAGTTCTTGCGAGGAAAATAAAGGCTATTTGACCAAGTATACGTAAAACGATGCGACGTCCAACGAGCGAGAATACTCCACGAACTGATCTTTTTTTAATTTGATCAATGTTTATATCTTCAATGATTTCCGTCTCTGTTTCAGGTTCCATATTTTTCCTTGTTGAGCATACAGTATTGAGCCAATAAAAGCGAGTAGAGTTACACTATTGGCGATTACGCGGATATTTGAGTCGACCAGGGAAAAATGGACGGTATGCTTTCCTGCGGGGACCGCAACCCCGAGATAATTATGGGGGCCGTTTAAAACTTGCTCCTGTTTATTATCTACCTGCACTTTAAATTGCGGAAAGTTTAATTTATCAATAAAAACTGGGGCTGCTTTTTCCATGAGTACGGTAAATTGATACTCGTTGGGAGTTGTGCGAAAATCACGCACTAGACATAAAGATAGACAACTTACAGACTCAATAGATACTTCAGCACTACTTTTTGGTATTACATCTGATTTGGGCATATACTCATCGGATATCTTTGATGCCTCAAAGCGCAGGTGATCCTGATTTTTAATTTGATTTTGGTTCAAGGGGTAGTAACCATTTACAATAAAATATTTTGATTGAACTGCGGCAATAATAAATACGGTCGCAATGGTAACTATATAGAAAGCGTTTTTAGGAATATATCCTCTGACTATACTTACGCTTGCTCCCGCTACAAAACAAATAGCCAAGTCAGTAACAATTAAAAATCGCCATGGGAACTGGACTATTTGCATATAAGGAATTCTTTCCCACAATGGTTGAGAAGATTCCAGCATCAAGAAGATACTGGTAAGCGCAAGAGCAGAGAACGCTACAATAATCGTTTTATGATGTAATTTTTGAGGAATTTTTGCATGCTTTTGTGCGATTACGTAACCGAGAACAAGCAGGCTGCAAAGGATGGAGATTTTACCTATCATAAAACTTAAGCCATCGCTATCTGTTCCTGGGGCCGAGCCACCAAATCCCCACGGTGAATTCCATAGTTGCGAGATGGTTACATAGTGATCATGAAAATTAACGGCATTACCTGTAGCAATAGAGAAATTTGTGGCACGAATCTCAGCAAAGGCAGGTACCAGGAAATATGCACTAAAAAGAAGCGGAAGAACGGTAAATAGAAGTAGCCTTTGAATAAAAATCGAAACTAAGCGACTTTTTTTAAAGGCAAGGACAATTGTTGTTACAATGCCATACAATGCAATCAGTAAAAGGGTAATGTACAGCCCTAAGGTATGACTACTACCAAGAGCAGCCAGTGCAACACCCCCGAGTAGTATTCTTTTTTTAGAAGGATTAGTTTCCCATAAAGCAATTATTCCAATACAAACGAGTGGCACAAGCGCGTATGTGTATAGCTCCCCCACTGCCCCGCGGACGTACAATTCTACGGCATGGTATGGTGCATATAAATAAAGAATAGCGGAAAGCAGTCCGCCCGCCTTACCCCAAAAGCTTTTTGCAAGCAAATACATTGCAACTCCGGCTCCGATAAAAGGGATAGTGATCATTAGTTTCGTCGCGAAAACCAGAGGGGATCCTAATAATACAGCAAGAGAACCGAGGTAATACGGCAAGGGTGCATAGAAATTAAATAATGGATACCCAAATCCATACCCTAAATCTGCAACATAGCGGACTGGAAATTGACCGTAAGAAATACTTTTAACCATTTGATACACTCGCTCTCCCTGAACCTGGTCATGCATTAACGGCAGGTGCGGTGATAGCCCGAGTGCTTTAAGAGCGATTGCCGAGAGTACAGCAAGTATCAGATAGGGAAGATATTTCATAAAATGAATTTTTTACCACGAGCATATTCTATTATACATAATAAGACTATACCAATTATGCTAGCAAGAGTGATAGCATCCCCCAAAAAACGCGCTGGAGTACGATGCAGTGAAAGCGTTATGCTGTGAGTCCCTTGAGGTAATGATGCCTTGATAACTCCATTCTTGGTTCGTGGGTCTATTTGTATCCCATGGCCATCAAGTCTTAATTCCCAGCCAGGGAAATACATCACTGAAAATAATGCCTGAACATTACTCGATGAATTATACGAATATTCTTTTTCAAGGCTCATCGCTTTGATTACTTTATAGGTAAAATCATCTACATTTTGTCCATTAATTAGCGTAATCTCTTCTGTTGGTTTTGTGTCGGGAGGATTTGTCATCCAACGAGAAAGGTATTCATTAGCAGAAGTTGTTGTTGCCTGATTAGTAGCATAATAAAGATCAGGATTATTATGGTATGGTCCCGGAGTAATAAGCTTCCAAGAAAAAATCAAATAGATAATTCCCATAGGGATAAACAGATATTTTATACGCCCGACTACAACTGAGGCTGCAATTATTACCGGCGCAAGAAATGAAAGTAATCCGAAAATTCGCCAAGGGAAGTCGACTGTTTTTAATCCTGGAAAGTAGTACCAAAGCGGGATAGAGATAGGTGTTACTAACATCAGGCAGATTAGTGCAGGAATGCCGTACAAGACTTGCCGTTGCAAGACGAGGCTATGTTTATTTCGGTTAAAGGTGAGCAAGGTAACTGAAGTCATTACAAGTATCATGAGGACTAGCTCTAAGTTTTCTTCCAGCCCTGTCTGATTTTCTTTGTTGGAGAGTGGGTGGCTATCAAGCGGAGTAAGGAGTAAACCTTCTTGCTTACCGAATTCTTTTGTGACTGAAGTTAGCGGTGTATTGCCAAGTTTTACATATTGTAACTCAGCTAATGCAGGTAGCCAGAATGTTGCTGAAAGCGTTATACCTAAAATAACCATTATTATTACTGGTGCGATATGTTTATATAACGCTCGAATGGTATATCCTTGTTTGTACCAATTTTTCTTATTTTTAATTTCATCTAAATACTCGTGAAATAATTTATTAAACTTATTGTTTCGAATAAATGTTTCTACCGCTAAAAAATAGATAAAGAATGGTACAAAAAGCAGCGCCATGACATTATGCGCTAAAATAAGTAGCGCAAAGGCTATTGATCCACTGATTACATACCGCCTCTTTCCTGTCTGTAATATTTGTAAGCCTAAATGACAGACGATAGGAAAAAGTAAAAAGGCAAGCGTTTCGCCTATTGAACCACGAACGTACAAGTTAACGAATCGATAAGGCACAGCTAGGTAAAAGATGGCCGCTACTATCCCGGCTAATTCACTTTTCCATAAATTCTGCGCAAAAACAAACATTGCTCCTACTGAAAACATTGTTCCGACGACAAAGAGTATTTTTATTGTATCGGTAAAGGAAAATCCCAATACATGAATTACTTCACCGATGTAATACGGTCCTGGATAGGAGAATTGAAACAGTGGATACCCATAATTGAAATTTAGATTACCACTCCAGCGAACAGGAAACTGACCATTTCGCAATTCGTAATGCATTGAGGCTTGTCGCACCATAGCCCAAATACCATCGTCGGTTTCGAAGTATCCTGCATCAAAGAAGGGGTATAGAAATGGGAGTGCTGCAACTGAAATAATAAATACCATTAGCCACTGTCGCATACTATTATTATAAAAAAGTCGAGAGAATGCGTCTATGACTGAAATATTGTTAATTATGCTATTACTGGTATGTTTATACGAAAACATAAAGATACCATCTCTGTTAGGCTATTAATCTCCTCTTCTCAAACTTATGTAAATTTTTTACACTGAGTACGTGCGATAATTTTTATCGAGGGTTCTGTTTGTTAAAATGAAAAAACTCATGTTACATTCATTACGTATTAGAAAGTTTCTTGCAAAACAAGCAACCATCTCCCGAATCAAACTAAACGTTTTTGGCACCATAATGCTTGTAATTGGTGCAGTAGTTGGATCGTATATTACTGTTTCTAAACTTATTCTCCCTTTTGTTTATGCTTCAGATACTACTCAATCATGGACATTTGCCACTTCGAGTGACTATTCTCTTTCCGACGCTACATTGGTCGAAGTGGCCGGATCGTCGGCTCGTCTTAAAGTTAGAAATTATTCTAGTGATGCTAATACAGCTGCACTATTCCATTTGGATGAATCTTCTGGCAACCCTACCGATTCTTCTTCAAATGCTAACAGTGCAACGCATACGTCTGTCACTTATGCATCGGGAAACCTAAATAATGCAGCGAGTTTTAATGGAACTTCTTCACAGGTTTCTGTAGCAGATTCTTCTTCACTTTCTTTGAGTCAGGCCAATACGATCGAGGCTTGGACAAAATTTGGTTCGACATTTAACAGTACGAGCAATTCTACGCATCAGACCATTGTTGATAAAGGTGATTATAAGCTTTATTACGATAAAGAAACGGGAAAAATTACCTATGAACTTGCGAATGCCTCTGCAACTTCTTGGACGCAACAAGCAGGTAACGATACGAAAGCAAGCTGGGATCTTAATGGTAAATTATCAGTAGTTTCTCAAACAAATATAAGTTCCACTATCTATGTGGGTACCGGAAATGCGGTTGGTGATGCTGAAGTATGGAGTTGGAATGGCACCGCTTGGACCAAAATTGGTGGTGATGGTTTAAATTCAAGTTGGGCGGATCAAACCTATGAATCAGTGCTTTCGCTCGCAACTGATGGCACTAATGTCTATGCCGGTCTTGGGACTGGAACCGGTGATGGTGAGGTATGGAAATATAACGGAACCTCCTGGACGCGTATCGCCGGTGATGGCATTAACTCGGGTTGGGCTGCAAGTACAGTTGAAGAAGTAGATAGTTTAACCTGGTTGGGGACAAACCTCTACGCAGGAACTGGAAACACCGCAGGCGATGGCGATGTATGGCGTTGGAATGGCACTTCATGGACACAAATTGGAGGAGATGCCTTGAATTCGAGCTGGGCATCAGCAACCTTTGAACGAGTTAATGTTCTCATTAATGATGGGACCAATGTGTATGCAGGGCTAGGCGACAGTACTACCGATGCCGAGGTGTGGAAATGGTCTGGATCTGCTTGGACCAAAATTGGTGGTGATGGAGTTAATAGCAGTTGGAATACCAACTACGAACAAGTGTTGAGTATGACATACATGGGCACTGATTTGTACGCTGGCATCGGAAATTCCACTACTGATGCCGAGGTGTGGAAATTTACTTCCGGAGCATGGTCGCAAGTTGGTGGTGATGGTGTTAGCTCGAGTTGGAATACCAACTACGAAGCGGTGTACGCGCTTGCAAATGATGGGACTAATGTCTATGCAGGACTCGGTAATACCGCTGGCGATAACGAAGTGTGGAAATTAACGAGTGGTACCTGGTCACAAATCGGTGGTGATGCGATCAACAGCTCGTTTACAAATACCCATACCATTGTTCAAACTTTACTGTATGCAGGAAGCACCTTATATGCAGGCATCACTAGTGCAGGTAGCTCGGGAGAATCTTGGAGTTGGAATGGCACGACGTGGACACGTATTGGTGGTAACGGCGTAAATAGCAGCTGGGGTTTTTTAAACTTACAAAGTGTCGAAGCAATGACTGAGTATAACGGTAAACTCTATGCAGGTATTGGTAACTCTACTGCCGGCAATGCGATGGTGTGGGAATTTAATGGAACTGCGTGGACTTTGATTGGTGGACAGGGAGTAAATAGTAGCTGGGCGGCAAATACGTACGAAAACCTTGGCGCGATGACTACATTTAATGGAAACTTAATTATTGGTATGGGTACAACAGCAGGCGACGCTGAAGTATGGAAATATAACGGTACTACTTGGACTAAAATTGGTGGTGATGCTTCGGGTTCTGGCGGTCAAAGTTGGGGAAGTGTTCATGAGCAAGTATATTCTTTAGCAGTTTATGGCGGAAAATTATATGTTGGTCTTGGCAATACCGCAGGGGACGCCGATGTCTGGCAATGTACCGGGACTTGTACCACCACGACTGGCTGGTCACAAGTTGGTGGTGATACGTTAAACAGTAGTTGGGCTTCGGCAACATACGAGACAGTACAATCCATGAGTGTTTATAATAACGCACTAGTCGCTGGGTTAGGTACTAGTGCGGGTGATGCTGAGGTATGGAGTTATAACGGAACTGCATGGAGCAAAATTGGTGGTGATGGTACAGGATCAAGCGGCCAGAGCTGGGCTACGTCCACTTATGAAAACGTCGACTCTCTGGATGTTTACAACGGTAAATTGTATGCAGGCCTCGGAACAGGCACCGATGACGCTGAGGTATGGCAGTGCTCAGGAAGTTGTACCGTAACCAGCGGATGGACTAAAGTTGGTGGCGATGGTGTTAACAGTAGTTGGGCTACAGGTAACTATGAGCGTGTCCGTGCGATGATCGTGTATGATGGAGATTTGTATACAAGTCTCGGGACAAGTGCAGGTGATGCGGAAGTATGGAAATTTAATGGAACTACTTGGACTCAAATTGGCGGGGATGCTCTAAATAGTAGTTGGGCTGTTAATACGTTCGAAAATACCCCATCCCTGGCTACCTATGCCGGAAAATTATACGCAGGATTAGGTGATACGGCCAATGCTGACGCGGCAATCTGGTCTTATGGTAATAATTCGGTGTTACAATCAGTGGCAACCTCTCAAGATACTTCGTGGCACCATATCGCGGCAACGTATGACGGTGTTACGATGAAGATTTATGTTGATGGAGTTTTGAACAACTCAGCTACTACAACAGTCTCACTCCCCGATTCTTCCCGTGCTTTATTAATTGGTACTTCTTATGGAAGCCCTGTGGAAGGGCAAGGACAGGGGTATTTTTCGGGATCGATTGATGAACTAAGAATTAGCTCCTCGGCACGAAGCTCTTTTACTACCGCCCCTTATTCCTCGTCGGTGCAGACGGTCCAACCAGCCTCAGCAGTTTTTACTTCTGGGATTAATACGTTTGATTCATTCTCGACTAGCGAAACGCTTAATGGTGGCAGTATTTCTTACCGATTATCATCAGATGGCGGGACAACTTGGAAATATTATTCGAGCGGCTGGACGACATCTTCTTCAACCAGCCAGGCAAATACTGCGTCAGTAATTAATACTAATATTTCAACTTTCCCCGTTACTTCGGGAGGAATTTTATGGCAAGGAATACTTTCCGGGAACGGTACTCAACAGGTCTCGATTGGGGGTGTGACGGTTAATGCAACAGCCGATACAACGAGCCCAACAGCGCCTTCTTCACTTACGGCCTTAGATTCCTTAGGAGGACTTACTTCTCTTACCACAAATACCTGGTATACCTATAGCACACCTTCATTTAGTTGGAGCAGCTCAACAGATATAGGCGGGTCGGGAGTTGCTGGATATTATGTGTACTTGGGCTCGGATATCACTGCTGATCCACAAACCGCTGGCTCATTTCAAGTGGGAAGTACGTACACTGCAAGCAGTCTTGTTAGTGGAACAACCTATTACCTTCGCATTAAAGCAAAAGATAATGCTCAAAATGTAAGTACTACGTATAGTGCCTTTACCTATAAATACGATAGCACAGCGCCAGGTAACCCAGGAGTTATAACTGTATCGCCCTCTGGGTATACCGCAACTAACTCATACACCTTTAACTGGTCAACAGATGCAACTGATGGTGGATCGGGAATTGCAGGGTATCAATATAAAACTGGGGCCTCTTCAGGAGCGCTTAGTAGTTATTCTTCAACCATTACGTCCACTTATGTCACTATTGCTAGTGCTGCGTATCAGGATGGATCAAACACCTTTTATCTAAGAACCGTTGATACGGCCGGAAACATTTCAGCGACACCACTGCAAGCGACATTCTATTACGCGGGAAGTGCACCTTCCGCACCTCGAGCACTTGCTGTTAATCCGTTAGTGAACAGTACTGCTAATTCATTTGCCTTTTCCTGGTCTGCACCATCGAGCTACGTTGGTTCATCATCCGATTTAACTTATTGTTACACGGTAAATGTGTTGCCGTCTACAGACAACTGCACTTTCACCAGTGCTGGAGCAACTTCACTTTCCGCTTCATCGTTTGCAACGCAACCTGGAACTAATACTTTTTATCTTGTAGCTAAAGATGGTACCGGAAATATTAGTTATACGACTTATGCTTCAGTCGAATTTACCTATTCTGGCTCTGCACCAGGTATCCCCCGCAATCTCGATGTAAGCGACATTTCGATTAAATCAACATCTAACTGGAAATTAGCACTGACCTGGGATGCTCCGGCTGATGTTGGAGCCGGTGTTGATACTTACAAAGTGTATCGTAGCGCAAGTAGTGCCTCGTGTTCAGATAGTTTTTCTTCTTTTACGCTTAAGGGCTCCACATCTGGTACTTCATTTGCCGATGCCGGACTAAATCAATCAACCTACTATTATTGTGTAAAAGCCTGCGACAGTGCCAATAGCTGTTCTGCGGCATCATCCACTAAGAGTGGCTATCCTACTGGTAAATTCACAACTGCAGCAGCATTATCTTCAGGCCCTGTTGCTTCAACAGTAACCACTAAAAAAGCAAAAATTGATTGGTCAACTGATCGTGATTCCGATTCTAAAGTTGCTTATGGGACATCGCCCGGGACTTATCTAGATTCAGAGCCATCCAACTCTGATCAAGTTACCGATCACTCTATTTCGTTGAGTAATCTGGCACCAGGTACAACCTATTATTACAAAGCTAAATGGACTGATGAAGATGGCAACACCGGTTCTTCTGAAGAAAAATCGTTTACCACGGATCCTGCTCCGACAGTAACTGATCCGAAGTTAAAGCGGGCTGGACTTACTGAGATTGATTTAGAATTTAAACTTAAAGGCGCATCAAAAGTTAAAATTTATTTTGGTGAAACAGCCAGCTTTGGCGGAATTAAAGAATTGCAAACTTCGACTGTTGAATCTTTATATACCGCATCTATTGATAAACTTTTAGATGGCAAAAAATATTTTTATAAAATTAATACCTTTGATAGCGAAGGAAGTGAATATGAAGGTAGCATTTTAAGCTTTGAGACAATGCCCCGCCCTAAAATTTCGACGGTCAGGTTGCAGGAAGTTCGCGGTACCGCTCAAACAACTATGCTTGTTAGCTGGTTTACTAATACCGAAACGTCTTCAATCGTTACCTATTATCCTGAAGGAAATATTGCTGATGCTCGAGATGAAGTTAACGTGGCACTGAGAAAAGATGAGCATAAGATTGTTCTTAAATCGTTATTGCCGCAAACGAATTATGTCTTGGTAGTAAAAGGGCGTGACCGCTCGGGGAACGAAGCACAATCGGAACCTCAAAAGTTTACTACTTCAACTGATACTCGCCCACCGCAAATCGCGGACCTCCGTATTGAAGGAAGTACTATCGCGAGCAAAGATAGCACGCAAGATCAGACTGCTCAGTTAACGATCTCGTGGAATACTGATGAACCTTCAACATCTCAGGTAGAATTTGGAGAAGGTACTGGAGCAACATATGCGCAAAAAACTCAAGAGGATAGTAATCTTTCTTTGAGCCACGTCGTCGTTATTTCAGGGTTAATTCCTTCCAAAGTGTATCATCTGCATGCGGTGAACCGCGACAAAGCCGGAAATATTGGAACATCTGTAGACACGGTAACAATAACACCAAAAGCTACGGACAACGCGCTTGATTTAGTTCTTAAGAACCTTCAAAATATATTTGGGTTCCTTGGTAGTCAGAAATAATATTGGAGTGTATGGATACAATTATACGAGTAGAAAATATTTGTAAATCATTTCTTCTTGATGTGCAGGAGACTAAAATTCTTAAAGAGGTCAGTTTTACTGTTGAAAAAAATGATTTTTTGATTATTTTTGGTCCATCTGGGTGCGGTAAATCGACATTACTGCATACGATGCTTGGCCTTGAGCCGCCTACCTCAGGTGATGTATATATTCTCGATCAAAATCTCTACCGTGGGCGCGAGAAAGAGGATGATAGATCTGAATTTAGAAAACGGCATATTGGAATGGTGTATCAGCAGGCGAACTGGATTCGCTCACTAACAGTAATGGAAAATGTTTCCTTCCCCCTCATCCTGCTTGGCGTCAATAAACTTGAAAGTACCCGACGCGCATGGGAAATGCTATCGAAAGTTTCAATGCAAAACTGGATCAATCATAAACCAACTGAACTTTCAGGGGGTCAGCAACAACGAGTTGCGCTTGCACGAGCGCTTATTAATGATCCGGAACTTATAGTTGCAGATGAGCCAACAGGAAACCTTGATTATGAATCAGGGCAAGAGTTAATGAAGATGCTTGTTGATCTCTCAAACCAAGGCAAAACGATTGTAATGGTAACCCACGACTTAGAGTATCTTAAATATTGTAAAACCGCAGTTCGCATTTTTGATGGAAAAGTGGTTGGAGTATATAAAGGTGAAGAGAAAGATAATTTACTTAAAGGAGATATACAAACAAAGCGCGGGAGCTCTGAACTTAATTCGCTGGTGCATCAAGAGTAATTATGAAAACAAAAATACTATCTTTTTTCTCAGTTTTGTGGTCATTTATTAAAGAGTTGTGTTACATGCGACGGAACATAACTGTTGTTCTTACGCTGTTTTTCACTTTAATCGGGTTTCATATTTTGTTGCTTGTTTATCTTTTGAATGAAGTTGCGGTCTGGGCTATATTACATACTCGGATTTTACCGCGAGTGGCAAGTGCGGCTATCTTGCGTATTTTTTCCCGGTTATATGATTTAGCGATTCGCTTACTTGATCGGAACACCGAAGGAACTATAAGCCGCATTGATTTAATTCAGCTCGCTATACGCAACATGAAAGCTAAAAAGACGCGTTCAATAATTACAGTAAGTGGAATGTCTATTGGAATTGGAGCTATAGTGTTTTTGGTATCTCTTGGTTATGGAGTTGAGAAACTGGTAACATCGCGAGTGGCGCGCCTTGATGAAATGAGCCAGGCAGACATATCTCCACAAACAGGAGGAAAAGTACAAATTAATGATGAGACAATCGCTAAGTTCAAAGATATCCCCCATGTTAAATTAGTGTTACCACAAATTGGTATTGTTGGCCGGGTTAACTACAATAATTCAGTTTCTGATATGGCAGTGTATGGCGTTACTTCAGATTATTTAAAACAGTCAGCTGTTAAGCCGACAAAAGGAAAAATCTTTGAAAATAATGAACTATCAAGCAAAGTATCAGCGCTCCCCTCTTCTAATATAGTAAAAAGGGACGAAGAACCCGAAATCGGGAAAAAAGTTGCCGATGTTGATTTTACTGTTTCAGGGAAAGATTGGAAGCGAGTACGAAAAGCACCCAGTGCAGGAGCTGAGATTATTGGCTATTTAAAACCAAATGAAGACCCTATTGCAGGAGAGGAAGTGTGGGGAGATACCTATGATACTGATCAGAAATCCCACCTTAGTGCGGATGGAACGTATGGAAAATGGATTAAAGGTTCGTATATGGTTTGGGAGAAAAAAGATTGTAATGAATCAACCCCCTTATGTGTTGATGGCAAATATCTTAAAACTTCGGCACCCCAAACCGGTTATGTATCTCAAATTAATACATTAGTTTCGTATGCACCAGATTCTACAACGGCTCAATTGCTGCAGATTGGAGCAACGAGTGATGACGATGCAAAAATAATTGCCCTTGCACGAGCGCAGGAATCGACAGTACTTGGTGATCAAACAGCCACTCCTTCGGGAGAATTAGTGAGTGCTTCAGCATCGGCTGACTTGGTGCTTGAAGAAATCGCGAGTGCTTCAGCAGCCACTAAAATCGCAAAGATTGATTTGCCTCCAACTGCCACTCGTGTGGCGGTAGTGAATGCAGCTATGCTGCGTGTGTTAGGACTAACTGAATCGCAAGCAATTGGAAAAAAGTTTGACGCAACATTTGTTATTGTGGGAAGTTTACTTGATAAAAAGGATTCCCAAGTTGAATCAAACCCCGCAGCGTATACAATTATTGGCGTTGTTCCCGATGATAAGACTCCGTATTTCTATGTTCCCTTCGTAGATTTGCGAAGCTTAGGAATATCTACTTATTCTCAATTGAAAATAGTTTCGGCTTCGCAAAAGGATTTGCCTCAGGTCCGAAAACAGATTGAAGGATTGGGGTATTCTACCCATTCTGTTGCCGATACCGTGGCACAAATTAATAGTATTTTTGGCACAGCTCGCTTACTACTTGCTCTTTTGGGGATGGTTGCTTTATCTATTGCTTCACTTGGTATGTTTAATACCCTAACGGTTTCACTTCTGGAACGAACACGGGAGGTTGGACTTATGAAAGCTATGGGTATGAAATCGTCTGAAGTGCGCGAGCTATTCCTAACTGAATCAATGATTATGGGAATTTTTGGTGGACTGTTTGGTCTTTTAACAGGGTACCTTATGGGTAAAGGCTTAGGGGTAATTCTGAGTGTTTTCAGTGTTTCAAAAGGAGCTGGATTTTTAGACATCTCGTATATACCAGGATTTTTTATTACCATTATCATTGTTTTATCACTTATTGTGGGAATTATTACCGGTCTCTATCCGGCCAGGCGTGCAACGAAAATTTCAGCACTTAATGCTTTACGTTACGAATAGGATTCGTGCCCTATGGGTTATTTTTAATTACACATTCAGTTGGGGTATAAACTGCTTGTGGCAGAACTTTAAACAATCGCATGGTGGCTTTACCACCTGGTTTATGAATAGTCATCACTTCCTGTAAGGGGCACTTGGGATTAATTGGGAATTCCTGCTGGTACACCAAAAAATAGGTGGGCCGTTCGACTGCATATTCTACTAATTTTTGAGGAACATTAATGAATGGCCAATAACCATCAATAAATAAACTTTCGCCGGGTTTAGCATGATATAACTGATCGTAAAATTTTATTTGTAGTGCAAATGGCATTAAGCCAAAGGTTCCTTCTGTTCCCACTGCAATCTTTTTATTAACATCAAAGTCTTTTTTAAGATACGTATACATTTCATTTACTCCATATCCCGAAGGCCACCCCTCAATATACTGTTCCTTATCCTGAAGAGGCAGAGGCGCCGTGGTTGGCGAAAAAAGCAATTGATAGCTAAAATTAATTGAACTAAAAAGAAACACTAACAATACGAGGTTTTGGACTAATCGTGTTATTCCGATTGACTCACTTTTTTGGAAAGCAAATTTACCGGCAAGATGTACAACAAAATACAAACCACAAGCAATTAGTATTAATAGGGGAGGTGTAAAAAATAGCAGGTACCGAGGGTATAATACTTTAGCGCGTGCGGCTGATGCTAACCACGGAACGATAAAAAGAATAAAAAGATAGAGTATCCGTTTATCTAATTTACTAGCGCCACGCACTAACCCAATCGCCGCACAACTGACCAAACCTAACCCAAGATAGCCAAAGAACCATATTGCCATACCTGTCATATTACCCGCAAACTGCGCGAAAGGATGTCTAAAAAATTCTTCATTGGAAACTAAAAACTCTAGATTCTTCCTGCCGATCATATGGTACAGACCAGAGACACGCTGAATTGCTTCCATTGCTTGCCCCACTGCGACTGCTAACGCGTATAATCCTAGCCATTTTCCTAATCGTTTCCATGCTTCGGAAGGCCATTTCCAAAAAAAATATTCCCTTAAAATTAACTTTGATTTCTCTGGCAGTACTTCGGGGTTAAAAAAGAATAATAGAGTCGTTGGCGCCATGGCCCAATAAAAAAGTGCCGGAGATTTAGTGAGTAGACCCAACCCATACACAAACCCGAGCGCGATTGCGACGCGAAGCTTTAAGGTTCGCAGTAATATTAAGCTAAGATACATTGACCATATCCCCCACATTGCTAGCATAGAATCGGCAAGCATCATACGATCGTAGAGCAACGTAAAAGGTAAGATGGTGTAGATTAAGGCAGAAAGCCAGGCGACCCGTCTATTTTTAAAGAGTTCATTACTCAATAACCATATTCCAACCATTGCGGCAAAACCAGCCAATAGAGAAACAAATCTACCCGCCCATAGATGGTCAGGAATAAATTGCATGAATACTCCGGCAATCCAAAAGTAGAATGGCTGCTTGCCGTCAGAGAGTGGAATGAATACCAGGCTTGCAGCACCGCCTAATTTGCGAACACTCCAGGCGATTTCAGACCAACGTATATAAATGGCTTCATCGGTAAAGATAGGAATTATCGTAAGGTTAATTAACCGCGTAACAAAGAACCCTACTGATAATCCTATTGCTAAGTACTTTTCGGTTCTGGAAAGTGTGACGTTAAGTAATTTTCGCATGTATCGTAACTATTATACCTTATGAACTAATAAAGAAACCACAAGGCATCTTTAGAAATTCCGGTATAAATAAGATGCAGATAGGTTGTTATGGGAAGAAGCATTATACCGGTTAAAACTACTATCGTGCGCAGACGCCAATACGGATAAACAAACGGCAAGAATGAAAGCGGCAGGATAAAATACCACGGTTGCACTCCACGTAAAAGCATTTGTAGCGGAGCGGTAAGAAGTGCAAGATAAAAAAGATAGAGAAAAAAATCTTTTTCCTTAAGCCTTGAGTATCCTATAATACATAAAGGAAAAAATCCAAACGTCGCAAATTTTGTTAATGCTGAAACCAGCAACCAGAGGTACGATTTGGCAGTTTCGGCGTTGAGATGATAATAAAGAGCAATCATTGCAAGTGCCGCCATTACGATATCGATTCGGGATGAAACAAGTCCATCAATAAGAATAAGTGGATTAAAAGCGAGTAAGGCAAAACAAACGGGAATTAGCGAGGCTTTTGTTTTTCTTAATTCAAGTATTTTTACCATATACACAAGTAATAGGTTATACATTACTACAAACATTACTTTAAATAAGAGATATGTTGGCAATAACTTAGCAAAACCAAAAATAACAGGAATACTCGTCATTATGAGCCAGATAGGGCCATACGGATACGGCCTGTGAGTCCATTGCATGAATCGAATCCAGTCATCGGCGGGATAATCGAGCGCTCTATGTTGATACGGATTCTGATGATATAGCGTGAGAATTCGCGCATCAAAAATGTAATTAAACAGATCGTGAGAAAATACCGTGTATGAGAATAACAGAATGACGCTTGTTACTACGGCTAATTTTTTAAGCTGTGATAGACTAATCCACCTTGTATGTGCGGCTTTAATTAAGGCAAGGTAGCTGGACAAAAGTCCAACGAATATGACGCTAAAGATAAATCCATTCGTGCCGCGATTAAAATAGCCGAGAGCAGTAAGTTGCTTTTGAATATCAAGATACGGTTTCCAATTAAGGAGGGTTAAATTGAGATCAACTTGGGTATATGACAACACACAAAGAGCAGTGATGGTTGCAAGCCAAACACTACTTATGAGCAGACTAACATGATTTTTCATTAGTTGTACAAGCCTCGGATATCGTTTAATCGTAAATTAATCATATCTTTGACGCCGCGCAAGGAATCTTTAATGGCGTTGACTCTTTTAGTTCCGACATAATGCCATTCCACAGGAACTTCCTTTATCTTATAGCCTAACTTTTTGGCAACAAACAGCATTTCTAGATCAAATCCCGAGGCCACCATACCCCCTTTGACCGCATGCGCTTTACCATGGATTTTCATTTTATCAACAAGCCCCTGAATTTTGTCCCGCCGAAATGCTTTGAACCCACACTGAGTGTCTTTAAAATTTACATTAACAATTATATTTTTCAAAATCATGTGACCAGTACTGAGAATTTTTCTTGTAAGTGGAGCACCTTCTCTTCTGCCAGCACGGGATCCAAACACGATGTCGTAATCTTGCTCAAAGTATGGGAGCAGTTTTTCGATTTCAACGATTGGAGTAGCCTGATCCATGTCGGTAAACATGACGATCTCCCCTTTTCCGGCACGCATACCAGTTATTACAGTTGCAGCTTTACCCCCGTGCGGATTCTTAAGAACCCGCATATACGGCACTTTAGAGGTCTTAATAAACTTCTCAGCAAGCTCTGCACTTCTATCTTCACTACCATCGTCAACAATAATTACTTCTTTGTCGTATGGTTGTTTGTCTAAAAACTCCGTAACAACATGGAGAACACCATTTCTAATATTGGTTTCTTCATTATAACAGGGGATGATTACTGATAAATACATAAATTTGTGTAATTATCCTTTCTTGGCTGGTTTACCCTCCATATATTTAGATTCGTCAATATGCTCAAGTCTGTATAGGGGTAACCCAATTGTTTCCCATTGTCCAACTATCGATGAAGGACCGAAGCCCGCAACTTCCCACAATGAGTTTCCCTCTGGTTCACATGGTTTTACATCTGGTTCACAAAATACCATTAATTGTGTAGTTACCATTTCTTCAAGTTGCGTTGGGCGCTGCCCCCAAATCTCCAGGAAATAGCGGTAGGCATGATCGGAATTCCCTGGAGTGATAAGCGCAAAGTTATACCGACCAGGTGTCTTGTGTTTCAAAATTGCTTCTGCTACCCATTGCGCTCGCTGTACTTGCATACCGGGGAATACTTCTTGCAGCGATTTGTAATTAGTCACGCACAAAGCAATTATAAGCGCCGCAGCGCCTACAGAGAAAATAGATTTTAATCGAGAACGCATTAATATGCCGAGTGCTGCACAGACGAGTACAATTGGCAGTACATACATATATGAATAATAGTAGTCATATATGGATTTCTTATAAAAACCCCATAATGCGACACCGCAGAGTAACCACAGAACAATAAGAATATACCCTATTCCTAAGGGCTTACTGAGAGCAACGCAGAAAAATTCTTGTAAATCTTTTCCAAGGGTATTTTTGATACTTTTAGTTTTTCCATATGCATAAAAGCGTGAGAAAAATAGGTATCCAGCATAGATAATTCCTGCTAAGGAAACAAGAATACTAATTAAAGCAAGTTCATTATTACCACCAGCAACTAAACGAAGGAACAATCGACTTATGGTATCCCGGACAATAAATTCGTAGGTATACCCGCCACTAAATCCACCACCCCGATTGGTAAATACAAAACGAAAGATGTTAGTGAAATTAGGAAAGCCATGATAGATTTCAAAGGCTAAGAACGGCCCAAAAAAAACGAGAGAACCTACCCCCATTGTCGCTATTTCCAAGCAACGCTCGCCAATTCTAACGGCGTGATATTGTAACGAGTCTTTCCATATAAAAAGTAGGTACGCAAGAAACGCAAAAATATACATGCCCCAGGTGGCGTAATGCAATTGAATAATAATCCCCATCGTCGCGCCTATTATAAAAAGAACGAGCCATTTTCGCTTAGCTTTACCTTCAAGCAATAAGGCAAACATGTATACCATAAGGAAACTAAAAAATGGCAGCACATTGGGATTCCACGAAGAGCGGGCGTATTCTACGACAAGACGGGATACTGAATAGAGCGCTGCGGCCATAATTCCCGTTTGTACTGAAAAATAGCGGCGGCAAAAAGAGTACACCATCCAGGTCGTAATGATGCTGAATATTGCGACCATTACAGCAGGTCCAACGGGATCAAGCCCTGAAAGCATTAAAGGAATAATCATGAGATAGTAATAAAAAGGGCCAAGAAAAAAACCCCCAACGGATGAGGTCGGCCCTAAAAAAGTCATGTCACGATCTACAATGATTTTTTTAACGGTAAGTACATCGCGACCTTGATCGCCTAAGAACACCTGATAATCTCGAATATGGTTCAGGCGAATATATGACGCAAATATAAGTATTGCGGCAATACAGAGTGCTTCTATTGGATGTTTTTTAAAAAATTGTATTATTTTAATTTTCGCCATAATTTAAATAGTTCATAAAAGGCTTTAATAATAACTTTGATATTTGCCCCAGTTGGCTTTCCACCTTTTCGGGGGAAATGATCTACGGGTACTTCTTTTATTGTATACCCTGCACGCTTTGCCTTCACAAGGAATTCCGTAGAGATCAATGCACCTTCTGATTGCAATGGTGGAATTTTTTCTATTACTTCTTTACAAAATAGTTTAAACGCGCAGTCAATATCGGTAACATGCAGGCCAAATAAAAGATTTATAAGAGAACTCCATGCTTTTGCATTTGCCCATCTCATAAATCCTTCTATTCTCTTCGTACGATATCCAATTACGACAGCGTATTTATCTATATGCGGAATAAATCGTTTGATCTGTGAGAAATCAAATTGGCCATCACTATCGATGAATGTAATATATTTATATTTAGCAGCGTAAATTCCTGACTTTAGTGCTCCTCCATACCCGCGGTTTGGATTATGTGTGATAACTGTAATATGAGGATTTTGCGAGGCTAATCGAGCTGCTATTGCACCGGTTTCATCGCGACTTCCGTCGTCAACTATAATTATTTCATATTTGTTTGCGATCTTCTCACACTCGACCAATGCTTTTGAAACGGTAGCTTCTATATTCTCTTGTTCGTTATATGCCGGGAAAAACACCGAGAGTTCGTATAATTTGTTCATAATTAGCTAGTTACGTGCGCTTTAGAGTTGCTTTTCTTCCAAATCACACGACTGTACATAAAATAATTATATACAAGTCCAATACCCACGGCGATTATAAAGTAAACATAAATTAAGATATTTGCTGTTATGCTTTTGTCGGGGACGTTGAGGGAAGGTGTCACATAGTGCTTACCCAGAAAAATGACGACATATTGAATAACAACGGCACCAAAGGATGAAAGATTAAATTGGATAAACTTTACAAGGATATTTCCTTCAATTTTATGATGTTTAAATGTCCAGTGGTTGTTTAGGAAGAAATTGGAAATAATCGCGATTTCGGCACCGATACTTGATGAGAGTGACTCAGAGAAGCCAAAAATATGCCAAAAAACATTAAGTCCGATGAAATTGATCAAAAAGCCTGTTCCGCCAACAACTAAGAATTTAATAAATTGTTTTGATTTTTTAACGCGTATTCGAATAGCGAATTGAATTAACTCTTTAGTATATAAATAGGTGCTCATTTTAGAGCGGCCATGGCGCCTATCAGTAAAGACCATTGGCACCTCAATAAACTGAGCGCCTTTATCAACCAACTCATACGCAAATGATGGTTGAATAACGTAACTTTTCGCCTGCCAAGGGATATTGTTAAGATCTACTTTTTCAAACATCTGACGAGTGAGCGCTCGATAACTTGCAGTGAATTCTTTTAATTTGTAGACTCCCATGACAATTCTTGAGAACTGATTAGCAGCCCAAGATAAGAATACTCGATTTGGGGCTAGATTATTCTGTCCACCTTTTTCATATCGTGAACCAATAACCCAATCGTAGCCGTCTTTTATTTTTTGTACCATTTGAGGAATGATTTCAGGCGGATGTGAAAGGTCGGCATCGAGTGAGATAAGAATATCGGCATTAAGATTTTTGATTGCCCATTGATAGCCTTTAATAATGCCAATTCCGATTCCGCGTTCTAGTACATCAAGATAATGCACTTTAGGATTGATTTTTTCCATTGCTACTACAATTTCACCTGTTTTGTCGCTTGAGTGACTATCTGAGACGAGAACATGGAGCGTGTCATGATGCAAGAACTCCTGCTGTTTGAGAACTCTATTAACCATTTCGGTAATGTTATCCTGCTCATTGTAGGTTGGCAATATTACTGCGATAATCATAGGTTGTAATTATACTATATCGCAGTTATTTGTGTGGAGTATAGAGGGAATTGGACTATTTTTGAAGCTTCTTATGCCATTGATAGGCAGTTTGGATAATAGTTTCTAAATTAGAATATTGTGGTTCCCAACCAAGAGTTTTACGAATTTTTTCTGAGGAAGCGACGAGTTGTGCCGGGTCGCCTTCACGGCGTGGACCATATTCTACTTTTATCTCTTTACCAGTTACTTTTTGTAGCGTTTCGATCACTTGTTTGATCGAGTATCCGGTACCGGTTCCAATGTTAAAAATATTGAACGCATTCTCAAAATCTGCATACTCAAGTGCGAGCACATGAGCCTGGGCAATATCCTGGACATGTACATAATCCCGTACAGCTGTTCCGTCGGGGGTAGGATAATCCTGGCCATTGACGGTAAGGGCTTCATTATGTAACAGTTTGTTTATCATGATCGGAATAAGGTGACTTTCAGGATCGTGACGTTCGCCGTTTGATCCATCGGTCGCTGCACCTGCGGCATTAAAATAACGGAGTATAACCGCGTTCATTTTGTATGCCTGATTATAATCTCGAATAATATTTTCAACCATGAGCTTACTACGGCCATATACATTGATTGGGTCGAGTTTGGCGTCTTCGGTTACCGGAACAGTTTCAATCATGCCATACACTGCTGCCGTTGATGAAAATACTAAATTTTTGACAGCATGTTTACGCATCGCTTCGAGTATGTTAATTGTGCCTAATACATTATTCTCATAATACAGTCCTGGATCTATCATTGATTCTTTAACTTCAATTTTTGCTGCAAAATGCATTAAGGCATCAAATTTTTTATCGACAAGAATTTCGTCGAGATGTCGCCTATTCCGAATATCTCCTTCAAACATATGTGGATGTTCAGTATTTTTATCATGCCCAGCTGAAAAATTATCAAAAACAATTACTGCGTGACCAGCATTTTGTAATGCTTTAACGGTATGTGAACCTATATACCCGGCTCCACCGATAACAAGAACTTTCATAGTGTACTCCATCCTAATAAGGAAATTACCCATAGAATAGCTATCAATGCCACGATACTATATTCCATTGCTATCCCCCAACTTAAATCTTTACGCATATAGTGATGCACAATACTCCAAATTGCATATGATATTGAGACGAGTGCTAAAAGGACCAATCGCATTTTTTCATTATGAGCAAAAGCCAAGTATAATGTTATGCCCAAAATCAAGAACATACAGAGCAAAACGGTGTAGCCTAAATGTTTACGGAGATTTTCAATAACATTATGCATATTATAAAATAACTCCTGTTTCAATTATGAGTAGGCTTATCATAATGACTGCTAGAAATAACGCGTGTAGCATACTGTGTCCATGTTTGCTACGTGTGATGCGATGTTTGGCTATTACATAGCCATCAATGCCAAGTAAAATTATAAAGAACATACCAATTACAAACACCGCATATTTAAATACTTTAACCGGATCGATGAGTGGGGCAGCGCTTTGTGTTGGTGTGACCGACATGGTTTGTGCTTCTTCAGGCTTAACTAATTGTTGTGGTGTGTCGGTGTCATTGGTTATCGCGGACGATGACGCACTCTCTAAATTACGAGCAAGTGTTCTACCTGTTGCCGGTTTAGGTGTGGGAATTGTTTGAGCTCCAGCTGCTTGAGGTTGTGTTAACGCATTTGCAACACCATTGCCAAAAGGCTCACCAAACATCTGTACTACGATTACGGTATCGTATCCGTTAAATGGTCCACTTACGACAGCAACTCCAATCTCTTTATAATTAGGATTTAAGATATTTGCCCGGTGACCAGGGCTTGCCATCCAAGCTTGCGTTACTGAAATTGTATCCTTAAAATCTTTAGCTAAATTTTCTCCAGCCCGATTGTAACTATACCCTGCTTGAGCAATCCAATGCCACGGTTCTTTTCCATCAGGCGAAACGTGTGCCCAGTATCCTTTTGCTAGCATATCGTTACCTTTTAACTGAGCCGCAACAGTTAGGGGGCCATTTTTCTTTAATGGTGCCAACCCTTGCTTTCCTCGTTCATCATTGGTTTGCGAGATCACATCTTCGGGAGAGATGGAATATGAAACACCGAGAACTGCTGGATATGAATTACGTATAAACAAAAAAGACGATTGTAGCGCAAGTAATGAGAATACCACCGTATATAAGGCAATTGGTTTTAAAAAATGCGCGCGGTAATCATTTTTTTTGTGCGGGACAAAAAAGTGGGACAGTTTGGCCATACTGTTTAGATAGTATAAGTTCAGGCAGAGGAGGTCAAGGGCGTTAGCGATTTGATAAACGCCTTACACCTTAGCACTCGGTGTTAAGTATCTATAATAAATCTTTATTACAATATAAAGCCAACTCAAGCCGATTAAACATGCTCCCAAAACATCGGAGAACCAATGTGCTCCAACATAGATTCGTGAGACGCCAATTAGGATTAGGAGAATAACCCCTAATACGATAATGACCGAGCGTAATAGGGAATTTTTCAAACGGGTATGGATAAGAAATAATAAACAACCAAAAAGACCGATATAAAATAGTACATGCCCCGAAGGAAAACTAGCATCTTTAAGCGCACCAGGAAAGTTAGTGAGTAGCGCTTGTGGAGGTCGCGGACGTCCAACGAGATGCTTGAGAACTAAACTAAGCCCTGTTGCGCCACCAACAGAGATGACGAGTAGCAATGCTTCCTGTTTGCGTTTTATGACTAAAAAAAATAGCACACAAGCAGCGCTCATGATTGGTGCATAGGGATTATTGCCAATATGCGTTAATAGACGCATTGCAGGATCGAATCCTGGTAAACTGATATTTTGAATAAATCTTGTTACGATAAGATCGATTGAAAAATATGGATTCTTCCATGCTAAAAAAGCCAGAACAGTAAACCCAATAATAAAAAGGGACAAAATGTATAAGCCGTAGTGTATATTTCGTCGGGATTTTTTCTTGGGGATAATCGCTTCTTCGATATTTTTAGATACCGGTTTATCCATTGTATTATTTTACCTGAAAATAAAAAAATACTCCATAATCACAAGGGAGTGAAAGTATGGAGTATTTAACAGTTGCGAATAGGATTAGAAAACTAAACCTCCGCCAACGACAGCTTCGTTTGAATTAGCTGAGTTGTTGATTACTGTTGAGCTTTCTGCATTACCAGTGTTGATGTTAACATCTCCACCGGTGTTGCTGTTAGCTTTGTTGTTTCCGGAATTTACGTTGTTTGAAACATTATTGACCTGAACAGCAACGTTAGTTTGATTAACTTTGGTTTTGTCAGTGTTTGTAACAACTACAGTGTTGACAGACTTATTGCCGTTACCTGTGTTTCCTGCTGAAACAACACCATTATCGCAACCGCAATTTGCAACTGCTGCTGCGTTATGGTTTGCTGTATTAGCGATACCCACACCAGCTTTAGCCGATGAAGTATTGATTGAGGGATCACTAAATCCTCCTACTGCTCCTGTATTTTTGCTTGCTGTGTTTCCACCTGAATTTACATCGTTGCCAACATTATTCATCTGAAAAGCACTGTTGAACTGATTCACTTTTACTTTGTTAGTATTAGTATTAAGTACCGTGTTAACTGACTTGTCGCCATTGCCAGAATTACCAACGCCACCGAAAACGGTTGCGGATGATGAAATAGCGCCTACCGCTGCTACTACACCAACAAGTGCGAGTGATGTGATTATATATTTTGTCATTTGATTCACCTCCTTCCAAAAAAAAGCATATACTCATCTATTTGCTATATCTGATACCTTTACTGCCTTATTCTTGCGGTATTAGATGATAGGAGAATAAAATAATACGCCCTGCTATTTTCAGGCGTAAAAAAGTTTATATATCTACTGTAGAGAGAATTGTAAAAAAAAGTCAAGAGGATAGTTAGCGCGAACAGTTAATTAAGATACATTCACGGAAGGTACTTTCATTGTGCCCAAGAGCGACAATTGCATTCATAAAGAAATCTGGTCGGAATATAAATTTTTCTCCCGGCGCGATACCCGGTGTTCCCTGGCGATGCAAATTAAAGCCACCATTGAGAGAATACATCATGCCTTCAATAGTGAGTGAGGAGCCCAGAGGTGCATCTTTTAAGTCGGGGCTGCACAGTCCATCGGCGCCAATGCCAACGTTACAAGCAGTATCAATAATGCCATCGGCCACATATATACCTTGCAGACTCGTTACACTTGGGTCAATCCCGATTCTTCCACGTACTACAAAACTTACAACACTGCGCCCATCTGACGCAATGGAGAATGGCTTCCCATTATTTGAATCGTTTATATATAGGTCACCAGGGACAAACACGACAATGTTCTTTTCCTTGATTGGCCCCCGGTCCCAACCGGGTCCACCAATGGTAAGATCGCCATCGGCGCTATCGGTCATATAGTACCCTACTTCTCCGGCTGTTGGAGCGAAAATATTGGAATTGGTGATACGTACTTTTTGTACCGCTCCCTTAACTTTTTCAAAGAGCGAATTATAGCTCATGCCACTCGTGACGGTATACCCTTTTATCTCCCGATTTGTCGGACTCAGTTGCCCCTCTCCTAAATCAAGATTAGCACTGTTATTATTATGTGCTGTTTGTGGTCCGGTGTAGAAAACAACTGGTTCATCTTCAGTGACAAAGAAAGTATTAAGTGGCAATTCAGATTTAATTGGAGTGAATGATGATGAATGAGAATAGACATCTCCGCCTTCGGCAATAAAATAGGCATCGAGCCCGTTAATATTCACTTTAGTGTTAGCAAGTACTTTTACACCTGATGGATAGACTACCTGACTTGTTGGACTATCGACATCGACATTAGCTCCCACTTGTTTGGCATGGGCTTTAAAGTAGATATAGTATCGTTCTTTATCAGTAAAGTATGGCAAAGTAATGTTCATACCATCTGTACTGCTACCCGATATACAACTGAGTTTGTCACACGCAGTTGCAGTAACGTCGGTTTCACCGCCGGTTGTTGAATCGAACTTAGTTAGTTTGAAATCAAAATTGGAACTAGGAAATCCTTTGGATGGAACGACAGTATCAAAATTGGTATTGTTGATTTTTTCATTGACTACTATTTTACCACTAGTACCACTCCCTTGGATGTTCTGGAGTATTCCCAAATAGGCGTTAGATAATTCCTGTTGCGTCCGTCCGGGATAATACTTTCCTCCTGTTGCAGTGGCAATAAACTGCATGTCCGCGCCGTAGGAATCAGCATCATGGCCAATTGCTAAAGTATAAATTTTAACACCACGCTTTTTAGCGCTTTGAACTGTGTCTGTAGATCCATCCATATCTGGCTCACGGAAGCGTGGTGACGAATTCTCCTGACCATCGGTTGCAATAACAATATATTTGGGAACAGTTCCTCCGCGTGAAGCATTTTTTGTATATGTTCCAACTGAACTTACTTTATACGGAGTACCATCGGGACGTAGGGATTTTGGATCATCTAGAATATCTGTTAACTGTGTTGTTCCCAATGTTATTCCTGCACCAATATCGGTACCTGAGGATTTAAGGCAAAAATCATACGTGATACCGCCAATAGTATTTTTAAACTGCGATTTAACTGCAGCTGTATTCGAGGCAAGTGACTGCAACGGCATATGCAGTGCAGAGAAACCAGTCGTTTTGCGGTAAAACGAAGACATTCCTTCGTAGGTCCATATAAGTGGTGCTTTCGTTTTATCGTACAAATTGCGGCAGATACGGAACGTGCCAAAGCCGAGATAATCCTTAGGATCCGCATTGTCTACAAATGTTGAGAGGGCTGCTTTAGCTCCTTGTAATTTGGTTACTGAGCTGGAGTGTGAGCTATCAGTATAGAATTTAGAATCCATACTACCCGTAATATCTAATACGAGCATAATATCACTTGGGCCAAATGCACTGAATGTTGGGGGTGCAGAATCCCCTGCGATAGTGAGTCGTACCCAATAATCTTTGTTTAGCTCTAGATTTTTAATGTCGTTAAAATTATTGGAGGCAGTGGGGATCGTTTTAAATTGGCCAATTTGCTTGATAGTATTTAAGCCTGGAGGCATGGGGCCAGGTTCAACTGGGACTGTTGGTGTATATCCTGGTCCACTACCGATTTGTGTATAAATAACACTGTTAGAATATAACACACTGCCGCTGGCTCCGATCAAGGCATAATCTACACGTACTTGTGTAACTGGTGGCGTAAAGCCAGGCCACACCAGTGGAATGGCGTAATTATCGTTGTTTTGGACAGGCGTCTGCTCAACTTGAGTTGGTGCGGGGATTGGTTGCAGCACGGTAGTTTGCGTTTCGATATACGCAACAGATGATTGGCCGCCAACTGGAGCTAAGATAACGCTTCCATCTACGGTAATTATTTTTGGTAATAAACTATTTACGGTAACGTTTCCTACTGAACCCGATGCTGGCTTTAACGAACCAGAAGTTGCATCAGGTGCTGGCTGGACAGCTGGCCCGGGGCACGTTATGGTATTGGATGAGGCTTTGGCGCTGTTACCTGAGGAATTATATACCTGGACTTGGTATTGAATAGTTCCACCTGCCGGGCATCCCGGACTGGAATCAACAAATGATGTAATCGCAGCGGTTAATTGTGCAACAAGTACGGCTGCTCCTCCATTCGTTTTTTCGTATACATATGATCCTTGTACTATACCCGCTGGATTTGTCCAACTAATTGTTACGGCACTCACCGTAGGATTAGATGGTGTTGCCTTAACATTTGTGGGAGAATTAGGGACTGTTGGTGCTGGTGCAGAAGGGCACACTACCGCAGCGGCAGAGACTCGAGTACTCGTCCCCGATCCATTATATGCTTCGACTGAATATCTCTTTCCGTTTTGAGATGGACAAACAGCAGTATCGGTGAACGTAACCTTATTGGCAGTAACGGTTCCTTTTTTAGTGGTACCATCGTAAATATTAAATCCGGTTTCATTAATAGAATTGTCTTTCCAATTTACGGTAACCGGACTAGTTGCTGTTGGAACAGAGATAGTTACGTTGGATGGGGCAAGTGGTACGGTTGGTGGCGCAGGAGTTGCAGCGGGACACACGAGGGAAGCTGATGTTGCTCTTGTGCTTGGTGTCGCACCGTTGATTGCCTCGACTGAATATTTGTGTCCATTTTGTCCAGGACAATTAGCGTTATCGGTGAAAGTTGTAGTATTGGCAGTAACACTTCCTGTTAACGTTGTTCCATCATAAATATTAAATCCAGTTTCATTATTGGAATTGTCTTTCCAATTTA
>CAZHTP010000002.1:0-54601 GCA_964535655.1 uncultured Gammaproteobacteria bacterium | reverse complement strand
CAGATACTGATCCGGTTAATGTCGTTCCATCATAAATATTAAATCCAGTTTCATTATTGGAATTGTCTTTCCAATTTACTGTTACCGGTCCCGTTGCTGTTGATGCAGCTATCGTTACACCTGAGGGTGCAGTGGGAATGGTGGGTGGCGCAACCGGACAAACCAGGGCAGCCGACACTGCCTTTGCACTTTGTCCTCCTGAATTAAAGGCTTCTACTGAATACTTATGCCCGTTTTGCGCTGGACAATTGAGATTGTCCGTAAATGTTGTGACATTTCCAGATACTGATCCGGTTAATGTCGTTCCATCATAAATATTAAATCCAGTTTCATTCGTAGCATTATCGTTCCAATTTACCATTACAGCTCCTGTTGGTGTTGATGCTGAAACGGTTACTGCTGATGGTGCTGCAGGTACTGCTGGTGGCGGAGCCGCGGGGCAAGTAACAGTCGCTGCCGCGCTTATGCGTGCACTTGATCCGGCGCTGTTAAAAGATTGCACTGCATACTTGTGTCCATTCTGTGCAGGACAGTTGGCGTTATCGGTAAATGTAGTAACCCCTGCTCCGACTTGTCCGGTTAGGGTAGTTCCGTCGTAGATGTAAAATCCTGTTTCATTAGATGATGTATCACTCCACGTTACAACTACAGCTGCTGTTGAAGATGCAGCCGTATTCGTAACATTTGTAGGTGCAGCAGGTATAGTAACTGGAGCAGGAACTGAGACATTCACTGTAGCGACTGGGCCGTAACCACACCCCCCTCTTCCCCAAACAGCAATTACATAACTATGTCCAGCGGTTACCGTATATGGTCCAGCAGAGGTAGCAAATTGTCCTGTTTCGACTGCATAATCCGGATTCGCTGGAGTTGAGGTATCGTTAATCTCTACGCGATACCATACATTTCCGGTGATAACTCCTCCGCTAGTTCCGGTAACAGGATTCCATCGTACTGTTATTGCTCCCGCACCGATACTTCCTGAAGGAGAAATTCCAGTAACTGGGGTATACGTTCCGCAGGTAGTAGGATGCGATGACTGAGCGTTTGTTTTTACTGGAGATGATTTAAATAGAAACACTACTAGTGCTACCGCAACAGCTATGTTGAAGAGTGAAAAAACTATTTTCTTAGTTGTATACATAAAAATCGCGCTATACTACTTGCAGGATAATCATCTATTTTTTACTACTGCATTGTCAATATCAGTATTTGTTGGTAGTTTTAGTGAATGATACCTGAATTGTAACCGCTTTGATTATTGATAGTTGTCGTTGCAGAGGAAGTAGTCGTATTTATGACACCTCCGGTATTATTTCCGGTATTCACATTGTTTGTAACATTATTAATTTGAGTTGAGATGTTTGATTGATTTACTTCGATGGTTCTGGGGGTCGGAGTTTGAGATGGAGATAGTGTTGTGCTTGGTAAAGGCGTTGGGGACATGGCTGGTGTAACTGTGGGAGAGGGACTTAGCAAAGGTACGGTAATCTTTGAATTAAAAGCCAGTTGTTTCGTAGAATAAAATGCTAGAGTCTGATCAAAAGCCACAAATAATCCGATTAAAATGATTGTTAACGCTCGTATATTTATTTTTTTTGCCTCAAAACACTTACATTGTTTAATTATTTGACTACTCTCAACAACAATAATAATTAGTGCAGGAATATAGATAAATGTAATCAACCCGAATAGAGATTTTGAACTTTCCTGTAGATATCCTATGTAGGGAATGTTAAAAAATACTTTTCCAATTATTTGAGATTTATCTATTTGGAATTGATCAATTACATTATTTGCATCACCTTTGGTTAAAAAGTATCTCCCCGCATAAACGAGTCGATGAGTTATTATTTTATTTTGATATCGAAATGAAATGATATCATTAATATAGTAATTTTGTGCTCTGGTTATAAATACTGCACTTCCCACAGGGATTTCCGGCCTCATGGAGCCACTTACTACCGAGAAAATATGGATTGATTTTCCAGATGGATTTTTTGCAAGTAGGTTTACTATCGCCAATAGGGCGATACCTATTAAGAAGAAAAAATAGATAATTTCCAGTGCTTTGGATATATAAACTTTATTGATCATATATTTATTTACTTATTCATGTTGCGCAAAATTAATTGCGCAACATGAAAGTAAGCAACTATGGCCCTGGTGTTGCTGTCAGCGGCCCTCCATCCTGTTCTGCAAACAATTCTCCTTGGAAGGTATATGATTTGCCTGCCAAAGTTGAATCGGCTGTTGAAGGTAACTCTAGGTCAAACTGCATTTTTGAGAATTGGTTTGGACCGAAAGCAGCGCCAGTAGCATTAGACAAAAATGGCGTTGTTCCTGAAGTATAGAATCCACCACCTCTTACGAGTGCACCAAGCCATCCGGTAGTGTTAAAGTTAGTAAACTCACCTACAGCTCCCGAAATTGATGCTGGATTAGAAGTACAGCGACCTGAGTCAGGTGTCAATTTAGCGTTAATTCTTAATGCATCACCAAGTGGAAAATCTCCTAGCTCGGAACCTGGCTTCATGTACACTTTAATACGTGCTGGAACTCCACCGGTATTTCGCAACCACAGACAGCGATTTAAGGTTTGTCCTGGTTGTAATTGAGCAGTGAAGGAACTTGGCGTGCCATCGTCAGTTGCTAAGACTGCTGAGAATGTAACATCACCAGCAGTGGTCACGACTGAATCGGAGTTAGAAAATGTAGTAGTTCCCTGAAAAAATGCCAGTGTTGCGGTAGTAGCTAAAGCCATTACAACACCAATTGTAAAGAGACTAAGTAAAATACGAGTCATTATTTTATTCACCTCCCTTCAAAGCGACTATGTTATATATCCGATATCTAATGAAGTGGGAAGTTATGCGAGAGTTGAAGAATTGAATAACTCTAATGTTATGGTGAGCCATGATTTGTACAATGTCAATAGAATGGAGTTGTTTAACAGAGTAGCAGATAATGGGGACGGGCATTCTGGTATAATATACTCATGGCAGAAAAACCAGTTTACCAAAAACCCGATGTTACGCGTTCAAGCAGGCAGCTTCCAAGCAATCCTGGCCCAATAGAGAATCTAAGCGATCGTCAAATTGAGGATTATGCGGGAGCTTTGGGCGAACAATTCCCCGATGTGACAGATTCGGAAACTATTGAGAAACATCTTCGAGAAAGGCGGGCTGAGCGTCGGAGGAGAATTTCTGGTTTTCTAACTAGCGATTAAGTGTCCAGTATTCGATTCTGTTACTAATTGATTGACGTGCGATACAATTACAAGATGACTCGATTCAAATATCTGGATGGACTGCGGGGTGTGGCGGCGTTAATGGTGGTTTCTCATCATTATGCCAATTCGTTTTTCCCGTATACGTATGATCGTCTGCCCAATTTGAGAATCTACTGGGTTGAGCTACTATTTATTATTACCCCTTTACAGCTTTTTATTGCCGGGAACTTTGCGGTGTGTATTTTTTTTGTGTTAAGTGGATTTGTGCTGAGTCATCGTATTTTTGCGATGACTACTCCTTTTAAAGTAATTCCTGAATATAGTAAACGGTTTGTGCGCTTATGGATTCCAACAGCGTTTGCAGTGCTGGTTTCGTACGTACTGTTTTCGATGCATATGAATCTTAGCAGGATTGTTGCGTATGAAGTGCATTCAGAATGGTTGAGTGGACTGTGGTTTTTTAAGGATTCTTTTGGCTATTTTGTACGGAATATTTTGTATGCGGCGCTTTTGTATGGAGATAATTCGTACAATAGCAGTTTGTGGACAATGCAGCGTGAGTTGTTTTATTCGTTTATATTATTTGTATCTTTGTGGGCGTTTCGCAAAAAGGGATGGCGAATAGTAGTGTATGTAATTGCAATTTTCCTTTCGGTGAAGTCGTTCTTTTTGTCCTTTTTGCTGGGAATCGCTCTTGCCGATTTGTATGTCCATTACTACGATTTAATATTTAACTCACGACTGATTAAAAAATTACTTCCCCTGATCTGGCTGAGTGGCGGTATGTTTGGCTCCTATTCTATTTTATATAACTTGACTTCGACCGTTACTTTTATGAAGTATTGGTCGATGACAGGAATAGAGGCCGTAGCTTTTGGTAACTCTTTTGGAGCTGGATTCATTGTGTTGGCTGTTTTGCTCTCCGCTCGGGCCCAATGGGTATTAACTACACCTATCATCTTGTTCTTGGGAAGTATTTCCTTACCTCTCTACTTATTCCACTTACCCGTTCTGGCGACTCTTTCTTCGTATACTTTTTTGGTGTTATTCAAAAATTATCATCTCCCCTATTTTTTAAGTGTGATGAGTATGATTATTTTTTCATTTGTGGTTTTAGCACAGCTGTCGTACTGGTATGCGCGATATGTTGATGAACCAACAGTGCGTTTTTCTCGTAAGGTTGGTTCTACTTTTTATAAGTGGCAGTTATTTCGTAGGTGTTAACAGCATTCGTAGAGGACTTCGAGGGGTCTTGCTGATTGCACGCGTTCCACATAGTGTAGCGAAATACTATACTTTTAGCCTGTTTTTTACGAGAGTATATTCAGCTACTTATTCGGCTTGAGTATCAGAAGATTGACGAGCTCTCTCTTTAAAAGTTGTAATAGTTTCATTAAGCAGAGTGCCTATCTCAGAACTGTTCATCTGACAAAGTTGTTCCCTGGTATAAGAGTGCGCAGTATCATCTTCTACAAACATTGCTAACGCCTCTAGATTATCTCTAAATAATACTAGGATATCTTCATCAGGTTGCTGTGCATGGCCTTCAACGGTGATGCGACGAAAGGCTTGTCTGATTAATTCCTGCTCAACTTCGGTCAATGGTTCCTGGCCGTGAGGTGCAAGAAATGCTTCCAGGCTAGCGACCCAATTAGCTCCCGACTTTGCAGCGGCATAGTCGAGCCAAATTGATTGTGCAATTGGCACGCCGCGTGACTTGGAAAATGATGTGATAATAAAAGGAACCCAATTTTCTCTTGTTAATTGTGAACCGAGTGTATAATCTGCGATGTTACCTGGAACTGCATCAAAATCTTTATAGGATAAACTTGTTAATTGCCAAGGACGTTGTACTTCCATGTAACAATTATACCCTATTTATTTCGGTTTACATCTTTTGTTATTATTCAGCGATTACTTCAGCTGGTTTCTTGTTCTTTATTCTTTTTACTACGTATATACCTGCGAATGGTAACACGACGAGTCCTGCAAATAACCATTTCCAATCAAATACCTGTGTTGTTTTTTTGTTTACACCGACTGCTGCGGCTACGATTGGTTTTTCGTCTGGAACGTTGAGGGTATCATCGACTACATATTTATGTCCATCTTTGAGTGATATAGTTGCGCCTTGCTTTGATGTTGATGCACCCAATACTTTGCCCGCTTTGTCGAGTGTCATTTTGCCAAGCACTGTACCATCAGCGACTTCTTGTGGTGCAGAACTTGCGGATGGCGCTGGTGTGTTTTCTGCTGATACTCCGGCTACGGCATCGTTATGGTTGTCTACATTATTTGGTCCTCCAGTTGCTAGTGCTGACTGCCCTGGAGGTACAACACTACCGGTCCATTTGCCAAGAACGTTAACCATAACTACTCGGAATGTTTTTCCTACAAAGTTGTTGTTTACAAAATTCATTATGCTTGCAGCTACATTTACATTACCTGTTTTAACTGAGCCTCCACCGACGTTGCGGCTGGCTGAGTTATTACCGGTGTCTGCGTTGATCTTAACATTGTTCTTTACTTTTGCTGTGTTAGTTTGAGTTGTGTTATTAGTCGCGTTGCTTGAAGCTTGAGCATTATTGTTGGACTCAGTTCCATTGCCGTTATTGTCAGCAACTACGGTGCCGTCTGGTTGAACTGTGAAGTTAACGCCTTCAGAGCCTGCTTTGTTGCCATTTGCTCCATAGATTGTTCCTTTCCAAGTGCCGTGATCATTGACGAGTACAATGTAACCGCCATCAGCTGAATTGACATTGGCAACGTTGTACACATTTGCATTTACATTGGTATCGCCTGTTTGAACATTATTTTCACCATTGGTATTAGAGCGGACTGCGTTGTTCCCGGTGTTAGCATTAACATCGATGCCATTGTTAATATCTGCAAGATTTGCTTGAGATGTAGTGTTGCTTACGTTCGCGCTGCTTAAGGCGTTGTTATTTGAAGAATCACTGTTGCCTCGATTAGCTGAAACCTGATTACCAGCGGCGTGATTGCCAGCAGGCCCTGATGCTGTAGTTTGTGACTCAGGCAAAATAATATTGCCTACATACTCTCCAAAGATATTAATTACGTCAACTGTTCCAGCGATAATATTGTTATTTAAGAAGTTAAGGACGGTAACACCGACATTAGCGTCACCTGTTTGCACGTTGCCTGAACCTACGTTGGAATCGGCACTGTTGCGGCCAGTTACTGCATCAATTGCGACATCATTAACAACATCAGCATCGTTACTTAAGTTAGCTGCGGATAATGAATTATTATTTGTTGAAGCATTGTTATTTGAAGAGGTACCGTTGCCTGTATTTTTAGCTTTAGAGCCAAGTACTCCGTTAGTACACGTTGGTGAAGAACCACCGCAGCTTGCAGTTGCTGCTGATTGACCAAGAACAATGTCGCCTGTTTGATTACCATTAACATCGTACTGGTTAACTGCTAAGCCAGAAACGTTATTATTTGCTCCGTTAATAACAGTAACACCCACATTAGCGTCGCCTGTTACAACAGTTCCATCTCCAGTATTGCGGCTTGCGGTATTTGAGCCACTTGATGCGCCAAGGGCAACATCGTTTGATAATGCTGCACTGTTTTGTAAAGCCTGGTCGGATGAGGTGTTATTGTTTGCATTAGCATTATTATTTGATGAATCACCATTGCCACTATTTTCTGCTTCTGCTTCGCCATTTCCACCTGCTCCACTACCAGAGACATTATTATTTACTGAATTAACTAACGAGCCATTTACTGTAGCATCACCGGTTGTAACTGTGCTGTCGCCCGTTTGACTATTTCCGTTTTGTCCCCCTGTACCACTCGTAACAACTGCATCTGGCACGGGGGGATTCTGCTGCTGCGTAACCGATGGAACTGCGGTTGCGGCAGGGATTGGTGTTGCAGCGGCTTGTGCAGTAACTGCTGGATTTGATTCTTTAGGATGGGCCGTTTGCGCTGGCTTTGCGGTTGCGGCTGGCTTGGGGGTAGCTGCATTCGGGTTAAGTGTAGGCGATGCAGGGTGCGATGGGGATGGAGGAGGTGTTGGCGTTGATGATGGCACTTGCGGAGATGCTGGTGGCTGTGGAGTTGCTGGTGCTTGTGTTTCTGGCGTTGGGGATGGGTCTTGTGCATATACATGAGTTATAGCTGCGGTGTTAAGCGGTGCGAGTGTTAACGCGACTATTAGAACGAATGATAATGCAGAATGAATGAGTTTTTTCACTTTAATCCCCCGATTAGTGATGTAGCAGATAATTAAAAAATTTCTTTTTAAGCAAAACAAATTACTTTCTTTTGTTTAAGGAGAAATCTTATTTCTTCCTTCCTTTTAAGGCTACTCCTTACTTGCTTTCACTTTCAGGAGTAACCTAAAAGGGGACGGAAACTTTGAATTAGTAGGACATTGAACCATTGTATCCATATCCCCAATTCCACCAGTATCCGTTGCCGGATCCAACTGGAGTAGGAGCAGGAGTCATAGTGACAAATCCGTTATTCAAAACGTTGTTGTTTGCAGCTGTTGAGGAGCTCAGAACTGCGTCTGCGCCACCTGTGTAAACTGCTGGATCGGAATATCCATATACAGCACCTGTGTTACGATTTGCATCGTTTTCACCTGTGTTTGTATCGAAGTATCCGAAGTTTGCAACTTCGCTCAAGTTTTCTTGAGCTGCTGCTGTTGTATTGTTCTTGTTAACGGTTGCATCATTATAAGTTGAATCGCCATTTCCCAAGTTCTTTACAACTAAGTCACCGACGCCAACGCATCCGCAGTTGTCTAACCAAGCTGCGTTTGAGTTAACTTTAGTGTCGAGACCTACTGCAACTGCGCTATCACCTGTATCAACCATAACTTCTCCACCAGTGTTGCGATTTGCATCGTTTTTACCTGTGTTTGATTTTACGTCTACCCAGTTGAGAACTGAAGCTGCGTTTGACTGATATGCTACTGAAGAGTTGTTGAGGTTTGCAGTTGCATCATTGTCTGACTCAACGCCGTTACCGACGTTACCAATTGTAAGATCACCAGCATGAGCAGCTGAGCCCATTGGAGAGCCGACTACTGCTGAGTTCTGGTTAGCTTGGTTTTTGATAACGATTGGGTTAACGTCTGAATTGCCGGTCTTAACAGAGACATCTCCGCCAGTGTTTCGATTAGCTTCGTTTTTTCCTGTATTTGAATCTACAGAAACGAAGTTAGCAATTTCAGCAACGTTATTCTGAGACAAAGCTGTTGAGTTGTTTTTGTTGAGTTTAGCTGTATTGTCTGAAGAATCGCCGTTGCCACTGTTCAAAACTGAGGATGAACCTCCGTTTGTGCAGCATCCAGCTACGTTAGCAACGTTTGAGTTAGCTACGTTAGTGATACCGACCTTAGCGGAAGCATCACCTGTATCTACCTTAACTTCGCCTCCAGTGTTTCTGTTAGCGGAGTTGTTGCCTGTGTTGGATTTTACTGAAACAGTGTTTGTTACAGATGCAGCGTTTGACTGCGATACTGTTGTTGAGTTGTTTGAATTAACTGTAGCTGAGCTATTGCTGTCAACGCCGTTACCGACGTTCCCAACTGTTTCAGCGAAAGATGCTACTGGAGCAATTGCTGATACGAGCATACAAGCTACTGTTGTGTAAGAAACTAAAACTTTTTTCATTTATTTATTCACCTCCTTCCAAAAAATACCGAATTCTCTTTAGATTATATGTGCTTTTTTTCTTTTTCCGATATTTGTATTAACTTTATTTTATTATGCTATATAATTTTGTTATATTTTTAATATATCAGAACTTATAGCACTCTACAATAATGAGATATAAATTAATTTAAAAAAAAAGACAGCGTATCAATATATATGAGCTATTGTTCATAACTCTAATTAATTGAGACACTGCCTCCGTGTGCGGTCGGCACTTCTACTTTTGTTAGATTAATTTATTGATTTACTTTTAGAATATCTACGCTATCTTGTCAAGCAGATATTCTCATTTAGTTGTAGTCCTTTTTTCCTTATTGATAAAAAATTATTTTTATTAAAAGTGTTCGAAGGATTTATTTCTTGCTGCGGATGCTCAACGTACTCTATTTTATAGTTCACTCGCTAAATTACGCTACTGACATTAACGACTCCATTCGGTCGCGAATTTTTGTTCTACGCTCCCTCCAGCGGAGGTCCTCGCTGCGAAATAAATCACTTCTACACACTTGATCACGCTTCTTCATTTACAAAAAAGGATCTCTTAACGAGATCCTTTAATATTGGCTGTCATGACGGGATGATTGGTTTTAGTTATCTCCCGTGTACTTATTTGAGTAACGCATCTGTTTTGTATAATTATTTCTATACTGCCGTAGTCAATCTTCTCCAGTGCTTCCGCAATCTGTTCTATTACTTCGTCGGATACTTTTTTTGTACAAAAGTCGACCATAAGCTACACGTTACCTTTTTATTTATTTGTTAAAACTTTAAGTCTATAACTGTTTTATCTGTTGCATTAACATCACCGATTTGCATTTTGAGTGGTTTGTTAATTATATCTGGTGTTAATACAAATCCCACACGTGTTACTTTGGTTGAATCTGGTTCGACAACAACGCTTCCGCGAATCTGAGGTACTTCTTCGGTATATATTTCTGCTGCTCTCTTTTGATTATCCACAATTAAGCGCAACATATTAAGTGGTGAAATTATTAAGCGTTCATTGCTTGGGTTTTTTAACTCTATTTGTAACACTAAGAAAGAACTCCCATTCTTTGCTGTTGCAGGCTGACCTTTAATAAGGATGTCCTGACTTTTTTCAGCTGTTTTGATATTTATATCAATTTTATTTTTTGAAGGTTTACCGGTAACATCTAGAGCAACAGTACTATATACTTTATTTAAATTTACTTTGGGATTATTTCCTGCTTGCTTTTGTGTAGTTGTGCCTGCAACTTGTCCAATGCTATTAGAGTTATTTGCAGATTGAGGGCCCTTAGAATTATTAAGGAAATATACTCCACCAATGATGAGCGCGGTTATTACGACTCCTCCAATAATGAGTTTAATTGTATTGTCGCTACGAGTAGCCATAGATTCCTTTCGCTGCCTGATTTGTTAAAAAGTATAATTTTATTAGAATTTTTATGAAGCATTACGCTTATACATTTTTGTAAAAATGTTGTCAAGAGAGTTGACAATAATTTACTTTTCCATGTACCGTGGAGGTATTAGTATTTTTGGATTATATTTATATGATTGATTCACCTTCTCCTAGCATGCCACAACAGCCCCCTAACTCCCCTTCATCGTTCTCTGACTCGTCACCAATTCAGGCGTCAGCATTGCCACCCCAGCCACCAAGCAAAGGTGATAATAAGCGCGTTTTGCTGATAGTCTTTATTTTGTTATTTATTGCTGCGGTAGGTGGTGGTTTATTTGCATACCAAAGCCTCAATAAAACAAAAACAGAAGAACTTACTCAAGTACAGCCAACTCTTGCTTGGCGCCCTACAGTTACGGGGACATGTGTAGAAGGAAAAATCTCAAGAGAGAAAGAGAGTGTTCCCTTCTTAATTAATTTGGACATGAAATTGAATGGAACAGAAACTGCTCCGACGCAATCATTCTTATCTCAAGGCCCTGATAATAGTATAAATAAAACCTTTAACTGGGATTTTACGTCAACTGTAAAGAAGGGTGACAAAATTACCTGGAACGCTGTTGTTAAATATACCCAAAACGGCAACTTACACGAAGAAAAATATAGCGGAACTATTGATATTGTTGATACTTGCGGCACAGGTAGCCCGTCACCTACACCGACCAGCTCGCCAACAGCATCACCGTCTCACTCGCCAAGTGGTACACCACGCTATACACCGACACCAACGCCAACACGCTCTGCAACTGCTTCACCAACTGCGAGCCCGACTGGAACGCCTCCTGTGGGTGGTCCGTCAAATACGCCAACTCCAACAGCAACCCCAACGCCAACAAATACTCCAGCTCCATCATCGAGCTCAACCAGTAGCCCAGCTCCAGCATCAAGTTCGACACCGGTAGCTCAATCGTCGTCAACGCCGACTCCAGATCGCGCGGTCGCCGATGCGACCGCGCTTCCTCAGGCCGGTGTGAATGATGGTATCATGTATGCGATAATTGGCGGTGTATCCTTGTTCGTCTCAGCACTACTTGCTTTAATGAAAAAGAAGTACTATTAGTACTCAGTAAGAGATATATAAAGGAGTAGTTTTTTAACTGCTCCTTTTTTTGTGGAAAATTTTTATCAGAAGGTAACCAAGAAGACCTCCAGTTACGTCTACGAATGCATCAGAGATCCGTGGTCCGCGAGTGGGAGTAAGCAGTTGGTGCAGCTCATCAGATATTCCAAAAAGGAAAATAAAGAGTAGCCCTATGACCGATAATACTGGATAATTTTTTTTACTGGTATAGAACGCATAGATAAAACACAGGTAAAGGATTGCATATTCTGCGAGATGGGCACATTTATGAATGAAGACATCGAAATCCCGTGCTTGTACAACTGTTACTGAACCTTGAGAAGAACCGAATATAATAACACCGGACCATATAAGGAGAGGAAGATATCGTTTGTAGCGTTTCATATTACTCGAGATGAAGATAGTCAGACAATACTCCGTTACCATGATCAATGATCGCGATGTTAATTGCGGATCCACAATTTACTTTAGCATAATAGAGTGTTCCACTTGCAGGAGCCCGAACGGTTTTATCTGCATAATCGACCATATCGACACCACTATGGTATCCGCCAAGGTAGCGGTTGGACCATGGTGTTTTTCCGAACTGCTGTGTTATTGCGGGTTCGCTTAAGGGCCAATTCCACTCGCCTGCTCCAAAGGATTGTACTCCGATTGAGTTGTCGTCCTGAAAGAAGGAGAGCGAGCGCGATTTAAGATATGCAAAAGGACTAATTAAATCTCCGCCAATGGCGTCACCAGTTACTGTTCCCTTTTCAATTACTTCAAAATGCAAGTGTGCTGCATTGGTGCAGCGTGGATAACCACTGTTACCCATTGTACCGATACGTGAACCTTGTGATACTTGTCCTTGCTTATTTAGACCATAGATGCCCATCGAATAGGATACTTTACCATCTCGGAAAATAAGTTTGGAGAGAGATTGTTCTTTGGATTTTGCTGCTTCAAGTAATTTTGCGTATTTGCCTTCATCGTTTCTGGTTACCGCAAGGAGTGTTTCTTTAGCTTTCTTTTGCGCACCTAGCGTGGACTTTAAGGCTTCAAGCTGTTTTTTCTTTACTTCAATTTGTTTACGCTTTTCTTCTAGTTCCACTTTTTTATCATTAATATTGTTTTGGTTTTCCTGTATTTGTAACAGTACTTTTTTATTGTAATCCTGCAAGTACGATGCATAGGCATATTTGGTTACAAATGTTTCAAAACCATTAGATGAGACAAGCAATTTTAGTGGAGTTAACTCACCTTGCTGATAGGTTGATACCGCACGGTCGGCAATTACTGCAGAGATTTTTTCGAGGGTTATTTCCAGTCCATCAACTTGTGATTGTAATACTACTATTTCTGCCTGTAATTGCTGAATTTGTTGCTGAGTATCTACAATCTGTAATTGTGTAACCTGAATCTGTGAATTGAATTGGGTGATCTGATTATTTAGTGTTCGTTCTTGGGACTGTAAACTGTTCAATTGTTTTTGAAGGCGATCAATTTCTGCTTTAACATCCTGATATTGTTGTTGAACGCTTCCACTATCGCCGCTATCTTCGGCATAGATACGCACATAAATACCAAGTCCAATAATTAATAATACAATACTTGCGATAGTAAATCTTTTAAACATTCTACTTCACTGTAGCATATTTGAGCGGAAAGAGGAAGGTAACTATGCTAATATCTTTTCAGATTTCGAACAACAGCTGAATAGCTACCAATTGCGCCAATGAATGCTCCAATTACTGCTTCTACGGACATGAGCAATACAATAAATAATGGAGAAACTGGTGCAAGAGGAACTCCATCAAGTTCATTAGCACTTGAAATGACTTTTAGCGCGTTTTCTGGTGATAATGGTATGATTGGAATTCCATTAAGGAATGCTGTTATGCCTGGCAATACAAAGGATAATAACCCTGCTGTTATAAGGACTCCGATCATACTACCAATGATGCCGTAGAGTACTCCTTCCAAAATAAAGGGAGAGCGAATATACCAGGATGTTGCGCCGAGTAAGCGCATGATTTCAATTTCGTGTTTACGCTGCGAAATGCGCATACCAATAATCGTCCATACGACAAGAATTGACTCAATTGCCAGGAGCACAAGTAACACTAAACCGCCCGTACGAAGTCCGCTTAGCCAGCTGGCTAATTTATTTACAATCTCTTCAATAAAAACAACTTTTACTCCTTCTTTTCTCTCGACCATTGTTTTTAATGCCCGGAGATCATTTAAGTTCCAGGCTGTAATTTCAAGTGATGGAGGAAGTACTTTATCACTGATTAAATCAAGATTTGGATCAATGTTATCGATGGCAGTATCTTTTTTATATATCTCAACGGCTTGTTTGCTCGAAATGTATTTAACTTCTTTAGTTAAATTAGTCTGCTCCAGCTGTTTTTTGACGGATAATATTTCATCTTCAGGAGTTTCATTAGGATAAAAGGCGGAGATTTGTGGTTGCGTTTCAAAGTGTTTCAAAATCCCGGAGGAAACAAATGCCAACAGGATAAAAACCGAGACCATAAAGAAAGTTATAACCATGATCAGAATAGCTGAAAATGTTTGATAGGGTGAACGACGAATATGGCGAAGACTATATTTTAATGACATTAGGCATGCTCCTCTTTTGTTTCTTCTAGGGGTACCACTTCTTCCTCTTTTAATTCCTCATGCTTATGTGCTTTCGGGGCATCGTACATTCCTGCTTTAATATCGCTTGAGATACGTCCATGATCTACAGTAATTACCCGTTTCTTCATTGCGTCGACAATGGTGTGGTTATGGGTGGCCATTAAAATTGTTGTTCCTGTTTTATTTATCTCATCAAGTAATTTTAAAATTTCCCAGGCTGTTTTAGGATCAAGATCCCCAGTTGGTTCATCGGCAATTAACATTTTTGGATTTGATACAAATGCACGAGCGATCGCGATGCGCTGTAATTCCCCGCCTGAAAGTTGAACGGGAAAATAATTTTCTTTTCCTGCAAGTCCTACTTTTTGCAATAAATCAAAAACTGTTTGTTTGTATTTTTTTTCGTGCTGACCAATAACTTCAAGAGCGAGGGCAACATTTTCGTACACTGTTTGATCGGGGAGTAATTTAAAATCCTGGAAGACTACGCCAATAGTTCGGCGAAGTTTATATAAATTGTTGGGCTTTATTTTTCCAACGTTCATATCGTCGATCATGATGGTACCGGTGGTTGGCCGTAACTGCCCGGTGAGAAGTTTGAGCAATGTTGTTTTGCCGGCGCCACTTTGCCCTACGATAAAAATAAAGTCTCCATTGGGAATTTCTAAATTAATATCAACTACTCCGTATGTACCGTCGGGGAATTTTTTTGCAACATTTTCAAATGTAATCATGTTAAGAATAGTATAGCAGATTGAAAATTAAAAATGCAAAAAGTATATAACTATTTTTTGAGGTTATTCTTGTGGGGTGTTTTTAAGACCGGCTTCAATCATTTCGTCAAGCTCGCCATCTAAAATTGATTGCGACTGACTGGTTTCATAACCAGAACGAAGATCTTTCACTAATTGATAGGGATGTAGGACATAGTTGCGGACCTGGTTTCCCCAACTAGCTGGTTTATAATCCCCTTTTAATTCTTTAACACCAAGGCGTTTCTTTTCTTCTTCTATTTCCCATAAACGGGCCCGAAGTAGTTTCATGGCATTTTCTCTATTTTGTCCTTGGTACCGTTCGTTAGAAGAAGTTACCACTATTCCTGACGGAATATGTTTGATGCGAACTGCGGTAGAAACCTTGTTGACGTTTTGTCCGCCATGTCCACCAGAACGAAAGGCATCAAATTCGATATCATCTGGTTTAATTTCAATATCGATATCATCGTCAAGTTGTGGCAGTACTTCAACATTGGCAAACGAAGTTTGGCGCAAGTTGTCTGCATTAAAGGGTGATTGACGCACTAAGCGGTGGGTACCGATTTCGTTATGTAAATAGCCATATGCGTATGGGCCGTACACATACATGGTAATTGATTTATACCCAGCCTCATCGCCGGGACTAATCTCTGAGATATCGTATTTCCATCCTTTATGATCAAAATATCGTTGATACATACGAGCAAGCATTTCGGCCCAGTCCTGGGCTTCGGTTCCCCCTTGTCCGGCATGTATTGAAAGGATGGCATCTTCTTTATCGTGTTTATCCGAAAGGAATAATTCAAGCTCAAGATGATCAATTTCTTTTGTAAGGGAGCGAATCGTAGCTTTAATTTCTTCTTTTTCCGTATCAGTACCCTCTTTATTTTCTTCGGTATAGAGTTCAATCATAGTGAAGGAGTCTTCTATGCGTGTTTTGATCCCCTGAATGGCTTTTAGTTGCTGCTGAAGCGCTGACATTTTTTGCATTATTTTTGATGCACGTTGGGGATCGCCCCAAAAATCATCTTTAATTGTTTCGGATTCTAGCTCTCGCACTTGCTGATCCTTGCCGGGAATATCTATTTTAGGCAGGAGTGCTTCATAGCGATCAAGAATATCGTATACCTGTGATTTGAGTTCGTCCATATATATGAGTATATCATTATTTCGCACCGAACTCCTGCACCCAATATGTTCCGTATGCTGTACCCCTTTTAAGCATATACCCTACTCCAATCTCCTTAAATTCCGGCTTAAGAATGTTTGCTCGATGGCCAGATGAATTCATCCAAGCGGTCATAACTTCTTGGGGAGAGCGTTGTCCTGCGGCGATATTTTCTCCTAAATAATGATACGGGGTATATCCAGCTGCTTTATTGCGGGTAATAAACGTTGATCCATTGGGACCAACGTGCGCAAAAAAGTTTCCATCAGCCATATACTGCGCGTAGCCTTGGGCTGAATTTGTAAGCTGATTATTTTTGCTGAGTGATACTAAGCCAGCTTTTGATCTCTCTTTGTTTACCAGTGATACAACTTGATCGACATAGGAGCTATTGGACGAAGTTGCTTGTGTCGTTGCCTGAGCGGTTGACTTAGGCGTAGTGGTACGGGCGGGCTGAGCAGTTACGGCTGTGGTTGGACTTGCCGTTTTTGCTGCAGTCGTCGGTTTCACTGTTGGGCTTATCGTTGTTTGCGGATTGGATGAAACCACCGGTGTACTTGTTGGGTGAGTTACATGGAGATCCGGGAATGGAGGCATGGTGGGCATAGTAAAGCGTGTATTTGCTTGTGCCATTACCCTACTTTCGTTGTAAAAATCTCCAACCGACATTGCTGCAGTTCCTACTGTTGTTTTTGGTTGTGAAGTAATTGTAAAAATAGTAATTGTTGCTACTGCTACTGCGGTACTCGCAATTATTTTCTTACTCATAAAAAAAAGCGCGCATATCGTCTGATATGAACAGGATATTTTTTTCTCGATTTTATCTTTTGATCATACGTTGACAATATGATTGCCATATATATGACTTAATACCATGTGCAAAAATACAACATGGTCTTTCCGTGGGCGGCTACAGACAGTGGGTATTAAGCGAATAACGATAATGTTAGTTGCTATTTTTCGATAGTAAGAGAAGATGTATAATTTTCTCCATCTACGAATATAAAGAACCTATGCATCTTAACAGATAGTGTTACAGTTTCAAGAGGATATTTGTATGATTCCTGTAAGAAAAAAGGGGCAGTCTGTTTAAGCAAAGTCATGATAATCAATATCTTTAAAAATATTATCAGCATCAAATATTTCTTCAAGCGTTTTGTCAACCTGCAAAGGATCTTTTTTCCCTTCAATAACATCACAAATCAAAGTGAAGCGTTCTACGTGTTCGAGAAATCGTTTTTCAGCATAATCTCTTGCCTGTACGGTGGTAATAAGAAACGGCCAGTCGCTGGATTGCAATAACAATAATTCACGAGCTGCCTGATTCATTAGTTTTTTATGTATACCGTTAGAATCTCGGTTATTTGCAACAATTGATTCAAAGCGGTTTTCAGCATCATGAATACTTTTCCATAGTGAGGTTGTTTCGTTGTTAAGCCATGTCGCATGTTGACCTCCATTTCCCCAGGAACTTTCAGGGAGGCGAAGCGCAACTGTTTTAGGATGTTCAAGAACATACTGCCTTGCCGTAGTTACGGCAACTGTTTTTTTCTTTGCAAAATTTCGTATTACTTTCTCTATCCAGTGCATACCTTCAAACCACCAATGGCCAAATAGTTCTGTATCATAGGATGAGACAATAACTCCATACTTTTGATTCTGTGTATGATAGTTCATTAAATGATCTTCAACTAATTGCGCGAAATGAGCAGCGTGTTCCTCGGCCTTATGAAATGCATCAGCAGGGTTGTAATATTCTTTATATTTCAATCCTTTCTGTTTATTGGAAATCTTCCAATACTGAACACCTGTCAACTTAGATTTTTTATGAAATTCCCGATAGGCAAAGTCGCCCGGGTATCCCCAATCGGCTGACCATACTTGCATACCGGTAACAGTATCTCGCCCAAACACATAGACATCGGAGTCTTCGACATAGTAGGGATGAAATGTATTTATTTCACCAGCTTTATCTTCTAACCCTTCTTTTCTTTTGCGTGTCGAGCTTTTGGGAGTACTATGCGTTAACACAAATGCATGGGTATACATCATCCAGCTGGGCTGTGGGATGTAGCGTGGTATTAATTTCTCTTCTCCACCTGCATGTACCGCTGATTCAATTACATGGGAATCGGTGAAAAAATATTTTAAGTTCATTTCATCGAGGAACGATTCGATTCCTATTCTATTTTCGGCAGACAACGGTCGATACCCACATTCTGGCAGCCAAATTCCTGAAGGGTCACGGCCAAAACATTTTTTGTATTGCTTGATGCCGGTTCGTAATTGCCCCCAGATTGCACTATCCCGGGACAATAATGGTAAATAGCCGTGGGTTGCCGCGCTCGTTAAGATATCTACTTGCGCTGTGTCCTGAAAATATTTAAAAGCGTTGACGAGGTCTCGATTATATTTATGTTCGTAATCATTAATTATCTTTGTGTACCAATTAATATAAAATTCACTCGCAGGTAGCGCTTCTGGAAGTTCACTTTTGAATAGTTTGTTTTCAGAAATTGCTGCTTTGAGTCTTGTTTTGGCATATTTTATAAACTCACCTTGCATATATGAGTCATTTAGCTGCTCAAGCAGAATTGGTGTTAACCCCAAACTGATGCGGGGCACGATTTTATCTTTAGTAAGCGCATCAAGCGCATTTAAGAGTGGGATATAGGTCTCCCCAATTATTTCGTAGAGCATTTCTTCACCATGCGGCCATTTGCCACTTTTGCGGACATACGGAACGTGACTATGGAGTACAAATATAAATGAGCCGATGTTCATATAGGATAGTATTAACCCAACAAAGAGCGATACTCAAGATACAAATCTCGACCAGTTTTACTGGTAAAATTGCTCTTTGCATTGCCTAATTCAGTAATAAATGCTTTCTCTAAATTCATCATATGTTCAACATGTCCGAGTTCAGAAAGCATAGACAACGCTTTTTTCATATTGCCGATAACAATCCGTGGCTCAGGTCGATCAAGATCGGAGAAAAACCAGCCACAACTTGTGAATGCAGCAAGGCGATATACTTGCATCTGGCAGGCCTTCATTACTATGTGAATTTCATGCGCATCGAGTGGCTTGCGTTGATGTTTCGCTAAAAATTCACTCTCAGTTATTGTGTGTAAATGCACATGAATGTATTCCTTCTTTGCCTCCGTAGGATTAATAAGTAATTTACTTAATATATTATCGGTTACAGCTACTAAACTCTGTGACATAGTGTTGATTGCATTGAATAAAACGGCTTTCCACTGCCCATTTACTCGCATGTTATTGCGATCATAATCGACACAGCATTCACAATCCTGCTTCCAGCGTTTTAAGTCTCCGCATAAACAACTCCACGAGGTATTATCTTTAATAAATGCTTCATCTTTAGGCGATACTTGGGCAAATGCTTTTGAGAGGGTTACATTTTCCATATTCACATCGGGAACGCTTTTAGTAAGGAGTCTGTTAAGAAATTTTTCCCCACCTCTTAAATGATGACCGTATCGTTCCCCATCTGTTGCTCCGAGCAGAATTTGTGAATCATGTAAGTTGCGTGATGCAAGATAGTCCTTAGCAAAATGATCTGCATCAAGCATAGCTTGAGAATTAAAGGATAAATTATCTGATAACTGCTTGTCGTAAAAAGCGGCACATATGCGACGCCCCTCACGTAAATTAATCCAATATATTTTTGTTGTATCAACTGGATTTGTGGTTTGCCAGGGTGCTAAGAGAACTAATCGCAATCCATTTTTTGCAAGGATATCAAGAACATCATAAGAAACTGCTGTTTCGGCAAGCCAAAAACTGACCGGGTTGTGTCCAAATCTTTTTACATAATCGTGATATCCCCAATAAATCTCAAGCTCTTTATCTTCACTTGACAAGAGAGGTAAGATGGCATGATCCCAGCTGCCACAAAAGGCGCTGCCAAAACCATCTTTACCAAAAGCGATTTGATCATTCTGAATAATTTTGTAGTACACGGACGGATTATATTTTTCAAGCCACTGCGCTAGAGAGCGATATAAGTCAAAAGATATTAGCGAGAAATTACCAAGGTCAGCGTTTGGTTTGTAACACTCGTCACATATAATTTCATTCCAACTTTTATATTTTCCATTGGTCTGATCAAGTACAAACGGATCTACTGTATCTTCGCCAGTAAAAGGATCGGTGCGAGGAGGTTGATAAAAGTGGCCATGTATGGCGATAGTGGACTTCATACTTTCTATCGTACACGGCTCAGAACATTCTTGACAAGCGTTGCACAAGTGCGTAAGAATAGTATGTATGAAACCGCTTAATTCAAATGAATATATTCTTACCAATGGTCATGTGGATCTTGTATCTCTGCGGGAAGATCTCTATGACTACTTTAATACGTTGCATTATATGCTTTCGGACACTGAGTTTGATCATATTTCACAATTTGCAAAGTCTTGGATAAATTCGCATCTGGAAGATCATGATCGCCTTGAGTCTTCAATTCGATCAAAAGCAAGCGAGATTGCAACGGGAGACCATATTGCTGATTATTATTTAGCGTTATTGCAGCGACGTGATCAGTTACTTGCTGCTCGTGATGTGTTTCGAGAATATACCAGTTATTTACGAGATATTTTTAGTGAAGACCGAGATCTTGTTATGAGTGCATTGCAATCGTTTGATTTTGACAGTGGTATCTATTTACGTGCGCTGGAATACCAGAAAGCACGAGAATCGGCTGAGCGAGTATATGAACAGTCATTGAATAAAGAACTTGCTGACGTTGAGCGAACGATCGCTGAAAGTGATAGTAGAATGGAGGTTGCGGATGCCCCTAAAAAATCTCATGCGAAGAAAACAGACCTAACTAAGACTGTTGTACCAAAGTTTAAAAGCGGCGAAACAAAAAAGCGTCTCTTTAGAAAAAGTCTTTGAGATTCCACTTTACTGTATGTGTGCATTTTTAGTCGGGCGGGAGTATAATTAATTTTGCTTTTTGCGCATGTATGGACACTCCTACCCAGCCTCAACCAACTCAACCCGGACCAATTCCGGAAATCATTTCTCCTTCAATACGAGAATATCTTAGCTCGTACGATCTCGAATCGAAAGCTTCCGCTGCATCGGATAATACGGGGAATATTCAAGTTTCGCGCGCAGCTTCAGCTCTGGCGGTGGTTTTTGAGCGAGTGCGGCAGGTAATTGACTATCAGGAAGAAACGGTGCTTCGCCGGAAAGCGATTGGTCGTATTTTGCTACGCCGTATTACTTCATCAAAAAACGGCGAAAGAAGCATTGCTGAAGGGTTAATTAAAGAAATTACCTGGGCTCATTATATAGATAATAATATTCTTCCTCCGGAGAGAATAGATGAAGTGGCACAAATTATCCGTCGGTATAAAGTGTTACTTGAACGTAATACGTATCGACAAACAAAAAAGCTTCCTGATTTACGAGACTGGATTATTGGAGTTATGTCTGCTGAGGTTGAACAACTGCTGGTGCCTCACTACACTACAGATGCACTTGTACAATTGATGTATTTATCGCTTGACCATAGTGAAAGCGCTCCTGATGTTGATGAAGCAACTAAAAATTTACAAGTATTCTTAACCATTCATCGCTGTTTACTGAAATCTGATAACGCGGTTTTACGCTATAAATTGCTGACAAGTTACTACCCAGACTGGCCTAAGAATATTCCTGAGTTAACTGAACAAGTAGCTGCGCAGTTTATTCAGGCTGTTGAGGCTATTGAGTATCATTTAAAACACCCGCTTGGTGATCGTTTACTACCGATTGTTCGGCGGCAGACTGCACCATTTTTAATACTTAAAGCAGTTGTCGATAAAAATAAAAAGAAGCGCTTTGAAGTATTGGGGGACCCCGCACTGCGCGAAGGAGTTATTCAAGCGGAATGCGATATTCGCTATAAGACTATTGCTCAAAAAATTCGCCGAGCCGCTACCCGCAGTATTATTTACTTATTTATAACGAAAATTACCTTGGCTTTTATTCTGGAATTACCTGCCGATAAACTGATTCATGGAGAGATATATTACATTCCACTCTTAGTAAATATTCTTTTTCCTCCAATTTTAATGTTTATTGTGGCTTTATCGATACGATCCCCAGACAACAAGAATACCGATAAAATTCTCGATCGAGTTAATGCGCTCGTTGATGATCCAGACGGTCGAAACGCTCTTAAACTTAAAATCCCTCTGCCTAAGCGTCGTTCTAATGTTTTTGTTTATGTATATGCAACAACATTTATAATTTCGTTTGGACTGATTTGGATTTTATTATCAAAGCTAGGCTTTAACTTTGTTAGCAAGGGTCTCTTCTTCTTATTTACGTGTTTGGTTTCGTTCTTTGCATTTCGAATTCGCCAGACGGCGACAGAGCTTATGGTTACCGGAGAAAAAGATTCGTTCTTTACCGCGATTATCGACTTTTTCTTTCTTCCGTTTCTTCGCGTTGGTCGCTGGCTTTCGTCAGCGTTTTCGAAGATCAATATATTTATCTTTATATTCGACTTTATTCTAGAAGCTCCGTTAAAATCGCTCATTACCATAGCTGAAGAGTGGTTTTCATTTATCCGAGAGAAAAAAGAAGAGATTGTTTAGGCTACTGTTCGTTAATTTGGTATTCCTTAAACTGCACATCCATAAAGTCTGTTCGAATTCCGGCGTGGCCTTGTTTTGTTATTGAAGGACCGCCAAAGGATTTATTGTCGTCGATAGCAGTTGTTCCTAATTTCCAGTTTCCTATTCCCGCGATATCGGTATAGAAGTCTATTTGAACACGATTATTGTCTAGATTTTTAACTTCACTACGAATACCCATCCAGATATTCTTGTCGAGTAAACTTGGGTTAGCCGCCCGATGATATTTAGGGAGGTTAAGGATTTTTTTATAACTCATTGTGTAATATGCGCCCTTATACTTTTTCTTTATTACTACGGCGCCATCAACGCGAAGACCAGTGTAATACACATTATCACCATTCAGATATCGGTTAAATAAGAACAGTCCGTTTGAATCATCGCGCTGAGGGCTATCACTGTTGTTATCTCTAGTAATTTTAGCGTATACCTGCTGACTAAAATTTAGCCAATTACCACGCTGAACCAGGCGAAAAATATTTTGTGGATGTAAGCCATTATCGGTATCAACAGGTGTTGTGCGGTTATAGGCAATTCTCCACTGTGAGGTTTCAGGAGTATCTCCCTGTAGGGAGCTTGCAATACCCTTATCTACCACCAGCTCTCCCCCTGAATTTAGCCACCAGTGGGGATCTGAGCTTTGTGAAGGAGAGGGAGCTTCTTCGATTATTCTTTTTACAAAAAAAGTATCTTTAAATTCCATAGCTGACTCTGTACTATCTGGATTCTCGGCGGCAGAAGAAGTATCGGGCGACCTTAGTTGCCTCGGTATTTCTACTGAAATAAATGGCTTGAGTAATAACGCTTGTGTTGCGTGAGTAGAAAAATAGTATAAATAAATGCAAAATGCGCTTACTAAGACAAAAATAATTACGAAAAAACTAGCAAAGATTCGTTTCATTCCTGACTATTGTAATATATTTTGATTGATTTGAGTAATCCTTCTGCTTCGGTATCGTCCCACACTTTAAATCCGGCAAACCCGGCATCTCGGGTTATCTTTGTATTGGGAAAGACTTGTTTGTTGTCAAAATAACAGGTGACCGTTTGATCTTTAAAAACCATTTTATATTTATAGTCACGTCCTGTTACCGGATCAACAATTATTGATGGACTTAATTCTTTCTCAGCCCCACTTACTGTTTCCCGTAAAAAGAGGCCGTTATCGGTCATACCAAACCCTATGTCATTTGAGTTATCGCTTAGATATCCGTGCAACGTTACATTTCTCCCTTTAACTCTACGGATTGTGGCCTCAACTGTATAATTTTTCCAGCGTTTATTGCCAAAAAATACTTTTGCGCTGGCGGTTTGGTTATTTGATTTTAAATGGAGCCCGCTATCGTCAAAAGTAACATCACCGTAGCGCACAATTGTACTTTGCCTAAACTCGTCGGGATGAGAGGTATTTAAAGTAATTTGGGTATTATGCGGCGATTCTTTTTCAAGGAAATCGAGTAGCTTTATTGCTGGCATATTTCGCACTTCAATTCGGCGTAATGAATAAGGATCATCGTTGGCGAAGTTATAGATATTATTTTGTATATGATAATACTCTGACGGGAGTGAATCGCTATAGACAAATTCTTCGATAAAGGAAAGCTGAAAGTATTTTTTTGTAAGTTCCTGATTCACTTTCACCGCTTCAGGAATTGTTTCACCTGAGTTCTGACCATAGTCATTAAGTGGAATCGCAAAAAAAGTTGGCGTACTACCTAAATTTGTTTTTATATCTGCTATGCCGTTTTTATAATCATCTTCTACGCGAACTTTAAAAGCATCGAGGCTTTCTAACCCCTTACCGGGAGTATAAATTCGAGAGGTTAGATATCTTCCCGTATTTCCTTTACTGTTTGCAACTACTTTATCATGGGAGTGTCGGCCATGCGCTTCAATTTCCCAGCGACCACTACTTTTCAGTTTCTTTATCTCGTCCCAGCTTAAATAAAATTTATCCTTGCTATTCGGTTTTACCGTTGCTAGGAAAATCGTAGCTTTAAATCCTAACTTCTTGAGAATATCGTCTGTTGGGTAATAGCTATCTTTCCGGCCGTCATCAAAGGTAATAATAAAAGGCTTTGGGGGAAGGGTGAATTTTTTTTGGCGAAATTGATTATACTGATCGATTGAAATAGCCTGATAACCGGATTTTTTTAACAACTCCATTTGCTCAATAAAATGTTTAAGTTGTGTGTTTTCAGCATCAAGATCAGGGATTACTCCGTGGTACATTAGAATTGGTACTGCAGTGGCTGGACCTAATCCAACTGGACTTGGTGAAGAAATCTTTTTTCCGGAATACTGGTAATACGGTACCGAGTAATTTCTTAAGATATCTTTGGCAAACGGATATGTTTTATATAAGGCAAATGATATTCCCGCAGCTATTGTGAGTAACAGCAGTAGTTTTTTAAAATGGAACATTTATCTGGTCCCCCATTTAGTATCACGCAATTTTAAAAGCGCATAGGGCATTTGCCAGATTAATATCACTGAATAAAGCCAGGTGAATAGTATTGCATACCACCAGTATTTACTTTCTGTTTTTATGTAATAAAAGGAACCAAAAAGAATACTCATTGCAGTTAAACCACCAAAATATACTAACGGCAATTCTTGATGAACTGCAATACTGTAATACAGAACGTAGCCAACAATGAATGGGCCAAAAATAGGAATTAATAAATTGGTGTAAAAAGAAAGCGCTGCGATGGGATGTTTTCGCCAGATGAATTTAGCGGCATTTGAACCTTCACGAATCCATGACTTTTTCCATCGCAGTTGCTGTTTAAAGAATTTTTTGTAGTGTTCGGGCACAATGGTCGTTGCTTCGGCAGTGATGCAATACTCTACTTTCCAGTGCCTCAGGACATGATTAGTTAAACTTCGATCATCACCGAACGTACTGCGAGTTCCCATAAACATTTGGTTTCTCCAGGCATCGAGCACTTCCATAATTGCCTTTCTGCGATACGCGGAAAAGCAACCAGGACAACACGTTACGGTACCGAAGACTCCTTCGCAGGCTTTAAACACATCAAAAGAAATCCCGTATCTGGCAGATTGCATTTTGGTTAAGGCATTAACATCAATATTCTCTACTTTGCTATTTCCGGACACTGCGCCTACCTGAGGATCACTCATAAAATGTTCGGCAATCAGCCGGATTGCATCTTTTTTAACAAAACTATCAGAATCTACAAACACGATTACTTCATTTTTTGCAACCAGAATACCCTCTGCCATTCCTTCCCGCTTGCCGCGATTCTCGGGAAACTTAATTAAGCGAACACCACCAAATGTTTTTTTAGCACGCTCCATTTCACTATAGGTATTGTCTGTTGATCCGTCATCCACGCAGATACATTCAAGCGCCTTAGGGTATTCTGATCTCATGCAGGTTTCAATTGTTTTAAATATCGAGTCTTCTTCATTTTTGCAAGCAATGACAATAGAAACCGTAGGATATTTCTTCCCCTTATACTTTTTTGTATGATGATCGGTGTAAAAAAGGACAATAGCAAAACGAGAAAGTAAAAATGCTCCGGTAAGTAAGCTATAAAATCCTGGTCCCCATTCCCACGGAGTATTTAAGAAAAAAACTAATTTGTAAATTAAAATTCCGTAGAGAATAAGAAAGAAGAAAATAATGAAAAAAGATTTTATGAGTATTTTTTTGTACGTTAAAACTTTTTCATGATAGAAGGCATATGAATCTATTAGGGTTGTATAAGACATGAAAGTTTTTTTGCATAACGTATAAGCTAATTAGATATATCACACAGAAAAGCAGGCAGCAATATTGTATTAGGAATTATTTTGTCCAAAGGTTAGGTAACATGTTTGAATAGAGCGCTGTTCCAAACCAGCCCATATTTTGTGTATAATAATTATTAGGGTCATCCCAGTACGCATTATTTTGATCTTCATAGTATTTTCCAAATATTTTTGTATCATACATAACCTTTGCGGATTTACGATCAGTTGCTAAAAAGTAGCCAAGTGCTCCTGAATATGCCGCAACTGTTTCGTAACTTTGCAGCGGAGTTCCGTCGTGTTTGTACACTGCAACTAGTTTTTTGTCTTGTTTCCACTTATCCGATAGAGCAGTGAGTGAGTTTAAGTAATCGAGTGCCTCGGGAGCATGATTCCACCGATAATCAATCATGACACGAAGTGGTGTTCTAAAAGCGTTATAACCATATTCAGTAGAGAGACCATTTTGAGACGGAGCAGTTACCGACAGGTCATTTTTCTTTACGCTACACCATTCGGGAGGTAACCCGCCTCTTACGGTATCAAGCTTACTGTCTGTACACTTTTTTAATACATCGTACGATGTTGCTACAACATCGGCCCATGGATGCTCTGGATCGACAGAACTAAAGATTCGATAATATGCCGGGGAAAGATATGATGGATTTACGATTAATTCGTTCTCGGTATTTGCCCATGGTCCCGCGAGCAAATATGGTCGCGAACCGTTACTAGTATTAATTGACGCGACTTCGCTATTCCAAATTTCCGTAATTACTTTTTTTGCTTCTTCTGTATACGACTCATCTTTCCACTGCTTTGAAGCAAATAGTAGGGCGATGGCATAATCCTGATCGGCATCGGTTGCCGAACCTGGATCGTTTAATTTACTTTCTTCGCTTGAATAGCGCCATTGCAGTAAGTTATCTTCGCGCACAAGATGTTGCTGCGTCCATGCATGCACACTATCGAACGTTGATTTATCATTCATCCATACTGCACGAAGCAAGGCATATGCTTGCCCTTCAGAGGTAGTGATGGTCTCGGCTGGATCGATTACCCGACCTTCTCTAATAAAATTTCGGACAAAGCTGAGCCATGAAGATTTCAATATCCGCCTTGGGGAATTATTTCCCCATATAGTTACTCCCCAGCCATCGTTATAAAACTGGGTTACGGGGCGAGACGTTCCGAGAACTTTTCCGACCATGGCAAGGCCGTTTGTTTTGACGTCAAACTCCATCTGAGGTGTTGCGGCAATGTAATCGATATTATCCGGATTATTATGCAATTTCTTCTCAAAGATATCTTTATCGGCGTCTACTTTCCAATACCAGTCAGCGTTGTTATAGGCATGTTCAGGATCTTCCCGCAAATCTAAGTAGGCATAGTTGTCGATAATAATTATTTCATCAGTTGAGCGATATTTTTTTATCCATTCCACCGCATCTTTTTGCGGTTTAGTTTGATTTGATGTAAACAAATTAAGGTTACCTTTTACTGATCCGGTTTTTACAAATAAAAGCAGCGAAAAGCAGATGGTAATTGTAGCAAAAAGGGCATGATACACCGATTCTACTTTTAAGTGATACGAGATGAATTTGGAGATCGCAAATAAGGTATATGAAATGTTGAGAGAGAAAAGTGGAATTAAAGGAATTATATAAAATTCAATTACCACTCCTCCCCGCATAAGAAAAAAAAGCATGGATAAGGAAAGTAATGAAACGATCCGGGCATTTTTATTCCGTACACCTATAGCCAGACTAACAAATGTTGCTATGACTCCCCCATAAATTAGTAAGCTATCTTCTTTTGCCCATGTACGCATATATTGCCAGAACAAGCTGTTTTGCGTATCAAAGATGCTTCCACCTTTTCTGGATGCCTGGTACCGAAGGGTTTCCAGTAAACTTACATGGTCCACATTCCCGCCAAGAAAGGTGAACGCAGGGAAAAATTCGCCCTTAAGGAATGAATACACAAAATATAAGGAGATGATTGAGAAAATAATAAGTAACCACTGCGTAACGACAAAATTTCGATGCTTTTTGTGAGAAGTACTAAAGACGATATAAAAATATAATGGAATAAAGAATATGGCGTTTTCTTTTGTTAATACGGCCAAAGCAAGAGCAATTGCACTGTAAAGCATGTAGGAAAGTCGATTGTTGTAGTGTAGTAAAAATAATAGAGAAACCAGTGCCCACATGATCATAGTGTTGTCGAGTAAAACTCTTCTTTGAAAATATATTCCCAGTGGCGACAGAGAAAAAAATAGGATGGTCGCAAGCCCGGCGAGCCTACTACTGGTTTGTTTCTTGGCTATGTAGTAGAGCAAGACGCAGGAAATTAGATGAACTACTAACATAAAAACGCGACCCGTATTTATGGAATACCCAAAGGTGAAAAATCCACCGGTAAGGATGGTCCATAGCGAGATCATCATCCAGCCAAACGGTGCATGATCATACCAGTAGGTGTACGGGGCGAGCTTACCCATTGTGACAAGCGACCAGGCCTGAGACATGTATACACCTTCATCATTTTCATAATACGGAAAGTTAAACATGTTAACGCCGTGCGCTAGTGCCGAGATTGCGAGAACCAGGAAAAGGGAAACTAATTCAAATTTTCTACTTTCAATAAATGTTCCAATACGCGAAGCCATTATGTGTATCGTAGCAAATCTGGCTGCTTTTATGAAGTAAAGGCGGATTTTGTTCGGTGCGCATTTACATGAGCTGTTTTTTCCCAGGCGGTTTTACTTTGAACATAATGGGTAACAGCACGAAGCGAAGAGTATCCGAGTAATAGTTGATACGGAATAAAACTGAATGCTAATTTAAGAGGAAAATAAAATGGCATGTGTAAGTTGTATTCTTTAGTAAATTCTTTTAACCCAACAATCGCAACCGCCATCTGCAACACTAATAAATATAAGGGAAGCATAGAAAACAATGACACCCATACCGGTAACTTAACAAAAAGCGAGGTAATAAAAGATACCGGTAAAGCAAGGAATAAAAAGGCCTGAATAATTGGCCATCCTAACACATACAGTGCGAGGATTCTTTGGCGGAAAGTCGGGAGTTTTTTCCACTCCCCTTTTTTGATTATCTGCATAAATCCCTGATTCCAACGAGTGCGCTGCTTAATAAATCCTTGAATTGTTGGCGGTGTTTCTTCTTGAGTCGCGTGTTCAGCATCATAAACGACCCGAATTTTAGCACCTTTCATACTTAACTTTAAACCAATGTCGGCGTCTTCAGTTAGACAGGTTTCGTCCCATCCGTTTACCATATTCAACCAGGCTCGTCGAAAGAATACGGTGTTTCCTCCCAAGGGAATCACATTCTGTGCGGCGAAAAATTGTAAACATGATTTAAACCAGAAGAAGTATTCCATCACGTTAAAGGATGAATACCAATTGGAGTGGAAATTAATTAATTGTACGCCAGACTGAACTACATCGGCTTTGTCGCGCACCATTACGGTATTAACTATGTTATAGATATTTTTGTGCGGTTCATCTTCGGCATCAAATACCGTAACCACGTCGTTGTGGGCATACTGCAGAGCAATATTTAATCCATGTGGTTTATTAATCGGAAATCCGTCAAAAACGACGAGTCGAGCATGGCGGCGACCAAGCATACTAATAGCTTCCTCAGCGGCTTTAATTGTTGCGACGTCGTCCTGACGCAATACTACTAATATTTCTGTCATCTCGATAGGATATTCTATTCGTGATACGGCACGAATCGTATCGGCGATCACGTTTTCTTCATGACGTGCAGGAATAATAGCAGTAAAGGTTAACTGTGGTCGGCTGAAAATTCGTGGTGATTTGTTTTGTTCAATGCGGTCAGGATTTTCCCATGCATAAAGTAACAGGAAGAGATTATATATTCCCTGGATTGTTAATACTAACGACAAAATGGTTATGACTATTACAAGTATGTTCATAAGCTTATTTCGATATCTTAAAAGATAGCCAAATAAATGTACAAACTATTTAGTTGTTAATTAACGAGATGCGCCGGCCGATGATGTTTTTATTTCTGTTGTGACAGACATCATCGACCAGGCGCAACTCGCACCCTTGCACTTCCATCCAATAAAGGACGAATTTCTTAGACAGAAGTGCAAGGGAAAGACGGCGATCAGAGCAAGGCGGGCGGCGAGTTAGCGAGTAACGAGCGGCAGATACGCGGATACGCGAAAGTTAGGCTTCGGCGCGCCCGCGAACGTGATGGTCTTTTCGGCCAAGGTCTGAAAATCGTTGTCGGTGCCGATCGCCCTGGATTGGACATACAGAGTTAATGTATTATTTTCCGGAGCGACAGGCCCGATGTTAGCAACGTGACGAGTCAAGATATCGAAGGGCTGGCCCTGGGAATAGCTGGAATTGAGCACCACGTACGCACGGAACTCCGCGCCTGGCAAAATGCCGGTGTGCGAGACCTCCGCAGTATAGACTATCAGATCGTCTACATAGTGAGGGCCATCGTTGACGCTCAAGGTGAGATGCCAGGGTGAGGCGGGCGGCACGACGTCGAAAGCCATGGGTTGGAACGAAAATAGTTGACCATCGGCCGCACCGCTGCCTGTCCAGACACAATGATCCGCTGTCGGCGGCATCATCGCATCGAAGTCACCTTGGACAGACTGGATTCGGGCCACGGGCACGGCGACGTTGAAGTCGTGGTAGCTGAACCCGCTATCGCAGGTCAGGCTTAGCCGGAAAGCGTTCCAGAACTTTGGGCCACTCTCGCTTATCGCGACGGCGCTGAACTTGGCGGTTTTGCCGGCGGTCGGCTGTGTGAGCTGGATGAGTTTTATGTTGCCATGGTTTTCGGCGAGAACGACGAGCGTTTTGCTAATCGAAAGGTATTGAACCTCGTCGCCCTTCTGCAACTTCAGCTGGCCTGAAATGGTCGTGGTCACTGCCTGGGTGAAGGTCACATTGGTCTCTTGATGAACATGGGCAAGCTCAGTGAAGCCTGTCCACAAACCGAAAGCAGCCGGATTGGCAACCAACGGGTTGGTGTCCTCAAGGGTGATTCGCACTCCGTCGTCCGCCGCAGTTGCGTCGAAAAACAGTGTGTTGACCTTACCCAATGCCAGCGGCTCGGCCGATGTGATTTGCCAGTTGATGCTGAAGTCGGTTGAAGACTGCGCGCGTGCAGTGGTTAATCCGAGTACGCTCGAGCTAATGAGCATGACAGCTGCAATGATGACTACGAGCGGCATGTTGCGGCTCGTTCGGCGTGTTGGGTTTGCCATGGGATTCACCTCATACGTATTGTTGATTCGACAAGGGATCTTCTGATCGCCATAGCTCATTCCATTGTAGGAAGCTTTTCCAATCATCTCTGATTGTCGTCCGAATTGCTTCCAATGAGCCACAATAGATGAACGAGGTATGTTCATTCTCCTATTGTGACTCACGAGAAGTATCGGAATTATTCTTTATTACACTTCTATCACTAGGTTTAAAGGTGCGAGTTATTTTGAATTTAGATTGAGCCTAATTTGAGGCTAGACGCCTTAAATAGATGCAATCCGCAACTATAATAACATACTATAGGCTATTTTGCAAGGTCGAGATTATTATTTTGAGCTCAAAATAATTAGGGTTTGATGGTTACAAGGGCGTAAATATTTATTCTACTTCTGACTGCATTTCCCAGAAATGGCGATATACTCCATTTTTCTTGGCGATTAGGGCGCGATGGGAACCTTGTTCAACGATATTGCCTTCTTCAAGTACGACAATTTTGTCGGCTTTAACAACTGTTGCTAGACGATGCGCGATAATGATTGTAGTTTTGTCTTTAGCGGCTTTCCAAAAGGCATCTTGAATTGCTTTTTCTGACTCGGAATCAAGGTGAGAGGTGGCCTCATCAAAGATGATGATATCCGGATTAGATAAAACCATGCGGGCAATAGCAAGGCGCTGTTTTTGACCACCGGACAATTTGATACCACGTTCTCCGACATTAGTTTCATATTTTTTGGGCAGTGACTCAATAAATTCGTCCAGATTTGCCATTGCGGCGGCGGCTTTTATCTCCTCAAGAGAAGGATCATCGGCTCCGTAGCCGATGTTAAATGCGATTGAGTTATTAAACAGAATTGGCTCTTGTGGCACGATTCCCATAAAAGAGCGCAGCTGGCTTTTACTAAATTTTTTAATATTAACGCCATCAATCGTAATCTCCCCTTTTTGGATATCGTACAAGCGCATGAGGAGTTTTACGAGAGTAGTTTTGCCTACTCCTGACTTGCCGACAAGCGCCACCGATTGTCCGCTACGAATATGCAAACTAAAGTCGTGTAACGACTTGGCTTTCCCTTCTGGATACATAAAAGTTACATTCTTAAATTCGATCTCGCCTTTTACTTCATCTTTTTTAACCGGTTTTACTGGATCTTTAATTACGATTTGATTATCTAAAATGGCAAAGTATGTTTGCAGGTCAGTATAGTTTTTGGCCAAGTCACGGAAGCGGAAAATGAGCTGATAGAATTTAGGATAAAAATCTGTGATAAACCCAAGCACTAAAATAAATTGCCCTGGTGTAAGCTGAGTTGATACTAATTGCTTTAAACTTATAAAAATAACTAGGAATAATCCAATGTTTCCGATCGATCCTACGGTAATATCTATTAAGCGAAAAGTGTTAGCAAAACCCCATAATTTACTGGTCCATTTTTTGAAATCATTGCGTAGGCGGTTGCGTTCCCATTCTTCTTTAGCAAAATATTTTACCGTTTCAAAATTGATGAGGTTGTCTGTGATAATGCCTGAGATATGGTCTTCTTCGGTGTTGAAGTCGGCACGCTTTTTCATATTGTATGCAATTAAATAACGCGCCACTATGATGTTAAGGCCAAAAGAGATGAGCATTACAAGTGTAATCTCCAATTTGATCGTCAGGAAAAACCCAATCACTACAAAAAAGTTAATAATGATACGGGGTAAATCTATATTTAAAGTGTCGAAGGTGCTAAAAAACGCTCCGTCCCCCCTTTTGACTGAACTAATTAATGATCCTGTGCTTTTACTTGTATGATAGGCAAAATCAAGATCTTGGATTTTTTTAAAGATTGTGACGCGCGCATCGCGTCCGGCGGAAAACATTATCGTGTCACCGAGAAAATAGGTGAGCATATCAAGGAATACTTGCAGCACGCGAAGGCCGACAAAGAGGATAAGGATGTTAACAAGAGTATCGTAATTGCCGCCTGGAATAGCATCGATAAATAATTTGTAGAAATATGGTTGTATACTACCTGCAACGGCGTAAAAGATAAGCGCAATGGAGAACGCCAAATAGCGCCATTTATATACAAGTAAGAATGAATAAAAAGTTTTATATGTTTTCCACATATTTTTATCGCAAAAAAAAATTGACAGCTGGTAAAGCTGCCGTTATTTACCTAATTTTTATGTGCGGGTGATTTAGTTATTGTACAGGGACAGATGCTATTTTGGCAAGAACCTTTGCAATTGGTTTTTCAAACAAGTAAGTTACCGCGGTTGCGACCAGTATGCTAATTATGAGTGAGCCCCAAAAGATGGTGAACCGCCAGTTGAGATCATCCATTGGATTTGCCATAGCTGCAGGGAAGCTGTTTTTAAATTTTAGTTCGAGCAGAATCATGTAATGCCACAGATATAAGTTATATGAAATTGCGGAGAGAAAAATAAGTATTTTGTTGGTAAATAACCACTGTATAGGTTTATATGACCAGGTTGCGAATATGGTGAATGCCATAAAAAGAATTGCTAAAACAAATCGATAATACGCAAGCCAAATAAACCGGCCATTAGGCAGGAGTGTTGCCTGAGCATGAGCGATTATCAATGCACAAATAAAATAGAGACACCCCACGAGCATAATTGTGCCAATTGGTTTAGCAGGGAATGTTTCTGGTAATTTTTTATTGGAATACACCACTAAATACGCTGTAAGCATTCCCGTAGCATAAATATCTAAAAATGCAGGCATTTGTCTTAGCCAGTTTTCTAAGTCGTACAAATTAACTACTCCAGCCATGCGAAAAGCATATGCGAGAAAGACTAATGCAAAATATGTCAGCACAAAATTTTTGCGAAAGAAATAGGCGATCACTGGAAACAGTAAATAAAACTGGATCTCAGTACCAATTGTCCAAAATACGGCGCTGATAGAGCCGCTGGATTCGCTAAACCAGGTGTGAATAAAGGTTAGATGAGTGAAAATTTGCCAACCCAGAGTGTTAGTATACGGAATGCGTTCTACAGTAAAAAAGAAAATCCCTGCGGCAAGTGCAAGATAATATGAGGGAAGAATTCTAATTGTTCGACGATTTACATATTCTTTGATTGAACGGAGTTTAGTTTTTTCGACCATGTGCAAGGCATGCGGATAAAAGAGTCCAAAGCCAGTAATGAATAATAATAATTCCACGCCTAAGTAGCCGTAGCGGGGAATGAAATCGATATCCACCGGACGGCCGGCAATATAAAAATTTAGGCTATACCATGATTGAATCCATACGTGATACCAGACAACTAGTAGTATTCCGATGCCCCGAAGCCCATCGATAACCCTTAAATGCGGTAGGCGGACAGTTTTTTTCATTTTATATTCCAAGATCCTTGTATTGATCGATATTAGTATGTAATTGAGAATTAACACTGCCTGCTATGGAACCAACGATTACTATGCTCAAAAGAATTGATAGCACGGTAAGAATGACACACACCCAGCCAATTTTTTTGGCTTTTGGATTATTGGAGCGAATATATTTTTGTGCCCACCATAAACCGAGTGGCGCGAGAAAAAAACTGATGAGGTACATTACTACTTGTTTTGAAGGAGTAGTTGAAAGTGCAGATTCAAGTAACTGCTTGCCGCAATTGGAACAAAATTTGTTAATTGGATCATTTAACGTTTGACATGAAGGACAAACAGTGGGGATCGTGGAAGTGCTTGCTTGGTTCATACTATAGCCTATTTATTACATCATAGGAGGTGGATTTCTGCCTGGTGGTGGGCCAGGAGGTTGCTCCATTCCCTGTTTGCTCTTACCGCCGAAGGGGCTGGTAACAGATTTTTTACCTCGGAAGCACCCGACACTATACGGGAAGTCGTGGGTTAAATGATAATGATACATAGTTACTTTTTTGCCGTCCCATTCTATTTCATGCGTATGTCCATGACATTCATCTAAATCGTTAGTTGAAAGCTCAATTCCTCCTTCGCCTTTTAAGCCATAAATGCCAAATCCATCAAACGCATAACCTACTAATGCAGAGTGCTCCGTTGCTGCATTATTGTCATTTAAACAAGGGCTTGGTCCATGGTAATGGTACTGCCCACTTACTTGCGGATGGCCGGCACAATCATCTTGAATTTCGTGAGCCGCCGCATCGCGACTGCCGGCATCGAATCCATTAAAGAGTGGGATGCCAGTAAGCATTATTCCAACTTCTCCCCCTACACATTCTGGAGTTTGCAGTTGGGTTGGATTTGCAGACAGAGTAACGGTAAGCGTTTGCTCTTTGATAGAGTTAGGATTTCTATCGTATTTGTAGGCGTCGTCACTTGCGGCAATTGGATATACTCCTGTTTTATGAGAAGGCAATCCATTGCCAGTGAGAATCCTTGTTGACCCATTTTCTGAAATGTTCCATTTAGCATTCTTCCATAGTACGGCACCGTCTACGGTGACTTTTTGTGTAAAATCCCAGGTTAAGTTATTTTTATCTATCCATGGTCCGTCGACTCCTGCCCCACCTTGTGAATCGGTTTGTTTCCTACAGGAATAAACATACCCACGCTTCGCTGCGGTACTTATTTTGTTATCTCCGAGCGGCAGTTTTTTTAAATTAATAGTAGATTTTGTTTTTACTACCGAACTTCTTGAAGATGCGGTTGGGAGTGAATGTGAAACTAAATCACTCGCGTTAGGTACGTTGCGCAGACTTCCCACATAATAACCCCCGATTGAAGCGATTCCAATTAAGCCCAGGACGCCCGATACAAGTAACGGTTTATTCATACAATAATTATGCTGTTTATTTTTTGAAAATGGTAGTAGAATAACGATATGGAAGCATTGTTTGCAGTATACGTTGGAATTATTGTCTATGCAATAATTCGTTGTGTTGTGCAAGGATTTTACGTAGTGCAACAAAATGAACGCGCCGTTAAAACGATTTTTGGAAGAGCAGTGCGTCTGGAAGGAGCAACAACACTTGATATTCCCGACTTTGCCCAGGCGCTTCGCGAGGATGAAAAGGAGCGATATCGTTTTCCTCAACTTGAAGTAGTTAAACCTGGTGGACCGTACTTCAAATTCCCTTGGGAAAAAATTCATAAAGTGTCTATCGCAACAGAGCTCATCGATATTGCCTATGATCCTGAAAACCAGTTGGCTAATGATCACAATACTGCTCTGGAAGCTGTTACGAAGGATCAATTAAATATTAAATTACGCGGTCAACTTCGTTATACAATTTCTGAACGGAATTTATATGCCTATCTTTTTGGAGTAGCGACACCTATCGCCCATGTAATGGGTTATTTTATCTCAATCTTACGCGAGCGTGTTGCCAATTTTGAAGGTCGGGCAAAAGAAGGTCCTCAGACATCAATTTCAACATCACTGGGCACCTCTATTAATGATCTACGAAAAAACCTCGGCCAATTTAATACCTACATGGAAGAAGAATGTAAATCTTCAGCGGCCCGCTACGGAATTACCCTTGATGCAGCGCTAATCACGGCGATTGAACCGCCAGATGATGTTGAATCGGCACTTGCGGCCATTAATACAGCCCACAACCACGTCTCTTCGGAAATTAGTTTGGCACAAGCTGCTGCTGACCAAAAAATTGTGCAGTCACGTACGTCGGTGGAAATTGAAACATTGAAAGCACAGGCCGAAGTGCAAATGCTTGAACAAGTAGCTTTTCAATTAAATGAGATTAAGAAGAGCGGCGACTTAACACTTGCCGCTTATGTCCGAAACGTTAAATTAGCATTATTAAGTAAAGCACAGCGAATCTTTTTGGAAACAAAACATGAATAGTTTAGCGATTGTTATTGTTACCGTATTAATTTGTTATATTCTCGAAAGAGTAATCCTTAACTTGTGTCGTGTTTTTGGTTTTTATGCCATTGTGCACGAGCGAGAAGCGAAAGTATATGTGTTGTTTGGTGAAATTATTGGAACACTTGATGAACCAGGGTTCCATTTGTTGTGGCCGATCCTCGGATGGAAGGCACTGTGTGTGAATTGGTTAGGTCGTTGCTATACCCGAAGCATGAGTTTAGATCAGCAATATATTCGTAGTATTCCTGTAAACTCAGAAGAAGGTACGCCAATGGGTATTGGTGTATGGTATGAGATGTTTATTTCCGATCCTGTTGCTCATATCTTTAAAAACGTTGATCCACAAGGTTCACTTACTGCAAATGTTAAAAATGCAACGATAAAATCGTTAAGTAATTTACCGCTTTCTGAGATGTTAACGAATCGCCATCAAATGTCTGGAATAGTGCGGCAGGAAGTTTCTGATGAGTCGGTAGAGTGGGGATATAAATTAGGATCGGTGTATATTCGTAAAGTTCATTTCCGCGATGATATTATGATTCGCCAAATTGAAGAAAAAGTGGTTAACCAATTACGTCAGGTTACCTCGGCAATTGAGCAGGATGGCTTAAACCAGGTAAATGTAATTGCAAGTAAAGCTGAACAAGAGGCCTCAATTGAATTTGCTAAAGCGGCAGCGGTACGACCACAAGTGGTTGGGAATGTTTTGAATACTATTTCTCGTGATCCTGAAGTGTTGTCGACAATGTTTGATATCCTCGAATACCAGCGCATTAGTGATGGTAAGAATGAATTAACACTTGTGCCTGAAGGTGGAAGTGATGTTTTGACTTCAGTTATGGCAGCGCAGAAGAAGTAATAATTTTACCGAAAAAAATAAAGCCAACTCATACACCAAAATGTGAAACAAAACATTACTTTACTTGCCTGTCTGAGGCTGTCATACTGTGTGTATGCGTCAGCATTTGTTTGTTGTTTTAGCTGTATTTGTGTTCTCAGTTCTAGTCTTTACTCAGGCTCAAAATTTGGGTAGCATTTGGAAAGTGGATACGCAATACGCAGCTGGCTGTGCGGGACCGTACACTATTTCTCCTCCAGCGAATAAGCCGGCTACTATTCAATGTTTGCAAACCGGTACTCAAATTTATTCTGAAGATACCCGCTTTAATTTTTTTGTTGTCCCTCCTGCCCTGGCAAATACTACATTTATTCAATCGGAGAATCTTTCGCTTAAAGACTTGACGACATTATCTTGGAGTATTCAAGTATCTTCTCCTTCTCAAGTGTACATTTTGTACCGAAAAATTCCCGGGCAAAGTATTCCTGCATGGTTAAGAGGGTACACCAAAGTAACCAATGATGATTTTAGTAATTTGAATCAGTTCGTTTTACGAAAAAATGATCAAGGGCTGATAGGTGTATACGATATTTATGCTCGATCATCGACCGCAACTGGGACTGTTCCATTGGGCCCGGCAAGTGACTCAAACGTACAAGCATATTCAATGTATATTGTTGCAGTCAAAAACGTAGCAACGAGTTCCCCGCTTGCTACGCCAACTAAATCTCCCACACCAACCAACTCGCCTACTTCTTCTCCTTCGCCTACTCCTCCAGCTGGAGGTGGATCTCTACCTTCTCAAGTACTTAACTTAACGAATTGGAAAATTACATTACCAGAGCCTGTCGGGCAACAAATAAGTCCAACCGAAATTAAGCAGCCGCAGCTAGCGAATTATACTGATCAATGGTTTAAAGTAACTCCACAAAAAGATGGTGTAATTTTTCGAGCACCAGTGAATGGAGCGCATACTTCTGGATCTAGTTATCCACGTTCCGAACTGCGAGAGATGATAAATAATGGATTGGGTCAAGCTGCGTGGTCAAATAGTAGTGGTGTTCATACCATGGCGATCGATCAAGCGATTACTGCTGTACCGCAAACCAAAAAACATGTAGTTGCGGGGCAGATTCATGATGCCAGTGATGATGTTATTGTTATTCGCTTAGAACTTCCGAATTTGTATGTTAACGTTGGAACCAATCCTCCTGGCGGGAACCAACATGTCGCGACACTTGATGCAAATTATACGTTAGGCAAACGATTCACAGTAAAATTTGAAGCGACGGGTGGTAAAACAAATATTTATTACAACGGAGCGCCGATACCTGCATATACATTAACGAGAAGTTATTCTGGTGCATATTTTAAGACTGGCGCATATACACAGTCTAATTGCTCTACAGAGACCAGTGGTGCTTGTGTTGCATCTAATTATGGTGAAGTGGTGGTTTATCGGGCTACTGTTACGCATCAGTAACTGAAAAGCGAATATTCATTTCCCACGTTTCCTGAGGCTTTACTAAGATTGGTGTATCATCGATTCCATAATTTAAACCACAAATAGGTTCAATGCAAATAAAATTATAATCTGGATCCGAAACAGGGGTTTGTGACCAGATTTGAATATGAGAAACATGTTTCTGCTCATCTATCTCTTCTACTGTTATCTTTTTGTTGTGAAGTGTAGCTGTTACTGGACCAAGATATTCATACGGAGTATCTGGTGGGGCATTATCCCAATCAACGGTATTTGCATTAAAATCGGTAAGTCCTTCAATCTTAATTGATTTTTTTTCTTCGTGAGGTATTTTCCAATACGGATGCAATCCGGGAGAAATGGGGATGTTTTTACTGTCTTCATTTTTTATCGATAGTGAATAGATAAAAGCTGAAGTCGTTGGATCAGGTGAAATTGAAATTGAGGCACTAAAAAGATATGGATATTCGGTGCGGGCAACAGCATCCAGATCGTCAGAATTTAATTCCATCAGCAATTTTTCTTGATTAGGAGTTACTCTCCACAATGAATCTCTTCCAAAGCCATGCATTCTTGTTTGTCTGGCTTTGCCATAATAGGGAAATAAAATTGGTATACCGGTACGACGAATAGTTGAACCCATGTATAAGATATCCTCGAATTCATTCGATTTTGAGCGGGCTTTCCAGGAAGTTACATATCCGCCCTGAGGATTTATGGCGATACTAGAAAAATCGTTTTGAATATATGTAGAATCGTACATTGCACCTCCTAGAGGGTAATTACTTCGTTGGCGAGAGGAAGCTTTATATCTTTGATTCCTAACTCAGTGGATACTAATTTAGCAAAAACTTCGCGTGAGGTGTTTTCTCCATGAACAAGAATTACTTTTTTTACCCCGTTAATTGCTTTTAACCAATTGAGCAATTTGGGTTGACCAGCATGAGCACTTAATCCTTCGATTTTGGTTACACTGCTTTTTACTTTAACATTTTTTTCTTCGATGGTAATCAGCTTGGCGCCTTCTTCAAGATCTCGACCCAAGGTGTCTTCAGCTTGGTACCCCGTTAGGAGTAGCCGTGTGTTTACCTTGGGGAGAAACTTAATTGCGTGCTGCAATATGCGGCCTCCGGAGACCATTCCATTACCTGCAATAATTACTTTTGGTCCTTGTTTCCTTTCGATTGCCATGCTTTCACGTCCATCTTCAACCATTTGCAGACCGGAAAAATCAAAAATGTCTTCTATTCGTGCGTGCGATGATGCTTCTTCGTTGTAGAGGTTTTTATATTGTTTGTAAATTGAGGTGGCACGAATTCCCATCGGGGAATCCAGGTAAACCGGTGTATATTCGTTTATGCGTTTCTCTTTTTTTAAATGATTTAATCGATGCAGAATGACTTGCGTGCGATCCATGGAAAAAGCCGGCATAAGTAAGGTTCCACCGGATTTTTCAATAATGTTTATCTCGTTTTGCATGATTCCCAGTGTGTCTTCTGGGATATGATCTTTATCGCCATAGGTAGTTTCCATTATTACAACATCTGCTGAATTTATTATCTCCGTTGGCCGGATGATATCCTGGGGAGAATTTCCTAAATCTCCACTAAAAACTATTTTGTTAATTCCATCAATAGCTGTGGTGTCAGTAATTTCGATGATACTGGAACCAAGAATATGTCCAGCATCGAAAAATTGAATATCATAATTTTGAATAGCAAACGGTTGATGGTATTCTACTGTTTCAACGAGATTTAGAACTTGAACAACCTCACGTTCGGTATATAACGGAAAATCTTTATCCCGCATTTTAGCAATTTTTGCTGAATCAAATAATGCTAACTCTACTAAATCACGTGTTGCTCGAGTCATATAGATTTTACCGGTATATCCGTATGTAATAAGCAGCGGCAAACGACCACAGTGATCTATATGAGCATGAGTTAACAATACCGCCTCGAGCGCATGAACATCAAATGGCAAGTTGGAATTGTTAGTCTCGGGAATTGCATCTTTTCCTTGAAACATACCTAGATCAATAAGTAGTGGATTATGGTTATCTGATGTAAGTAAATAGCCGGAACCAGTTACTGTACCGGCTGCGCCTATGCAGGTGATTGTTTTCATGAATCAATTTTCTCTCATTAAAGTATACACTACTCACTCATATTTAAAAGTGAGTGAGTATTCTGTTTTGTTAATGGGATTTTATTTCTTTGAGATCCCTATGCAATTCTTTGGTAAGTAATTCTGAAGTAGTTCTAATTTTTAATTCGATGTTATTTATTTTTTCCTTTAAGTGATTCCATATTTTATCATGATCATTTTCGGCGTGATTTTTAAGAAAGATGCGCTTATCTTCTTCAGAAAGTTCTGAGAGTATTACATCTAAAATAGTGTGATGCAACGTGTCTTCAGCAATTTTTATTAGATGTTGTTTTTGTTGAGGAGAAATATCTAATGTATCTAATTCAATAACTAATGTTTCCATTTCGACAATATCGTTATAAAAATGATTCATAGAATTTATTTTGGTGATACTGGGCCCAAAGGGATTGTATCACCGGGATCATCAATAAAAAAGTACAGTACTGCTCCTTTGCGCGGACCTTCGCCAAGACCTAAATAGTTCATAACTTCAGGAGATCCACCGAGATGCTTTCCGGTTGATTCGCCTGGACCCGCATCGGCAATATCTGCTACAACTGCTTGGCCCGTTTTAGGATTTAAAACAAGCATTTTACGATATTTATAAAAGTCTTTATATTCTTTGACATGCTCCTTAAAGCCGGGTGATGCAAAGGTAGGCGCTGCAATATACCACTTTTCTCTCTCAATATCTTTTTGCGTTAATTCTTTTTCTGAGTTTGCAAAATAGCGCCAGGCTCCTAATCCTGGAGTCATAGCTGAGCGGGCATACATTGCTTTGTCATCGACTGTTTTAAGCTGCTTATCTACCGTGTCCCCTGGGAAACGTGGAAGATGTTGCTCAGCACCAATTAATCCATAGTTTCGATTTAATCGGATGCCTTGGAGCTCTGCAGAAACATTCATTCCGTAATAATCGTTTAATGTATGCGTTATGGTTGATTCATTCTCTGCGGATAGCGGCTGTACTGTACGGGGTACTTCTAGGGCAAGATCAAGTACTAAGGCAGATTTTTTATCCAGATGTTTGGTGGATTGTACCTGCTCTACAGAGGGTTGTGGAGCAGGCAATACCATACTCGCGCTTGGTCCTGTTATGAGCATAAGGGCACTCATCGAACCTGCTGCGATATGTTTTTTTGCCGGTATATTTTCGATGAGCCACCCTAACGCGTGAAGATGCTTCTCCCACACTTTCTTTTTTACTTCTTCGTGTCTGGTTGACCATTTTACTAACAGTTCGTGATAATGTTTTGACGTTGTCATTACTTAATAGTATTTTTAATTGCAATTGTGTTTTCAGGGAACATGATATAGTACCACCAATTTTTCTTAAATGTAAATTGCTTTCCTGTGAATGACGTAAGTGTTGCTTCTCCTTGCCTGCGTGGTATGCTGCCCATCCAATGTTCATCCCATAAGATTTCATCACAATTCCAAGCGGCACAACCAATTGATTCTTGTTCGCCAGTTAAATTTGGGAAATTTTTCCAATCAGGACAATTGAATACTCTTACCGTTGGATTATTGTATTCGTAACTTTGAGTGGCGTTGGCGGGAAAATGGGCGTTGCCGCAGTTACTTCGATCTAATGGTTGATTGGGATTTGCGTAACGCGAGACTGCTGAAAAATTTTCCCAGTACTTTGTTCGATCGGTAGCACTCCAGTTTTCGGTCATATAATTCATTACCGATTCTATTCGGTGGCCATAAATATGAAGAATAGGCTCGGAACGCTCATATGTTGCATTCATAAGAATATAATGCTTTGTGCATCCGGGAACTATTACTGGGGAAGAGTTAACAAAGAATGGATCGCTTGGTCCAATCATTTGACTTTCCCAAGTCATTATATATGGCGCACTCATAACCCAAATCTCATCGGCGTTTACGATTGCTGCTGTTTCACAGATATGATTCGTTTGGATCCACGCTTTCATATCGAACGCTTGTTTTTGAGCTTCACATTTTGCAGGGTTAAAAGACGGACCTCCCCACACACACTCTTTGTAACTATCTACGGTGAACTGATAGCCATTCGTATATGACGGGAAGGTACTAATATTTATTTTTTTAACGATGTTATAATTTATTTCACCGTTGGAAAATTGCTTGAACGCAGCAACTGTTCCATTAAAAACAGAATCTTCAAAATCTGCTGGAGTTTTTCCATTCATTGGGTAGTATTTATGGGCGATAGTATCGCTTGGATCGCCAGGATTAAAGCCAATTGCTAATACGCGTGCTGTTAACGCAGATGAATTTGTGGTAGGACTTGGTAAAGGTGAACGACTGGGGGTTGGTGAAGGAGAAAGCGTTGGAGTTGACGAAACTAAGTACGGTACAAAAGCAGGTATATACATTGAATATGCAGTTTTGGCAGGATCTGCTGCAGGACCAATGTTAGTAGAACTTATCGTTGGGAACTCTTTTGCATAAATATCATATACGCCAATAAGCCCTAAATCATTTTTTCGCAAGATAAATTGCGGTAAATTTACAAAATCTGCTGGCGTTATTCGAGAATAATTTGCTGTTAACCACTCAGGAGCGGTTTGCCCCGGAATTTTACGATAGAAAATATAAAATGTTCCCGGAGCATTAATTGAAATAATACCGTTAAAACGGGGATCTTCTTTTGTTCTTAAATTTTCCAGCTGCAAGTATATGCCATTTCGAAATGGAGCGGGCACTGAGAAAAAAGTAAAACGATTATCTTCGCTATACATTTGCTGTCCAGCTGACAGGCATTTTTTTGTACCTGTGTAACTAGCTGACAGATATTTAACTGAAATTGCTGCAGTGTTACATGCACTCTGGGCATTTCCATTTTCAGATTGAGTTAATAGTTGAATCCCCTGTTGCCTAACTGAAATAAAAACGCCAATAGAAATACAAAGTGCAAGTATTAGTATAATTAGGTGGTTTTTCACTACTTTATTGTAGAAAGATCGTGAAGTGAATGTAAAGGGCAGCTACTATCATTTTAAAGGAAAAACAACGCTAAATTGGGTTCCTTCGCCCACTTTACTTTTCACAGAAATACTACCATGATGATCTTCAACCGTTTTTTTAGCGATGGATAACCCGAGACCATATCCGTGAGCATCAGACTTGGAGCGAGATTTTTCAGCCCGATAAAAACGATCAAATACGTGTGCGATATCAGATTCAGCTATTCCCACACCGTGGTCTTGAATTCTGATAATAACTTTGCCGTCAGTGGACGAAGCATTCATTTTAATTTCGGTATTTTCTTCACTATATTTAATGGCGTTGTCCAGAAGAATTACAAATAATTCATTAATACTTTTTTGATCACCCTTTAAGGTATATTCATTAATTTCATTAACAATGGTTATGTTTTTAAGTTGTGCCATAGGAGTTACCTTTTTAACGGCCTCCTTTGAAGTTTCACGAAGCTGCACTGGCTCCAGTGTTTTATTATTCTGATGTGGTTGATTGGCTGATAGAAGTATTAATCCATCGGTGAGCTTTTGTAAGTTATTTACTTCTTCCAGATTGCTTTTTAGAACTTCTTTTGCGTCGTCTGCCGAGAGTTTTGTATCGCGTAGGTTTACTTCGATTGATGTTTTAAGTGCGGTAAGTGGTGTGCGTAATTCGTGGGAAGCATCGGTTGTGAATCTGTTTTGATCGTTGATCATAGTTTCAATTGGACGAAGGGTTCTTCCGGCCAGAAAATATCCGGCCGCACCTGAAAGCACTAAAATAATAGTGTTTGTATTTATTAATCTCCAAAGTAATCTATCTTTGGCTTCGTTAAGAACATCGGGATCAGGGCCTGGTGTAGGCACGGGAATTGCGATTCCATATCCTGGGTTATAGATACGAAATCTTTGGATTCGCAGTGAACGCTCAAGCTCGGAGGAGATCATACTGTAAATGATCATGCTAAAAGACACGCTCACAAGCATGATGATTACCAAATACCAGGCAGTAAGCTTGAGCCGGGCTGAACGAAACATTATTCTTCTCCGATCTTATACCCGAATCCACGAACTGTATGGATTAATGTTGTTGCTTTAAATGGCTTGTCGATTTTGGTACGTAGATAGCCGATATATACTTCTACTGTATTCGGTAAAATGTCTGCGTCATAGTCCCAAACGTGGGAGATTATCTGCTCTTTGGTTAGAATTTGATTGGGATGCCGCATGAGATATTCCAGCAAAGCATACTCTTTGCTCGAAAGTTGTATCAAAGTCGCTCCTCGCTTAACAGCGTACGTAACGGTGTCAAGCGATAATTCGCCAATTTTAAGAATTGTTCCGGTGGTATCTTTAGGACGGCGCATGAGCGCTTTGATTCGTGCAAGTAATTCCTCAAAGGCGAATGGTTTGACTAAATAATCATCAGCTCCGGCATTCAGTCCTTCAACACGATCATTGATCTGTCCTTTAGCGGTAAGCATTAATATTGGGGTGTGATTTTTTTCACTACGGAGCTTTTTGGCAATTTGAACACCTTCTATACCGGGAAGCATGCGATCTAGAATAATTACATCGTAATTTTCTGAGGATGCAAGGTCATACCCTTCATTTCCTTCAAACGCGAGATCTATAGCAAAATTTTCTTGCTCAAGACCTTTTTTTAAAGCAGTAGCGATCTTGTGTTCGTCTTCGACAAGTAATATTCTCATTAACTTATTATATCAAGCGACATTGAGGAACTGCTGAAAGGTGGCTATGATTTTTTGGACCAGGGCCAGCGTCCGCTTATCTCGTGTTCGAGTTCGAAACTGAGGAAGGAACGAATAAGAACGATGATTGCTAAAGTGATCACCGTTTGAAGGGTGGGCGGAATAGCAATTGAGCGGATGATATCTCCTGCAATGAGGAATTCCAGGCCAAGCAAAATAGTTCGCCCCATGTTGTCTCGTAACGCCTGATACGCACCTTTAGTTTGGGGCAAGAATACTGTGTTTAGAAATGTTAAGAGTGAATATATCGCTCCACCCACAATGAGCAGGACACCTAAACCATCAATTCCGCGACCTATGATATCTATTGCTAAAGAGAAATCAAACATACCTATAGTATAGATAGATAACGCCGATCTTGTCGATATTCACCGAGCGAATTGATACTAGATGTGAAAATCATCAGGGTTTAGTTGTGAAGCTGTTTTTTGCTGTGCTTTGTAAATGTATGGTCTGATTAAATCTTTTACCAATAAGGCAGCGCGTTGTTTTTGAGATACTTGTAACCTCCTCAAGGTTTGAACCCCCTCCCAGGCCTCTTTATCGTGATCGGAATTAACCGATTCACGGATATACCACCAGGTAGCGGTTACAAGTCGATCTTTTCCAACTTCTGTAGGGTATCCTGCTTTGAGTAAATCATATGCAGCACTGAAACGTGGATAGTCGAAATCATACCCCATTTCCTGTAACATTAGCTCTCGTTCCATTGCCGCTAAGCCAAATACTCCGCTTTGTGCTGGTGCCGCATCCATGGCTTGATCAATTGCCTGGAGAGCTCTAGTTTGAGGTTCGTCTGTATTGGTTAGGTCAGCAACGCGCATATGATAACGTGCAACGTCACGATACATTTCTGCCAGTAAATGGTACGGTGTACCTGCACTATCGTGGGTTGTTTTAGTCGCAACTCGTCGTGATCGATTAGGAAGATACCCCTTTTTAACAACATACTGGGCTTCGTGAATTAAATGGGCGGCTCGATGGCCGTTTACCTGGATTCTAGAAAGATGTAGAGCGTTATCTGTTCTTATTCGTGCCCAAAGGAGAGCCTCTGAAAGCTCATTATCCGAAAGCCTTTGTAACCTCTCCGGTTCGACTGAGGCTATCACGCGATACGTTCGAACAATTCTTTGCTTATTTTGACCTAAGAATGATACGTCTTCACCTGAAATTGGAAAGATCTTTTCTGATAGTGCTGTCATAAGGCTATTTTACCACAAGGTACCTTTCTTTTAATTCTTGTTTCATTCTAGTCATTTCTTCTTCGATAGCTCCCGCGTTATTATACGGTTCATCGTAGCAAAAACGGTAAGCTACGGTGATAGCCTTAGCAATAGCAATTCCAACTACTGCTGTTAAATGATCATCACTGAACTTGTTAGAAATAGTGTCTGACTGCATGCTAAAATTATCCATATATTGAAACGTTATGCCGAATCGAGCGTGCGCAAAGAAACGATCGGCTGCTGATTCTGGATAGTCACCTACAGGATCAAATACTTTGTCAATTACTTGGGCATACTGCGAAGTATCGGCGTGTTGTAGCGCGCTTTCAATTTTTTTGCTTAAGTCGATTCTCTCATCATGCATAAACTGTTCTACCCATTCTTCCAGGTCTATTTCAACTTCGGGTAAAGGTATCTCTTTTGCGAGAAGTTTTTTTAAATATTCTGCGATAATTAAATAATTTTCTGCGGTTGGAGCGAATAAATCAAACATTTTATAAATTGAAACGATATTCTCTAAAAGAGAATCTTCCCACCCTTTTGCTTTTACCTCTTTAAGCAATGCTTCTCCAATTATCTGAGAATATTCTCGATCAAATATATTCCTTATTTTTCTTGTTGAAATATTTTCCCCTATGTACCTTTTCTCTTGCAAGAAGTTGATAATACTATCTATTCCAGCATATCCGGTTATCCCCTTAAAAATTGAATGTACATCCTTTGCAATTTCTGCCTGTGTGACTTCAGAATCTCCTATTCCCAAAACCTCACCTCGAGGACTTTCTGTATCATAAATGCTGCCAATTGCTGAGAAATTACCGCCGTTAAGCATGTGATGCGCAATACCTAACGCATGCATTTTTGCAACATTCTTAGCTAACCTCTTAGGAAAATACTCGGTAAAGTATCGACAGATATCTTCGCCAGAATAGATACTGAAATGCTGCGGCTTATAGCTGCTGTTTTGGGATGCTTTGTATAATTCTTCAGCGTTGATATAGTCAAATATGTGGGATAACAGCCTATCAAACTCTAAGTGAGAATGAACGAATGTAAAGTCGACAAATCTCTCAGGGACTTGTTGAGCGCGCTTATACATTACAAAGGTCATGTTTGCATCATCTAAATATTCTCCTACCTCGAGTAACTCTCTACGCCTAGGAATAAGTTTCCCAGTATTGGTATCTCGCTCATCTTCTTGCGCATTTATAGCCCACATATTTTCGATTAACATTCTTTTGTACTCATTTAAACTAATTAGTTGTCCGTTATACGGTAGTTGTTGCGGTTGAACTATATCGAAAATATAGTCGGTATCAATCCCTGCCTCACGCAGCTTCTGAGATACGACGAAAGATCTATAAATAGCAGTACTTTCTTGTAAACCATAGACGAAATACGCTGTGTCTACCTGATTATCTGGCTCCTGCCTGAACAACGCAGGATACGATCCATTATTGGACTTAATGCTAAACCGGCTTGAATAGTAATTACCGAATGTATCCTGCCATATATGGGGATACTCTGGTAGTCTTCTTATTTCGAAATCTCTTTTATGAAACTCCGAGACTTGGATTAGCTCACTGAGGTTAGTGTCTTGATCATCTGGATTAATTTTAATAACTACACGGAAACCCCGACGCTGTTCTGATTCAATCACCGGAGAATCTGTACCTTCGTAAGCGAGCGGTAATGTATCAAGCCTACGAACCGGTATAGAAATGCTTTTGGTGGGCAAATAGATCTTTTGTTCGGCGGTGGCCATAAGGGAAAAGATTACATTCCTGTGGTACCGGTCATTTTACTTTTAGGCGGTACTGGGGACGGTGTTGCTAGTTTGTCGGGTGGTTGCGGGGTAAGTGCTTCTACTGCTTTTTCTGCTTTCTCTCTTGCTTTGCCCCATCGTTTCTGGCTTGGGGTATCTTGATTGCGACTGGCAAGTGACTCAGCTTTGGTATAAATTTGTCTTGTAAATAGAGCGGCTTCAAGAGGCGTAATATCGTCAGCCTCATCAAGAGCTATCCTTGCATTACCCACTAGTGTTGTTATTGCTTCGTTTGTATGTAGTGCCGTAGCTTGTGCAGCCAGCAATTCACTATAGGCGCCTTTTAAGGCTTCGGGTGGCTGATATTCCATTTTCTCAGGTTCAATAACTTCCTTTACACGGCGCCGTCGTCCCCTTTTCTTAGGTTCGGTTGATTCTATTTGCGCATCGTTTTTTGGCGACTTTTCTGGCATATTTGATATTATACTATAGGTTTAACTTCTGAGCAATGCTTACGATTTTGCTGGCGGTAATTCCGGAAAGTGACATTTCTTGTATTTCTTACCACTTCCACACCAACAGGGATCGTTGCGGCCAATTCTAAATTCGTTTTTAATAGGCTGAGAACCTGTTTGATTCATAGCTTGCTGGAACGCAAGTTGCCATTTAGGATCACCAGCTGGTTCTGATGATTGGGAGGCGGTATGTTGCGCTGTCGCTTTAGCAAGATCTGAAGAGCTTGATGCGTTTTGGTCCGGACCCATTTCATAAATATTTTTAAAAGCGCTTTGCATTAAAAGCTGATCGGCATTTGCAGGCAATACCCGGAAGATACGGCGAACTACTTCATAATCTATATTGTTTAATAACCGCTGAAAATATTTAAATGCTTCTCCTTTGTACTCGACAAGTGGATCGCGCTGACCGTACGCTCGCAAACCAATGCCGTCACGAAGCGCGGTCATTTGATCCAAATGATCGATCCAAAGTTCATCTAAAGTTGCAAGATACACCGCACGTTCCATGTTGGAAATTGCTTCTGTGCCAAATTGTTGTTCACGCGTCATGTAGACTCCGGCTACCACATCTTTTAGATATTCAACAATTTTATGTGGGTCTTTTTGTTCTGAAATTTCTTTTTGCAATTGCTTGCGTGAGGCATCATCAAAAGGAATTATTTTTGCGACTTCGTCAGTAATTCGCAAATAATCTTCACCTGTGTACCCTGCTTCACTTTCAATTCCAACTAGTAATTCAACTTCTTTAAACAATTTTTCTAGAATTTCATCTTTTAACGTGCGAGAAGTTTGCTTTGCAATTTCTTCAATACTAGTTATGTTTTCTTTAATTTCGTTTTCAATTTTTTGAAGTTCTACTTCCGTTGTTTCGAATTCTATATCGGCTTTAGGTAAAGTTTTTTCTTCGTGCACCTTTCTTGTGCTTTCTAAAATTTGTTTGCGCAATCCATAAATAATTTCGCGCTGTTTATTCATTACATCGTCATATTCCACAACATGTTTACGTTGATCAAAATAAAATCCTTCGACTTTTGTCTGAGCGCCTTGAATTGCATTTGAAACCATGCGATGTTCAATGGGAACATTATCTGGCATTTTTAATAATCCCATGACTTTCTGAATTTGCTCTCCACCGAAGATGCGCATAATCTCATCATCAAGTCCGACAAAGAATCGTGTTGTACCCGGATCACCCTGACGTCCCGCGCGTCCACGAAGCTGGTTATCGATACGCCTGGATTCGTGTCGTTCGGAACCAATTACAAATAACCCGCCAAGATCTTTAACTTCCTGGGTTTTTTTCTTCCATTCTTCAGCTTGCTGGTTAAATTCTTCATCGGTCATCTCGGGAGATTTCTTTGGTTCTTCCCCGCCTAGTGCGATATCAACGCCGCGCCCAGCCATGTTGGTTGCAATAGTCACTGCCCCTTTTTCGCCCGCTTTAGCCAAAATTAATGCCTCACGAAGGTGGTTTTTAGCATTGAGCACTTCGTGTTTTATGCCTTTATGTTTAAGTAACCGCGCAAGTAAATCGTTGTGTTCAATATCTCGAGTACCGACAAGAATTGGCTGGCCGGTTTTATTGACGGCTTCAATTTCTCTGCCAATGGCTTCTAACTTTGCGCGCTCGTTTTTAAAGATATAATCTGGCAAATCTTTGCGCGACATATCTCGATTAGTCGGAATTACGAGTACGTCCATTTTGTATATTTTATGGAATTCTTCAGCTTCAGTTGCTGCTGTTCCTGTCATGCCGGAAAGTTTTTTGTATAATCTAAAATAATTTTGAATGGAGATCGTTGCTAAGGTTTTAGATTCCTGCTGAACCGTTACGCCTTCTTTTGCTTCAATTGCCTGATGTAATCCTTCAGAATAGCGCCTTCCATACATCATTCGACCGGTGAATTCGTCAACGATGATAATTTCGCCATCTTTAACAACATATTGTTTATCCCGTTCAAATAACGATCTTGCCCGCAATGCATTTTCAACATGATGAATGGTTTCAAAATCTTTTTCGTACAAATTAGATACACTGAGGCGCTTTTCAAGCTTCGTGATACCGTTTTCTGTTAAGTGCGCCGAGCGTAGTTTTTCGTCAATTACATAATCTAATTTAGGATTAAGTCCATCGATTAATTTAGCAAATTCATAATATTTGTCTGTTGGATCAGTATCCGGAGCTGAGATAATAAGTGGGGTACGCGCTTCATCGATAAGGATTGAATCAACTTCGTCAACGATTGCAAAGTAGTGTCCTCGCTGCGTCATGTCTTTAACGTCCATGACCATGTTATCGCGGAGGTAATCAAAGCCAAATTCATTATTGGTTCCATAAGTAATGTCTGCGGCATAAGCTTGACGACGCTCTACTTTTTTAAGATGTTTAAAACGCCAATCTTGAGATTCACTATTGGTATATTCCGGATCAAAAAGAAGCGATGTTTCGTGGATAAGGACTGCTGACGATAAACCTAAGAAATGATACACCGCACCCATCCAGCCACCATCGCGTTGGGCAAGGTAATCGTTAACCGTGACAACATGAACACCTTTTCCTGCTAAGGCGTTGAGATAAACCGCACTTGTTGCAGAGAGGGTTTTTCCTTCTCCAGTTTTCTGTTCGGCTACTTTTCCTTCATGGAAGGCAATACCTGCCATTAACTGTACGTCAAAATGTCGTTGTTTGTTAACACGAAAGGATGCCTCACGAACAACGGCAAAGGCTTCAGGCAATAAATCTTCAAGTGTTTCTCCCCGATCAAGCCGGGCTTTAAATTCGGAAGTTTTTGCTTGTAAAGATGCGTTATTTAGAGATTTTAAGCCAGATTCCAACGAATTAATTTGATCAACAATCTTACGATATCTTTTGATGGTGCCTTCGCTAGAATCAATAAGTTTGGTAAAAAATTTAAACATGATACGCTCTGCTTTCTTTTGTTTTGTGGAATTAGCACTGTATGTACTTACACTGCGTATTATATGAAATTGGGAGAGAAAAAGATAGAGTCCTGATTACTTTATGATCCGCTGGTAGTGCGCAACTTCGCTCGGTATTTTATTCTAACATCGGTCACAAAGGTATTGTAAAGTTTTGTTGTTTGAGTTACGACGTTTATCACATCCTGTTTTCCCATCTCGTTCCAGTGCACTAGGGTAGGTGTTTTTATGTCTTGTCCATCAGCGGTTCTTGCGCGTTCGCTAGTTTCAATCTCGGCTGTGTGGCTAGATAAATTCATCTCTAAGGTCATTTTGTTGTGCAATCTATACATCAAGTAGTGAAAGAATCGGATTTCATCGATGTTTTGCAGAACGAGTGCTACGGCATCGGGGTTAAAGCGGATACCTGTGTTTTCTTTTAAGTGCGCTTGAAGCTGCTGACTCGTTAACCTATTATCACGATATACTCTTCGCGAGCAGAAGGCATCGATCTCGTCGGTTAATTTGAGCAGTTCTTTTAAGAATATGTATTGTGTTCGCTCTTTTTCAGTCAAGTTTAGGGCATCGGCAACTGTTGAATTCTGACCTTTTGAGTCAACATAATGTAATCCTGTTATTTCGGCATCGGTGATATGAGCAGGATAGCCACGCATATGCCCAACTGATCGATCATAAAAAACATGATGCGTCATTGGATATTCAGCTGCACTATCGAGTCCATTCATTAATGCTCGTAGTGTCCCGAGTACGGGGTGTAGTTGTGTAACCGATCTATCTTGATCACTTAGCTTTCCTTTGATGCGGATGCGTTCCTTGATCCGCGTATCACCCTTACCATCATCATGCACTATTGCGCCGATAAGAAAACTTCTAAATAATAGGCTATCAGGGTCTACCCCCGATAGCTCAGCAAGATAGCGAGCGATGAAGCTGCTTCTAACTTCATGTAGCTTAGACTCTGAATCTAAGTCCATTGAAAGTGTAGCTGCTGTAAGAAAAATTGCATCAAATTCCTCTGGGGATTTTACTCCTTGGAGCCTCATCTTTTGATCGGGGCCTTTTATTTCTACAAGATTGGTACCAGAGGTGCAGAGAGAGTCCTTTTTATATGGACTTAAGGCCGAGCTCCTTCTTAGGGCTACCCTTCCGTTATTGGTATCTGCGGGACTAATCCCTTCTTTACTCAATTTGTCTCCTACAACTTTCTAACGCGGACATAGTCCTATAGTTAATACTCTAAGATTAAATATCGCAGCATTGTAACAAATATTTGAAACATAGTCAAGAGTGTTCTGGAGAGGAGAGGGGGAGGGGGTAAGATAAAGGAAATCCCTCGTGCTTTCTAATAAAAGAGTTAAACATGAGGGATTAAAGAAAAACTACTTTCGCTTTTTTGTAGCTTTTTTCTTTGCTGTTTTTTTTGCTGCTT
>CAZHTP010000001.1:0-327317 GCA_964535655.1 uncultured Gammaproteobacteria bacterium | reverse complement strand
AGAAAAACATATTTACGCTTTCCTAACCACCATCAACCAGGTATCAGCAGTATCCTCATCAATTTTCTTACCGTATTTACCGGCAAGTTTAGCTATATCATGAACCTCAACATCAAATCCCATTGACTCAAGAATCATCTCAGCAACATAAAAATCTTCAACTTTATATTTGCCAACGCGACCAGTAGTATTGTAATCTGCAATAGTTAACTCAATCTTTTCTCTCTCCTTAAGCGGGTAGGTAGCAACTTCACCAATCATAAAGTAACCATTTTTCTTGATCTGCTTTTCAAATGCTTCCTTTACCCGTTCAACCAGCAGGCCTGGCATTGATACACGGGCATCTTCATAGTCGCCATATGCTTTTTTAACAAATTCTCCGTATTGAACTTTATCCAGGTCTATTGGAACAGCAATTGTTTCAACAACGATATTATCAAATACATCAAGATCCAACCCATCTTTACAATAACCATCTCGTAAATATTGTAACAGCTGTTCAGGGTTTTTAGCCGTTGGCGAGACCTTAACTCGATACTTAATCTGATACCACTGCCCACGTTCCTTAACATACATAGCGTCACTTTTATCCCAAACACTATCAAATCCATACGTAACGAGCATTAAGTCAACTTTTTCATCCTCAGATAAAGTTTCAAATGATTTACGCATATCATAGGCATCAAACCCAAAGGTAATACCATCAAGATTTAAAGCATTAATTTTACTTTTCGGATGAATATCCATAGTAAAATCAGAAAGAATCGCGTGGATTTTTCGATCGCGAGGCAAATATTTTTCAAAATGCTGCCAGCGAGTATACACACCACCACAGCAAATCTCCTTAATCCGAATCGCTTTAGACTTAACTAAATGAAGAATCTCATGCAAAATTGCGTACTGAACCATGCGGTTTTTTACATACAAAGTAGCCAAATCAGATTTTTTATCAAAGGCATGATTGCAGCTTGAGTAGTAAAGACTGTTGATTGAATTTAAAGCAGTCTCATTAAATTCCTTTTCTACGGTATATTTTTGATCAGATACCGCTAAGTTTAAAAGCTCTGATTGATGAACTTCGTCGCGATCTTTAGCAAAATCTACAATTTGTGGCGAAACAAAGATAGTCTGTGGTGGAGTAAGGGCATCTTTATGCCATAATGAAAGCAAAGCTGGTTTTTTAGACGACTCAACCTGGTTAATAATTTTACGACTTATAGTAAACATTATAAACACCTATCCTTTGCGTAAAAAATGACAGCTCAATAAAACTATTGAAAACTGCCATTTTTATTACTTTATTTTAGTCTGAACGAACTCAACTCTCTTACGAAGAGCAGGAGAGTACTTCTTCAAAACTAACTTCTTAGCCTGACCACCAGCAGCTTGCTGGTTAATAACGTTAACTGAAGTAGTATAACGTGTTTTTGGGTCTTCTTTCGAAGTGAGTAATATTAATTGACGTGCACCCTTTTTCTTTGCCATATAACTACACTTTACTAACTAATTATATTTTTAATGGAGCCTGGAGCGGGGATCGGACCCGCGCTCTCAGTCTTACCAAGACTGTGCTTTACCACTAAGCTATCCAGGCATTATACCACAATGAGGACCATTTTACAAAATACCAACTCATTTGGCAATTACATCTAGACCTCTGGAGCTATTTCATCCTCAATCGACTCAGTTTCATCCCTCTTTTGAGGTGAAGTAGACTGAACTATAGCGTTTAGCTGCTCCAGCATATCACGAACATCCTCTTCTTCAATACCGAATTCAGCAATCGAGTCTCCAATGGTATCATAGCTTGAAAAATGACAGGAAGCACAAGGGATTCCATACTCAATCAAAACCTCCTGAGAATCAGGATATTCTGATATGAGCTCATACACATTAGTATCTGCAGTAATAACTTTCTTTTGTTCAGTATTAGAAGGCATTTCTACTCTCCATAGCTCGTCTGAGCGTTACTTCATCGGCATATTCAATATCTCCACCCACCGGTAAACCGCGAGCTATTCTAGTCAATTTTACGTCTAGTGGGTTGACAAGTCTATGGATATACATTGCGGTAGCTTCCCCTTCAAGAGTGGGGTTGGTTGCCAAAATAATTTCTTTAACGGCGCTATCTCGTAAGCGAGGTAGCAATTGACGGATATAGAGCTGATCAGGCCCAATGTTATCAAGCGGAGAGATCGCCCCATGTAACACATGGTACAAGCCACGAAACCCCGTCTTTTCGAGAGCTAGGATATCGAGTGGAGCTTCAACAACCGCAATAATTGAGTGATCTCGAGTCGGATCAGAGCAGATATCGCAAATATCCTGATCACTCACATTAAAACAGTCTTTACATAACCTAACCTGATTCTTAACAGCCAGGATAGTCGCCGAAAAGTTCTCCAATTGCTCTTTAGGAGCATGAAGTAAATGATAGGCAAGTCGTTGGGCAGATTTTGGGCCAATTCCGGGGAGTTTCTCAAATGCCTCAATCAAGTTTGTGATTGGTTTAGGAAGCTTAGCCATTATCCTTCATCATACTCTGCATCTCTTTTGCAGCCATTTCCTGTGACTTCTTGATTGCTTCATTAAAAGCAGTTCGTAATCTTTTATCCTCATTTCCATCCACAGTAACCGACTGAATATCCTGATCACCGGTTATAACAATCTCAACACCATCTTTTTTGACAGTGGTAGTCATTTGAGCTAAAACTTTTTTGATTGCCATTGCCTGTTGTGCCATTTTTCCAAAATCTCCACCCATAGCACCAGCCAATTTACCCTTTAAATCGTCAAACATAAATAATTCCTTTCTCAATAACTCTACGCAGTATACGATAAAACAGTGATTTTTTACAGCTCAAATATTCGGCTTGTATTGCTTGTATACCATTTTCTATCTGTTCGTCAACATCACTTCAACCAGACAGATAAAAAACTGATTTACGAACCGAATATCTCCTGCGCCATGCTGGCCAAGTCATCATCGGTAACCGGCTGAATGTTTTCTACATTCTTTTGCGTTAGTTTAGTGTTTGCGAGCACCGTTTTAATCCGAACTTGAGCGCCAAGCAACTCGTAGATAGCCTGTTCAATAACGGGGCGATTCTTTGCCGATTCAATCATATCCTTATTGAAAGAGTTCTGTGTTTCCAGAATTACCGACTTACCATCCAAACGAATTGGCTTACATTTACTAATCATTACTGCCATAGATGCATGATATTTCTTTAGTAACTTACAGACTTCCGGCCAGCGCTCCTGTATCAATTCAATAGTTAATTCTTCATTAGTCACAGTCGGTATTGTCGAAGAGGGAAGAGAAGGAGCAACTACTTCCTCATCAATCTGAACAACAGAGTCGCTGACCATAACAACATCATCAGTTTCAACTAGAGTACTTTCTTCAATATGAACGCTCTTTTTCGGAACTGGAGCTGGTTGCGGTATACCAACCACAGGTGCCGCCTGCATAACCACACCACTTAACTTCATAAAGAGTAATTCTAACGGTAAGGACGCAATCGGCGTAAATTTTTGCTGGCCCATCGCTTTAACTAAAAGATCAATGTATTCCGAGAGAAACCCAGTATCTAAAATTGAGTTATACGCTTGTAGATCCTGTGACGAAAGCCCAGAAAGACAATCTACTTCTCCAGCAGATATTACTCCAGCTTTATAAAAAAGAAGCTCTCGCGCATCGGATAATAATGCTTTTAGTAACTCACTAAAGTGGGTAGCGTTTTCATCAAGAAGTTTAACAAGCCGTAATAGTTCCTTGGAATTACCACTACGCATAAGAGCGATAATTTGTAACGAATCAACCCTTGTAGACCCAACCAACATTGAATTCACTATCTCACTTGTCACTTCCGTTGCCTGTACCGAAGCCATTTCAAGCAATTTAACTGCGTCACGAAACGCACCACTTGAAGCTTTTGCAAGTAAATGCAACGAGCTATCATCAATTTTAATTTTTTCAGTATTAGCTATATGCTTAAGTAACGTCGTTATTTCTGAAATTCCCGGTTTCTGAAAAACAATCTTGGTACAACGGCTTTGAATTGTTTGCGGTACCTTATGCAATTCAGTTGTACACAGAATGAATAAACTATGAGCGGGAGGTTCTTCTAGCGTTTTAAGAAGCGCGTTAAAAGCCTCGGAGGTAAGCATATGCACCTCGTCTATTATGTAAACTTTTTTTGCAGCATGCATTGGTGCGAGTCTAATTTTATCTTTTAATTCACGAATTTCATCAATACCCCGATTTGAAGCCGCATCCATTTCTATAACATCAAGAAATGAGCCGGCAGCTACTGCCTTACATGCATCGCACTCGTTGCAGGGAACTGGAAAATTCTTAACAGCTTTTTCGAACTCTTTTTCCTTCGCGAAATCTTTTAATTCAGGTATAGTTTCATACTGAGCGCAATTTACTGACATCGCAACAATACGCGCAGTTGTCGTTTTACCGGTTCCATGAGTACCGGTAAAAAGGTATGCATGCCCGATCTGCTGTTTGATAAGCGAAAGAACGAGAGTTTCGGCTACTTTAGATTGAGTTAACTTAATATCGTTGAAATTTTGTGGTCTATATTTGTGGTAGAACGCCATGCGCCTTACAGTATAGCGCCATCCGAAGAAAAACAGAAGACGAAATAAAATCGGTATCAATCACCATCATGATGAATACCCAAAAGATGCAAAATAGAATGCTCAACCAAGGTATTTATTTCGTCATCTACGAGACGATTATAATTTGCGGCATTAACAACCGCCTGAGGATAGGAAACGACAATATCACCTAAATATAAAACTTTGTTGGGAAAGTTAATAAATCCACTTTCACCACCGTCAGTACTTTCCTCAAGAGGAAAAGATAGTACATCAGTTGTGTCGTCTATTTGACGAAACTGGCTATTTAACTCTTTCATTTTACGATCACCAACTACCGTTATACTGACTTCAACATCTCCAAACACCTTCATCTCATTAAGCGTTCTTTCGACTTGCGTCGTAATTCGCACTTTACTAACAGGGTAGCGTGGATCAGCTGTAATGAGTACCGTAATCACGAAAGAACCTCTTTTACTATTTTTTTCACCATTGAGCCATCGGCTTTACCTTTTAGTTCCCGCATTACAGGCCCAATCAGTTTACCAATTTCTGCAAGAGATGCTACACCTGCTGACTCTTTATATTTAAGCACAATAGCTCGAACATCGTCTTCACTCATTTGTTCAGGAAGATAGGCCTGAATAATTTTAGCTTCATGGTGCTCTTTATCGGCAAGTTCAGGACGGGAGGCACTAGTATATTGCTGTGCTGCATCCCGTCGCTGCTTTATCTGCTTTGTGAGTACTTCGAGTACCTCAGCATCAGATAATTCTTGTCCGTTTTGACCATATTTTTCAATTTTTAAGTTTTTACAAGCAGCAATAGCCATGCGAATGACGCTTAAGCGCACTTCTTCATGGGTTTTCATTGCGCACTTCATATCATCATATAATCGTTCAAATAAAGTCATGTATACTTTCACAATCTCGCGCACGGCGAGGGACTAATAAGAATACGAATCTTTTCTACTTTTAGCACGAATCTTACGTGCCTTTTCTTTATTTTTCATCTGCTTAATTTGAGATGGTTTAACAAAAAATCGCTTATCATTAACTTGAGTAAGAATCCCGTCGGTTTGTACTTTTTTGTTAAAAAGTCGTATGAAATAATCAATTGGTCTTGAGTTATCTGTCTTAACGTAAATCATAGTTTAAAAAACACCCCCTCTCAAAATCCTACACCTCTATAGGCGCGGAACGCTTTTCCATCCACCAAGCACATGTACGTGCAAGTAGGGAACGATTTGTCCGGAACCCGAACCATTATTAATTACAATTTTAAATGCTTTTCCGATATTTAGTTTCCGCGCTACTTCTCCGGCTATATACAATAAATGACCTAAAATCGCAGTGTCATCGGCATTTGTTACACCTATGTGCTCAATAAACTTCTTAGGTATAACCAGTAAGTGTATTGGCGCTTTTGGCGATATATCCCGAATCACAATACATATCTCATCTTCGTACACGTTATCCGCTGGTATTTCACCTCGTATAATTCTATGAAAAACAGTATCTTCCATATTATCTTACTTTCAGTATATCAATAACATCCTCTAAACTTAACTTGGTAAAAACATTATCAGGATTTTTTGTATTTCCATTCAAAAGCTGTTTCTTATCCGGATGTAGGAACCAGGTTGCTTCCGGATCAAGCGCCACTAACTTATCATAGATCGCTGTCAAATCAATATCATCTCGATCAGGTCGACCCTTAATTCGAACATAATGCTTAGACGGATCTCGACGGACAACAATAATAAATCCCATTTTCTGGCCTATTTTAAGTACATCATCATTGAATGTTTGGATTGCCATTCCAGAACCCCATTGAGTCTCAAAACGCTCGGCCGACTCTTCGATACGTCGCTGGGCGTCAATCTTACTCTTTATGGACTGATATACTCCATCAAAACAAATCAATCCCCATTCTACATAGCGTGAATGATTATTCGGAAGGGCAACTTTCCACCCACTCATTACATTTGTTAAATGGAAATCATAAACATCAGATAGGGGATTAGTCCAATTAACATCATCAAAATGATCTATTTCCGTAACATGTTCTACAATTCGTAAGAGTGCCTCATCGTCAAGATGCAGACTATCATACACTTTTCTCGCAGCACAAGTATACTCATTTTCAAGATGGTGATCAAAAAGACCTAAGCCCGTATCAATATGGATCACATCCGGATCGCTATCCGCGGCTTGACCATTCCAAGTACCTCGTGCTGGAACAAAAGCAACCTCGCTATTCTCAAAATGTTTTCCACCAAACCGTTTAAAGAGCCAAATACCACAAATACCATCCAAATCAGGATAAAAATGAGTCACGAGTAATTTGCCCATTTAAACCCTTTCTAAACTGATCTAAGTTAGTTATTGCAATAGTAGTCATATTATACCAAACTATAATAAGTATAAGCAAATTTAGTATAATCAAGCAAGAAGGAAGAAATAACTATGGCTGACGGAGCCGGCGGCATTGGAAAACAAATCGGAAATAGTTTAAAAGATATTGGCAAAGATTTAACAGTAAATCTTGCCAAGGACATGTTTGATCAAATTTCTGGGGGCAAACCTGTCCAGCAGAGCGATCAGGCACAAACCGGATCATCAGGCCAGATGTATCAAGCCCAGAAGAATATCCAAATGGCCACTATCTCTCGAAGAATTCAACAGTTTGGCCAAAGACGCAAGCAAGTCCGAATGCAGGCCCAACAACATGAACAGCAGCGCATTCAGTCAGTACAGCAGGAAAAACAACAAAAAATAAACCAGGCCCATAGTAATGGGTTCGGAGGAAAAATTAAAGACATTTTTGCCAATTGGGGCAACACGTTAGCTCGCCGAGGAAAAGGAGAACAGCGCGGCAACAAAATGTCAGGATAAGAGTTACTTCTTTAAATAGTTATCCAAATTACGCAGTAACTCCTTACTATTGACATAACTTGTGATATCTTCTCTCAAAAATCGTTTTTTACCTTTAAAATCCTTATAATGAATTTCAAACCATTCCTGGTGTCCGCCTAAAGGGAATAGCTGCCGAATAGTCCCACCCCAAATGACTCCATGACCATCAACGGCATAGGATTTATAGGCAACAATTCGAGATAAAGGGATATCAAAGGTATGAAATGCAGTGATTACTACTAAGGCATCGCTCGATATCACAATTTTTGAACGCACAATTTTTAAAAGTAAATATAATTGAAACCAGAACCAAATAACTAACAATCCAATAAGAATTGCCCATTTATCAGTAAAAACTGACATTAGAGTAATTTGTAGCAGCCCAAAAAGAAAAAGTGAGGTAGGAAGAAAGAGAAAGTAGACCAAGTAAAGCCACTTTGTATACTTGTACTCAATCATAGCCGTATAGTAATTGATTTATCCTGTACTTTACAATATAATCGTAGAAGCTGTAAAAGGTTGTCATAGTATAACATACCGTTATGGCCCCGTCGTCTAGCGGCCTAGGACGCCAGGTTTTCATCCTGGAGATCAGGGGTTCGATTCCCCTCGGGGCTACTTTAGCCATTTCTTAGTAACTCTGCTCTTTTCTCTTATGCAGCAAAAAGAAGGTACCTTTGGGATTACTATAATAATACCAGCTTACCAAGCAGGTGAATACCTCGTTAAAGCAGTAGATTCGGTAAAACGGCATCCTATAATGATTCCTAGCGAAATAATCGTAGTTGATGATGGAAACACAGATTATGAAACACGGGAAGCGTTGACTGAATGTGTTACTCGCTATGATATAAAGTTACTTCGCAATGCTAGGAATGAAGGAGCGAACTTTGCTCGCAATAAAGCAATCCGTGCCGGCAAATTCCGATATGTGGTCAATCTGGATGCTGATGATTTACTTAATAACGACCCCGCACTGATGGCTAATGGTTCATATATGGATCAGGGAGTAGCATTACTCGAGACCGATCCTAACATAGCCTTTGCACATTGCTCAACAAGAATGTTTGGTGAATTCTCAGGATACACTACCTCATGTTTTCCTCTCAATGAAAAGTTAGTTGCTAAAAAATATCATGTCCCCAATTCAATAATATTTCGTCAGGTCGATGCAATACAGGCGGGTCTTTATGACAAGCAGGTAGTAAAATGGATGGACTGGTCATTCGGAGTAGGAATTCTAAATGCCCGGCAAAAACAGGGGCTACAAAACCAAATCAAATATATTAACACACCTTTCTATTTATATCGTGTCTATACAAGTGAGCGCAGAGTCTCTTTTCGGACTGCATCAGAATTAGAAATGGTGAGAATAACAGTCGAGCGGAACCTCGATTTTTTTAGAAAACACTATCCCAACCAAAATAGTGATACAATTGCAGAATTGGTCTTAGCAGAAAAGCCAGATACACTTAAAAATCTGGTTCATATCGCCAATAACGACATTGAGCTCGCAATGCAAGTTGCTAAAGAAAGAGGGTATGCAGTAATTTCAGGCATTGACTCAAATAAAGTACCATAAGCTATATATGGAAAAGAAATTTCTTATTATTATTGGATTTGGACCGGTAGCTGGATATAAGTATTCACGCTGCATCCGAAAAGCTGTTGAAGATAACTCTATTAGCGGTTATGCAGTTGTCGACCTTGAATCACAAAGAGCAACTGTAATGAGCCGCATAAACAAACTACCTGTTAAACCCGTTGAAATACTCTTTCTCGATGATTCCCATTTTCAATCTGACCCTCTAGCGGGAATTTTGCAATTTCACGAATTTTGCCAGATGATTCGAAATAGTTTTTCTAGCAACTTAAAAGTAGTAATCGCTACAGAGCCCAAAGCACACGAACCATATTTACGATACTGTATACAAAATAGAATCGATGCACTTGTTACTAAACCCATAACATTACCAACCAAGAATGGAATTTTAAACAGTAACGAAATATACAACTCGATAAAAAATCTCAACTCTCAAATAGCAAAAGAGGATGAAGAACATTACGCAGTGATTTGTTTAACCCGCCACCATGAAATCTACAATGATGGAGTGATTAAAAAAATCATTAATAAAATGAAAGCACTAGAAGCGCCCGTGACTTCTGTCCGACTCCACACTAACTCGGGGGTTTGGAATTTAAACCATGAATTTAGTGAAAGAAACGATCATCCATACAAATTTGGATATGGTATGCTTTTTCATGGAGGGTATCATTATGTTGACCTTGTAGCGCAATCCCTACTCTTGAATAAGCTGATCTATCCAAATGAAGAATTTTACCTTGAACTTAGTTCATACAGTGCCTTTCCTTCTTCCCAAGACTATCGCATTCCTGACAAGGTAGTGAAAAGGCTAACCGGTTATAACGAACGCCATCAGGAGAATTTAGCTAAACCAATATACGGCGAGACAGATATTGTTACTTCATTTGCTTTAAAATCTAGAACTTCAGGCAAAGTGCTGACACTGGGAACCATTTCATTAGAACAGACAACACCAGGAATGCGTTCTTGGTTTAATTTTCCTGAAGTGCCATATAATATTAATGGTCGCCTACATTGCACTGATTTCACCCTTCAGGTATCTACCTTGTATTCTGCTCAGGGGAGAGTCGTTAAAGTACCGATAGGAGCGAGAAAAGATGCTACCGATCTACGAGGGAAAAATATAGGGAGCATTTTTTATCGTTCCAATGCGAGCGTGGTGGGAGATCAGGAATTTTACGAGGAAAAAAATGTAATTCGTTCTTATGGGAATTCATTTTCATACTCAGCTGAAGCGGAAATATTCACCAAATGGTTGAATGGAGAACCCACTGGAAGTAGCTTATCTTCTCATATAAGCTCGGTAGCATTACTGGATGCACTTACCAAAAGCGCTAAAGAAGACGGCAAAAAAATACAACTTAATTTTAATTACGAACTTCCTCATTATATAAGCCAGTTAGATACAAATGAAACAACCTATAATGATTCAAAAGATATTATTTTCTCAGCGTACCAATAACTTAATAATCAGGCTCCCCAATTAACTGGTTCTTTCCCATGCAAAGCTAGGTAGGAATTAGTTTTCGTAAAATGATGATTTCCAAAAAAACCATTATAAGCAGAAAGCGGAGAGGGATGGGCCGATTCCAATACTAAGTGTTTGGTAGTATCGACAAGCAATTTCTTCTTCCGTGCATAGTTTCCCCATAAAATAAATACCACATGTTTCTTTTCGCCTGAAACTTTCTTTATTACTGCATCAGTGAATTCCTCCCAACCCTTACCCTGGTGCGAAGCTGCACTCGCTGCTACAACGGTCAAAGTGGCATTAAGTAAAAGCACCCCTTGTTTGGCCCACGATGATAGATCTCCATTAGGAAGTGGCTGTTCTCCAGTATCAGCATGTATTTCTTTATATATATTGAGGAGTGACGGAGGTTTCTGTATTTCAGGGTTAACAGAAAACGCTAAACCATTCGCCTGACAAGGACCATGGTACGGATCTTGCCCAAGAATTACTACTTTCAAATTATCCCATGTACACTTTTCAAAAGCACTAAAAATTTCTTTAGGGGGTGGATAAACAATCTTATTTTGATATTCCTTTTTTACAAACTCCGTTAAGTTAACAAAGTATGGCTTATCAAATTCAGATTGTAAATGCTTTTTCCATGAAGGTTCAATACGGACATCCATATATACATTTTATACACTTCTTTCTATACTAATCAAAGCATGGATCCAATACCTTCATCTAAATCTTTTTTTACACCAAAAATACCTATCATTTTCGGAATAATAATTATAGTGCTCTCAATAGGCCTAAATTATCTCTATAACGGATATATTCAACAAAGTGCTATAGATATCTCTCAAAACACTACCGGCGATGCCGATCCTTCGGGTGAATCAGTAACTATAGATCATGATGAATTTACTTTTGCAGCGGAAGATCAAAAGTTTAGTATTGATTATCTCAAAGGGATAAACGTAAAAGAATTACAAAAAAAATATTATCAAAATTCTAAGAGATTTTTTGAAGGTCGCACTGAATTTACCCCAACTAAAAAATCAAATGACCCAGAATATTTTAAGTTAACAATTAACACACAACGAATTTACAGGGACGATGCAGATCGAAGTGAACAACTAGCACACGTAATGACCCCGCTCCGCTTTTGCCCCAAGGGTGACTACAAAAAACAACGACACTATTCGGTCTCACTAAACAAGTCAACCTATGTATTTACGCAAAATATTAGGGGGTGTCCCAGTACTGCATATACTACTTATTTCGAAACTTTTACAAGAGCAGGCACCTTCATAGTAGAAATTCAATCTAATGAATCTTTTGAGAAAGTACAGAAATATACTAATAGATTACTTAACTCTCTCTATTTTGATACTGACCTTTGAAAAAAGCTGAGAAGAAAAACCAATAGTAAAATTTTGCAATAAGGAGTAAAGTAGTATACATAAGGAGGAAAAATATGAAAAAAACACATATCGCAGTTGCAGTAGCATCCGGCATACTTTTAATGGCTGGTTGTACGGCAAAATCAAACACTAGTGGATATTCTAATGCAAGGACCCAAGATCAAGCGGAAGCAAGAAAAAATACCGCTCGCAATCAAGAGCAAACCGCCGTTCAGCAACAAGAAAATACACCCGTAGCAAAGATGGATAAAGACATTGCGCTTTCTGTTATAAGCCCACAAACCAATACTACAGTAACTACAGCGTCAATAACGGTAAAAGGGACAACAGTACCGAATGCTGAAGTATATGTTAACGATGTAGAATTAAGAGCGGATACTAAAGGAGAGTTTTCTACCCCCATAACACTCTATGACGGTGAAAATACTATTAGTGTTGCAGCAAACGATACAAACGGAAATGCATCTGAAGAGGAATTAACCGTTACCTACGATGCCCAATAAGGAGATTTTTATGAAAAGAACAATACAATTTACAGCTTTATTTCTAAGCGCAATCACATTTGTTGCAATGACAACAAATTCAGTTTCTGCTGAAAATCGTGAAGCTCCCTCAAGTGCAAGCTCGAGTGCTTCACCACGTACACAAAATAACTTGCGTGCGATCGTAATACAAGCAAAAGTAGAGACGGTAAGCGCATCTTCACTTACAATTTCCAAAGATGGAAAAACATATGCAGTCAAAATTGCGACAGATACTCATATTCGTCGCAGATTTGGCGGCAAATCAGATTTAATTGAATACTCAGTCGGCAATACCGTAAGTGTTTGGGGCGTATTTACAGATGCCAACAAGACTACGATTAGTGCAAGACAAATTCGTAATTTATCCATTCAAAAAAGAAACGGTGTTTTCTTTGGAACATTAAAAGGCCTTGGAACAGGTACTTTCGTATTAACTACAAAAAATCGAGGAGATCAAACCGTTAGTATAACCGCTACGACAAAATTAGTTAATCGCAAACAGACACCTATTTCGGCTTCAGATTTGAAAATAGGGGATAGAGTTAGAGTGCATGGACTGTGGGATAGTTCAAAAAATGCGGTAACTGAAGTGGTTCTGGTTAAAGATTTTTCCCAACCACTACTCGTATCTCACACACCTAAAGCAAGTTCATCAGCTTCTGCGAGTGTCTCGGCTTATCCAACTAGTTCGCCAGTTAGATCAACTCAATAAGAAAGTAATTCTTAGTTTTCCATCTTGCGAATTCAGCCATATGCGATACCATAGATTTATGATCTAACAAGCACCTTTCACCATATTTTTTAATATACTTACAAAAAGTGAAAGGAAAATTCATGAGATTACAACAAACAGATCCAGAAATTTTTGAACTAAATAGCGCTGAAGAAAAAAGACAACGAGAAGGATTAGAATTAATTCCTTCAGAAAACTACGTCTCACGACCAGTCCTTGAGGCACTCGGAACGATATTTACTAATAAATACTCCGAAGGGTATCCAGGGAAAAGATATTATGGCGGTCAAATCAATACTGACAAAATCGAAATCATAGCCATAGAGCGAGCAAAAAAGCTTTTTAATGCAGATCACGCTAATGTACAACCATATTCTGGAGCTCCTGCTAATTTAGCAGCATATTTTGCATGGATGGAACCAGGAGATACAATTCTTGGAATGGAATTATCTCACGGTGGGCATTTAACGCATGGAGACCCAAGAACTGCAGCATCTAAAGTATTCAAATTTATTCGCTATGGAATTAAAGATCTCGAGACCGGCGCTATTGATTACGATCAAATGCGCGAAGTGGCTTTAGAGAGCAAACCTAAAATAATTTTAGCTGGCTATTCAGCATATCCGCGCGAACTTGAATACGACAAAATTGCGTCCATCGCGGACGAAGTAGGAGCGGTAGCAATGATGGACATAGCCCATATAGCTGGGTTAATTGCAGGAAAAGTTGTCAAGAATCCATTTGACTTTGGCTTCCATATGATGACTTCAACAACCCATAAAACATTACGGGGACCAAGAGGTGGTCTGATTCTTACAAAGGGAATTGTTTCCAACCCACTAAAACCAGTGGATAAAAAAATCGAAAATCTTCCTACACTCGTTGATCGGATGGTATTCCCGGGCGTTCAGGGAGGGCCACATATGAATGCGGTAGCCGCAAAAGCAGTTGCTTTTGGCGAAGCACTCCAACCTGAATTCCATGAATATGCGCAACAAATCCTGAATAATGCTCAAGAACTAGCAAAACAAATGATTGCTAAGGGTTTTAAATTAATTACCAATGGAACAGACAACCATTTGATACTTGCTGATGTAATGGCTTCGTTTAATGTCAGTGGTAAAGTTGCCGAAGAAACATTCGACAAAATTCACCTTACCTTAAACAAAAATATGGTTCCCAATGATTCTCGAAAGCCTTTTGATCCAAGTGGAATCAGACTAGGAACCCCCGCGCTTACTTCAAGAGGCATGAAAGAGGACCATATGGATATGATTGCCGAATGGATGCATAAAGCCATAACACACACAACTGATGAAGCATATTTAGAAAAACTAGGAAAGGAAGTAACGGAGTTTTGCAAAAAATTTCCGTTGCCGAGTGATTTATAAAATTGACAAACGCAGTAAATATACCTATCATTAAAGTATAAACTTTAGTAAAGGATCTATATGCAACCCGACAGCCGTAAAAATTATTTTCTTCTGGCATGTTTAATTGCCTTTGTTGTAGTAATTATCACCGCAGCAGGGAAGCTGATGCTTGGTGGCTATAATCACGCTCCAAGCGCTTTAATTTATAACTCAAAAATGGGATATGGAAGCTCTGTAAACTCTCTCGAATCAACCATGATGCGAGGTGAAAATGCTAAGATAGCGGCAGACGGAGTTGCAGCACCAGATATGCTAATGCCTATCCGTCCTACCGATCCAGCTCCAGTAACTGGCACTGATCGAAAAATAATAAAAAACGGAAATGTGAGTATTGTAGTTAAAAACGTTGACGATAGCACAAAAGGTATTGAAGAAAAAGCAAAACAATTAGGAGGCTATTTATCGTCTACTAACATAAGTACCGCTGGTAACAATGCTAAATCTGGATATGTGTCGGCTCGAATTCCTACAGATCGTGTCAATGATTTCTTAGCATATTTACGGTCTTCTTCAGTTAAAGTCACTAATGAAAATATTAATTCTGATGATGTAACAAGTGAATTCATTGATTTGCAGGCAAAAATAAGTAATTCCGAAGCAACTGCTGCCCAATATCGGGAATTACTTAAGAGAGCAGTTAAGGTTGATGAAATTCTTGAAGTACAACGCGAACTAAACTCAATTCAAACACAAATAGATTCATACAAAGGCCAACTTAAATATCTTGAAGGCAACGCAGCATTATCAAATATTACAATCAATCTTGCGATCGATGAAAGTGAACTACCGATAGCACCAGAAAATAAATGGCAACCTGCAAACGTATTTAAAGCATCTCTTCGAGGATTAACCATTCTCGCTCAAAATATATCCTATGCTGCGATCATGATTGCGGTGTATGCCATCGTTTGGGTTCCCGTATGCATCGGTTTATTCTTACTTTATAAGATTCTGAGAAAGAAGATTCGGTAGGAAATTTGCCTAAAATGACCAAAACGCATATAATGGACCAATGCACTATAAGAAAAAGCCAAAGCGCATGATAGCCTTGAATGAGGATTTTGAGTGTGGTAGTTGTGGCAAACATGTAGATCCAATTGTTTACGGCGGATCGTATCGAAATCATTGTCCGTTCTGCTTGTATTCAAAACACGTTGATACTGATACCCCGGGGGATAGAAGGAATCAATGTAAAGGTCTTATGAAGCCGATTTCTTCATATACTAAGAAATCAGGTGAATACGTGCTGTCTCACCAATGTGAACTCTGCGGATTTATCCGTTACAATCGTATCGCAGGCGACGATAACTTCGATTTAGTCGTAGAATTAAGCAAGAATCCAACTCACCCGGCAAGCGCATAAAAAATGTCATTTTCATTCAAAACAGTCCATCAAGATAAGAATTCCCGTGCACGAGCAGGGGTAATAGAAGTAAATGGCAGTAGCATAGAAACTCCCGTGTACATGCCGGTAGGAACACAGGCTACGGTGAAATCTCTTACACCAGAAGATCTGGAGAAGCTTGGTGCTCAAATCATTTTAGCCAACACCTATCATTTGTACCTTCGACCAGGGGCTGAAATTATCCAAAAACTAGGCGGACTCCATAACTTCGTAAATTGGAAAAAACCAATACTAACAGATAGCGGAGGATTCCAGGTATTCTCTCTTGGTTACGCTATTGAACATCAGGTTGGAAAAATTGCTAATATATTTCCTGCAGAAAAAGGTGGTGTACTCAGCATTCCAGCGCGAATAAAAGAGGAGCTAATGGCTACTCCAGATATGCAATTTAGTAGGGAAGGCGAGCATGCGCTAAAATTAAAATCACCACAATCAACTGCTTTAAGCGTTGATGTTAAGCTCTCCAAAGTCGAAGAGGATGGCGTGACTTTCACCTCCCATATCGACGGAACAAAACACAAATTTAATCCCGAAGTTTCGATTGCAACTCAACACAAGCTAGGTGCCGATATCATCCTTGCTTTTGATGAATGCCCTTCCCCTTTACACGATTATGAATATACTAAAAAATCTTTGGAACGCACTAACCGATGGGAAAAAGACTCTTTGGACATCCACAAACAGCTTGAGTCAAAGAAAACTGGGTCCATATATTCACTCCAACAATACCCATACCCTCATCCTCAATATTTATTTGGAATACTGCACGGGGGATCATGGCAGAATTTGCGTGAGGAATCAGCACGCTATATCTCTTCAATGAACTTTGATGGGTTCTCAATTGGCGGATCACTCGGTAACACTAAATCCGATATGCATAAAGTGCTGGAATGGCAAATACCGCTCCTTGGCACAGAACGCCCCCGGCACCTGTTGGGAATAGGGGAAGTTGACGATTTTTTTGAATGTATTGAGCGCGGAATAGATATGTTCGACTGTGTCGCCCCTACGCGAATCGCCCGCAATGGAGCATTATTCATTTCTCCCACAGTAGGTGGATTTAAATCCAACAAATTTAGAATCCTGATTCTAAATACTGAATTTAAAGAAGACGCGCGTCCTATTGATGCAACTTGTTCATGCTATACCTGTCAAAATTTCTCACGAGCATATATTCGACATCTATTCGTTGCAAAAGAGCTACTAGGATATAGACTTGCAACTATACACAATGTCCATTTTATGATTAATTTAGTAAAAAAAATACGCGAAGCAATTTGTAATAATGAATTTCAAACACTAAAACAGGCTTGGCTTAGAAACTAAAGTCACTAAAATTCTCTAAATAATGATAGAATACGTACATGATTGTCTCAGGCAAACCACTCGCACAGAAAATCCTAGAAGAAGTACGCCTTAAAATAGCTGATAAAAAATTACATCCAAACCTGGCTATCATCCTGGCCGGAAATCATCCTGCTTCAAGAACCTATATCAAGCACAAAACTATCATAGGCGACGAAATTGGCATCCACGTTACAACCTATGAGTTTTCTCCTGCAGATCAATTATTGTGTAAAACAAAAATAAATGAACTAAACAGCGATCCCTTAATTCAAGGCATTATTGTACAACTACCGCTTTACCCAGGCTGGGAATCATTTGATCTGGTTAATATGATAGCTCCTCAAAAAGATGTTGATGGCTTTATCCCTGGTTCTCCGTTTATTCCCGCGACTGCAGAAGGTACTTGGGAAATGCTCAAAGAGTTTGCAAGAATCGAAACTCAGCCTGTTGATGCATTCCTGAAAAACAAAAGCATTGTTGTCTTAGGAAAAGGTAAAACAGCTGGTAAGCCGATCCGTGATCTGCTAGAAAAACATGGCAACGCATCAACATTAGTAGACTCAAAAACATTAAATCCAAATGACATAATCCGTAGAGCTGACATTATCATCTCAGCGACCGGAAAGAAACATATTATTAACGCCGCTAACGTCAAAGAAGGTGCATATGTGATGGGAATTGGAGTTGGAAAAGAAGAAATTGATGGTAAAGAAAAAACGTTCGGCGACGTAGATGAAAAAGGAGTTGAGAATAAGGCTAAGTTACTTTGCCCAACCATTGGCGGAATTGGCCCACTTACCATCGCGTGCCTTCTGAGAAATGTATATACAGCGTCTACCAGATGAAAGCAGTAATTCTTGCAGAAGGACTTGGTTCCCGATTGCTACCCCTTACTAATACAATCCCTAAACCCCTAATACCTATTGGTCAGTATCCAGTCTTGGAACACACTCTACGGTTTCTAAAAGAAAATAAAATTACTGAGATCTACATTTCGGTACATCATCTAAAGGAACAAATAAAAAACTATTTTGAAGATGGTAAGCGGCTAGAAGTTACAATCAAATTTATTGAACCAAATAAACTATTAGGAACGGCCGGCGCTTTAAATCTTATCAGAGATGAACTCCCAGATAGATTCATTGTTCTATACTGTGATTATTTAATGAAGTTTGATATTAAATCTGTAATTAAATATCACACAACTCAGCCGTCAAACGTGATCGCTACTATTGTAACTTCTCGCTATTATCAACCTGAAATTTGTGACCACTTTATTACAAATAGTAACAACGAGATAACTGGGGTTATCAATCGCCCGCATCCTGTCAATGTTGCCATTAAAAACTGTAGCAATAGGGGAATATATGTTTGTAATAAAGAGCTATTTGATTATATGCCAAGTTCAGATGAAGTTTCATTTGAGAAGGATCTTTTCCCCAAAATTATCAACTCGAAAAAAAATATTATCCATGCCTATATGACAAACGAATATATAACCGATATGGGCACGCCAGCTGGTTTAGAAAAAGTGCGAACCGATTACACATTAAGAAAGCATTTTGAAAAAGGCATTGATCTTGGTCCTGAGTATTTTTCAATAAATTAATATTCAAGCTGTATTCCTGTATTCTCTATAGATAGCGGCAGAATTGCACCTATTCCAAGCACCTTACGAAAATCTTCTTCAATCTTAGTTTTGTCTTCAGAATTAGCACAGAGCACCCAAACACAACCACCATCACCAGCCCCTGCGGCCGCAAAACCTACTGGAAAAGCGTTAGCAATATTTAATAGAGAATATGCTGTTTCATTAAGACGTTCAGGCACTAAACTAATTCGTATTTCATTTTCGCGAGCGAGTAGCCTAGCAGCGTCATGCCAATGGAAACCGGATACAGCGTCGTAAAACTCATGAGAAATTTCGTTTATTTCATACCAGTTTTTACGAGTAGTAACATTCCAAAAGGATTCCATCTGCTTTTCGTTCACCGTCTTTGACTTATGCCCTTTACCCAAATACGCAACAATTAACCGTTCATTTAATTCTTCTATCACTTTTTCATCATTAATATGCTCACGCTTAAAAAGCTGTGGAGTAGTATACAACCATGACCATCTACTAATTCCACCAAAAGCCGCCGCGCAGTGATCTTGCATACCACACAACGAAATTCCAAGGCTATCTTCAATACTATAGGCACGAAATGCCGCATCTTGCGGGTTATATATCACCTCCTCGGATCGTAATAGACAAAGCGCGGCCTGAAGTGCCCCAATAAAAGCGACTCCTACCGTACCAGATCCTCCCAATCCCGAAAAGGGGGGAGCTTCGTAAGTAAGTTTCAATTCATAGCCGTGTAGCCCAAAATGAGAAGCGATAGCCGTAAGTAATCGCAATGGACCTTGTAAAGGAGCAGCATCAATAGCGAACTCTTCTGATTCAATTGAATTGGAAACTTTTACTTTACCATATTCATATGGGAAGAGCTGCGCATGTGTTCGCAACGAGATTGCAATATTCGTAGTGGTAGGAGAAAGCCATTCGTGTGTAAGCGAAAGACCTTTAATATCCCATGTTCCACCAACATCAAGGCGGGCCGGAGCTGAAGCATGAACACTTCTTTTTTCTAACACTTCGCCAAGGTATAATTCCTTCATTCTATGCATATAAGCGTTATTATTCCAGCTAAAAACGAATCAGAAAATCTTAGAAATTTATTCAAACGAATTAAGACATCGTGCGAAGATAATAACATTCAGTATAGTATCATTTTTATTAATGATGGTTCAACTGACAACACCGTTAATGTGCTAAACATGATTTGCAAGCAATACCCTTTAAAAATTATTACACATAGTATCAGTGAAGGAAAAGCAAATTCAATTATTCAAGGTATTGAGTTATCTTCAACCGAATATGTTGTTATGATTGATGCCGACCTTCAATATCCCCCTGAAGCAATACCAGAAATGGCAAGATTAGCAACAGAATATCCAGTGGTTGTAGCCAGAAGAAACACCAATCACGAAAAACTCCACAGGAAAATTTTAAGTACCATTCATCGATTCTTGTATGGGTACGTACTATTTGGCCTAACTTGCGATATTCAATCAGGGCTTAAATTATTTCCTAAAAAGTTACTCAATCATATTGATCGATCAAATATTACGCCTTGGACATTGGATTTATCGATACTCTATACGGCAAAACAGCTTGGATACAAAATAGGGGAAACACCTATTATTTTTTCACAGAGATCAGGCGGTATCTCCAAAGTTTCTATTCTCCAATCTATAGTAGAGCACACATACACTGCTATACGCTTACGCTTTTTCAACAAGAAACGATCCAATCTGTAAATAGTGAAGATCACTTTTCAGGAATGTCTTAACCGCGTCATCTGGGGAGCAAACAATTGGTTCTCCATGAATATTAAACGAGGTATTAAGAACAGCTCCAATACCAGTTAATTTTTCAAATGATTGTATTAAGCTATAATAAGACTCATTTTGAGATCTTTTTAGAATCTGAGGTCGAACAGAAAAATCATACGAGTGAATTGCTGCTACTAATTCTTTTTTTCCCAAATCAGTTGTACTGAAACTCATTTGCATATATGAAGAATCAACTCTTTTAGGGTTAACGATATAGTCAGTCTCACGGTAATCAAGGATCGTGGGGGAAAACGGCATCCAGAAATCCCTCTCTTTAATTGATTCATTAATTTTTCTAACATTTTCAATTAATCCAGGATGAGCAAGGATCGACCTATTGCCTAAAGATCGAGCACCCCATTCGCTACGACCATCAAACCTTGCTACAATTTCTCCAATGCTAAGTAAGTGAGCTACTTTTTCGGGTATACATACAATCTTTGAAAAGAACACGCTATTTCGGAAGCGACCCAAACATAATTCGATCTCATCGTCAGTAAAACATGGACCAAGGTACAAATCGGTTATAATTTGAGGTGAGAAACTTTTTAAAGTATTTTCTACAGCCTTTTCGTATCCGAAATAGCACGCACCAATTGCAATTGATTCGTCTCCTGCGCTCGGGCAAACAGTAAGGGAGTCTATTTTTTTTAATTCAGAAACAGATTTGTTAACTTTAACGTTCATGAAAAAGCCACCAGTTAAAACAATGTTTGAAATCTGTACTATGTCGATACAATTACTAACCCATTCAATTGATCTCTTCTCTACAAACATCTGTACCGCCCCAGCAATTCCATCAAACCGAGAAAATCTTAGTTTCTCCTGCAAATAAGCAAACGCTGCTCTAATTGAAATCCGTGATTTAATAGTTAACCCGTCTATTGCAATCAATGATTCAAAAAAAGGAAGCACCTTACCTGTTTCATACGGTGAAGCATACGGTGCCAGGCCCATAATTTTATATTCGTGCTCATTAGGCTTCATTCCTAAAAGTACCGTCGCACAAAGATAAGGAGCAGCAAGCGAATTACCTGCCAAAATCTCAGTTACGGTAGTTAATTTGTCCGTCTCGTACTTTGAGACAAGACCACATAAAAAATCACCTTCACCATCATGCGAAAGGACCAGCAAATTATCATGTCGTATTGTTTCATCCACAAATCCATAGAAAGCGGTATACAAATGACATTGATGGTGTGAAGCAAATAGGAGCTTTTTTTTATCTACCCTTAACCGTTTCAAAAGAGTCCTCGATAACGCAATTCTACTCTTGTGTTTAGTTATATAATTAAAAGCCGTTCGAATAACTCTTTCCAGTAACGGAATACGCGCAAAAAAGCGGTAACAGATCAATAGCGGCCTGCCATACCATTTGGCTTCCTCTGTAACTGGATTCCATGCGGGAGTTAGATAAAGTCCGGCATGGACAATCAAATCAATGTCATCCATTGAAATGCATTCTAATTTGAGTAGATACGAAACAGCGTTACTCGGAAAACCATCGCAATTTTTAATCCGAGTAAATCGTTCCTCACTTACACATCCGACAATCCTTCCGTCTTTTAAAAGACATGCTGTGGCAGTATGAGATAGGTTAAGTCCTAAAATATACATCAAAGTAGTAGTGTAAGGAATTCCTCACTACTTTTCTCCCACGAAAATAATTGAGCACGTTGTAATGCATTTTCCTTGAATTTATGGCGAAGCTCATTATTTGTAAGTAACTGTACAACTTTTTCTACTAACTCCTCAAACGATTTGACCAAATATCCTGAATTACCAGAATCAATTGAGTCAATCAACCCTGGAACAGAAAAACCAACAACCGGCAATCCACAAGCATTTGCTTCAATAACAGTAAGCCCCCATCCTTCCATCTGCGACGGCGTAACATAGATCCACGAATTTTGATACAACCTCACTTTTTCTAATTCGCTTACATGTCCTAAAACCTGTATCTCAGAAGAAAGATTTTTCTCTCTTACAATCGCTTCGATAACAGGTCGATCATAACCATCACCAGCTAAAATTAGCTTAACAGAAGGAACTACTTGACGAATTCTCAAATGCAGATCAATAAGCACGGATATATTTTTGTATCTTTTTATTTTACCGAGGTATAAAATTGTCGGATCGGCGAAAGTTTTGTTACCTTTCTTAAATTGAACCAAATCTACTCCGGGACGAATAACTGAGATGTTTTCCTTGTGAATTCCAATTTGCTCTAAAGCAAGTTTGGTAGTAAATGAAATCGCCACAAAGTGAATATTCCTATAAAAATACGGCATAGCATAGCTCTCTAGAATATATCCGATTAAGCTAAAGGGAAACCACATTTCTTTAAAAAAAATTTGACGATGAATGTGATTAACAAGGCATATGATTTTTTTACGAGCAAAAAGTGGAGTAAAAAAGGGGATTCCATTCTCTACATCTACAATTCTTTCAGTCCATGTTCTTAAAAATAAAAAATAGTAAAGTGGAGCTAGTATATATACCGAAAATCTTCCCCCTATACGTATAATTGTTATGCCATCTATAATTTCGGTTTTCGATCCTCTCCAGTGAGCATTACTTCGGGTGACAAGCATTGTAACCTGTTGGCCAGAAAACACCCACCGTTTAGCCATTTCATGAACATTTAGCTCCGATCCACCAGCCCAAGGGTTTGCAATATCACGCCAATTAAAGATAACAATATTCATAATCCTAAAGAAACATTATACTAATGAAACAATGATCAAAAAAATAACCCCTATAGTACTCTTGATTATATCAGTACTAATATTTTTTCCTAAGGTCGTTTTTCTTGGACATACTTTTTTTTCTTCGGGATTAATTCAGTCAGATTTATTCGCATCTAATTATCCCTCCAAAGAATTACTACATCGCTCCTTCTCCCAACACCAAGGTATACCTTTTTGGACAGATAATATTTCTGACGGCTTTCCCTATTTTGCAGAAGGTGGATTAGCAGCGCTATATCCGCTTAATCAAGTTTTTTTTAGATTGCCAATACCAACAATCACCGCCTTTAACTGGATCTTGCTTATACAGTTCATGATCGCAGCAGTAGGGACATATTTATATACTCAATCTATTCTTAAATTAAGAACACACAGCTCATTACTAGGAAGCCTAGTCTATACATTTTGCGGTGCTCTATTAATGAGAATTCAACATACCAATATTGTCTTGATCGTAACATATTTCCCCCTATTCCTGCTCACTATTGATAAAATAATATCCTGGAAAGAGAGCGAAAATAAGTTTAAACTGGCATGGTATTTCCTCTGTTTTACCATCGTGTTGTTTCTTCAACTGTCTGTAGGGTCTTTAGAATTCAGCTATTACAGCTTGCTTTTTGGCGGAGTATATCTGATTTTACGCTTATTTTTCAACAAACAATTTATTGAAAATTTTAAAATAAAAGCAGTAACTTTTTGTATTGGAATTACTATTGCGTGTATTTTGGTTCTGCCTCAGATTCTTTCCACTGTAGAGTTAACGCTACAATCACAACGGGTAGGCGGAGTCACTACTGAAGAATCAGCAATAGAAGAATGGCCAGTTCAATCGTTAATTTTTTTTATTAATCCTAAGGCCTACCCATTGTATGCAGACCGAATATATACAAAGATTCAAGGACAAACAGTTAATATAAAATCTATCTATCCCTACCTTGGAATTCTGCCATTGATATTAGGATTTTACGCAATAATTTCAATTTTTAAAAAAGGAGTGCAGGGAGAAAAAAGACGATGGATATTCGTGTATCTTTCCCTGCTAACACTAACATATATCTACGCAGTAGGTTCTTCAACACAAGTTTACACATTAATTAGAGAAACCATACCTGGGCTAAAGTTCTTTAGATTACCCTTAAAATCATTATTTGTTATAGAATTTTCTATTGCAATGCTAGCAAGCATTGGTTTGGACCAATTTATCGAAAATAAGAGAAACGTGAATCAAATGACGATTGTCGGGATGATAATCCTAGCAATAAGCTACGGAGATCTCTTTATCAATAATAGTTCTGTAATCCCAACTATTAATGCGAGTCGATGGTTAGAAATGCCTGAGAGCGCCAAGTATATTCAAAGCAAATATCCAAACACACAATTCCACGAATGGAGAGTCTATTCCGCAGGTGTAGACATTCTGGGTAATAACCAGGTGCTTAATCAGGATCTGCAGTATGGTTTCAAAAATCTGATTTACCAGGATTTCAATATGATCTACAATATCGACTCCAGTCAAGGTTACACGGGGCTGTTTATTAAAAGGCATCATGATTTAAATTCAAATCATTTAATCATTGACTTTAAAAATAGCCAAATAAAATTTCCTGATACTATGAAAAAATCATTAGATCTCCAGTCAACAAAATATATTTTGTCAGATATACCCGTTAACAATGCTGATTTAAGTCTAGTTAAAACATTCCCTTACCGCCTAAAATATAAACACAGAATTCCTACAAGTGAAAATGAGAACTCTTACATCGAGTCAGATAAAGTATACCTGTATGAAAATAATACATTTATCCCCCGAATTCAAATTTTACCCGAAAACAGTGCCCATTTTGAAACTGATTCTGACAAAGTTCTAAAAACCTTACTTAGTAACGAATTTGACGCAAAAACCCAAATTTTATTAGAAACTGCTAAAATTAATAAATCTAAAGACACAATTACCTACAACTATCAGGCAAGTTATGCCGTAAGAAACTACACTCCTCAAGACATGACATTTCAAATTGAATCCTCGACAGCAAGTTACTTTATTATGTCTGACACCTACTATCCAGGCTGGCATGCGTCCCTGAATACTAAAGAAGTACCTATTATTAAAGCCAACTACAACTTTCGCGCAGTATCAATACCTAAAGGAAAACACTTACTCAGATTTTATTTTGAACCAACATATTGGAAAGGAGGGGTTATTGCTGCCTTAGTTGGATTTTCATTCTTAGTAACATACTCAGTTTATTTATTTTTTAACATCAAATCAAAAAACACAATAAATAAATGATATACTATCCCTACATGAACTATTTTCTTGCCAAAACAGACCCTGAAACATATTCGATAGATGACCTCGAAAAAGATAAACAAACCACCTGGGATGGGGTTCGTGCCCCCCAAGCGGTTATTTTTCTCAAACAAATGGAAAAAGGAGATCGGGTTATTATTTATCATTCTCAAGGACAAGCTTCCATTGTCGGACTAGCCGAAGTGATAGGAAACTCTCGACCAGATCCTAAAGATGAGAAAAGCTGGCTAGTGGATTTCAAATTTATAAAAAAATTTAAAGAGCCATACATTACACTACAACAGATCAAAGCAACTGAAAAATTTAAAGATTTTCGACTCGTAAGGCAGGGAAGATTGTCCACTATGGATGTACCCGATCCGTTTATCTCCTATCTCAAAAAAGAAGGCCTCACACTTTAAAGCCTGGCTTATTAATGCGACAATATCAGTAAGTATACAAACTATTGCAAACAAGATAAGATACCGTCATTATTAAGGCAATGGCATCTGAAATCTCCGAATTAGTGTCGCTTATTATTCGTAGGGGAGTTTCACCTGATGAAATTCGTCAGGAGGTCACTTCCGCGATTCGTGAAGCATATCAACTTTGGACTCACAGCAAAAAAGAGTCCATCTCAGTTGAAATTGAATATCTTTCCAGCAGTATTCGAATATATATAGACGGGAAAGATTGCACACCACCCGAATTTTCTGAACCCGCGCAACACGCAGCACGTAGAGCCTTGCTAAACTTACTTGAAAAAAATGATCACACCATGGGAAAATCCAAATCCAACAGGGGATTTGGTGGAATAATTCATATTTTATTTTGGTTCTATAATTTTATTTATATTCTTTTCACTATTCTGTTTGTAATCTTTTTACTTAACGAAAGTTATTTATTTAATACAATTAAGACCATAGGAGCGATAAAGGTAGCTATCATTGGACTAGTACTTCTCGTACCATATCTTACGGTAGGAATTACGTTGCGAAGAAAACTATATAAAAATACCGGCCAAGTAAGCCAAATTTTCTTTCTATTTGAGATTCCAATTATAGCAATCAGCTTATTCAGCTTTAACATACTTACAAACGCCGCCCCCTCAATCTGGATAACTTTACTGGTATTGATGATGGTTCCGTTTTATTGGCTGTTCGAAGCAATCCACTTCAGCTCAAAAAACAAAATGATCCTGGTAGTCTCTCATTGTATAAAAGTACTAATAGTAGCAACGACAGTGTATATTGGCTTAATCCTTGCGTTCTTCCTACCGCTCATTACAGGAGGCTTTATTAAGTTGTTATGGAAAATAATCTCCGAAACAGGGAGCGGAGGATTGTATTCACCATACTACAATATATTTTCGATTATCATGGTACTGGTATTTGGATCGTTAATAGTAGTATCAATCGCCATTTTATTGACCTTACCATACGTCCTAACATACATAGTATGGAAATCAGTAAAAAAATCATGGATAGAGCTTGAGCTAGGATTCCAAAAACTGGTACCTCAATTAATAACTAGCGCAACAGTGATAAGTTTTTTTACCTTTCTGCTTTTTTCATCATACCAAGGAGATATACTCCCTTTAATTAATCAGCTTGTTAAAATAAAAAGTATTTCCACTTTTGAAGAGAGGGCGCAAATCGCAGCTCAGTTAATTCCTGAAAAAGAAAACCTACGTCGAAGAATTCAGGATGGGCAAAATGCTCACGAAAGATACGTATTTATTAAAGAAGATAAATTTCTTGAAAAAGCCTATGCAGAATTATTCGGATTTAATTTGAATTCTTTTTCAATCGTACAGGATACCTTCGATCTTGTTGCCTATCCATTTACCTATAGTGGACCCAAATTTATCTATGATAATTCAATTGACAACAGTTACCGCTATGTATTCGGACAAAATACTTCAAAGACCGAATCGATTTCAGAAGCCCAGGTAAAATTAGAAAATCAAAGAATTTCGGCTACTTCACAAAACAATGGACTGTTTGCCCACATCTCGATTGAGCAAACATTTAGCAACACAGCGTATTCTGATCAGGAAGTTATCTACGAATTTTCCTTGCCGAGCGGATCAGTAATAACTGATCTAAAGTTAGGCAATAATTTGGAATATAAGGGAAGAGTAGCACCAAAAGGAGCTGCCGCAAAAACATATCAAAGGGAAGTAAATAAAATGCGAGATCCTGCACTACTCGAACAAACAGGACCACGCCAATATCGATTACGAATATATCCCATACCCGCTAAGATGTATACTTCAAATGTTCAAAATACGCAAAAAGTCCAATTCGGATATTTAGTTCCGCTTGGAAAAGAAGGTTATGCCTTGCCATCATATACAAAAAAGCAAAATATAGAAGAAAAAAGAAAAATAGCAACGGCCGTTAAACTTAACGGTACAACAGTTTCCATAAATTCAAAAGCCAATACCATACCGACAGCAAATGCTGCAGAAAAACTGTGTAATAACCCAATTGAAGATATAGAAATAAAAAACTCAGGTACTGATGCAAGGATTCTATATACTCAGGCAGCCTGTAGTCCGTTAGTAAGTTCTGGACTACGATTGGCTCTTATCTACGATGTTTCAGCTCATCGCAAGAATACAAAACAGTGGCAGGAAATACAAAATCTTTTAACACATAACCCCGATTTCTTTAATAAAAACACCGTGGATTTATATTACTTTAATGATTTAATAAGTTCAAAACAAACGCTTCGGCCAAACATAAAGATAGCAGATCCAGTATATTTCGGAGAGCGAGAAGTAGATACTTTACCACCACAAATAAATGAGAATTATTCAGCAGTATTACTATTAACCGATAATGAATTCATTATACCAACCAATCTGGTAAATTTCTCCGAGAATGGAGCCAAAATCATAGTAGTTTACGAAAATAATAAGATTCCTGCATTCACACAACAAACCACATATACTATTTTAGAAACAAATACCAAAATTGAAGGAAATGTTGAAGAAGCTCTCATTTTTGCTATTAGAAATGATCTTGAATTAGGGGATGAGACTCTTCTTAAAACACCCTATTGGAACTTAGTCAGAAGTGTTACATCAACTACTAATGCGAGTGAGGATCAGAATCTACAGGAGTTACTTACCAGTTATGAAATTCAAAAAGCAATTTCTACATACAAAGGATTCATTGATCAAAACCCCGGCTTTGCTGATATGCTATATCAGAAGACACAAAGCGTAACCCATCTATCATCGTTGATCGCGTTAGTTAATGGTCAACAGGAACTAAATCTATATTACGACTCACAAAAGTACGACCGTTATACAGAAACTTCACCTGCACCTCCAATAAATATCACTTTTCCACAAAATGCAATGTATGGATTTTCCGACGCCGATAGCATGAATAGAGGAATTCTAAATCTCTTCCTGTTACTAAATGTAGTGCTTATCGGCTTTGCAGGATTCATTTATGGAATCCGCGCATTGAGAATGCGCAGAAATCCTATTACTCCACAAAAGTAAGCGCTTTTCCTGTCTTATTGGCACGACCAGTACGTCCGATGCGATGTATATAGTCCTCATATGTTTCTGGTAATTCGTAATTGATCACATGTGACACATTAGGAATATCAATTCCGCGTGCTGCAACATCTGTCGCAACCAGAATCATAATATGGTCTTTTTTAAACTTATTAAGCGCTTGTTGTCGGGCATTCTGTGTTTTGTCGCCGTGGATTGAGTCCACACGGAATCCTCGCTCGTGCAAAATATCAGACAATTTATTCACGCCACGTTTTGTACGACCAAAAATTAATACTTTTGTAAAATCTTCCTGGACCAAGAGATCATGTAAAATATCTATTTTGCTCGATCCCGGAGTGACCCGAACAACATCCTGGTCAACAGTAGCCGCGGTATCACGCTTTTTCAGCAAGACAATAATTGGGTTATTCATCTCAGCACGCACCAGACTATCTATTTCGCGAGAAAGAGTTGCCGAGAAAAATAGTGATTGTCGATCTCTAGGCAACATAGAAAGAAGAGTTTGTACATCTTTCACAAAACCCATATCAAACATTTGATCTACTTCATCAAGCACTACACTGTTAAAACGAGATAAATTAATACATCGTTGACTAATTAAATCCTTTAAACGACCAGGTGTTCCAATTACAAAATTATAACGTCGTCGCAAATTCTGCATCTGCACGTTCATACTTGATCCACCTATACAAAGTACAGAATACATACCCATCCCCCGAGTAAATGACTTAAACTCGTCTTCAATTTGAACAGCAAGCTCTCGGGTCGGTGCAATAATTAAAACCATTTCTGAACGGTTGGAAAACACTTTATTTATAAGCGGTAATAAAAATGCTGCTGTTTTCCCTGTACCAGTATTAGCAATACCAAGCACATCACGCCCTTCAAGAGCATAGGCGATTGTCTGATCTTGAATCGGAGTAGGGTTTTCATACCCACGCGAGACAACGCTATCCTTTATCTCTGAAACAAAATTGAAATCAATAAATTGATGCTTCGCTATGTATTCTTCTTCCACTGAAAACTCAGTAGCTTTGTTAATAAACTTATTTACGTCAGAAAATACCCCTCGTACTCGACGACTTTGATTAAAATTGCCGCGTTGTGGTCGCGACTGACCGTTAAATCTACGGAAAGACATAAAAATCCTCACTAAATTGGTTAATAAAACAAATTGAAACCAATTCTGGAGGAAATACTTTTGGAGAAAATACTCGAAAATCAGTTACCTAAATACACTTTTTAAGGCAATTTAGAATCAATTTAAAGAAGTATAACAGATAGAGAAAGGAATGTCAATTGCTATAGGATAGTGCGTTGAACTCAGACAAAATGCTATTCTAATGAATCTAAAGCCACTCTCAAGCAGGGGGTACCCAATTCAAAATATGCCCGGTGTGGCCCAATTTGATACCATAAAGTTCTAAACGGTAACTTGTTTTCGATTTTTTCAAATTCGTTAAAGAAAACGCAGATAATAGTAGTAAAATTCCGGCAATAAATCACACCCCTGGACCAAGTAGGACGAATTTAGCACCAATCCTGCGTCAAACCGTCAAGCGCTTTTTAATAATCACGGACCATTTATTAACTTTTACAAAGAAAATCTTTAGCTGGAGTAAAGCTTTCAAAATAGTGAAGACTCTTTTTTTGTGATATACCTTACTGAATAAAGCATATCCTCCATCTATCATAAAAAAGATGGAGGAACGTTATGCACACCCTACGCGTTATCAGTAAAGATATTATTCTCTTCGCTTTAACACTATTATTTTTCTTATTAGTATTACCTCGATTAGCCTATTCAGAAACAAACTACACTTCAGGAACTCACCAACTTTTGCTCCTTAATAATATTCATAATCCTTGATACAATCCATTTCATGGAAATCGGCATATCCATAGAGATACCCCACAATTACGCTTTCAATTTAACTTTATCGCCCCACGACCTCGTAAAAGCCGACTAATTATCGAAAGAGATCTCAGGGTAGAATCATACAAATACATGCAGTAGAACAAAAACGACTACTAAAGCACAATCTTATGCTGCCATTGTTGCCATGCCCATCTATCGATCTGGTATAATTTACCAATATGGAAGTTGAAGTACAAGGCGGCCAGGCCTTATTTGGCGAAATCACTCCAGCAGGTAGTAAAAACTCAGCAGTTGCGCTACTTGCCGCAAGTATATTATTTGATAGACCAGTTACACTCGAAAAAGTCCCCAATATAGCAGATATCGAACGAATAGTTAAAATCCTAATTAAATTAGGTTCAAAAGTTGATTGGCAACGAGAAAAAAGCACCCTTATAATAGACAACTCAAATTTAAGTTTTGAAAACCTCACTAAAGAAGACTTGGGTAATATGAAAGGTAGTTCTCTTCTATGGGGAGGAATGCTTGGAAGATTTAAAAAGGTTAATTTTGAACAACTCCCAGGTGGATGTACCTTAGGAGCAAGACCAGTTGATGCTCATTACAACGCTTTTAAGAACCTACATGTTGAGCTGATTGAACAAGGTGATGGTATTAGTATGGATGCCAGCGGTGCTAAGGCATCGGTTGTGTATTTAACTGAAATGAGCCCAACGGCCACAGCAAACGCTATTATGTTAGCCGTTACTCTGAAAGGGACAACAAAAATAGTAGGTGCTGCTTCAGAGCCTAGCGTACAAGATGTATGTTTCTTACTAAGCAAAGCAGGCGTTAAAATGAACGGGATCGGTTCAAGTGTATTGGAAATTGAGGGGACAGACAGCCTTGGGTCGGTTCAACATCGAATGTTAAGTGATCATCATGAGATTGCGACATTCTTAGCCTTAGGAGCGTGTACAGGCGGTGAAATACGAGTTAACGATGCAATGCCAGAATATTTTAACTTAATAAATCATGAGTTTGGTAAATTTAACGTTAAAATAGAATACGAAGGCGACACTGCGATCGTAAGAAAAAATCAGGACGTTAAGCTTAATAATGGCAAACACGGACATACAACAATTGTGCGAGCTCAACCTTGGCCATACTTACCTGTAGATATGTTGCCGTTATTTGTCCCACTCGCTTTGAAGTCACCAAATGGAAGTGTTCTCTATCATAATTGGATGTACGAAGCAGGGCTTTTTTGGACAAGCGAATTACTAAAATTCGGAAGCAACATAATAATGTGTGATCCTCACCGAGTAATTGTTACTGGTGGGAATAAACTAAAAGGGACAACAATCGAGTCTCCATATATTATTCGTGCAGTAGTCGCCTATATTATGACCGCCCTTATGGCTGAGGGAACATCGAAAATCTTGAATGTTGGACCATTATATCGAGGCCACGCTAATTTTGCAGATAATCTAAGGAATCTTGGGGCTACGATAAAAGAAATTTAAAATAAACTGCCGATACTATGAAAATTCAATTCACACTTGATGAAAGCGCATTTGCTTTCCAGGCAGATAATCGATTCTTTCTGAAAAATATTGCGGCAATCGCAAGAAAAATAGCGTCTAAAGATATTCTGTGTAGTAAAACTATTGAAATGGTAAATGGTCTACCTCCCAGTAGTGAGGAAAGTATATTCATAGACGCTAGAATATTCTCTTCAAGTAGTGAACTACTATTAAATGCTATCAAAAAACAAATATGCCTTGTCAGTGAGTACGATGATAAGATTTTATTTTTTGAAAATGCGAGCATTGAAGTAGTTTCCCTTAAGGATAGCTATTTTAATCCTCAAAACATTTATGTAGAGTTACTTAAGATTAATAAACCCTATATCTCTCCTACCGCAAAAATAATGCCTGGCGCATATATTACAGGTAATTCATATATAGGCGATAATTGTATTGTCGGACATAACGCTCTAGTAAGAGATTCCTACATAGATGAAGGAGCAGTAGTAGGCTATAACACTGAGGTTAATAAAAGTTACTTAGGTAGAAAAAGCACATTGCATACTAATTTTATTGGTCATTCGATCGTAGGTGATGATTGTCACTTTGGGTATATTTCATGCACTACTGTTGTCCGACTAGACGGGATTAACATTACTTTAAAGGCTATAGAGATAACCCATAGTTCAAAAGAACTAAAAATGGGAGCGTTTATAGAATATGGTTGTCAAATTGGTGCATATGTTGCATTAATGCCAGGGGTGATGATTGGAATGAAATCAATAATTTTCCCATATACGAAAATAAATATCGCTATTCCTCGTCAAAGTTACTGCAAACTTTCTCATCAATTAGAAGTAGATAAGCTGAAGGAAGTTCCTGAAACAAGCAATTATGATATTTACGAAAAACAATTATTAGACGAAATTACGAAGGTTGATCAAAGTGAAAACAAATGAAATTAGATTATTGCTAACGCTCTATAGCACTGCAATTGGTGGTGCCGAAGAATCTATTTCACATCTTGTATCATATCTTGCTACAAAACAAAATTTCAAAATATCAGTTTTATATATAGTAAATTACGCATGTCCAAAACCAAAATTGCCAAGAAATGTAAAATTATATTTTTTGACGATCAATCCAAAGCTGTATAACCTTATTGCACCTCTAATAATTCTATTTATTGTACTAAAAGATAGAATAAATTTAGTTAACCATAACTTTCGCTACATATTTTCTGAAAGTTTAATCCCTAAACTATTAAATATCCCAAATATTGCCACCATTAGAGCCATATTTATCGATAGGAATAATGCAAATGAGTTGAAATATGTTAATCACGTAGTAGGAATTTCAAATGCTGTTTCAGAAAAAATACGTGAATTAGGTTATAAAGGATCGATTCACACCATTTACAATGGAATTAACTTAGAAGATTTTAATAACTTTGGCGATAGTAAAAGAAATAAATTCAAGTTATTAAGCATTGGAAGATTGGTCAAATGGAAGAGAACCAATTGGAGTGTTAAAGCTGTTAAATCTCTACATGATAAAGGGTATGCTATTTCCTTAGATATTTTCGGAGAAGGAAACGAAAAAGCAAATCTTCAAAGATTGATTGAAGAACTCAACGCTACGAAATACATTCATATTCACGGATTCATTGACAAAAATGATGAAAGGCTGAAAGAGTACGGAATAATGCTCATTCCTTCATTTGCCGAACCATTTGGCAAAAGTGTAGTTGAAAATGTTATTCGCGGGAAAGTTATAGTTGGGACAAACTATGGGGCTATACCAGAATTACTCCCAGATCACGACCTACTTTTCGATAGAGATTCCATCGAAGATTATATTGCAAAAACGGAGCTTGCTTTGACAAAATATGACTACTATGGTAAAAAAGTTCGACCAAGTAGAGAAAACTTCCTCAGTAGATTTAACATTCAGCGAGTAATTGAAGACTATTATAATCTATTTATGGAGATAAAATCCTATGATGTACCAGGAAGAGAAACAGAAACTATTGGATTTAATCATTGAACTGAAAAATCTCAATATTCTTAATATCGAAGGTGGAGACATGGCTCAACGAGTCTCCGACAAGCATATACTTGTTACCGCTACAGGTCTTGCCGAGTATAGAAAATGGAAAGCTACTATTGGTGATATTGTAGTTGTGGATTATGAGGGTAAAACAGTTGAAAAAGGTACATATCCGGCATGCTCGGAACTACCAATTTATCTCCATATGTTTAAACAGTTTGAACACTGCAACTTTATAGTACACGCTCACGAACCATACAGTCAGGCATTTGCCGTCCATAAAATGGTAGTACCTCCAATTCTTCATCAAACTTATGCTATTGGTGAGATACCCTGCGTTTCTTCACCTGACGACCATAAGGAAAAATTGGAGTACTTAAAAAATCCACATCCCGTTAATATTCCTGAAGCAATGATCCAGAGACCTGATGTGTATGTTGTATTTGAAAAATATTTTCCAGAAATAACTCGACTATTTAAAGGTCGAGAACAAGAGCTTGCAGGCAGATACGGACTTGCTTTCACAATTGAAAAACACGGAATAATGGCCTTTGGACGAAATGATTTGATCGCTGTGGATACGCTTATGCGAGTCGCATCGAGTGCCAGAGCAGCAATATTATCTAATATGGTACCTAGAGTATGAAAAAACTAAAAACTGCAGTAATAGGGTGTGGTCGTGTATCAAAATTCCATGCTGAGAGTTATAAGACTCTTCCTGAATCAGAATTAATAGCAGGTGTAGATACAGATAAATTAAAAAGAGATGAATTCTCTAATAAATATAATGTAAAGACTTATGCTTCAACCCAAGAATTATTAGATTCTGAAAATGTTGATCTAATATCAATTTGTACACCACACTTCACCCATTTTGAAATTGCCAAACAAATAATAAGCAAGAATATCAATGTTTTAATTGAAAAGCCGGTATGTTTAAAACAAAATCACTTTGATGAACTTCTTGAGCTTGAGAAGAATTCACATTCTGTAATTTCCGTGTGCTTTCAAAATAGATTTAATGACACCGTAAAAACCCTTGATAAGGCATTTACAGAAGATAAGTTAGGGAAGATCTTGATTGGAAACGTCTGCGTTCGTTGGTTTAGATCTCAGGAATATTATGACGACGCGTGGCACGGCAATTTAGAAAAAAGTGGAGGCGGTGCGTTAATTACTCAAGCGATACATCACATCGACTTACTGAAAAAATATATGGGAGTTCCAGTAGAGATAACTGGATTTAGTAATAACTTGAGGGCAAGAGCAGAAGTTGAGGATTCAATGGTTGCCGCATTAAAATTCTCCAATGGATCTTTAGCCTCCTTTGAATGTTCAACAGTTACGTATCCAAAACATATCGAAGCTTCTCTTACTTTAATTGGTGAAAAGGGAACAATAAAAATTGGTGGTACGACACTTAATGTAATTGAATATTCTTCTGTAGAAGGGATCAGCAAAGACGATACGATAGATGACGCAATCCACTTATATGGAACAGGTCATATAAAGTTAATTGGAGATGTAATCGACTCAATTATAAATAAGCATAAACCTGCAGTTACATTAGCTGACGGAATAGAAACTATGAAATTAATTAATGCTATCTATAAGGATATTCAAAGAATATGAACGAAACACATGCCATACTTTTAGCTGCTGGAAAAGGAGAGCGATTAGGGCTCACGGATGATCAGAAAACTATGGTAGAGGTTTCAGGAAAACCGTTACTAGCCCACGAAGTGGGTATGTTATATAAATGTGCCTTTGGAGCTAAAAACATTACTTTAGTGGTTAAACATCAACGAAGAAGAATCGAAGAATACTTTAGAGCGGATGTGCAGTATCGAGAACCTGAAACTTTTGAAGGAACCGTAGTTTCGCTTCAAAGTGGAATGGATGGATTATCAAATGATGTCGAAACAGTTTTAATGATGCATGCTGATGATGGTTTATTTGATGACGAAAAAGTAATTGGAAATCTCTTGCGATTTCACGAACGAAGACGAGCAGACGTTTCAGTTTTATTATCAAGAACTTTTGACAGCATATCGCATCTGAATGGCTACGCTTTAGCCGCTGATAATCAGCTGCTTGGAATGTTTCCAATAGGTACAATCAGAAGACAAAGAAATGTAGGGTTCTTTTGTGGTGCAGCATGTTTTAGCACAGCATTTCTAAGAGAGTATATCCCAAGAGTAATTGAGGAAAGTAGAGAAAAACAAAAAAAGGAAATTATAATCCCTGATTTATATCGAAAAGCCACTGCCGAAAAAAGACCTATCTATGGAATGATTAATGAAGGCCCTTGGATCGGTATCAATAATCGTATCCATCTGGCATGGGCACGACAAATGCACACCGAGTTAGGATAGTCATTATGAATCTTCCAAAAATAATTTTTAAAGCAACTATCCCAGTCCAGCAGATTAAAATAAAAAGAATCAATAGCTCATCTCGCGAAATAAACACAGAGTTAGAAACGAAGCTCAAGATGGTTTGGGAGAATACGCTTAAGAAAGCAAAAGAGGAGGGAGCTAGGGCATGGGATTCGCAAATGTACAGACTCGAAAACTCGGAATATTCGGACAATTCTTTATTTCTATCAATATCCACTATTCCATACAGTATTGCGACAAGTACAACGGACTATAAGAAAGAAATAATTGCGCTCGGTGAGAAATACTATACAAATGGACTATTTGTTTCATCTCTAGTGAAAACCAAAGACAATAAATTTATATTCGGAAATTTGAGTGGTAACACGATAAATCAAAATAAAATTGATCTTGTTGGAGGTGTACTTTCACAAGATGAACGACAACTTGAAAGTGGAAATGATCTTTTAGAAGTGTTACTTACAGAGCTAACTGAAGAAATTAATGTATCACGAAACGAAGTAAGTTTATCCAATGTAATTGGAATGATTATGACAGATAAATTTCAGATTAGCATAGTATTTTCCACTGAATTAAATATTACGAGTGAAAAAGTTAAATCAAAATATGAGCTACACAATGATAATGAATTCAAAGAGTTAATCTTTATCGATCAAGATAATCTGCCCAACTATTTATTAGCATTAGAAGGATATAAGTCGAAAATTCCTGAATTATTAAGGGCATAACATTATATGGATATAATTATATAAAGAAGACAGATACTGTACCTGCACACTACGAAGTCAATGGAATAGAAGCTCAAATTGTCAAAATGATATATGAATGGATAGGGGTTGAGCGAATATCAATGAAGGAAGTAATTAAGAGATTATACGATAAGGAAATTCCCCCACGTCGTGGCAAAACTCCTTTTTGGACACATGGTCCATTATTAAGACTTTTGCGTTGTGAAAGTTATGTCAAAGGTGAAGTCTACTACTACAATACTGAGGCAATTATAGGCAAACGATCACGAACAAGCAGCTTATACAAACCAGTAAAAAAAACAGTAGAATCGAGCGACCACGAGAAGATTGGCTCGTTCCTGCGTTAGACGAAAAATTCTGGCAAGAATTACTTAAACTTTTAACTAACCCTGAACTTCTGCGAAAACATGGAAAAATATGGTCAGAATCGCAACAAGATACAATAATGATCCTTAAACAAGAGAAGGAAAAGATACTTACACTCATAACTAAAGCAAAAGATGAAGAACTGCGATATGCACGAGCTTACGGTGAACAAGCTCTAGATTTTGAACAATTCAAAGAACTAACCAAAAAATCAAAAAAGAAGCAGGAATTATTCCAGACTCAATTAGATAGTATCGAAAATACGCACGAAATAGCCGTGCCACAAAGAATTGACCTCGATGACATTTGCGCAGAAGCACAAAGAGTATTACAATCACTCGATACTATAGAGAAAATAAAGGTTATTCGAGACGTTATTGAGAAAGTTACAATCAAAGGAGATGGTTCGGTAGACGTTCAAGGACATATCCCACTCACTACCGAAAACATGGGAGATATTTATGGAAATCGGCATTGTCGGCCTACCAAATGTAGGTAAATCAACATTATTTAACGCCCTGCTTAAAAAACAGGTAGCCTTGGCAGCAAATTATCCCTTCGCAACAATCGAACCAAATACCGGTATCGTTGATGTTCCAGATTCTCGGTTAGAAGAACTTAAAGAAGTAATTGAGAAGTCAGAAGGATTGGACAAGGGCTTCAAGATTGTTCCAGCTACAATCAAATTCATCGATATTGCGGGTATCGTTAAAGGTGCGTCCGAAGGACAAGGCCTGGGCAATAAATTTCTCAGCCATATTCGTGAGGTTGACGCCATCGCCCAAGTAGTACGAGAATTCTCCGACGCTGATGTAGTGCAAACAGGAGAGAACCCTAAATCCGACATCGAAACAATCAACACTGAGCTTATTTTAGCCGATATGGAAACAATGAATAAGCTCATCGACAATGCAATTACTGATCTTAAACGGGTAACCATGGATAAAGCCACCACCCAAATGCGTATTGATGCTCTGAAACGAATTAAAGTATCTCTGGACGAAGGGAAACTTGCCTCGGAGACTAAACTTGCCGATGAAGAACGCTCCGCCATAGGCAATCTCCCGCTCATTACCACAAAACCAATGATCTATGTCTATAATGTCGACGAATCAGAAGCAGCACGGGTATCTGACAAAGAAAATGAACTAATCATCTCTGCCAAGATCGAATCGGAGCTCGCAAATCTAGATGAAACTGAATCAAAAGAATATCTCGAATCACTAGGTCTTAAACAATCAGGACTGCACCGATTGGCAAAAAAAGCATATGATATTCTTGGTCTTCAAAGCTTTCTAACTGCTGGGCCCAAGGAAGTTAGAGCCTGGACAATTAAAAAGAGCACTAAAGCTCCTAAAGCCGCTGCAGTTATTCATACCGATTTTGAAAAAGGATTTATCAAAGCCGAAACAATTAACTGGCAAAAATTGGTTGAAGCCGGAAGCTATACAAAAGCCCGCGAAAACGGATGGCTCCGCATCGAAGGTAAAGAATATATCGTCCAAGATGGAGATGTTATCGAATTTAAAGTTAATAGCTAGGTACCCTATGAAAAGTACACACAACAAGAATTGGGACAGCCAAATTTTAGGAATAGTGGCAAAATGGAGCTTTTTCTATCCACTAACATTAGCCGTAATTGTAACCGTATTTGTTTTACTTATTGAAGGGTTCGTAGATGGATGGGGCATTATTGCAGCACTATTCTACGGGTATTATGCCCTGCTTATTATTGGAACCATAAGTAATCTTAATGTTATAGGCAAAACATTCACCACTTTGGAAAAAGAGGAACCAAAAATCCTCAAAAAAGCAACGCTTTATTATTGTCTTATCATGGGAACATATTTGTGCCTACTTCCATTCATGATACGTATTTGGGTCCTTGGATTTCTTATAATTAATCCAGGCACAATTCTAATTTCAATTGCCATTGCATCCATCACAAATCCATATAAAAAAGAATAGTAGCATAATCTTGCCTTTTTCCCTCAAAAATGATATATTCTCCAAAGTCTTAACCCCGAAGGTCTCACCAATTAGCAAGACCTGAGGTCCCATTATCCTAGGTTCAGGCTGAAAGGATTATAATGTAATGGATAAATATGAACTTACCGTCATCGTACGGCCGGAACTTACCGAAGAAGAGCGCGATAAGGTCCTGACTAAAGTAGAAGAGCTCATCACCACACCAGGTGGCACCATTCTTTCCCGCGACATGTGGGGACGTCGAGAATTGGCCTATCCTATCAAAAAATACACCGAAGGTGTCTACGTATTATTTACATTCAATTCCAAAAAAGAAGCAATAAAAGATATTGACTACCGAGTCAAAATCAACGACGATATCATTAGATATTTACTCATTAAGGCTAATAAGTAAGAGGAGGACGGCATGGCTTCACGATCATTAAACAAAGTACAACTAATAGGTAACTTAACTCGAGATCCCGAACTCAAGTACATTCAACAGGGAAATGCAGTTTGTACCTTCGGCCTCGCCACCAACCGTTCCTGGGTTCCTTCAGAAGGACAGGAACGCCGTGAAGAAACTGAATACCACAAACTCGTTGCATGGGGTAAACTTGCAGAACTTTGCTCTCAGCTTTTAACCAAAGGACGTAAAGTCTATATCGAAGGTCGTCTGCAAACCCGTTCATGGGAAACAGCGGATGGACAGCAAAGAAGCACAACCGAAATTGTTATAGAGGACATGATCCTACTCGACAGCAAAAAACCTGAAGCCAGTGGCATAGCTCGCATGGACGATGTGCAAGATGATGTTACACCACCAGTCGGAGACGCTGTAACAGCAATAAAACCAGGACGCGAACCAATGGATGAAAAAATTAATATTGACGACATACCATTTTAAAGTCACATTTAAGGAGAAATCATATGGCAATGCAAAGAAAAACCTATTTCAAAAAGAGAACATGCCAATTCACTGATGAAGGCGTTACTCCCGATTACAAAGATATCAACCGATTAAGAAAACTTGTTTCTGATCGCGGAAAGATCTTGCCCAAAGCACGAACCGGCACTTCCAGCAAATACCAAAGACAGGTAGCAATCGCAGTTAAACGCGCACGCCACCTTGCACTTCTCCCATTCGTTGCACGGGGATAATTCACAAGAATATAAAACAATTAAAGCTTCGAGAGATCGGAGCTTTTTTTATAGTGATTGAGAGATTCGTAGCGCAAGAAATTTGCATCCGTCCTGGAGAAACGCTAAAGAAGTACGATAACGAGAGCAGAAGAACACAAAGGAAAATAGCCTTAAACTTCAAATTTCTGAGCAGCGAACTCTCAATCACATACAGAACCGAATAACCTTGACGCTAAGTTAAAAACCCTTTAACCTGTACTTATATGTGGACTCCTCAAGAAATTGCGGCAATTTCGCCAATCGCGATACAAAAACGCATACCCTTTGCCATCAGCTTATCTGAAATCAGCAACTACATCGGCAATTATTCACTCACTCCCAACGGAATTCCCACAACACAGCGAAGCAAAATTATTTTACAAGCAATCATAAAAGAAATATTAATCAAACAGAAAAAAGCTGAAAGTAAAGAAGTGTGCATAATACCTCCGGAAATCACCAACATTGCAGCAAGCGACGAAGAAAGCGTCAGTATATGCATCGATAGCATAATTTTGCCCGACATCTGTAACATAAAAAAATCTAGTGACAGTGAATTACTGTCAACAGTATTGCAGATACACCCAAAAAACGGATCTGTCCGGGGAATATGCGCAGTAGACTTTGAACTAACAGAGAAGCAGGTAATTCACCTTTCCTCTCAAGAGATTATAAAAATTCCAACCCCTTCCGAAAATCACTTACGCCTAACCCTAGCACTAACTACCGGAAACACCTCTATTATTCAACATAAACCATTCACAATTCCGCGCAGTAAAATCGGGTTGATCATTGATACACGAGAGAATGACGTGCTGGTTCGCTCATCAACCGAAGTCTCTAAAAAATTATCGGCAACCTGGCTCGAAAGCTTTGACTTAATTTATAACGAAGGATAAAGATGAAACCGTTTCTAAGAATTCAAAAAGTACCAAAAAAAATTATCACCAGAAAATTGCCTGGTAAAGGTAAAATATTCGTTGAAAACGGAGAGCTTGTTACTCCGGCCGATTTGCTTGGCGAATATAATCAAGCGGCAGGCTTTCATATTGTGAATACCGCCTTACAACTAGGAGTAGCTCCAGCCAAAGCAGCTAATTACATTATCCGTCGAATCGGAGAACGCATTTATAAAGGCGAGATTCTTGCCGAAAGAAAGCAACTGTTTAAAAAAGAATCTGACCGTGTTTATGCTTCTATTGATGGAATAATTGATAACATCAACACCAAAAACGGACAGGTAATGTTCAAAATCACAAAGCGTGCCGAAAGCATTCCCGCCGGAGTATGGGGCAAAGTAATAAACATTATCGACAACACCTCGATAGATATTGAAACACAGGTAGTTCAAATTCAGGGTAAGTTGGGTCGAGGCTTTGATCGGGAAGGAAGTATTAAAGTCATAGCTTCAAAACACGAGGTAATTAAAGAACATATGATTAAAGAAGAGCATGCAGGGAAAATTCTGTGCGGAGGAAGTATGCTTCCTAAAGCAGCACTAGCACGGGCAATAAATTTAGGTGTTATGGGCTTTGTTACAGGAGGAGTAGAGTATCAAGATTTAACCGCAATCGGCACTCAAAGTGATATAGGCATTACAATTGTTGCACTCGAAGGATTCGGAACTATTCCCATCAACACAGATCTATATAACGAACTGCTAAAATACGAAAATTATTATTGTTTTATCAGTGGCCATGACAACAATATTATTATTCCACTTGATAAAACTGACGCGAAACAAAACCCACCCGACGAGGATCGCTCACTGACAATCAATACAAAAGTCCGCATAGTATTTGACCAATCCTTAGGTGAAGTTGGACTTGTGACAGAGTTACTCCCTCAATATAAATTTCGTTCTGGTATTAAAGCAGCCGCAATCAAAATAAGTTTTAATAATAATGAATACATAATTCCTCAAAATAATATTGAAATCGTAGAATGATCACTGGACAACTTCAAAGCCACCCGCTACAATAGCTTTTATGTCTTTATCACCGTATCAAAAATGGATTATCTCGCTTGGTGCCACCAGTATCATTTCATTGTTAATTGGTTGGAAACTTGGGACCAATAGTAATTCCATATATGGATCTTCATTGCCTACTATACCATTTGTTTCTAACGATACCAATAAATCTCCCAATATGTCCCGCTTCTGGGAAGTATATAACATCGTTCGAAGTAAATATGTCGAAAAAGATAAAATCGATAGCCAGAAATTAATCGAGGGCGCTACTGCAGGACTAGTAACAGCCCTTGATGATCCCTATTCAGTATATTTAAATGCCAAGCAAAATAATGACGTGAATGAGGAACTTGGTGGTACATTTGAAGGTATTGGCGTTCAATTGGGATTTAATAAAGATAAGCAGCTTGTAGTAATCTCTCCACTTAAGGATACACCGGGAGAACGTGCCGGATTACGCGCCGGAGACAATATCTGGATGATTAATGACAAAGATACAGTAGGAATTTCTCTTCCGGAAGCAGTAGATCAGATTAAAGGTCCCAAAGGCACAAAAGTTAAACTTAAAATTCAGCACGAGAATGATAAAGATCTTAAGGATGTAGAAATCATTCGAGATTCGATTATCATAAAAAGTGTAGAAATCGAGCTTCTCGAAAACAATACCATTGCGCATGTAACAATTAATCGGTTTGGTGATCAAACCAAATCTGAATGGAATGACGCAGTCAACCAAATAGTAAAAGGAAATGTCAAAAAACTAGTCTTAGATGTACGAAATAATCCAGGAGGTTACTTGGATACAGCAAAATTTATTAATTCAGACTTCATGACCGGGACAGTCGTGGGGTCAGAAAACTATAAAGGTGAGAGGTCAAAAGAGCAAGCAGATCACTCACCTCGATTAGGTGGGATTAAGACTGTAGTGCTAATCAACAAAGGCTCAGCGTCGGCTTCAGAAATTGTTGGTGGTGCCCTGCAGGATCGTGGGATAGCTAAATTAGTAGGGGAAAACTCCTTTGGCAAAGGTACCGTGCAAGAAGTAGAAAACCTCTCTGGAGGAGCCGGACTACACATTACCACAGCTAAATGGCTATTACCTTCAGGTAAATGGATACACAAAATTGGACTAAAACCAGACTATGAGGTAAAATTGACAGAAGAGGATGTTTTGAATAAACGCGATCCACAGTTAATCAAGGCAATCGAAGTAGTCAAACAATGAAGGTAATATTTCTCAAAGACAATGTGGTAAAAGATGTTAGCGAAGGATATGTCCGAAATTATCTTTTACCGAATAAGCTTGCAGTTATTGCAACTCCTGCGGATTTAAAAAGACGCGAAGCAGAGTTGCAATTAAACGAGGATGCGCGTCGCCAGCAAATCAAGGAAGACCAAGAAAAGATCAGCACTTTCTCAGGAAAATCTTTTACTATCAAAATAGATAAGTTTGGTGAGAACGGCAAGCTGTTCGGATCAATTACCGCTAAAGAAATAGCCGAAGCAGTTGGTTTAAAAAAAGAAAACATATTACTAAAAGAGCCGATCAAAGCTGCCGGTACGCATAAAATAGAAATAAAAATTGGACAGTTCCATGAAAAAATCACCATAGAAATAGTAAAAAAATAAGAAGATTGGAGATTATAATGCGTGACTCAATACGTACCATTGTGTTACTTATCCTTGGAATTACCCTAGGGTTGGGATTATTTGCTTCGGTCCGCACATCCAAATTAAAACTTGGTAACATGTCATTTCCAACAGCTTCAACAAAAAATTTTACTACTCAAACAAGAACGATAGTTAAAGAGAAATCAGATGTAATTGATGTGGTGAAAAAAGATGGACCTTCCGTTGTTTCCATCGCAATAAAAAGAACCGCCGCGAGTCGTAACCCTTTCGGAAACTCACCCTTTAATATTTTTGGTCAGGATTTACAACCTACCCAGCCAAATTCGAATACAGAATCGGGAATCGGTACCGGTTTTATCGTAGCGCAGGATGGGATAATTTTAACTAACAAGCATGTTGTAGATTCCGAAGGTCGATATGTCGTTATAACTAACGATAATAAGAAATATGATGTTCAAAAAATTAATAAAGATCCTTTAAAAGACCTCGCCATCATTAAAATTGACGCCACCGGCTTGCGCCCAATGGAGCTTGGCGATTCATCCCAGCTTGATGTGGGGCAGACCGTTATCGCGATGGGAAATGCATTAGGTGAGTTTAAAAATACGGTTACAGTCGGTGTTGTATCGGGACTTGATCGCCAAATCGAAGCATCCGATTCCATCGGTAGTTCTTCTGAAAAACTGGGAAATGTCATTCAAACCGATGCCGCCATTAATCCAGGTAACTCTGGCGGACCATTATTAAACATCGGTGGCCAGGTAATTGGAATCAATACTGCAGTAGCAGCAAGCGGGGGAGCACAAAACATTGGTTTCGCCATTCCAATTAACTCAGCAAAATCAATGATTAACGAGTTCTTTTCTACAGGAAAAATATCTAGCCCCTACATCGGAGTTCGCTATCAAATGATCACTAAGCGCATGGCATTGTTAAATGAAATGCCTGAAGGCGCCTATGTTGCTGAAGTAGTTAATGGAGGCCCTGCCGATAAAGCAGGCATCAAAGCTGATGATATCATCACTGACCTTGCAGGGAAAAAACTGAATGAATCCAATCCACTTACCGATGTAATTCAGACACTAAAAGTTGGACAGACAGTCGAACTTAAGTATGTACGGGATGATAAGACACAGACAGCTCAGGTAACAATTGGAGAAGCAGGACAGTAAGAGACACAAGCTTACTCCTGATGTGAAAGTTCTATCATTCCCGCCTTCACATCAGTGATTAAATCAGCAAGCATACCGTCCATAATTTGATCAATATTAAACCAAGATTTATTAATGCGATGATCCGTAACCCGAGACTGAGGAAAATTATATGTGCGAATCTTTTCTGAGCGGTCGCCGGTTCCAACCTGGGCTTTACGATCCGACTCAATTGCTGAAACTGCTTTCTCACGTTCCATTTCCCATAAACGCGATCGGAGCAAATTCTCAGCAATTTCCCGGTTTCTTCCCTGGTAACGCTCGGTACGACAAACAACCACAATACCGCTTGGTTTATGGGTTAAGCGAACTGCAGTCTCAACTTTGTTAACATTTTGACCACCATGACCTCCCGCACGAAATGTTTCGAATTCAATATCAGCAGGGTTAAGGTGAAATTCTTTCTCTTCAATTTCTGGCATAACGGCCACAGTTACTGTAGAGGTATGAATTCTTCCCGAGGATTCGGTCTTTGGAACACGCTGCACGCGGTGCACACCCGATTCCCATTTTAAGTCACCATACACATCCTTACCATTAATTTTAGCGACAACCATTTTAATATTGCCGATACCACCTTCGTTTCTATCCATCTCGACAACTTCCCATCCTCGCAGTTCAGCGAAGCGGCAATACATACGATAGATTTCAGAGGCAAATAGCCCTGATTCATCACCACCGGCAGCAGCACGGATTTCAAGGGTAATGTTCTTTTTATCAAGTGCTGCATCTGGGGAAGGGTACAGGAGCTCCTCTAATTGGGTCTGAAGGGCAACAAGCCGCCCTTTCATCTCAGTATTCTCGGTCGTAGCAATCTCGGCCAATTCGGGGTCTAGAGCCTTATCCGCTAACATTTCGTCGTTAGAAGCAATCAGCTCTTCAAGCTTTTTTATCTCATTAGCGGTCGTAACCGTATCAGTTATTTCACTGATTTCACGACCAACTTCGGCCAGGCGATCGGGATTATTGGTAACCTCTTCAGTAGCATAGGAAGCAGTCAGCTCTTCATATCGGGCAAGAATCGATTCAAGTTTGGAATCCATAAACTATGAATTTGCTTCAGGCATCATTTCGAGCATCTCTTTTATTGTACGAGGTGCATTAGATTTGTCTGCTTTCTCATCGATCTTAGCTTTTTTCTTTGAAACACCTTTAGCGGCGGCAGCTGCAGCAGCATTTTTAGCCATGTTGAACTTATCAACACGTCCAAGAGTATCAATTAAACGCTTAACACCAGTATAAACTGGGTGACAAGACGAACAGATTTCAACACGGATTTCCTGTTTAGTCGAGCCTGTATTAAAAGTACTTCCACAGGAACAAATCACTTTAGCGTCGGTATAATAAGTAGGATGTATAGCTTGCATACGAAAAACCCTTTCAAAACTAATAAATCATATCACAAGTAAGTGAGAAAGTAAACTACACTCTAAGAAAAACACCTTCGTCCCAACACTAAAACTGCGGCGAAGTTGAACCTGCAGGCGTAAATCCGCTTGTCGACGAAACAGGGGAGGCAGACGCAGGGTCAGGCTTCAATGTATTAGGATCTTTATTAATATCATCAATCACATACGTTCCAAGTAGAGTTATAGCGTCAAAGCCATCGCGGGTAGCATAATAGTAATCTCCATCGACAGTTTTGTTACCAACCTTAATAGTCTCCGATGAATTATCTTTTTTCTGTAAAATCACCGTTAGGGAAGGCTTATCTAGCCCAGTCTCTGAAGCAGATAAATCCTTAGAATCATACTTACGTGAGCCCGAAAGAGAGACAACACTATCTACATATGATTTAACTTTAATAGGATCTGAAGGCAGGGAAGGCTGTGTAAGCTTCCAGCCACTCGAATTCTGAATTGTTGCCGAATAAGAAGCAGATTTCCAGGAGATTTCAGCTAAATCATCAGCTTTAAAAGTTGCCAAAGCAACCGACTCTAACGGAGCTGAAGCAGGATCAGGAGTTGGTTCAGGAGCTTTTTTATCTTTCTGGTAAATCCAGAAGTAGCTAAAAAGTGCTACAAAAAGTAATACTAATACTGCGGTTGAACGAAATCTACCCATATATCCTCTTATTTTTTCAATCTATTTTGTCGACGTAATCTCCAAATTACTAAACCTATTACTAAAGCCAAGACAGGCATCCCCACCAACACAAGATATAATATTTGGCGTTGTTGAGAATCACTTAAGGTAATAGTAGGTGGAGTGCGATCCTTAGGTACTATATTATATAAACCTTCCTGTGAAGTTAACCAGTTAATCGAGTTAACAACTAAGTCTAGGTTGGCAGGATTAACTAATTCCTTGTTAGGATCGTATGCAACAATCACATTCGCCGCTAAATCTGAATCACCGAGTACTACAATACGGGTCTTGTATTTAGCATCCTTGTTATCTTTAGGTGAAGTGAACTTCATTGCAACACCCATACTAATAGGACCATTTTCATCGCCGGCTGCTAGATTCTTTGATGGTTGTTGATCAAGTTGTAAGGGTGAAACTTCAAACCATGAGGCAGCAGAACTTTTCATGAGGCTTGTTACCGTAGCATTATCAGGAGTTTTACCAGCTGGCTTAACCTCTTCCACACCCGCAAGAATAGCAGGTAACAACCCTTCAGTTATTTGGTGCGGCTCAAAGGTTTTTACACCGGGGTTAAGTGGACTACGATAGTAAAGACTTGGATCTTGTTCAATCACAATACCAGCTTTAGCTTCAATACCGTATGAAGCAAGTAGATCCTCCAATCCAGTTTTAACATTATTTCGCGTAGCATCAAGCATTATCAGTAATTTTCCTCCGCTCGCAAGATAATTCTTTAAAACATCTAACTGCTTGTAAGTATATGGTGTCTGTGGGCCGGCAATAACTACTGCTGCTGCACTAGAAGCTATTGTTGGATCTTTAGCAGAATCCTGCTTAACAATCTGGTAATTCAGTTTTTCTAAGGTGGATTTAAGCTCACTGTACCCTGTATCACCAACATCATCAATATTTTTTTCTCCATTCGAAGCCCAAAACGCAACAGTAGTTTTTTTTGGATTTTGGATCTTAAGCAATGCGGTTGTATAGTCCGATTCAGTGGTATTAGTAGTTTGCTCAGAGCGACCATCCATAGTAAAAAGCGTGGTGCCTAAACGAGAAATCTTATACTGCTCAGCAAGTGATCGATTTGAATAAGGATCAACGTATTCTACTTTTATATTAGAATTCTTCGACGTATATTCTTTTAGCAAATCCCGCGCCTCTTGCTGTTGATTTGCTGGGCTAAAGACATACACTTTAACCGGCTTTTTAATTGACTTAATAACTTTAACTGTTTCAGGAGCAAGCGAGTGCAGTTTATTCTTGGTAGTATCAAGTCGCCACCCCATATTGCGTACCACTAAATTAGCAACAACAAGAATACCAGCGAAAGCAACAATCGCAATTAAAGAGTTACTTCCAAATCGCATCTGTCGCGAAGTAGCGACACGCATCGCGTCAACACCGCTTTTTTTACCAAAAGATTTTATCGAGTTTAAGATTTTTTTAGTGTCCATATAAAATAATTCCTTTACGCCCATCGCTTAGAATCAATAACTTTTGCAGAAACGAATATAAAGAAGAAAATAAACGATACATAAAATACAACATCCCGGGCATCAATAACGCCACTAATAAGGTCGCTAAAATGGCTCGAGATTGCAAAATAACTGATAACATTATCTTCACCAAGAGAACCGGTTAACCAGTTAAGTAACCACAACACAAGAATAAAGGTAAATGCGACAACCGCTGCAACAATCTGATTTTCTGTAAGTGAAGAAGCAAACAGACCTAACGCAAGAAAGGATAAGCCAACTAGAAATACCGCTGCGTATTGTGTAAGCATTGGATATAAGTCTGGCTTTGCAATTGTATAGAGAACCACTCCATAAATAGCAGTGGGGATTAACATAACTAAATAAACCGTAGCTGCAGCAAAATATTTACCGAGTACTATGTCAATCTCGCGAATGGGTCTTGTCAGAAGCAATTCTAAAGTTCCACTTTTCTTCTCTTCCGACAAAAGCTTCATACTTAAAAGCGGCATAAGAAAAATCAAAATAATAACAACATTAGAAAAAGGGGCATCGAGTGTCGCCATTTTATATTGCACTACTGCAGAATAGTAGAAAAATCCCGCCAAGAATAAAAACATTGCAATAACAATATATGCAATTGGTGAGCTAAAATAAGAACGCAGCTCCTTTTGGTAGATAGCTGAAATATTATTAAACATAGTTATTTGGTACCTTTCTCTTCAGTTACAAGCTTCAGGAAGACACTTTCAAGATCTACTTTTTCTCCGCTAAACTCAAGCACAGGAATATCCTGAGAGATAAGCGACTTCAACAACGATTGACGGATATCACTTTTTGATTCAACAGTGATAATGCTTTCATTATCATTTGACTTAAGTTCAGAGGAGTTAACCCCGGCAAATCCCTGAATAAGAGATAGTGCTTTTTGGCCATTTCCACCGACTGTAAGCTTAACAACACTACGAGTTTTATCACCACTAGTTAAGTCGTGAACATTACTATCAGCAACAATACTTCCTTTATTAATAATAAGGACTCGATCACAAATTTGACTTACTTCAGGCAGAATATGAGTACTGAGAATAACAGTCTGATTTTTAGCAAGTGTTTTAATTAATTCGCGAATTTCAATGATTTGAACCGGATCAAGGCCTACTGTAGGTTCATCCAAAATTAGAACCTCCGGTCTTCCTATTAACGCTTGTGCCAATCCAACACGCTGACGATATCCACGAGATAAAGAACCTATTAATTTGCCTGATACTGAAGTTAATCCAGTTTTCTCCATCACATCAGACATCTCTCGTTTTACCGAAGCCTTAGGGATTCTCATTATCTTTGCAAAAAAACCTAAATATTCTCGTACTGTTAAATCAGTATAAAGTGGAACCAACTCAGGGAGATAGCCAATATGACGACGAGCATGTAACGAATCATCCATTACATCGTATCCAGCAATTTTAACCGTTCCGTTTGATGGCGGGATATATCCGGTGAGAATACGCATTGTAGTTGTTTTACCGGCGCCGTTAGGGCCAAGAAAACCAACTATCTCTCCTTTATTAATGGTAAAGGAAATACCATGCAGTGTTTCTACGCCTGCATACGATTTGTGTAAGTTGTGTACGTTAATCATATTCTATTTATATTAGATTTTTTAATGCAAAAAAATTACGTAAAGCAATAGTATAGTAAACAAATAATACGGTCAAGTGCTGAGAGTTTGCTGAAAATAATGAAGTAGTTCTTGCAAACAATTTTCATCAAAATCCAAAGAGGTTTCCAGCGTATAACAAGCGCCAAATATCCATGGAGAAAATCTATTAGGAGGAAACTTTGCGAGAGAATTTACGACAGAAAATGATTCATCTAAAAAATACAATCTAATTGGATTTTGAAGAAAAAAACTATGCACCCAGTTACATTTTGGGAAAAGCATACAACCAGAATCAAGCAAAGACTCATGCCATAATATACCGCGACTTTTTTCGAAAATTGTTTCAGGAATATATATTTTTAATCCTGAGTTGAAAAATTGTTTCATGACTTAGCGACGAACGCGAGCACCCTCGGTATTATTTAGTTGATGACGAATACGAATCTCCAGTTCCGACAGGTCAAATGGTTTGGAAATGAAATCATCAAAGCTTAAATCGATACTTTCCCACAAATTCATTTTAGTATCCTGAGCGGTGAACATAATATAGCGAGTATTAGTGAGTTCGGGCATTTGCTTAAGTATAGTAAAAAACTCAAAACCATCATACTCTGGCATCATAAGATCAAGGAGAATCACAGAAGGTTTATATTTCTTAGCTAGTTTTAAGGCATTTTTAGCATTTGAAGCAGTAAAAACAGTTGCGTCCTCAATTTCCAAGACATTTGATAATAAATCAAGAATTGCTTCATCATCATCAATAGCAAGCACAGTTTTCATAAAATCACAACCATTCAGATTATCCAAATATCTTACGAATATCATTTAGCTCTTCAATCATTTTATCGACCTTTTCCAGTACTGCCGTGTTATTAGTATCTTCATTAAAGAAAAAAGCGATTGGCTTACTCGTGACCGCACTGATTTTTTTCAGTACATCCAGTGGAGGAATAGCTCGTCCTACCTCATAAGAACTGATCGCTTTATCTGAAACACCAACCATAGTAGCCAAATCAATTTGAGAAAGGTTAGCAAGTTTACGTGCATTTCTAATTCTTTCTGATAGTAAGCTTACGTCAAGTAAGTCAGGCAGGGTTGACATAGTTCTATCTTAGTAGACTCCATAACAATTTGTCTAATAATATTATAGGCGAAAAATAAGCTATTTTTGCCATTATTAAGCTAGAATTACACAATCCTATTCTCATATTTTTCCATCAATTTCTCTAATTCAGTTTCCCTTTTCTCAAAACCCTTTCTGTGCAGTAATGCATACACATTGTGTTTACCCAATTCAACAGCAGGCTGATCATATACATTAATATGGAGTAATCCACCCATGTATGCAGTAGCAACTTCGAAAAATTGAAAAAGCTGACCTAAGTAATAGGGTGTAAGTTCGGGAAGGATAAGTCGACCATTGGGGCGACCTCGTTGCGCAAGTGCAAGAGAAGAACCTTTTAATTCAGTCGTAATAATTTGCTCAAACGAAAGTCCCTGCATATAGGAGATACCTTCAATATCCCCATATGCTGCAGGTACCTGCATGTCTGCAGCAAAATGTTCAACTTGGATAAACGTAAATATTTTGTCAAATGGCCCATGATAATACAGTTGAAACTGAGAATGCTGATCTGTCGCTCCGAGTGCAGCAACGGGAGTAGGTCCAGTATATACTTCAACTCCGTCAAGGTCTTCACGCTTTCCCAAACTTTCGGCCCATAATTGGCGAAACCAAAAACCTGTTTCTTTAAGAAAAGCAGCGTACGGAACAAGAACATGAATATTCTGCTTTTTTTGTGTAAAGCCTAGATAATGAAAGGCTGCAAACAGTTCCGGACCTATAAGGGATTGATCTGCATGTAATACATGCTCAACTAAATCTTTTGCACCTTCAAGAAGTGAATAAATTGGTATCCCAGCGCATGCAATGGGAAAGAGACCAACACTCGTTAACACTGAAAACCGTCCTCCTACAGAATCAGGAACAACAAGACTATCATATCCCTCTCTTTCAACTATTGTTCGTAATGTACCTTTGTGGGCATCGGTAGTTGAAATGATATGCACAGCATGATTTTCATACCCGACATGGTCAATCAACAACCCTCGCAGATAAATAAACGTCGACATTGTCTCAACAGTATCACCCGATTTAGATATCACATTAATCGCAGTTTTAGACCAGTCAATAATATCGATAACCGATTGCATCTCAGCAGGATCAGTGTTGCCACCTAAAAAAAACACCTGCATTCCTTTATCCCTATGTATAAAATTAGAGTAGGGATGGCGTAATGCAGCAATTACTGCTCGGGCGCCTAAATCTGAACCACCAATTCCAAGAACAATTAATGTCTCAAATTGCGACTGATACTCTGAGGCTTTCTTGATAACAGTGTCGGCATTAGTCGTATCGTAAGGCAACTCCATAAACCCAAGTCTAGGTGAAGAATCTATAAAGAAACTTTTTCTCATTGAAAGCAACGACTCGTTTAATTTTTGCAGCGATGATTCCGTAGTGCCATGCTCTCCAACAACATCATCCATCATAAAACTATAGTCATAACGCAACATACGCACACCCTCCTTGTATATAAAGTGAGTATACTACGCATATACCCAAATAATATACGAATTTATTTGACAGAGATTATCAAGAGCTCTATCGTTGAGTATACAAATACTACTCATCCCAAAAAGAATTATGGTTAAGAAACGTAAATCGAAAAAAATAAAAAGCTTAAAACACGTCAAGAGAAGGGTAACAACTTTTCTAATAACTATGGGATTAATTACAACAGCTGGTATAGTAGTTTATGGTGTTTGGTCGATGCGAGACATCTACAAGCCTATCTCCACTTTTGCAGCCGAAGAACATATTGATATCCAAACAGAAGATACCCAATTTGCTTTTTTTACAATAACCGTAGATTATGAACACTATATCCGCAGTGCTCGATTAACCGCAATTGATGAAGATGATACCACGGTAAAAGAACTTTCCCTACCTGAAAGCACAAACATTCATCTTCCGTATGGTTTGAAAGATTTTAAATTAAAGTCTTTGTATAAGATCGCACAACTAGAAAAGCCAGCAAACCCGCTAGCACTGATAAAACAAACATTGACTGATTATTTTGGGGTTAGCACAAAAAATATCTACATACGCCTTAATACAGAGAATGATACGCCTGTATACGAATGGCTCGCGAACCCCATGATACTGTTTCATTTGGCATTTGATTCAAACTGGTCTGAACAGCATTTAAGCGGGAATACAACGCGCTTAGAGATGCTTAAATTGGCAAGAACTATTCAGAAAATACCAGAACCAAACAAAACTTCTATTTCAATTCTCGATAATGATATTGGAATTGTCAAGACAAACGTAGATAAAACCCAAAGCATTGAAACCGATCAAAATAAATTAGATACTTATATTAAAAAAGCTTTTGAGAATAAAGATGTTATTGATGAGAAGGCTAATATTTCCATAGAGAATGCTACCACAACACAAGGACTAGCTCGAGGAGTTGCTCGAATCTTAACCAATATGGGCGGGATGGTAATCGATCTACATAATAGTGAAATTCAAAGTAACACTACAAAAGTTATAGTTAGCGATAAAAAGTGGTTACAATCTATAACGTTACAAAAAATAATAAAATCTCTTCCTAGCGCTAAAATAGAAACCGAAAATAGCCCTGGCACAAAATCAGATATTATCGTTTCACTTGGAAAAGATTACGCCACCTTTATTACTGGTTCAAATGAATAGAAATTTCTTGCTCTCCTTAAAAGCCTATAGTATAATAAGGGAATGTGGATTGCAGTTTTAGTCACCATATCTGCTTCTGTCATATCGCTGAGATCGATGAAAACACTCATCGATGAAAAACATGCCACTCATAAAAAACAGAATAACTCAATATATATAAATTATTTGATTACAAAGGCAGAAAAACTACCTGAAATACTGATACAAGTACTGCCACAACTGCACAAGGATAAAACACAAATAACCCTAGAAATAGTATTTTTAGGAGAGCAGATGGAGTTTCTACTTCATTTACCAACTTCTCTATATATTTCTCCTGAAATTGGTGATCTACTAACACCTATTAACCCCATTTGGAGTATTCAGTATTCTTCAGAATACATTATTGACGACTCCGAAAATATTTATAGCACCGTACTCGCTCATCAACTCGTCATAAAAGGGAAGGCTCAGAATATCGCTTTTGTGACTGTGAGAGGCCTTAAAAAAACTCCCCCAAACTACTTAACAAGCGGAATTGATTCCTATAAATGGGAGCAATTTGTTAGCAAAGTAGCCGACAAAAATGCCGAACTAGTATCTCATGATCGAATATATTCACTCATCCAACAAAAAGTAATAGCTTACTGATCTTCATCATTACCATCAGTATCTTCTTCAATGGGATCAGGTGTTTCTAAATCGACGGGAGATGCGGAAATATATTTCTCATTATTAAGTGCAAAGGATGGCCTGTTCGCAAACGCATCAGCCCGCGTGACCTCACGTATAAAAACATACACTGCATTTTGGAGAACCTGTTTTATATAAGCTTCGTACGTATTACCGCTTTTAATAAAGTATTGCAATTGAAAGGCAAGATCATCAGGCAATCGTCCTACATAAACATTTGATTCAGTCATTATCTGAATTCCACGAGCTTTGGGAACTAAGACTGCTCTTTCGCCTGAATGAAGAGTAAATAAAGTCGCTGGGGACGCAGGTCGGACCAACTGAGTTACTTTAGTTTTTCCAGGTTCTTCAATAAAAGTAATGTGTGCTGAAGAATTAGGATTATTTTTTAAAGACTTAACTATTTTGTTTGAGATTTCCGTGGTACTTCCTTTAATAGACTGAAATCTTTTAACATTTTTTAATGCGATAACATTATACGGATCTAAAGTAAGAACCTCTTTGTATGTTTTCTTAGATCTTGCAATATCTCCAAGCTCAAGGTAAGCTCGAGCGAGTCTATTAAGAGACTCTAGATCCTGAGGATTTTGTTCAAGCAATTGCTGATTTAATTCTATTGCGCTATCCCATTCGGATTGCAGCGCCGCTTTAATAGCTTTTTGTACAAGGGCAGATTGAATCATATCTGAAATAGTACCTACTCAAATAAGAACTTGTCAAGCACAATATTACAGTATTGCAATAACCTCTTTTTAAGAGGGGAGAATAACGTAATAGTAGGAAAGTATGGTAAAATAGTGCAAGTATGACAAAAGCTAAATTTCCATTAACAAAGCGTAAAAGATTCATAATTGCCAGTATTTTTATAACAATTGCAGTATTTTTCTTTCCGCAGCTGCTTAAAAATTATGGACCAATAATTGTAGCAATCTATATTGCCATGAGTTATTTAATAAGTATCTTTGCACTTAAAGAAGATCTCTCTGGCATTGAATATATAACATTGTTTATCTTGCCAATACTGTTTACCATCGGCGCAGGATTGTTTATTTCTATTGTCCCTGAACGGAAAATATACCGATGGCCTTTATACGCGCTTGTACCAGTTTGCATTTACTCAATATATCTTACTGAAAATATCTTCAATGTATCGGGAATTAGGACTATTCAGCTACTACGCATGGCAAACGTGTTTTGCTACATAATTACCTTAGTAACCTCAGTTTTCCTCTTTTGGTTTGTTCTCACTTTGAGGCTACAAATAGTTGAGAATGTACTGTTGATATGCACAGTCGTTACTTTACTAACCTTACAATTCCTGTGGTCCTTTGAATTAACCCCCAAATTCACGTTAAAGACCCTCCTTTATACTTGCGTAGTAATACTGGTATTTGCACAAATAGGGATCATAATCAATTTCTACGCCATCTCGACCATATATGCAACCTTGTTTCTAGTATCTATCTATTATGTATTGCTCGGATTGGTACATCACTACAATGAAAAGAAATTGACTCGAAAAGTTGCAATAGAATATACCTTAGCTGCATTTATTGTATTTGTATTTATGATTCTCTCAATTCAATGGCAAGGGTAAAGAAGAGTAGTGTAGTAAAAAGAAACGAGTATTTAAATCAAAAATAGTATAATGTCGCACAATAATTCTTTTACGACACAGCACGTACCCCAACATAGCCCTAAGGGGTATCAGAAAGAAGTAATCTAGTTGCATTACCTTGTAAATCAAAGCGCTTAGGAGTCACCACAGAAGGTCGTTTTAGCCTTTAATATTCATTATCTTATAAATCATACCAATGTATTGAAATATATAGTATTTAAAAATATATATATTGAGCCTAAATTTTAACAGCAACCTCAGTCTAGTAAAACGACGATATTACCTACTATAAACACCACTCAATTAAGAAACATAAAAGGGGAAAATATTACGCTAAAAGATACTGCTTTGCCGCATCTCTCCTTCTCTATCTCACTTAAAGTCATGTCGCACAATTTAAATATCGCGTGTAAATCCTCTTTCCACGAATCCCTATAGTATGTTATAAAATAAGTAATGCCCCACCAGTCTCTTGACGATTACATTGAAGATTTCCTTAGTCATCTGCAAATTGAGAAGGGCTCTTCCCTACTCACCATCAGAAACTACAAACATTATTTAGAACGATTCAAAGACTGGATGGAAAGCGAAAATATCCCCCCTACCCCTCAACACATCGATTTACCATTAATTAAACAATATCGAGTTTATCTAGCCTCATATACGGATGACAAAGGGCAGACTTTAAAGCGCTTAACTCAAAATTATTACATCATCGCAATTAGGTCATTTCTTCGCTATCTTATGAAGAATGACGTTCATACCTTAACCCCTGAGAAAATTGACCTTCCTAAGGCTCAATCTCGAGAGGTGCTAGCACTTGATAAAGATCAGCTCTATAAATTATTAAATAGCATCGATCTTTCAGATACCTTAGGCCAAAGAGATAAAGCAATTTTAGAAACCCTTTTCAGTACCGGACTTCGTGTGAGTGAATTAATCAAGCTAGATAGAGATAAATTGGATTTAAGTAAGCGACAGATTACTATCATTGGTAAAGGTGGGCGTGCTCGAATTGTTTTCTTTACCGACGACGCAGTATATTGGATAAATAGATATCTTCAAACAAGACTAGATACCTGGTCTCCTTTATTTATTCGGTATTCGCGCGGAATTGATGTTACTATGAATGGCGAAAAAATGCGCTTAACTCAACGCTCTATTCAGCGCATAGTTCAAAAATATGCTAAAAAAGCTAAAATTTCGATTAATACCACCCCACATGTGTTACGACATTCGTTTGCCACTGATTTACTGGTTAATGGAGCTGATCTGCGTTCAATACAAGAAATGTTGGGACATAAAACTATTACTACAACACAAGTCTATACTAATGTTTCCAATCAGCATCTTAAGGATGTACACGACACCTTTCACAGTGGAAACAAATAAAGTATCTAATTAACCACCGTTTCTTCAAAAACACCGCCCTGAGCATTAACATGAAAGATGGTATACAGATTATCATAATCATCTGAAGTAATCTGAATATCAATGTTATTCCCGATTTCATCACCATTAGCATCATAAATTACTACAGTACCATTTATATTTGCAAAGAAAATATTTACTTCAGGGTAAGACAGTGAATACTGATGGGTAACGGAAAAGCGAGGCGGAAAGTCTACCTGTTTATAATCCTTGATGTTACAGTTCATGAACTGGTAACGCACATCGTAGTAAGCATTTGCCGGATTAACAGTTACCGGGCATCCTCCCACTTCATACTCATAATGAAGGCTATTATTATGAACATGGACAACCCAATGAACTACTGTTCCATCTGACGAAGTAACTCCATTCAAAGCCTTATTCTGTGAATCACGCAAAACGTTACGTATTCGAACAGTTATATTTTTAAGTTCGGTCTCGGCAATATATCGCCTATAAAACGGCAACATAATTAACACAATAAGCGCCACCAGGGTAAGAACGATCAGCATCTCAACAAGCGTAAAGCCACGCTGATCGAATTTTCTAAGGCTTCTTAAATAAGCATACATCGTCTACTTATTGTAGGTGCTTTAAATGGCGCTTACAAGACGGTCGCAGCTGCAATCCCATCGCCACCAGTTGTCGAGATACGCATCAGGATAACTCCTTGAGTCTGGCGTCCGAGTGTTGGCACATCTTTAAGATTTAATTTTATAACAACGCCTTTAAGTGAGGTCAAAACCAATCCATCATGACCGGCTTTTATCAATTGAGCGCTCACAATACGTCCTGTTTTATCAGTAATATTGGCCGCTTTAACTCCTTGACCTCCACGGGCCTGAAGTGGCCAATCACTAATTGCCGTCATCTTTCCAAGTCCACGATGCATAATAGTAACTAACTTCAATTTTGGATCATTATAAACGATCATGCCAACCATGGTGTCTTTTTCTTTAAGTTTAATACCGCGTACACCTGCAGTGTCTCGAGCAGTATCACGAACTTCATCTTCCTTAAAATTTATTGAAGATCCAAGACCAGTCACCAAAATAATTTTATCGCTTCCAGTACTTGGCTTTACAAAGCGTAATTCATCTCCAGCATTTAGTTTAATAGCAATTAATCCAGACTTTCGAATACTTGCAAATTCACTGATTGGCGTTTTTTTGATTGTACCAAGTTTAGTACCCATGAGCAGAAATTTAGTTTCTTTGGTTGCAACTTCAGAAACAATCTCCTCAGTTCCATTCACATGCTCTTCGCTAATACCTGCTTCACCTTCGCCAATATGAATACCCATTTTACCTTTTGCATTCTTTGCTGAAGTAGCAGTAAGAATTGCAGTAATCTGTTCACCTTGCTCGATATTAATTAAGTTTACAAGTGCCTGACCTTTAGCAATCCTGCTAGACTCGGGAATATCAAATACACGGATTTGAAAAACTTTACCTTTGTTACTAAAGAACATAATATTGTCGTGTGTTTTGCATGCAAACAAATGAGATACCACATCTTCTTCTTTAGTGGTGATACCCGACACCCCACGTCCTCCTCTACTTTGGGTACGGAACGAATCCAGTCCTTGGCGCTTTACATAGCCTGACTGCGTAACAGTAACTATAGTAGGTTCATTTGGAACAAGGTCTTCCTCTGCTAATTCACCTACTCGAGACTTATATACAACCGTTCTTCGATCATCAGCATATTTTTCTCGTAGCTTCTTAAGTTCCTGCTTGATAACACCAAGCACTTTAGTTGGATGAGCTAAGAGATCCATCAAATATTCAATAGTCTCTTTAAGTACTGCATATTCATCCTCAAGCTTTTTACGCTCAAGAGCAGCCAGTTTGCGAAGCTGCATATCCAAAATAGCTGTTGCTTGAATTTCAGATAGTTTGAAACGTTCCATCAGTTTAGTTCGTGCTTCATCAGCATCAGCGCTTTGGCGAATTATTTTGATTACTTCATCAATATGATCAACCGCAATAAGTAATCCTTCTAAAATGTGTGCACGAGCGCGTGCCTGTTCTAGTTCAAATTCCGTTCTTCGCCTAACAACTACATACCGATGCTGAATAAATGATTCAAGAATCATCTTAAGGTTCATGAGTCGTGGGACACCTGTATCCGACAAGGCGACCATGTTAACATTGAATGTCGACTGCATTGCTGTCTGTTTATATAAATTATTTAAAACAGACTGTGGATTGGCATCTCGTTTCAATTCAATATAGACACGGATACCTTCTCGATCAGATTCATCTTGAAGCACTGAAATACCTTCAATTTTTTTCTCTTTATGCAAATCAGCAATACGGGCAATTAAAGTAGCTTTATTCACCTGATACGGAAGCTGACTCACGATAATCGCAAACTTACCACCTCTAACTTCTTCTATATCAGCTTTTGCCCGCATCACTACACGACCTTGACCAGTAACATAGGCTCGAGTGATTTCGTCATTATCATAAATAAATCCCGCAGTAGGAAAATCGGGACCTTTGATAAACTCCATCAATTCTTCAACGGTGACATCGGACTCAAAAAGCATGGTATTTTCGACTGTATCTTCAGGGGTTTCACCTTGTTTCCCAGCAAAAGCTTCAACTATCTCGCCTACCTCGACTTTTTTATTAGCTACACTATCAGAAGATTCAGATAAGCGAGGTTTTGCTCGTTTTTTAGCTAAATTATCGATAATATGGAGTAGCGCGTCAGTTACTTCCCCCAGATTGTGCGGTGGTATGTTGGTAGCCATACCCACAGCGATACCAGAAGCACCATTTAATAGAAGAGCAGGCAAAATAGACGGCAATACAGTCGGTTCAGAAGTTGTTCCTGAATAGTTCGGCATAAAAGGGACAGTGTTTTTTTCAATATCACGAAGCATTTCCTCAGCGATAAGCATTAAGCGCGCTTCAGTGTAACGCATCGCGGCGGGGCTATCTCCATCAATTGAACCAAAGTTCCCTTGACCATCAATGAGTGGATAGCGTAAAGAAAACTCCTGTGCCATACGAACCATCGCATCATAAACAGGCACATCACCGTGTGGATGAAAGTTCTTCAAAACTTCTCCGACCGTGGCTGCCGATTTTTCGTAACGGTGGGCATGCACATACCCAGAGTTAAACATCGCATAAATAATACGACGCTGTACTGGCTTTAACCCATCACGCACATCGGGGAGAGCACGCGAAACAATAACAGACATCGCGTAGTCCAAATAAGATTTTTGCATCTCTTCAACAATCGAGACGTCATGAACCTTACCCAATTGTAACTGTTTATCTTGAGTATCTTTTATATCCATATGTTATAAGTCCAAATTTGCAAATTTTGCGTGAGTAGTAATAAACCGCTTTCGAGGGGCAACAACATCCCCCATGAGCATAGCAAAGATTGCGTCAGCTTTTTCAGCATCCTCAACCGTAACACGCTTTAATACACGGTTTTCAGGATTCAAAGTTGTTTCCCATAATTGTTCAGGATTCATTTCACCCAAACCTTTATAGCGTTGAATGTATGGCTTCGCTTTCTGCCTTGTTTCGTTAGATTTTACAATTTTATCTTTTTCCTCATCGTCGTACGCATAAAACGCTGTTTTACTACCATAAGAAATTTTATATAAAGGAGGCATAGCAAGGAACAAATAACCACGATTAATCAATTCTGGCATGTATCTAAAGAAGAAGGTCATAAGCAACGTGGCGATATGAGCTCCATCAACATCAGCATCAGTCATAATAATAATTCGGTGGTATCGAGCTTTATCGGGGTTAAACAAATCTCCAATTCCCGCTCCAACAGCAATAATCAAGGCTTTAATTTCTTCAAACTCGAGAACTTTGTCTATACGTGCTTTCTCACTATTAAGAATCTTTCCTTTAAGAGGTAAAATTGCCTGATTACGTCGATTTCTCCCCTGCTTGGCAGAACCTCCAGCAGAATCTCCCTCAACCAAGTAAAGCTCGGAAAGTGCTGCATTCTTTTCCTGACAATCAGCAAGCTTACCTGGCAAGGTCATCCCTTCTAAAGCACTTTTGCGGATAACTGCATCTTTGGCAGCGCGAGCAGCCATACGGGCACGAGCTGCAAGCGAAATTTTTTCGAGGATTCGCTTAGCATCAGAAGGATTTTCTTCAAAATAGACTTCTAAGCTTTCTTTTAAAACGGTAGACACCGCTGGTTGAGCTTCTGCGTTACCAAGCTTTTCTTTTGTTTGAGATTCAAATTGAAGATTGTCTGAAGGCATTTTTAAAGAAATTACCGCAGCAAGGCCTTCAAGCATATCATTACCTGTAAAGTTTTCGTCATTTTCTTTGATATATCCAGATTTTCGGGCATAATCGTTAATTACACGAGTTAATGTTGTTTTAAAGCCAGTAACATGAGTACCACCTTCGGTTGTTAAAATACCATTAACGAAACTTTCAAATACTTCTCCAAATCCGTCGTTGTACTGAAGTGCGATTTCAACATCAATTTCACCCACCATTTTATGGGCATAGAAAATCGTAGGATGTACCGGGTCTTTCCCTTTATTTAAATAGCGTACAAGTGAAATGACACCAGAATCAAAGTAATAATGTGTTTCTTTGCCGGTTCTTTCATCGTATGCATGAAAAAAGATTCCTGAGAAAAGAAAGGCACGATCTTTAAGAATTTTTATTAACCCATTCCATTTAGGTTCGATGGTTGAAAAAACCTTAGCATCAGCCAAGAAAGTTGTTTTTGTTCCACTATTCCCTTTCCAATAAAAAAGAGGGTTTTCTTCAGAGAGTATATTTCGATCCCCATCAGCTTTGGTCGCTTTCTTAAGTTCTGAAACTGGAACACCTTTGGAAAATGGCATGTATACTACACTATTATCTCGTTTAACCTCTACTCTACACTCTTCTGAAAGAGCGTTCACTACTGATGCACCCACACCATGTAACCCAGAAGAAACTTTATATGCTCCTCCACCAAACTTCCCGCCTGCATGTAGAACAGTCATAATAACTTCAAGTGTGGATTTACCAGTTTTAGGATGCTTATCATATGGCATGCCGCGACCATCGTCTGCAACAGTAACTTTGTTACCTTTATGGATTACTACCCAAATGTTTTTAGCATACCCACCTATCGCTTCGTCAACTGAGTTGTCGACAATTTCTCGGATCATGTTTTGCAATCCTCGATCGTCAGTCGAACCAATATACATACCGGGCCGTTTTCGTACCGGCTCCAATCCTTCTAGAACTTGTATTTGTGATGAGTCATAAGTTTGATTTGCCATAGCAATGATAGTAGCACAGCAGTGCAAGTTGGTAAAGCACACCGCAATGATAAGTAATACACAGTCTTATTATATCCGAATAAAAACCGAAAGTAAAGGCTAATTACTACAATTCCACCATCCTAAAATGCAATTTTCCAGTAATAATCGGGCATTCACATTCGTCTCTCGTAGCCATTCATTCGCTTGCAAGAGAAATTCACTATATAATAAATACTGTTTTTGTCGTGCTGTATTGGAAGAACGCAGAGAATCTCGCACCAAAAGTGACAAATATTCGGTAAAGTTCTCGGCAATCTTTCTATCTTTTCCATATTCCTCACACAGCTTAAATAATTCCAGCAATTTAAGAGATCTAAAGTCAACATTCTTAGGAAACGAATGAGCGGCTATAAGTGCAGCCAGCCGAGTATCTTCCCCGCCAGGAGAGACATCATATATAACAGCTCGAGACAAAATAGTTGGTAATAGAGACTGGTGGGAATCCAGCTCTAAGATATAGGTGCTATCAGGTCTACCTTCTTCGTACAATTTTAACAGTGCATTTTGCGCCTGATCAGTTAATTTACTTGCATCACGTATAATAAAAAAACGATGTTTTGCCGAAAGTGAAGTATAGTTACTTTTTTCAATTAAATCTCTAATTTCCCCTATACCTACTGAGTTTTTTTCTACTTCGAGAGCATCAACAAGTACCGAAGAATATTGTTTCTTTGATTCTTTTATCAAGCCGTTAATATAATTGATTCTAGTATATCTATCCGCACCTTCAACGATAACTGTCATTCCTACAATACTTGACATAGTATTACCATTTCCCCTACTCTAAGTTAGTAACAGAAGTTACTATATCACAAAAATTTATGAAGGTACTTACCCCTAAAGGCATTGAAGATTTTTTATACAAAGAAGGAATAATTGATCAAGAGCAACTCTCTCGAGTAAAGCTTGAAGCGATCAACACCGAAAAACCAATTGAAACTATATTACTTGAGAGTAATTTAGTATCTCCCATTCAATTAGTAAAAACGCAGGCAGAAATGATTGGTATACCTTTCATCGACATTTCAACAGTTGCAGTTGGTGCAGAAATTTTAAATTACGTTCCGGAACAAATTGCACGCAGGTATAATCTCATTCCTTTTCGATTAGAAAACAGTGAATTAAGTGTAGCGATGGTCGATCCGCTTGACTCACAGGTAATTCAATTTATTGAACAAAAAACTGGGCTAAAAATTAAACCATTCATGTCCGAATTAGATAGCATTACACACGCTATCAACGAACAGTATGCACATAACATTTCCTCAGATGTAAATGCTGCGCTTAATGAAGCAGGCGTCGTTCAACAGCCAACAAAAGTTCAAGATGACGCAGAACGAAAAAAAGCCGACCAGGTTATTCGCGAAGCACCAGTCGCAAAAATAGTATCCACTATTCTGGAGTATGGAATTAAAGCTCGTGCTTCAGACGTACACGTAGAGCCGCTGGAAGACAAGACTCGAGTTCGGTATCGCATTGATGGCATTTTGCAAGAAAAATTAGTATTACCAAGAAAAGTACACGAAGCAGTCGTTTCTCGAGTCAAAATTCTGTCGGATATGAAAATTGATGAACGCCGCATACCTCAAGATGGACGCTTCAATTTTAAGTTAGAATCTGAGGAAGTTGATCTTCGTGTATCTACATTACCAACGGTACACGGTGAAAAAATCGTAATGCGTCTTCTAAAAAAGACCGGTGGTGTTCCTTCACTCAACGATCTTGGACTCCGTGGAGCCACTCTTAAAAATCTTGAAACTCAAGCGTTGCGGCCGCATGGAATTATCTTAGTAACAGGACCAACCGGATCAGGTAAAACTACAACCCTCTACTCGCTGCTAACAAAAACTAATTCTCCCAAAATCAATATTGTTACACTTGAAGATCCCGTTGAATATCAAATGGCTGGAGTTAATCAAGTGCAGGTAAACCCGCAGGCTGGATTAACATTTGCATCCGGATTACGCGCATTCTTGCGTCAAGATCCAAACGTAATCATGGTCGGAGAAATTCGTGACGGAGAAACAGCTAATTTAGCTATCCAAGCAGCATTAACTGGACACTTGGTATTTTCAACAATCCATACTAATTCTGCCGCTGGAGCATTACCTCGCCTTCTTGATATGGGCGGCGAGCCATTTCTCATTGCGTCATCAGTTAATGCTATCGAAGCACAACGTGTTTTGCGAAGAATTTGTCCAACCTGTAAAACCGAGTTTGCTCCCCCGCCCGAAGTTGAAGCAGATTTAAAAGGAGTTCTAGATACGCTGTATGATGCAGCTCTAGAACGCGGCGCAGCAGATGTAGTAGAAAGTGAGACTCCTGTTGCGCTTCAATCCCCGACAAAAAAAACTTCCTCCAAAGAATTAAAGTTATATAAAGGTGCAGGTTGCGCAGAATGTAGCAATACCGGATATAAAGGCCGAATTGGTATTTATGAAACTCTGGTCGTTACAGAAAAAATTGGCAAACTCATTTTGGAACATCAACCGGCATCATCAATCGAGAACATGGCAAAAGCTGATGGCATGATAACGATGAAGCAGGACGGGTACTTGAAAGCTATGGAGGGATTAACTACTCTAGAAGAAGTACTGCGTGTTGCTCAGGAATAGGAGGATTATGACAATAGAAGAGTTATTACAAATTACCATCCAAAGAAATGCCTCAGATTTACATTTAATCGCATACACTGAACCTACATTACGAATTCATGGTATCCTAACACCTGTACCACAGTCAAAGCCACTCATGCCCGATGAGGTGGAAGCACTGATCATGGCACTAGTGACTGAAGAACAAAAGGAATTGTTAATTGCAAACAAAGAATTAGACTTCTCCTTTGCTCTGGGTGAAGTAGCTCGATTTCGAGTAAATGCCTACTATCAAAAAGGCTATATTTCTGCAGCTCTTCGTATGCTTCCTTTAAAGATTCGTAATCTTGATGAGTTGCAATTACCTCCAATATTGCACAAGTTTACCGAATTAGTTCAGGGGTTTATCTTAGTTACTGGTCCGACCGGGCACGGAAAATCCACCACATTAGCTGCTCTAGTTAATGAAATCAATCAAAATCGCGCCTGCCATATCTTAACAATTGAAGATCCTATTGAATATGTCTATCCAAAGGCTAAAGCGTTTGTGTCTCAACGTGAACTACATCTAGATACACACTCGTGGGATGTTGCGCTACGTGGAGCGCTACGCGAAGACCCAGATGTTGTACTAATAGGAGAAATGCGTGATTATGAGACTATTGAATCGGCTATTACTATTGCTGAAACTGGTCATCTAGTATTCTCTACCTTACACACGAATTCAGCTGCTCAAGCGATTGACCGTATCGTGGACGTATTTCCTGAACATCAACAAGACCAGATCAGATTACAACTAGCCTCAACTCTAGAAGCAATTGTTTCACAGAGGCTTATTCCCTCTTTAAATGGAGAGCGAATAGTTGTCAATGAAATATTATTAGCCAATTCTGCTGTAAAAACTATTATTCGAGAAGGAAAAACACATTTACTTGATAACGTAATTCAAACAAACAGTGAAATAGGTATGGAGAGCATGGAATCAGCACTAGCACGGAAAGTACGTTCAGGGACAATTTCATTACAAGTTGCTCAAACATATAGTAACAAAGCAAAGGAATTAACTAGATTGCTTAATTCGGGGAAATCATCAAAATGATACAATTTAATTACATTGCTAAAGAACGTGATGGCGCCGAGCGAGTGGGTATTGTTGAGGCAGCAGACCGCAATCAAGCCGCTAAAATATTACGTGAGCGCGGACTGATTGTTATAACTATCAAATCATCCGAAAGCGGAATATCGCTTGATAAGCTATTCGGATCCTTTAAAAAAGTCTCAATTACAGAAATTACCAACTTCACTCGTCAACTATCAACGATGATTACGGCCGGTCTTCCACTCACAGAAGCCTTAAATATTTTAAAGGCCCAAACCCCGAATAAACAATTTGCTGTAATTCAAGAGTCAATATTACACGATATTGAAGGTGGAGGATCTTTTGGAGATAGTTTACAAAAACATCCCAAAACATTTTCAAAAATATATATCAGCTTAGTTCGGGCTGGAGAAGCTTCCGGTTTACTTGACACTATATTAGCTCGTTTAGCAGAAAATCTTGAGAAAGATCGTGAATTCAAAGCAAAAACTCGTGGCGCGATGATCTATCCTATTATCGTAGTAGTTGCAATCACCGTGGTTATGTTTATCATGATGATCTTTGTTATTCCTCGTCTTACCGGTATGTATAAAGACATGGGAGTAGAACTTCCAGGTCCGACGAAATTTTTGATTGCAACTTCCAACTTCTTCGTGAATTTCTGGTGGCTCATGATTGGGGCCGGCGTACTTACCTTCTTTGGATATAAACAATACATTAAGACGGAAGCAGGACGTAAAAGTGTAGATCAACTTATGTATAGAATTCCCGTTTTCGGAAAAATTCGCCGTGAAAGTTCATTGACTGAATTTGCCCGAACTCTTGGACTTCTTGTCGGAGCAGGGATTCCAATTATTGAAGCTTTGAATATTGTGAGTGACTCTGTTGGTGACAAAGTGTATTACGATTCTATTCGTAATGCCGCACGAGACGTCGAACATGGAGCTCCTCTTTCAGTTCCAATTTCTCGAGATCCTAATTTCCCACCTATTCTCTCTCAAATGGTAAAAGTTGGAGAAGAAACAGGTAAATTAGATGAAGTACTAATTAAAATTTCTAAATACTTCGAAGCAGAAGCAGAAAACTTAATTAAGAACTTAACAACAGCGCTCGAACCATTTATTCTTATCTTCCTTGGATTAGGCGTAGCATTTCTCGTATTATCAATTATTTTACCAATATACAAACTCACAAGCAGTTTCTAAGGGAAATAGCATCTTGCAATTAGGTAGAGAAAATACATATCATTTTTATATACAAAGTTTCAAATGGAATACCGAAAGAATCGGTTATTTGAAGGGGGGTGAAACTAAACAAATATGACAAATACAACAACTATCCAAACAAACAACAAAGGTTTCACTCTTATCGAACTTTTGGTTGTTATCGCTATTATCGGTGTGCTCGCAGCAGTTGTATTGCTCGCCATCAATCCGGCAGAAATTCTTAAGAAGAGTCGTGACTCTACCCGTTTTTCCGACTTAAGCACATTGCGTAAAGCAATTGATGCGACACTCGCTGATGGCACAGCAACTCAACCACCTGCATGTGTAGCAGCAGCAGGATGTGCTTCTGGTACAAACCGAAGCCCAGTTACCTCTTCTGCAACCAGCTGGATCACAGGATCTGCAGCAGTAGCTGCTAACCCTGACTTGTCTAAATATTTGGCGACTTTGCCAATCGACCCAAAACAAGGAACTGCAATTACAACAGCACCACTCGCAGCAGGTACAGCAACACACGGAGGCACACAACCTACAGCTCGATACCTCTACATTTCAAGCGCTAATGGCTATAAATTACTCGCTTATGTAGAAAGTAAAGATAACGCTTCTCGTGCAGATTCAGACGGAGGAACAGTTCCATGCGCTGCAGCCGCAGATGCATGTATGTTCGAAACTGGTACTGACATGTCACTTACTCCAACAGGTATCTAAGGATTGAGTAAGACAAAATTAAATCGTCTCAGATTAAGATCTGGGACGATTTTTTTGTGTAAAGTTATTGCACTTACTTCTGAGAAAAGTTAAAGTAGTTAATATGCTTTTCTATATAATAACTTTTGTTTTAGGTGCTTCCGTTGGAAGCTTTGTTAATAATACAGCCGAGCGTCTTGCACGAGGTGAAAAATTATCTGGTCGCTCTCACTGTGAATTTTGCAATAAAACCCTCACTGGGATAGATTTAATCCCCCTCATTAGCTATCTCCAATTACGTGGTAAATGCCGCTACTGTGAAAAACCCATAGCACGACAATACTTTATCGTTGAATTGGTTAGCGGAATAATTTTCACTTTGATATATTACCTTGTTTCTCGCAACGCGTATGTGAGCGCAGACTATTTAAACAATTCTATTCATATTGTCGATTTTGGCATTATTATTCCTCTTATTTTCTTGTACGTTGTAACCACATCTCTTCTTATCTTATTCATTACCGATATTAAATATGGAATGCTCTACGATAAGATAGTAATACCTACCATTATATTTGTACTTATCTACCGAATTGTAGTTATTACCTATAACTACTTTCACATTTATTCCTACCTCAACAAATCGGAAATGGGAAAGTATTTTATTAAGTCCGGTCTTGCCTTCAACCACGTTCAATTTTCATCAAACACATTTCTTTATACTTTGATAGGGAGTATCGGTATTGCTCTCTTCTTTCTGACACTAATTATTATTACTCGAGGAAGAGGCATGGGCGGAGGCGATTTAAAACTTGGATTTTTAATAGGACTGTTATCAGGCTGGCCCAATATGGTAGTTTCAATCTTCATGGGCTTCTTGACAGGGGCAATAACCAGCTGCATACTCTTATTAGTCAGAAAAAAAAACGTTGGACAAACAATACCATTTGGTCCGTTTCTTATTCTTGGATGCTTCATTGTTATGTTTTTCGGCGATCAGCTTTTCGGTTGGTATATAAATAACATTTTAGGATTAAGATGAAACAAAGAGGATTTACTTTAGTCGAATTATTGATTGTTGTATCTGTTATTTCGATACTAACCGTTATGGCAATGGCAAATTTTTCGGGCGGAACATCGAAAGCTCGAGATGCTCAAAGAAAATCGGATCTACGAGCTGTCCGTGAAGCCCTCGAGCAGTATCATCAGGATAAGGGATCATATCCGCTGGCTGGAGCAACTTCATATACCGCACAAACCGCAGCAATCGAGGCAACTGCACCAGGTGCAGGTGAAACACAATTTACTATCCTTATGTCTGGTAGTTCAGTTGGACTCGTCGATCTAAACTACTTACCAAAATCCGTATCAGACCCCCGAAATTCAACCGTATATAAATATAGATACTCACCAACTAACGCAGTAGGAGATGCCTATACGCTTGAAACGTGTTTAGAAAACGCTACCGATATTCAGCGTTATCAAAATGCAGCAGGAACCTATACTAATTTAGCTCCATGTACAACGGTCACTGGAGCCGTAACCTATCGTACATTTAATCCCTAAAGAAAAGGAACTGATATGAAAACAAAAAACATAGTATTCCAACGAGGATTCACATTAATTGAGTTACTCGTCGTGATATCAATTATAGGGATTCTCTCTGCACTTCTATTGCCCAATCTAACTAGTGCGCAAGCTCGAGCTCGTGACGGACGTAGAAAATCTGATCTCAAATCGATAGCAACAGGACTCGAATTGTTCTATAATGATAACAATTATTATCCCCTACCTTGGTCATCCGGGGCAACAGCTGGAAAGTTTACTTTTGCCGCCGCTTTAACTGATGCAGGAGGTACAACAACCTACATTAAAGCCCCTGTTCCCAAAGACCCCAAAAATACAGTAAATGCGTATGAATACTATTATTGTACTGTTTCCGCAACAACTGCGGCATCGAATAAAAAGTTTAGTTTACTCGCAACTCTTGAGAATGCTAATGACCCAGATAAATGCACTGCAGCGGGATGCGCTGGAAGTATCACTGCAACTGCATGCACTGCCGGTAGTAATTCTGGGGCATACTCAAGCAATTCCTCAAAACCGAATTACTTTGTTAATGAGCCATAATAACAATGCTTGACGCTGCCTGCTTTTCTCCCCTACACTGTAGTGGTAGATGAATAAAGAAGCCGGTTTATCACTTATTGAATTATTAGTAGTAATCACCATTATGGGAATTCTGCTCACTCTCTCAATCCCTGCTTACCGCAATTTCAATGAAGAACAAAGTGTCAATCAGGCCGCAATCAAAGTAAAAGATGACATACAATTTGGAATAAACAAATCAGCAGCAGGAATAAATGCTCACTGGTACGGTATAACATTTCAGGCCGATAGTGCAGCTGCTTCCTTGCCATTTGGAAAGTATTCTACTATCGAAATTACACCTAAAAACAGCGCTGGAGACGTAGTTTGTCCGACAAATATACCAGATCTTACAATTACTCCTTGTTCTACGGCAGCCTTTAAAAAAGTTAATGATAAACAGTATCCATCTGGAGTAAAGCTCGACAAAATAATTCTTTATGATCAAGAAGCTAATCCTATTGACTACCCAAGTTTTATCGATGTACGATTTAATCAATCACCAAAAAGTGGTCAAATAGTAGTTGGATCAACAACAACAAATCCAAGTTTAGTAGCAAAAATTGCTCGGGTCGAGTTACAATTTAAAAACGGGGCATATCAGAGAAGTCTTGTTATAGACAGCGGAAATATTTGTGATGAAACACAAGCTGCTCCGGCAAGGTGCAATAATGATTTATCTGGTGGACCACGATCAAGTCGAGTATTCATAGTAGAAAAATAAAGGACATTATGCACAATCAAAAAGGACAATCCCTCGTCGAAGTTGTTATCGCTCTTGGAATTGCGGTAATAATAGTAATTGCTTTCACTAACGCTACTATCGCCTCTGTTAGAAATTCACAATTCTCTAAAAATCAAAATCTGGCTACGAAATTTGCGCAGGAAACTCTTGAACTTGTCCGTGCAATCAGGGATCAAAATTCCGTAGGAAATGTTACTGATGGTACAGGCTCAGTAAATTCTTGGGGAGATCTCTGGGGTATCAATCTTAAAAATGCGGCTTCGCCCGGTGGTGGATATACCGGCTACTGTTTTACTTTGAACAAGTCAACGCTCAGTATGGCAAAGAGAGCTTCTTGTTCCGATAACAATGGTTCAGGAACAATTTACGACGAAAATATTGATGGCATCTTCTACCGCAAAATAAATATAACAGATGATGGAACTACACTTGGCAAAAAACAAGTTAGCGTTCGTGTTTATTGGAGCGACAATCGCGGACAACATAACACCGATGTAACAACGTACTTAACGAACTGGCAATAATCAAATGATAAATAATCAAAAAGGTTTTACACTTATTGAAATACTGGTAGTTATTACGATTATCGGTATACTTACAGGAATAACTGCTGATATTTTTATTCAGATAGTTCGTGGATCAAATAAAGCCAATGTTGTCACTGAAATAAAACAAAATGGTGATAACATTCTTAATCAACTGGAACGAGCAATTAGAAATGCTGAGGAAATTACCGCATTTGGAAGTACACCCGATGCATGGGGACCAACCTCATGGACAGATACCACAACTGTAGTTGCTCCCTATACATGGACTTGTGCGACAAAATACTGTGCAATAATACTGAAAAATCAAGGCGCAACGGGTGGATACACTAAAATTGAAATCCATGCTCAAACTACAACTGGATCAACAATTGTCGGTGATCAAAAATGTAATAGTGCTCCCTTTACTGCTAATGATCAAGATCAGACAAAGTCACCAGTAGAATGCAACGGGAACATTCGCCTTGTTACAGATACTTCTTCTGATCCAGTCAGCGTCCTAAAGAACGAAACTGACTCAGTAACTGCTGCAACTATTGGTCAAGTAATCAGCAACACTGAAACAAGAAGTGGAGTTAGTGTAACAGCAAACTCGTCAGGAGATCCGTATTTTACTGTTCGATTCAATGCATCAAGTCCTACAATAGTAACTACTAATTTTGCCTTAACTCAGGCCATTAGTGCATCAAGTCGCATTGATTCGCAGGCCATCGTACCTTTTTCGTCAACAATATCATTACGGGTTTATAACAGTGATTAAAGACCCTATTGATTAAATGGCGGGTCTTAATACACAATAGAATTACCATAGGAGAATGTATTATGAAACAATTAAAAAATGCCGTAAACGACGAATCTGGCCAAATGGCTATTCTTGTTATGTTAGTGCTCGTCGTAGCGTTAACAATTGGATTAGCAATTATCGCTAGAACAACAACAGATATCCGCTTATCCACGAACACAAATCAGTCTAACCAAGCATATGCAGCAGCCGAAGCAGGTATAGAAGCGGCCTTAGGAAATAACATTTCTACGTATGGATCAGATGTGACCATTGGCAATGCCACCTTTAACGTTTCAACTCCTACCCAACAAGGAGGTAGTACAACCACATTCGCTTTTCCCAACGAGTTAAAAAAAGATGAAGCAGCACAAGTATGGTTGTTTGATTACAGTTATTTTAAAAATCCAGCAAATTCAGCACAACCTTATTCAGGTTTTTATAATCGGTGCAGCCCCACTTCAAACTGTAATCAACTTGCCATTTACTGGGGAACTAAATCACCAAGTACTCCAGCAAAAACTCCAGCTCTTGAAGCAGCTTTTATCTATAAAGATAGCAGCGGGTTTGGTGTAGAAAAATATGCCTATGATAATCAAAATACGACGAGGTCAAATGGTTTTGATAACGTATCTCTCACGCCAACTACAGTTACAACCAATCAAGGGACAAAAACCTATAACTATAGTAAAATAATAACCTTACAACCTGGAGATACAGGAACTGGAACATGCACTTCAGGTTCAGCACGATGTTACTTACTATTAAGAATTAAACTTCTCTACAACGATGGTGAAGACCAGGGCGTAGCAATTGCACCGCAAGCTGCTTTTGTAGCAGGCAATACAACAGCCCTTCCTGCGCAGGGAACTCAAATCGATTCACAAGGTAAAGCTGGCGATACGGTAAGAAAAGTTCGAGTATATCAATCATACCCAACCCTCCCTGGTATATTCGATTTCGTAGTTTTTAATGGAAGCACCAATCCTCTACAAAAGAACTAACTGCGATAAAAATAGTTTAGAAAAAGCGGATTTTGATTTAAAGAGATTCGCTTTTTTTGTACCATGACAAAAATTAGATATTGCCCCTACAATAACCACTACTACTGCTTGACATGACTTTCTATTGTCCCTCATACTATATAAAGTTATGGCAAATAAAAACTTTTTCGGACTGGATATCGGAGATTCCAGCATCAAACTAGTCTATCTTCAAAAAGATAATCAAGGAAGTAAATTACTTGCGTATGGACTCGCTCCAACTCCGGGGAACGGTATGACATCGGAAGCAGACTTCGATAAAGAAGCAATTGTAGAGATTATAAAGCGATTAATCAAGGAAACCAAAGTAAATACTAATCAGGTAATTGCCTCACTTCCCGAATCTCAGATTTTCACCCGTATTATTGAAATGCCGCCAATGTCAGAAAAAGAATTGGCATCTGCAATAAAGTTTGAATCTGAACAATATATTCCACGACCACTAAATGAAGTATCTCTACGCTGGCAGATTTTAACCAAAGGAGATAAAGAAAAGGGTCAAAAGATGGAAGTGTTAATTGTAGCGGCTCCTCTTTCACTAATTGAGAAGTATACTGAAATTCTCGCTAAGGCAGATTTAAAGTCTGTAGCAATGGAAACAGATCTACTTGCCCAGGCGAGATCACTTGTAGGGAATAATCCATATTCACCAACCACGATGGTCGTGTCCATTGGATCAACCAACACCGACCTAAGTATTATTAGAGGAGGTATGGTGAGCTTTACCCGTTCGATAGCTTCAGGAGGCAACACTTTAAGCCGTGCAATTGCATCAGACCTTTCCTTAGAATTCGAACAGGCGGAGCAGTACAAAAAGACGTACGGATTGCTGGAAGACCAACTCGAAGGCAAAGTGATGGGTGCTATAAAGCCAACCTTTGAACTTATAATCAACGAACTTAAAAAGGCCATTACCTTGTACCAGACAAAAAACCCAAATGATCAAGTAAAGCGAATTGTATTAACCGGTGGAACGGCAAAACTGCCAGGTTTACTAATATTCTTAGCCAATGCACTTGGAATTGAAGCGCAGGTCGGAGACCCTTGGTTTAATATTAAAAAAGATCCTAATATTGAGGGTCAGCTGACAGAAGATGCACCAATCTATTCCGTTGCCGTAGGACTTGCATTAAAGGAGATCTAAAAAAGTATGGCCAAAGAAATTAACCTCTTACCAGATATAACTCTTAAAGAAGAGCGTGAAAGCAAGTTGCAAAAATTACTAACTATTGTCAGTATGGCTATTTTTGTAATCGGCATTATTGCCGTCATTGCCGTCTTTACAATCCAGATCACTTTAAACGAAAGTTATAAAAAAGTTGTACAAGAAAATGATAGCAAGAAAACCCAAGTGCTCGGTTTTGCAGATACCGAACTTTCACAGCGGGCAATTAAAGCTAAAATAACGACATCAATGAATACCCTTTCCGCTGCGAAAGATTATAAAACAGTTATTGAAAATATTCAAAGCATTGTACCTGACGGAATTACGATCTCAGACGTCGCTATAGATAAAACTGACAAAATAGTTCTCAACGGAAAAGCTAACAATTCTGAAAGTTTTTATAACTATGTAAAGAATGTTTTAGATAAAGAAAAAGGTGCAAAATATTTTACGGATATAAATTTAGGCAGTGTCAGTACAACAAAAGATGGAGATTTACAGTTCAATATTTCAATGACGTTAGTAAAAACCTCAGGGGGAGCACAATGAAAAACGCGAATAGTAAAATGAAAATGAGTGTATATTACGTCCTTCCTGTGATAGCAATCATTGTAGTAGTAGGAATTGGTCTTCTCTTTATTCAGCCAAAGATTGGAGAAATCCAGGAACTACAAACACGTAAAGCGGCAGAAGAAGAACGCAAAGTAAAGTTAGACAAAAAGCTTGCAGATCTGACTCAACTCGAAAGTAACAAAACCGATTTAGTAGCCCAACTCTCGGCTCTAACGATCGCTCTTCCCAACCAAAAAGAGGTTCCAGCGCTTATTATCCAGCTTCAAAAAATTGCACAGGAAAGTGATGTTCAGATTCAGGGAATCCAGCTCACTCCAGGAAAATTAGTGAACGACACGTCAATAACAGCAGCTAATGCTAAAACAGGTCCATCCATTTCTTTTACACTCGCATACCGAGGCAACTACGAAGCCATTAAGACTTTCATGGGTAAGGTATATAAAGCAAAACGATTAATTAATATGGAATCGGTAAACTTAAATACAGGTGGTACCCAGTCTGAAGATGGCGGTGTAACTGTGAGCTCAAACATGTCAGCTTTTTATCTTCAACTACCACCTACCCCTAAAGATGAAACAGAAGAAATTCCCACCTTAACCGCAGAAGACCGAAAAACATATGATTTGCTACAAACATATAATTCGTACCAAATAGAAGGAAACAGTGAGTCTAAGGCTTCACCAGAAACATCACCAACCCCTGTCCCAACTGAAGCTGCTAACCAAAGTAGTTCAGCAAAAGCTACGGTGAAACCAACCGCTACACCATAAAAAAATACTACTTTTGTTTATGGGAACGTACTCGTGACTGCTGTAATCTCCATTTTTGGATCTCTTTATGATTACCATTCACGAGTACGTTCGGTACGGCTACACCATTAAATTCTGCTGGGCGAGTATAGTGAGGATATTCAACCAATTGCTGATCGTTATCAAAGATACTGTATGATTCCTCTTCTGAAGATTCATCAGATCCTAATACTCCAGGGAGCAAACGAAGTACTGCTTCAGCGATAACTACAGCTGCCAACTCTCCTCCCGTTAAAACATATTTCCCTATACTTATCTCATTATCACAATACAAATCAATAAACCGCTGATCTATTCCTTCATAATGTCCACAAATAATAAATAAATGCTCCAAGGAGGAATACTGTTCAGCTATTCTTTGGGAAAAAAGATCCCCGCCAGCCACAGTAGCAACAATGCTAACTTTAGCTCGGTCATAGTCGGTTAAACTAAGCCCAGCATCGGCAAATGCCTGCTTTAATGTAAGCTCAAGGACATCTGCCCTAAGGACCATCCCTTTACCTCCACCATAAGGATGATCGTCAACGTTTTTATGCTTATCTGGGGAAAAGTCTCTTGGATTATAACAACTAAAATGAAAAAGAGCATTGTCATGCGCTCGACCGATAATGCTCGTTAACATAGTTGCATTTATAACTTCAGGAAATAGCGTTATAAAATAAAGATTCATTATTCTTCAGAGTCTGTGCTCTCAGCACTTGTTGATGGTTGATCCTCAAGTTCAACTGAGACCTTTTTATTCTCTCGAATAGCGACCACACGGACTAAACTACGAATAGCTTTAATTATTTTTCCTTCGCGTCCGATAACTTTCCCCATATCGCCCTGATTAACATGAACGTTTAAAACTACATAACCGTCTTCGCGGACTTGCTCATCAACACTAACTTCATCTGGGAAATCGACAATGGATTTGAGGATGTAGAGTAATAAGTCTTTCATTCTGACTCCTTTATTTTAAGTATGAGTGTACAAAGTTTATGATACTCTTTTAGCGAGAGACGCAACAGTCTGGCTTGGCTTAGCACCTTGCTTAATCCAATCTTTATAGGAATCAAGATTTAAAACAACCTGCTTTGAATCCTCTGCGAGTGGAGCATACGTACCAAGCACTTCAAGTGCCTGACCGTCTCGTCGACTACGAGTCGTTTTAACAACGATGCGGTATCGAGCTTCTTTCTTTGAACCAACACGTGATAATCTGATAGTTGTAGACATAACCCCTCCAAGATATCATGATTGAGGCCAAGCGTCAAGTGCTGCCTTTGCTGCAGCTTGCTCAGCTTCTTGCTTACTCTTACCATGACCCTTTCCATAAATTTGTAAATCGACCTGAACTTGAACTTCAAACTCTTTGGCATGGTCAGGACCTGAAGTGCTCACTACTGTATACAGCGGTGAAATACGAAATTTTTCCTGTACTTTCTCTTGAAACATACTCTTATAATCACGGAATGTGCCGCTTGATATAATATTTTCCAAATGAATTAAGAGCCTATTCTGAACAAAAATACGGGCTTTTTCAAAACCGAAATTTAAATAAATTACCCCAAGTAAAGCTTCAAAGGTATCGGCAAGTAATGAAGGATTTTCCTTACCGCCTGATTCTGCCTCACCGCGAGCCATATGTAAATATGTTCCCAACCCAAGCTCTTTTGCAGCGAGAGCCAAAGAACCCGTTTTAACTATTGAAGAACGATAATTTGTTAACTGCCCTTCAGGCAAAGAAGGATACGTAACGTATAAATAATGTGAGACTATTAAGGACAAAACACTATCTCCTAAAAATTCAAGACGCTCATTACTTTCTAATGTTTTATCTCGACTTTCGTTAAGAAAAGATCTATGAATAAACGCCCTCTTCAGAATTAGTTCATCATGTACAGGAATTGAATCCTTTTGAAGTAACGCAATAAGTGGTTCAAACATAGTTAGTTGCTGGGTTCTTCTTGTGTACTGTTCTCTCTATGATGGAGCCTAAGAACAGTACCCAATACTCCATTAATAAAAGATGGAGAGCTCTCTCCACCATACTCTTTAGCAAGTTCAATTGATTCATCTAAGACAACTTTATCAGGCAAAATATCATCGCTAAAAAGTAGTTCCCATACCCCATGTCGTAATACAGCCAAATCAACCGGCGCAATTTGCTCTAAAGGCCATTGAGGAGCCGCTTCTTTAATATAGCCATCTATAACATCTAAATGCTCAAAAAGAGGCTGCAATTCAAAACTATTTTCATTGTTCTTACGAAACCCCCATTCAAATAGAATTTGAATGAGATGCTCTCTTTTTTGATGTCTTGGGTCATTTCTTGATTTCATGTATTATTTTGACTTAATAAATGTTTTAGTATGCTCAAGCTTTTTTCTGAGTTTAAGTACAATCGCAGAGGTTCTCTTTCCCTGTCTTGCGGTTGAATGTCTTCTCTTCGGAAGCGGTGCCATAAATCCTCCTTAAATTACCACTATTGTGGATTATATCAGAACAAATGTAAATAAATCAATTAGCCTCGATACGTTCCCCATCAACTAAAACCTTAGCAAGTAATCCTGGATTTCGCTGTAACCCTGAATCCGCTTCAAGAAGCCCTGCTGCGTCCTGTTTTACCCCCGAAATGAAACCCGTATCAAAAAAATCCGCGTATTTAAAGAGTATTTTTCCCGACTGTTGAACACCAAAAATATTCCCTGCACCACGGTATTGTAAGTCAATCTCCGCCAATTCTAATCCTGAGTTGCTATTTTCCAAGGCTTTCAGCCTTCGAGACTCTTCTTGTTTTTCCTCTGAAGTAAAGAGCAAGCAAAAAGCTTGCTGCCCCCCTCGTCCAACACGTCCTCGCAATTGATGCAATTGAGCTAAGCCAAATCTCTCTGAGGATTCAATAAGAATAATTGATGCGTTCGGAATATCAATTCCTACCTCAACAACTGGTGTACACACAAGAATTTCCATTTTTTTGTCTCTAAAATCCTGCAGAATTACATCCTTCTCACTCCCCTTCATTCCTCCATGGAGCAAGCCAATTTTCAAATCAGAGAAAACAACCGTTTTCAAACGTTTAAATTCCTCTACTGCAGCTTTAACAGTATCAGATGATTCAGAAGGTTCAATAAATGGACAAACAACGAACACTTGCTCACCTGTTTTCTGTATATGTTTCCTAATCCAAGAGTAAGCACCCTCTCGCTTATGAAGTGGTACAACCCATGTTTTAATCGGTCTACGCCCGGCTGGCATTTCATCAATAACTGAAAGATCTAAGTCTCCATATAAAGTTAAAGCCAAGGTTCGAGGAATTGGAGTTGCCGTCATCGAAAGAATATGGGTTAATCCGTGCCGGGAACGCAAAAAAGCTCGCTGTGCAACTCCAAAACGATGTTGTTCATCAACAACTGTTAGTGCGACAGATTCGAAAGCTAAATCTCCATGCAACAAAGCATGAGTCCCAACTATAATATCAGATTTTAGGAAATTAGAGCGCAATTCGGAATCAACAATTTTTTTGCCACCTACCAGTAATGATACCGAGACCCCATACGCTCCTAAGATCCGTGAAATAGTTTCGTAATGCTGAGTAGCAAGTATTTGCGTTGGAGCCATTAATACGCTTTTATGGCCGCTCAAGAATACAGCATACATCGCCAGCGCCGCAACAACCGTTTTCCCGCTACCTACATCCCCTTCTACCAATCGATTCATAGGTTCATTTTTTTGCAGATCATGCATAATCTCCTGAACTACTCGCTCCTGAGCACAGGTCAGCGAAAAAGGTAGTCCAGCGCATACCTGATCAATTTTTTCAGCAAAATCGGTAAAATCTAAACGAAATGCAAGTTTCTTCGATCGCCACTGTAGTCGCTGTAACTGAGAACGCAATTGAGCAAACAATATCTCATCGTAGGCAAAGCGGTGCCGAGCCTGTTCGGCAATCTCAAATGATTCCGGAAAATGGATACTCGTGATCGCTTTATCCAGCGGCAGTAAGCTATTTTTTCGTAACAAGCCATCGGGGATATATTCTGCAGGGAACTCCCCTAAATTTTCAATTATATACGCAACTTTTTCCCGCAACCATCGTGAACTCAAGCCAACCGTCTCACTATAAATCGGGACTAATCGCCCCGCATGTAGGGATTTCTCTATAGGAACATCAGTCGTAATCGAGGTTTCAGGAGCACGACTGGCTGGGCTAGATTGCTCACTAACTCGTTCCCATTTAGGAGACATCAGCGTCTCAACCCGACTAAACTCCTGAACCTTTCCCGTTAATCGCAGTAATAAACCAGGCTTCAGCGATTTAACCAGATAGGGTTGATTAAACCACATCACGGGTACTATTCCACTTTCATCTTGAAACAACGCTTTCGTAAGTTTTTTCCCATTTCTGGTATAAATATTTTCAATGGTTAACAAGCGAGCAGTAATGGTTACACTGGTGTTTATTCGAACAGTACTGGAATCAACGACAATTGAAAAATCATCATAACGAAACGGAAAATAAAGAAGTAAATCGTGAACAGTAAATAATCCCAAACTCTCTAGCCGCGAAATATACGCTGGACCTACCCCCGGTATTTTTGATAACGGTGCTGATAACTGAAGCATTAAATACGCTCCTTAATATAATAATCCTGAGAGTAACGATGAAAGTATAATAGACACAAAAGCAAAAATACTTATAATAGATATTAATTTCTGATGTTTTTGAATAAACTCCATGGCAGGTTTCCTTATTTAGTATCTAATTGTAACTTCAAAAATCGACGTTTACCGAGCTTGATTATCATTCCATTTTTTACTTCAACTAATGTATGTACGTCGTCGATGCGTTTTTCTTCAATGTCGTGAAGAAGGGTAACGCCACCTTGAAAGACCATTCTTTTTGCTTCGCTCTTACTTGTAACCAGCCCAGTATCCATTAATAAGTCAGTTATCTCGTACAAACCAGGCTCGACAATCCATTCTGGAATATCTGTGGGTAATTCGTCATGCTGTACGGTAGATTCGAAAAAGGATTGTGCTTCTTTGGCAGCATCCTCAGAATGGAACCTGCGAGTTAATTCATAAGCCAACTGTTTTTTATAAGTAAGAGGATTTTCACCCTTCTCCATTGCGTCCCTGATTGAATCGATCTTTTCTGTTTCTAATTCAGTACACATGATAAATAAATTCAAAATAAAGTCATCGGGTAATGACATTACTTTTCCATAGAGATCGATAGAAGAAACATTTAAGGAGATACCTGTACCATCACTCGTACTCATTTTCTTACCTTGAGAGTCGGTAATAAGCGGATTTGTTACAACGGCTTTCTCTTTGTGAGAATATTGTTCTATTAGTTTTCTACCGGCAAGCATGTTAAAAGTCTGATCAGTCCCCCCTACTTCAACGTCAACATCGAGAACAACGCTGTCGTAGCCTTGCATTAAAGGATATAAAAACTCGTGCAAACTGATCGGTAATCCATTTTGTAATCTTTTCTGAAACATATCGCGTTCGATCATTTGCTGTACGGTAAAATGAGAGGCAAGTTCAATCACTTCTTTAAAGGTAAGCTTTTCCAGCCAATCTCCGTTATAGACTACTTCAGGAGGATTGTTTTGAAAATCTAAAATTTTAGAAGCAAGATCGGCGTAATTTTTAGCATTTTCCATAACTTGCTCTTTTGTTAATGGAACACGGACTGCTGACTTGCCTGTTGGATCCCCAATCATTGCCGTAAAACTTCCTATTAACAAATAAATTTTATGACCTAATTTTTGAAAATGCCTTAATTTAAAAAGCGGAACCGAGTGGTGAAGTTGCAAAGCACCAGTCGGATCTACGCCCAAATAGACGCGAAGAGGCTTCCCTTCTGCAAGTCTCTTTTCAAGAAACTCCCGTGAAGGATAAATACTATCTACATTACGCACAAGGAGGGTGTGCAAGTCGTCCATAAAGGAAATTATAACAAGACCCTACCAAGCGGTAAAGCAGTTATTCACTTGCAATTGTATCCTTGCTGTTTGATATAATGAATCAATGCAAGATTTAAAAAATGGATTTTCCTCAAGACGCGCCAAACTCGATAAAAAAGGCCCAAAAGACAAAGTAGAACTCACGACAAAACAAAAAATTCTAACTATCACCGCAGTACTAATCAGTGTATTTTTTGGACTTTTCTTACTAGGTGTTATAGTAATTATAATAGTTTTTGCCTGGTTTGCCAGGGATCTTCCCAGTCCAACCACGTTAAAAGATCGTTCAGTCGACCAAGCCACAAAAATCATGGACCGCAACGGAAAAACGCTCTATAGTGTCTATGATAAACAGAATCGTGAACTGGTTACCCTTGACAAAATCCCCAAAGATCTCATTAACGCTACAATTGACACTGAAGATAAAGATTTTTATAAACATCAAGGGTTTGCCGTTGAAGGATATTTTCGTATTCTATACGACTTAATTCGGTATCATCGATTAATTGGTGCCTCCTCTATTACACAGCAGCTTGTCAAAAACACGCTAGTTGGAGGAGAACGAACGCCAACTCGTAAATTGCGTGAATTGATTTTAGCTATTCAAGTAGATAAACGATTCAGTAAAGACGAAGTACTTCAAATGTACTTAAATGAAATTCCGTATGGAGGAACAACCTATGGCGTTGAAACTGCTGCACAAACCTATTTTGGAAAACCAGCCAAAGATTTAACTCTAACTGAAAGTGCTATTTTAGCGGGGTTACCTCAATCTCCTACCTATTACTCGCCTTTTGGAGAATATCCTGATGCCTATAAAAATCGCGCAAAATATGTTTTACGCCGCATGCGAGAAGAAAAACACATCACGAAAGAGCAAGAAACAGCTTCGCTAGGAGAGCTGGATTCTATAAAATTCGCCGATCAAAAAATTGATATACAAGCACCTCATTTTACGCTTTATGTAAAAGATCTAATGGAGCAGAAATACGGAAAAGAAGTGGTGGCCTCCGGCGGATTACGCATTTACACCTCTCTTGACCTAGATTTACAAAATAAGGTCCAGGAAATTGTCAGAACTGAAGTAGATAAATTAGCAAAAGCTAAAGTAGGTAATGGAGCAGCAGTTGTGCTAAATCCTAAAACCGGCGAAATTTTGGCTATGGTTGGATCAAAAGACTATTTCGCTAAAGATTACGACGGCCAAGTAAACGTAACCACCCGTAATAGGCAACCAGGATCTGCTACTAAGCCTATAACTTACGCGGTTGGATTCACTAAAGGGTATACGCCCGCAACCATGTGGTTAGATGTACAAACCGAGTTTGACGCAGGACCGGGTCAAGATCCATATAAACCAGTTAACTACGATGGAAAATATCGCGGACCGGTTCAAACAAGAACAGCTTTAGGATCATCCTTAAACGTCCCCGCGGTAAAAGCCCTGGCAACTAATGGCATCAAAGACACCATGAAAACTGCCTATGAAATGGGGATATCAAACTGGGAACCAACAACACAAGCAATGCAAAATGTTGGACTTTCGCTTACGCTTGGAGGTCGAGAAACCTCGCTTCTTGATCTCACCTCTGCATATGCTGTATTTGCGAATGAAGGTGTTAAACAAGACGTTGTGTCAGTAATTAAGGTCACCGACGCAAAAGGTAAGGTATTAGAAGAATTCCAACCTTCATCAGGAAAACGCATATTCAAGCCAGAGATAGCCTATCTTATATCCGATATCTTGTCCGACGATAATGCACGCATTCCTGCCTTCGGCCCACGTAGTTTGCTTTATATTGCAGGGAAACACATCGCAGTCAAAACAGGAACAACCGACCAAAAGAGAGACAACTGGGCATTTGGATACACACCTTCCTATGTAGTTGGAACCTGGGTCGGTAACAATAATAATGCAGTTATGGACCAGTCAATTGCTTCTGGTGTTACCGGTGCAACACCAATCTGGAACAAAATAATGCACCAGTTAGTGGATAATAAACCTGATGAGTGGTACAAAAAGCCCGACGAAATTAACGGACCACTCGCCATTGATGCAAAAACCGGTATGCGACCCGGTAACGGCACAACCGCCACTCGCCCTGAGATATTCATTAAGGGTACCGAACCACAACCGAATGATATTACATACCAAAATGTTCGCGTATGTAAAGGAACCAATGATGTTGAACACGACAGTTGCGATGCCGAAGATAAACAGTTCGCAATTCTAACCGACCCATACCTTAAGTTATTTAATAAGCCAGGTGTTTGCCAGGGTGACTGCCCTAACGGAGGAGCCTTCGGAGGATATTCATCAATTGGTGGCAATCCAAAAGATGCTCCAGATATCATCATCCGCGACATTCCAGATCAGGCAAATGTACCGTTTACATTCAACTTAACAGCAGATGCCAATCCTAAGGGCGATGCACAGATTGCTAATATGAAGATATATATTGATGATTACAACATGTTGAGAAGTTCCAACTCCTCTCCCGTCAGCACACAAGTAAACTTCAAGTCTGAGCAGGCTGGAACTCACAAAATTAGAATCGAAGCAACAGATAACAAGAATGTTACATCAACTAAAGAAATTACCGTTAATGTAAGGTAATGAAGGAAATAACAAAGCTAACGACGCAACTCGCCTTTGTAAAGGGAGGTAACAAGCGAGGTAATTCTATCCCGCAGCGTTTGAGCATCTTGCTCCTTGATTGGTCCTTCGATCGATTGGAATACAAAAGTAAAAGTTATCGCTTTTTTGCCGAAATCAATTTGATTCCCCCGGTACGGCTGTCCTACTTCAATTTTAACAATTCGAGAGTCAAGGCTTCGCAGGGTATCTACAATCTCACCTACTAATTGTGATTCATTCAAGATAAAGGACAAGGCTTCAGTTGTTTCAGGGAATACTGAAAATGGATGATACACTTTTGTAAGGGTAGCCAGTTCAACAAAAGGCATAAAGGCAACATCGAAAACAAATGAAGCTTGCTTAAGTCCAAATCCCTCCTGTATTTTTGGATGGATTTCGCCAAATAGACCAACACAATTTTTTCCATCTAAAATCACGCCACCCACTCTTCCAGGATGGAACATCTTTATAGAAGGCATTTTTTGCAGCTTCTCGCTATTCTGAGTAAACGTTACAGTCAAAATTTGTAACCGTGCTGAAAGAGAATCAAAAACTGAGTGTACAACACGATATGCGTCATCAAACGAATAGTGCTCTCCCATTACAAAACCACTAAGATAAAGAGGTTCGTACTGCAAACCAACTGCTTCTTCAGGTAAAACATCGAACAATGTTCGATGATACACTGAAGACAATTCAAATAGCTGTAAATTTTGTTTTAAATGTTTATTCTTTTCAAGTGTCCAAAGTAAATTTGGCAATAATGACATACGCAAATAGCGCTGTTCTTCCGATAATGGATTAGCCATTTCTAAAGCCTGTTCGATAGCATATCCACTCGATTCAATCTGATCTTTACTATTAAATGAGTATGTTAGTATTTCTTGAAAACCAAGACCTCGCATCACATCAAGCGTTTCCAATTTAACGGCCAGTTTTTTATTTTTAGGAACAAAAGGAACTGAACCTACCGGAGTAGCAATTTTCAAATTATCGTATCCATAGATACGAGTAACCTCTTCTATAAGATCTTCTTCTATTGATACATCACGTCGACGCCAGCTCGGAATACCCACGGTTAAGCGCCATTCTAAATCATCTCCTGTTTTTTCTTTAGTCTCAAACCCTAAACTGTTTAGGATCCTCTCTGCACTCGAACAACTCATCGATTCTCCTAAATAAGTAGTTAACAGACGTGATGTAAGCGTTACTGGAGCAGAATCTTCTTCTTGTGCATACACTTCGACTACGGGTGTAACTAAATGCGCTTGGGCATACTCATGAAACAAATAGTGCAATCTCGAGAGAGCACAAGGCACCTCTCCAACATCAATTCCTCTTTCAAATCGAAGAATAGCTTCACTCCGAATAGCTAACTTCATTCCAGTTTGACGAATGCTCACGGGATTAAAGTTAGCCACTTCAAGTAAGAGAGAACGAGTATCCTCCGTAATTTTGCTTGAATTCCCTCCCATTATTCCAGCTAACCCTAAGGATTTTTCAGTATCGGCAATAACAAGCATTCCTTCTTCTAAAGTAAATTTCTTCTCATCAAGCGTTTGAAGCACTTCACCTGGCTTCGCGCTGCGGATGACAAATGTTTTATCAGTAACGTGCAACGCATCATAAGCATGCGACGGCTGCCCTAATTCAAGCATTACATAATTGGTAATATCCACTAGATTGTTAATTGGACGCATACCAGCGCGCAAAAGCCGTTGCTGCATCCACATGGGAGACGTCCCTAAATGGAAACCATCCAATCCAACAACTGAAAATCGAGCGCATTTCTTAGGGTCTTCAACGGTAACAGAAATTGCAGGAATAAGTTCAGATTTCCCAGGATTTTCAAGCGAAAGAGCAGTTGGCATCCGCAATTCTTTTCCAAATAAGGTTGCCACTTCTCGAGCAATCCCAACCATAGACAGACAGTCACCTCGATTTGAAGTAATTTCAACGTCAAAAACAACGTCAGGCAGACCTAAATAGGTGACCAGACTCTCTCCAACACAAGCATCATTACCAAGGATCATAATTCCTTCGTGACCTTCCCCAAGACCAAGTTCTCGCTCAGAACACAGCATGCCTTGAGAATCCCAGCCACGCATCTTTGCTGATTCGATCTTCGTTCCATCCGGAAGCTGACTACCCGGTAAAATCACGGGCACTTTGGCGCCTTCAAAAACATTCTGCGCACCTGTAATGATTTGAACTGCCTGCAAAATATCGTCGCTAAGATCCCGATCTGCTATTTTTTTCCCAATATTAATTTGGCACACCCACAGGTGATCTGAATCAGGATGTTTTTGCTGATTTATTATTTCACCAACCACAATCGATTCAATACGTTCTCCTACAACATGCTGTCTCTCTACAGCCAAACCTGACGCCGACATTCTCTTACGAAGTTCGGTTACGGGGATATCCGAAATATCAACATATTCTTTAAGCCAAGATAAGGGTACTAGCATAATTTTATTTTGCTCCAATAATTTAAAATTGCTTGAGCAATTTTAGTTCACCTTCATAAATCATACGAATATCGGGAATTCCGGAACGAATCGATAAACAACGCTCGATCCCCCATCCAAACGCAAAGCCATTATATTCTTTAGGATCAATACCACCGTTTTGCAAAACGTTTGGATGCACCATACCTGCTCCACCTAGTTCCAGCCAACCTTCTTTACATAAACGACAGCCTTCACCTTTACAGATAGTGCATGAGATATCTACTTCAAATGAAGGCTCAGTAAATTGAAAGTGATACGGACGGATCCGAGTACGAATGTCATTTCCAAAGAATTTTTTGACAAAATAATCCAGAGTTCCTACTAAATGCCCAATCGAGACATTTTTATCAACCAGTAGTCCTTCAAACTGATGAAACATTGGCGTATGTGAAGTGTCGTAATTAGGGCGATACGTCTTCCCAGGCACCACAACTCTAATTGGTGGCTTTTGCGAGAGCATGGTGCGTATTTGAACAGGAGAAGTATGGGGTCGTAGTAACATACGTCCATGACGCGAATGCGAAGGATGAGATACATAGTATGTTTCAAAATCATCAGAAGCAGGATGATCTGAAGGCATATTTAAGGCTTCAAAGGCATGCCAAAACCATTCAACTTCAGGACCTTCAGCAAACGAGAAACCAATTTGAGAGAAGATTTCAATAATTTCAAAATAAGCCTGAGTAACGGGATGAATATGCCCCAAAACAGACAGTGGAACAGGAAAAGTCATATCCTCATGTTCAATAGTATCAAGTTGACTATACCGGGCCTCTTTTAAGGCTTTCATTTTGCTTAAAAAGGCCGAATCTAGCTGTCCCTTAATTTGATTCAACAACTGTCCCATAACCGGCCGTTCGTCCTTAGAAAGCTCACGCATGCGCATCGATATTTGAGAATAAAGAGTATCTTTCTTATCAAGCACTTCAAATCGAAGTTTATCTAGCTGAGGAATATCCTGAATATCGTTGATTTGACTTAATGTTGTATCTAAGAGTTTTTGTAAATCTTCTTTCATAAAGCAATGCTCCAAGTATATCAAAAAAAATCCCGCACTCACAAGCATGAATGCGGGATTTGAATAAGCAGCTTTTATCCTACTTAACCATTCCCATTAATTGAGTAAAGCTCTTTGGGTCTTCAAGAACCATAGTAGCAAGCATTTTTCGATCAAGGTTTATTTCTTTTTTCTTTAAAGCTGCCATAAAGGTGCTGTACTTTAGACCTTCCAACCGTAACGCTCCACTAATACGAGTAATCCATAGTGAACGCATATCTCTCTTACGTAATTTACGACCATGGTATGCATACTGACCTGCATGCAAATCTGCTTCTCGCGCACGCTGCACAAGGCGATTATTAGTCATTCGATAGCCCTCTACTCTTTTGAGTAAGCGGTTATGACGGGCTCTTGATGTAACACCTCTTTTTACTCTGGACATATAAAAACTCCTAGATACCAGGAAGTAACTTTTTAAAGTTCTTCTCCATCTTACCTGTAATTGGTTTAGCATGAGCCATACGTCGCAATCGTGATGCAGACTTTGGGGTTCTAATATGATTATTGCCCTTGGAGTAGTGCATTAATTTACCAGTACCGGTAACTTTGATTCTCTTTGATAGAGATTTCTTTGTTTTCATTTTTGGCATAAAATTATCCTTTATTTAGCCGGACTATACGCAACAACTAATTTTGTACCTTCAAATCGAGCTGGTCTATCTTCTTTTCCTAATTCCTCTGCAACGAGAAAGGTAGTTATTTTCTTTACCAACTGATGACCGAATTCCGGCCGCGCCATTTCACGACCTCGGAATTGTATCACAACCTTTACCCGATTACCATCCTCCAAAAATTCCTTCATTTTCCTCAGTCGCACATCCAAGTCATTATCGGAGGTAAAAGGCCGAAGCCGTATCTCTTTTGTTTCAACCTGCTTAGCGGCTTTTTTATTATCAGCCTCTTTTTTACTCTCAAGATACTTAAATTTCTTAAAATCAATGATCTTACAGACGGGAGGGACTGCTTGACCTGCTACTTCAACTAAGTCTAACTTTTGCTCTTGGGCTAGTTTTAGAGCCTCAGGAAGGGTAAATACACCGAGTTGTTTCCCTGTAGCGTCCAGAACACGAACTTGATCAGCTCGAATGAACTGGTTAACGCGGTAAAATTTCTTAGCTATTGTGGCCTTTCCCTCTATTTTAAACTCAAAACAGAGCACCGAACACGTAAAATCCGATTAAATCTATACAAAAAATTGTATCACGCACAAAAAACCTTTGCAATGGGAGAAAGCAGTGGTATACTCTGCCCAAATGGAACAACGCATATTAGGTCTCATTCCAACCCGAGGCGGATCAAAAGGAGTCGAGGGTAAGAACATTATACTCTTAGAAGGTAGGCCTATGCTCGCATATACCATCGAAGCCGCGCAACAATGCCGAAGGCTGAGTACAGTCATGGTCACTACCGACAATGATCAAATTGAAGAAGTCGCACAACAATATGGTGCCCGTACTAACCGACACCCACCGGAATTATCCTACGACGGTCAACCCACATTTCCCGTGATAAGGCAGGTTGTCACCTCGCTGAGAAATCAAGGTGAACACTATGACTTGGTTGTAACAATGAGAGCTACCAGCCCACTTCGAACTGCTTTTGATATTAATAGCGCTCTAGAGCTTATGGATGCAACTGAGGCTGATTCTGTAGTAAGTATGGTAGCAGACGAAACCGGCCACCCTATGCGCTTAAAATATCTTTCGGAAGATAGGCGCGTTATCCCTCTTATGCCTGGTGAAGAAGATTCCCCTCTGCCACGCCAGGCAATTCCCACAGTGTACAGAAGAAATGGCGCTGTCTATGTTACACGAGCGGATGTAATTTTAGACGGAAGCCTATTTGGAAAAGATTCGCGAGGTTTTGTTATGCCTAAAAGACGATCAATAAACATTAATGATGCCGATGATATATTGATAGCCGCAGCACTATTGCGCTATGCTAATCAAACAGTATGATCAAAATGATTGCCTTAGACATAGGTGGTATAGTTTTTAGAACTACATGGCGAACCGAAGGAATAGTCGAAGTAAGTAAAACCTTAGAAATCTCTCCTGATAAATTTAGAGCTGCTTTAGAAATCGGCAAAGTGGAATTTTACACCGGAAAAATTTCTGAGGAAACGTATTGGGCTAAAGTTGAAAAATCAATAGCGACCCCAATTAAAATTGACTTAGCTGAGGAATATCGAAAAAAAGTAAAAATTAACAAAAGCACTCTCCCTCTCCTCCAAAAATTATCTAAAAAATATCGATTTATATCCTGTAACAATTGTCCTAAAGAATGGATGGACTATCGAATTGACAAAGCAAGGCTTAACGAGATTTTTAGCGACTACATTACTTCGGGTTACACGGGAGTTATGAAGCCTGAAGAGGAAATGTATAAAATATTACTTAACAAATACTCTGTGCACGAATTGCTCTACATTGATGATAATGAACAGTATGTTAAAAAAGCTTCGGAGTTGGGAATATCTTCGACCGTATATGACAAAAACTGCTTATTAAATTTATTGTAATTAATATGGTAACACTGGAGGGAATGGTGGTTTTCTAGAATTAGACTTAATCTGTAACTCATTCACAATATTCGCGCAAATCCCAGGGATTCGAAAAGCAGTAAAAAACCCGCTTGCCACTTGAGGCGAAAGATCAAGGCAATTAAATAAGACGCTTGCCCCAAAGTCGGTATTAGCACCAAGCGTAGGCTTATTCTTACGTATGGCCTTTGCATATTCAACAAGCCGATCAATAACATCTGCTTTATCAGGGAATGCCTCTCTAGCACAGGAGATGTAAAAATGTACACGAGGATCCCGTCCAAGCACCTCCGATGAATCCGAAGCATCGATCTTATGTATCCGATGGCCAAATCCATATAACTTTCCGTGAGAGGAAAATAGTAGGCTAACAAATTCCTCCGCCGATAGCTCTGATTGCAAGTAGTCTGACGTTTGCATCATACATTCACTCAACGCACCAGCATGCACAATACCACTGCGCACAAGTAAACTCGCCATGATACCGCGTGGAAATGTTGTACGTACAGAACCAGATAACCGAGCCGTCAACTCTCCGGAATTTAAACCATGAGTACAATGGGCAAGAGCAATCCTTTTAATTACATCTACTTGCTCAGCAGTATATTCTTTGCTAGTACATTTCAAGAACAAAGCTATAGGGTCCTCACAAGCGGAGATATCTGAGATTGCCGAGATTTCGTCTTGGCACAGGATACTCACAACCCGTATCACTGAGCCAACACAATATGCAGCATCACGAATTGCTTTTATCTTTCGTTGCTGATTATATTCGTCAGATTTTCCAGGTACAAACTCATAATCCTGAGTTGTAGGGAATCGATATTTTCTCTGCTGTCTAAGTAAAAAACCTACGAGAATATCAACTGTATCATCCCCAGCCTGCTGTGCATTAACAATATTTTGAATATCATCTTCATCTAAATGTGCCCCCTTAAAAAATGAATCTTTCAAAATAGGTGCAACTTCTTCTGTACAACCAAAGAGTTTTGCCATAGCCGAAAAGTAGTCAGGAGTTGAAGCAAATGCTTCCATCGCTTCTCCAGCTATCATAATGGTCCCGTCAGTTATAAATGATTGTTCAGTAGCATGGAAAGTTCCTCCACTTTCAGCCAAATCATGCAACAAAAGATTAGATCTTTCCGAGGCTCTCTTGGCAACAGCTACAAGCTCCTCAACCAGATCGTGCCTATCAAGCTGCGTTAGTCTCTCACTAACATTTCGGAAAACAACCTGCGCTCTACCGCAAAACCCCTCCTGAGAATGATTACTGTTGAACGCTGTAACAAAAAGCGCTCGTTGCTGCTGCAATACCTGGTCAGTATTAATCTGAGCATCAGCAAGTATTTGCTCCATTCTCCGAAATCCGATCGCAAAACTATTCTTCCAAAGTGGCTCTGCGAGATCATGATATACACTGTCACCTAGACTTTTAGATTGTTCATCTTTCATAATGCGAAAGATTATACTATAGGTCTAAATATATTACTAGAGCTTTACTTATTTTCTTTATTAGCGATCTCTCTGAGCAATTCAGCTTTAAATTCAGAGAATGGCTGAAGACTTCCATTTTTTCCATTACGTTTACGCACTGCCACACCTTTCGCTTCCATCTCTTTATCCCCTACGACGAGCATATAAGGAACTTTTTGCAATTGAGCATCTCGTATTTTAGATTGCATCGACTCTGAACGGGAATCTACATCTACCCGAACTTTTGCCTTTTTCAGTTCAGCTGCCAATTCTTGGGCATATTCAGCATGACGATCGGCGATTGGAATAACTACCGCTTGAACAGGCGCAAGCCAAGCTGGAAATGCACCACCATATTTTTCAATAAGGAACGCTATTACACGCTCGATTGCGCCAATTGAAGAACGATGAACAACTACCGGCTCAAGCTCCTGTCCATGCTCGTCGATGTATTTAAGCTGAAATCGCTTCGGCATAACAAAGTCATATTGTACAGTGAAAGCGGTATCTTCCTTACCATTAACATTTTTCATTTGAACGTCAATTTTTGGACCATAAAAAGCAGCCTCTCCGGGGGCTTCGACATTGCGAACTGAACGTGATCCTAAAACTTTGCGCAAAATATCTTCGGCATTATCCCACTCTGCATCGCTTTTAAAGTATTTAGTATCATCGGAACGATCGCCTAAAGATAAACGATACCAATAATCTTCGTTTGCTTTTAATCCAAAGATGCCTGCTGCATATTCAATCAGATCTAAAGCCTGATTAATTTCATCCTCTGCCTTCTCAGGCTGCGTAATAATATGTGCATCAGCAAGGCAGAAACTACGTACTCTTTGCAGTCCCGATAACTCTCCGGATTGTTCATAACGATACAATTTAGCTAACTCAGCAATACGCATAGGAAGTTCTTTATAGCTTCTTGGGCGAGATCGATAAATTTCGAAATGATGAGGACATGTCATCGGACGAAGCATGAATTGTTCATCATCAATAACAATAGGCGCATACATTGAATCTTTATAATATGGATAGTGTCCCGAAGTCTCATATAATTTGATTTGAGCAATATCAGGCGTATATACATGCAAATAGCCGCGATCAAGCTCTTCATCAACAATAAATCGTTCCAATTCGCGTCGTACGGTTGAACCCTTGGGCGTCCATAACGGCAATCCTTTACCGACCAGGTCGGAAAAAATAAATAAATCTAGTTCCTTACCTAATTTTTTATGATCACGCTTCTTAGCTTCTTCCTGTTGCGTAATATATGCATCAAGCTCTTTTTGTGTAGGAAAGGCAGTACCATAAATGCGAGTCAACATTTTATTCTTTTCATTCCCCCGCCAATATGCTCCGGCCAAAGAAAGCAATCTAAAGGCAACCAGATCTTTCTGAGGATTGGCCGAGTGTCCACCTCGGCAGAGATCCTCAAAAGCACCACTCTTATATATAGTTAACTGTTGACCTTCCTGCGCAAACTCTTCAATGAGTTCAAGTTTATAGGGATTATCTGCAAATCGCTTCTTTGCTTCCTCAACGGATACCTCTTCTTTTTCAAATCCATTCCACGAGGTTACAATTTCATGCATTTTTGCTTCAATTTTAGCGAGATCCTCATCGGATACTTTCACATCACCAAAATCAAAATCATAGTAAAAACCATTCTCGATAGCCGGACCAATAGTTCTTTTAGCCTCCGGATAGAGTTCCATCACTGCTGCTGCAAGCAAATGAGCCGCACTATGGCGAAGCAAGGGTAAATATTCCTCCGTTTTCATATGTCCTCCTTAAGAACTAAAAAAACCGTCCTCAAGCACTAATCTAATAATGCTCGAAGACGGCTTTTCTACCGCGGTTCCACTTCGATTCCCCCTAAGGGACACTCTTAATTCATTACGTGAATCACTCGTTTCCAGCTCCTCGGGTTGGTAATCCAAGTACAAGCGCTTTCGTAGGAATGAGTATACTACGTTTGTTTTAAACATCAATCTGCTTTTACTCTATATGTGGACCCTAGAGGACTCGAACCTCTGACCTTCACAATGTCAATGTGACGCTCTAACCAACTGAGCTAAGAGTCCAAAACTCCGCCCATCATACAAAAAAACCGTCCCAAACACAATATTCACTAATCCTTTACTGCTCGCACTAAACCCATTACACTAGATTTATGAATACAATAACAGAGTTTTTTTCCTGGTATTTTTATCGCGCTTTAATTGCTCAATTTCATTTCATTAATAATGCTTTAGCAAAAATTGAAGATTTAATTGGCATTACAACCAATGCACGTTATTTCTTTACACCAATTTATGGTGATCGTACCTTTGTAGGAAGATGTATCTCACTAGTTACACGAACTTCTGTAATAATAATTGGCGCACTCGTTTTCACTATAAGTTCAATTATACTTTTAACGCTTCCTTTAATTTGGATAAGTTCATTAGCTGTTGCATTTAGGTACCCCCTGTTTTTAATTACACCATTCATAGGATTAATGTATTTTATTGCTATTGCCCGCAAAAAAGCCTACCAACTTCACCCTATTAAAGCAACTAATTATGATATCTTACCCTATTGCAACAAAGAAGCTCGCACGCTCATTAAAAATCTTGGTAATCCAAATTTTCTATCAGTATTAAAAGACTCTCCTGATGTTAAACATTTTATTCAAAGATCTTTGCTCCCAATGAACGAGATTTGGCCGGTCTTAGCTTCGCATCAGACAAACGGAAAGAATTTACTAGTGGAAATATATACCCTGGTACGTGAGCAAAATGTACGAATAATCAGAACTGTACACGTATTTGCTGCAATAATGCATTTATATGGAGCGGAAATTGAAGTAATTTTGCGAAAGAATAAACTTGACCTTCATCTATTTCACCTCTTCATTTCCTGGGAAGAATACGAATTCACACTCTTGTATCCTCCCCGTTTATGGGATTCCGATTACCAGCTTCTTGTAGGTGGAGGAACCAATCGCACCTGGCAAGGAACAGTTACACCTATTCTTAACCAATACGGATATGATTTAAATTCAGCAGTAGCCAATGAACCGCAACGAGTTATTCGCAGCGAAATTATTAAAGCTATTGAAAAAGCGCTACAAAAACCTCAAAATGCCAATGTGCTTTTAATTGGTGAAATTGGTGTTGGGAAAGATACACTTGTTCGCGAAATCACTCATGCAATTAATACTGGGGCAACCCATGGTCCGTTATGGAGTAAAAGAATAATGGATCTCGATATTGGTAGATTGTTTGCAGGAACAACAGAAAAAGGAGCATTTGAAGAGCGCGTAGAACTGATTATCGATGAAATTGAACGAAGCACCAATATCATACTCTATTTAAATGATTTCAGTGCAGCTATCGAAACTAAAACAAAAGAAGGCATAAATCTTTTTTCATTATTACAAAAACCCATAACTAACGGGAAATTAACTATCATTGGAGCAATAACACCAAAAGAATATAAAACACTCGAACAGAATAGTCCCATGTTCTTAGGGCAATTCACTCATATAAAAGTCCCAGAAACAGATCAAAACGAAACGGCATCAATCATTCATACCGCATCACTACAACTTGAAGAAAAATATGCACTCTTTTTCCCCTACCCTATACTCGATCTAATCGTAACGTATGCTAAAAATTATATTCACCAAGGTTTTTTCCCTGAGAAAGCCCTAACGCTTATTGATGATATCGCGATTGTTGCCTACAATGATCACTCTCAAAATCTATGGATAACACGATATGGTAAAAGAGTTCCAATCCTGGAGCAACTTGTTGATAAAATCGTTACAGCACAAACAACAATACCTGTCGGTGATATTGAAAAAAATGAGGCGCAAACTCTGCTCCATATGGAAGATGAGTTTAGAAAATATATAGTAGATCAGACTGACGCGGTACATGCGATCTCTGAAAACCTCCGTCGCAACAGATCTGGCCTTCGCAATACTAATAAACCTATCGGCTCCTTTCTTTTTGTTGGGCCTACTGGTGTAGGAAAAACTGAGATGGCAAAAACGCTTGCAAAAATATATTTCGGTAGTGAGAAAAAAATGATTCGTTTGGATATGAGTGAATATCAGAATCAGGATAGCGTCGCGAGGATTATCGGCAACTCTGAGGGGAGCACTAGTCTCGCTCCTCTAACTGAGATCATTCGCAAACAACCATATAGTTTACTGCTTCTTGATGAGCTCGAGAAAGCTCATCCACAGGTCCTCGATTTATTTTTGCAAGTACTTGACGATGCACGATTAACCGACGCATATGGTTCCACCGTCGAATTCAACGAATCAATTATTATAGCTACCAGCAATGCCGGTACCCATGAGATTACGAAAAGATTTCAAACAATAACAGCACCCGATCAGTACGAACAAATTCAAAAAGAGATATACCACATCTTATCACCCTACTTCCGCACCGAATTTCTTAACCGCTTCGATGAAATAATTTTATTTAAACCACTCACTCGCCAAAGCATCGAGAAAGTAGTACAAATACAACTTGGTAAGATAGCACAGCAACTCTACGACACCAAAAAGATTACCATTACCTTCGCACCACAAACCATTGAGGCACTCATTAAAAATGGCTACAATGTTGAGCTAGGCGCAAGACCATTACAACGAGAAATCCAAGACCAGCTTGAGTCAAAAATCGCCACACTAATTCTCGAAGGAAAACTAACTGAAGGCCAATCAATAGAGATGTAATTAGAGGAATGTACTTGCACTTTCAATGGAAAGCTTTGTGGTGACCTTCTTTGCCATACTGCTATTGGCAAAGCAGATCGCAGGCGAACGCAACTTGGCGGAGCCGTAGATCCTGAGCTATAAGCGCAGGAGCTTCTAAATGCCTAGCTTTGAGCGAATAATAACTAGCTAGCGATCTACTTCAACAACCCTTTCGACACAAACACATCATTGTACGTCACAAACAGCAACAACAAGATAAGAAGCGCAAAGAATATCGCATGTGACCACTGTTCAAACTTAGGATTCGGCTTACGACGAGTAATTGCCTCATAGAGCATAAAAGCAAACCGTCCTCCATCGAGAGCCGGAATTGGCAATAGATTAAAGATAGCTAGGTTTACAGAAAGCAATCCAGCAAACTGCAGACAAGAAAGAACCCCAGATCCGCAGAAAAGCTTTGAAGCACGATAAATCCCTACAGGACCAGCCACTTCAGATGGGACCTTTTGCTGGAATGCAAGTGAGGTAATTAAATTTTTCAACGCAGGTAAAATCTGCTTGGACATCTCGACCGTATCAGTAAATCCTGCAGCAACACCATAAAAAGGCATCTGCCATTTTGGATAGAACGTTGTACGTAACTTTTGATCAAGCTGAACTCCAAGAGCTCCTTGTCCCTCAGGAGGATTACTTCGAGGAATCAAGGCAACATCACGCTTTTCTGAACCATTACGGACAATAGAGAGTGTAATAACTTTATCAACATTCTTCTTAACCTCAGTGATAAGCGATTCTGAGTCCTTGACAGTAGCTCCATTGAAGCCATCAATTCGGTCACCTTTCTGTAAGCCAACTATTGAAGCGGGAGAATCCTGAGCTACTTTACTTACTAAAACATCAACCTTAGGTGGCCGAGCAGGTATCCCAATAAAAGAATAAACAACCGCAAAAAGTGTAATACCTAAAATAAAATTCATTACTACGCCACTTAACACAATCACCATACGTTTCCATAAAGCAGCGTTCTGAAAATTGCGGGGATCAGTTTCATCTTGGTAAATTGCATCTTCGCCAGTTAAGCGTACAAATCCGCCAATTGGCAACCAGTTAAGTGAAAATAAGGTTCGTTCATCAGGTTTACCAGGAAGAGGTTTTTTCCCAAACTTTCGTCCAAAAATCCGAGGAGGAAGTCCAAAACCAAATTCCTCAACACGAACACCGCTTCGCCTTGCGGCAATAAAATGGCCGAACTCATGAAGTATCACAAGCACGAGAAGAATGATAATAAAATCCATTGAGCAGATCCTTTCGTATCCCAAATTAAGTCGAGGGACTATACTTTCATTAAATCTTCTTCTTTCGCACTGCCTAATGCGTCAATTTTCGCAACATAGGAATCAACAGATTTCTGAATCTTATCTTTCTCCCGTTTTGCGTCATCTTCAGATATTTCTTTAGCTTTTTCCTGTTTTTCAATATCTTTTACCGCATCTTGTCGAGCCATACGTAATCGAACCTTAAAATCTTCAATTATCGCTTTAACACGTTTTACAAATTCTTTTCGACGCTCTTCCGTAAGTGGAGGTATAGAGATACGAATAACATTTGTTGCATCAATTTGAGGGTTTAGCCCTAAATTAGCTTCTTCAATCCCTTTTCTAATTGGAGTTAGGTTCCCGGTATCCCATGGCTGAATAGTAATTAAATGAGCATCAGGAGCAAGTATCGTTGCAAGCTCCATTAAACGCATTTTAGTTCCATACACTTCTACAAAAACATTCTCGACAAGGGCAGGTGTTGCGCGGCCAGTCCTAACTTGTGCTAACTCCGATTTGAGTCCATCTAGTATTTTTTGCATTTGAGAATCAAGATCCATACTTACTCCCCAAGCGTAAACCGAGCAAAGCGGCGAACCTGAATATTTTCTCCAAGTTTTGCAATTCCCGACTTAACTAAATCTTTAATTGTCATTTTACTATCTCTAATATACGTTTGTTTTTCAAGTTCCGCAACGTCTACAGGGTTCATAGCTGAAACCTGCATTGCAATCTCTTTTCCAAGTTTCTGAAAATCTTCAGTTCGAGCCACGAAATCTGTTTCACAAAGTAACTCAACCATTGCAGCAATTCGACCTTCTCCATGAGTATAGGTAAATACAGATCCGCTCCCCGTTACACGATCAGATTTCTTATCTGCTTTTTCAATACCTTCAGTCATTAAGATCTCGGCTGCCTTTTTTAGATCTCCTTCGGCTTTCTCTAAAGCACGACGACAATTCATAATTCCCGCTCCTGTTTTTTCTCGGAGCTCTTTAACCATTTCAGCTGAAATATTCATATATAGTCTCCTATATGTTGCCCAGAAAGCCTTGAAACTATTCAAGGCTTTCTCTTTAGTTTATATTAAGAGGGTTATTTAGTCTCTTCTGATTTTTTAGCAGTCTTTCGTTTTGGCTTTACATCTTTTAAGCCTTCAACAGTTTCGGCCTTATCTTTATCCGAAGCTTTTGCACCAGCGGCTTTTCTACCTGCAAGCGCTGCATCAGATACTTTTGTTACGATGTACTCTATTGACTTTAAAGCGTCATCGTTTGCTGGAATAACAATATCTACTTCTGAAGGGTCACAGTTGGTATCGCAGACACCAATTACGGGAATTGCTCGTCGTTTTGCTTCTTTAAGGCCAATTTTTTCTTTACGTACATCTACAATAAACACAGCATCAGGAATTTTATTGATGTCCAAAAGACCTTCATAAATCTTCTGTAAACGGTCAGCTTCCTTCATCATGAGAGACTGTTCTTTTTTAGTATAGTGTTCAAGTTCACCAGAAGCCTGTTGAGATTTAGTTAGTCGAAGGCGATCGATATTTTTCTGAATGGTATCCCAATTTGTAAGCATTCCGCCAACCCAACGCTCAACAATAAATGGCATTCCGCAATCTATTGCTGCTTTTTTTACAAGTTCTTTAGCTTGTCGCTTAGTAGCAACAAAAAGAACCGTTCCACCTTCAGCAGCCAAGTCATGTATATACTCACATGCTTCACGAAGGCCGCTTGCTGTTAAAGCAAGGTCAATAACATGAATGTTATCGCGGGACTGATAAATAAACGGCTTCATTTTAGGGTTCCAGCGCCGTGACTGGTGACCAAAGTGTGCGCCTGCCTCTAAAAGCTCGCGCATTGATATATCCTGGGAAGACATTACGTGCTCCTTTCAACCTCCACATACAATACCTCGAACTGAACTCAATTCTAGGCAAGGATACTGCTGTACGTGTGCGTAATAAAAATAACTTGAGAAAGTATACCAGATTTATCGCTATAATCAAAGTCGTACAACAAGGGGGCTAACTTGTTAAATATTCTAAGGCTAAAATTAGATCTTCAGCTAAAGGAGCGTCAATCTTCAAATTTACTTTAGTGACGGGATGTTCAAACTCAATCGCAGCGGCATGCAAGAATTGCCGCGTGCACCAACGAGCATCAAAACGATACAGCTTTTTGCCAGTGTACACTTCATCCCCAACCAACGGATGATTAATAAACTTCATGTGAACTCGAATTTGGTGAGTACGACCAGTTCTGGGAAAAAGTTTTACCAAACAATAGTCAGTCGCTTCGCCCTGATAAAATACCTTCTCTTTTTTAGTCATCGCGCCGAGCACTTCTTCTATTTTCTCAAAAGGCAAAGTTAATCGCTTTTCTATTTCAAAACGTGTCTCCGAATCTCGTCCTCCTTCAAAAACACCAAATTTTTCTCTATTCTTGGGATTTCGAGCAATTGGAGCCTTAATAATTCCCTTCTCTTCTTCGATTTGCCCATGAACCAAAGCACGGTATGTCTTATGAACTTCTCTGCCTTTAAACTTTTCTTGCATTAACCCCAACATATCTTGGGTTTTTGCAACAAGAAGCACTCCAGAAGTATCTTTATCCAACCGGTGAATAATACCTGCACGGTCCAGTGGGATACCAATTTGCTCAGTTATTACCTCAGCAACCGTAATATCCTTATCCGACTCAGAAGGGGCAACCGACATCCCAAACGGCTTATCAATAGCAATAAGATACTCGTCCTGGAACAATATCGGCAAAGAATAAGTTTTCATTACGGCATTATACCAGAAAAAGCTTTAATAAAGGGAAGATACATTAAGCAGCTTTTCCGGTATTCAAAAAAGTGTGCACTTCATGAAGAACTTGGTCAGGAGTCATCGCACTCTTGATAAGATATCCCGAAGCCCCATAATCAAACCCTTCTTTCACAATATTATCCTGTCCAAGATTTGTTAGCATTACAACAGGTCCGTTCTTGCCAAGCATGTCTTTTTCTTTGAGATTCTTAAGGATCTGTAAACCGTCCATTTTGGGGAGCATAATATCCAATAGGACTAAATTGAATCCACCTTCCATTGCCTTATTGTAGCCATCCTCACCATCAGCACACGCTGTAACTTCAAATCCTTCATCAGAAAGAAGTTCATTGTACATATCTCGTAAAAACTGATCATCTTCAACAAGTAGAATTTTGTGACTTGCCATTTTACGCTCCCTTTTTTTGGTATAAGTGATAAATAATCAAGAATACTCCAATAACTATAGCAGAATCAGCCAAATTGAACACTGGCCAATAACGCAGATCAATAAAATCAACGACGCTACCGTTATGAAATACCCGATCTATAATATTTGATATACCACCTCCAACGATAAGTGGCAATGCTACGGATAACAACCTTTTACTTAGGAGAGTATCTAATTTCTCAATAGAAAAATAGTTGGCTTTATTTGTTAAAGATACATAAATGAGACTTACGAATAAAAAAAGCCACGGTAAATACCAGGCAATTGGTAAAGAAAATGCGATTGTGTTATTAAAAAAAACAGGAAGCAAAGTATACGTAATAACAAAATATTTACTCAGTTGATCTAAAATCAAAACAATGGAAAAAACAGCACCACAAAAGAAGATTTTTTTTCGTAACGAAAGTGGCAGCTGATATATATACATGAATATTATGAGGTGATCTTTTTAGCGCGCTTTTCTATACTTTTTTCATCGTCCAAGCACAAACTTGCTAAAGGCATAATACTTAAACGTGTTTCTTCAATCTCTTTTCCACACGCCTCACAAACCCCATAGGTTCCCTTTACCATTCGCTCTAAAGCTGATTCGATACGGGCAACACTGTTTTGTAGTGATGCAACTTGAGAGGCAACTCGCTCGTGAACCTCATTCACTTGAGCTTCATCATCGGGTGAGGTGCGATCATCAACTAAATCTAGCGCCGCATCAAGGTTAAATGGGTCAGTTTTTTCCAATTCAGCAATACGCTCAAGTGATTCTTTTTTTTGTGACTGCAATTTTACTTTTATCTTTTTTACTACATCAGGTTGTAACATATTTTTCCTTTCGAACACGTATCATGAACAGAATTCCAATGACTATACTAACAATTCCCCAAAACTGTGTCAAATGAACTCCAAACAGCGTTGCTCCGCCTTCGGTAAAATATTCGAAAACAAACAACCCTATCCCAAAAATAATAAAAAATAACGATGTAATTAAGCCATCGGGCCTACGCACTTTATCAACAAAAACTAAAATTATAAAGAGGATAAAGCTATAGAGTGCATAATAAAGTGCTACAGGGTGTCGAAGTTCGGTAAACCCAGGCAAAACCACTCCCCAACCTGAATGAGTCGGTGTGCCTACATAGCTTCCGGCGAAAAAAGCTCCCATCATAACAATAGCTATTCCTAAAGTCATTCCTTTAACAATACAGTCAAATATTGGCCAAAGCTTCCAACGTCGTAAATACGAAAAAACCAAAAACCCGAGCAGTCCACCAACAAGTGCTGCAACGCCATCAAGTCCAGGAAAATATGTCACGAGTAGAATCTTTAGAATTTCGGAACCAAACTGATGAGAATGATATACAACATAAACTCCCCGGGCGAAAACTAGCGCAACAAAGAGCGAAAACAGAATCATATCGATAATATGCTCTTCGTTATACAAAAGCTTACGCGCCCTTCGCCAAATCAAGAAACTTGCTACTAAAGTAGCTATCGTAATCGCAAATCCATAGGTATAAATAACCATTGGACCGACTTTAAATAAGATTGGATACATAGTTTTTAAAATTATAACAGAAAATTTTTAGAGTGTCTGCTTTTGCTATTTAGTTTGATTATTGATAAAATAGTCACTAATTGCCGGGGTGGCGGAATGGCAGACGCGTTGGTCTCAAAAACCAATATCTATAATGGATGTGAGGGTTCGACTCCCTCCCTCGGCACAAAGCAAACTAAGTGAAATGAGACGATATACTATTACAAAAAAAGCTAATGCGTTTTTCTTTTATTCTCAGCAATTTTGGCCTCTACAGCACTGCCAAATATACTTTTTTGCATTGGGTTTAAGAGCGGAATGCCTTTACTGTGCGCTTCTATTATTTCTCCGTTTGACTTGTAGTAAGGATAGTACATCAGGTCGTATTGCCCATCAGGTCTCCACCGAAAAATAGGGTCTTTCCCACAAGTGGCGGGTGTTGAGTATATAGGATATTTAGAAGGATCTCGCCTATATACCGTAGCTACGTTAGGAGGAAGCCTTCGCACGTCCGTAAAAATCTCTGTAGATCTTGCTGCCCAATACGCACCTACCTCACTATGATATCCATCATCTAACGCAAAGTGGCCCAACTCGTGTGGAAGGACAACATGCGTATCTTCTCGTTCCCCGGAAACTACTATTGCAGATGCAGAAATACCTTGATCTGGATTGGCGTATACATAATCACCATAATTTTCTCCACTATTTGTCATGTATATAACCACATCAGTTTTTCCATACTGGTTTAAGGCGTTTTCAACCCGCTTATGTTCTTCCCCATCGGTGTATCGAGCGGACGAATCTGATCCAAAAGTTATTCCAATAGGCACACTTTTGTCAGTAAAGTAAAAATTAATCGGATAGTCCCCATAAAAAAGATTTAAGTACTCTAGGAATTTTGGCATCTCGGCCCTAGGGTTCGAATACCCCACAGGAACAATTGCAACATGGAGTTCCTCAAGACCGGGTCTATACCCTACCATTCTACTCAGATTAATTTCTCGACTCCAGGCAGCAATGCCATCAGAATTACCTATAAATTCTTGTGTTTCACTAGCCTCAGGCTCAGTCATTGCAACTGCTGTAGGAGACTCAGCGCTCGCATCTGTTGGCTGCGGTATCAAAGCGGCTAGCACTGGACAATAGTCATAAGGCGCTTCTAGCTCAAAGCCTGGGTGACTATCCACCCTCAAGAAATCTGGCGAACGGCTTTCTGCAGTAGGCATGCTTGGGACACTGATTGCTTGTATCTGCGGTGCGGGCTCTGGAGCGGTCAGTGACCCGCACCTTGCTAGGGCTAATCCTGTTAAGGCTATTGGTAACAACCTCCGTTCCCTTTTACCTTTTTCTGGAATCATTTGCTCGCGCGACCAAGAAGAACCATTATTTAACTCAGACATATGGCCCATAGCATATCACAGAGGGCTTTCGTTGTCAATTCCTATATGTCTGTCAAATTCAAATCAAAGGAACTTTACTCAAGAGGTTGTTGATAGTAATTACTAGAATAAAATTGATCCATTATCTCAATAGTGTTCAACTTGAAAATTAAATAATCTGCGATGTAAAATTAACTGTAGATGAGCAAGCTACCTAAAGTAAACAAAACACCAATCATTATTGCACTGATTCCGCTAATAATAGCATTGCTATTGGTAATGTTCCCCTTACTCCCTAAAATAAAGTTCCCAGCCAAAATCGACTCTAGAGTCAAAAGTCAGTTAGACGCCTATATCGCAAGCATTGTTGGGGAAAAAGAATTCAGAAATAATTATGAAATTAATTTAATGGATTCACAAAGCTGCAATTTAAATAGTTCCTTTTGCTACATAGACTATGAATTTCTACCAGGAAAAGTATACGAAAAGAATCCCACATATCTTTTTTATTACTCAAATGATGGAAATCAATCCAAAGTAAGTCTAGCAAACAATCATGTCCCCTTAGCACTACCAAGTTGTGAATTGGACAAGTATCATTGCAAATGGACTATCAGCAAAAAAGAATTATCCGAAATAGCTAAAAGAGAAAATCTAGGCAGCGGATTGACGCTCGTAATGTATCAAGGTGCAATCGTTGCACAATTAAGCTACTGTAATATGGAAACCATGCAAAACCGACGAAAAATTTATGTAGACTTACAAACGGGCAAAACTGTCTGGGACGGCCCCAACAGTGAATGTCAAGGTATATATTAACTAACCTTCTTTTTATCAACACCATAAAACCGTTGCCTGGCACCCTTAAACACTAGATCAATATCTCCTATAGCGCCAGAACGATGCTTGGCTATACCAAGCTTAATAAATTCCGGTTGATCTGGATCTTCTTTGTAAAGAAACATTACCACATCAGCATCCTGTTCAATAGCACCCGATTCACGAAGGTCAGAAAGTTGTGGTGCCTTTGAAGTGCGCGACTCCACAGCACGCGATAGTTGAGAAAGCGCAAGCACTGGAATCCGTAATTCACGAGCCAAGTTTTTAAGTCCTTGTGAGATTTCCGAAACTTCTTGCACACGGTTATCAGTGGTTCGACCATGTACCAACTGCAAATAATCAACAATTAACAATTTCAACCCTTTTTCCATTTGTAAGCGTCGTGCTTTAGTACGCATTTCCATAATTGAAATACCAGGAGTGTCGTCAATGTAAAGAGGAGCCTCCGCCAACTCACCCATAGCATCCTGCAGCTTCTCCCAATCCGTTTCTTCTAATCGACCTGTTTTAATGTTCCAACCATCAACAAGGGACTGAATAGAAAGCAAACGGTCGGTTAATTCTTCTTTAGACATTTCCAACGAAAAATAACCAACCGGAATTTTGTAACGAATTGCCGCGTTTTGCGCGATATTTAAAGAAAATGCAGTTTTACCGGTACCAGGGCGAGCAGCCAATACAATAAGTGCCGAGTCTTGAAGACCAGCAAGCTTATTGTCAACATCGCGAAATCCTGTTGGAACGCCACGCAATTTACCGGCATTCTTATGTAAATCATCTAGCCGATCAAAAGATTCAGCAAGCGTATCTCTAATCGGAACGAAGTCACTATTTGTATGTTCCTGAGATAAGTGAAAAACTAACTGCTCGGCCTGATCTAAAACACTTGCAACATCACTCGTTGGCGACATCGCCATTTCTGAAATACGATTTGCCGATGAAATCAGCTCTCGTTTAGTAAAATGATCTTTAACGATCTTGGCATAACGGACAACATTAGCAGCTGTAGGAACAACCGATGCCAGCATTGCTAAATATGCACTTCCTCCAACCAAATCATACGCTTCACGCCTACGCAGCTCTTCTTGCAGCGTGATCACATCAATCGGTTCACGACGTTCGTATAAATCAATCATGCATGCATAAATAGTCCCGTGCTGCTCTTCTCGATAAAAATGATGCGGTTTAAGAATTTCAGCTACCTCGACAATTGCATCAGCCGATAACAACAAGGCGCCTAAGACAGACTGCTCCGCCTCTATGTTTTGTGGGGGAATATTTTCCATAATTACATTTCCAATACTACCAGCTCTTCGCCTTCAGGTAATTTATCTTTTGCCGTAACATATTTTGCGACTGGGTCAATTTTGCCTTTGCCGTAAACCTTTAAAAATTCTTCAAGAGTCCCCAATGGCAATTTATCGCTGGTCTTATAATGCATAGGAATTACAACCTTTGGCTCGATTTGTGCGATAACCTTAATTGCAGCCGCTGCATCAATGGTATACACACCACCAACAGGAACCAGCAAAACATCTACATCACCAATTGCTTCAAGCTGAGACGTATTTAATTCATGCCCTAAATCGCCTAAATGACATACATTAACACCATCTATTTCAACGGTATAAACAACATTTTGCCCACGCTCTTTACCATCTTTATCGTCGTGAAACGTTTGAATACCGTGCACCGTAACACCCTTCACTTCATATTCTCCAGCACCTTCAATCACAAAAGGCACACCTTCAACGGCCTCTTTATTGTTATGATCTTCATGCTGATGAGAAATTGCCAAAATATCACCCGACAGCTTTAATTTCTTTAAGCCAACTTTTTCTGGATCATATGGATCAATAACCACCGATGCATTTTTACCTTTTAATTTAAAGCATGATTGCCCGTACCACAAAATATCCATTGTATCCTCCAATTTATATATAAGTAGATTACTCAGTATACCTATTTATACTCTGTATACCCAAACTTGACAACATCAGGAGATATTCGTACTATGTGACTATTCAAAATATAAGAGGCAAGGAGTTGATATGAATGACAGGCAGGGTATACCCCCATACGTGATATATATTGGTATTTTTGTCGTAGTTTTTGTTGCTGCACTGGGAGTATTTCTATTTACCTCACAATCAAAAACTAAAGAATTTAATCTAGAAGCAACACAATATAAAGCACCTACTCAAGTAGATCAGGCAAACGCTGCCGGCACCGCCTCCCCTTCTCCGCAAGACGCAATTAAACTAACTATCGCTTCACCAGAAGATAATATATATATCAACGCAAATTCAATTAAGGTTGCTGGCGCAACAAAAGTAGGAACAACAGTCACAATTACAGGTGGTTCAAAAGATATTGCAAATGATACTAACGCTGATGGATCATTTGCACTCGACGTTCCATTAAAAGAAGGAGAAAATGAACTTATTATTACAGTATTTGATCAATCCGGGCAACAAAAAACAATCAACAGAACCGTGTATTCCATCGTGGAGGGATAAAAATGAAAAAGTATTATTCAATTGGATTAACTGTTTTATTTTTTACAATAATTACATCGGTTATCTCGCCTACCGTAGCTATCGAAGGTAACGCACAGTCCACTAAAGATGTCGTGGAAGACTTCAGTACCGCGACCCCTAAAACAACAGCATCCCCTGTTACACGCGGTCTTACTACACGAAACGCTTCAGCGTCAGCATCTCCTCAAGATGCAAGCGGTGGCTTATCCAATCAAAAAATGGTTGTATACAAAGGAGAAGTAACAGCTACTCCCAGTGCGGTAGGTAAATTTTTAATCACAACTCCCAACGGGCAGAAAAATGTCGACACTGATAAAGCAACCAAAGTATTTCTCTTTGATAAAGGAATAAAATCGGTTATCAGCATTTCCAAAGTTAAAATTGGTGATCAAGCAGTGGCTATTGGACACATGACTGAAGAAGGAAAAGCACTGCTCGCAAAATTTGTCCTAGTAACCCGAAATGCACCAGCAGAAAAAACTCGGAATGCAAAGTATGGGATAGTTTCAAGCAGAGAAGCTTCTGGATCAGCAGCATTTGTACTTTCAATTAAAAGCCCCGGTAAAGACGATAAAGTCACTGATTACACGGTAAATGCAGATACTGTAGTTAAAGTAAAAGAGCTCGATACTCCAAAATTAAGCGACATCAAAATTGGTGATCGTGTCACATTTACCTTCTATATAGATGACAAATCAAACAAAAATATAATTACAAGAATTTTTGTAATTCCGGGTAGAGCAGCCGGACTATTAAAAGATATTCGAGATGCCTCTGCTGCAGCAGATAAACAATCCACTGATGAAAAGAACCTGAAGGCCACTGCAAAACCATCGGCCACAGCATCCACCAGTCCTAAGGCGGCGGCGCTTTAATCAAAGGATTGTTCTTATGCAAATTAACAATGCGCAATACAATGTGTACTTGTATGATGGACACGGACACTCAAATGCAAGTGATGGGCTTAACAAACCCGAACAAATTATTGATATTGCTGTCAAAAAAGGCTTACAGATAATCGGTTTATCAGATCACAATGTAATCTCCAATTTACCTCGCTTTTTAGACTATGCCGACAAAATTAATAAGCATAAAATGATAATTTTACCGATTCCTGCGGTTGAAATAAGCACCACTTTAGGAGATCTATTAGTTACTATCCCCGACCGTCCCCATGCCGAAAATTTTATAGCCAATTTTAAAAAGCCGCCGCGACGCCCTACTCCATCTGAATTAATTGAAGAATACATCGACAGCTACAATGCAATAATTATATTTCCGCACCCTGAAGTAGCACCACTAAAAGGAATTAGCCTACAAAACATTGAAGATTTATTAAGTAAAATTCCTCCTAGATACCATAAAAACATAGGTATAGAAGTGTACAATTGGATGTGCCAAGCATTCTTTTGGAAACGAGCAAAACAGGAAAAAGGAATTCATAATTACAATACGTCTCTTAAATTGGCTCCTTTTTCTTTTACTGATTACCACGAAGCGCACCATGTGGGAAACGGTAACACAGCTGTCTACATGAATGAACTAACCTCTAAGGCATACATTGAAGCCGTCCAAGAAAAACGTACGTCACCGTATGCCGTCAGTAATCGCAGTTTTTCAGAATATGTTCAAATTATGAAAGCAGCGCTGATAGCGGAAGGATTAACACACTTCGGAAATCGACAATTTCGCGTTCCCCGATCTACCAAATAGATACCTTGCAATCCAAGGAGAAAGTTCAGTACAATTAAAACGTATGAAATCTTATTTTTATGATCTCTTAATGTTTGTCCTCGATATCACTCAAACGTTTATCGTTGCATTCGCCTTCTTCTTAATCATTTACGGATTTGTTGTACAGCCTCATAAAGTTTCCGGTCAATCTATGATGTCTACGTTAAAAGATGGCGAGCTAATCTTAACCAATAAAATAGTCTACCGCACCAAAGAACTGCAACGTGGCGATGTTATAACCTTTAAAGCACCTGTCGATCCAAAAAAAGATTATATTAAACGAATCATCGGTTTACCTGGCGAAAAAGTAGAAATAAGCCACAACACTGTTAAGATTTATAATTCAAAACACCCAGACGGATTCTTGTTGAAAGAAGATTATTTGGATACAACCCAGATCACTGAAGGTGGAGTGGTGTTTAAAGAAGGTGAAGCAGATATTGTCCCCCAAGGTGAATATATGGTGATGGGAGATAATCGGTTAAACTCGTACGATTCTCGTGCCTGGGGGCCCCTTAAAAAAGACGCAATCATAGGAAAAGCTTGGTTTGTGTATTGGCCGTTTAATCGACTAGGTTTTGACCCCGAGCACAGATATCCAGAAGAGTAACATAACCGAATGGAAAAGTATTTTAAACTCATTGGCAAAGTACAATTTCCACTATATGTATTCTTAGCATGGCGCACATACCTGTTGTTTTATCAACTATTTATTCAGCAACATATTTTTATAACTGACAGTTCAAATACGGTATACGAAAGGATATATCTATCGTGGGCGACTTATTGGGATTCAGGACACTACGTATCAATTGCGTTAAAAGGATATCAGTACCCTCAGCATGCATTCTTTCCGTTATGGCCACTTCTTATCAACATAACCAGTTTCGGCAATAGCATTGCAGTAGGATTTGTACTCTCAATACTCTTTAATCTCACTGTATTTATTTTATTTTATTTACTGTGCAAAAAAATCACTTCAGAAATAAATGCACGAACAAGCCTCATCCTTTTCGCTCTATTTCCTTCAACCATATTTTTACTTGCAAGTTACACAGAGAATCTTTTCTTAGTGACGACCATGCTATCTTTTTTAATGCTTGAACACAAAAGGTACTACCTATCTGCACTCTTTGGAGGACTCTGTAGCGCAACTCGTTTGAATGGCTCAGGAATAGTAATAGCCTTCCTCACAACAAAGACAAAGCTATGGAGAAAAATTAATCTAATGATAATCTCTTTTAGTGGCATTCTAGGATATATGCTCTTTCTAAAAATAAAATTTAACAATCCTTTCTTATTCCTTGAAGCCCAAAGAGAGTGGTGTTCTGTTAACAATCGCTGTCAACTCACATTACCAACTAAGGCTCTATTTGACGCGGCGCCCGTGGTTCATGAGTTCATTACCACCTTTTCGTTTAATTATGTTGTACTCGATTGGATCTGTGCAATCGCAGGACTCTTGTTACTTAAAAAAACATACAAGACGCTTTCTTTAAACTATTTTATGTATAGTGTAGCGATGATTAGTATACCTCTGATGTCGGGAAGCTTAGTAGGCATGGCTCGCTACATATTAGTCGTCTTTCCTGCGTTCATGGTGCTTGGAGGAACAACCCAATCTAAGCGATTACGATTCATTCTCTATATCATTTTTGCTATACTTCAACTTAAGTTAGTGAACGATTTCACAGCGAATATGTGGGTAGCCTAAACTATTTTTCTTCGTATAATTCTTCAGGATCCTGCCCAGTTAAAGCCTCGTACATCTTATCCAGAATTGGATTAGTTTCTGACATCGTACCGTTTATCATTATCACAATTTTAGCTTGCACACGAGACTGAGTAATCTTAACTCGCGACATCAAAACACGACTCAAACCCTTTTGCATCTTATCCAAACGAGGGCTAACCGTTAAATGCGATATAGACTCTGAAGGCTGCTTATCAAACGGATTGACCTTCTTTTTCTTCTCTGATTCAAAACGATAATTACGAACCAATTCTTCGGTACCACGTACTGAAAGATTATTTCTCAAAACAACCTTATATGCTTCCACCATCAGCCGTGAGTCACCAAGAGCTGCTAATGCCCGCACATGTCCTTCCGAAGTAGCATTAGACAATAATCCATCTTTAAGCGCGTCAGGCAATTGTAAAAGACGAAGCGTATTGGAAATATACGAAGGACTCTTTCCTACTTTTTGAGCAACCTCCTGGTTAGTAAGCGCAAATTCATTCATTAAGCGATAATACGCTTGAGCTCGCTCAAGTGGATTAAGATCAACGCGCTGCACATTTTCAACGATTGCCATTTCAAGCATCCCTTGAGGAGTTGTTTCTTTTATAATTACCGGAACTTGTTTTAGCCCTGATGCCTTAGAAGCACGCCAACGCCTCTCCCCAGCAATAATTTGATACCCAGCTGGAGTATGTGCCACAACAATTGGCTCCATAATACCGTGCTCTCGAATCGAATCAATTAATTCGACAAGTGACTCAGGAGAGATCACCCCACGAGGCTGCAAGGGATTGGGCTGTAATAAATCGATATCAAGATACACCATCTGCTCGGCCATCGTCAAAGCTCCTTTATGTAAACTAAAGTTACTAACTACAACTTAGTATATCAGGAAAAAAACGACATGCAATCGTGAAAATGTGGAAATGTAATACTAAAAATCCCCCTTAAAAGGAGGATTTAAATCTAGTACAGAAAAAAACTAAGCCGAAACAACCGAAACAACCGACTTCCCAAAACGAGTACCATACTTGACGACACCATCTATTTTAGCGTGAATAGTAAAGTCATTACCATAATAGGTATTCACCCCAGCAATGTAACGAGTGCCGCGTTGACGAATTAAGATGTTACCAGCAAGAGCTTTCTCTCCGGCATACATTTTTATACCAAGTCGCTTGGAAATGGAATCTTTGTTACCTTTTGTTGTTTTACCAGCTTTAATATGTGCCATTGTGCTATCTCCTATTTCTTCTTTAGTATTCCGATTCTTCTCCCCACTAACGCATTCTCGCGCTTGTAAAGTATCGGTTGTCGTATTGCAGTATAGCCAAAACGCTCACAATTGTCAATAATACCTACTTTATAGCTCTTTCCATGCATAAAGTATTCCGGCTCGGCAAATACGATAATTCCTTTATCGGCTAAAACCGTGTGGAACGTCTTAAATGAACCGATATAAAGCTTCTCAAGCCCTTTAATAATCCGGTCAATTTTACCAGGAGTTGGTACCTCACTAAACGCTGGCCCCAGGTAGCTCTCCGTGACAATAATATCGACACTCTTAGGCGTTAAAACAGTAGCGATGTGTGCTGAATCGGACTGAAATATTGGCACCGCTATCTCAACATTATATTCCCGTGTATAGGGAAAAAATGAAGATTGTTCATCTTCTCCAGAGTACAATGAAGAAGAACGAATCCAAGTAACATTCTCAATCGAGTCATGCACTGCCTTTTCGGAATTATCTGATCCACCAGCTCGGCACCCTAGCCGAAGACTCTCGGTAAGAACAGTTCCACTACCGCAAAAAGGATCAAAAATTACGGGAGCCTCTTCTCTGCGGGAAATTGAATAATATGCACCAAGACCAATTTGAATCATCATTCGTGCCACTTTAGGTGGCAACATTCCTGATTTAGCGTCTCGGAAAGGACGACCATAATCTGCTTGGGACCAGGTCTCAAATGGTTGAACAGCCTTAGTTAAACCGACAATCAGGGAATCTTTGGAGTAGATTAAGACTATTTCAACCCCCTTTTCTCCCATAAGGCGGTATTTCTCGAGTTGTACTGAAGTAAGTTCCTGTCCTTCCGGAAGAACAAATTCGGAAGGATTTCCTTGAGCACTAAGGGCATCCTTAACTTCTTTGTGTAAGTTTATAGGAGATACTTGGTGAGTTTTAGTGCCATACAAACTAATACCAAAAGCAAATTTCTTATTATCTGAAAAGTGAGTACGAAGAATGGAAACAATCTTGGTGACGAGCTCATCGAGGGAGCAATCAGCATTTAACCAATCGACAACTAAACCAGCCTTTACCAAACCACCCGCTGTCTTTAAAAGCGGTTTAAGGGGAACTTCGGAATCGGTAGAACATACCACCACCGGACCAACTTCAAATTCATTTTGAGGTTTATACGAATGGATCAGAGCATCGAATTCTGCTCGACACAAGTCGATAGATCGACCTAATACGAAAAAATAGTCATGCATAGGTAGATTGTACCAGATTAGATGGAATCAATGCGAATCTGTTTGAGGTGTTGACGATGACCGGTTGCGCGGTGATAGTTTGATTTAGCCTTAAACTTAGCAACACGGATTTTTGGCCCCTTTACATCACGGAGCACCGTAGCTTTAACAACAGCACCTTTTACAAACGGAGCACCAAACTGAACTGAATCCCCACCAACAACCAAAACTTGGTCAAAATTGAGGGTAGAATCCGTTGTATTTGCATCAACAGCGATTACATCGCCTTCAGCTACTTTATATTGTTTTCCGTTAAATTGAACGATTGCGTATTTCATACCGTAGAATTGTACCTGATAAGCCTATTACCGTCAACGATCAGTTTGATCCAGAGAAGAGTTAGCTTTATTAAACGATTCAATAAGACCAAGGCAAACCAAAAATGAAATTAACGAGCTACCGCCATAAGAGAAAAATGGCAATGTAATTCCAGCCACCGGCACAATACCAATGTTCATACCGATATTTACAAAAATCTGAAAAAAAATAAGCGCGCCTACCCCCATGCACACAAACACTGCAAAGCGGCTTTTAAAACTATCAGTTACTCTAAATATTCGCCAAAGAAGTATGGAATACAGTATCAATAAAACCAGCACACCTACAAAACCAAACTCCTCCGAATAAGTTGCAAACGCGAAATCGGTATATTGCTCGGGCAAAAAGTTGTTATGAGACTGCGTCCCTCTACCAAAACCCTTACCTAGAAATCCTCCACTGCCAACCGTGATAATCGATTGTAAAACATTGTAGCCTGTCCCTAAAGGATCACGCTCAGGCTCTATAAAAGTAAGTACCCGATTGCGTTGGTAATCATGTAATGAATGCCATACAATCGGACCACTAATAGTAACCACAAGCGCAAAAGCGATCACACCAAACAATAATGTTTTTTTAGGAATGTCCGAAAGATATAAAAAAATTCCCCATACAACTAAAAACATCATCGCCGTTCCCAAGTCTGGCTGTTTATATACGAGTAGAAAATAGATACTAGTTAACCCTAGACTGGTGAAAAACAACTTAACAGTGAAAATTCGTTGTTCAGAAAACAACTTTGCTAAGCATACAATTAGTACCGGTTTAGCAAATTCAGAAGGCTGAATACGAATATTTCCAATAATAGGAATCCACCGGTTTGCACCATGACTAATTTCACCAATCACAAATACCGCAACGAGCAAGAAAAGCACGGCGATATACCCATAATAGGCATACCCTTTATACACAACAGGATGTCCCATACTAAGAAAAAAGAAAAGGAGTAAGCCAATCAACGCATTTAATGCTTGTGACCTAGCCAAATCAGGTTGAAAAGAGGAAAGAACAAAAAAAGATAAAAAAATTAATAATAAAGCAGGTATAAGAATGTAATAATCCACTGACGTGAACAATTTTTTCAACACCTAAAAAACTCCTTAAGAAGATTTTCTCAAAAATGTTGGTATATCAATATCATCATCCTGCATTTGTTCCTGCTGCGAATTGTGTTGTTGTTGCGGCTGGTACACTGGCGGCTGGGGATTATGCTGAACTGGCGGCCGTTGATCCTGTATCGGTTTTTGATACGGAATTCCTGATTGATACGATGAGGGATGAGTTGACGAAGTCGATGAACTGCCAAAAGGTTGTTGTGCGTATTGATTCACATCACGGGTTGGCGCCTGCGATGAAAAATCCATGTATCCTACCGGTTTCTTGAGTCGGCTCGAGACCATTTCAGAAAATTTCTTTTTTTCTTCATCAAATCCGGTAGCCACAACTGTAATTCTGATTTGATCGGTCATCTTTTCATCAATCGAGGCACCGAAAATAATATTCGCATCAGAATCAGCAGTCTGAGATATAATCTTTGCAGCCTCATCAACCTCAAGCATCGACATATCAGGGCCACCAACGATATTGAAGAGTATTCCCTTTGCTCCTTCAATAGAAAGTTCAAGCAGCGGCGAAGAAATAGCAGATTTAGCAGCGGCTACAGCCCGGTTTTCACCCTTACCATTTCCAATACCCATTAACGCAGAACCAGCGTTTGTCATAATGGTTCGCACATCAGCAAAGTCAACATTAATTAAGCCTGGCATAGTAATTAAATCAGAAATGCCCTGTACACCTTGTCCCAAAACTGAATCAACAATTTTGAATGCTTCAAGAATAGAGGTATCTCGCCCTACAACATCGAGAATTCTTTGGTTTGGTATAACAATTAGCGCATCAACTTTATCTTTTAGCTGATCAATTGCTTCTTCAGCGATAGACATACGCCGTGCACCTTCAAACATGAATGGTTTTGTAACAACAGCAACAGTCAAACATCCTATTTCCTTCGCCAAAGACGCAATTATCGGTGCTGATCCGCTCCCTGTTCCACCTCCCATACCTGCGGTAATAAAAACCATATCAGAATCAGTGAGGGTTTTTTTGATTTCGTCTGAAGATTCCTCTGCTGCTTGTCGTCCCTTTTCAGGATTTGCACCAGCCCCAAGCCCGCGAGTGACTTCATTTCCTATTTGTATTTTCTGTTCAGCAGGGTTTTTTAACAGTGCTTGTGCATCAGTATTTACCGCAACAAATTCAACACCTTGAATCTGTTGAAGCTGAATCATGGACGCAAGCGCATTACATCCACCACCACCTGCACCAATTACTTTAATCTTTGCAAAACGATGTACATCAGGTTTTATAAACATAGGAAAATTTGATCAAACTTAAGAGAAAAATAAACGAATACGTATTGGGAGAATAACATGCCACAACTGTTAATGCAAGGGAAACAAATTATAAAAATGTATTAAAGATCAGTTAAGCGATATCTATTATAAATTTCGAATAATTGTTTTTTATAGAGATCTCTTTCTTCTCCTTCTAATACCTGTAAAGTAACCGAAATGGCCTTACGTAAGTTCAGTTCCAGTGAATCTTGATCAAAAGCACTAAGAATTTCTACTGAGATATTATTTGAGAAATAATCATATACAGACTTAAATGCAACATTCAGAGAACTTAAATCACTTAATTTATTATTCTGAGAATCAGTTAGTTTCTTTTTTAATTCTTTTACAAAAGAAAAAACAAAATCAGTCGAATAAACATTTTCAATTTTAAGTTTTAATTCCTCATTTCGACCAACTAAAATCCCAACAAAATAAACTGTTGAAGCCAAAAATGCAACGTAAGAATATGCGTTATCTGAAGTCCCCATAACAGTACAAGTATCTAGGGTAAGAAGCCTTTTATCCACTTCATCACTTGAGAAATCATTCCTTCCCCGCCTTCACGCAAAACACTGATACCGGGAACTGAGAAACCATGATGTGTTTCAACCACAGAATCTTCTTCCTCTGCTCCGTATAATAACAATCCAACTGCAGTAGCATAAGCAGGGCTTTGGATTTCATCAATCAAACCAGTTACTCTTGTCGGGTTACCGACCCGAGTCGGCAATCCCATTACTTTTCGACAAACTTCGACTAATCCAACTGTCTGCGCTCCTCCTCCACATACAACAACACCAGCAGGGATTGCGTGATGAAACCCAGACTTTTTAAATTCCATTGCAACATGAGCAAAAATTTCTTCCAATCGTGGTCGAATTATCCCCTCTAACAATAATTTACGGGAAACCGATTGTAACTCTTCTCCCAAATGGAATGGCTTAAGATCAATTTCATCCAATTTTTTACGTTCCTCACGATCAAAAGGTTTATGGCCTACCACATTTCCTAAGGGCTCCACTAACAATCGAGGTTCTTTAGAAAGTAATAATTTAATTTGCTCAGCTGCATCAAGTGAAACTCGAAGGCCAATCGCGATATCGTTAGTGATATTTTTGGCTCCAACTGGTAAAACTGCAGAGTGAGCAAGTGCGCCATCAACATACATACAAATATCGGTAGTTCCGCCACCAATATCCACAATCGCGACACCAAGCTCTTTTTCTGTATCAGTTACAACAGCATTCGCTGAAGCAAGCCCACTAAAGACAAATGACTCAACATCAAGCTTCATGTCATTAATACACTTAGTTAAGTTCTTAATACTAATCGTCGCACCATGAATAATATGAGTATCTACTTCAAGCCGTATGCCAGCCATCCCAATAGGATCCTTGATACCATCTTGACCATCAACAATGAACATACGCGGGATTACATGAATAATATCGCGTGAAGAGGGTAATGTAATAGCCTTTGCTGCATCACTAACCCGAGCAACATCTTCGTTGGTAATTTCTGCTTCAGGGTGAGCAATCGCCACAACGGCATGTGAATTCTGAGAAAGAATATGAGATCCGCCAACCGATATGTACGCAGAAGACAAAGTATAGCCTGCCATTCGCTGCGCAGCTTCTAAACCTTCAAGAACTGAAGAAGCCGCGGCTACTATATCTACAACTTGGCCTTTACGTATGCCGCGGCTAGGTGAAGTAGAAACCCCTAAAATGTTAACGGTATGATCTTCTTCATTAACTTGTCCGATAATCGTACAAACTTTTGAAGAACCGATATCAATACCTGCTATTACTCGTGCGTCAGCCATATTGAATACTATAAAACTAATTGAACCAAGATACAAGTCTACCTAAAAATTATCACTGGGTTACCAAATCGCAAATCGATTAAATGTATCTTCTTCTTATCTATTGTAGACGTTTCCAAAATAGCTTGTAAAGATCCCAACTGCACAGCTAAATCATCATGCAATGTAATATAAATTTCCTCAAGTAAAGGAGTAGCAAGGCGCACCGATCCATCACTTGCAACATCAGGAATAGCAATAGTATCAAATTCAGTTTCAAAATATTTTTGTATCTGCAAAAGTTTCTCCAACTCATGTACAGATATATGAATATCTTTAACCTTTTGATTCTTTAATATTCGATACTTAAACTTTGGTACAAAAGGCTTAGCAACGAGAGTAATAAAGTTTCCGTCACGAGTAAGATAGCCAGTCTCTTCTCCAAGTGCCTGAGAAATAAAATATTGATCACTTGAGCCTCCCAGATTAGCAGCATCAATGCGGACGATAGTAATTTCAGCAACCGGTTTAGCCGATTCAACAGTAATAGACAAAGTGTTGAAATTAAATGGATTCCAGTTGAATGAAACATCATCCAAGCATGGGAACTTTTTCTTCAAAGAACTACCATCATACGAATAGTGAGCCCAAACTTTTGCTGGCTTTTTGAAATAATGCTCCTTGATCGCAGACTCTGACACACAATCTTCAGCTTCATCTTTAAATCGATATGCTACGTTTTTAATATCAAGAAGTGATGTAAAGAAAAAAATAATAATAAAAACAACTAAAATTAACACTGAAAGAAAGACCAAGAATCGCGCTTTAAGCAGCGTTAAGAAAGTGCTAACGAAAATTGTAATGCCTGAAAAAGATATTTTTAATGGTCTGCGCTCCCCCTTTACCGGTGTTGCCATGGGGATCTTGCGTGCCGATTTTGATACTATTGGAGTTCGATGAAAGGCGTGTTTCTTTTGAGGTCTGGGATGGCGCATATCCTAAACTATAGCATTTTTACTACATTGAGTGAACTAGTTTAGCAAGTAAAAGTGCCGCATCTGGATGAGCCATTAAACGCGCCTTCGCCAAATCTTCCGTCGAAACATTTTTGGCTAGCATTTCTTGAATTAATTTAAGTAACCTCTCCCCGGTAAGTCGCTCCTGCATTAACGCAACACCGAGACCGCTTTGAGAGAAAAAATCAGCGTTATATTCTTGTTCCTTATGGTTAGGTATGGGAATAAGAATTGCTTTTTTACCCAAGAACAGCAGCTCACAGAGCGTGTTTACACCTGAACGACTTACCACCACGTCCGATAGAGAAAACACGTCACCAATGATGTCAGGCTTCACATAATCAAAAGCAAAGTAACTGCCGTTATGTTTTCCTTTATGCTCAATTTGTAAAGCCTGAGCTTTTTCATAATCATGAAAGAATGTTGCATTACCAGTCTGATGAATAACATGGGCGATTTGTAATAACTCCGCAAGGATGGTAAATACTAAATCATTAATCGGATGTGAACCTTGATTTCCTCCTGTAACATAAACCACAGGCAATCCATTTTTATTAAGTACAAAGTTTCCTAAAGGATTCGCAACTTCAGATCGGATGGGATTCCCTGTTACCACGGTATGCACGTTCGGATAACATTTCCTCGTATCTTCAAATGAAAGCGCTATAGTTTTTACAAAGCGGGAAATAATTTTATTTGCCAAACCTGGAATTAGAGTTTGTTCATGGGTAATTGCCGGTATTCGCAAGAACCATCCTGCCATAACAACAGGTACTGCTGGATATCCTCCAAAAGAGCAGATCAGATCCGGTTTAATTTTATTTAAAATACGAATCGACTGAAAAAACCCATAGGGAACTTTTGCGAGTGAAGGTATCGTATATCGAGTAAAAGTACGTTGTAATCGACCCGTTGTAAGCGTATACGAAGGGATCCTTCTCTCCTTCATCATGAGGTATTCGGCGGAAAGCGCGGTATCCCCTTCTCGCGTATGTTTTCTTCCGATAAAGAAAAATTCAACCGACGGATCAAGCTTCTTTAAAGCCTCCATCATTGCTAAAGCAGGAGTAATATGACCACCGATAATAACAATTCTCATAGGTGCATTGTATCAAAAAGGTATTATCCTCGTTTTCGAGCTCCGCCAGACGTTCGGATCCCTTGATTCCTACTCGTCGAAAAGGCAATATTCATTAAAATACCGACAGCAATAAATCCTACAACAAGGGCCGAACCTCCATAGGAAACAAACAGTAACGGCACTCCAGCAAACGGGATAAGGACCGACATTGCCCCAATATTAAGAAAGATCTGCACTCCAAACCATGTAATAAAACCCGCTGCCATTAACCGGCCAAAATCTTCATCGGCTCGATCGGCAATAAGAAATCCCTGTCGCATAAATAAGAGTAAAACAATCAAAAATAAAGTGACTCCGAAAAAACCAAACTCTTCCCCAATAATAGCAAAAATAGAATCAGTCTCGGCAAAGGGTAAATAACCATACTTTTGTCGTGATTGTCCGGGACCGGTTCCAAGCAGACCACCTGAGCCAATACCTATAATTGCTTGGCGAATATGATACGTCGCACCAAGGCTATCTGGCGTGTTAAACGGATCGCTCCAGAAATGAAAATAGCTTTGTAATCGCTCAAGACGATAAGGTGCAATAAGAATAAGTATTACCACACCTAAAAACATAGCTGGAAGCAACAGGTAGATATATTTCAATGGCTCACGCGCTAAAATATAAATAACAATTATTGATGAAACGGTAATAAGTGTTGTTCCGAGATCAGGCTCAAGCATAACCAGTCCAACTACAATTCCGAGAAAGAATAAAAAACCACCAAACGTCTTTCCGTCTCTTTTGCGACCAGGTTTAGAAAACCAGGAAGCAAAAAAAACAACCATTGAAACTTTCGCAATTTCTGCAGGCTGAAACCCCACCGACCCCAGGAATGGCAACGCTGGTAAGCGAATCCAGCGCTGCGCGCCAAGGGTTTTGTCAGCCACTCCAGGGATAAGAACGAGTATCAATAAAATAACCGAAAAAATATACATTGGCCACGAAAGCTTTTTCCAAAATCGATAGTCGATACTCATAGAAAAGAGCCCAGAACAAATCGCCAATATAAACCAGATCATCTGTGACTGCGCTTTAGAAAATGAAGACGCATCATAAATCATTAAGATACCAAACAATGATAAGAATAGGGCACACGTAGCAAACGAAAAGGGAATAAAATATTTCTTATACTTAGCTTCTTCTTGCATGATGGTACTACTATACCATTATTTTATCGTTGCCAACCACACACCAAAGATTGCAAAAATGGCACCGATCAACCAGAATCGCATGACAACTTTCGGCTCTTCCCAACCAATAGTCTGCAAATATAAATGCAGTGGTGCAATAGGAAATGCTCTCTTCTTACGAAAACGAAGCGAAAGAAGCTGAATTGCTGAGCTACCAACTTCGATAATAAATAATCCCCCTATAATTGCCATAGCCAAAACTTTAGCGGTCAAAAGAGCTACCACACCGAGTGCTGCGCCAAAAGCCAAAGCTCCGACATCTCCCATCCAGATACGCGCAGGATAGACATTAAAATAAAGGAAAGCAAACATTGAACCAACCCATATCCCAAGAAAAATTTGTAATGTGGGGTCAACTTGAGCGTTTGCAATCACTAGAAATCCCAATAAACAGATAATAAGCAACCCTCCACTTAGACCATCAAGCCCGTCAGTGATATTAAATGCATTAGAAAAAGAAACAATAACAAAAGCAGCAAAAGCTATGTAGGCGGGGCCAAGCAAAAAGTTACCCAGCTTAGGAATATAAATATTGTCATATCCTAACGTGTATAGAAGATAGCCTAACCCCAAACCAATAACCCACTGAATGACAAACTTCCAACGCATTTTTAACCCCCAAACACCCGTTTGTTTAAATTGGAAAAACTTATGAATATCGTCATAGAGACCTAGAATACCAAAACCAATCAAGGCAAAAAGTAATGACCAAAGACGCCCTCCTCCATCAACTCCCATAGCCGGTGGCAAAAAGATAGAAAGGAGCACGGTTACAAAAATAACCAGCAGGCCTCCTCCTACCGGTGTACCAATTTTATGCCCATGCAGCTTATCAAAAAGACTCTTTTCAGAACCCTTTGCTTTTTCTCGAGTTCGACGAAATTTAAGTTTGTAAAGTAAATCAATAAACGGTACCACAAGCAATGCAGTGATGAAAAATGAAAGTAAAACTAAGCCCAGTAATTTCTCCATACTATAAATCCATATACCAAAAATAATAAACTAACTGCACAACATGAGGAACAAAAATAAATAATCCTACTATCACTGCGCCAATTGCAGCAACAAGCACCATTCCTGCGGATACGTCCTTAGCTACTTTAGCTTGGCCCTGCCATTCTGAACTAAGTAAATCGACAAACGCCTCAAGAGCAGTATTGATAAGCTCACATACTAACACAAACACCACCGTTAAGATAAGAATTGCGCACTCTCCAAAAGGAATAGCTAAAATATATGCCGCAACTAATATTAAAAACCCTGCCAGAACGTGCAATTGAAAATTGGGCTGAGTATAAAATACCCAAAAGATACCATTTAAGGCATTCTTTATGGAAGCAGTATGATGTCTAAATCGTCGACGCATATATTCATGATAGAACTATTCTCCAACTACTTCAATCTGGGCACCAAGGGAAACAAATCGCTCAACAAATCGCTCGTACCCACGCTCAATATGATGCACACCATGTACCATACTTGCCCCTTCTGCACACAATGCAGCAATTACTAAAGTTGCACCTGCACGAATATCTCCTGCATCAACTTCTGCCGAATGTAAGTGACTCGGTCCAGAAATTCTAGCCGCATGAGGATGATCAGGACGATCGTCAGTTAAATTAAAATTATACATCTCATCTGGATTTGTTACCTCTGGGCGATATAATTCAATATCTGCACCCATTTTATGCAATTCCTTTACATAACCAAAACGAGCTTCATGAATTGTCTCATGAATGATTGAAGTGCCTTCTGCTTGAGTCATGGCGACACACCATGGAGATTGGCAATCGGTGTTAAATCCCGGATAAATCTCAGTAGTTACTTCGGTAGCTTTTATCCTGTCACCAAAAACCTTCAGTCCATTTTTGGTAATCTCATAATGCCATCCCGATTCCTCTACTTTATTTAAAAAAGCAGACATAATTGTCCAATCAATTCCTTCAAGCTCAATCTTTCCTTTAGTTGCCATAGCAGCGCATATAAAAGTTGCCGCCTCTAAACGATCACCAAGAATTGAATGCTTAGCGCCATGCAAAGAAGCAACACCGTTAATTCGGATTGTTCGAGGATTTGTGCGTACGATATCGCCTCCCATTTTATTCAGAAGACTAATTAAATCATCAATTTCAGGCTCCTGCGCCGCATTCTCAATAATGCTACGCCCTTTAGCACAAACTGTCGCTAAAAGCATCATCTCAGTTCCAACATGGGTGTTTTTAACAAACCGAAATGTATTGCCACGCAGTCCATTAGGTGCGAACGCATGAAAACATCCATCTTTATATTCAACCGTAGCGCTTAAAGCTCGAAGTCCATCAATATATCGATCAATAGGCCGTTTCCCTATTTTATCTCCACCTGGATCAGGAATATGCGCCTCACCTGTCAAATTCAGCAAAGGGCCAAATGCGAGTGTAGCTGTTTTACATTTTGATGCATTTTCAAGTGAAACTTCATTAGAAATTAATGTTTTGGCTCGAACCGTAACGGTGTTTCCGACAAAAGTCGTCTCAGCTCCAAAATCTTGTAAAATTTGTAGCATAACTCTAGTATCCCTCAAATTTGGCATATTTTGCAGTACTATTGGTTCCTCAGAGTAAAGCCCAGCTACAACTACTTTAAGCGCACAATTCTTCGCACCCGAAACACGAACGGTTCCAATAAGTGGGTTACCACCCTTAATGATAAATTTATCCATACAAATAATTCTTTGGGAAGTTAGAATTCTCCTACTCTAAAAACTTCTTCTTTAATATCAATATTGTATCTAGTTTTAAATTCTTTTTTAATAACATCCATCACAGCTAAAACATCGTGTGCTGTTGCAGTTCCATCCGTTTCAATAAAGTTTCCATGCTTTACAGAAATCCACGCGCCCCCCACTCGCTGCTGTCCAAGCCATCCAAATTTTTTATCAACTACATAGCCAACTGCATCACTTTCAAAACTACATCGCTCTTTATCTTCGGCTGAAACATTATGAAACACGCATCCAGCGCTATTTGCTGGCTGGTGTTCATTCTTTTTAACGAGTACACTTTTTGCTACTTCCTGTGCTTTTTTGACATTACCTTTAAACAATCGCAACTGTGCACTAAGAACAATGTCTTTGTTCGTATGAAATACTGAATAATCATATCCAAAATCTAATTCATTCCAAAATTTCTCTACAATCTGATTATTCTCTGTTAGGATTCGTACCGAATGAATAAAGTCACCAATGAAAATTGTATGACCATGCACATTGTTATATATCCAGCCACCAAGCGTCCCAGGAATACGCACAAACCATTCAAGACCGGTATTCCCTTCTTTAAACATATCTCGAATAAAATGAGGCATGGAATACCCACCCGAGACCTCATAAAATACCGTATCTGCTCCATAACTAGCATTTTCAGTATCGTCATAATAGTGAAAATGTACTGCAGCATGGCGGGCAATACCAGTACTATGCTCTTTCCAACTTTCAGGCATTTCTATTTTTGTGTATTCTTGAATTGCATTTTTAATTACCAATCCCCGGTACCCTTTATCTCCAACAAGAATATTCGCCCCACCACCAAGCATAAAAAAAGGGATGCTCATTTCACGCGCTAACCCAACCAACTTAATTAATTCAGATTCAGATTTCACCTCATAAAACAAATCCGCAGGGCCACCCACGCGCCACGTAGTATACTTAGCAAGCGGCTCATTTAAGAGAATCTCTTCTTTAGGAGAGATGATTTTAAATTGATCTAAAAATTGAGAATAATCGTTCATAGTCGCTCTTTTAACGTCTCCACTATTATACCATTATCCCCCGCCCCCATATTCACAACCACATCCCCGGGTTTAAGCTCACTAAGAAGTACTGTCACGGCCTTTTCCTTATCTACTATCGAACGTACGTGTAACTGAGGGTCTACGTTATAAATACGACTGGCAAGCATCTGGCTATCCACCTCCTTTGATATGGGTAAATCTTTCTCGCGCGATGCAAATATTTCTAAAATAATGACCTCGTTTGCAAAACTAAAAGCATGAGCGAATTGTTCCAGGAATAATTTTGTACGTGTGTACATATGTGGCTGGAAAACCGCCCAAATTCGCGCAAGGGGATATTTCATACGCGCCCCTTCCAATGCAGCCTTAACAGACATCGGATTATGAGCATAATCGTTGTAAACGGCAACACCCCGTTTCTCACAAATTAATTCAAACCGACGCCCTGTTCCCTGAAACGTATCCAGCAACAACTGAATAGCACTTGGTGAAATTTCCAATATTTTTGCAATAGCAATCACCGCAAGTAGATTCGAAATGGTATGCATTCCCGATAAAGTAGTTTTAAAAGAAGTGTCCGAATCCTGAAAACCTCGCACAATAAACTCAGTCATACCTTTCTGGGTATGAAGAGACGCAAGAGCAATATCACTTTCCAAAGACTTCATGCTATACGTAACAATTTTTAAAGCAGAATCGGTAAGCTGAGACAAAAGCCATTGCACGCCGGGTGAATCAGCATTACCAACCAGCGTCCCCCTAACAGAAAGTTTTTGTACAAAATGTAAAAAAGCCAAATTATATTCATCTTCAGAGTTAAAAAACTCGGGATGATCCATTTCAATATTTGTAACTACAGCAATCTCAGGATGAAAGTGTAAAAAATTGTTATTAAACTCATCTGCTTCACAGACAAAGTATTCTCCTGCACCTACTCGATAGTTTTTACCCCAATCAAGCACTTTACCACCCACCTCAACAATAGGGTCTTTCTGTGCTATTTCAAGAAGTCGTCCCGTCAGAGCAGTAGTTGAAGTTTTACCCTTTGTCCCAGCAATAGCAATTACACTCTTGTTCTTCTGGAGCTCGTTCCCTAAAAATTCCTGCCATTGCATCACCGGAATTCCTTTAGCTAACGCTTCTGTGTATTCAAGTGGCTTATCTTTCTGGTGCAAAACTGCGGCAGTAATACATAAAATATCGATTCCATCAAGATGAACAGGATCATGACCTATCGTAATAGGAATATGTTGTGTACGAAGATCATTCCAATATTCACTTTCCTTCATATCACAACCACTGACAGTATACCCAAAGGCTTGTGCAATACCTGCGACAGCATTCATCCCACTTCCACCAATACCTAAAAAATGTACATGTTTCATAAATTGTGTACTATCTCTTTAAACTGCTTTCCACGATCAAACTCGTCTTTAAACATATTAAAACTAGTAGCACCAGGTGATAACAACACAATACCTTCCCCATCACTTTCCGAAAAAGCGACTCTAATTGCTTCTTCATAATCAGTATACGAACCGACTACTAAGTCATTTTGTATTCCTCGCAGTTTTTCATTAGCACTACCCTGTAATAAAACAGTTCGTATATGTGCATTATTAATTAAATCGACAAAACCAGTAAAATCCATTCCTTTATCATTTCCACCAGCCAAAAGCACAATCCGCTTACCTAAGCCCTGAATAGTTTTAATTCCCTCAATAGCTGCACTCGGGTTAGTTGCGGTAGTATCATTGTAAAAATCGACCCTCTCAATTGTGCGCACGTATTCTAGTCTATGTTCAACACCAGGGAATGAACAGATCGCTTCCTTCACTTTAAGATCATCTAAAGCCATTCTTTCTGCCATTCGTAACACTGCCCCCGCGTTTAGTCTATTATGGCGACCAAGCAAGCGTAATTTCCAATCTTCCGGTATAGTATGCGAATCGTACCATTCTACATACGGCAACACGTCTTTTCTAAAAAAGGTTCCCCAATCATTCTCCGAATTTAAAATAGCAGTTTGATTACGACTTTGAGTCAATAGTAACTGCTTTTTAGCCGCTGCATATTCCTCCATCGAATGGTATCGATTCAGATGATCCGGATACAGATTAGTAATGATACTATACTGCGGACCCAAACTATTTTTTCTCATTTCTTCAATATAAGGAGAAAATCCTTCACATTGATAGCTGGAAAGCTCAAGCACTACAACTGAGTCTGGCGAAATTGAATTAAGCTCTCCAAGCATACTTTTAACGAGATTTCCCATCAAATGAGTTTTTCTACCGCAAAACTCTGTTACAAATGCTGCCAGATGCGAAGTAGTAGATTTTCCCTTAGTCCCGGTAACAGCAACAATGTTTCGAGAGGGAGATAACTTAAAAAATAAACTGGATTCCATTTCAACGGGAACATGGTGATCTCGAGCAATTTGTAAAAAGGGAGAGGTATGGGGAACACCAGGATTACGCACAATCATATCCGAATCAATAAAATCTTTCTCATCATGACGTCCTAAAACAAATAGTATAGGAAGATCCTGCAGCCGCTCCACCGCTCCATACATCTTTTCTGCAGGATTAACATCGGTAACAGTGACCAGAGCACCTTGTTCTGCTAAATAACGAGCAACACCTTCACCACCTTGATGAAAACCCAAACCCATTACTGTTATTCTTTTGTTTTTAACATGTAGCATAGTTTAGTTACTTATAAACTACTTAACTCAGATAAATCAACAACTCGAACATTTTCAGCTTTAAATTCAAAAAAGCGATGATAAAACGATTGAAAGGAATCAACTGAACCAGTAATACATAATTCAATTTTACCAAGTGAGGATTCATTGTTTAACTCAGAACGCTCGGTCATATAAGCACGCAACTCAAGAGCGAGGAGATAATTCGGATCGAGTAATTGAACCCTTCCTTCAAAATATTCCTGAAGATTCTCGGTAAGAATTGGATAATGGGTACAGGCAAGTAAAAGAGCACCGATATTGGCGTCACGAATAGTCGAAAGATAGTAATTTATGACTGAATACCAGATATTTCGATCCATAACTCCCTCTTCAAGTATAGGAACAAATAAAGGGCAAGCAACAGGATAGATTTCACCAAGAAAACCTGCACTGCGTAATGCATTCTCATGTGCACGAGCTCCAATCGTATTTTTCGTCCCAAGAATACCGAGACGATTAACATCTTCTCCAAGTAAATCTTGATACCGCATCACAGTTTCCGTACCAGCATCAATCATTCCCCAAAAACAGGCATTAAATTCTGTCCGTAGCGAAGGTAACGCTAAACATGAAGAAGTATTACAAGCGACTACAATTGCTTTTACGTTTTGCTTTACAAGCCAACGCGATAGTTGCAATGAATACTGAATAACCTCGCTCTCAGACTTATTCCCATACGGTACACGCAAAGTATCACCAAGATAGATAAAATTCTCATTGGGGAACTGAGAAGCCAACTCTGATAGGACGGTTAATCCACCAAATCCAGAATCAAAAACACCAATCGGTCGAGTATCCATAAAAGCTATCCTTCGATATTTTTCAGCATCTCAACCACTACTTGCTGGTCGCTCCAAGGCACTTCACCATTACCATAATTCATACTCTTTTCGTGGCCTTTACCGCAGATCAAGACAATATCTTGTTCACTCGAAATTCGAATCGCGCTTTCAATGGCCTTTCTTCGATCATCAATCCTCACATAAAGGGGGAAGTGTTCAGAGAGGTTTTCGCGAACAACTTTTGACGAAAACTGTTCAATTTTTTCAACCGGATATTCCTCCGCTCCAGTATCGCTCAGACCTTTGATAATTCGTCCATTGATATCATCAAGCTTCTCAGTGCGAGGATCCTCTACCGTAATAATGGTCACATCGGCATGCTGACCAGCAATTTCTCCCATTAAATAGCGCTTTTCTACATCACGTAACCCTGCACAGCCAAACACAACAGTTATTTTTCCGGACGATAATGAATGAGCTAATCTTAAAATCTCTTCGAGAGCATGTGGTGTATGCGCAAAATCAACGACAACCAACCCATGAGATTTTGTAGAAAAACGCTCAAACCTACCCACTAAACCCATAAACTTTTTTATATTCAAAGCACTAACAGTATCGGGAAAACCCAACTCTGACAATGTAGCAATTGCTGCGATCGAGTTAGCAATATTATATCTACCAAATAGAGACAGCTGAACTTTAATCTGCTCAATAGGATTTCCCATCGTATTCTCTTTTTGAAAAAGATAGGAAATACCGGAAGAAAGCTGTTCATCTGAAATGATATGATATTCAGCAAAATCATTATAACCGTACCCTTTTCGCGACCATGTTTTTGTATATGGTAACAGATATTCCCATGCACGATCGTCCTGATTAATTACAGCAATACGTTCAGTATAAGCAGATTGCGGCAGTGAAGTATCAATACGAAACAAAAGCGATTTAGCTAAAATATAGCGTTCTAAAGTCTTGTGATAATCAAGGTGTTCATGAGTTATGTTAGTTACTACTCCCACGTTAAAGTTAATTCCCGCTACTCGTTCCTGAGCAAATGCATGAGAAGTACATTCAATAACGGCATATTCGCAGCCCTTTGCGACCATATCAGCAAGATATTTTTGAACTTCTAACACATCTGGGGTAGTAACATGAAATCCGGTATCATTTTCTACTTCGCGGGTTCCATCAAAAATACAAGCAGATAAAGTTGAAATCACCCCCACTTTTTTACCAGCCGATTTTAATAAGTGATAGATTAAATTAGAGGTAGTAGTCTTACCATCAGTACCCGTAACTCCAATCATATGCATTTTAGTAAATGGAAAATCATACCACGCGGCAACCATTACGCCTCCAACATAAGCAGAATCATCTACTTTAATTAAAGTCACATTAGTATCCCTGGCTTTTAGGATCTGATCTTCGGTAAAATCCTGCCCAACGATAGCACAAGGTTGCAAAGATATCACATCATCAATAAATGAATGAGAATCAATAGTTAACCCTTTTCGAGCGACAAAAATATCGCGGTTCTTAATTTCTCGAGAATCAAAATGAATCGACCCTACTTCGTTTTCGAGTGAACCAGTTAATACCTCATAATTGAGGGAAGATAATAGTTTATGTAATTGCATAACAAGCATTATACCAATTTCTTTCCCTATTGCGGAGAGATACTATAATAACGCAATAACTCCTTTGTAATGGCAAAAAACAAAGGGGCTGCCGTCTCCGAGCCCCACTGTGATTTTTTAGGCTCAGTTAAACGTACAAGCATTACAAATTTAGGGTTATCAGCTGGAGCAAAACCAACAAATGAGGCAATCGTTTTACTTGCATCATAAACACCATCTACAGGGATTTGAGCTGTTCCTGTTTTTCCTGCAATACGATATCCAGGTAAAATTGCGAATTTGGCTTCTCCATGTTCTGCTGATTTAACCATGATATCAGTCATAGTAAGAGCCGCCCTCTCTGAAATTACCTGCCGAATTTCTTTAGGTTTAATTTCAACTGTTTCATTACCTCTGATAATCTTTTCTACCACATGAGGTTCCATTAATTTACCTTTATTTGCAATCGCACTCACAGCCCGTACCATCTGAATCGGCGTTACTGCAATTCCCTGACCAAATGTCTCGGTCGCAAAATCTATATCCCGCATATCCTTAGCATCACGTAGTAACGAACCTGTTTCGTCCTGTAAATCTACTCCTGTTGTTTGCCCAAAACCAAAATTTTTGAGATAACTTTGCAATTTTTCTTTTCCAAGCTTATCTCCAATAAAAACCATTCCAGTGTTATCAGAATGAATTAATACCTCCTCCATCGTTGGGTTTTGCATATACTGGTTGTTCCATGTCCGGATTAATGCCGTACCCACTTTTCTCGGCTCCGAACATACAGGACAAGTGGTATTATAATTTATAACTCCAGCATCGATTCCAGCGGCCATAACAACCGTTTTAAAAGTAGAGCCGGGTTCATAGGTATCGGCAACTAAAGGGTTTTTATACCACGAATTAGGGAAAAATTCGCGCAGATTAGGGACAATGGTTGGATAGGAAGACATTGCAATAATCCCACCTGTTTTCGGGTCCATTACAATAATCGAACCATCTTTAGCACCATTACTTATTACGCCAGCTCGCAATTTTTCTTGGACGATATGCTGCACAGTACGATCTATGTGTAACTGCAAATCCGAACCGTGACGAGCTCTAATATTGCGATAATCTCCTGCTAGGATCATACGCCCTGTAGCATCCTGCTCTTGACGAACTTTGCCACCCTTACCGGAAATTTCGCCATCATACTTACCTTCAAGCCCATACGAACCTTGTGGCTCTCCATTCATATCTGAGCCAAGAATCCCAACAAACGTTCCTGAAAGAGATGCTTCCGGGTACATTCGACCAAAAGTGTTTTCAAAAGTTATCCCTTTATACTTCAGTGCTTCCAGTTTTTCTTTTATCTCCGGGAATACATGAGAATACAACTGAGCCCAACGCAAATCCTTTTTACTCAGAATATCTGCAATTCTCTTTGCCTCTTCATTCTTCTGCAACCGAACATGATCATCAGTAAGTTTATAGGAAGCGGGCTCTGTAGCAGCAGTTGCTTCATGAACAATCTGCATTGCTTCATTTCTGCGCGTAGTATCATCACTTACAACAAGATCAGCAAATTTTTGTGAAATAGTATCTATGGGATCGGTTACAGAATGAGGATCTGCAACAACGCGGTACGAAACAGCGTTTAAAACCAGAGGAAAACCATCATGGGTAAAAAACTCACCTCGCTTAGCATTAAGATCAAATCTTCCAATATGCTGAGAAGCCGCAATCACTTTAATTTTGCTACCGCTGATAACCTGCCAATAAAATAGGCGCAACCAAACAAGTCCAATAAGCACAATAAAGAAAGCAAATAGAAGACGTAGTCGATACATGGGCAGATATCTAACTTAGTAGTAAGGAAAGTATACTCCAGTAACTCAACTTTGCAAAGCAAACAGTATCAGTGAAGTACAATGCCGGCTATTTAAGATATTCGGTTTTCCTAGCAGGAACAAGCCCCATTTCTCGAGCTCTGTTCTCAATTCTGATAAGTGATGAATAGGTTGCAATAGTACTGTCTAATTCAGATATTTGAAAATCATATTTACGAATATCTTTTTGATAGGTACCAATCTCTTCAATCCCCTTGCGGTTGGTAACATTTGCGACAACAAGCAAAAGAAAAAACGCTGTTACGGTTAAGCAGGTAACAACAAAGAAAATTTTATTTAGTGAAAATGAGCCCATATATTTTATAATTAATATATCTTTTCTATAACACGCATCTTAGCGCTTCGTGAACGCGGATTTGCTGCCACTTCCCGTTCATTAGCAAGTGTTATATCTCCAATTATCGTACCAGATCTATCCTCCATTTTTGATTCCATAAATGATTTCACAATTCGGTCTTCACCCGAATGAAAAGTTACAACAACAAGCCTTCCGCGCGCTACTAGACAATCAAAGGCGCCACGCAATCCTCTATCCAAAGCACCTGCTTCGTCGTTAACAGCCATACGTAAGGCCTGAAATAAACGAGTCGCAGGGTGAATACGATCTCTTCTTCCACCAACCACCTTTTCTACAAATCCCGACAGATCAGTTGTAGTTCTGTTTTCCCAGTAAGCTCCAGTTTCATTCTTATGTTTTTCACGCTCTGAAACTATCTCGCGAGCGATCTTTTTAGCGTGCATTTCATCGCTAAACTTGTATATTAACTCTGATAAAGATCTTTCATCGAGAATATCTAATAGTCTCCCCGCCGAGATTCCTAAGGTACGATCCATCCGCATATCCAAAGGTCCGGTCTTTAGAAAAGAAAATCCTTTCTCTGGGGTATCAATCTGAAAGCTTGACACTCCCAAATCAAAAACTATGCCGTGAACTGGCAAGAAATTCTCTTTCTGGGCAAACTCGTATACACTTTCAAAATTCGCCCTGATTACTCGAACATTTGGAATTACAACTTCTCCAGAAATTACTCGAGCAACCGCGTCTTCGTCTACATCAAGTCCCAGCACGATACCACCCTTTTCAGCAATCCCCCGAGCGTAACCGCCCCCTCCAAAAGTACAATCAATATACTTTTGACCGGTCATAATGCGTAGCGCAGCAAGTACTTCTGCAAGTAGAACGGGAATATGGACATACTTCATCTGCACAAAGTATACCAAATTTGATGTACCATTAAAGAGATGCTTGAGAAAAAACAGCGAAAAATAATGTTAGCTCATATGGCAATTATTATTGCCTTTTTAATCTGGGGGTCGACCTATTTTGTCATAAAAGATTCTCTAAGTGGTATTCACCCCGTCACGTTGGTCTTGTATCGATTTCTCATTGCGACAGGAATAATGGGTTTTATTCTGATACTTCTTAAAAAGAATCCCTTTGTAAAGCTACAACGCGGATTACATTTAGGATTAATTCTATGGCTACTCTACATACCGCAAACAATTGGGCTCGTATATGTTAGTGCATCGAATTCAGGTTTCATCACCTCACTGTATATAATTATTATCCCTATCGTAACAGCCATAATTTATAAATCCAAAATTACGAAGCAACGAATTATTTCCGTAATTATGGCAACTACAGGACTGTATATAATTACGGGAGGCGTTGGTCAAATCGGACTTGGTGATAGCGTAACGGCTCTAGCTGCCTTTGCAATCGCCGGGCAATATTTGCTCGTTGATTATTACTTGAAACAGCGGGCAGATGCCTTGATTCTTTGCTTTCAACAATTCCTCTTTTTGACAATTACAACCTTTATTACCGTTTTATTAATGCACGCACCATTGACTATAAGTGGAACAAATTCACTTTACGAAATGGTCTATTTAGCAATTTTTCCGTCAGTCGTCGCATACATTTTACAAACGACATCTCAAAAATATATCAGTCCTATGACTGTTTCAATTTTTGGCGTACTCGAACCAATAAGTGCTGCTTTTTTTGCCTGGACTCTAGGAGGAGAAAAAATGATGCCAATTAAAGCGCTTGGTGGAGCAGTTATTATCGGTGCTATTTTGATTGCAGAAGGACATAGAAAGGGGCAGCGGATTAAATCTTCTTAACCATATCAACAACCCAGTCTTCCACACCATTATAAACACCATCCAAATAAGGCTCGTCTCCGGTTGTCATATATCCTAACCGCTCATATAGTCGCCTTGCTCGAGCATTTAATGTAGGGTTAACCGCCAGACCTATCGTATTAAACCCCTTAGATCGCGCTAATTCTTCACAAATATGAATCAATTCTGATCCAATTCCAGCGCTGCGCCTACCTTCATGAACATAAATATCACGGATATCAGGATAGTGTGGATATGTGGCTTTACCGTAATAACAAAGCAGGGACATTCCAACCAAATGTCCAGCATCTTCAGCAACCAGAAAAACAGACTCGCCACGACTCATTTCTTTTAACCGTCCCCTATAAATAAACTCTTCATGGTTCGGTTTCAAAGTAAGCAATTTAGGTATATCGTGTTCCGTTGCTGGCCGAATGTTCATAACTTATGCAATAAATTGTGCTACTCCCTCAATCTTCACTCGCTCTTGTTCCATGGTATCACGATTACGAATAGTAACAGTACCGTCTTCAAGTGTTTGATAGTCAACAGTTACACAGAAAGGAGTACCAATTTCATCCTGGGCACGGTATCGCTTCCCAATATTTCCTCTATCATCCCACGCAACAGCATATTCCGCTGAAAGTAAGCGATACAATTCTTCTGCTTTTTCGATTAAGTGTGGCTTATTCGCAACCAACGGAAAGACAGCAACTCGATATGGTGCAAACTCTTTTGGTAATCTAAGATACGATCGAGCAGAATCACCCTCTCCTTCTTCTACAAAAGAATCAAGCAAAAGCATAAAGAATAAGCGGGTAACTCCTACCGCCGGCTCGATAACATGAGGAAGGAATTTCTCATTTGTTTCCGTGTCCAAAACCGTAAGATCCTTACCAGAAAACTTTTGATGTTGATTTAGGTCATAATCAGTTCGGTAAGCTATCCCCCACAACTCTTTAAACCCCCAAGGAAAATTATATTCAAGATCTTCAGTTCGCTTACTATAAAAACTTCGTTCTTCATCACCATGTTCTCGCCAACGCAAATTTTCTGGACGGATACCCATGCTCTCAGTGAGAAAGTCCCACATTGCACTTTTCCACGATTCAAACACTGGCTCCCATTCAGTTTTCTTAGGATTAAAGAAATATTCAATTTCAGCTTGTTCAAATTCTAATGTGCGAAAAATAAAATTGCCCTTGGTAATTTCATTGCGGAAACTTTTTCCAATTTGCCCTACTCCGAAAGGAAACTTAACACGAGTTGAGTCAATAATATTCTTAAATGAAACAAAAATGCCTTGTGCTGTTTCCCCGCGAAGATACGCTTTCGATTCCGATTCAGGAACAATACCAATATTGGTCTCAAATAATAAATTAAACTTACGAATGTTTGTCCAAGCAAACTCACCACAATTTGGACAGGAAATTTTATTTTGAGCAACTATCTCGTCCATCTGTGCGTCCGTTTTCCCTTCAACTTTAATAGATTCCTGTCCTTTTTCGAAAAAATCTTCTATTAAGTGATCTGCACGTGTGCGCAATTGACAATTCTTACAATCAATCAGCGCATCAGAAAACGTATCGACATGCCCGGAAGCTTTCCATACCTTAGGATGCAGAATTATTGAAGAATCCAAACCGACCATATCCGGACGCATTTGAATAAAGTTTTTCCACCATAAATTACGAATATTACGTAAAAGTGCCGCACCCATTGGCCCGTAGTCATAGCTATTCGCTAAACCGCCATAAATTTCAGAAGAAGGATAGACAAATCCCCGTCTTTTACAAAGTGCTATTATTTTATCAGTAAGTGATTGTTCAGCCATATCAGCAAATTATACCGCCTCAACCACATATCCAGCAATAAGTGAACTAGGATTCAGCAAGAAAGTATACAAAAAAGTTTAATCAAAATAATACAAACTCTTCAATTCCCGCTCAATAATCATCTCAAGCCTAAACTTCAAAAACTGCTCCAACCGAAACGAACTATCCTCAGACATCCCCATACCCGCAATCACTGCCCATCCGTCCTCTTGTAAATGAATCAATAGATCAAGCGACTCATCATCTAGAAATTCCGAACCGGAAATGGAGCCCGCCTGTGTATCTACAGTTAAAAACCCCAACCGATGCAAAATTTTCATCTCAAAAGCCCGTATAAAAATCTTACGCGGGTTAGCATTAAGTATTTTTAATATTTCCACTAAAAGACGATACACACTTTCATTCTGCTCTTCAGGCTGAGTAAGTCTATCAACTAACTCAAGAACATAATAACCATATTTAAAAATCGGTAACTGAGTTCCTAAAGTTAAAAAAGCATGCAACACTTTCACTTCCTGTAAAATAAAGAAATTCTTACCTTCAAACACAAAAATACGACTGTTATTCCCAATTTCAACACTCCCTGCTTTTCGTGAAACTATCCGACGAACCCCTTTTGCAATAACCGACACCTTACCTAATTCTCGCGAAAAAACAGTCAACACCCGATCAGCTTCTCCTAAATCAAACCTCTTTAAAACCACACAATCTAAAACGAATGACTTTGACATACCTAATTATATCAACAAAAAGGACCTCAAATTACTTCAAGGTCCTTAAAAAATATCAAGAAACAGTTAGAGCTGAACTTGAATTGATCGATCTTGATTTAAATCGAATTTTATTTCGTCACCAAGCCCTTTAATAGTATATTCAAATCCAGTTGTTCCCGCTTGCTTTTGATACAAACCTTTATACACGTCACCTTTCTTAAGCTTAAACGGCAAGCGATATTTTAACGTTACCTTTGCAGGAGGATCTTGTTGCGGCTTCAACTCATAAAAACCGTCAAACATAGTTTTGCCCTGTTCTTTGGTAACCTGCACTTGATCCCTAGATCCTTCAGCCTTGATGAGTTCTGAACCTGGAGGCACATAAACGCGGAAATAAGCACGATATAACGCATTCAACCAATAATCATTCCGCTGAGGATTAGAAACAGTCTCCGTTGCAGTAACAGTAGTGGTACCATCACCGGCAACATCATATTGGTGATTAGAAACATGCCTTATATAAAGATTTGCTTTTTTACTAGCAAAATTAGATTCATTCCAAAGCCAATAGTCCCATTTCCCCTCTTCGTACTTAAATTTTGTTGGATTTTCAGCAGAAGCGATACGTCCAGCCCAGTCTAAATTCTCAACAGTCTGTTGGAGCTTAGGTTCGTGCATGTAGACTTGTACATGCTTTTCATTCATTAACCGAATCGCTTCGTTAGCAAGTGCAGGAATTTTATCTTCCTGTTTAAATGATTGTAAAAGAATTTCCTGCATTAAATTACCAATCAATGCTTTACGTTCTGAATTTCCACGAGCCTGTCCCTCAGCATATGACTCAAGCTCATAGACAACATTAGGACAGTTACACCGCTTATCAGTTTCAGAAGTAAACTTAACTCCATCTACTTCTATCCCTCCAAGAATACCAATTATCCGCTCAACAACATTAGTATCAACAGCAACTAGACCATCCCAATCGGTCGCTTGACGTTGCTTTAATTGGTCTTCAGTAAGAGAAACATATTCTTTACTCTTAAAGTATTCGTATATATTTTCAAAGAGTACTGCTGACTGCTTAAAATCTGGATAGAAGTTTGAATCACGAATCTGCCAATGTGTTTTTACCTTACCGTTTGGCTCTGGAAGATATTTTTGAATAGCAACAGGTGGAGTAAGCTTTAAACGTAGCTGCTGATCAATAGTGTATATATCACTTGATTCTGAATTAACTACCCGCCCCTTATCGACAGTTAAACGAGCAAATGCGGTTATAAAACCACCCGTTGCCCGCAATTCCTTATCATTCTGAAAAATAATAAAATATTTTTCTGGCCTATCCTTGCCTAAAAATTGAGGAAGCACCTGAAGAAATGGCTTGCTATCTTTTAGAAATGCTTTAGCATCACTCGCTTGCGCTATCGCGTTAGAAAGAGTTTCTTTTAATTTCGGACTAAACGAATATCGATTGGGATTGATTTGATTCATTTCATCAGTAACTTTATCAAGTTGAGGATTAATCGAATCTAGTTTAGGAATAATTTGATCCATGGTATCAACCATCCGAGCGATACGATCCTGAGTACTACCAGTAAAAGAGTTTTTACCTTTTAAACCCAATAAGTCAGCATACGGAGAAACAATTTTCACTAGTTTATCAGCAGCATCAAGGCCAGCAGCACCAGCATTTGTACCATGTTCAAAATCCCGATAATAATTTCCAAAATAAGGAATAAACTTCGTCCACGCGAGCCCCGACGCATCTTTTTTCAATTTATCAAGTGATTCTTGTGCTACAGGAAGATCTTGTTGTACCGACACAATATCCTGGTTTTTAGCATGAGCCGCAAGTACTTTTAAATTGTCCGAGACAATTTTTGCTTGAGCATACGCCCTTGCAGCAGGTAAAAAGACAAGGAAATATCCAATAAATAGCAGCACAGAAAGCGTAATTAACGAATAACCAATAATCCGTTTCGCTTTTGGTGAAATGCCTTTTTTGTGAGATACAGACTGGTTTGTAATTTTATTCATAGGTACTCCTTGCTGATTGGGCGGGCGATAATTCACGCTAGAATTATTACCTTGTTGAACCGCTGGCTGCTTTGGCTCATCATTATTTTCATTTAAAAGATTATACATATAGGTTAGAGTATATAAAACAAAGAGCTATTTTGTCACCCCTTGCTTAAAGGCGGCGAACTGATTTCCTATACTGCCAGTAAGAGCAGCCGCTGTTACACTGCTCCCCTGCCAGTTATCAAAGCAGGAATTGTAAGAATTAAAATTTTGATATCATACCAGATAGAACGCATCTTGACATACTCTGCATCCATTCGAATTCGAACATCAAAATTAATTTCACTTCTTCCTGATACTTGCCATTTACCTGAAAGACCAGGCTTAGCAAGCAGTAATGTTTTAAGTAACGGCTTTGTATCAGGATAAATTTCCTGTTGCTCAATTAACTCATTCGGAAGATAGGCGCGTGGGCCAACTAAACTCATCTCCCCTTTGAGGATGTTAAAAAATTGCGGTAACTCATCAAGTGAAAACTTCCGAATAAATTTACCTATTTTAGTAACTCGGGGATCTTTCATTAACTTATAGCTATTTTTCTTATATTCATCAAGCAGTGCTTGATCTTTCTGTAGTACTTCGTGCGCATGAACAACTTGACCATCAATCTGGTACATACGCATGGACCTGAATTTGATCATTTTAAAGAGTTTACCACCTCTTCCAACTCGAGTTGGCATAAAAAAAATAGGGCCAGGAGAGTCCAATTTAATTAAAACAGCAACAACAATCATTACTGGCGAAAAAACCACCAGTGCTACCAAAGCACCGATTATATCCATGCACCGCTTAACAGTAAGATAATATCGCCATCTCATCATTTCAGTAATTGAAGAACCAATAGTTTGTTCGAGCGGAATGTGTTCGGCCATAAAATATGCTTCATGGTCTAGGACAGATGAACCGGACATATGCAAAGTATACCATAGATTTCTCTACGGCTCTCTTAAACTATAAATACTCTTTCTTATCTCGTTCCTTAAGTAATTCTACAACTTTTTTAACATCCTGGCAGCGATTCTTCGGGCAAATCATCAAAATATCATTCGTATCAACAATAACCATATCATGCAGGCCAATAGTCGCGATCATCTTTCCGTTCGTTTGAACCAAACAGCCATGAGTATCAAAGCCATAGTATTCTCCTGATTCAGTAAGTACACTGTTTGTTCCATCATTTTTTACTGAAATTTCGTACAAACTATCCCAACTCCCCACATCACTCCATGTGTAATTGGCAGGAATCATCACAATATTTTTTGTCTTTTCCATGACACTAATTTCAATTGGAATAGCCTCAAGTGTTTCAAACACTTCTTTACAAACAATATCAAATTTCTTAGTTCCATACGCGTCACCAATTTTATCAAGAGCAATTGATAACTCTGGCATTGATTGTTCAATAGCCGTAAGCATTACCGCAACTTTTTGAGTAAACTTACAAGTATTCCAAAAATATTTACCAGTAGCAATGTAGGCTTGAGCGGTAGTAGCACTTGGCTTTTCTTTAAATCCGCGCACCTTAAAAACAGGTAACCCATTCACTTCATCCAACTCGTCTCCGCTATTTATATAGCCATACCCCGTAGACGCAAAAGTAGGACGGACTCCCCAGGTCACAATATCATCCCTTTTCTCAGCTGTTACACTTGCCGAAATCAAGACACGCTGAAATTCGTCAATTTCGACAATATAGTCATCGGAGGTAATAAAATTGACCACCGCATCTGGATCATGCTTTTCAATAACAATACTGGCAAGACCAATAGCAGCTGACGTTGAACGAGCCATTGGCTCAATAATTAGATTTTTAACTGAAAGATCTGGAAGTTCTTTAAGAATTTCTTCTTTGTACTTTTCTGGTGCTACTACAAAAATATGATCATTATCTGTAAGAGGAGCTATACGAGAATACGTCTCCTGTAGCATTGTTTTATGCGAGAACAAGGACAAAAATTGTTTTGGTATATTTTGACGAGATTTAGGCCAAAGTCGTGTGCCTCCTCCTCCGGCCATAATTGCGATATACGGTTTTGCTTCAGGATGATCCATAGATCCTCACTTTCTGATGTATTGTATATACTCCATCGTAAATATTGCAACCGATAAAATCTAGTGCACGCTTTCTTCTACCAGTTTGAAAATACTTTCTTGAAACCCCGCCTTAGAAAATCGTTGTGCATTAGCGATACACGTTTCCTTGTCAAATGGCTGCTTTTCTCCGTTGTCACCAAAATATTCTTTTAATACAGCAAGTAAACTCTCTTTATTTTGAATATCAAAGAATGCGCCTGTCTTCCCAGCGATAACGGTTTCTAATGCCCCTCCACGACCATAGGCAATTACAGGCTTACCGTATGCTTGTGCTTCAACAGGAACAATCCCAAAATCTTCAAACGGCGGAAAAATAACAGCGTGGCAACCTGCATAATGCGCTTGCACAACGGAATCGTCCTGAAATCCTAAGAACGTAACATTTGCGGCGGCAATTGACTTAAGTTTTCTTTCTTGAGAACCGGTACCAATAATTTTTAAATCCCAGCCTAATTCATTAAATGTTTCGACAACCAGATCTACTTTCTTATACGGAACAAGCCGCGAAACAACTAAAAAATAGGGCTTTACAAGTTTATGCGGAGCAACCTCAGTTTGATTAATTGACACAGGCGGATACATTTTTATCGAATTACGACGATAGTATTTATTGATTCTTGAACAAACTTCTTCAGATATTCCAACAAAAATATCGGGTCTTTGCGCTGCAAAAAAATCCCATGTACGAAGCGGATACGATAATAGTGAGAATAGCTTTGAAATTGAATCAGATAATCGTTTAAAACCAGTTGATCGTAAATATTCCTGATATCCAGACCACAGATAGCGCGTTGGGGTTAAACAATAGCAAATATGAATGGTATCGGGAGAGGTGATAATTCCTTTTGCTTCAGCTGAAGTAACGGATATCACGACATCAAACTCATTAAAATTAAATTGTTCCCAAGCAAGTGGGGCAAGAACCGGGAACAATTCATGTTTCTTACCAAGTAACGGAATCTTTTCAAGAAATGAACTTCGAACATCCCAATCCAAAGCCCACGAAGCGTCAGTTCGAGAATACGTTAAAGTAAATATAGGAGCATCAGGCCAAACCTCATGAAGGGCCGCAAGAACCCGCTCGGCTCCACCAAACTTATTGATGCGGTCATAACAGAAAGCAACTTTCACTCTATGCCCTATTCTTCACAGCTGCCTCAAGGAATCCAACAAACAAGGGATGTGGGCGAAGCGGACGAGATTTCAATTCAGGATGGAATTGCGTGCCTACATAAAACGGATGGTCTTTCAGCTCAATAGCTTCAACAAGCAATCCATCCACCGAAGTTCCACAAATAACAAACCCATGCTTCTCAAATTCTTCGCGATATTCATTATTAAATTCATATCGATGTCGATGGCGTTCAAAAACCAAATCCATTCCTGGTGCAACTTGTGAACCATCCTTCCACTTATCGCGCAAATCATCAGTATCATGAAAATGCTCTGGAGCAATTTCATATGCCTGGTGTAAATGAGTATCAGGCTTTACTACGCATGGCCATGCTCCTAAACGAATTGTTCCCCCATATTGTTTATTTGCCAAATATTCTTTCTGATGCGGCATAACATGAATAACAGGATGAGTTGTATTAGGATTGGCTTCTTCAGAATTCGCATCATCCCAACCAAGAACATGGCGACCATATTCAATAACGGCCATTTGCATGCCAAAACATAACCCCAAATAAGGAATCTTATTTTCCCGGGCAAACTGAATTGCTTGAATTTTACCTTCGACACCACGACTACCCCAACCTTGAGGAATAACAATGCCATCCAACCCCTTAAGGGCATCAGTCCCCTTTTGCTCGATCTCTTCGGCGTTTACCCAAACCTGTTCAACTTTAATGCGAGAATACGAACTGGCATGCTTTACTGCTTCAATAACCGAAATATAGGCATCAGACAATACAAATTCTCCGCTAGCAAAATACTTACCGACCATTCCTATTCGCAAATGTTCTTCAGGATGGGTCAAATTAAAATAAAATTTTTCCCAAACTTCTATTTCAGATTTTTTAGGTGCCATATTAAAATGGGCAAGCAACTTTTTACTCATTTCCTGCTTTTCAAAAAGCATTGGCAATTCATAAATACTTTCAACATCTGGATTAGCAAAAACATGATCTGTGTTTACATTACAAAATAAAGAGAGCCTCTTCATGCGAGGCTCATCTAAAGTTTTCTCCGCTCGAGCTACAAGGAAATCCGGCTGGATGCCAAGACCATTTAGAACATGAACTGACGCCTGAGCTGGTTTTGTTTTTAATTCACCGATATGAGCCAAAAACGGGATATATACCACATGCACAAAAGCTACATCACCCGGGTTTTGCATTTTCATCATCCGTGCAGCTTCATAAAAAATAGCATTTTTATATTCACCAACCGTACCACCTAATTCGATAACAACAAAGTCGGCAGCATCCTGCTCACCAGCGTCTTTAATACGACGTATAATCTCATCAGTAACATGAGGAATAAAGTCTACCGTTTCTCCACCGTATTCTAACGAACGCTCTTTACGAATAACTTCCTGAAATATTTGACCTAAGGTGATATAGTTTTTGCGATTTAAAGATTTATTAAGAAACCGCTCATAGTTTCCAATATCCTGATCTGTTTCCATTCCATCATTAGTGACAAATACTTCACCGTGCTCCGATGGTCGCAAAGTTCCCGAATCGATGTTCATATACATATCTACCTTGATTGGAGAGATGGTATACCCTTGAGACTGGAGAAGCATACTAATAGAAGCAGAAGTGATCCCTTTCCCCAACCCTGAAACCACACCACCTGAGATAAAAATGTATTTCATATAGTCCTTGTGTTAATTTTGCTTGAGCGATTGTATGACGATATGAGCCTACAATTCAAGTATTGAAAACACCTACCTAAAAATATTACTATTACAGGACCTCTACTCAACTAAAATAGAGATCATTTACTTCTTTTTCACTGTCGGTGAAACTGAGGGAACTACTGTTGGCTTAACACTCGCTCCATCCGTGAAGAAATATCGTATTATACCACCAACGTGACGTTCATTAGTAATTTTTCCATTCACATCGTTAAAAATGCGTGAATAATGCCCCATATGAACCCAATAGTTCATCCCTATCAAATACTGTTTAACCGCTAATTTTGACAAAACAGCTTCGGCGACAGCTGCTTGATGATCTTCCAATGATTCCTGATTAATTTGATACCCCCACTCTCCTAAAAAGAGCGGCACTTTTAAACGCAAATACATACCATCAAGATCCTGGCTCATAGTATTAGCGACTGTAGCAGGGGTATCAAAAGTTCCTATGGTATCCGACTGTGGTGAGAAATGATCGATAGTAATTAACCCCAACTGTTTAGCAAGTTCAGGGGTAATAACATTTTGAGCTACCCAGCCATTCATGGATAACCAGTTGGTATATACTTTTTTATCCATTCCAATTTTTGCAAAACTATCGTTAGCAGTGGTAACTTCCAACAGTAAAAACTTTTTATATTCTTCCCAATTAAGAAAGCGCTTCCCTGGTCCTACGCCAGCCTGTTCCGCTTCGACTGCAACAGTAAAAGAATCACCTTCCTGAAACAATTCTCTATTTTGCTCTATAAATGCTGCAGTCTTAGTAAGATATACCTCGGGTGACATTTTGGCAGGGGCACCATTATCGCCTTCCCACTCCAGCCAGTGGCTTCTAAACCACACATGCATACCATGCGCATGAATTTCGCTAACCCATTTATGCATATCCTCGGGCTGATCGTATGGAGTTCCAATGGCAACATAGTTAACACCTAAGGTTTTAATGGCCGCAACTTGTTCTCGCACCATATCAGTGCTGACATTCTTCCAGTGCTTACTTACGACTTGAGTATCCACTGAACGAATAGTAAAGTGCTTACCGTCTGACTGAATCTCGGGCTGAGACAAATTAAGCTTTGACGTGGAATATTTATCGAGTCGCAAATACAAGATAAAGCTCATATAAACTACCGCAACAATAAACACGGTGGTGATTACAATCGATTCTAATTTCTTTTTCATTGTTGTATCTCCCCACTAGTTAACGGTATACCAGTATAAGTTCGTTCATAGACATAGGAAAATTGACCTTTATAGCGTAATGTATAGTTGTTCATAAAATCAGGATTATTCTCCTCCACCAAATTCTTATATACTAAATCTCCCTTATGCATAATAATCCAGTTTGCATATTTAGTTGGTTCAATCAACGATTCTTTCCAATAGTTACCGGTACCTTCATGAATGAATTGCTTCATAGGCAGTCCGGAGCGGAAAATAAGCGCATCTTGGCTGGATGCAGCGACAAGTATTAATCCAGTCTGTGCGTGAGTATGTAACCAATCGCCAACATCATTTAAAAATGATCCGCTGGAACCCTGCACACCATCCTGGATGGTGATAATATCATTTTGTGCATACATATATCCTGTTTGCAAAAACACTGTACATATAAGCAAAATACTCGCAATTGTTCGAGTATCGACAAGCATTCCCAAGGCCAAAGCTGCTGCGGGAAGCATCATCAAACCATACCGAACATTAAACCAGGTATAGGGATAGAGTTCAGGTAAATGCAAAACTGATTGTCCTTGTATTAATGCCAAAATATTAAACCCGAACGGAACAAATAGAGTCAGAATTACAAGTTTTACTTCAAGTGAATACCGTTTACTAAAAAGTAGGAAAGCTGTTGCGACCGTCGATAATATAAATAGTACATAGCCTAAATTATGTTCAACTGCAAGGGAGTAAACATAAAATGAATATGTTGGATTACCTTTAGTGAGTAATCTCCCTTCCGCTTCAAGAATATCCTGCTGTGCTTTTGCCGAAAATTCACTATTTGAAAAGAAAAAGAAATCTCCGAAGATTGCTTTATTCCACAGAAACCATAAAAACACGCCAAGACCTGCTAAGGTTGCAAACAAAACAGATAATCCAATTGCTCTCTCTTTCCCATAATTTTTAAGCACAATCAAAAAAATTACAGTTGCCGAATATGCCAGCAAAAACCATCCGTCATAGCGTGTTAACGTTGAAAGCATGACAAAAAAAGCAGCTCCAATAAGGTCAACTAATTTCTCCGTTTGCTGCCACTTAAGTAAATAGAATGTCGCACAAACCGACATAGCAAGCAGCAAGGCTTCTGTCATAGGTGTAGACTGCATAAAAAGCAAATTAGGATTAAACAGGTATACCGTGAGAGCACCCAGTGAAGACCACTTTCGCATACCCAATAGATTGCATATCTTAAGAAGATATACCGCACCTATTACGTAAGAAACCATAGAAATGATAGATCCAGCAAGTCCAGTACGATACATAAAGTCATTCCAAATCGTGGCAACTTCAAGTACATGGAAAAATGGTAACCAAACCGAGCCAAGCTGACTTAAACCAGGATTTAAGTTATCAACGACACGTCGACCAATATTTAAATGTGATCGGGCATCATTATATGCAAGACTCAAATCCTGAGAATAATAGTAATACCAAACACCCAGACTTATGACAGTAGCCAAAGTTACAAAGAGCCATAATAGTCTCGACGACAATCTAAAATTAGGGCGTAATATCTGTTTTTTAGTAGCATAGCTAAACGAAAAGAGCAAATGAGAAGCGTTAGACTTCAGGTTCATACTTTGCCTCCCTTTGCCGCACGCTCCATAGGGAAGATAAACAGAACTGCAAAGAAAAGGATTACAACTAAACTGAGAAGAAATATATAATAAGACATAAGACTAGTATGAGCGAAAAAAGTATTATAGACAAGACTGCCACCTTTATTTTTTAGCAAAAAATCAATATTTCGTACAAAAGTATAATGCATATTCAGTTGATGTCCCTCAATTTCAGGCGGGTTAGCATTAGTAGTTAAAGCCCCTAACAATGCCAGTGCAACCGACGGGATTAACAATACAAACGCAACGATTCTTTTTACTACATTCTTTCCTTGAATACTTACCCAGTATCCAATTGTAATTGCAAAAATAGCCATTGCTGGAATTAAATAACGAGGTCCATACGCCCACCCTCCCCACGGGTCTCCCCACATTGAGTAAAGGATGATCGTAATACCAACCGTACCAAGAAAAACTTTGGTTTCTATCGAATACCTTTTTAACATCTGGTAAATAGCCGGAAAAACTAAAATAAATAAAGGAGTATAGCGAATTAACCCTCTATCCGGAGCAATAAATAAGGTATAGAGCCCAAACGAAATATAACTTAGGTGGAAAAACCCAATCGGATTTTTATCTTGGGCAATTTTAGTTAAAGCTGCATCTAAATTTGGAGTATTCTCGAGATTATGTTCAACAATATACTTATGTCCAACCAAGCCTCCACTCACCTTAAAAGGACCACCAAAATGGACTGCATTGTAGTAAAGATGTAAACCAGTGATAATAAGGAAAAATAGTGCAGTGTAAATAAGTGACATTCGTAAATCTATATCGATAATTTGATTAACTACCTTTATTTTTAACGCCGAAACGAGCAAGTACACCATAATCGGTAGGAGTAGAAAAGCATTAGGATAATCAACAAAAATAGCTAGTGCATACGCAGTCCAAACTATCACACCCCAAATCCATGAATAGGTAGTTTGAGCCCGATAACGCCAGACACTATAAAAAGAGAGAAGAATAAAAAGTACGGTAAAATGGTGTTGATACAAAGTGATTGCATAACTCCACGAAGTAGTCGCAAATCCAAACACTAACGACGAAAACAATGAAGCCCATATAGGCATCTTAAACATTGCCCGAGAGATTAAGTAAATTAAACAAAGGTTAAAAATGGCAATTACCGATACAAATGCATACGTACCTGCTTGAGCTAAGCCAAGCGGCTTAAATAACAAGTAAAATGGAATCACATACAGTGAAACTCCTGGCGCGAAATAGATATAAAACTTACCCTTGTAGTATCCGTCATCAGGATACGCTGCGTCAGCAAGCTCCTTCGATAATGAGAAGGATTTGTTTTCAGCCAGTGAAAGGACCAGTAGATACCGACCACGCTCCGGAGAAAGTTCAAAAGGTTGGGAAGCTTGATCCAGATTATATCGGATCTCACTTCCCTGAGGATTACCTATCATACCACGCAAGGTTGCCATATAAAGGAATACTGCAACAATTATCATAAACAATACGGCTAACTTACTTTTCATACAGCTGACACCACCATTCGTGCAAAATCGCGAGCGACATCACTCCACGATCGCAATCGAACGCCTTTACTATTTCGTTCGGTAATAATATTCAATTCAGCAGAGTCACGCAAAGAAAGCAACGTGTTAATGCGCAGCCCCAAAGTTTCATAGTCATAAGGGTCAATACAATATCCCCTACTACCTTCTTGAACAAGTTCCGGTAAACCGGTAGCATTACTGACCACACACACTAAGCCCTGACTTAACCCTTCATGAACCGCATTACAATAACTTTCCCAAATCGACATATGCGACATTAATCGAGCATGTTTCAGTAAATAATATTTATCAACACCGTGCACTACCCCCACAAAAAATACTCGCGATCCCATACCTTCCGATTCAATTAACGTATCCAGATACTGTTTATATGCAACATCCTGTGTCGGGCCTACTATAATATAGTTAACATGCTTTGGAAGAAATTTTAAAGCACGTATTGTTGTCTCATAGTTCTTTACCGGTTCAATTCTCCCCATTTGAATAATATAATCGCCACATTCTTTTACTTGTCTTCGAATTGAGTCACTCGCATCACGATCAACATCCGCATACGCATCAGGCTCTGTTCCATTAGGAATAACATGGAGGAGTTTTTGATTAATTCCTTTTCTCAACATCTCCTGTTTTTCCCAATTGGAAACATTACGAATACCATCCACTGTCAAATTAATAAGCGGTACACCGATGATATAATAAAATAGTGGAATAGCTAAACGTCGTAACCATGGCAAATGTTTAGTATGTAAAACAAAACCACCATGCGGTACAAGAATCAAAGTAAATCTCTTTCGTCCAAATGTTTTAAGTAGCAACGTATAAAATAGGATCCAATAAAATGGCACGATGTTAAAGTTATGAAGAGCTATGATATCGGTTTTTTTCCAATTAACACGAGGCCAAAAGCCAAATAATTTAAAAACATACCTACGAATCCATAATCCTCTGTACACTTCTGATAAAGGCAAAGTATTCTTTTCTAATAATGTGTCCTGTGAAGTGTGGATCGTTACATCCCAACCCTCCTTAGCTAGGACACTATATGTTTGCAAGATATTAATTTCGGTTCCTGCTACAACCGGCCAAAAATAACGGACAATTACATCAACTTTACGGTTTTTACTTCTAATCACAGTCGAATCTTTCTTGGCTATTACCTTTTTAACCAATGAACGAAGAAAAATAATGGTATCAGAAATAGTGGCAACAAATTCAATAAAGGTATGAGAACCGTCAACACCAACACGAGGTACGATACAAATATCGGTATTCGTGGAGATACGGGAGTCGTCCATCGATAAGCCCATTCTATAGCCTGCGATATCGTAGTTTTCTAATACTTCTTTAGTGTAACGGCCAAGTGGATAGGCTATATACGGCACTTCCATCCCTAATTCTTCTTCCAACATAGTTTTTGACGTAACAACTTCATTAAGTACATCTTCCCCTTTAAGAGTTGTCAGATCATTATGAGTCATGGTGTGACATCCGATCCCCCATCCGGCACCATGCAATTCCTTAATTTGATCAACAGACAAGAATGGGCGATCACTTTCCATAACTGCTTTATTAGCTTTATCACTATCACCCAGAACAAATACTGTCGGCTTAACTCCCAACGAGGCGAAGTATTCTTTAGTTTGCATAATATCAGCATAGCCATCGTCAAAAGTCACTACAAATGAAGGAGTATCAATCGATATCTGTCCAGAAATATACTTTTCAACAGTCTCTAAAGTGATCGGCTCATAATTTTTCAGCATATACGCCATCTGTTTCTGTAAATTCTTAAATGAAACGGTGTATCTCCATAAATCATCACCAATACTGTGGTAGCACAGAATCACAATTTTATTTTTTCTAAGTGGCATAAAATGAGTAGTGTAAAGCACACCGTATATACAGCGACGAATAGCAACAAAAATGATATCAAACACTTTATTTTTAAACATTATTTAAGCCCCTTTGACGAATTGACCATCTCCCAATTTACCTTTGGCTTCGGTGCAGTTAAAGCAATGTACTTTGTCTGAATATTTAGTAATACATAAATAAAGGAATATACAGGCGATGAAAAAACGGCTTTTACAATTCCAAAAATATATAAGTAGAACGGAATGGCATATTCCCGTCTAACGAAATCTTTTCCAAAAATATCTTCCAATTCAGCAATCGACTTCATAAATCGCACACTTTGCTTTTGGTGATCTTGAGTTGTTTCAGGCAATTTCACATAATATTCAGCTTCAGGAACAAATGCATAGCGAAGGCCTTTTTGAATACAGTAAAAGTAAGAATAAGCATCTTCGGCAACAATTTTGTCAAAGTGAAGTTGGGAATAGGCTTTTTTATTAAAAGCTCGTGCCGGCCCATAGCAAGTGTAGACATTTAAACCATTATTGAATCGCTCATAAATGTAGCTCTTAATATCCATACTTACCTGTAAAGCCCGATCAACCAGACCTGTTCCCTGGAGGGGCATTATTTTTCCGGATACAAAATCTGCACTATCATATAACAACGGCTGTATTAAATCGTTAATAAAGAGTGAATAGTGAAAAATAATATCGGCGTCAAGCAGAATAAAAATATCAGAAGCAGACTTCTCCAGCATTTGATTCTCTCTCGCCGCCTTACCTTTTCGGTCCGTATTATCAATAAGTTCTATTCTGGAATCTACAAAACTTCTCACAATTGAGCAGGTAGCATCGTTACTTCCATCTGAGCAAACAACAATTTTATCTAACATAAAATCCTGTTCACGCTGCTTCAAAAGATCGGCGATAAGAGTTCCTATGTTAGCTTCTTCATTGAAAGCAGGAATACCAATAATTACGGTGGGTTTAGTCTGTTCTTTCATATTATTTTTTAGTTGAAGATATTCCACTCCACACTCCTCCCGTAAGGTTTTTATCTAAATACTTGGTAGCAACAGCTCTGCTATACAGCTGCAATACAATTGCCGGAACAAAATAAAGCGGATAATTCAAAAAAGTCTTAATGACACCGCGAACTTTATTATTGAGCGGAACATAATACAAAGCTTCAATCCAGTTTCCGAATTTCTCCTCTAAACTTTGCTTGAATAACATAAATCGAGCTGATTGCCTAAAATAATCCGGTAAAGTAGCAGGTGCTTGATAATAAACCAGAGCTTCACGACAAAAGACAAACGAATATCCCAATTCTTTAGCTCGCAAGTATAAATATTCATCATCGGACACTATAGAAGTATCAAACTGGACCTCTCGACAAAAGTCCTTACTCAAGGCACTAACGCAACCGTGATGATTATGAACACTATCACCACTATTTATCGATTCCCGAGTATGAAGCCACATATCTATGCCGGTTACAATTACTTTTTCTATATATGACTCTCCACGCTTGGGTATATCATATCCGCCTACGAGTCCAACTTTTGGAGTTGAAAAGCTTAAAACCAAATTATCCAAGACATCAAGAGTACCCAAATCCACATCTGCATCAAATGAAACAAAAACATCACTCACATTATTATGATAAAAAGACGCTAAGCGAGTAGCTTTTCCGCGCTGTTGACCATCGTCAATCAAGCGAATAACCGGGTGACTCTTAGCAAATTCAGATACAATCTCCGCTGTATTATCTGAGCAACCATCACAAGCTATGATAATATTTTCCAGAACGTACTGCTCACTATGTTGCTTCAAAATTTGCCCAAGTACACGTAAGATAGTAGCCGATTCGTTGTGTGCCGGAATACCTACGGTAAGCGTCTTTTTTTTATGCATATTTCCTCCCCTTTATCTCAGTTAAGTACTGTCTTAGTTGCGATACTTCAGAAGAAAAAGCAGCTCGACGAATAAAAATGAATAGTCGTAAGAACTCATCTTCAACATACATAAAATCATTTCTCATGATCGAAACAATTTCCGAATAAGTGGGTTCAATCCCCAGACTTGAAATATCATAAAGAGGATAGGTAAGGGCAATTCGTTCGAAATCGATTAAGTAATAAGTATCTCCCGAAACAATCACGTTATCTGGACCAATATCTCGATGAGCCAAAATCAGTGTTGAGGTATAGGTGCTAAAAAAGGCTTTAAAACAATACAGTGCCGAAAGGAGTATTGTAGGAAATTCCTCGACATTATGAACAATTGCCAAAACTACAAGTATTGGTAATAAGAGCAAATAATATAAGGCACCTCGCTTTATAAAGGGATGCTGCTTATCATTATTAATAGGTATTGAAACACCTTCTAAACATTCAAGAATATGAGCCAATCCTTTAGCTTGGAAATCCTTGGAGTAGGTATCAAGATTTTTCCCTTCGATATATTCAAAAACCACTGAAAAACAATTTTTTCCAGTAATCAGTTCTATTACTCGAGGTGTAGATATACCAGTTAATTCTTTAGTGCAGGAAAAATGGTCATGCAAAGTTTTATTGACTAAGTATTCATTGAGTAAGCTATAAAAATTAGAATCTTTAAAATAGCCCATCCAAGTTTTTACAAAATACATCGATGCGCCATTGCTATATATTCCAATAGAAAAATTGTTATCCCAAGCTTTAACAATAGCCCTTTCCAAAGTATACGCACCAATTTTTTTTGCGATAGGTACCGGCTTGAAAAATAATTTATTTACACGCAGAGCTATTGCAGCTACAACAAGCCGAATAATTGAAGGTTGGTGATATAGTTTATGTTTATTCATTAAAAAATACCTCCAAAGCTTTGTCGGCACTCTTAGTCCAATCAAATTCCTTTGACCACTCAATAGCTGCTCCAGACATACCGCTCCAACGATTTTTATCCGTTAACAGCTCAATAATACGATCGGCAAATTCTTCTTCGTCTCCATAGGTAACTAAGTATCCTGTATGCGGATTTTTAACCGAATCAATTAATCCTGGAACTCGTGAAGCAATAACGGGAGTACCGCAAGCATTTGCCTCGATGGTGGTAATTCCCCATCCTTCCATAAACGAAGGATTAACAAACACTGAAGCGCGACGATATAACTCTATTTTCATATCCTCCGAGACTTTTCCTAAAAACTCGATTCGATCGGCAATTCCAAGATGATCGGCAAGCTTCATCAAGGGTTGTCGCTCTTCCCCATCACCTGCTACAACAAACTTCGCATTTGGAATTTGCTCACGTACTTTTTTCGCAGCCTTAATAAAAACATCCACGCTTTTGTATTTCTTTAAACGGCCCAAATATAAAACCATGGGTGTGGCGTCTTTTTCACCCGGAGTAAACCGTTCCAAATCAACTCCGTTGTAAATTACCGACACCTCATCGGAAGTTAATTTTTCGGCCAAAATCTCCTTTTGTGAGGAAGGAGATACAGTAATAATTCTAACTCTATCATACGCATAAGGCATGACTTTGGTCTCCAAGAACGTCGCGATATGAGAGAAAGGTGGTTTTAAACTCTTTCGAAAAACATCTCTATGCACATGATGAATCAGAAGGAATTGCTTTTCTCGGGTATATAATGGTGTAAAAAACGGAACGCCATTTTCACAATCAACTATTACATCATAGTGTCTTCGGAATCGCAAGATATAGTATAAGAAAGCCCAAACATACACCATATAAAATCCACCGCGACGGACTACTTCTACCCCATCAACCAGCTCATAACGGGGACAACTACCATCATTACCACAAAAAACGGTAACCTGATTTCCTTTTTCGACCCATCGCCTAGCCAGTTCGTGTACGTATACTTCAGCTCCCCCAGCCTGCTTATGACGGATATCTCTCCAATTAAATACGAGTATTCTCTTACCTGAATTTGAGATAGAATCAGCCATAGTTACATTAGGAGCAAATAGATCAACTAAATCAACAAGATTCCGTAAAATATAACGTCCATGATCGTGCATAACATGCATAATTGATAAAACCGAAAAACTTATAAATCCACTCAGAAGAACCATTTCTGAAATATCTTCAGGATCATCATGATGAAATGTAACTGCTATCGATAAACAAAGAGCGGCGCATATCGACACAATTGGGAAAATATATTCATGGCGAACCAGGCGATAACTCACAATGATGTACGACAACGTAAAGAATAAAATTCCTAATGAATAAAGAGTTAAAAACGGTACGATTGCCTGACTTTTCGGACCAAGAAGTATCGGTACAAATAAATGACCTAATGGACCCAAAAAAGTAAATGCAAAAAATGAGAATACCGCACATCCGGCAAATAATTTATAAAATGTTGCTGCGGTGGAACGCTTTGCACCAAGATCACGACTGATAAACGTAATCATAAAGGTGTTAAAAAGCGATCCAAAGAAATAAACCATCTTCCCTACCAACGCCAGTACCGCATACTCACCGGCAGCTACCGGGCTTAAATAGTGCTTTGCAAGGAGAACATCGATACTTAAAAAAGCAGTTGTAGTTAGTCCACTGAGCATTGATGCAAAATAAAAAGAGAATGGAAAGGAATAGGGCTCTGCAGCGACTTCTGCATCAACTTCCGGAACGTTAATTGACGATAGCCAGGTTGCTAGTCCAAATGTGACAAAGAAAGAGAAAGGAACAGAAAGATACGCCCAACTACTTAAGCCAACCAGCACTAAAACAACCGCGACCAGCAATTTACTGATTGTTTCAGCAAAAGTTAAGATAGCAACTGCACCAAATCTGAGATTTGCTTGGAGAAAGCCTCGTCCAGTTGCAGTAAAAACACTAAACAAAATAACTGGTGTAAAAAGTACTACCGAAACAGCTTCCTTAACATGAAAGAATGAAGCAATATATGAGTTACCAAGGAACCAGAGAATCGAAAGGACTAAGGTAAGGAAAAAGGCACGAATGCGGGTTTTTTTATAAAATGCCTGCGCGCTTCCTGTCCCTGAGTGTGTTGTAAGAAACGAAACCTTATGATTAACTACTGAACCCAACCCGGAAATAAAAATTGAAAGAATGTACCCCAAGGTACTTACAAAAGTAACTAAGCCGTATTCTTCAAAACTAAGTACGCGACCTAAATACGCGTTGTACACAAAGTTAAGAAAATTGCAGAGCATCAGTACAAAAACTAACATTCCGCCACCAGAAGCAATTTTTGACTGTGGTCGTACCATATTATTGCACCGTCACGCCAACTAATCCTTCTTCAACCAGAGCCCTACCAACGTTGAGTGAGGATTGTTCTGCAGCCTTAACATTTTTTAAGTGAAGTCCATGCCTTGTTTTTGCCCAATGGTGTGGAGCTGTGATAAGTTTGTATACCGCAAGCCAGGCAGCAATACTCATAGATAACCAGTAGAAAGGAATTACCAAAGAATAGATTATCAATCCGTAATGACCACGCTTAGCACAACCAATCATGTAATAGTAGATATATAGGAAATTCCCACCAATCAAACAGAATACTGCCATATAAAACACAACTGATGGGTACAACGATTCAACAAAGTCACCAATTTGTGCGCGGAGTATAAAGTAAAGCAAGGTAATAAGCCACATAAATGGATTAATGAAAAGTGAAAGAATTTTTCCGCCTACAATAGTTTGCAAAGCCACTAAGTGCACAACCTTTTTATCTTTTATAAAAGACTTTGGGTTACGCATATGCACAAAATAGGATTGAATATACCCTTTAATCCAGCGAGAACGTTGTAAAATCCAGTTAGCATAATCGCTATTTGCTTCTTCAAGAGTTGTGGAATCAATAACTGCAGTAGTAAAACCACGCTTTGCGAGGCGAATACCTAAGTCACAATCTTCAGTTACGTTAAAAGCGTCCCAACCGTTCATGTGTCGTAAGTCTTCAACGCGGAAATGGTTTGAAGTTCCACCAAGTGGGATTAAAGCCTGCATTGACTGTAAACCAGGCAAAGTAAGATCAAACCACAATGAATATTCTGAAGTAAAAAGACGTGTTAATAAATTTTGCTTTGGATTATAATAATTTAATTTAGCTTGAACACATTTTACTGTTTCTGGCAAAGATTTAAATGCTAAATAAGCCTTTTTAAGCTGCTGAACATCAGGCACATCTTCAGCATCATAAATAACAACATACTCTCCAGTAGTCTTAAGGAGTCCGTAGTTGCATGCCTTTGGCTTTGTCTTAGGCTTTGAATCTGGCACAACTACGATCTCAAAATAAGAAGGCAAATTGAATTCTCGAGCTTTTTGAACTGTTTCGGGGTCATTCTCTTCCAAAAGCAGCATTACTTGAAGCTTATCTTTAGGGTAATCCATTTTAGACATCGCACTCACAAATTGTGGTAATACCTCCCACTCTTTATAAAGAGGACAAAAAATGGAGTAGCGAGGCCATTCAGATTCAGGTACCGCATTGATCTGATCTTGTGTAACTTGCAGTTCAGGAGACTTAGTCATACTTCTAACAATTAAGTAGAAGTTAAACAACAAGTCACCAAAATAAAACACCGTTAATATTGAAACAAAAACAATAAGTGCAGTATGCCAAGAAAGAATGAACGTCAAAACAATAACGGCAATTAAGACAAAAAGTATAAGTTTTTGCTTTTGGGTAAGAGTAATAATTGCACTTTCAGTATGATTAAGCTTAGAATGGTGAACATAGCGCTGTCCTTTGTAATGATACCCATGCCCTAGTTTTTCGATATCTTTAGTATGGAGTGGAATAACTGAGGGACCAGCTACTTTAAGCTTTAAAGCATTCATACCTATTTCATAGGTTGCTTTAAGCATGTTAATTTTAGTTACACCTGCTTCTCGCTCATTAAATACTATGTTGACTGTATCTATAACATAACCAGCATCACGAGCTTTTGTTAGAAATTCTAAATCAAACGTCCAACGTGAAGGTTTAATTTTGATTCTCTCGATAATCTCTTTCTTAAATACTTTGAGGCCTGATTGAACATCAACAGTTAAGCCATGTAAAAATTCAGCAAAGAAAAATTTGAAACCCCAGTGCGTAAACCTGCGCATAAAAGTAGTTTTTTCATCTACACGGTCTGCGACAACAATATCTGCACCGCTATCGACTTTACTAATCATCTCACCAAGTGCTTCAGGAGGGTATTGTAGATCAGCATCAATCATCGCAAGCAATTCATAATCTGCTTTTTCAAAACCGAGCATTAACGACTGGGCTTTTCCACGCTCAATTGCTTCAGGTTTAATAATGAGACGTAAGGGAAATTTTTGAGATAATCCGCGAATTTTCTTCTGAGTATCATCTGTTGATCTATCATCAACAAAAACTATTTCGTAGGTTATTTCATATTTTTGCATCTCTGCATCAATACGATGGATTAAAGCTTCAACATTTGAACCTTCATTCCAGGTCGGGACAATAATAGATACAGCATGCTTTTTCATAATATAAAAATAGCCCACGACACGCTTCGAGAGCATGTAGCGGGCAGCAACAATAATAAATATTTTCCAGCTACTTAATTCGCTGAGAATCTACAAATTTATCAAAATCCTTGCTTAAAATTCTATAATAACGTCCGAATCGAATAGCTTTTAACTTTCCGAGACGTATATATTCATATATAGTCATTATATTCAGCTTAAGCATTTCGGCGACTTCTTGAGCCGTGAGAAATGAATTGCGCATATAAATAATACTATATACCATATTTCGCTACCCTGGTCAATGGCACAATATAGTTGACTATAGGTATCTACAGTCAAATTAGCCTCAATATCAGAATATAGGGCGTTTATGGTATACTGGAACCCTTATGAACTTTTATGACTATTTGGGAGTTAAATCCACCGCTTCCGAAGTAGAGATCAAAAAAGCATTTAGACGCTTAGCTAAGCAAAAACACCCCGATCACAACAATAAAGATACTGCATTTTGGGATATGGTTGAGCTCAACTTAATCCGAGACACGCTGCTTGATAGCGATAAACGTCGAGAATACGACAAATCACTAGCCCATAGTCAAAACAAAGAATTTTTACCACCTCAAGAAACAGTTCCCTCTCAAAAGAACAAAAAAGCTTCCTCCCTATATAACTCTGTGCGATCGTTATTTGTGTTTAGATGTCGCAAATGCGGTATTGAAATGAGCTCAACCTGGCAAGGATACTGTCTTCTTCACTACCTTGAGGCTAGCGAGCAGCTAAATAATCCTGAGAATACTTTCGAATACGCCGGGCACGTATATCATTGGCAACAACCTGAAGAGGAACAACATACGCATACCCAAGCAATCAGAATAAAACCAATTCATATCATTTCCTATTCAACACTTATACTAGTGATCATGCTCTATTTAGGCATAATAGCGCTTCAACTCTTAAAGTAAATATTAAAGATATTTGGTATAATACTTATATATGATAAAAAATATTTCTGTATCTGCGGCAATTAGTGCGTTACTTTTGAGTGTATTTGTTGTAAAAGCTTATGCAGCGCCCGTATCTTTTGACCTCAAAAAGACTTCAAGCAGCTATACCGCGTTCGGTACCGTCTCAGTCGACCGCGTTAATAACGCCTACACCTATAGTGCCGTCGTAAAAGACCTCCCCACCACTTTACCCAATAGTGGCATCTATTACTTACTATGGGGCCTTACACCAGAAGGAAAAGCGGATAATCTTGGTCCAATAACCAACAATTCCGAATCCAAAGGTACTTTAAACCAACGTGTCACGCAATTCTTTATCAGCTCAGAAAAAGAACGTTATCCGGAATTCGTAAATGGCCCTAAAATAGTACAGACCGATTCTATTCCCGAATCAACTTTTACTAAAACTCTGGGAACTGTTAGCCCTACCGCCTCAGCAACACCTCGACCATCGGGATCAAATGTTCCAGCCGTAGGAGGGCCAACGGGTGCACCGGAAACTGGTCTTGGAGGAAGTACCTTATTCAATGGAATCATTGCCGGTCTTTTTGTAATTGGGGTATCGGGATTAATTATCTCAGTGCGCAATAAATATTCACATTAAATCCTATCCTAGTAAGCTTCTACTTACTCTTGCTATACTATATTTATGCAAATAGTATTCTTTGGTCTTATTGCCCTTGTAGCAATACTTCTCAATATTTTAACCTCACAGGGATTTTTTAACGTCAGCGATCGTTTATTCTGGAAACAAACCACCAACCTTTTATCTAAACAACAACCAGTAAAGCTTGAGATTCCCTCGGTTAAAATAGGGTCGTCCGTTGAACGGGTTGGTGTAGACAAAGACGGCAATATGCAAGCGCCCTCATCACCTAAAATTATTTCCTGGTACCAGTTTGGAGCACTGCCTGGAGAAAAAGGAAACATGGTTTTATCGGGACATAAAGATTCAACCATCGGACCAGGCGTATTTTATACCCTGGAAAAAGTTAAACCAGGCGATGAAATAATCGTTACCGCGGCAGATAAATCAGTTCACAATTATTTAGTTAATCGTTCTGAAAGCTACTTATCGGAAAATCTTCCAGTTCGGGAAATCTTTTCCGATCAAAAAAGAGAAAAACAGATTTATCTTATCACTTGTGCCGGCACCTGGGACTTTTTCAAGAAAAAGTACGATAAACGGATATTAGTAAGTGCTGTAGAGGAATAAGAATGCAAACAAGCAGAGGAAAAATGATAGTTATTGATGGTATAGACGGATCAGGAAAATCAACCCAGTCAAAATTACTTCTAGAATACAGAATAATTCTTTCCTGGCCAAATCTCAAAAATTCCCACAGTATGATAAATTTTTTGGTTCATTAGTTGCTCGTTTTCTCCGAGGCGAATTTGGCACTATCGACCAAGTATCTCCTTACTTAGCATCAGTCTTGTATGCTAACGATCGCGCTTCAGCAAGTGATGAGATGCATGCTTTTTTGGATTCAGGCGGAATCTTAGTTCTCGACCGCTATGCTACATCAAATATGGGGCATCAGGGATCTAAATTCAAAAATCTTAAAGAGCGTGATGAATTTATCGAATGGAATTACGAAATGGAATATCAAATTAACAATTTGCCTCAAGAAGATATCGTTCTATTCCTACATATGCCATGGGAAACAGCGTACAGTTTAAGATCTAAGGCAGATTCTAAAGAATATTTACAAGGAAAAGACAAAGATATCCATGAAGAAAATAAAGAGCATCTCAAAGAAGCTGAACAAACGTACATGTATTTAGCTGAAAAATACAATCACTGGGCAAAAATTACGTGTATTGAAAACGATACACTTCTTTCAATTAAAGATATTCACCTTAAGATTATTGAAACACTTAAATCGAAACAGATAATTTAATAAAGCTCCGGATTACAAAATGGGATTAGTGCAAAAATAATTGCTTGCTCATAAAAAGATACGCGACCCACCTTCAAGTCCAACCCAGTAATCAGCATCTGGAACTTCTTTTTTTGCATTATTAGCACGATTAGTTGCTCCCATTAAAGTTTCTGCATCGCTCATCGGGAAACATTTTTTCAAAAGCATTTTTAGTTGCGTGTATTTTTACCGGATTTGTTGATGAAATAACAATTTTTTTCATATATAGAAATTTTATCATACTCGTCTACTTGACGCAGAGCGTAGAATCCAATAGATTAGTAACCACATGGCTAATAAAAAAACACAACCCGCTTCGCAAGAATTAGTCGGCCTTCTTCCCGATTGGGCAATTAAAGAACATATTCAAAATGAAATTATTAAAATCGATCCGCTTCCCCAAGATTGGGAAGAAAAAATAGATCCAGTTTCAATAGATTTTCGTTTAGGAAAATATGTTCGTGTTTTTACCAATGACGGACTTGGAACAATCGATACAAAATATACAACCAAAGAGGAAATGGAACAGATGATGCCCTTAGTAGAACTAAAAGAAGGGCAACCTCTAATACTTACTAAAGGAAAGTTTGTTATCGCGACTACGCTTGAAAAGTTAACCTTACCCAAAGATATTGTGGGCCACCTACATGGTAAAAGTAGCTTAGCAAGACTTGGCGTATTAATTCATTCAACGGCAGCCCGCTTTGATCCAGGCTATGATGGATATCCAGTCCTGGAAATCGGTACAATTCTTGATAACAAAGAAATTGTCCTGTACCAGGGTGCACAGATCTGTGCATTTTCCTTTGAACGAATGGCCGCCCCATCACAAAATGCATACACTGAAAAATCTCAACGTAAATACGGAGAAAAAATACCCGGTGTATCAAAACCGGCTTAACTAAAGAAAGGACTCTATGGCCATATTAGGATTAAGTGAAGTTATGAAAAGAATTCGCGAAGAGAAACTTGTCGAGAATTTAGGAGAACGCGATCTAAACAATCCTGAAGGGACGGGAGTAGATCTACGGCTAGGTTCCGTGTACAAGGTTATTGAGGGAGGAGCATTTATCGAAGCAGATGGAGTTGCAGGACAAGGAATGCGTAAGGGAGTAAAAACCGAGGAGTTAGCTAGCTTTAAAGTAGATAGTGAAACTCAGGACTTTGCTGTAATTAAGCCAGGCGAATATTATTTAGTTCAATGTGTTGAATCAATAAACACGCCTATGGATTTAATGCCGCTCGTTTACCCACGCAGTAGTCTATTTCGTGCAGGGTTACTTCTGCTCTACTCTAAAACAGATCCCGGATATAAAGGAAAGCTTACATTTGGGTTAACTAACCTCTCTCCGTTTGAAGTTAAATTACAAATGGGCGCGCGCATTTGTAACATGGTGTTCCATGTTATTGAAGGCGAAACTGTCAGCTACCGTGGTCAACACCAGGGTGGACGAGTAACTCCTGAAAAAGAAGAAAGGCAGGTCTAAGTTGGACAAGAATCACCCAGAATATCAATATCTTAATTTATTACAAGAAATAATGGATAGCGGATTTCGTAAGGTGGATCGCGGCACAGGTGATGCTTCATATAGTTTATTTGGAAGGCAAATCCGTTTTGACTTATCTAAAGGATTCCCTCTGCTAACTACAAAAAAAGTGTATTGGAAAGGCGTTCTTGAAGAACTCCATTGGTTCATGTCGGGACAATCCAATGTCTCCTATTTAGCAAAAAAAGGTGTTCATATTTGGGATGATTATCCATATCGGATTTACTCTATTAAAGGGAAAAAAGAAAATTGGCCGGAAATGACCAAAGAAGAATTTATCGAAAAACTAACTACTAATGAAGAGTTTGCTAAAAAACATGGCGAGCTACCTAGAATATACGGAGAACTCTGGCGACGTTGGCCCACTAAAACTCCTGGCCGTACTATCGATCAACTTAAGTGGGCAGTCACCGAAGTAATGGAAGATCCTAACTGTCACAATGCTATCGTCAATTCATGGAATCCAGAATATCTCTATACAATGGCAAATATCGATGAGACATCATACTTCCCTATTTGTCATAATATGTATCAAATAAACCAGATCGATGGAAAACTTTCGTTACAACTTTACCAGCGAAGCGCAGATATATTCCTTGGAGTTCCATTTAATATTGCCTCATACGCTTTACTTACCATTATTTTAGCCCAAATTACAGGATATGAACCGGGTGAATTTATACACACTTTTGGCGACGTCCATATTTATGAAGCGCATCTCGAACAAGCAAAAGAGCAACTTTCACGAGAGCCGATGGAATTACCAACAATTAAACTTGATCCTAACGTAAAAACCCTCGAAGATTTCAAGCCGGAACTAGTCGAACTGGTGAATTACAAATCACACCCGGCGTTAAAAGCCGAACTGAGCGTAACTGGTGGATTTGGTACATACAATAAAAAGGATAAAAAATAAATAAAGCATATAATAACATATGTCTGAACTACTCTCACCCGAAATTGAACAGGAAACTACACTACTTATCGGTGTAGTATGTTTGAGAGGTGATCGCGTTCTTTTAATGAAAAAAGTTGATGAAACCGAAGAAGAAAAAATAAAATATATTTACTCCTTACCTTTTTCAAAATCAAACTCAATTGAAGACCCAATCGTTACTGCACAAAAAACACTTTCTGAACAAACCGGTTTAAAAGTGGAACAAGAAAATCTTATCCATGATCCCGATAAATTATATATTGCAGATCGAGAAAAAAAAGACAGCGTAATAAAGAAGACAGCAATGCAAACATTTGTTACAATAAAGGTAGAAGGAGATTTGATCGAACAATTCGACACAATCCCCGAATGGATTCTCATTAGTAAACTCGATAACCATCACTTGCTTCCTAACACTAAACAAGCAATAGCTGATGCGCTTCAACTAATTCGAAAAGAACTAAAATACAATAGCTTAAGGAGCACAAAATCATGAATACAATACCCGTTACCGCAATAGCTGCAATAGATAAAGACCGAGGCATTGGAAAAGAAGGCCACATTCCATGGAGAATTCCTGAGGACATGAAATTCTTTCGGGAAACAACTACGGGCCATGTAGTTATAATGGGGCGAAAAACCTACGATTCAGTAGGTAATGCTTTACCCAACAGAATTAACATTATAGTTACACGAAATCCCGAATACACCCCATCTAATTGCATCGTAGTACATACTATTAAAGAAGCAATCGAGAAAGCTCGTGAAATTGAAAAAGAAGAAATATTCATTATAGGTGGTGCTCAAATGTATAAGGATGCTCTCCCTTTCACTGATAAATTGATGCTTACTATCATTCAGGAATCATTCGAATGCGATACTTTTTTTCCTGAATATAAAGAATTTAAGACAGTTGTAAGTGAGGATAAAAAGGAATTCAATGACATCAAATATTCTCACACAACTCTCACTAGATAACACCTCTATTAAAGCGTTTTTAGAATCTTTGACTTGACCTTTTATACTGCTATACTTTACTTCAGAGTATATGCTCCAATTTATAGTTCAATTTCTGCCACTAATATTTTTGTGTGCCGCTGCGGGAGTAGTCCTTTTAAATTTTGATGCCGTTGCCGCATATATTGTGTACGTAATTTCAATGTTAATTCAACCTAAAGAATTAATTCAGGCTTCGCATGAAATTGCCCCAATCCCATTACCACCAACCCAGAAAAGAAAATTTTCAATATTCAATCCCTTTATTCGGATATATACTCTCTTTGTTGTATTATTTCTCCCCAATATCGACGTCGAAAAATTAACTGGAAAAAAATCAAAACGAATCGCTGAAGTTCAAGTTAATGTCTATTCCGAAAAAACACAGGAAGAGGTAAATAAATACCACATCAAAACATATAGTGTTCCCTCAACGGATAATCTTAAAACATTTAGAAATTCCATAGAAACTGGTGCTCCACTTTCTTCTCCATTTCAACAGGCATTTCCCGATGTAGTAAATATTCTTCATAAGATAAATAAATTTGAAAATCCCGAAGACAAGCGCCCTGCGCCCCCACTTGAAATACCAGAAAATAACATGAATGATACTTTTGCTGAGTTTACCGCGTATGACTCAAGAACCTCAAACGTCCGATCAGAACTTCCTAAACAGGAATCCATACCTGTCGCTATTCCCAAAGCACCAGTTTTACTAACCAAGCAGGCAGAAGAAATAAACCTCCCAGTAAATCCCTTGCCAGAAAAGCCCAAGATGCCTCCAATACATTCATCCAATTCAAAATTTGATGCAATTGCTGCACTCGAAAAGAAAGTGAGTGCTTTAAAAAATGATACCCCAAAATCTTCAGCTATGAGCAATACTAAAAACGTTAATGTAAAAGTAGATAAACAGGAACTGCTTCCAAAACTTCTAATTAAAAAACAAGATGCGCTACCAGAAGGTACACCTCATGTATTTAAGAACACGGTAGTTACGACGATTATGTCGCTTAACATCTTACCCCTTATTGGAAAGATTCTCTTATACACAATGCTCAGTCTACCTTTATTGATAGTCATCGGAAGTATTGGCTATTACTTAGCAACAGTCGGATTTAATTTAGGAAAGATCGCCGGATACCCAGGCTGGGCCTCTTCGTCACTGGAATCGCTTGTTAAAACGTACATTATAAAAAGCTAAAATCCTGTAAACAATTCAGCCGCAATGCTTTCTTGAGGAACGCCTAATTCCCACAAATAGGATAATCCTGAACGAACCATCTGTTCCGGGCCACAAACCATAAATTTTGTCGCCTCAAAATCTTCCACATACTTTTTAATAAACCCGGAATCAATTCGTCCTTGTGGGCCATTCCAATCACCGTCGACAGGAACATGTCTAGTAAGTGTGTAGACCGGAGTAAAGGAAGGGAAATCAGCAGCAATAGCGTCAAATTCATCACGAAATGCAATTTCACTCAACGTTTTATCTGAATATAAAAGGGTTATTTTTGTGCCAGACATCTTTGTATCATACGCATACTTGATCATGCCTCGATACGGTGCTACACCAATTCCGCCAGCTATCATCACCAGTTTCTTAGCAGGAACATCCTCCAGAGTCATTTTCCCTACCGCAGGATACATCTCTACCTCAAAGCCAGGATCCATATCCATTAAAGTATCCTTAAATCCCGTATGCCTGATAGTAAAAGTAAACTGAACGTATGGTTCGGTGGGAGAAGAAGAGGTAGAACAGGTACGAACATTATTACGATAGTCTTCATTAATAGGAGGAACTCGAATAACTGAATATTGGCCCGCCTTATATACAAAACCCTCAGGTTTATTAAATCGAAAAGACCAATCTGTAGGCGTAACCTGCACTTTCTCAATAAAAATAGCTTTCATACGTCCATTATACCAGTTCTTGACGCTATCCTCTATTCAATATAAGCTGTAACTCATGTTAATAACTCCCGAACAAGCGTTTGAGCAACATCTCCGCGATATCTATATTGTTGCCAATGGAGTGGTCTCCGAGCTTCTTCCTAACGATGAAACCGGAGTTAAGCATCAACGCTTCCTTATACTGACCCCTAATCGCCACTCACTACTGATCGTCTACAATATCGACCGTAATCCACCACTAAATCTTAAAGTTGGCGATACCGTTCATATTGAAGGCACCTATGTTTGGAATAAATATGGCGGAATTATTCATGAAACGCACTCAGACGTCAATAAAAACCAGCCAGATGGTCAAATTACTGTAAGTGTAGTAAAATAGCATAGTTTAGCCAAAAACTATGAAGGTTATTGAACAATTTATTCAGTCCAAAACCGGCCGCATGGAAACATGCGAAGATGCTATTTATATAGATGGTAATTTCATTGCCATAATCGATGGAATAACAAGTAAAATTGATAAGAAATGGAATAATTTAACTTCAGGCCAAATAGCAGTCCAATGCATAACTGAATGTATTCCTTCAATTAATCCCCAGTCAAATGCAGAAAAGTTTTTTTTTGAATGCAATAAATCAATAACCAAATGGTACAACAAAAATAAGATAACCATTGAAATGAACCATCATATTAACCAACGCTGTGGTGCTTCAATGATAGTATATAGTAAAGCGAAAAATCAGATATGGATATTAGGAAGTGGCCTTGCAATAATCGGAAACGAATATATTAACAGCCCTTTATTGCTTGAAGACATTTGTTCCCAAGTTAGATCATTCTTTATTCAGTCTGAACTTCGCCGCGGAGTAACTGAAGAGGAACTTAAAAAAAATGACACTGGTCGAGAATACATTAAACCACTACTAATAAAACAGGTAATGTTCCAAAATTCCGACGAACCAAGCGATTTTAATTTTTACGTAATTGATGGTTTTTTTAAGAACCCACAAGGCATTCAAATTATAGATATTGCTCCCGATTTAGAAGAAATTGTTCTGGCCTCAGATGGATATCCAGAGATTTTCGATACTCTAGAAAAATCGGAAAGGTTTTTGAAAATGGTATTAGTTGATGACCCATTGTGCTACAAGCGATACAAAACTACTAAAGGATTACAAACAGGAAACATTTCATTTGACGATCGTTCTTACATCAAAATAGCTTTAAAATAAAAAAAGAGCGAATCTTTCGATTCGCTCTCCGATCTTGATAACAATTGAAGCATTATCCAACCGCAACTTTAAAATCTTCATCCTTAGCCTTTTTTTCAGGATTCTTACGAATTCCTAATTTTTGAGGCTTTGACGCATTAATCTTTTCAGTCAAAACTATTGGTAAAACCTGATCCATATGGTCTACAAAATAGAAGTTCAAATCATTTTTAACCATATCAGGAATTTCAACAATATCTTTCTCATTCTCTTTAGGAATGATTACGGTTTTAATTCCAGCACGGTGTGCACCAATAATTTTTTCCTTTAAGCCACCAATTTCAGTTACTCTACCGCGCAGAGTAATTTCACCAGTCATCGCAACATCTTTGCGAGTTGGAATTCGTGTTAAGGCTGACACTAACGCAGTTGTTATAGCCGCACCTGCCGATGGACCATCTTTGGGTACAGCGCCTGATGGAACGTGGACATGAATATCTACCTTTTGGTTGAACTTCTCATCCAATCCTAAAGCCGATGCACGTGAACGTACATAGCTGATAGCAGCCATACACGATTCTTTCATTACATCACCAAGTGAGCCAGTTAAGGTGAGCTGTCCCTTGCCAGGAACAACACTTACTTCAATAAAGAGAATTCCTCCTCCCACTTCAGTCCAGAATAACCCGGTTGACATACCAATTTCGTTTTCCTTTTCAGCAATCTCAGGGCTAAACTTTGCTGGACCCAAGTATTCAGGTACGTCTTTCAAATCAATAGTGAATTCAGTTCCCTTGTCTTCCGCTACTTTTCTCGCCACCTTACGAATTACAGCAGAAACTTCTCGCTCCAAACTTCGCACACCTGCCTCTCGTGTATACGAATTAATAATTTTCTTTAAAGCATCACTGGTAAGAGTAAATTGATTCTCCTTCAAACCGTGATTCTCAACCTGTTTTGGCACCAGATACGTTTCAGCAATTTGGAATTTTTCATGCTCCGTATAGCCTGGGAATTCAATTATCTCCAAGCGATCGCGAAGCGCATGCGGTATTGTTTCCAAAACGTTTGCCGTAGCAATAAACATCACATCCGAAAGATCGAACGGAACTTCCAAGTAGTGATCTGAGAAGTTATTGTTCTGCTCAGGATCAAGCGCTTCAAGTAAAGCTGCCGAAGGATCACCCCGGTAATCATTACCAATTTTATCTATTTCATCAAGCATAAACACGGGGTTTGAAGAACCGGACTGTTTAATACCCTGAATAATTCTTCCCGGCAAGGCACCAACATACGTGCGGCGATGTCCGCGGATTTCTGCTTCATCACGAATTCCGCCTAAAGATACTTTTACAAATTTACGTCCCAATGCCTTAGCAATAGACTTTCCAATTGAAGTCTTTCCTACTCCTGGAGGACCCGAAAAGCAAAGAATTGGACCTTTCATTTTACCGGCAAGTTTTTGCACAGCTAAAAACTCCAAGATACGTTCTTTAGCTTTATTTAAACCGTAATGTTCTTCATCAAGAATTTTCTCAGCATCCGACACATTAACTTTTGCCTCAGTCTTAACTCCCCAGGGAAGTTCAAGAACGGTATCGATATATGTACGCAGGTATGAAACTTCAGGGCTCATAGCTGGCATTTTAGAAAGTCGCTTAATTTCTTTTTCAACTTTCTCTTGTACTTCTTTAGGCATTTTAGCATTCTTAACTGCTTTCTTAAGGCCACTTACTTCATTTGCACTTTCATCCTCTGTTTCATCTTCACCAAGCTCTTTTTTAATTGCACTCATCTGCTCGCGCAAAATTGCCTCTTTGGTAACTCGCTTAACACGTTCCTGTGTTTGGTTCGCAATTTTTTGACCAATTTCAAGGACACGAATTTCGTGTGCAAGAAGTTCACTTACCTTTTGTAAGCGATCCCGAGTGTCTACCATCTCAAGAATTTGCTGTTTATCAAATGGCTTAAAATCCACACCGGCAGTAATAGCATTACACAATTGATTAGGGTCTTCTGCAGAAAAGATCGCAATTGAAGACTCTAACGACAAATGTCCACCTACCTCCCGGTAGTGATTCATTTGCGCAGTAATATTCGCAACTAATGCCTCGATTTCATCATTATGTGTAGTCAATTCAGGAATCTCCTCACAGCGAACTACAAAATACGGTTCATCTTGAACATATTCTTTAATATAGACTCGGGTTAACCCTTCAACGGTAAGATTATAATCGCCATTAACTTTCCAGAAACGACGAATGCGGGCAATGGTGCCAACATCGTACATATCGCTGGAATCAGGGTTAACAGTTTGTGGATTTTTTTGACAAACAAAAACGACAAGTCCATTTGTCGTTGTGGATGCATCCAACGCGAGTTTGGATTTATCCCTATTAATTGAGAAACTTTCCCATGAAGAAGGAAATACTACTTTTTCCCTCAAAGAAACTAAAGGCAGTTCTTCCCGCAACTTCACCGGCTTCCCATCTAAATAGATTGTTGAAGACATGCTTCCTCTCCTCTCTACTAACTTATAACTAACAAACCACGTAACCGAAATAAACACAAGGGGTAATATCTCAGTTAGCACTCAACGGGGTATAGTGATAATACACGATGATGCTACTAATATCAAGGGAGAAAAATTCAGAAGTAAGCGTCACCTTTTACAATCCGGTAAGTATATCACAATAATTTGAAAATTAAAAGACTATAGGCTAGTCTGCAAAGTTTTGCGTAAACATTTTCCCATAAATTCCACCATCAATCACACCAATTCCAATGCGGCCAAATTCTGGACGCAAAATATTAGCCCGATGTCCCGGTGAATTCATCAATCCTTTGTGAGCAATTTCTACCGTAGGTGCATACGCCAAATTCTCGCCCGCGATCGTATACTTTACTCCTCCTTCAGTCATTCGGTCAAACGGCGATTTGCCGTCGGGATTAATATGCGAAAAATATGATCGTTTAAACATATCCATACTTTGAGCATGAGCAACAGGAACTATGTTTGGATCCCATACTAATACTTTAAGTCCGACGGCCATTCGCTCTTGATTTACCAGTTTAAACAATTCCTGTTCTGAATCAGGATCTTCTTTTAGCTCCATCGAATTAATATCCGGAAAACTCATTTTTATCGATTCTTCAGATGTGGGGGTTTTTGGAATGAGATAAAGTAAGGTTTCTTGAGGAATAGCACCAAGTAGTTGTCTCATTTGCGGCTCAAGAATAGCAGCCTGCGGAACTACATTTTTTCCCCAATATGAAGCAAGTACCGCATTTTTTAGATCAGTATTGAATGGGAGACGTAACATCACAATAACCGCTGTAGTCAGCAACACAATTCCCATTGCAAGCTGCGGGAATATTCCTGCAATTTTATCCACCCAATACAGTGGCTTTAACCATAAGAAAAGCTTCATTACAAAACGATATAAGTACGAAAAGACGAACGAAATAGCGAATTCAGCCACAATTAAGATGGCAAAAAAACCAAGAACCGGGCCAACAAATTTATTGGCGCCAAGTGAATCAACAAAGAAGGCACCAACTTGGGGATAAAAACGAACAGCGGTTAAAACCGCGAGTATCGAGGAAATTAAATTAAGCAGCGAACCTACAAAGCCTATCGCGAAACCACGATATGCAAAATAAAAGAGAATGAGAAAAATACACAGGTCAACCCAGTTCATCGTTAATGCAACTTATTTATACTCCCAGAGTATAACATCTCCATCTTTCGGCACAAAACGATCAGCCGATATGGTCGCTTCTTTACCATTTATTGAATAATTCCAATGCGCAAAAGTTCGACGCGCATCTTCAGTATTTCCTGCTCCATCAATAGATTTCACGAGTGTGCCATCTTCCGTGTACTCTACTATTACAACATGATTTTCTTGTAATCGAGCCAAAACAGATACTCCTTTATGCCCAATCTGACGAATCGAAGTTAACGAATTATTATCCAAATGAGCACCAAGTACCTGTGAAGCCGAAGGAGCTATTTGGGAATAAGCCACTTCCACTTCCCGCAAATGCTCAAGCGTTAACTTTTCTCGAATCCGCAAATCACGCACGGCAGCAGCACTCGCTATAACAATAAGTGAGATCCCAAACATATATACATGCCAATGTCTTACTCCAGCCTTGTGTGCTTTATGAAGAACCATCATACAAGCATTATGAAACAATTGGATAAATAACTCAACCAGAAAATTAAAAATCAATGCTTCGTTTTGCCAGTATGCCCTTTTGAAACGGATGCTTTATCTCTTTCATCTCTGTTACTAGATCTGCGATTCCAATTAATTTTTCATCAGCACCACGCCCAGTTAAAACAATATCCAACTCTTCTGGCCGTCCTTTAACCATCTCCAATACATCTTCAATTTTAATTAACCCTTCTTTTATCGCAACGTTAATTTCATCCAAGATAATTACATCATATTCTTTAGAGTTAACTTTTTCTTTTGCAAAACCAAATGCTTCAGCGGCAGCTGTATCGTGCACTGCGCGATCTTTCCGGTCCCCCCAAATTCCCACAAATCCCTGTCCCATTTGCACAAATGTAATATAGGGCTCAAGCAATTTAAACGTTTCCTTCTCGCCAGTAAACCATTCCTTAATAAACTGGAGGAAAAGAACCTTTCGTTTATATCCAGCAGCACGTACCGCAAGGCCTACCGAAGCAGTTGTTTTTCCTTTACCGTTGCCTGTATAAACAATAACTAAACCTGTTTTATGAACACTTGTCATAAAGAAAATAAACCCCGGAGATAGCTAACCCCCCCGGGGCTCCACTATACAGTAACAGCTATTAACACTTACTATACCCACAATTATCGCACTTAGCACAACCTTCAACGAGCATTAGCGATGCCTGGCCACACGAAGGACACATATCGCGTCGTGCGGATAATTTTGCATTGCGCACTTGATTCGAAGCAGACGAATCTAGAGCAGTGCCAAGTGGTAACTGAGCTTGAGCTACAGGGTTAGCCATAACTTGTGTACCCCGCAACGCAACGTGTTCATTAATTGCTTTTGCCACAGCATCAGCAAGAGAACGTACCCTATTGCTACCAAATCCGGCAGTTGAAGCACCACCAATACCAGACAACTGGTCAACGATAGATTCAACAACAGCGGCTTTAGACACCGTAGTTGGTATACGCAGTGCTAAGGAAATTAACCGACCAATTGCTTCAGCATCAGCCAAAATATCAGTACCACCTTTTCCAAGGGATACAAATACCTCAAACATTTCACCCATTTCGTCTTCGTTAATAGTTACATACCCAGCACCAAATGGGGTTTTTACCTTATAAGTACTACCGGTTAACCGCTCCGGACGTTCACGAAGTGTATGGTACAGTGGTTGAATTAATGTTGGAGATGCTGGTGTACTTACCGCTGCTGCAACTTGTGCGGCCTGATCGGGAGTTTTCTTTTCATCAGATTCACGAGTCAACACCGCATCACGTGATCCATCGCGGTAGAAGGTTATACCTTTACAACCTAGATCGTACGCTTTCATATAGAGCTCTTTAACCTGTTCAACCGTATAGTCAGCCGGAGCATTAACTGTTTTAGAGATCGACGCATCAGTATATTTCTGAGCCATAGCCTGAACTCTAACATGATCTTCTGGTAACAAATCTACTGTAGAGACAAAGTAATCTGGCACTGCTTCTTCATTTGGATTTGCGTCCTTCCACTCCTGGTATAACGGATGATAAATAACATGTTCTCCAGTACGATCACGGCGTACGGTAGCAAAATCATAAACAGGCTCTATGCCCGAGGATGCACCAGCAAATAATGATGTTGTTCCTGTTGGCTGTTGAGAAAGCAACACTGCATTGCGAATGCCATTTTCAGCAATCTTATCCTGAATTTCTTGAGGAAGCTGCTGAATAAAATGCCCCTGCAGATACTTTTCGCGGTCAAAGAATGGAAAAGCTCCCTTTTCTGCCGCAATGTTTGCCGATTCGTCATATGCATTATCGCGAACAGTCTGAAAGATCTTCTCAATAATCGGCATTGATTCATCAGAGCCGTAACGAATTTTCATTTTAATTAATGCATCGGCAAGTCCCATTGTTCCAAGCCCAACACGACGCGTGCCAAGTTGCGCAATTTTATTTTCTTCAAAAAAGTATAAGTTAGAGTCAATTACATTATCAAGCATGCGAATACCAACACGAGCATGCTCTGCCAGTTTTTTCCAATCCATTTCTCCATCAACAACATAATTTGCTAAATTAAGAGAACCTAAATTACAAACACTCCATGGACCTAAACCTTGTTCTCCACAGGGGTTGGTACAACGAATATCTTCGTAATACCAGGTATTTGACCATTTATTATAGCGTTCCATAAACACAAACCCTGGTTCGGCACTTTTCCATGCAGCAGTAGTAATAAGATCCCACAAATGGCGAGCTTTCACCGTTTTCATCACTTCACCTTTCCACTTCAAATCCCAATCAGTGTCATTTTTGATTGCTTGCATAAACCCGTCCGAAGCAGCAATAGACAAATTAGCATGCTCAATCCAGTGTGGTGTCTGCTTGCAAGTTATAAATTCTTCAATATCAGGGTGATCGTCATCCATCATCAACATTAACGCACCGCGTCGCGATCCACCTTGGCTAATAACATCACCAGTTGCAACGGAATACAACTGTGCCCAAGCCATCGGTCCGGAGGAGTGACCGTTAACTGTCTTAATATACGAACCCTTTGGTCGAAGCGAAGAAAGGTTCATCCCTACTCCACCGGCACGAGCCATAATTTCTACCATATCTTTAAGACTATCAATAATTCCACCGCGAGAATCATCAGGAGACGGAATAACATAGCAGTTATAATACGTAACCGCATACCCCGTACCAGCACCAGACAAAATACGCCCGGCCGGAACAAAATGAAAATCTTCCATTATTTCATAAAATTTCTTTTCCCATATTTTTCGTTGTTCAGGTGTTTTTTCAATTTGAGCAAGCCCCCAGGCAACACGAGCCCAAATCTCTTCAGGAGAATGTTCTACCGCCTCGCCTTTTTCGTCTTTAAGGGAATAACGGTCAAGTAATACTTTCTTACGAACACCTTCCAACTCGGTATATTTAGTACCCGTATATTTTGTACGGCCTTCAACATTAAGGCTCTCCAAAAATGCTTCATTATCTGCAATACTTTCGTAAATTCTCTTTAACATTTCATGGCTGGGAGTAAAGCCTTCTTTAAACATCCCGTCAAAAACGCTTCGCTCAGCTGATCCCGACTTACCATACTTGCTTACCGTTTTTTTCACTTCACTTTGATTACCTCCAATGACTTTGGTAAGAGGGTGTTTCTTTTTTGATTCTGACGATTCAGAAATAATTGAATTATCTGAAACCATAAACTATCTCCTAATTTTTCGTTAATAATAGTAATTTTATCTAAAAATCATTTATCTGTAGTCTTTGCGGTAACAAGCTTTCGAACCTCCTTTTGAAAATCTTCAACATCAGCAAATGCTCGATAAATAGAAGCAAAACGAATATATGCTACGTTATCAATTAATTTAAGTTTATCCATTACTAAATTTCCAATCTCAATACTCGCAATCTCTACGGTATCTTTCTGACGCAACGTACCTTCTATTTCATTGACAATTCGATCAATCATTTGGTCAGAAACGCCTCGCTTCCAGGTAGCTTGCTTAAGACCATAAATAATCTTTCGCCTATCAAAGGGTTCTTTTTGCCCAGCCTTTTTTAATACAACTAAGTCCAGCAACTCAGGACGTTCAAAACTAGTAAATCGTTTTAAGCACTTCTCGCATTCTCGACGCCTTCGTGTTATACCTAGATTGTCATCGTCACGCTTATCTAAAACTCTTGTTTCATCGTGATTACAATACGGACATCTCATAGCAATTTCTTTTTCGTATTAACTTTGGAATTTATTTAAAAACACAATATATCGAATGCCTTATCAATATAGAATCAACTGGTAGTGGCAGTCAATACGATGTATATGGCGTAGAGAAAATATTATTTAAAGACGCAGGAGAATAATCCGATTAGTAAGGAAGAATTAAAAGCAGTTAAAATCTCTTGTAAATTTTGGAAAGTTTATAAAACCCAACTGCAAGCATAATAAAGCCAAAAGTAGCGAAGCCGCTTCTCACTGCATCCTGATAGGTGAATCCACCAATGCGTTGAAAACTAATAAAATCAATTGTTCGACTAAGTAAATCCACTACTTGTATAAAAGCATTTAAAATAATTCCTACGGCTAAATAGGTTAATGCCGTGCCGATAACACCAGTATATTTGCGAGTAGTAAAAAGGAGAAAAATCAAACAAACGAGAATCGATAAAATATTCAGCCACTGAAATATATATAAGAACCAATCGAAACTGTTCATGAAAATAGCGTAGAGGAAATATAATAACCCTGTCAACAATGAAATATATGATTATAAACTTAGATTAGGAATACGATCCAAAGTGTGAGGATCAGCAAAGTTATCACGCTTTGCATTATAATACGCAGCGATTCCAATCATTCCTGCGTTATCGCCATATAATTTTTTATCTGTTGGAAAATGTATTCGCATATTCTTACCAAATTTAAAGCGAAATTTACTGCGAACATACATATTTGCCGAAACACCACCGGCAACAATTAAGTCCTGAATAGTATTTTCCAATGAAAGTGACCTTAATGCAAAGGAAGTTTTCTGCAACAAAGACTCTACGGCAGCAACTTGAAACGAACATGCTACATCACAAATCATTTGTTTATATTCAGACACAGACACCAAATCCCGTTTTTCCTTAAGCTCACGATTTGTTAAATAGAGCGCTGAAGTTTTTAAGCCAGAATAACTAAAATCCGCGCTAGCAGTTTTGCTCATAGGGATTGGGAAAGTAAAGCGATTAGGATTACCTTCTTTGGCTAACTCTTCCAAAATTGGCCCACCAGGATACCCAATTTCAAGCATACGAGCAACTTTATCAAAAGCCTCACCAACAGCATCATCAAGAGTCTTTCCAATAATTTCATATTTCCCGTGATCACGCATTAACACAAGTTCGGTATGACCTCCAGAGATAAGCAACGCAAGTAAGGGAAACGAATACTCTATTTCTGGATTACCGTTAGAATTATGTGCCAAAGCGGAATAAATATGCCCCTCCATATGATTAACACCGACCAAGGGTTTATCATATTCCACGGCTAAGCTTTTAGCCTTCTCAATACCGACACCAAGCGCGATAGCAAGCCCTGGGCCATGAGTAACAGCAAATACATCAATGTCCTTAAGGTGCAATTTAGTTTGTTTCAGTGCATCCTTTAAAACCAAATCAATATTTTCTTCATGCATTCTACGGGCAATCCCCGGAACTACTCCACCCCATTTTTTATGTAACTCAATTTGCGAAGAGATTTTATTCGCCAGAATCCAATCATTTTCGGTTATAGCAACCGATGTTTCGTCACATGATGTATCTATTGCTAAGATTTTCATACTGTATAATCACTCACTTTAATAATACGTTCAGTCTCACTTGAACCATATTGCAGTCCAACCCAAATTATCATCGCATCATTTGCCACCTGATCAATAAGCTCACTAAACCGATCAGCCCACTCAATAGCAAAGACATTACCTTCTTCTATTTTTTTCATAAAACCTAAATCCAATAATTCTTGTTTATCAAACAGTCGCCAGGTGTCGATATGAAATAAATGACCAGCAGGCAATGTGTAATCACGTTCAATGATAAAAGTCGGCGACGTTACCACCTCAGTAATTCCAAGTGCTCGTGCAATACCCTTAGACAATTGTGTTTTGCCTGCACCAAGTTCTCCGTGTAAAGCAAAGATTACCGACTTATATCCAAGATGATGTAAATACTTTTTCATTAACTTAAAACCTACTTCTTGTGTCTCTTTTGCAGACTGCGTTTTTTGCTCCAGTACAGTACTAAGCTTTATGCTTCCCTGTCGCAAGACCACCTCTTGATTAAGTGTAGTATCTACAACAGTCGATGGCTCTCGCTTAGGTAAAGTACCCGCATCAATAATTAAATCAATGAGACTTTCTTGTTTTTCCGAAATATTTTCAAGAACATCAGAAACTGCATATGGTCTTTTTTGATTTGAAGCATTTGCCGATGAGGCCGTGATAGGCTTACCAAATGCAGCAACTATTTCTCTTATCAAAGTATAATCAGGAATACGAATTCCCAATGTCCCAATTTCTGCTTCGACACCTTTGGCAACAGCACCTTTACTCTTTGAAACAACAGTAACAGGCCCAGGAAGAAAATTGCGGTATAGATTTCGAGCAATATCATTAACCTCAACATACTTTTCTGCCATCTCAGTGTCAGATACGGCAATCGACAAAGGCTTCCCTTCTCGTCGAGTTTTATATTGAAGTAATTTATCTACAGCCGCTTGGTTGGTCGCATCAACACCTATACCGTACAGTGTCTCAGTAGGATAAATAATAATACCGCCGTTTTTCAATACCCTAACAGCCTCAAAAATAACTTCCTCGTGGGCTGTTTTATCTTGTTTAAGTATTTTTGCCATAATCAGTAGAAAATATACTAATCAAGCCATTATATCAAAATATAGGGAAATTTACTTAGAGATTCCTTTTCGAGCCAAATTGCGGCCTTTGCGCTGTAGCCAGGCTATTTTTTCAGATATATCGTCATCAACAGTATGAGCTAAATCTTCAACGGCATGAACTTCTTCTATCGCCTTTTCTTCCACACGCTGAACAGTATGCGTAATAGTCTGAGTCACTTTCGCTAGCCCTTTGGGTTCATCGTGGGCCGCATCATTAAGAGACTTAATCTCATCATATGCACCCATAATAAGCTGTGAAATTTCGCTAAATCCCTGTGAAGCATTCTTTTGTACACCTGTATCAACTTTATCCAAAACCCGCTCTAAAGAGTCGATTAAGTCATCCGCCACAGCACTTAAATCATCGCGTACTTTCTTTTGTTTCGGATGCGTAATCACGGCCGCACCAATTCCACCAATAAGTGCAACAAAAGCAGCAATAGGGAATATCGCAGATCCCGATGATTTTGTATTTTTAGATGAAGTAAACATTATTCTTCTCGTTTACGAAACGACTTATATAATCTGATTCCCTCGCGTAAGCCACTAACAACACTTCCCCACCCTTTAATTTGAGTAAGAGCAAATATTGGGTTCTTAGCCATTTCAGAAATTTCAGCAGCATTATCCAGAGTTCTTTGTAACAATTGTAGTGTTTTGCGAACTTCCTGAAAAATATAATAAACTTGAATTCCCAAGAAAACGAGTAAGGTAGTTAGAAGTACCAAAGATGTTACTAAAATAACTTGCAAAATATCCATATATGTAATTAAAGCAGAAGGAACAGGAGATAGTCAATCTACTTCTTAACCACATCAAATCGAACATTTCGCTTTTCTGTGGTCGTTTTACCTACTTCATTCACTGCAACAAACGTTAAGACATTTACTCCCTCACTCATTTGTACCGAAGTCTTAAAGTACCCATCTCCCGACAACCCAATATTTTGACCGTTAAGGGTGAGCGTACTATTTGCAGATGTTTTCCCCTCAATATCTATATCTGGCTTCTGTACAACGATACCATCTTTAGGGGAAAAGATTTCCAGCTGCGGAGCACCAGCAAACGATTGATACTGCACCCAGATGTACGCAAAAAGTATAGCTACAGCAGAAACAAAGACTACGGTAAAGAAAACTTGTGGGCTAAATCGGATCCAGGGATCTCGTACTGGCTTAAGCGAAGATTTAGGAGTTATTTTGCCATCCTTAGTTTCATCAAATTCTCGACGAAAAAATGCTAGAACATCATTTTCAGGAAGTCCTAGATATTCGGCATAAATCTTAAGAAATCCTTTTATATACGTTGATGCAGGCAAATTTGCATAGTTTCCATCTTCAAGGTCACGCAAATAGCTTTTTCGAATCTTAGTAGCCTCTTCCGCTTGCTCAAAGGTTATATTCTTTTTTTCTCTTTGCTCGCGCAAAATCTGTCCTAAAGTTTTCATAGTTATATGGGAAATACCAACTGTAAAGTTATTATAACGTACTACTTAAAATAATTCGACTAGACTATTAATTGATAATTAACTGGTTGAGAGATTTGTAGCGCAAGAAAATTGCATCCGTCCTGGAAAAACAGCATGTAAGAATATAGCTCAGGAAAAGCTACTGCACGTCCCTTCGCAATATCTCTCGCGGCTTCGAGCCATTAGCTGGCCCTACAACCCCCGAAGCTTCCAACTGATCCAACAATCGAGCAGCACGTGCATAGCCTACCTTCATTTTACGTTGCAAGAAAGATGCTGAAGCATTACCAGAATCTATAACAATCCGCATTGCTTCATCATACTGGGGATCATGTTCATCATCGCTACCCATTGATCCATTTCCACCTCGCACTGAGTTAATAGGTTGCGTAACAACTTCCTCAGTATAAACCGGAGCAATACCTGATGCTTTAATAAAGTTTACCAACGCATTAATTTCTTCGTCTCGAACAAAAGGCGACTGAATTCGCGTTGGCTTGGCTGCATCAGAAGCAAGATATAGCATATCTCCCCTACCCAAAAGCTTTTCTGCCCCCTGAGTATCCAAAATAACGCGTGAATCAACTTGCGAAGAAACGTTAAATGCCATGCGAGCAGGGATGTTAGCCTTAATTAAACCGGTCAAAACATCAACTGAAGGACGTTGTGTAGCAATAATCAAATGAATTCCAACCGCTCGAGCCATCTGCGCTAAACGACAGATCGCTTCTTCTACTTCAGATGGCGCGAACATCATCAAATCAGCCAACTCGTCAATAATAATGACAATATAAGGTACCGCCTGAAACCCACTCATCTCATTGTAACTGCTGATATTTCGAGCCCCAACTTCAGAGAACATCTGGTAACGACGCTGCATTTCTGCAACAGCCCATTTCAAAGCAGACACAATCTTATCAGCATCATGAATAACTGGAGTAAGCAAATGAGGTAAACCATTATAGCCGCCCATTTCCACGCGCTTTGGATCAACTAAAATTAATTTAACCTCGTCTGGGCTTGCTCTAAACAACAAAGATACGATAATGCCATTAAGCATCACCGATTTACCCGAGTTAGTAGTACCAGCAACCAATAAGTGCGGCATGCGAGTAATATCAGCAATAAGGGGGCGACAAGCCGCATCAAATCCAAGGGGAACAAGTAACTTAGATTTATGATTCTTAACATCTTCGTTGCCCAAAATAGATCGGATGGGAACAATCTCGAGGGTTCTATTTGGAATTTCGATACCAACCAAGGCTTTACCTGGGATTGGAGCCTCAATACGAACCTCACCGGTATGAGCTGCAAGCGCCATCGCTAAATCAGACTGCAATGAAGTTATTTTTGCAATTTTAGTTCCCTGTGCTAAATCAAGGGCATAACGAGTCACAGCCGGCCCTTGATCAATTTCGACTACTTTAGCAATAATGCCAAAACTCTCCAGCGTTTTTTCGATAATATTAGAATTGTTCTTTACATCTCCACGATCCGCAGGCTTACCTGGAGCGTTAGAAAAAATTGAAAGAGGAGGATAATTCCAAACTTGTCCAGATAATGATGGATTTCCCATTCGAATGCTTATAGATTCCTCTTCCGACATTTTCTTTGGCGGCTCAGGCTTTACACCATCATCCATAGCCGGATCAACTATTTTCTTCTCTTTCTTTCCAAAAATCCGTAAACCTTCACGTAATCCACCCGATGGAGCCGCCGTCGAGACAGCCGAAAGAGTACTAACCGTACTGCGAGACACTTCTATGGCAGATTTATGCCAAACAAAGCGACTGAATATTAAATTAAAGAAACCACCAATTCCCTGAAATATTTTTTCAAAAAACAAATCAAGCGACGTATCAAAAAGCACCGCCAAGCCAATAACCAAAATAATAACCAACAACAAGCTGGTTATCGGCATCGGCAAAAACTCATTTAAACTCCCCCATACTCTATTCCCTACTACTCCAGAATAATCAAATGAAAAGGGAGAAATTAAGGCTAACAACGAAAGCACACACAGAGGTACTCCCACTAATATATGTGGCTGACCTAATTTTAACTTGAAGCCTTGTACGAAAATTCCAAAACTGATAAGTATCAAGGGAAGAAAAAACATTCCTAACCCAAAATAATGAAATAAATTTTCGCGAATTGATAAAAAGATATCGCTCTTCAAAACAAACGAAAGAATTACGAGAAGCGCGCCAACATACAACAAAATGGCAAAAGAAGAGCGTAACACTGCAGGACTTAAACCACCTCGCTTTGCTCGACGCGACGATGATGTTTTTTTGGCGGGTTTCTTGGCAGATTTTGACATTTCAAAAACTACTATAGCAGCACCAAGCCCATTTGTCACGAACTTGAAATAAAATCTCAGTGATGCTATTACAACTTCCGCGTTGAGAGTTTTGAAGATAGAAATTCCGCTGGTGAGCCACGAGAAGATAAGCTTTTGAAGGAGAGCTTTGTGGTGACCTTCTCTGCCAAACAACTAAAGGCAGAGTAGAGCTTTAAACGCAAGCGAATACGAAGCGTTAAGCGTGTCACCATCAAAGCTCGACAAGAAAGCTACTACCAATTTAAACCTCAAACACCACCGGCAAAACCATAGGTTTACGTTTAATCTCTTTAAAGATAAACTTACTTACTCGATCTTCAATCTTCTTTCGAAGAAGCGTCCAATCCATTGGCTTACCATGCTGCTCTTCAAGAATATCCTCAACCAGTTTAGTAATGTCATCAATCAACTGAGTCGATTCTTTCATGTATACAAATCCACGCGAAACAATCTCGACCCCACTTTCCGTATGCCCCGTTTTATGATCAACCGGAACAATAACTACCAACATACCCTCTTCAGCCATTACTTGACGATCGCGAATCACAATGTCAGATAAGTCTCCCACCCCAAGACCATCAACCATCACATCCTTTGCTTCAAAGCGACCGTTAATCGAAGGCGTAGAAACTCCGTCTTTAACATTAAATTCAATTACCTCACCTTCTTGAGGAAGTAACACCGACTCTTGATTGAAGCCCATATTCATAGCAATATCACGATACTTCTTAGTACTTCGTGCTGTTCCACCAATAGGTAAGAGGTATTGTGGGCGAACGAGGCTAATCATTAGTTTAAGCTCTTCTTGAGCAGCGTGACCTGAAACATGCAGGTTACTAAAAATATTTGAATAATACACTTCAGCACCATGCGAGATAAGCGCGTCAATTAATTTATTAGTCTGGTTTTCATTACCGGGAATTGGATCCGTTGAAAACACCACTGAATCACCCTGGCGAAGGCGAATCTGTTTATGTTCATCGCGGGACACACGACCAAGAGCTGATTCCATTTGCCCCTGTGATCCCGCTACAATTAAGAACAATTCATGGTCCTCATACTTCCCAATATCCTCAAGCTCAATAAACATATCATCAGAATACTTCAAGTATCCGAGATTACGAGCAACACCAATATTCTGTTCCATTGAACGCCCAGACACAGCAACTTTGCGATTGTACTTGGCTGCAATATTCATAGCAAGCTGAATACGAGAAATATTTGAGCTAGTTGTAGTGACAATTACTTTACCTACAGTTTTTGCAGTAACAACATCAAATTGTCCTTCAACTACAGTTTCAGATAATGTATAGCCTGGCTTTTCAGCGCCAAGACTATCTGAAAGCAATAACAAAACACCTTCTGCGCCAAATCGTGCAATACGCTGAACATCAGTTGGTAATCCTATTACCGGAGTATAATCAAATTTAAAATCTGCACTATGAATAATTCTACCAACAGGAGTATCCATTACAAACCCCAACGTATCAGGAATGGAATGACTTAATCTAAAGAATTGAAATCTAAACACACCAAATTCATATGATGCGTCTGGATCAATCTCTTTAATATCTTCAACCGGCAAATTATGCTCAGTCATTTTGGTTTTTATAAAACCAGTTGTAATATGCGAAGCATAAATAGGACACCTTAATTGTGGCCAAATTAGCGATAACGCTCCGATATGGTCATCATGCCCGTGAGTAATAAGAATTGCGCGAATCTTATCTTTTTTGTCATTAAGATATGAAATATCAGGAATTAAATAATCAACACCCGGCATATCTTCGTCTGCAAAACCCATCCCGCAGTCGATAATTATTATGTCTTTTTCGGTTTCATAGACATACATATTCTTTTGAACATCATTAATTCCTCCAATAGGAAGAATGCGCAGTTTTGCAGTTTCAACTACGTTAGGATCTTTCCGTAACACCGGTACCGTTTCGGCATACCATTGCTGAGATAAGTTAGTATTTTGAATTGTTGCACCTCGTGCCATTGATGAACTCATAGGGCGAGGTGATTGTGGATAGCGGTTCTGACTTGGTCCTCGTGAATCGCGGCGACGAGGTTCATACGAACCACTGCGACGATTACCAGCAGGGCGTATCTGGTCTCCATAGCCATCACCTTGCGGTCGACGATTAGGAGCAGGTGCTCGAGCCGGCCGACGTGGACCATCAGTGCGGGATCCATCGATACGTGGAGCATCATTTCGTGGCACTGGACGTGTCCCATCATTTCTTTTCTGAAAGGGAGGGCGATTTTTTTGCGCGATATTCTCTCGCAATTCACCAAGTGCTACCTGTACGGAATCCTTCGCAGGATTATATCTATTTTTTTGAGGAACAAGTGCTGAGAAATCAGTTACTCCATCATTTTTGTTATTTTCATTAGTATCATTTGACATGTGATTTTTCCTTAATTTAACTTATCTATCTAAAATCATCTCGAGTGAAGTCGAGAGACGAAACTCTCTTTCGAGCCTACCAGGTAGGCAAAAATTCCTTTACATTTTCCGAGGTAACATGCACTTGCTGAACACTTCCACCAACAATCATACGAGCTACCTTGCGGCACATTCCGCGAATCGTACGCTCAAGGGTACGAATGCCGGAATCAAATCCGAGTGGTCTGACCACTTGTGGCCAAACCGAAGGGTCAATAATAATTGCATTTTCAGGTAAACCCGATTCCTGTAGTGCTTTGGGGAAAACATACTTCGCTGCAATAGTAATTTTTTCCTCATCTGTATACGATGGCATTTGGATAACCTCCAAACGATCCAATACCGCCGTAGATATATTTGTCGTGTTGTTTCCAGTCGCGATAAAGAGACATTCAGACAAATCAACCGGATAATCCAAATAGTGATCACGAAACGCTACATTTTGCTGCGGATCAAGAAGCTCAAGTAACACACCCATCACACTTGCCCGTGCTTCATCGGACACACGATCTATTTCGTCCAAAAGCATGACCGGGTTGCGTGTTCCTGCTTGCAGAAGTGCTTTAATAACCGCACCTGGCTCAGCATCTGCGAATGCGCGCGACTGTCCACGAAGCGTAAGTGCATCCCCCATTCCGCCAAACGGAATACGAGCTACTTTACGATTCATTGCGTCAGCAACAGCATAAGCAAACGATGTCTTACCAGTACCAGCAAGGCCTACCAACATGATAACTGGAGCGCGAAACGTATCGTCTTGTCCCAATTGCTGTTTACGATATTGGTGTAATTGTAAAACAGCTAAGTACTCCAAAACACGTTCTTTAACTGGCTCGAGCCCATATTGATGTTTATCTAACGCTTCTCGTGCAACAGTTGGATTCAAAACATCTTCCGAAAGTACACCCCACGGAATTGACAGCACAACATCAATATATCGGGAAGTATTTTCATATTCAATTGAATACGTACCAAACTTCGCCATTCGTGCGATACGCTCAATCATTCCAAGGCATTTTTCTCGAATACCATCCGGAACGTTCGCGCCTTCTACTCGAGCTCGCAGTTCATCTGTCTGTTGTTGTAAAATATCGCTATTTTGTCCGTCAGCCATAATAAGAACGTAACGACTAGTAACTCTATTTAATCACAAATAGAGGAACTAATCTACCAACGTCTTCCACCTCGGTCACTGCGTCCGCCACCATTACGATCTCGTCGCTCGAATCTTCCTTCACGACCTCCACCATGGCTAGTATCATCTCCGCGATCTTCTTTTACCCATGTACCAGCAACATCCATAGTGAGGTTAATACGGCGTTCGGAATCGATTTCATCAACACGAACAGTTACGGTATCACCAACCTGAACGACATCTTCTACACGTTCAACACGATTTGGAGCAAGCTTCGAAATATGAACCATACCTTCCTTACCAGGTAGAATTTCAACAAATGCGCCAAAAGCAAGAATTCGTTTTACAACACCTTCATATACTTCACCAACTTTAATTTCTTTGGTTAAAGAAAGAATCCAAGCCTGCGCCTTAGCAATACCGTCATCTTCAGTTCCGCTTATAAGCACGGTGCCGTCATCCTCAATATCAATCGCGACACCACACTGATTAATAATCTGATTGATAGTTTTTCCACCACCACCAATTACTAAACCAATGGTCTCTGGATCAATCTTCATCATCACAACACGAGGTGCATATTTAGAAAGTGTAGGACGTGCCTGGGAGATCTTCTCAAGCATGGCATTAAGAATAAACATTCTTCCTGCTTTGGCCTGCATAACAGCATCCTTAAGCCATTCGTGTTTTAAACCAGAGAGTTTAATATCCATCTGCAAAGCAGTAATACCTTTTGCTGTACCAGCAACTTTAAAGTCCATATCACCAGTTGCATCTTCAAGACCTTGAATATCGGTTAACACGGCATACTTCGTACCTTCTTCATTGGTCATCAGTCCCATCGCAACACCGGCAACAGCCGCTTTAACGGGAACACCTGCGTCCATTAGTGCAAGTGAAGACCCACAGACTGAAGCCATTGAAGAAGACCCGTTAGAAGACATAATTTCATTAACAACACGAATAGCATAGGGAAACTGCTCTTGTGGAGGAATAACTGGAACTAAGGCTCTCTCAGCAAGTGCTCCGTGTCCTATTTCGCGACGACCTGGCGAACCCATTCGCCTTGCTTCTCCCACCGAATAAGGAGGGAAATTATAATGGTGCATGTAGCGCTTAGTTTCTTCGCCACCCGGGCCTTCAATTAGTTGTTCAAGTGACGGAGATCCTAAAGTTACCGTTGTTAAAGTTTGAGTCATTCCACGCTGAAACATTGCTGAACCATGCGTACGAGGAATTACTCCGACTTCAATTTCCAATTCACGGACCTGATCGTATGATCGTCCATCAGCACGCTTTCCAGTAGTAAGTGTATTAGTGCGAATAGATTTCTTAAACAATTTTTCCGAAAGTTCGCCAATAACAGCTTTTGATGGAACTGGCCTTTCTTCTGTTGCAACAGCAGCAAGTTTTTCTTCAACTTGCTTCTTTAATTCACCAAGAGCGTCTTCTTTATTAAGTTTCTTTTGAGCAGCAAGCTCAACCATCTCATTAATAAGGGGGAGTGCCACCTGAGTAACAGCATCTTTATCTTCTTGAGAGATCTCAGCTTTTTCAAAATGAAACTTCTCTTTTCCAACTTTCTTAACGAGTTCTTCAATACCTTCAACAACAATTTTGTTATATTTCTGCGCTTCTTCAAGACCATTAACAACAGTCTCTTCTGGCATTTCTTGCATCCCAGCTTCAACCATTACAACTTCATTCTTTGTTCCAGAAACAATTAAATCCATCTGAGAAACCCTCATTACCTCAGCAACTGGATTAACCAAATACGTCTCATCTTTCCAGCCTAAGCGAGTTGCAGCGAGTGGACCATTCCAAGGAATATCAGATACTGCAAGTGCAGCACTTGCCGTGATAACGCCAAGTACATCTGGATCATGTTCAAGGTCAACAGAAAGAACGGTAACAACAATCTGAACTTCATTCTTAAATCCATCGGGAAAAAGTGGACGAACTGAACGATCAATAAGACGTGCAGTTAAAATTGAATTTTCTGAAGGGCGACCTTCACGTTTAATAAAGCGAGAAGAAGAAATTCTTCCACCAGCATAAAGCCGCTCAAGAAACTCAACAGATAAAGGAAAATAGTCTAAAGAAGACTCTTTTTTGCTTGCAACAACCGTTGCAAGAACCATAGTCTCGCCCATTCTACCAATCACTGCGCCGCTTGCTTGGGCTGCAAAACGACCATGTTCAAGTAGTAACTCGGAATCTCCGATTTTAATACTCTGCGAAATAATATTCGCCATAAAATAACTCCTTCTCCTTAACCTAAAAGACACATCACGACAGTTTTCAGATTCCTCGATCAAGCAGAAAAAAGAGTTTTTCTGTTTAATTCAGGATCCAAAATCATGCCAAGATTCCCAAGGTAAGGGAAAACAATAATATAGACATTATACCCTATTATGATAAATCTCTAAACCTCCGAAGAAGTCATTCACAGTGGCCTTCTTTTTCATACCACTAGCAAAAAAGCTGAGCATTAAATTCCGAGCTTTGCGAGGAATTATGCGTGCCACCGTAATGACATCAAGGAGGGTTTAGAAAATACTCTCATTAAGAGTGTTACTTGGACAAGCCAACTTTAGCAACAACGGACTTATATCGCTCTGGATCTTTCTTCATAAGATACATAAGGAGTCTTCGGCGCTTATTTACCATCTGCAAAAGACCACGTCGAGAGTGATTATCACCTTTGTGAAGCTTCAAATGCTCTGTAAGACGAGTGATTCGCTCTGAGAGAATAGCTACCTGAACTTCAGGAGACCCAGTATCACCTTGATGGATCTGGTTTGTAGAAATAATAGTCTTTTTAGCGTCGTTAGCTAAAGCCATATGTTTTCGTAAGCAGTAGTAACAAAAGTGGAACTCCACATTTAAACCACCATCTTCGACCTATCTAAAATAATGATTAAAGCATTATACACGACTAAGTCAATCTTGAAAAGAATCCCTTACGATTTTCGTTCACCAGGCACAAATCCTGTAGGAGGAGCATTAAAATCGGGTGCCTTTTGCTGCTCTTTTTGCTCTTCAAGCGGGATATCTTGCTGTTGCGGAGCATACTGCTGGGATTGATCATTCCATTCGTAATCAGTGCCAGGTTGATACGCATCAGGCTGCTGGGAAATTCCAGGCATATAAATAGATGGCTCAACATGGGCGTATGATGTCGGTTCAACAGTTGGAATATACGTTTGACTTTGTGTTAAATCGTGCTCAATTGAAGGCACTTCAGCATCATATTCTTCCATTGGTTCCTGAGTTTGTTGGCTGTTCCATTCCTGTTGAACTGGCATATTTGGATCGGGTTGTGGAACATACTGTGGTGGAACCTGAGGATACTGGGGATATACTTGTGGAGGCATCGGATACTGACCAGGATAATACCCAATTGGTGGCATTGGATACTGTCCATATTGGCCTTGTGGAGGCATATATGGTGGATACGGCATTCCTGGAGGATATTGTCCGTACATTCCTGGAGGCATTTGACCCACCGCAGGGGCAGGAGGAGTTACAGGCGGAGGATTCTTATGAACTGGCAGTGTCGGCAAACTAGCCTGATTACGGATAGCATTAATATCCAATTGGCGACCACCAAAGGCGACTAATTGGTTCACAATTGTTTCAGTTTGTTGTCCTTTGCGAGACAAATTATCCGTGGCTTCCATTATCCCGTTTAAAAATAACGTAGCAACATCGCCCATTACATTTAGCTGAGCGATTTGAGCTAATTGAAAGGCTAACTCACAAACTGAAGGGACGCTGGAATCCACAATATTGATTCGACCAAAGCGAGTGTTAGGCTGACTATTAGAGATATTAATTACTGGTAACTCGGAATACATTCCCGGATCCTGCTTATACGCATTACCTAAATCCTGAGGACTATTGGCATCAACGACAATTACAACATCAAAATTAGCGCCCGCATAAAATGGATCAAGGTTTTTGAGATCAAATTGCATTGGAACAGCCGGATTTGACTTAAAAACAACGTTTAATCGCCCTTTATCAACATACCAGTTAACATTTTCAATTGATCCTTCAACAAACCCATTAACCCCAATCACCAAATCACGTAGACCAAGCTCAGAAACAATCTGATCAAAGCCAGGCAATAGCGAATACTGAGATCCATTACGTTTAGAAACAGCCAGGGTAACATTCTTCTTCTTGCCTTGCATGTCCATTTTCTGAGAAAAAGCAGCTTTCAGAGCCAAACAGGCGCACAATCCATCAATAGTTGGGTTCTCTTTAGTAATTACAAGAATATCCTTAGCCTGATTAAATAAATCCTGCAATTGTTTAAGGTTATTTTGCGGGTCCATAGGTAAAATCTCTAATAAATAGTAGGCGGATTATACCACAGATTAGGCTTTTGTAATAGGCTTGTAGTATTCTACTATATCAGATTCAGCGAATTCGATTGGGGTATCAAAAGTTAATCCACCCTCTTGCCCGGCAGAAATACGAGGAACATCCTCTTTCAACTTCTTAACCGTGACAATCTTACCGCGACCTACTTCTGTTTCGCCTCGCATTACACGTACGGTAGCACCAACCTGCATCACCCCTTCAGTAACTTTAACACCAGCAATTTTTCCACCAGTCGAGGCTGCGAATACCTTTTGTACCAACGCCTTGCCAGAAATTGTCTCTGTTGGAGCTTTGGTGAAGTAATCGACAATATCTTTTTCCATGTCTTCAAATAGCTTATAGATAATTTTATATTCTTTAACCTCTACCTTCTCATCCCGAGCGAGTTTACGCGTTGTGCCATTCATCCCTACATTAAAGGAATAAATACGTGCACTGGTACCACGAGCTTTCATTACATCAGACTCACCTACATCACCAATTCCCTGGTCAATAACCTGAACTTCATTTAATCGTGGAATATTCGCAACTAGCGCTTCAAGTGAACCTGCCACGTCAGCTTTAAGAATCACCGGATACCGGTCAGTTTTAAGTGACGAGAATAAATCTGATACATTTTCGTTCTGCAAAGCTACGTGGCGTACTGTTAAGGCGCCAACGCTTTCGCTAGTCGACAGTTTACTGTTTTCTTCAATAAAGATTGTTCCTGCTTCAGGTAATTTCGAAAAACCAGTAATTTCAGCAGCCTGTGAAGGTGAAACTTCTTTAACAATCTGCCCTTTATCATTCTTCATGGCACGAATACGGCCAAGTGAGCCATCTATCTCAATATCCATTCCTGTTTTGAGAGTTCCCCGCTTAACAAGTAAACTCGCTAAAGGTCCTGCTTTGTCCATTCGGGATTCAAGAGTAAACGCAACAACCGGTGCCTTTGGGTCGGCTTTAAGTTCAAGTAAATCAGAGACAAGTGAAATCATTTCAAGAAGCTGATCAACTCCTTGGCCGCTTTTTGCGCTTATTTCAACAGAAACCACATCTCCCCCATAGCTTTCAACTAAGACATCGTTTTCAGCAAGTTGTTGCTTAACATGATCGATATTGGCATCAGGAAGATCTACCTTATTAAAAGCCACAATCATAACACTACCAGCATTTTTAATATGGCGAATTGCTTCTTTAGTTTGTGGCATCACACCGTCATCCGCAGCCACCACCAAGATAACAATATCCGCAACTTCCCCTCCGCGCTTACGAATTCCTTCAAACGCAGCGTGTCCTGGAGTATCCAAAAAAGTTATAGCTTTCCCTTGATCGGTTACTACCTGATACGCACCTAAATGCTGAGTGATACCGCCATGCTCGGAAGCTGCAACATTTGCCTTTCGAATATAATCCAAAAGGGTTGTTTTCCCATGGTCAACATGTCCCATTACGGCAACAATTGGTGGTCGAACGGTAGTAGTATCTTCTAACATTTCAAATAACCTTTCCGGGCAAAGCTCGATCAAAAGCGCGTTTTTTAATTGCTAAAACCAAGCAACGCTCTTTTGTTTCGGAACATACATATGCTCCTCTACCTCGCAATCGTGAGGTAGGATCTTCAACAACTGTTCCTTTGGATGTTCGTACAAAGCGCACGAGTTCATTCTTGGGACGCACGGTATGACATCCAACACACGTTCGCGAAGGTTTCTGTTTCTTCGCCATACATCTATTATATAGTTTTTAAGCTTCGGTTGCTACTTCCTCTGGTTTTGCTGTTTCGGCAGTAATATCAGCTGGCTGCTCTGTTTCACTTCCCTTTGGTCCTTTAATATCTATTTTCCACCCAGTTAATTTCACAGCTAAGCGAACATTCTGCCCATCTTTACCAATAGCAAGCGACAATTGATCGGTTGGACATGTTACCAAAGCCGAATGCTCTTCTTTGTTAAGGTCTACAAGCACTCCCTTTGCTGGTGCAAGTGAGGCCGCAATAAATTTAGCAGTATCGTCGCTGAATTGGATAACGTCAATTCGCTCTTCGCCAATTTCCGAAATAACAGCCTGAACACGTACGCCTTTTTGACCAACGCATGACCCTACAGGGTCAACACCAGTCTGTTTGCTATAAACAGCGATCTTAGTACGTGAGCCACCCTCGCGAGCTATGCCTTTAACTTCTACAGCACCAGAAGCGATTTCCGGAACTTCACGGCGGAAGATCTCTTCAACCAATTCTGGGCGGGAACGGGATACAATAATTTGTGCTCCCCGCTCTGTCTGACGAATTTCCGCAATATAGAAGGTTAATCTTTGGTTAATGCGATATCTCTCACGTTGTACCTGCTCTTCACGAGGCATAATTGCTTCAGCCCTACCAAGGTCAACTATGCAGTTGCCCTGATCAAAACGCTGAATCATACCATTCTGAATGGTACCAATCTTAGCCTCATATTCTTTAACAAGGGCTGCTTTTTCTGCTTCGCGAATTCTCTGTAAAATAACCTGTTTAGCGGTTTGTGAAGCAATACGACCAAATCCAGCTGGAGTAATATTCTTACCGTCCTGAAATATACCAAGCTCCCCTGTTTCAGCGTCAACTTCAACATTCAAGTCGTCGGTTGTTTCAAGATTAGCTTCCTTACGATATGCAGCCAAAATAGCGGCTTTGATCGTCTCAAGTACTGCTTCAACCTCAATTCCACGCTCAGCACAGACCTGGCGCAACGCCGAAGCAAACTCTGTTCGTGCTTGTGATAAATCCATACATTTTCTCCTATAAAAAAAGCAGGCCCCAAGGAACCCGCTTCGATAAACTTCAATTACACTATTTATTATATATATGTTGGTGGATAAGTCAAGATTGTCAACAATTAGTTCTTAAACCAGCGCAAACAAAAGAAGAATCATCAGATAAAAGAGATATCGTTTTATCTTTTAACAGTGCAACTATAGATAAGTCTGTAAATCCAAAGGTTGAAAGTAGTCGAGGTTGATTAATACTCAGTAAGTCCAGGTTCCTTAATATATAACGATAAATTTGAAATTTCAGCTAGAATATAAGGAGTTATAACTAAGCATTTGCCTTCAATATATTTTTCTATAGAGTAGAAATCCTCTTTATCATAACTTGAAGTTCTAGAATTTCGAGATGTTAGCTCTGGACGGTAGCATCCTATTAAATAGACAAGAAGAATATTCGTATCAAGAATAAGTTTAATCATTCTTCAAATTTGGACAATTAATCAATTTTATATCCATAGATATTACTTCGCCAGTCTTAGCATCAATTTTGAAAGACTTATATTGTAAAGTCTCTTTTAATCCTTGAGCCAAATAAACCGGATTATCAGTTTCTCCATGAATACCCAAAGTCACATTCCAAATTTTAGAGGCGGTATCTAAAGAAATCTCTTCCAACGTTATTCTAGTACTAAACGTTTATTTAATATAAGTTTTTTAAATATTAATTTTATCAAGCTCACATTACGCAAAGAAAACTTTATATCATTACGCTCACTTGAAAAATGATATATTTGGTATATAGTATACATACCTTTAGATATGAGTAACTGCCCTATAGACATAGATACGAATTTTTTTCTCCCACACAAACTTTCTATCTTCAATTGCTTAATAAAAAATAATAGTAATAATTTATTAGTACCATAGCTGCGACGCATGAAGCGTCAGAAGGAGCTGCCCCTATGACTATATTTAACTTGTGCATACGTTGCGGACAACAACGCATAACCGTAGAAGAATGGGAGGAAGAAGAAGCGAACGGAACAAAAACACGCAAATCAAAAACTGCATGCCCCGATAAAGAATGCCAGGAAAAAGTAGATGACATGCTACTTCAAAAAACAAAAGAGCGCGAACGAAAAGAAGTCGCACGTCAACAACGCCTCGCACGTATTCACCAGAAACAATTAGAAATTGTTGCAAGTATCTAAACAGCCACCCAACTTTAAATTTATTGTAAATCTGCGCCTCAATGGCGCAGATTTTTACGCCATCCCAGCTTTAGAATGACGTTCACGAAGGGCAAGTAACATTTCATGCAGTTTACGGCGCAACTCGATCTTCACATGATGCTCACTTGGCTCTTCAACACCAAGGCTATCTAAGATGAGCTCAATTTCTTCAACAGTTAATTCAAGAGTAGTGCGAATCAAACAGATCACCCCCTACATATAGGTTTGTAACAAATTTGTTATATCACGATTAACAGTATCATGCTTAATAAGAGTCTGCTCCTTAAGTTGTGGCAACTCTTCTTCGTATGTTAAACGAGAGGTATCTTCATAAACAACACCAATTGGAAGCTTGTCAAATTCATTCGCTTTAGCAAACGCTCCATTGCGATCATTCGGAACATAGTCAGTGGCAGATAAATCATAAATCCGTTCTTTAAACCATTCATACGTATTGTGCTTATTAAATGTTACACAGGGCTGGAAGACATCAACAAGTGAAAAGCCTTTATGATCTATCGCCTTCTTAATAAGTGCTGCAGTGCCTTCTGTGTCCCCTGCAAAGCCACGAGCAACAAACGTAGCACCCGATGCAATTGCCATCACCAAGGGATTGATTGGAATTTCAATACCACCAAGAGGATTAGATTTTGTTTTCTGCCCTTTTTCGGTAGTTGGCGATGTCTGCCCGGTTGTTAATCCGTAAATCTGGTTATCATGTACAAGCATCGTTATGTCATGATTAGCCCGCATGAAATGAATAAAATGCCCCATCCCTTCGCCATACAAACCACCATCACCACCAACAACAATTATGGGTAAATCATGATTAGAAATTTTTATTCCCGCGGCAACGGGAAGTGAACGACCGTGCAGGCCATGAAAACCATACGCATTTACAAATGAACACATATTTCCACTGCAACCAATGTCGTACACGATACAAAACTGATGTGGTTCCCACCCATTTTCAGCAATCGTCATTTTAAGAGCATGCCAAATACTATAGTCACCACACCCCGGACACCAGGTAGGTTTATGTCGAGTATTAAATTTTTTTGCAGCATGCACATCCATAATAACTACCCTTTCATCTGAATAACATTCTTTATTTTCGCAGCAAGTTCCTCGGGCCAAAATGGACGACCATCATATTTAAGCCATCGCTCAGTTAACAAAGCACCTGTCATCTCCGCAATCAGCCCGGCAAATTGCGCTGTTGAATTATTTTCTACGATAATAATGCGTCGGTAACGCATTAATGCTGTTTTTACCATCTCAGTATGAAACGGCCACAGGTACATCATATGCATAAACGCAACTGATGTATCAAGCTCCTCTCGGACCATTTTTAATGCTTCAAGAATTGGGCCCTTAGTAGACCCCCATCCAACCAACAAAATACTTGAAAATTCATTGCCATAAATTTCTGGGCCGGGTAATTCCTTTAGCACATGCGGCAATTTAAACATCCGCTTATCTACCTGCTCAATACGAACATCAGCTTCTTCGCTGGTATACCCATGCTCTTCGTGCTCATCACTATTAGCAAGGTATACGCCATCTTTTACACCAGGAACAGTACGCGGACTCACTCCATCGTTGGTTGGCAGATAACGACCATACACTCCTTTATCTGAGTTAATAGTATTGTACTTACTTAATTGCGAATCTTCTAAAATTAACTTTCCCCGTTCAATAGGGATTGCCTTCGGATCAAAGCTCAAAACAACCGCATGCGACTCGCCTAACCATTTATCCGATAACACAATTGCGGGGATTTGGTATTTTTCAGCGAGATTCAGCGCCATTTGTATTCCACGATAACATTCATCCATGTCACCTGGCGCAATCACAACACGGAACGCTTCGCCCTGTGCGGCATGTAACACGAATCGTAAATCTCCCTGATCAGTCCAGGTTGGCAAACCAGTTGCAGGGCCAGGTCGCTGCACATCAACAACAACAAGCGGTGTCTCAGTAATCGCAGCCAATCCAATACCTTCTTCCATTAACGCAAAACCACCACCGCTTGTCACACACATGGCGCGTGCTCCGGCAAATGATGCACCAACAGTCATATTCACAACGGCAATTTCATCTTCTGCATGCTTAACCACATAACCAAAATCATATTGATTTGCAGCCATAAAGGCTAGAATCGTTGACGATGGTGTCATAGGATAGCCACCATAAAATTCAATGCCGCCTTGTATCGCACCCAAACCAATCGCTTCATTTCCTGAAACCGTTATTCGCTTGTCTTGAGCAGTAATTCGCTCCATCTTAAACGGATAGGATTCCACTAGTCCAGCATAATGCTGCATCACATAATCATACCCTTTTTGAATCGCCTCTCTATTCATCTGGGCTACTTCCGGTTCTTTACGGGCAAATTCTTCTTCAACGAGATTGAATAGCAATGTAACATCAGCACCAAGCAGTGCCAAACTGGCACCCAAGGCTACCGTATTTCGTAATAGATTTAGGTTTGCATATTCGATTGCAATTTCTGTTAGCGGCACACCAAGCAGTACTACTTGTGACGCTTTACGACCAAGGAAATCTTCCGGTGAAGACAAAGAAAACTGTGCGCTATCATATATGACTGCAGAACCACTCGATAGTTCTTCTTTGTGCAAATCAATAGATTGCTTATTTAAAGCAACGAGTAAATCCACATTAAAATGTTCAGACGTAACTAAAGCCTCATCAACACTCACTTGCGAAGTTTGATGACCACCGCGAACGAGTGAAGGATACTCAGAGTATTCAAAGGCAGAGAGCCCATACCGCATACAGAAACGAGTGAATAATAAACCAGAAGAGTTTACCCCGAACCCGGCTTCTCCACCCATCTTCCACGTAAATTTATTGACAATTCGATCCATAAGATTAAAGTAGCATTGCTGCAATGATTTGGAAAGAGGAAATGAATTATCTATCCCGCTTCTCAAGAAATATCGCAAATCCGCGCAAAAACTTTTTCATGTCCGCTGGGATATCGAGTCCATCAATCTGCCCAAGGCAGGCGTCACGATATTCGCGCATTAACCCTTTAGCGCGATCAAAAGCACCGGAATTTTTACAAATTCCACGCACCACTTCCGCTTCATCATGGCTTAAATTCTGTTTACCAACGAGTTGTTTTAACACTTCCCGATCACCCGCATTAGCGAGTTCAAAGGTAAACCACATCGGCAATGTTTTTTTGCCTTGTACAATATCGCCAAAATTAGATTTCCCTGTTGCTTCAGGATCGCCGAATAAACCAATCAAATCATCACCTGTTTGAAATAAGACACCAAGATCATCAGCCAGGTGATCAATCCCTTCTGGTACACCAACACCGGCAACAGCAATTCCAAAATGTAACGGAAATTTCATAGTATATTTTCCAGTCACCCAAATTATAGAAGTTTCAATTCGCTCATAAGAAAGCTCTTTAGAATCAAGTTGGATATAATCCATAATTAATTGGTCATACCATCCATACGCCGCTTCTTCAGCCGCTTGTGCCACTAACCCTACCAATTGAACTTTTACATCAGCATCTAAATCTGATTGCAAAATAATCTTATTGGTAGCCGCTTCCATCATGTCACCAGCCACAATTGCTAACCCATTCCCAAAATGTCGTCTTTCTCCAGCGTCGTTTGTATAGGGATGAATAATCTCCTCCAATTTTTTATGCACCGTTGGCGCACTGTAGCGTATATCATCACGATCCATAATGTCATCATGCGTTAATAAATACTTATGAAACGTTTCCAGCGCAAGATGCGGAAACATCATATCGACACCATAAAATTTCGCAACTAAATAAGAAAGCGAAGGACGGAATCGTTTTCCACCAGCTAAAATAAACCGCGTAATCTCTTTGCGCATTGCGTCACTTTCTTTTATTGTTGGTGCAAAAAATGAAGTGTATTTTTTTACCTCTTCAATTACCAACAAGCCTGCTTCTTTGTATGTACTAATAAAAAATTTCTCGTCATCCATAAACGCCTCAATATAAACAGAAATAAATATATCAAAAGTATATCGTACTATAACTTTGAGTTAAAGTAGCTCACTTCCCTATTGCATTACAAAAAATTCCCCAGTATAGTACTCTCATTGAGCACAATTACACTCAACAATATTTGAAAGGTGGTGACACTATCAATGCAATTCTATAATGTTAAAACTCGATCAAAAGTTGACGTCCCAGACGATCAAATCAAGAAGACAAAGTATGTTCGCAAAACAGCGAAAGGTGATCAGGTACGTTACGCAGTTCGCGCTAATGTAAATGGAACAAACTTAACAAAATTTGTCGGTAAAGACGTATACGATAAATTAACTGTTCCAGAAGAATAGAATTTCTGTTTTTCATTGAACAAAAAACAAACCTCTCTTTTAGAGAGGTTTTTTAATATAAAAAATTGATAATTGTTTATGAATGCTTTCGAGACTGAAATACTAAAGCCGACCTTCTCTGCCAAACTACTGACGGCAGAGCAGAGCTTCTAAATGCCGAGCGAAGACGAGGCATTAAGCGTGTCGGCGTAGTATTCAGCGAGAAAGGGAGAGACCTACCAATTCCTCTCTGTTTTAACCTCCCCCAACCAACGCTCCACATCAATCGCCGCCTTACATCCACTCCCCGCAGCAGTCACTGCCTGACGATAAATATGATCAGTCACGTCCCCCGCCAGAAACACTCCTTCAAGTTTCGTCCATGTCTCACGTTCACCTACCAAATACCCAGTACCATCAAATTCAAGACCCGATTCTCTAAAGATCTCCGTATTGGGTTTATGGCCAATCGCTAAAAATAGTCCTTTGAAAACCACATCACTAGTTTCACCGCTCTTAACATTTTTAAGTTTTAGCCCCTCTACCTTATCCTGACCCAACACATCTTCAACAACCGTATCAAACATAAACCTTATTTTTGGATCGTTTTTTGCCCGCTCCTGCATAATTCTACTGGCACGAAGTTCACTTCGTCGATGAATAACTGTCACTGAATTAGCAAAACGAGTTAAAAACGTTGCTTCCTCCATTGCTGTATCTCCACCTCCAACAACCGCAATATCTTTTCCCTTAAAGAAAAATCCATCACAAGTTGCACACGCAGACACACCGTGCCCTTGCAAACGCGCTTCATTCGGAAGGCCAAGCCACATCGCGCTGGCGCCAGTAGCAATAACTACAGCACGTGATTCATGCAGCGTTTCCCCCACCCAAACCTTCAAAATATCCGAATCTTTACGCGAAAAATCCACCTTCGTTGCATCTTCATTTATAAACTCAGCACCAAAGCGCTTCGCTTGATCAGTCATTCGTTGCATCAACTCAGGACCACTAATCCCTTCAGGAAATCCAGGATAATTATCTACTTCAGTCGTAATCATTAACTGACCACCAGGAGTACCACCTGCAATTACAAACGGCTTTAATTCTGCCCGTGAAAGATATAGAGCCGCCGTCAAACCTGCCGGCCCCGAACCAATAACAATAACATTGTGAATCATAACTCCTCCAGTATTCGTATACTTCTAGTATATAATATATGTAAAGTCGCTAACTGAATGCGAATTGAGCTACTCGTAACGCAGAGAATTTGCATTCGTCAATGAAGCATAAATACTATAGTTGACTCCCAGAAAAAGATAGTGTTACGATAGAATCCAGATGAGCAGACGTGAAGATCAATCCTATAAAACCCTCTTAATTGCCCTAACAATAATAGGGATTTTTCTTGTATGTACAATTATTAGCCAATCTCCTCGAATAGCGGCAAACCTACAAAAAAAGGACAACGCATTCGCAGGAGCGGTTGATCCCTCCGACGAAGTGATTGGTACCACCAATCCTAACGCTACAGAGCCACCCGACGAGCCACTCGAAGATGATAATGGAACCGGTACGCCAATTGCCACCGCAACACCATTTCCAACAGTTACAACACAAGCAACTTTCACACCGTTTCCCACCGTAACCGCAACAACCGTAGCGCAAGAAACTGAAACACCTGCACCAACATTTGACATAGATATTCCTGGTCAAACAACCCCCACTTTATCTCCAACACCAAAACCAGCAACAAAAGGAGCTTCTAATATCGGACTAATAATCGGCGCAGTGGTTGGAACAATCTTGCTCATAATTGGAATTGTTTGGGTTATATTAAGCCGACAGAAACAAAGCACAAACTACACCATGCCAGCACCACCAAGTAATCCAACATACCCTCCATACCAGCCAGACAACTTCAGCAACACACCAGCAGCAGATACATCCGGATGGGCACAATCAAACGGTGGACAACAACAGGGACAAGGATATACCACACCCTACGATCAGTATGTTAATGGTTCAGATCCAAATCAACCTAAGTAATTGGATAATGTAGATTTTCCCATCTCTTCCCAACTGAATTTTTTAACTTGAGAAAAACCTAACTGTTTACACTCAAGACGAATATCTGAAGAAGAATACAGCATGTGCATTGCGCGAACTAAAGAATCAATATTTTTTGGATCAATGTAAACCGCCGCATCTCCCGCAACCTCAGGAATACTGGTCAATTCAGAACAAATTACCGGGCATCCATACGACATTGCTTCAAGTACCGGCAACCCAAATCCTTCTGAAAGCGAAGGAAAAACAAACCCAATTGCTTTACTATATAGAACAGCTAAATCAGTATCAGGTACAAAACCCAAATACGAAACATTTGATATCATTTTATACTCTTTTCCCCACTCGAGTAATTTAGTCCAGAAGTAATTTTCTTTTCCAGCCAGGACAAGATGCACGGGAGAAACCGACTTCTGTAGTTCAGAAAATGATTGTAAGAGAAATTCAATGTTCTTATGTGGATGCGCATTTCCCACATACAGGAAAAAAGGCTCTTTTATTTTTAATCGTTTTACTACTTCTTTCATTTCATCCTGAGCAACAAGTAACGGTTTCTCTGCAGACTCATACGTTACAATAATCTTATTTTTATCACAATTAAACTTACGCAAAATATCGTCCTTCACATAGCTAGATACCGTGAAGATCTTCTTACTCCATGTTATTGCGTACCAGAAAACAAAACTGTACGCCTGATGCTTAATATAGTAAGTAACAAAAGAATGGGTGGAAGCGCGTTTCATTGCGAAGGCAAAATGAGTAAGATCGTGAATAGTAACCACAAACGGTTTTACATATAAAACTGGCATGTTAAAGTGCGGAAAATGCAATAAGTCTACCCACTCACGATACAAAATAAAAGGGAATAGTAACTGTTCGCTAAAAGAATACCACCGATAATCAGCAACCACAATTTTCCAGTTGTCACCCGAGAGTACATTCCGAATTGTTTCAAAATCCTTCTTAAGACAAAATACAACGTACGAATTTTTATGATCGTTGAGACGTAACTGTATAAGCAAATTTCTTAAATATCTACCATTACCCGATTCCATATAAAGTCGCGCGTCAATTCCAATTTTCATAGCCAATCAATTAACTAATTCTACTCCCAATTTTTTCACCAATAATAATTTTCTTAAGAAGGCCTGGCTCTTTACCATTAAAAACCACCATTGGTAACATTCGTTCCTTGGCAAATGCCAAAGCAGTAGTATCCATTACTCGTAAGTTAGAGTTAATTGCTTGCATATACTCAAGGGTATCCAATTTTGTTGCAGCCGGATCAATTTTTGGGTCTGCTGTATACACGCCATCAACTCCATTTTTTGACATCAACAGAACTTCGGCATGAATCTCAGCAGCTCTAAGCGCTGCCGCACTGTCGGTAGTAAAAAATGGGTTTCCTGTTCCGCCGCCAAGCACCACTACTCTACCCTTTTCCAAATGACGAATTGCTTTCCGCCTGATATATGGCTCGGCTACCGATTCTATTTGCAATGCAGTCATTGCTCGCGTTGGAACTTCAAGTTGTTCAAGCGCATCCTGCAGCGCCAACGTATTAATAACTGTAGCAAGCATTCCCATAAAATGACTCTGTGCCTGGTCCATATGCTCTTTGCCCTTACCTTCGCCACGCCAAATATTCCCTCCACCCACTACTACAGCAACTTGAACCCCTAAGTCAGCTATGCTTTTTAACTCATGAGCAAAATATTCAAGAGATTTTGGATCGACCCCATAATCTTGTTCTCCAGAAAATGCTTCCCCAGACATCTTAACCAAAACTCGCTTAAAAATTGGATGCATACAGTCCTTTCACGAATGTATTTTTTGTAATGCTCGTTGTTTCTTAATGGAAATAAACAGTAAAACTAACCCTGTTAACCAGGCTGGATATTTAGTGGTGTAATGCTTAGTATAAAAAATCTTCATCGCATCATAAAATGCAATCGTCGTTTTTCGTTTAATCGCACGAACATCCACCTTCACTACTGAATCGTTCTTTTTAAGACCACTTTGGTGTTTAAAGTGAAGTATTTTTACTTGTGGGAAAAACATCACTTTTTTACCTAATTCCTTCACCTTATAACAAAAATCTAAATCCTCACCATACATAAAGAAATCCTCATCCCACCACTTAATACTCTCCCCTACATCACGTCGAACAAGCAAAAAAGCGCCGGTACATGAATCTATCTCATGAGCGCAGTCAAGCGGCTTTTCAAGTAAATGATATCCACCTAGCCATTTTCTCAGTAATAAACCAGTCCCCGAAGTAGGAAGCTTTGAAGCAAATCTCTCTAATGAGCTATAATAACAGAAAGCGCGCCATGGAGTGGGAAATCCACGATGACAAGCAGGATCAATTCCTCCTGACGAAAGTTCAACGTAACATGTCCCAATTCCTATTGAGGCATCTGCCTCCATTTGTGTATATACATAGTGAATCGCATCACCAACAACTTGAACATCTGAATTAAGGAATAACACATATCGTCCCTTAGAAATGGGCACTCCCCGATTATTGCCTGCCGAGAAACCCAGGTTTGCGTTATTCTCAAGGAGTCCAACCCAAGGAAAGTTAGTTCGGATCATCTCTACTGATCCGTCTGTCGACCCATTATCGCTTACAATAATCTCAATACCAATATCAGCCGAAAGCTCGCGACTGATCGAATTAAGAGTTTGCGCAAGCAAATCACGAGTATTGTAGTTTAAGATAATAATTGAGATATCTGTCATAAATCGCTAGGAGCATTATACTAAAACACCCGCTTATTGACACGAAGTACTACCATTAAGCTGCATAACAAACTTTTTTACAATCGTCTTCCAATCATAGGCTTCTTTTACAAACAAATACCCCGCCATGCCAATTGTTTCCCGCAGTTTTTCATTTTGTAAAAGCTGTATAGCAAGTTCAGCGAACTGCTCTTCTTCTTGTGCGACCAGCATTTCTGTACCAGGAGTAATTCCAAGCCCTTCGGCACCAACAGGCGTAGTAAGAACGGGTAACCCTGAGGCCATCGCTTCAAGCACTTTATATTTAGTTCCACTTCCAGCCCGTATCGGTCCCGCAAGCAACGTTGCTCTCTGAAACGCATAACGAATATCATCAACCGACTCATCGATCGTATATCCCAATCCCGATACATATTCTTTCAAGGCAGCATCCGCTCCACGACCAACAATATGCAACGATAAAGACATGTTAGTCTTAACAACTATGCGGGGCCATATTGAATCAAGAAACCATTTTAAGGAATCGACATTTTGAAAATAGGAAAATGTACCCACAAATAGGATCTCTGAAGTAACTCTTTCGGTAACTTTTTGAGAAAACCACGCACTATCAACACCATTTTCAACAAGCAATGCTTTTTTACTTGTTCTCTGCTCAATGTACCTCCTATCTACATCAGATAATGCGCCAACCATTTCCACTGAATTCCAAAAGAATTCTTCCTCTCGTCTAATCTTTAGTACATCCAAATACATGAGCATACGAACAATAAGATTTTTTTGTTGTTTCGATTGGCGTTCGTAGGCAACTGACTCAATATTTTGATCAAGTAAGAGGATCTTAGTTTTAATCTGAGATAAAATAATCTTTAATGAAGCAATACCGTAAAAAGTTTCAGCATAAAATAGATCGTATTTCGTTTCGATATCGACCTTCAGAATGTATTCACGCATTTCCTCAGAATCATATAAATGCCCAAGAAGAGGCCTGCCTGAAAATAGTGCGGAGAATAATAACTCTAAGTTAGATTGAAAAAAAGTTATTGCAGATAATCCACCCTGAACCAACATCGAACGATCAAACAACTTTTTCCGTTTAATAAATGTGACGGAATTGAATACTGTTTTCAATTCGGCTTCATATTTTTTTTCAGCATCATCACGGATAAAACACACAAGATCGATGATATGAAAATTACGAAGTTCCCGTGCAATATTCCATACACGAATTTGCCCACCTGAGTTAAGAGGCAACGGACAGAGAGGAAAAATAAGTAATATCTTCATATTTTAGAGCTCGTAATCTTTTATTCCTGTCCAGTCTCCCCTGCGATGCAATAAATCTATCATGACATACTCTGGGGTTTCATCAATAACTTTGTAGAGCCTTGCCAATTTATTTATATAATCGTCCCGATGCATCGAAACATATACGGTAGCACCACGATCAATGATTTCCTGCAACTGTTTATCCCGGACACTCCATCCCTTCCGATTAACATAATAGAGAAACGTTGTATCTCCTCCATAATCGGCAATAACTTGCGCATTCTTAGGAAGAATTTGGTCTGCCCGTTCACCAACGGTTACTAAAGCAGGATTGCCAATAATGTACCAATCTCTTACTGAATACCATCCAAGCATCAAAGTAATTGCAATAAAAGCCAGCGCCAGCAATCTACGCATTACCATTTCCAAATAAGACCCCATTTTTCTCCACAAATACCAAAAACCCACGGCAACAAGTATGGAACCAAATGGAGTTATGGGAAGTTGGTAGTATTCATGCTGCGTATTTCCTGTAGCGAAAACTATTAAATAAATAAAACAGGATAATAAACAAAGCGGTAAATACCATACGTATTTTTCAGCGTCCTTACGTTTCTTACTGATGATATGAAAATGCACTTCGGTAATCTCTTTATAGAAGAACAATCCTAAACCTATCAAAAACAGACCCGTTGCATTAAACATGAATTGGTCAAGTCGAACTTGTACTATCCAATGCCACCAAGCAGGGCGGAGCCGAACTTTATTTCCATCAAACAGCCATCCACTAGCTGGTATAGAAAATGGCCAATTTTGCATCCATATTCTCCATCCAACAAAAGGCATTACAGCCAGTATTGCAAAGATCCATAAAGCTGGCTGTTTTACCGCAGCAAGCCCAAATCGCTTCCATACAATATAGGCCACTGGCAACAAAAGAAATGGCACAAAAGCCTTAAGGAGTAGCGCCAGGGCAAAACAAATCAAAGCGAGCCAAAACGACCAGCTTTTTAGTGTTAACAATCGGTGATGATGCTCATCTTCACCCCGAATCCATACATCGAACCAATAGAGCATAAAAAGACAGAACATCACCATCATGCTATCCGGTAAAACTGCGCGCGACCAAAAAATATTGTACGGTAGCAGTCCATATACAAACGCAGCAAGTAACGCCACTTTATCTGAATAATATCGAGTACAGAGTAAGTAAAGCCCAATAATCGCAATAAGCGAAGAGAAAGTAGAAACAATTCGACCAGCTAAAACAACATTTTGAGTTAAAGTGCCATGATGGATTTGTGCAACTGGATAACTTACTGCAGCAACAGCTGCCTGATATATCGGAAACTCAGCAAAATGATAGCGCGTGGTGTTATCGCGACCTATCCCATCAATACTGACAGCGCTTTCAATCTGTGGATGTAATACATCAAAATTGCTTCGCACTAAGTTTCGAGCAACCGATGCCGTATCCGACTGACGCCAAGAGTGTAAATCAGCCATTGGATTATTAAAATGATACAACCTGGCAACAAGGCTAAGTAAAAGAATTCCACCGAGGACATATTTGTTCATAGCAAAAGTATAGCATTAGTTTAATAATATCTTAATATTTTTATCACAAAGAACATTAGCGCCTTGTTCATACCCAACCTGAAAAACCCAGGCACGCCCCACGCGATTAGGAGGAGAAACTCTACTAATCAATTGATTAGATTCAAATTTTCCACAATAAGTTCTAAATTCACTAAGTCTTCCATAAACAAAATCACTTGCTATTTTCCAATCCGACTGATCAGATTTGGCTGCGTAGATATATATCCCGGCAATGAGAATAAAAATACACCAATACCATTTTAGATAACTAGTGGTTGGGACTTCAAAATAACGAATAATCCAGTACAAAAATAAACTCAAGAAAAGTAGTACTGCAAAAGAAGGCAAATACACATATCGTTCTGCAATTCCACCTAACCCTAAAAAAGGCAGTAAGGCAGTTACAAAAAACAGGAAAATATATAAAACAAACCGCTCTAGCTGCAGCTCGGATTGATAATCTCTATTTCGCATTGCAAACCAATAAAGATACACAAGTCCAGAACAGAAAACTATAAGCAGAATACCGGCAAGCACCATATTGTTCTTCATGATATCCCGAACACCCTGGTAGAAATAAATAAACGGCACTCCAACAATATCAAGCCCAATATAGCCAGTCAAATTCCCGATAAAATTAAACGGCAGTTTAACCAGGTTATAACTGTAATCCCCACCACTCCAATGAGAATTAGCTTGAGCACGCAAAGCAAGATATACCAGATCTATCATCAATAACCCCACGTACAATTTTTTATGCATGCTAAATATACATATAAGCTGCTTTAAAGAAACAAGCTCTCTCTTTTGTAAAACACTAAAATAGTGAGTAATAAAAACCAGGAGGGGAAAAATCACAACATACTCATGACTCATAAGTCCGAGTGAGAAACAAAGAAAGAATAGAAATCCAGAAAATAAGGTAAATCCCTTATCGCGAGTAATGGTAAAAATAATAAGCGCAAGCAACAAGAACAACGCAGGGAACAACTCAGTCACCGCACTGATCCAAAGTATATTTTCCTGATGAATCGGATGAATAAAAAAAAGAATTGCGGTCACAAAGGAGAATATTGCTTTCTTATCATCTTTAGTCCTCATGAAGAATATTCGCAGCATAGAAAATGAAAGTACGTATACTAAAATGGCATTAATTCCGTGTAAAAATACACTAGCAACATGATATGGATACGGATCGACACTAAACCATCTCCACATCCAGAAAAAATACATTTTAGTAAAAGGACGATAAAAAAATCCTTGTGAATCAATAAGATAGCGTGAGAAATCATAGAATGTATCACGCTTGGCATGCAGTAACCAGATAAAATCATCTGAAACAAAATAATTGGTTAAAGTGGAACCAAAAAGAAAAATGCCGAGCGGAATTAATCCAATAATTAAAGCAAGCAAGTATTTTTTCATAAAGAGTCAGCGTGAGAATCACCTCTCTCCATTATCCAAACAGAGACTCCGATACACAACCACAACATAAAGGCAACTTTTGATGCCTCAAAAATATCGATAAGTAATCCATTTATGAGAAGGCCAATAACACCAGAGGCAACTCCAGTAACAAACATTCTATAAAACAGATCCTTCGATCTCAAAACATAATCAAACGAACGCTTGAGAAAGATCAATAAAATAGCAAAGAAACTTACAAATCCCAGAAGGCCTACTTCTGCTAATGCCCGAATATAACTGCTATCAACAGCGGCAGTAACCGTTGAATACCCTTGCCCGAGTATAGGATGAGATAAAAATGCAGTCATTGCATGAGGCCATTCTCCATCAAAGCGAGTGGTAAAAGAGATATCCAACACTAACGCGTATTTTAGTTCGTATCTGCCTCTTACTTCCCGCACTTCTTCAATAATCTCTTTTTTATCAGACCCGATTTGCTCAATTGTCCCTGCTTGAGGAACTTCAACAGTATTCCGCTTTACGCCAGATTCAGTTGAAACAGGAATTTCATCTTGGCTTCCCTTCTCATGCTTAGAAACTATAAAAGCAGACGGGGTAGCTTCACCTTTCAGAAACGGCAAAATAATTGCCCGATCACTTTCGGGAAGTCCTGCCCAGTCTTTGTGTGTAGTCGGCTGCTCTAATATTCTGCCAGTCGACATATCAACCGTCACTTGCTTAACTCTAATCGTTTTACCCAGGCGATCAACAATAGTTGTTCTTCCAAAAATCAAGGTTAAAACAGCAATCACGCAGAAACCTATAAATAATTTTTTCTTATTCTTGACATTAATTGCGAGTACTATGCCTAAAGCGGCGATAACAGCAGGAAAAGAAATTCGAGATGAAGTCAAAAGAAGCAAGAAAAATCCAAACAGGGTTACTGTGCTTAAAAAGAGTTTCCAGAATGTCGATTTAACTACAAAAACCATGCTAATAACAATTGGTAAGACAAAAACCAGATATCCAGCTAAATCATAATGGCCTCCAAAAGTTGCCGAAACACGAGTTCCTGGCTGAAGCGGAATGCACGTTCCTTTCGCAAACTCCTCATTCATAGTAAGATAGCTACAAAAACCAGCGTATTTTTGACCAAATCCATACAGTATCACTCCCACCATACCAACAAGTAACGCAATCGCTGCTCTTTTTACTCCTTTTCTATCTGAAAAAGCAGCAACCGCAAGAAACAACACACCAAGATATTCAAAACGACGAAGATAATTCAATACAATTAAATGAGGTTTAAAAATAGCCCAATTATCTTGTCTACCAAGAGTTAGTAAAGCTACAACGGTAGAAAGTAGACCAATTATCCAGAATAAAACAATTGGTTTTAATAAAAAGTTACGAACAGAGGTTTTCCTTGTCAGAAGTGCTATAAAAAGTGCCACATACGAAATCGCAACAAAAACATCTTCAAGCCTGATATACGTCCAGGTAAAAGCAACATCAAATAAAGGTAATTTAGGATAAAGAGGGATAAAAACCAGTAATCCAAGAACAATCCACTCAAGAACTCGTTTATAGTTCGACGTTATTTTACTTTCCATCATGTAAATCTTTCAACGCTTCACGGTAGGTGTTGACCAGATATTTATTTCCCGTTAATCGCCCAAACACATACGATACATAGGACTTTAATCTCAATTGTGCCATAAGCCAAGAATACATCGCTTTGCTATAATGTTTTTTATAAAAATAACGATATCCTTTAAAGGCATTTAACACTTGATCCCGACGGCCACGAATAGCACTACTACCACCATAATGAATTATCGCCGCATCAGGCCAGTATACCACACTAAAGCCATGTTTTCGTATTCGATAGCACCAATCAGTCTCTTCTACATACATAAAAATGCGCTCATCAAACCCACCTACTCGTTCATACACCTCACGCTTTAAAAGCATAAAGGCCCCCATCACATAATCTACCTCGGTAATCTTATCAGGCATAGTTGGACGAATAAGCCGGGATAAAAATAAATTACCAAACATTGTTGCGAGTGTCGGGAATCGCTTAATACTATATTGTTCGGTACGATCAGAATTAAGCAATTTGCAACCAATCAATCCAATCGGATACCGCTTAACGGTGCCATGCGGAAGAGATGATAAATTAAATTCCTCGGGATTAATTTTACGGGAGCTTTTAATAGGAACAAAGGTATTCTGATCGAACCACTCGATCATTTTCTCAAATACATTTCCAATAAGTAAGGTGTCTGAATTCAATAAACAGAAATATCGTCCTTGAGCAATCGCCATCCCTTGATTATTAGCAGCCCCAAATCCAACGTTCTCTTTATTTTTAATAACGGTAACTTTATTACGGTATTTTCGCTTAATTTCTGCAACACTTTTATCTTCAGAAGCATTATCAATAACAATAACTTCATAGGTAACTCCACGCGTATACTTAAAGACACTCTCAAGGAGCTTCATTGTAAGTTCACGCGTATTAAAATTAACGATTAGTATCGATACATCAAACATATTATTGAAATAACCTCGGACGCCCTAATTTATATGCTAACTCAGATACATTTCGTGTCCCAATCTGTTTAGCTGGTACACCACCAACGATCGACAATGCCGGTACATCCTTTGTTACAACCGCTCCTGCCGCTACAATCACCCCTCTACCTATGCGAACGCCAGGTAAGATAATTGAACGGGGCCCAATAAACACATAGTCTTCTATAGTAACAGGTGCATTGATTGCATGGAAGTCTGAGGCATGGTGATCATGCTCTGAATTATAAATCATTACCTCGCTTGCAATATCCACATGATTTCCAATCGTTAGCGTATCTCGGCCATCTAAGAAACAGCGATACCCAATTATAGTTCCATCTCCAATACTGATACGGGTCGTATCGTAGAAACGGGCTCCCATATGGATAAAGCTTTTTTGACCAATCGCGATTCCTGCCAGTCTATAAAAGAATTTACGCACAAAATGAGAAGGAACATAACCAATAAGCGTCAAAAGCATGAGAGAAAAGTCTTCCCCGTAGGAATAAAAACGGCGAATGATTTTCTTCAAAGCAACATCAGTAGATAATTGATTGCCATCTTTGTCAGTAAACATAGTACCTCACTTACTCTTTTCTATAAGATTCTAATACCGCAAGAGTTGTACGAGCGGTGTGCATCCAATCAAATTGTTTAACCCACTGCAATCCATTTTTTTTCAATTGTTCACGTAAATCAACATCTTTTACCAACAATTTTAGTCCACCACTAATACTCTTTACATTATACGGATCAACAAGAACCCCATATTCACCTACTACTTCAGGCAGGGATGAAATTCGTGAAACAACAACAGGTGTTCCACACGCCATCGCTTCCAAAACAGGAATTCCAAATCCTTCATATAACGAAGGGAGCGTATATAGTAGCGCTCCCGAAAGAATTGCCGGTTTTTCATCATCAGTAATATACCCGGTAAACACGACAACATCTTCTAACTGCAATTTCTTTACTTCCGCAAAAATCTCCTGATATAACCACCCTTTTTTCCCAACGATTACTAACTTTAAGCCAAGCTGAGTGTAACTTTCCTGAGTAATAAGATCCTTAAAAGCTTGAATTAATCGGACGATGTTTTTTCGCGGTTGTAGTGTCCCTAAATACAATATATACGGCCGCTTAAATCCATATTTATCAAGGATTTTTTTAATTTTTTCTTCGTTCTCAACAGGTTTAAATGTCTCAGTGTCAAAGCCAAGATAAGTAACAGTAACCTTGTTTGGATCTGTACCATAAAATTTAACAATATCTTGTTTTGATGATTCTGAAATAGTTAAAACATGAGCAGCTTTCTTTATGCTATATTTCGACCAAGACTTTAGTTGCATTAAATCACTTTTCTTAAAGTACTCAGGGAAACGCAGATATGCAGTATCAAGAACAGAGATAACTGTCTTACAAGGACAAAAACGAGGAGCATAATGTCCTGGAGAAAAAAATACATCAAGCTTACGCCCGTCAATAAATAACCTTAAAGGAAGTGCAAATTGAGTCCACAATTTTTCTGGGCCCAATACCACGTATTTCCAGTTTTTACGTTCATTGGGCATGTCTCGTATAGGAGCATGTTTAAGATAGATCGTATATTCATTCCAGGTATCAAGCTCATAAAGATGCTTCAAAACTTGGTATGCATACATACCACTACCTACTCTATCGGCTATATTCGCTTCATTACCATCAATTCCGATTTTCATATATAATATCCGTTTAATTAACTAAATTATTATAAATCTCACGCGTTCTCTCAGCTGTTTTCTGCCAAGAAAAGGTCTTAGATCGAGTATAAGCACTTTTTGCTACTAATGATAGTTCTTCAATAGGGCTTACCAATACATGAGATAAAATAAGTCTGATCGATTCAATACTTTCAGGATCTTCAATATAATGGACCTCTTCCCCACCAATTTCTGGAAGTGATGAAATATTTGAACAAATGACCGGAGCTCCACTGGCCATCGCCTCAAGGACAGGAAGCCCAAACCCTTCATAATAACTTGGCATCACAAAACATTTTGCGCCACCATACAGATACGGTAAGTCAGTATCGGCAACATACCCGGTAAAGCTTACGTTATCGCGAGAGTCAAAATCAGAACTCCATCCCTTTTTACCAACGACAACAAGCGGAAATTTTTCTCGAAAATTCACATCAAGTTGTGAATACGCCTGAATTAATCGCTGAATATTTTTTCGTGGTTCTAGGGTACCAACACACAAAATATACGAATCAAAATTTAAGTTATAGCTGGTAAGTACTTCTATCAATTGAGCGTCAGTTTTCAACAAACCCTGAATTCGCTTTTCACCTATCTCGAAAAAACGGGCATCACAAGCCAAGGGTATTACGGCGATTTTTTCTGCTGGAAAAGAAAATCGCGAAATAATATCTTTCTTAGTAATTTCTGCATCGACAATAACACAATCTTCCTCAGCAAGAATTCGTTTCCACCGCAGTATATGCGCCTCTCGAATCCGCGGATGAACAAATACCGGATACAAAAAGGGAATTAAATCATGAACCGTTGTTACACGCTTTGCTTTACTCAAAGCTTCCACCCAATCTGAAGAATGGTATACATCAACTCGCCCAGTAAAAAACTCAAGCGGAAGAATATGTAAACGATTCCATACTATTTCAAAAAATTTTGGCGGGAAATAAAATAGTTTCGGCGTAATATGACTTTTGGGAAATTGTTCTTTAAGCAATGCAACAAAAGAAACAAGCTGAGATCGTCGACGCATCGCGCTTCCAAAAAGGACGTACTCGTTTGTCTGATCTTGAGCTAAAAGCTCTTTAACCAACTCCACAACATAGCGACCACTTCCGCTACCTTCATAGACAGTCTGAGAGATGTCGATACAAATGCGCATAATAGCACCTCAGCTCTCATTATACCTTATTTGCTACTATTTACCCAAACACTTACAGCCATCGCAATAAGGACAGTTCAAAAAAAGCCTGAATAAAAATATCCAGGCTTAATTATTCACATTGAACTTTAATTTAGGTCGAACTCAACTGAAGTTCAAATAATTTGTCGTGCATCTCCCAAAACTTACCCTGTTCCTGTGCGCAACGTGCTGCTTCCGCAGCTTTAGAAGCTTGAGGATGAATAGAAAGAGGAAAATCTTTAAATACAATTTTAGCTTTACCTGTTTTTATAAATTCTTCATCAATCTTACGATAAGTATCCTGATAAAATCGACCACAGTAAGGGCATTGAAAATCCGAATATTCAACAATAGTTATAGGGGCATTTTTATCTCCTCTCATTCGAACATTATCCATTGCAATCGTTCCTGTCACCTTCTTTCCGTCAGCCATTCCTGCCGAAGTAGTTGCCTCCGGATCCATAACTATTGGCGATCCTTGTAAAATCTGCTGAAATACCGTCAAAGGCTGTGCGCCCACAAGTGCAACCCCGTTAATAACAAACGATGGAGTTCCATTAATACCAAGTGAAATACCTTCGTCAGAATCTTTCTTAACATCAGCCGCATACTTTCCTGAATCAAGACAGGCATTAAACTTCTTAGTATCCAGCTTCAAATCAGATGCAGCTTTCTTAAAGCCAGTAATAGTAAAATTTCTATTGCCTGCAGCCTGAGTTCCAGTTCCACCACCTGTTGTAATTTTATTATTCCGCTCAATTACAACCCCAAGGGAATAACTAACGACAAAGAAAGCAATGAGGAATAGTAATGTCGTTGGCCACCCGCCATTTAAAAATCCACCACGATTTATATTCTGGTGAATAACAGGAGTTGATTTCTGCTCCTCCGATGCGCCTACTACAGCATCCTTTTTATCAATATCATGTTCGCTCACAGCATTAGTCCTTTCTAAAACTAAGGAAAAATTTGTTCCCCGTTTTCATCATATAAATATATACATTGAACCGGACATCCTTCAGCTGCCTGAACCAGGTCAAAATTATCGACCGGCTGAGGAAATTCATATTCAACAAGAGTTACACCGGGATTTTCCGGATCTTTATATACTGCTTTATTTTCCGCATCGAGCAAAAAACCGTTCGGGTCGAGAACAACGCACGTTCCCGCACCAATACACATACTTTGATCAATTTTTACTTTTTTAACAAGTTTTCCCATAAAGCTCCATAACTATACCAAATATACTATACCTAATCAATGCAAATTCTTGAGAATCTTTTGAACCAGAGTAAGCGGAAGTAAAGCACATTTTAACCGAGACGGTCCAACGGAAACTCCCAACATTTCTAAAATTGTCTCTTGCGTAATTCCCTCCAAATCAACAACTTTCATGCCGATTAGCTCATCACTAAGCATCGACATCGAAGCTTGCGAAATTGCACACCCCTCTCCCCAATACCCAGCCTCACAAATCACTCCGTCAAGAATTTTAACATCAAGTCCAAGCTTATCACCGCATAACGGATTAACCGCCTCAACAGAATCGGTAACATCACTAAGACGCTTTTTATTATGAGGATGTTTATAATGATCGAGAATTTCGTCTTGGTATAAATTCATTTTTATAGTTTAAATACAGATCGTACCTGTTGTAATCCAGTAATAAGCAAATCGATTTCTTCCTTAGTGTTATAGATTCCAAAGCTCACTCGCGCTAGTGCTGACTGTCCCATTCGGTCACATAAGGGTTGTGCACAATGATGCCCACTTCGAATCGCAATCGAGTTTTCATTAAGAATAGTTGCAATATCATGCGGATGAATTCCTTCCATTGAAAATGCAATCACTCCACCCTTATGTTCTACTTTTGAAGGACCATACAATTTAACGCCTTCAATGTGGTTCAACTTCCCAATAGCATATGTCGTCAATTCTAAATTATGTTCACGAATTACATCCATCCCAATTGCCAAAACATAATCAATTGCAGCACCTAATCCTATAATTTCAACAATTGCTGGAGTTCCTGCTTCAAACTTATGCGGTGGCTCCTTATACGTTGTCTTTTCTTTTGTGACCTCTAAGATCATATCGCCGCCCCCTAAAAATGGCTGCATCTCACCCAATAAGTCAGTCTTTCCATAGAGAACGCCAACCCCACTCGGTCCATATAACTTGTGCCCCGAAAACGCATACCAATCCACATCAAGATCTTGCACATCAACAGGAATATTTGTAACCCCTTGGGCGCCATCAACTAAAATTTTGGCACCAATGGCATGAGTCCAGGAGGCAATTTCTTTAATTGGATTTATAGTGCCTAAAACATTGGAAACATGAGTCACACAAATTAACTTAATCCGTGAAGTATCTCGCGTTTTAAACTCTTCCCATGCCAAGTACCCTTCGTCATTCACAGGAATCCAAACAAGCTCAACACCAATTTCATCTCGTAACATTTGCCAGGGAACAATATTCGAGTGATGTTCCATTTCCGTAATCACGACAATATCGCCTTTAACAAAATTTTTCCGCGCCCATGTATACATTATCAAATTAATTGATTCCGTTGTATTTCTGGTAAATATGATTTCTTCTGGTTGGGTTGCATTAATAAATTTCTGCACTGTAGCTCGTGATTCTTCAACAAGCACCGTGACCTCTTCAGACAAGGTATATACGCCGCGATTAACATTCGCATAATGCCTCTCCATTACATCAACCATCGCCTCAATTACTGGTTTCGGCTTTTGTGCACTCGCCGCTGAATCCAAAAAGACAACCTCTCTATTCTGTAACAATGGAAAGTCTTCACGAAAATTTCTCATAAATAGTACGTTTCAAGTAACGAATTTAATTTACTTCGCAACGCACCTTGTTCATCTTCCTCAATTTTACTCAATACCGGTTCAAAAAACCCCTGGATTACAATTTTTTTAGACTCAGATTCAGTTAAGCCTCTACTCATTAAATAAAACATCTGCTCTTCGTTAACCTTACCTACCGTTGCTGCGTGTCCACCGTGCGCAATATCATTCTCCTCAATCTCAAGCCCAGGAAACGTATTGGCAGCAGCCTTAGGCGAAAGAATCATCAAATTTGCTCTAAAAAATGTCCGAGTACCTTTAGCTCCATGCTCAACCCTCAGCATCCCCGAGAAATCCAAAAATGAACGATCAACAACGACCCCGCAGGCAAACACGTTTGCCCGAGTATTTAGCCCTTTATGAACAACTCGCACGTTACTTTTAAAGGTTGAAGCGTCATGACCGTAGAATATACCATAAACATCCACTTCACTATTATCCCCTTCCAACACGATTTCATGCTGGTCCTCGCGATTGTCATCGCCAAACCAACTATACACAAATTGTCGTTTTTCTTCTTTTTTAAGGATATTTTGAACCAATTCCACCCAAAAAGTATAACACAAAGTATTGAATTATATAAAGACCTATAGTATAATTCGCAAATGAGTGCAGAATTTGTAAGAAATAGTATGCGGCACCTCCCTACTGAGGTAAGAGCCACTAAAGAAAAATTTCGCCATGAAAATGATTTAGTAATTCAGGCCGAAATCCAGAAAGCAATACCTATCGATCAAGTACAATCACTGCGAACGATAGCTGATGCTACACCGCTACCCATAGAGAAGGCACAATGGATAGCAGCCGCAGAAAGTACAGCCTAATCCATCAAGAAGCGGAAGCCTATCTAAGATTTCCTGGAATGCATACCTTTTATCGCGCATTTAGAACACTTGAACTCATGGGAAAGATAAAAAGAGGTGGAAATGCGTTATTTGTAGGAGCTGGGTTAGCATTAGATGAAGTTTCTGCATTTTATGTAGAGCCACCCTCAGATTATTGGCTACGAGTTGCCTATCGTCCAGATGCATTTAAAACGCTAATGGCAAAAATAACGATAGACGTACCAGGAAATATAGAGGAATCAGCTCGCTTTAAAGTTGGCTCCGCAATATCATTCGATCCGCGAACTGATATAGAAGATCTCATAAAGTCCTTAAGTCCAATTATTGCTCCCACAACACTTCATCATTACGAGCTCGGCATACGTGGCTTTACTGATACATATCATGGAACTCCTTTTGATACGATCGTTATCAATCGAGCGGATCCTGAAGTATTTCGCCAATTTGCCCAGAAAGACGATCCCGATAAACGATCTGCGATTGCACGACTCGCTGCTTTCCTGAAACCTGAAGGATCATTTTGTATAACAGTTGGGTCAGGTAATAGTAATCGGGAAAGATCACAGCGAAAAACTTTTGTCCTATCAGGGTGTGATAATGAATTAAAAAGTCCAAATTTTGAAGTTTTCAAAAACGATAATCACAGAACGGCCGCTGGAAGACTGTTGTTTGCTTCACAACATGATATCCCTGAAATGCTTACAGCGCGTCACATCCTAAAAGAAAAATTACCTGTTCCTGTTGTCAGAGGTGGTGGGCCGCGAAGAATAAAATAAAATTATAGTTCTTTCTGTAACTCTTCTACCAGTTTTTTAGCTTTATTTGAAAGCTTTGTTGGTACCTTCACAATAAATTTAACATACTCATCTCCCCGCGCATTACCTCGTGTTGACTTTATTCCACGCCCTCCAAGTCTCACCACTGTACCAGGTTGCGTACCAGGCTGAATTTTTAGCTCCACATCGCCATCAACTGTTGGTACCAGAGTTGATCCACCAAGCGTTGCCAAAACAAACGGGATCTCTTTTTCAACGATTACATCAAAGCCGTCTCGTTGAAAAATTTCTGAAGGTAAAACTGAAACAATTAACGAAAAATCATCAAACTTAATCCGCGTTCCGTCGTCAACCCCTGCCGGAATTTTAATCTTACGCGACTTCCCTTCAATCGAAACTTCCTTCTCCACTCCATGCACTGCATCATCAAAACTTATCTGAATTTGATACGTGGGTGTCCGTTGGGCACGTTTACCCCCAGCACCACCTCCAAAGGGGCTTCCTCCCCCAAAAAAAGAGTTTAAAACATCAAAAGGATCAAAGTCACCACTTGATGAATACGAATACTGATACCCTCCAGCTCCACCAAACGGATTACCACCTCCAAATGGATTTCCTCCATAACTCGCACCACCTGCTGCGTTTCCTTCAAAAGCGGCACTGCCAAATTGATCATATGTTTGACGTTTCTGTGGATCAGACAACACTTCATACGCATTAGAAATCTCCTTGAACTTTTTTTCGGCATCAGCGGATTTATCCACATCGGGGTGGTGCTTGCGCACCAATCCCCGATAGGCTTTCTTTATTTCTTCAGGAGTAGCGGTTCGTGCAACACCAAGTGTTGCGTAATAATCAGCCATATTTACCCTACCACTTCACCTTCTTGTGCATCTTTCTTATCATCTCCTGCTCCATCGCTTGCTCCAGCTGAAGCTCCCGGATCAGAACCTGGTGCGGCACCCGCGCCTGGAGTAGCATACATCGCTGAACCAATCTTTTGAATGGTGGCAGATAAGCTTTCGGTTTTCATTTTCACTTCTTCTACAGAACCCGTATGAACAATTGGTTTTAACTCATCAATTTTACTTTGTACCTCTTTTTTTACATCATCAGGGATTTTTCCTTCAGCATCTTTCAATGCTTTCTCGGCGGTAAAGACGAGTGAATCGGCATGGTTACGAGTTTCTACTTCTTCCTTCTTCTTTTTGTCTTCCTCTGCATGCTGCTCGGCTTCCTGCTGCATACGAGTAACTTCATCTTTAGACAATCCGGTTGAACCGGTAATCGTAATTTTCTGTTCCTTGCCACTCTGCTTCTCTTTGGCTGAAACATTTAAGATACCGTTTGCGTCGATATCAAACGTAACTTCAACCTGAGGAACGCCGCGTGGTGCGGGTGGAATACCATCAAGAATAAAGCGACCCAGCGACTTATTATCGGCAGCAAATTCGCGCTCACCTTGCAGCACATGCACTTCAACCGATGTTTGGTTATCAGCAGCGGTTGAAAACACCTGCGACTTAGAAGTTGGAATAGTCGTGTTCTTTTCTATTAATTTAGTTGAAACGCCACCCAAAGTTTCAATACCAAGTGAAAGCGGAGTAACATCAAGTAACAATACATCTTTAACTTCTCCACCTAATACTCCCCCTTGGATAGCCGCACCAATCGCCACAACCTCATCAGGATTAATCCCTTTATGGGTATCTTTTCCAAAAAACTTCTTGACCGCTTCCTGAACCGCTGGCATACGGGTCATACCACCAACCAACACTATTTCGTCAATTTTAGAAGTTTCAAGTCCAGCATCTTTTAATGCAGTTTTGACAGCATTAAAGGTGCGATCAACCAAATCACCAACAAGCTGTTCAAGCTTAGCGCGAGATAGCTTCATCTGCAAATGCTTAGGTCCCGAAGCATCAGCCGTTACAAACGGCAGCGAAATCTCAGCTTCTTGTGACGAAGACAGTTCAATCTTTGCCTTTTCGGCCGCATCCTTTAAGCGTTGTAATGCCTGCTTGTCTTTTGAAAGATCAACGCCCTGCTCATTCTTAAATTCAGCAATCAACCAATCAATAATTTTTTGATCAAAGTCATCGCCACCCAGATGTGTGTCTCCTGATGTTGACCGAACTTCATAGACACCTTCTCCCAATTCCAAAACCGAAACATCAAACGTTCCACCACCAAGGTCATACACCAAAATAGTATGCGCATTAGACTTATCTAAACCATATGCAAGTGCTGCAGCCGTCGGCTCGTTAATAATACGCTTTACTTCTAAGCCTGCAATTTCTCCAGCCTGCTTAGTAGCCTGGCGCTGTGCGTCGTCAAAATAAGCAGGAACCGTAATAACCGCTTGAGTTACTTTTTCGCCAAGGTATGCCTCCGCATCGGCCTTGATCTTTTGCAAAATCATCGCAGAAACCTCTTGCGGAGTATAGGTTCTTCCTTGTACTTCTACATCGGCCATATCATCACGCCCAGCAACAACTTTATAAGGTAACTGCTTTAAATCTTTCTGAACGGAAGCGTCATGAAGCTTATGCCCCATTAACCGCTTAACTGAAAAAATTGTTGTTTCAGGGTTAACAATCATTTGACGTTTTGCAACATCCCCTACAATATGTTTAACCACTTCAACAACAGAAGGAATAACATTGCGTCCTTCTGCGCTATGAATAACCTTTGGCTTTCCACCTTCCATCACTGCTACGCAGGAGTTGGTTGTTCCAAGGTCAATACCAATTATTCTTGACATAAAATAACTCCTTTAAATAATAAAATTTTATTTCAATAAACCCCGACTAACTATTCATTCCTTTTCCAATAATTACCTGAGCTGGTCTTACCACTTTTCCAAACCCTTCATATCCTTTTTTAATAACTGTGATAACTTTATTTTTCTCACCTTCCACTGTATCTACTGGCTCCATTTTATGAGCGTCAAATTCCTCACCTTCTGCTTTAATTTCAGTTAGCCCTTCCTCTTTAAGCATATCTTTAAACTGCTTAGCAGTCATCAGCACCCCCACAGCCCAACCGCTCTTTTTCTCCTCATCTTTCATTCCGCCCAATGCTTGCTCTAAATTATCCAAGATTGGCAAAAACTGCACAATAACATTCATGGTCGCAAACTGCATAAATTCGCTTTTCTCGCGACGCACCTGCTTCTCAAGATTTTGGTAGTCAGCAACTGCTCGCTTCCATTTATTAGTCAAATCTTCGTTCTGTGCCATGAGCTTTTGCACCACATCATCACCAGAATCTGTAGTACCTTCATCGGTATCAATAACATCATCTTGGACAGCATCATTTTTATTCTGTGTGTCGTCCATAATTCCCCCTAACTAAATAGTATGTAATAAATAATCAATATAAAATGAATTACCAGTTCCGTCCTACTTCACTAATCAAGTTCCCAAAATATCGCACCGTTGGTACGACATGAGGGTAATTTAACCGCGAAGGGCCAATAATACCAACCATCCCACTACCATATTTTCCCGCCCGAAATCCAGTAAACACAAATCCACACGGCTCAAGGTAGTGCATATCCAGCTCCTCCCCCAAAAGCACCTTAACGGGGTCATCGGTCACTCGTGTTTTAATAAGCTCCAATAAAGATTCATGCCGGTCAAGTAATGACAGTACTGTTTTAGTTACATCAATATCAAAAAACTCCGGAATATCCAAAATATTGGCAGCACCAGCATAAAAAATATCGTCGTCACCAGTAATCGCAATCCCTAAAAGCCGAGTACTATCAGCAAGAACCAAGGTCGCATGGCGCATTAACCGCTCGTAGTCAAACCGCTGATCCCACAATTGTTGCTTAATTTGCACCTCTTCGCGCACTGATAGCTGCTTTTCCTTCATAATTTCCTGAATATACAGTCGAAGCGCAACAGTTGTCGGAACACGTCCAGCCGATGTATGCGGCTGTTTTAAATACCCCATTTCAACAAGCTTCACCATCTCATTACGCACTGTCGCAGGTGAAACTCCAAGCTTATATTTCTTTTCGATAGTTTCCGACCCCACTGCAGTTCCAGTCGCTACATGTTCTTCTACTATGGCCTGTAGGATTTTCAACTGCCGAGGGGACAAATCACGCATAGGTTTCTCCAATATTTAATCAAAAATACAACTCAAAATCTAGCAATAGTATAAATCGACTGCTAAACTCTTGTCAAGACAAAAAAGTTACTATACACTAAAAATAAACAATGCTATAACATTTTGTGAGTCTTTACATTTTGTTTCTCACTAATATATATTAGTAATATTGTAAGAATTATAAATATTATGAATACAAATACTAAACCCTTATTCACTTTGTCGATTGCCGCCGAGATTATTGGTGTACATCAACGTACACTAATGCTATACGAAAATGAAAATTTAGTAATTCCTCACCGCACAAAAACCAATCGCCGCCGCTATAGCCCAGCAGACATTGATCGCTTGCGATTCATTCAATATCTTACCCGTAAAAAAGGGCTAAATTTAGCTGGAGTACGAACTGTATTTGAGATACTCGAAAGCCTTGGCGACAAAAATGAGCCAAAGATTAAAGAAATCTTTCCGGAATTCAAACTCCCTGCGTAGCTAATAGTAAATCCCATAGTGTTGACAAAAACAACTATCCTATAGTATAATAACTCGGTCAAATCGACCTCACTTCATTTTAGAAGTTTACGGTTGATAAGACTTAGCGACACTTGTCGCCGAATTTGTTCTTTAACATAGAGAGCAATATATAAAAATTTCATTTGTAAAGCTATTCCTAAGAAAAGTGGAAAAATGAGGCTAATTTTTGGCCCCATCTCTCCACTTTTCTTTGCGAATACAATCCCCCCCAAGGGGAACAATTGGCTACATAGCCAAGCGCAAGGGAACTGCCGTACGCGTCGGACTAATCAAAATGCAACGCATTCGCGTTGTAAGAATAAGGAGACTTACCTTGAAACGGATCACACTTTTACTCGCGATCGCGATTGTGTTCGCGTTCGTTTCTACCACCTGGGCAAAACCGGCCGATCCAGAGGACGCAGGCCCGAAAGGACCCGTGCCCACCTACGCACCACCAGCCGTGCCTGTGGCAACCGCCGCCCCCAAGGCCGAGCCCACCGCGACTTGCCCCTCGTTCACTGGCAATAGCTCTGACTTTGCGACCTTTTATGTTGCATGCAATCAATCCGCCGCAACATTTTACGGTCCGGGCGGAGACGCAACCGGAGGCACCATTGGTGAGGGCGCCTACTCTGTCGACGACCGACGCTGTTTCGCCGCATCGACTGAGCTGAACTGCGAGGCGACCAACGGTGGTATCCAACCAAACTGGTTTCATACCAGTAGCGGTTGGGTGACCAACGGAACGCAGTATAGCGCCCCCGCATCCGCAGCTACACCTGCGCCTACCACAACCAATGTCATCCCACCAGCACCTTCGGGATCGTTTACCTACAACGTAGGCTATTTCAGCTATCTCACCAGCGCGACCGGCGTCGAGACCCAATCCACCCCAGGAACCGTCAGTTTAAGCACTGGCACCGGATACGTTACTTGGCAGGTAACAGAAAACGGCCGGGTTATCCAGGGGCCTACCACATTCAATATACAAGCCGGATCGACTGGGTTCAACATTTACTGGCAGTGGCCAGGAATGCCAGTCAATGAGGTTAGTGGTTTGCCTGACGACAGTGCAACTCGCACTATTGTCATGGAGGCAACACTCTATGCAGATGACGGAACGCAGCTTTCGGTCGCACCCACGATCAGCGTTTCGTATCAGGCCGAAACCAAGCTTGGCCCAGGCACAGATGATAGTTCCAATCACTCCGACCCGCGCGACTAGGAACTAATCATTCCCACCCGCGTCTAACAGGACGAAGCGTGCGCATGCACGAGCCGAAGCGTACGCTTCGTCCTTGCCTTGGCCTAAAATAAAAAAAATGAAATTAAAAATTGCTCTCTATGTTCTTCACAAAAATCCCAAATTACTTTGTTTTATGTTCAGGAGCATACTCTTCAACTTTAGTTGGAAGATCTTTTGGTGTAATGCGTGACTTTATAATATATTCTTTAGCACCCAATTCTAACCCCTTAGAAATTGTTGCTTCATCGTCGTAGTTAGAAAGAATAACGACAGGAATGTCCGCAGTCTTGGTATTATTCCGAAGCATCTGCAATAAATCCAAACCACTAATTTTAGGAATGCGCAAATCGAGGAAAATTAAATCTGGAGAATCCTCTTCAGCTTTCTGTAAGCCTTCTTCTCCATTTACCGCACAAATAACCTCATATTCTTCCATCGTTAACACCAGCTCATAGAGCTGTCTAACGCGGGGGTCATCTTCTACCAGTAATACTCGTACTTTGTCATCGCTCATAAGATTATTCCTTTCGACGTTTACCGTGTAAAAAGTTAGCCAAAAACTGTTGAAACGCGTTTGGTGCTTTCTCTACAGGTTGAATCGTCTGTCCCCGCTCAAAAGCTAAGTCACGCGGTAATGATATCGTAAACGTCGTACCTTTTTCAAAGGTACTATCAACACGTATACTACCTTCGTGCATTTCTATAATCGTTTTACTTATATAAAGCCCAAGTCCTGCACCGGTTACACGGTCCAAAAGCTTATTTTCACTGCGATAAAACCGTTCAAAAATATGTGGCAAATCTTTCTTTTCAATACCATAGCCATTATCGCTAACTGTTACAATAAACTGAGTCTCACTAACTTTCAATCCGACCCGAATCTTTCCACCTGGATTGGTATATTTGATAGCATTATCAATAACATTAGTCAATACTTGTCTTACTTTGGCCTTGTCTCCATGAAAAGGCGGAATGACCTTATCTGCAGTATACACAATACCAATATTTCTTTCTATCGCCTTATCCGTCAAACTATCAATAGTTTTCTTGCAGATATCGTATAGGGACATGGCACTTTTATGTAAGCGAAACTTCCCGCTATCCAATCGTGATACATCAAGTAAATCTTCAACTAAACTCGAAAGACTTTGTGTATCATCATAAATCTGCTTAATAAAATTACTTTGCTGCTCTTGCAATTTACCCACCTTACCGGCAATAAGCAGTGATAAATATCCCGCAACAACCGTAAGAGGAGTCCGCAGTTCATGTGAAGCAATTGAAATAAAGTCAGATCGCATCTGCTCGGCTTTTTTAGCTTCGTTAATATTTCGAGCAAAAATTACTAGCTTATCGCCTCCTTCTTCGGCTGCAATACGCGTAAAAGAACAGCTCACCCAAATTGAATCTCCATCCTGGCGAGTAAGGAGAACTTCAATATATTCAGGCTCTGTTTGTTCGTCACGGTATGATGCCGCACCAAGTGCCGGATGAGTAAGTAAATCCGCTTGTCCGTCAACAACAAACACCTCTTGAACTGATTTGCCAAGTGCTTCTTGCACAGAGAATCCGGTCAGCTTCTCAGCTGCCGGGTTCATGAGTTCAATTATCCCAGAATCATTTATAAAAATTATAGCTTCCGAAGTAAGTGCAAAAATCCTATTCCAATGCTCACGCGTAACATAATCCATACCACATTACCTTATAGCAATAATACAATATATAAGATAATATACTGGTTAGGTCGTGTCAAGCCAATAAATAAGCCCTGAATGGTATGTTACAGTTTTAGCCAGTTAAACTTAGCGATTGCGCCACCACCGTCTTCATAATACTCCACTTTTATGTCATGATCACCGACAGTAATTGCCTTGTCGACAGTATTAGTTTTTACAGCATGGTCTACCCAATCATCAATTATCATTTGCCCGTCCACATAAACCCGTACCCCATCATCACTCTCAGTAGTAAATCTATATGTCCCACCAGTAAATGTTTCTTTACGCGTCCATCGTACCACAAAATGCTCGTTATCAATGGTCGCATCAGGCGAGCCGGATCCAAAATCAAAATTGATCACTTCATCATTGCGTGTTAGCGCTGGCGTTCCGGTTGGGAATTGTGGCGAGCGTCCGGTACCAATAGTATTCCAGTATTGACCGGTATATCCTCCCACCGGAGGTGTAGGGGTCGGTGAAATAGTTGGTATTGGCGAAGCAGTTGGTGCCGGAGTCCCGTTAATTACAGTCCACCCTAATTTAGCAACTGCAGCACCGGTGTTTTCATAATATTCATAACGAATCGTATGCGTACCCGCATTTAAAACAACATCTGCAGTATATGTAGTGGTTGCATGATCATTCCATTGATCAAGAATCAATGTGTTATCAAGATACAACCGTATTCCATCATCAGAGTCAGTTGTAAATCTATATGTCCCAGCACTAAATGTATCAACCTTTGTCCACCGAGCAATAAAGTGATCAACTGGAATGGTACCCCCTGGACCACCTTGCCCAAAGTCAAAGTTAACATTAGCATCACTTCGCGTAAAATCGGCTGTGCGGCTTGGAATTACTGGTTTACTTCCTGTTCCTAGAACACTCCAATATTCACCGGTGTATCCAGCTACAGGAGTTGGTGACGCAGTTGGTGCAACTGTTGGAGATGGCGCAACAGTCCCCGTTGGTGTTGGCTGATTAATTGGATCCCACCACATCAAAATAATAGCATCCTCAGTATTGTCATAAAATTCAACGTTAATGTCGTGGCTGCCTGCTGTTAATGTTTTTTGTGCCGTATGTTTTGTTTCACTATGATCATTCCACTGGTCAATAACCAGCTGATTATCAATATAAAGCCGCACGCCATCATCAGAAACAGTATTAAATATATAATTACCCCCAGCAAAAGTCTGTGTCTTTGTCCATCTCACACCAAAGTGATCTGCATTTATTGCAGCACTCGGCGCCCCATACCCCCAGTTGAAGTCGACTGTCGCATCTTGTCGAGTAAGGTTAGGCGTTCCAGTTGGTAAAACAGGCGAAGCGCCTGTTCCAGGCAGGTTATAATATGCCGCGCTAAACCCACTATCTGATGGTGATCCAGAAGGGGATGGAGCAACACTTGGAGTTGGTGAGGCAGTAGGCGTTGGAGTCGGCTGAATTCCGGTCGGCTCAAATGTCCAATTTAGCCTGGCAACAGCTGCAAGTAAATTATCGTAGTATTCCATTCGTACCAAATGATTGCCTGCTGTTAAATCAATCTTTCCTGAAATATCCGTTGCACCCATGTCCACCCAAGCATCAATCACTGGCTTATCATCAATAAACAACCTAACCCCATCATCAGTCGTCGTAGTAAAAGTATACTTACCTTCCGGGAAGTACTGTGTTCGCGTCCAACGAACGGAGAACCTATCTGCATTAACCCCACTCAAAGGAGCATTGCCTTGCCAATCAAAATTAATTATCGGATCATTTTGTGTTTTAGCTGGAGTACCACTTAAGTTCATATTATTAAAATACTCACCCTTAAATGGAGGTATTTCTTTATAATACGCAGTGTACGAAGTTGCGTTCTGCTTCATGGTAATAAAATGTTTCGCAATCCCACCATCAGACCAACGATCAAATACATAGACCTTACCGTTTACGTATTGCGTTAATGGAGCGCTAAGCTCGCGCTGAAACCCCACTACTCCCTGAAGAGTAACGGGAAGATTGGTAACAGGAGTCCCATCAAGATTAACCGAAAGCCCAACTGGGTCGGAATTTAAAGTAACATCAGATTTTTGCGGGTAAATATTCACAACTGCAGTAGTAGAAAGCCCATTTGTATCCTTACCTGTTACTCTAAGCTCTAACCAAGTATGAGGCGATGCCTCTCCTGAACTTGGGATACTAAAGGTTCCTGATTTACTTTGAATCGGACCTAAGAAAGGGTGAGTGTGGGTATCATGATGTAGTAACACTTCGGTAGTAAAGTCAGCGTCATGAAGATCAAAACCAGCGCCATCAATACCTGAAGCAGTATAAAAAATAGTATCCCCGGCTTTATAGGTTGATCCATCAATCGGTGCACCAATATGTACACTCGGCGGTACCCCAACTTGTATCACAAGCGGAATAGCTTCAGCGATGTTAACACCATCACTAACGTGTAGTGTAACAGTATATGTTCCCTGTACCGCAAAAACTTTTTGTGGGTTAGCCAAAGTAGAAGATGTCCCGTCACCAAAATCCCACTTGTAGGTAAGAACTGATCCATCAGGGTCAAAACTTCCTTGCGAAGAAAAATTAACGGTCAGTGGCTCAATTCCTTTAGATTTATCTGCACTCGCATTCGCAATTGGGATTGTATTCCCTGTCGAGTAACTAATTCGATACAGCCGAGCAGGATAATAGGTAAGGTAATACAAAGATCCATCAAACGCCTCGCGCATATCAACAACACTACCCGCATTTGTGTCAAAATCCTGCACACCAGTAGAGTTTCCATTCGCATCAAGCGTCAAAGTACGAATAAATCCGCGTGCATAATCGCCAACAAAATATTTCCCTTTATAGGTATCAGGGAACATTGATCCGTGGTAAACTGGCCCACCGGTTACCGCCGAGCTTTGACCGTCGTGATTATAGGTATATATCGGGTTAGTATATTTAGCACATTCAGCAGCAGAAAGTGTACACATTCCTTCAACTATAGGCCAACCATAGTTCTTACCTTTTTCAATCTTGTTAACTTCTTCCCAAGTCTCATTTCCCACGTCCCCAATAAAAATCCTGCCTGAAGCAGAGTCAAACTGCAATCGCCAAGGGTTGCGAACTCCCATTGCATATACTTGAGATAATGCTCCTGGCGTATTCACAAATGGATTATCAGCTGGCGCTGATCCGTCCTTATTAATGCGCAAAATTTTGCCAAACGGAACTGAAAGATCCTGCGCATTTGGTGGGTAACCATTATCCCCTATACCTAAGTACAATTTTCCGTCAGGACCAAAAGACATTCCCCCGCCAACATGAAGTTCCTGTGACGGACTCATTGTTTCAAAAAGGACGACAGGTCCATCAGTTCCAATGTCCCCCGAAGCATTGAAACGAACCAAGCGGTTATGCAAGTCACCAGATGACGTATACCAAAAATATACCCAGTGATTGTTAAGATAATCGGGATCAAAAGCAATACCAATCAAACCACGATCTCCTGTTCCCGCCGAAGGAAGATTAGCAAAAGGAGTAGGCAAAACCTGACCATTTTTTATAACCTTGATAAGACCAGTTCTCTCCAAAATAAAGATTCGCCCATCCGGAGAAAAAGAAAAAGTTGTAGCACCAGAAAAACCGGTACCAGCAACAAGTGTGGTTTGAAAGTTAAGTGGAGGTGCAGCATGCGAGGCCACCGGAAAGGACAAAAAGAATACAACAGCAAAAAGAAAAGCCCAAAAAGAAGCTCGGCGACGCATAGCACGCTCTTTCTAGGCAGAAAAAGAAAATAAGTTGCTGAATAGTAGCAAAACTATAGGATATTTGTCAAGACAAATTAGTTGAAAAAACCAACTTAATCGTTAACACGTTCTAGATATTCACCAGTATCTGGGTTTAAAGCTATCCTATTTCCTTCTTTAATAAATTCAGGAACTGAAACTTCAACTCCGTTTTCTAATGTTGCTGGCTTAAGTACACGCCCAACGGTATTACCACCAGCAGTTTTTTCAGTTGAGGCAACCTTAAATACTACCCGCTTTGGCGGTCGCATACCAATTGCATCGGATTCATGCAGAAGCACCTGGTAGGTAACACCTTCTTGTAAAAATTTCTCAAAATCACCGATTAAATCAGTTTTAACACTGACCTGCTCGTACGTATGCGGATTCATAAAATATGCTTCTTCAGCGTCTTTATAAAGGTACTGTAATTCTCGCGTATCAACAGTATATTCCTCTACCGTTTCTCCAGATTTAAAAGTGTTCTCAACCACTCTTCCGCTCTTTAGGTTTTTTAATTTAATCCGGTAAAAAGCAGATCCTTTACCAGGGTTAGTAAAGTCCATACTAGCAATAAGGCACGGCTCATCTTTAAAGATGACATACATACCCTTTTTAAGATCGGCAGTAGAAACAACTGACATAAATATTCCTTCTATCAAGATAAATAACCGCAAGCATTATACCATCTCGCTTGTTGGAAACCATATCGTTTCCTGAATCGAAGCAGCATTCGCAAAAAGCATCACAATTCTATCTATACCGACTGCAATACCAGCAGCATCAGGCATCCCTACTTTAAGCGCAGCGATAAAATCTTCATCTAAATCATACATTTTTTTTCCTAAACTTTTTCGCTCTTCCCATTCCGCATGCAATCTCTCTTCCTGCTCGTTGGCGTCATTCAACTCAGAAAAGGCGTTACCAATCTCTTTGCCGAGAATATAATACTCAAATCGCTCAGCGTAAAGCGGGTTATCTTTTTTCTTGCGCGACAAAGCAGCCATCGAAGCCGGGTAATCATAAAGTATTGTTGGCTTAATAAACCCCAAATGAGGTTCTATTTCGTTTAAGAATATCTGATTAAACACTTGTTCCCAAGTTGTTGATTCGTTTACTTCATAACCTTTATCTTTACCAATTTTTTGCATTGCCACGCTGTCCTGTAAGTTTTTTTCAGAAACACCAGCATATTTATTAAACGCTTCAGCAACAGATAACCGCTCCCACGGCGCTGAGATATCTATTTCCTTACCTTGATACGTAAGTACTCTCTTCCCGCAAGCTGCGCCACCAATAACTTGATCATAAATAAACTCAGTCATTTTTTCGCAATCAAGCATAATATCTGTGTAGTCAGCATCAGCGCGATACCATTCCATAATCGTAAACTCTGGGTTATGGCTTGTACTTCGCAAGTCTTCGCCATTTCGAAAAGACTTACATATTTGAAAAATCCTAGGAAGACCAGCTACCAGTAATTTTTTCATACCGTACTCAGGAGATGTAGTTAAAAATGTTCGATACTTCTTTCCTGGAGCATCAAGTAATTCAGTTTCAAATACTTCGAGGTATGGCTCCATACCAGGAGAGGCCACCATCAATGGTGTTTCAACTTCATGAAACTCCAGCGACTTAAAAAACAAACGAATCGCGTCAATGACTTTTTCGCGCATCAAAAAAGTATCAAATTTCAACTGCCCATCATATAGTTTTTGCCAATTAGTCTTCATAATCACCCCTCCACGATATCACAAGATTGAGCTGCCGTGTGAATAAATAACTTTAGTTCGCTTAAGCGAATAAACCACCATTGGCAGACGCAGTTGCTCACCAATCTCCTCAACAAAAGTCCGCACATAAAAGCCACTGGTCACATGAACATCAAATCTAAAAACATTAAAATTTTTCTGGCTAGAATTACTAAAAAAATCTTCCCAAGACGTAGCAACTTTTAGTAATCGGAAGCGTTCACCAATATTTTCCCTCATCAAATCTATCTCCTGCTGCAATTGAACCCTACTAATCTCTCGCTTCTCCCCAAAAGTTATTTGTTTAAGTTCAACAACATTTTTTGGTCTATGCTCTTTTGGAATCTCAGTCCCATGGAGAGCCCACCACCACAGTCGCTTCCCATTCACTTTACGATTTGAATGCATAGGCACTATTTGTTCAAACTTTCCTCGTGAATTTATGGTTGCCCCCGGTACTGATTGCTCAACTAAAACATCGGTATTTGAATTATTTACAACCCCAAGCAAGTCGCCGCTATCAGTTGACACCCCTGTGAGTACTTCCACCTCATACACTTTTTCAGAGCCAGTAAAATCATCTCTTCGCTTATTTTCTTCGCCAACAAGTACCGGAACAATACCCTCAGCCATTGGATCAAGAATACCGTTATAACTTAAAATTTCTGTTCGTAACTCCGGCTGCTTCTGTCGTAATTCCTCAAGCATTTCCAAACACGTTTGATATTTTTTCTTATATACTTCGATCATCTACTTGACTCTCCAAACAATACCCGCTAGTATACCAAATTATGAATAACAATCTGCCTGAAGATCTCAACAATTTGCCAAATCAGGGAAAAGCCGACGAAGGCACCCTCGATAATTCTCAAAATTCAAGTTATGCAACTGCCGCCCCAATTGGAATGGGAACATTTAATGATGCATACGATGTACCCGCAAATAACGATAAGGAAGATGAAGATGAAAAGGTCGACTTTGCACTCTCTTCACTCGAAAATGTCATTCGTCAAAGACTCAGTATTATTGAAAAATCGCAACTTGAACTTTCTGAGCTTTCAACACAACTTAAAGATATCGCAGCCAACAGTGAAGAATATTATAAAGCAGATAAAGCGGCTAAAGAAGCTCTTAAGATAAAAAAACAGGTTAAAGCAACCATCATGGGAACAGCAGAAGCAAAAACATTGCAAGGCAAATACGACGAAGCCCACGAAATGCTTAAGGATCAAATGGGTTCTCTTTCGGACATGCTTGTTGAGTATTACGAAACTATGCGCGTTAAAGAAATCGACGATGCCGAAGGGAATACCCGCGATCTCGTGGTAAAAGTTTCTATCGCACCTCCAAAACGGTCAAAGTAAACGCTATAAATTGACGATTAATTCTTATAAACTGGAGTCAATATGTTAGAAGAAATAGATTTTCAAAGAATTGCTTCTTTACTAGAGGAAGAAATTGATCTTAAAATAATTCCTTTAAAACAAGATCTTGATGAGCTAAAAAAATCATCTCGTGCACAATTAAAAGGTGTTAACAGCATTCTTAATCACTTGTTAGAAACTGAAGACATCGTAAGCGAACAAATTGAAAAATTACAAAAGAGAGTTGCTAAACTCGAAAGAAAAAATATCTAAGCCATTAAATCGAGTAGGTTTTTTGCTTCTTTTTGCGGCTCAAGTCCAGACTCCAACTCTAGACCTCGAACATCGGGCAATGCAGATCCTACAAGCCCCTGCATCTCACCATACATTCGCGATGTATTCACAGCAAGTCGAGCCAACTGCATCTCACGCTTCTTCCATATTCGCTCCTGCACATTCTTCTCTTTTTCCATATCTTCACGCATGGTGGTAAATACTTCAACAATTGCCTCAATCTTTTGCTTAAATTCATGGCCAATCAAATAGTTGTACAGCATTTCCATTTTTTCACCCTTACCGCTTGCTGCATTTCGTTCATAGGCAATATAAATTAATTGATGGCGCAAAGCTGTAGCAAGCCCTGTCAAACAGTCATAATTAGTAACCCAAATACCGTCTTTTAATCCAAATGTTTCAACACCTTCCGGCAGGGTCTGCGTTGCAAGAACCGCAATATGCCCTTTATATGTACGCAAATCTTCTCGTAATTTAGGAAGCCATTCTGCTTGCCAGGTTTTAGTATGTTTTGATTCCCACAAAATTACACCACACGTGCGACCATACTGATCACGCACTTTCTGAGCAACATCAGCGCCATATTTCCCCTTACCGATTGGCTCAATAACATCCATCGGAAACATTTCGCCAAGTAACGCCTCAAGCGCCAATTCTTGAATCTCTCCCCTAATTTGCACCGAACTTTCGGTGGCTTTCATTTGCAATTCTTCAATTTTTTTGCGCAAATCTTCATTCATCTTGTCTCGTTCTTTTATTTGCATCTCGTATTGTTCTGATGCCATCTTCTGAGCTTTAGCAAACGACTGACGAACCTCTTCAGTCAATTTATTTTGCATTTCAATCTGCATCTCTTGAGTTTTTACGTCCTTCTCACGAATCTGCTTCATCAACTCAAGCATCATTTGCTGATCTTTTTTCTGTTTCTCTTCATTCTCTCTTAAGCGATTCGCCAAATCTTTTTGTCGAAGCTCATTTTCTGCTTCTAATTTTTTCTTAAGTTCACTCTCATGCAAAAGCAGCTGCTTTTGCATTTTTTCAGTCAAAGAAGATTCCAATAGTTTTTTTTCAGCTTCATTTTGCGCTTTTAAATCGTCTCGGATTTGGCCGGACAATTGATTCATAAGCGCCTGAGTAACTTGAATAGTAGTTCCACAGGAAGGGCAAAGCAATTCATCTGTCATAGTTATCTCATACTAGCAAATATAACCCGAATTACAAGACTGAAAAGCAATAAAAAAGCCCCTTACTTTGTAAGGGGCCAAAACGAAAAAGCCTACTTTTTATCTTTCTTAGGTTTCTTCTTATTTTTATTACTTTTATCGCGATTTTCACCTTTAGCCATATAAATCACACTCCTTTAAAATGTATCAAATATAAATATATATTTAGAGTATCTTCATTGGAGCATCCTTTCAATAACTATTCTCGAATCAAAGCGTAATAGGCATATTGAGCAAGTATTCCTCCAAGGAGCGGTGCAATAATATAGTCCCACGAATAGATCTGTCCGCCAAGTGCGATAGCTGGATTGAGTACTCCACCACTAACTGGCTCAGACAATAATATACCTAACGTTAATGCCATTCCAACAACTATTCCTGAAATCGCAGGCGATATCTGTTTGCGCAAAGCAGCGGCAACAGCAAAAGAAAGGAGAAACGCCCCTAACATCTCGTACAGCCATTCATTACTATGTGCTTCAGGAAACTGCATTTCCATAGCCAAATAACGCACACTTATCCAAAAACCAGCTAAAGCCCCGACTATCTGACCACAAATATTAACCAAACCCTGCTTCCAGGAAATTAGGCCAGCTGACACAAGCCCAACGGTAACACTTGGATTAAATTGACCGCCGCTCACGCTTCCTAGCAAATAAATCATTAAGGCGATTAATGCACCTACAGCAAAAGGCGTCCACTCTGCCCTGGATCCTCCTGCCAACGTTATAATAACAAGAGAAAGAAATAACGTTCCAATAAATTCTGCAAAAAAACTTTGTATATATTTTTTAGTTGTTAATGATTCAGGTGTACTCATAGTATGAATATATCATAAAAATGAAAAATGAGCAGGTGATAAGTTCATGAACTAATTTTGATATGAAGAAGGAACAATATAAAGAAAGAGCGAACCTTCGACTCTTTCGGCTTTCCAATTGGGAAATTGGAACGAGTTAGAAATTACCCGCGAACCAGGAGCAAGTTCTTTGAGTAGTTTTTTTTCTAAATCAGCCATAATTGATGGGAAGCCATAGACGGTAACAACCGAATAACCACCAGTGTCATATCGCCACATATTTCCCCAGTAAAAATGCGAAAGAGTATCTAAATGAAGAAGCTGTGCGCGAATTCGAGAGTAAACGACAAGGAAAAAATTTATTTCACAACCATCGGCTCGAATTCCTTTTTGAGCAAAAGCAATCGGTATAGATCCATCACCAGAGCCTAAGTCTAAAACACGATCAGTAGTTGCTGCTTCAGCAAGATCTAGTATTCCTGAAATCCGTTTTTTAGTTGAACGAATAAATGGAGCCCCCTTGATAATCGAGAGCACCATAAAAAGTGCCCAAAAGAAAAAACTAAGGGTTACAAAAAGAGAAATTAATTGGTGTGAAATCATTCTTTTTCGGGTACCTCGTCACGGGCGTTCGGAATCATGGGGTCATTTTTTGAAACCTGATAACAAACATCTTTAATCTCATTAACACTAACATACGCTACAGAGGAATCCGAATACGTTAATTCAACTAAATAATTTGAAGATAATTTAGGAGTATAACTCGCATCAAGTGGTCCAAGCTCTGGCAGCGTAAACCAATCAGTATTCCATTTTTTCATCGACATTCGCATTTGATCATGTCCATCCATTTTCTTATGTGTCATACATTCACTGGGATATTGGGAGTCAGTAACAGGCAACTCCATTCGAGTAGCACGCGTAGTTTTGTCAATTAACGCAATTCTAGTTGGTATATATAAGGCGTTATCTGCCTGAACATTTAAACGAAACTGTGGAATTACAGCACTAAAACTAACAGTTTCTAATACTTCTACATCTGATAATTGCTTTTTAGGAATACGATCTGCGGCCCCAATTGGTTCGACAGAATTCGTTCCACGATATTGCGAAAAAATAAAAACAACTACCGCAACAATTACTAATATTATAGTCACAATTAAAGATTGATTCTTTCTTCTCATAAGTATCCTAATTTTGAACTATATATTTGACCGCTACTCCTGAGGCCGAAACATACTTACCAGTACCTTCCATATTGATAAAAAGCAAGCTATGCAGTCCATTAGTAGTTTTAGTCGTATCCCAGGTTAAATTAGTTTTAACATGAGAATTCGATTCAAATAAAGTAGTGCCTGTTTGAGTTCCAGCAACCGTCACATGCTGAGCTGGATCTAAGAACACAAAAGTTTTAAATTGTGTCCCACAACCTCCATTAGATTCAAATGGAAGTGTAATCGTACCTCTTACAGTAGCTATTGGTTCGTTTCCTCGCATGTATTTATCAACTGTGCTTAAAATCATTCGCTGATAATTACCACATTCACCAATCCAATAACGAGAAGTAAATTCCGAAGAGCTTCGGTATCCAATTCCAGTTTGCCAGTTAGACGACAAGAAGTGACGTTGTCCACCCATTCCCGCAAAATTAGTATTAGGAGTATAGCGCATCTCAGTAGCGCTCGAAAAATCGCTAGCACGAACCGTATGGACATTTTCAGATTTACATTCTTTTCCCTCGTATTTATTACCCTGACACGGAGCCAAATTCATTGTAAATTGCTCATACGTGCTACCTTGATTCTGAGATCGAAACCACGACGAATTGCCACTGTTAAAAGGAATAATACTGTTATATCTAACAAACTGGCAAACTATCTTCATTCCTTGCTTTAAGTATTGCCCATTAGCACGAACAGCAGGCACATTGCACTCATAGTGCTGATGTACAAGACGTGGTGTATAGTTAACATTCATTGTTTCGGCCGAAGCAGGAACATTATCAAACCATGATTGAAACGACACTGGCATGCACCCTGGATTAGCATTTGGATATTTACCACAAGGAAAGTCACCTGAAACAGGCGGTTCTGTATGAGTTGGAGTCGTTGGTGCACTTGTAGGCCTTGCAGTTGTCGTCGGAGTAACGGAGGCCGTAGGGTTAGTCGTATTATTGGGGTTATTTGGCACAACACCAACGATATACATAGAATATGCTGTAATATTGTTAGATGGAATTGCATCATGCAAATCCAATACTCCAACTTTATTTAAAGTCTGAAGTTTATACACATCATACACACCAATCAATCCGTTACTATTTTTGCGCAACAAAAAAGGAGCTAAGTCCGAAAATGACTCTGGAGTCTGTTTTATATACGACGACGTAATCCAATTAGGAGGCAAAATTCCTGGAATTTTACGATAAAAAATATAAACATCTGAAGGCGTGGTAATATTCACACTCCAATTCAACGGAGAATTCATTACTTCACTATTAGGAGTTTTAATGTAGGCAACGCCTTTAGAGGCAAGAGAAGAAGGAGCCTGAAAAAAAGTATACTGGCTGTCATTCAGATAAATTTGTGTTCCCGACTGCATACATCCGACTTCCGTGGTAAAGGAGGCACCACTTCTCGCTCCAATGGCATTAAGTGTTGCACTGGTACAAGGCGCAGATTGTGCGCTCGAAGTATCAAAACTTCTCAGAAAAGATGATACTCGAAAATTTTGGGTAAAAAAGACAATTGAAAGAGATAGCACCGCAGTCAAAGAAATTATTACAATATAGTAACGTTTTTTCATCGTATAACTAGCGTAATAGTGCTACTGTGACATGTCAAGCTTAAATATTTTTTAGTATAAGGTATAATAGCCAGATATGGTTAAAAAAGCTGATAATGTGTTAGAAGTCTCACATCTAGTAAAAAAATATAAGAATTATGTCGCCGTTAACGACATATCCTTTAATGTACCACGCGGTAAAGTTATCGGTTTTTTAGGTCCTAATGGCGCAGGAAAAACGACAACAATTCAAATTCTTATCGGAGTAACCAAAGAAACCTCGGGAACTATCCGCTACTTTGATAAAGAATTTAAATACAATAAAGAAGCATCCTTATCAAAGATTAACTTCACCTCGGCCTTTAATACCTTACTTGGTCGTATTTCGGTTTATGAAAATCTGATAGTCTACGCGAATTTGTACGGTGTTAAAAATCCTCAAAAAAAAGTTGCCGAATTAGGCGAGTACTTTGAACTGGATGAAATTAAGAATGAGGTATATTGGAATCTTTCTGCAGGTCAAAAAACACGCGTAAATTTAATTAAATCATTAGTAAACGATCCTGAATTAATTTTAATGGATGAACCTACTGCTTCGCTTGATCCTGATGTAGCTGACAAAACACTATCTCTAATTGAAAAATTGCGTAAAGAGCGGAATCTATCAATTCTGTACACCAGCCATAATATGGATGAAATTACCCGAATCTGTGATGAAGTTATTTTTCTTGATAAAGGAAAAATTGTAGCTCATGATACGCCTGAAAACTTAACAAAAAATGTCGATACCTCATCGTTAGTTTTAATAGTAAGAAATAAAGAACATACCGAAAAGATATTAATCGAAAAAAGTTTAATTTACGATATAAAAGATCATAATAAAGTTCACATCAAAACAGAAGAAAATAATATCGCTCCGCTAATTCTTGAACTTGGCGGTAAAGGAGTAGAGATAGCAGATATTGAAATTGTCAAACCAAACCTGGAAGATGTATTTTTACAGATCGCACGATCGGAATAATCTATGAATTTTCAAAGAGTTAAGGGAATATTATTACAGGAATTCTTTCTAACACGCCGTTCTGTCGAAACTTTTTTTGACATTGCTGTAATGCCGATATTAAGTATAGTTGTTTTCGGTTTCTTAGCCACCTATCTTTCTGGAGCAGGCAACAAAGCCGCCTCCAACTATGTAATTATGGGTATGCTACTATGGCAGGCGATGTTTGTGATGCAATATAGCATCACCGTACCAAGTCTTTGGAATGTTTGGTCAAGAAACTTAAGCAATATGTTTGTCTCGCCTATTCGATTGCAAGAATATCTGCTTGCACACGCAATAACGGGGTTAGTAAAGGCGCTTTTAGTCTTGACTATAAGCTCAATCGCAGTATCATACTCCTTTGGTTTTAATTTACTTTCACTAGGATTTATGCCTTTACTTATAATAATTTTCAATTTAATGCTTTTTGGAGTTGCTCTGGGAATCATGTTGCTCGGATTCATTTTCCGCTTTGGGACTAAAATTCAAGCGCTCGCCTGGGGTTTTATTTCTATCCTACAGCCACTTGTAGCAGCATTCTATCCTGTAAAAACTCTTCCTTATATTTTACAGAAAATAGCCTTAACATTACCTCCGACTTATATCTTCGAAGGAGCACGAGCGTTACTTGTGAATAAAAAAGAAGGATATGGACAGTTTTTAATTGCTGCGCTACTCTCAATACTATACCTCATACTCGCAATTATTATCTTTAACAAACTGTTTGAAACATCAAAAGAAACAGGACAATTCGCACGAAATGAAGGGTAAAAAATGAAGGAAAACCACCGATGAACGATATATTGCATTTATTCATCACGTAGATCAACTCTACCCGATTCTCGAATATCTCGATCGAATGAGACAGGACGGAATCTTATTTTAGTGCACTGTAATAATGAAAATGAAAAAGATCACGACGGCGTACATCCCCCAAGTCAGAAATTAATTTTTTCTGCTCTTCCACAGTATTCTCTGGTGTCGAAAGGAAAAACTCTATCTGTTCATCACGAGTAAACGTAGTATCAGGTACGGAGCAATCAAAAAGCAGTGAGACACTATAGCCAAATCCCCGCTCAGCTTCTTCATGCGGGTATTCTACATTTGCGTGCAGAAGGCGATTCTATGGATAAAGCGCATATTAATGGTAAAAATGTTGAGGAAGGTGACTATTTGTTAGTAGATAGCAACAAAACAAATCCTAAAAACGGTGATTACATCTTATCAATCATTGACAGTTGCGCAAATATCAAAAAGTTCAATTATGATACCCATAATGAAAGAATAGTTCTTTACTCTGAATCTTCAAAGAACTACCCTCCGATCTACATTCATCCAAGTGATGATCATCTGATAAATGGTTTAGTTATACCTCAAAGACACTAGGAGGCTGAGGAAGTAACAACAGATATTCTGGATTTGGCATATTGCGAAATATAACACGCAATGGGTTCTACTTCAATCCTATGAAGCATCCAATCCTGGTGCCAAGAAGAGCCATCACTCAAACGTCTTCAATGATGACGATGTCCAATGGCCAAAAAAGTAAGTGCACAACTTTTATGTTCCTGAGATACCTTCCGCAAGCAAATCCATTTTTCGTCCCAATACTCCTTGCAACTCATCCCTCATTGCCGACAAGGCGAATAGCCCGCTCTTATTTTCTGGAGAAAATTTAACTAACAAATCAATATCCAAAATCTGAGTCTGATCTCCACAATACACTGACCCAAATATATCAAGATATATAGCCTGATATTTATATTGAAAATCCATATCAATCACATTGTAATATGTTTATTTTTTTAACATTATCAGACATATGATAATGGCTTTAATAAAACAATGTTGCCACTAGTGGACACATTTCGAACTACTTATCTGGAAAACATACTGCTATTAAGTAAAGACACAAATTATCTTAAGGATTTATTTCAGAATTTGGTATGATATGAATAATTGCCTTTTTCAATTCAGGGGCTTCTTCCGTAGCCGCTTTCCAAACAATTTCGATATCGATATCCCAATACTCATGCGCCAACACATTGCGAAAATCACTGATTTCCCTCCAAGGGATCTCAGCATACTCAGAACGAAAATCCTGCTCCAAATTTGATACTGCCTCTCCTATTATTTCCAACTGACGAATGACCGCATCTCTCGTTTTAGTATCATGCTCAAACTGTTCAAAAGTAACACCTGCAACATAGCTTTCTATTAACCCTACTGCTTCAATTATATGAGCCAGAAAAACATGTGGATCTTTAACCATATATCTTTTGTAAGTCCTGATTTACATAACTAGACAAATGTTTAGATAGCCCGCGTCGGGTGACTAAATCTACTTTTTTATTAAGAATTTGTTCTAACCTCTGTTTTGTCCTGATAAATTCTATCAATCCTGGTGTTTCCTTAAATTCGACCAGAATATCCACATCACTATCCTCTCGTGCATCACCGCGAGCTTGAGAGCCAAATAATCCCAAGTAGCTAATTCCAAAATCTTGGCATAAATCATTGATACTATGTAAATTCTTAGATATTAAATCACTCATAATATTATGATACCACAAACAACCTTGAAATATTCTTATCAAAATAAAAAGGCTTATCTATAATCTAAGTTGCAGGTCTTAGACAACGCTCGAACCTATTTTACTCTCGAACGACTTGAAGATAGCTTACTAATTTACCAAGAATTTCAGCAGCATTATCGATCTTCTCCAACAGTATAGCGTTATCTACGGAATGATATTCTCCGGGAATAGGTATTCCAAAGTATAAAGTCTTAAGGCCAAATTGGTGACCATAGATCCATGTTTCATCTTCTGTTTCTTCAAAAAGACCCTCAATATAATGAACCGATTCTCTCAACGTTTCTTTGATACCAGAAACATCAAGATCATATACATTTGCTATACTTGCACCTTTTCCAGAAATATCCGATTCTTTGATAGTATCCACAACAATCACAATAGTTTCTTTATCTAGCTTCTCCGCAACTGAGATAGCACCATCATAGTCAAGCTCTTCGTAATTAGTGAAATAAACGGGAACTCCGGTCTTTCTCGATACTTGATACGATGCAAAAACCCCCGCAAAGTTATCAACTAGTCCAGATAGCTTTTCAGAGTTTAACCGAATACACATAACAGGATGTGCTAAATCAAAGTGTGCAGACAAAATAATATTCATGGAATAAGTATACCAGGTTCTATTTGCAAGTCAGATTGTTGCCGGACTAGGATTCGAACCTAGAAAAAAGGATTCAGAGTCCTTTGTGATACCATTTCACCATCCGGCATTCAAAAACTAACGCCAATAGTACCACAAAAACCTAAGCCCAGGCAACATTCAGCAAATTAATTGGGCTTATTTCTGAACTATTTCCTCCCACGGGAAGCCCTTGCGTCCAAAGTGACCATAAGTAGCAGTAGCTAAGTACAATGGTTTTCGCAACTGCAGCCCTTCCAGAATCCCCTGAACTGAAGTATCCAACAATTCAGATACAAAGGCTTTAATCTCTTGATCAGATTTCTTAGCCGTACCAAAGGTTTCTACTTCCTGCATTACCGGCTTTTTAGCTCCAATAAAATACGCAAGTGAGACTTCCGCCTTATCCGCAAAACGGTGAGCAACGAGATTCTTCGCCAGATACCGAGCAGCATATGCACCCGAGCGATCAACTTTTGTAGGATCTTTGCCACTAAAGGCTCCACCCCCTACTCGAGCATACCCTCCATAGGTGTCCACTACAATTTTTCGTCCCGTCACTCCGGTGTCTGACGCCGGCCCACCAATATGCCAAACACCGGTTCCATTAACTATTAAATGAAATTGCGGATAGGATAGCTCAAATCCCGAAAGAACAGGCAAAACAACCTGCCGGTAAAGATCATCTTTCACTTTTTCCAATTCTTCCGATTCTTCATGAGGAACTGCTAAAACAACCGATACAATTTCAACAGGTACATCATTGTCATAGCCAACAGTCACTTGAGCTTTTCCATCAGGACGAAGATATGGTAATAGCTTCTCTTCGCGCACTTCGTCAATCCGCGCAGTGAGTGCGTGAGCAATAGCAATAGGCATCGGCATAAAATTATTTGTTTCACGGCAAGCATAGCCAAACATCATCCCTTGATCACCAGCTCCAGCATCATCTACACCAACTGCAATCTCGGATGACTGTTCATGAATATATACATCTATTAATGCTTTATGAGAAAAACCATATTTATCATCTGTGTAACCTAATCTTTCAATTTGATCTCGCGCAACTCTTGCATAATCGATAACAGCACGGCTAGTTACTTCGCCTGCCAAAATAACCTTATTAGTTGTAACTAATGTTTCTATTGCTACACGACCGTAGGGATCTTCATGCAACACTGCATCAACTATCGCATCGCTAATTTGATCACATATTTTATCGGGGTGCCCAGCACAAACACTCTCAGAAGTAAACGAACGGCTTATTGTAGCCATAAAAAAACCTCTCTCCCTACTAGGAAGACGAGGCTAAATTGTCATGTACATGACCGCATCTTCCCTTTCGGGCCGGATGGAGCACCGTTTTCTAATTGAATCGGTTGCTGGATAGATTAACGAGCCGGAACTCTCCCTATCACTCTTGATGTATTTAATTAAAATTGAGTATGCAATAAAAACGACATCCTGACAAGACTCTTTTTCTCTTTCTAATTTAAAAAGAATGTGATAGTATTATTGTATGAATAAAGAAATTATGCTCATTGCCCTGACAGCAGTAGTATTTCTTAGCGCCTGTACTTCAAACTCTACACTATCAACATCCCCATCCCCAAGCACGGCTACTCAAACACCACAAACTGCACCAACTACGACACCAACATCCTCGCCTTCGGCGTCACCAACCGTAAGCCCAACACATAAGTCCGTTATAAATAATGGAAAATCTAAGAGCAACGTAAATATTAATTCCAACATAAATGGATCAGTGAAATCGTATAACACTTCAAACTCTTCAACGAATATTAATATCACATCAAACGGTACCAACGTTAAAGTTTACAGCGAAAATGGTAAACGCTATGCCGAAGTTAATGGCCAAAAAGTAGAACTAGATACTAATGGTTGTTACGACTATGATAAGGATGGAACTAAAATTCACACCTGCGTAAATAATTAACTAAAAATCTTAAAAGCTTTTCTTATTCTCTCAAGAGAAACTTCTCTACCCAAAACCTCCATTGTTTCAAACAACGGCGGAGTTGCCGAACGACCAGTTACCGCTACACGAAGAACCATAAAGAAATCCCCTATTTCCCATGCCTCATCAGCAAGTACACCACGCATCAATTCCTCAAGTACCGTATGAGTCCAGGTTTCAGTCTTTTCTAAAACGCCCAAAGCTCTCTCAAGCATTTTAGTAGTAAGATCGAAATCAGAATGTTTTCCTAATAGCTGCAGTTTCCATTGTTCAGGAGACTCAATTATTTTTTCAATATCCTCATAGAAAATAGTTACTAAATCATCAAATCCTGAAAGTAAATTAAGTCGATCTTTAACGAGCGGCAAAACTCGCTCAATTTCTTCGGGGGAGTATTTAGAATACGGCGTACCAGCAACTTCATCATGCGTCGTTAAACGTGACACTAACTCAATATCCAACATATTACGAACCCATTGTCCATTAACCCAATCTAATTTTTTTAAGTCAAAACGCGCTCCTTGAGAAGTAATCTTTTCAACTTCAAAAAGTCGAGTAAACTCATCCAAATCATAAATCTCTTTACCCTCTGGATGATTCCATACAATATTAGAAAGATAATTAAGTACCGCTTCAGGCAAATATCCCAAATTACGGTAATAGTCAACCGAAGCATGCCCATGGCGCTTTGACAATTTGCCTTTACCCTCACTATTCAAAATAAGTGGCAAATGAATATGCTCAGGAACGTCCCATCCAAAAAAAGTATACAGCAAAATATGTTTTGGAGTTGAAGGTAACCATTCTCTTCCACGTATAATATGCGAAATCTGCATTAAATGATCATCAACTACCACAGCTAAGTGGTAAGTAGGAAAACCATCCGCCTTCAAGATGACCTGGTCATCAATTAGCTCACTTCTAAACTCAACATCCCCCACCAAAAGATCATGAATTTTAATCACTTCACCATCCGGCACGCGCATACGAACAACATGAGGCACACCACTATCCAGACGATCTGCAACCTCATGGGATGTTAAATTGCGGCAATGCCTGTCATACATTGGCGGCCGATGGTTAGCTTCCTGCTGCTTACGCATCTCTTCTAAACGCTCTTTAGTACAAAAACAATAATACGCACGTTCCTTTTGAATAAGTTCTTCAACATATACCGTATATGTCTGAAGTCGCTCAGACTGACGATACGGAGCATACGGACCACCTTTCCAGGGATCTTCATCACCATCAAGACCAAACCAGTGTAGACTGCGGGAGATAACTTCCTCCGCTCCTTCAACAAAACGATTACGGTCGGTATCTTCAATACGTACCACAAATTGTCCGTTATACTTATGGGCAAAAACAAAATCAAATAAAACCTGATAAATAGTTCCAATATGAGGGAAACCCGTGGGCGAAGGGGCAATTCTAGTACGTACAGATGTATCCATAATAATTGCATTTTAACATACCACTAGCTATACTCATATGAGTTATGGCTTCTCTTACCTCTACCGCTGACGCTACTAAAAAAGGCGCGATTATACTTGGGATAGCAATAATCGCATTTATTGCACTCAGATATACCTTTAGAGCAGCATACACCCTATGTTGTGTTCGCCCTACGCCTACGCCTACTCCCTACATAAACCCAACATACGGCGTACTTTCTGCACCAGCATTGCCAGCCGGCACAACAACCAGCGCTGGAAAGAAATTTATCCTCGAAACAATTGACGGAACAATTCCAGAAGGAACAGGTAGCGCTACAGTATACGAAGTAGTTAAAAAAAGCCCGGAATTAGATTACCAAGTCAGTTCTGTAAAACTCGCTGGAATACTCGGGTTCCCTAATGTAAATCCGGTAAAGAACACGGACCGGACTTTCCTGTTTCAAGATCCAACCGATCCAAATAAAAAACTCGAAGTAGATTTTACCTATTACAATCTTCACTATAGTTATGACAATTTGGCGGCATATGTATCACTGGAACGAGGCGCAACACCTACCATAGATAAAGCCAAACGAAACGCAGTTTCATATTTAGGCCAAGCCAGACCTGAACTACGCCAACAGAAAAACATACTAGAAACTGAGACTGCACCACACGGAAGTTATATTTACCTTGATCCTACTCTCCAGACATCTGCTCCAGTCGCTTCCCAACTTCAAGCGAACTTAACAAAAGTAGATATTCCTCGCTTACCTATTAACGGAATACCAATAATTAGCCCGTATACCACTAAAAGTTTAATTAATTTTACCTATACCGGGATTACCAGAAGTGATAATTCAAAAGATTTTCAAGATAGATTGGTTAATGCAGAAATAACCTTCTGGCCAATTAATACCCGTCCAGTAGTTCTTGGAGTGTACCCAACCCGTTCCACCAAAACAGCTTGGGAGATGCTAAACAATGGTAAAGCGACAATTTTGAGCCCTTCAAATCCAGGAGATGAGTATAATATTCGAAGTATTTACTTGGCTTATTATGAGCCGCCAACTTTTCAAGAGAACATTCAGCCAGTGTGGGTATTTGAAGGAGATAAAGTAAGTGATAGTAGTTTCCTCTTTAGGGCTTTCGTACCCGCGGTCCAAGAAGGATATATAAACCAAGAATAAACTATTCTATTTTCTTCCATTCGTAGTTTCTGTATATCCACTCAACGACAGATTTAGTTTCGCCAAATCTATCTGCACTCTTAAGGAGCACCACTAAGATGCGATGACCATTACGTTGCACAGTAGATACAAGCACTTCACCAGCGTCCTCAGTATATCCTGTTTTAACCCCATCCAAACCAGGAACGTCACCAAGCAATTTGTTAGTCGATTTTAAAACATGCCTCTCACCAGTTAATCCATAAATGGTCTTTTCTTTAGTGCTCACTATGGATTTAAATGTTTCATTATGCAAAGCATAAACGGCCAGTTGACCTAAATCCCAGGCTGACATTGTATGATTTGTGTCAGGAAGCCCTGAAGGATTAACAAAGTGAGTATTTCGCAGACCCAACTCAGTAGCCCGCGAATTCATCCGATCAATAAATGCGGGGTATCCTCCCGGATAGGTTAAAGCAAAAGTATCCGCGGCATCATTACCTGAATTGATAAGAAGCCCATTTAAAAGATTTCGTACCGTTATGCGCTCTTTAAAAACAAGTCGCATTAAGGAGCCGGAAAAACTCGCCTCAGGAACTTCAATAACATCATCCAGCCGATATTCTTCAAGCGCAATTAGCGCCGTCATGATTTTAGTTGTAGAAGCAGGGAATAATTCCTGATGAGCATTTTTTTGGTAAATCGGAACAGCTGAATCTACATCAATAATAAATATTCCTTCAGCACTTAGGCTCGGAAAATTTTCAACTCCGGTTTTTTCGGGATATAGAGCTACAGGAACATCGGTAAACCACTGCGGTAAAGGCCGATACGCTGCCCGCAATTGAGAATAATCTAAATTGCGATAATAAGAATACCCAGGCACTTGTGTAAAAACTACAAGTAAAAGTAGTAAAAAATAGAATGAAGGATTAGCAAGAACACGCATAATATATGAATTATACCAATAAAAAAGGACGGGAATACATCCCGTCCTTCAAGTGATCAAAATATCCTATCAATCTTCTTTTGTATGTGACAGCCGGAAATCAATCCGTTCCATATCACGCGGGAACATTGCCGCTTCTCGAATGTTCTCAAGCCCAAGAATCTGTTTTGTTATGCGTTCTGCTCCAAAGGCAAATCCACCTTCAGGAGGTGCTCCATACTTAAAGGCATCAAGAAACATGCGGACCGTATCCGGATCCATTTTCCACTCTTCAACATGGCGCATCAATTGATCATAATCATTAACACGACGTCCTCCCGACAACCACTCAACACCACGACAGAGTAAATCCATTCCTTCGTTAAATTCCGGATCCTCCGGATTAGGGTATACGTAAAACGGTTTTTTCTTGGTTGGATAACCATACACAAACACAAGATCAGAACCAGTTTCTTCCTTAATAATCTGGCACAACTCTCGCTCGTCTTCCGGATTCAAATCTTTCTCTCCCCGCACATCGCGTCCGTTCTTTTGAAATATTTTCTCTTGTGCTTCTCGCAAACTCATGGTCGGTGTTTTATCAATTGTAGCCGGAATGTCTATACCAAAGAGCGCAACTTCTTTTGAGCATTTCTCTTTAACTTGCTGCAAAATATATTTAACCACTCCATCGGCCATATCCCGTACATCTAGCCACGAATCAATAAATCCCATTTCAGCATCAAGCGAAACGATTTCCGTAAGATGCCGTGTTGTAACTGAAGGCTCAGCACGAAATACTTTATTGACCGAAAACACTCGCTCAAACGCAGTCATTACAATTTGTTTATATAATTGTGGACTTTGAGTTAAATATGCCTTTTTATCAAAATAATTTACTTCAAAAACTTCAGCCCCACCCTCAGCTGTTGCTGGCGCAATTGCCGGTGCTTGAAATTCAAAAAACTCATGCTGTTTCATGTACTCACGAAACGCATCAATAACAACTTCTTGGACTTTAAAAATTGCCTGAACACGAGGGTGCCGAAGAGTTAACGCTCGGTGATCAAGTAAAGTTGGGAGTTCCACGTCCAATACCTCTTTTGTCATATCAAACGGAAGGGTTGCTGATTTGGCTAATACGTTGTATTCCTCAACATCAATTTCGATCTTCCCTGTCTCCAGATTTTCATTAACCGACTTAGCTGAACGCTCTTTAACAGTCCCAGTAACTTCGATAACATCTTCTTTACCAAGCTCCGACATTTTCTGATATCCCACCAGCTGCACCCGACCACTGCGATCTCGCAAATCAATAAAAGTAAGCTTGCCGTGATCACGTTTAATATCGACCCAACCTTTAACAACTACTTTTTCCCCTACTTTGGTAGGAGTTTCCCGGACTAATGTTCTCTGCATATAAACCTCCTAAATACTAAAAAATCCCTGCAAATTATTTCTAATAATAATTCTGCAAGGACGCTTATTGGGCGTGGTGCCACCTTACTTTATACTCATTGTAGCGATAACGGGCAAACCCGGAAAGTTCTAATGGGTCATAAAATGACTGTTCTTCTTTCAGCTCTCCTGCGTCACAGGATCATTGCTTTGTGCTTAGTATATCATAAACTCGATTTTGTACAATTATATAGTTTTGATGTACTTAGATAATTCTTGGACAATATCTGGAAGATCTGAGGCTTCTCTGATAGCTAAGTATCCACGTAAAATTACCCGCAAAGAACCATTTGCACTTACCGTCTTTTCAAACGGCATAACTCCACCAACGCTTTCAACATATTCACGAAGTGCGAGCAATTTAAAGTCACTCAGCTCTGCGGTGTAACATCCTGAGCTCCCAGGATATAACGCCAGGTTGATACTGCGTTGATTAATAAATGTCATAACTTCACTTAAGAAATGCTCTCTCTCTTTGGTATCATAGGAAAGCGCTAAATTAAATACCTTTACCTTAAATTCACTACCATAGACATTTGAAAAGAAATCAAACAGCTCATCGACATAAAATTCAGGGTTTTGAACATCAGGCCCTTCTACTTCGTCAAATAAAGCATCTGAAAAGATACCCTTGCCTCTTTCAATAAGTGAATCCTCAACATGAAGGAGATAATTTTCATCAATGGCAACATGCTCCGACATCCTTCGCAGTATAAAATCCAATGCTGGATCAGTTTTTTGACAAAACAAGTCCCGAGGATTCGGTTTGTAATGAAATACTTTACGCTTATTTTTAGATAGCAGAACATAACAACCTCGTGGTAAGACATCACCTAATCGATCATTAATAAGATTTTTCTTACCAGTCAAAGGATCAAAAATATAGATTTCTGAGAAAGATTCTATTTCTTCTAAACTATATTTTCGACATAAATAATCGAGCACTGTTGCGCCTTCTTTAAGTAGTACACGTTCCGCAAAATTTAAATGATCCTTCTTATATCCATTTACGACATATACGTACGTCAAATCTTTTTTACGTATTTCATCTAAAAAGACATCAATTCTATCAACAACTCCCTCACCAATTCTCGGCGTAAAGTGGCTTGAAAAATGAGAATAGGTAATTCGTTCCGCTAAAACGCTGTCGGCAGTCGGAGGAAATTGTACTCTGAGAGCGAGAGGCATATTGGTTACCCAGCTTGTTTCTGCATTACGTAAAACGATAGTAACACGTTGGTCTGGTGTTAAGTTAAAGTTACGAATGGTAAGCTGATCCTGATTAGCTACAACAACAGCATCTTCTTGAGCTGTCTCATAATTTACTTGTCCTGAATAAGGATTGAATCGTAACAACGTCTCAAATAATTTACCTCTTTGGTTGTGATTCTGTGCATCAATGTAAATAGTTGGACGCAATGCCTCATCAGCAGTCATTCCTTCCTCAAAAATTCGCTGATGTATTTCATAAGCACTAGGAGTCCGAATATCGGCAACTTTTGGTACAAAATGATCAAGTACACCAGCACGACGGATACGACGCAAATGCCGATCCTGATAAGCACGAACATATGGTACACGTGCAGAATACCGATCAATTATTTTTTCAATGTTCTCTCCAATAGCCAAAACATCAGCTGAATTTGAATCTTGTAGACGCTTAGCATTTCGGTACCCCTCCGGATCAACACATTCAAAAGACCGGTCACCCATTTGATCTCGTAACTTCCACATTCTGAAGTAATCAGCTAGGGTATAATAGATATGAAGAGTCTCCTCCCCTTTTCTTCTTTGCCGATCGGCTGCTGTCTCAACTATTTTTCCTGAAGCATCTCTCTTATCCTTCATCTCTTTAAACGTTCGCGAATTAACCTCTCGATCAAAAAACTTTATAAGGAGTACAACCAAGTCAGGAGGCATCTCTCCATGCGGGTCATGCTGCATACATTTAAGCAATCGTTCCACCGTAAGAGCCTCAGCCTCAAACGGATCCATTCCTTCAAATTGATCACCTTTAATTTTTGTCATGCGAAAAACAATATCTGCAACCCGCACTCCAAAATTACTACAAATGCTCTCGTACGATACATTGTCATCCTCCATTGAATCGTGTAAAAGAATAGCCACAATTACATCCGGAGAAAGTAAGACACCAAATTCCTCATACAAGTGATCCATCGCCACGGTTGCAACTTCAACCGGGTGTTCATACGCATCTCTTCCAGTCGATTCTCGCTTCTTTACGTTACCGGTACTAGATTCATTTCTTCGCTTCTCATTTTCACCAAATTCTGCTGCTCGCAAAATTAAACTTACATGATCAGGGTCTTTGTAGTAGTACATCACCCGTTCCTGAAGTACACGAATATATTCATATTCAGGAGCTATTCGATATTTTTCAGCTAGTTGAGGATAATCTTCAGCTTGCAAGTAATCACCTAAAAACCGCAATCTATTTCGAGTTTTGAACGCTTCATAATCTAGCCCTATAAGCTCGATTGCGTTATTAAACCGCGTATTTTGATATTGAAGAATATCTTTTGCTCGAGAATACGTTCCCCTTAAAATTGCAGTAAGCGATCCACTCGGTCGATCAGTGATAGCACCAGTCTCGGTAAGCATAAGAAACGATTATAGTATTGATTTGACAAAAATGAAATATTTAGTACAATATCCTATAACTTTAATTATAAATCAAGTTTAAATTATTGCCAAGTATTAATTTAAGTAATAGTTATAAACCTGCTAACACCTTTCTCGCCAACGAATTAAGACTTGACAAGTCAATAGCATTAAGTTAAAAATAGTCTGTTATATGAATAAAAGCACACGTTTTTCCAATTACGCACACCTCTCATTTAATAATGAGTTCATTATTCGTGGCCTCTTGTACACGAATAAGTTGAGGGGGTAATCGAAAGCCATTTAAATTAAAAATTTTAAAAAGACCCCCTCCAAAAGAGGGGGTCTTTCAGTTAATGGTTAGTGATATATATGACTGAAAAATTATCTTTACCAAAACAAGTTAATCCAGACGTTAATATCTGGAACTTCATTGGCAATAACGGCGCCTTTCAAGCACTTGAAGCACAACGCAGGCAGACAGCAGACCACACGCATAGACAACTCCAAGAAGAAGCACCAGATTCAGAACAAGAACCAGCAAAAGACTTACTGCAGATCGTAAGATATATAGCATCCGGCGATGCTGAATCACCAATAGGATTACAAGAAATTGAAAGAGCACTTAAAACTACAGATAAATCAGAAATCGACGCCCAAGAAGCAAGAGTTGCTAACTTCTTAATAGAAAGATTTAAGTTACCCCAATCTACCTCCCGCGCTCATACGGATACGTATCAAAAAGTGGCAGCACAACACGCCGAAGAATTAGCAGAACAAGAAAGGAACAGGTTACTACTCATAATCGAGGGAATAAAAGTAAGATTTACAGACTACATAAGAACCAGCGGCGCTCCAAGAAAAAATCAATTGAAGGCCCTAACTCATGTAAACAACTCAATTGACATAATCAGTGATCTGCATGCAGCGCTCGAGTGGCAGCAAGAAGTAAAAGCATCTCGAGGCATTCGACAAATATTGCGAATTGCTTTTGATCAAGATCTTACATATAAAGCGCGCAGTGAAGCTCAAACAAAATTTGTCACAACACTACACGGGATTGGAGAAATTGTCGCATCAGAAAACCAAAACGGAATCATGGACGAGCTATACGGTATCCTAAACGCCACCGAATTTTGGCACAGACCAAACACCCATTCAAAAGCTGACCAGTTGCACGACAGAGACGTGTATGCACTGCACAGCCTACATTCAGGGGAATGCATTGACTGGACTGACTCTGGGCCACTACCGCAAGAACCAGGACACATTGTAATGCGCCATGCAATGCCCTACCGTGAAGTTAATTTTCAAGGAAAAATTATCCAGGTGGAAGTTACCAGTAGATACAAAGAAATGCCTCGGGCCATCGCCAAAGGAGGAATCAAAAACGGCGCAATTTCGGATGATAGTAATGGATTACGTTTTATCGTGAGAGATGAATCAGACATTCCAAGCCTCATGAGCAAATTAGTCAGCAGTATAAGAAAGTCAAATAACTCATTTACATACTCCAAGCACGGGTACACACAAAACATATTCGAAGAGGGATTTTTGGCTGATCCACAAGAAGGAGAACCTATATTCTTCAGTTATACAGAGAATACACATAACCGCGCTACGAATTCCAAGCGCAAAGTCATACAATTTGATTTAATAATTGATGGAAAATCAATAGAGGTACAAGTGTTAACTGTTAAGGACCACCTAAACACAAAATACAATAAAGAATTCTTCCATGAAGGATATTATGTCCGTAAACTATTCCAAAACGGAGACCACGAGCCACTGATAACTCGCTTATTCAACGATCATTACATCGCGTACTTAATGGACATTCTCCAGGTCGATAAAAGTCAGCGAATTAGAACATTAAATGACCCTCAATTTGGGGAACTGATGCGAAGCGGTGCACATAGAAGAATTTTAGGTACCAACAAGCCTACTATTGCCATGACTCCACTTCAAGTTGAGTGGGAAAGAATTAAAGCCGAAGTCCAGTTCTTGCTTAATCTTATCAGAAGGCCAAAAGTATATTCAGGGTTAATTGACCGAAAACAACTTCAAGATTATCTAGATTTATTGTCAAACCCACAAGTAATATCAGGTGTAAATGAAATCATGCAAAAATTACTCAGATAAAAGAGAGAGCTCTTTTCTCTAAGTATGTCGTAGTATTCTTCTCAGGGTCATCAAGTACTTCGTCAAACAAAGCATTCAAGATTTCGCCAACCTTTGGACCCGGCAAAATATTTAATATTCGCATTACATCACGGCCATCAATGGCTAAATCTTTCACTGTAAATGTTGGCATTAACAAGGTTTCAATGCGCTTTTTAAACTCTTTAAGTCTCCATCCTTCTGGATCTTTTGTCCCACTCCCTAGCCTATCACCGATCCGCAAATCCACCATATCATTAATATTTTCAGCACCAACTTTTACTATAAATCGACGAATTGCAGCATCAGTTTGAATAGTATCCACACTAAACATATGGAATCGAACTAGCGTATATAATTTTTCCCGGTCTTTTTTAGATAAATGCAAGCGATACGCAATTTCACGCACCATTTTTCCACCAACAATATCATGGTTATAAAACGTGTTTATTCCATCACGAACCTCATGCGTAGGCACTTTTCCAATATCATGTAAAAGAGCGGCGAGCCGGACAATCGGATCTGGTGAAGGGCAAAACTTGAGAGCATGTAGACTATGTTCGAAAATATCGTAAATATGATGCCCTCGTTGATCCATTCCCCGACCCGCAACTAATTCAGGAAAAATAAACTGCAGCAATCCTAGCTGATCTAGCAATTGAACTCCTTCATACGGACGATCCGAAGATAAAATCTTAAAAAATTCATCGCGAATTCGTTCGCCCGAAATATGAGTTAAATTCTCACATTTTGTACTGATGGCATTTTTAGTTTCCCCTTCAATTTCAAAGCCTAACTGACAGGAAAATCGAACCGCCCGTAGCATGCGCAACGCATCTTCCTGGAATCGTTCAACAGGACTCCCTACCGCACGAATTAATTTTTTTTGTAGATCGACTAAACCACCATACGGATCAATAAGAACAAAATCACCAGGAAATAGTTTAGAGAACGTTTCTTCCCAAAGTAATGGAAGTTGAGAATAAATATCCTGTTCAATTCGTAAAGCCACAGCGTTAATCGTAAAGTCGCGTCGTTGCAGATCATCTTCGATAGATTTGCCCCACTCCACTGAATCCGGTCGACGAAAATCAGAATACTCCCCATCACTGCGAAACGTAGTTACATGAACAACCATCGGATCAACGCTATCATCTTTTTCCGACAGCACTTGATTCTCTTTTACCCGAAGTACCACACCAACCGTACCAAACGTATTATCATAAAAGTTTTCGGGAAAGATTTTTTGAATCTCATCAGGAGTTGCATTAGTGGTAACATCCCAGTCATTAGGCTCGCGGCCAACTAGGATATCCCTAACCGGACCTCCCACAATATAGCCTTCAAATCCTGCCTCTGAAAGCGCTTTTAGAATGTAAATGATATAGTTTGGAACACTAATCCCCGATGCCATAGCAGCTATAAGTATATCATTAGCGACGCTTTTCCAGCAGTGTTAACCGCATTTCTAAATTCATACTAGTATCACGATTAATTTTATACATATCAGAATAGATACCCAAAGTGTTTTCTATTTCAACCAAAGTGAATTGGCTTAAAAACAACATTCATTTCCTCACGGAAAATATTTCGAATCTCTTGAGAGTCAGAAGCGTTCATGAGAGAGTCCTTTCTTAAAAATTGTTAAGTACACAGAATAATAGTCATGTTATTTTTAAAAAACAAGTTGACTTTTATACTCAATGATCTATAAATAGAGAGATGAAACAAAAGATTTGGAATCTAATAAACAAAGAGCCACTACAAATAACATCAATTTCAGACATCCTCAAAGTTCTTTATAAAAATCGTGCGCTTAACAATGACTCTGTTATCAAGACATTCTTAAACCCTTCCCTGAGCGATATCGACTTTGAAATTGGCGATATGAGAAAAGTTATCCTAAGGATAAAAGAAGCGATTGAAAAAAAAGAAAGGATTATTGTTTATGGTGATTATGACGCCGATGGTGTAACTGCAACAGCCGTAATGTGGGAAACATTGTATAAACTAGGAGCCAAGGCAAAACCATACATTCCCCACCGCGAACGTGAAGGATATGGCATGTCCATAATTGGTATAGACAGTCTACTGGAAAACGAAAAACCAGACCTCATAATTACTGTGGACCAAGGAATCAGCTGTCGCAAACAAATAGCCTACGCGCAAGAAAAAGGAGTTGAGGTAATAGTAACCGACCATCACCATAAACCAGAATTACTTCCGGAAAATTGCCTTATTATCCACGATTCCCGCATTTCCGGAGCAGGTGTTGCTTGGAAAACTTCCGTACAGTTACTTGCTGAAATAACTGGCGAATCTATTGAGAATTTGTTAACAGAATCCTACGATCCTGCTGATCCTAAATCGGATGCTCTCAAGCTTCTGGAGCTAGCTACCATCGGGATTGTCTGTGATTTAATACCCTTGCAAGGCGAAGCAAGAACAATGGTCATTCATGGGCTACCGCAATTGAGAAAAACTACCCGCCCAGGATTACTAGCCTTAGCCAAGTCAGCTAATTTTAATCTAAAGGATACACAATGCTATCAGATTGGATATATTATTGGCCCCCGTATTAACGCCATGGGAAGACTTGAACACGCCATGGATTCGCTGCGCCTACTTTGTACCAATAACCAACAAAAAGCTGATAAATTAATTCAAAAAGTTAACATGGTTAATGACGATAGGAAGGATTTAACACAAACACTCATTGATACTGCAAGGAAACAGGCCGAAGAACAGCAAGATCATAAAATTTTAATTTTAGGAAGCCCACAGTGGAATCCGGGTGTAATTGGCCTCGTTGCTTCACGAATGGTTGAAGAATACTACAAACCAACGATCGTATGGGGATCAACAGCCGATCATGCCAATATGTTTAAAGCATCAGCACGCTCTGTCCGAGGTTTCAATATTATCGATGCTATCACTGAAAGTAGCGAACATCTGCTAAGTTATGGTGGACATCCTATGGCTGCAGGGCTTTCGGTAACGCCAGGATCGTTAAAAAGCTTTACAGAAAGCATGCGCATATTTGCCAGTCACAGAATAACTCAAGATATGACTGATCCAAGCTTGGATATTGATTGTAATCTACCACTTCAACACATTTCCGAGCAACTCCATTCTGCAATCCAAGAATTAAAGCCGTTTGGAATTAATGCCGAAGAACCATTATTCTCAACGGAAAAAGTAAACGTCATAGAAGTAAGAACATTGGGATTAGAAAATAAACATTTAAAATTAAAAGTAACCCAACAAGAATCAGGGAATAAACCGCTTGAAGCAATTGCGTTTGGCTTTGGATCGTACTCACCACAAATTCGCCCCGGGTTACCAATCGATCTTGCGTATCATATTGATATCAACGAATGGAACGGTAAAAAAACAGTGCAGTTAAAAGTAAGAGATTTAAAATATTAGGATATCCAACTCGACCTAGCTATTGTCCTGAATAGATTATTATAGGTTAATTGATATCTATAACCTATTGCTCTTGCAGGGTATAATTATCCTATGATCACTGCACAGGAAATCATTGAAACAGCTAAGAAAAAAAGAAAAAAAGTAGACCCAGCCAATATTAAACGCGCATACGAATATGCGGCAAAATCTCACGAGGGACAAAAAAGAAAATCAGGTGAACCGTTTTTTATTCATCCTGCTGCAGTAGCGTTAATCGTTGCCGAAATGGGACTTGATGATGCTTCAATCATTGCAGCACTGCTTCACGATGTCGTAGAAGATACCCAAGTCCCAATCGAGGAAATTGAATTGGCATTTGGAGCAGACGTTGCTTCTCTCGTACAAGGCGAGACCAATTTAGGATTACTTAAATTTATATCCGATGATAAACAGGATTATTTAGTCGAAAACCTGCGCAAAATGTTTCTTGCCATGGCTAAAGATATTCGCGTAGTCATGATTAAGCTCGCCGATCGATTGCATAACATGCGCACCATGAAATACATGCCACCAGAAAAACGAATTAGAAAATCCAAAGAAACACTCGAAATTTATGCCCCCCTCGCCTCTCGCTTAGGAATGGGTCAAATACGCGGCGAACTTGAAGATCTCGCTTTCCAGTGGGTGTATCCAAAAGAGTATGAACAGTTAAAAGAGCAGACCCGTGTTCTTTTTAAAGAAGGTGATCGGTATATCTCCGTAGTTAAGCGAAAATTAATTGATGCCCTCGCAACAGAAAAAATTAACGCCAATGTTGAAGGCCGCGCGAAACACATGTACTCGTTATGGAAAAAATTGCAGCGACCGGAATTTAATTATGATTTATCCAAAATTCCCGATCTGATAGCTGTACGCATTATTCTCCAAGACGAAAGTATTGAGAACTGCTATGTTGTACTCGGCTTAGTCCATCAGATCTGGACTCCGCTTGCCGGGCGAGTCAGCGATTACATTGCAGTCCCTAAAGCCAATGGGTATCGGAGTTTGCACACCAAAGTATTTGTGGAAAAAGGGCGAGTAATGGAAGTGCAGATTCGGACAAAAATAATGCACGAACAAGCAGAATATGGTATCGCCTCACATATTATTTATGAACAATCGAAATCTAAAAAAGGTGTAACCGATAAAGAAATGGAAGAAGGATTTAAAGCCTCTAAAGAACAACTCGAGTGGATTCAAGAGTTAACACGTTGGCAGAAAGAAGCACCCAACAGTGAGGGTTTTCTTAAAGGCTTAAAGCACGACCTTTTTAAAGATCGTATTTTCGTTTACACCCCCAAAGGCGATGTTAAAGACCTCCCTCTAGGCGCGACTCCGATCGATTTCGCCTATTCGATCCATTCCGAAATAGGCAATAAAACAGTCGGTGCAAAAGTAGATAATCATATCGTTCCACTTAATTACCAATTAAGAAACGGCGAAATAGTTGAAATCTTAACAGCTAAAGAAAAGAAAGCTCCCTCATCAGATTGGTTACAATTCGCAATCACCAATAACGCTCGAAAGCACATTCAGAAAGCTACCAACTCATATGAGCAAGTACAAGAAAAAGAACTTATAGAAGATATCGAGGAATCGCCCAATCATGGACCTAAACGAGTAGATAATTTCCCACAAACAGCTCCCAGCGAATCACTACTCAACCCCATGACGCTTGTCGGAAAAGTTCAAACAGCACTTAAAAACAGATGGACAAAAAAACCAGTTACACAAAAAGCAGCGGTTGTAGTACATGGTCTCAAAGGTGTTGCAACCCGGCTTGCTAAATGTTGTAATCCTCTACCAGGCGAAGAAATAGTTGGCTTTGTAACACAAACGCAAGTAGTTTCAGTCCATAGCGCAGTATGTCCAAACGTAACGAATATAATACATAAAGAGAAACAAATTCCTGTCACCTGGACATTACCAGAAGGCATGGTCAAAGCCCAAAGAATGAAAGTTGAAATGATTTATCGCGAAGGGGCTCTGCGCGATATCACTAAAGCCGTATCTGATATTAGGGTTGCAATAGAACAACTTGAACAGTTACCTGCTCACGACGGCATTTTAAAGATTCAGTTTGTAGTAGGTCTTGAAAGTGATAGTCAACGGCTATTATTGTATAGCCGACTCCAAAAAGTTCGCGGAGTTCAATCAGTAGAATAGATCACTTCATATTTTTATATATCTTAATATATTCCTTTGCAGCATTCCCCCAGGAAAAATCTCTCGTCATGGCATTAATTACCAATTTATGCCAGTAATCTGGTTTATCATGCCATTCATCAAAAACATAGTTCAAAACATCTTGAAATTCAGTAGGGGTCGACTCTTCAAATAAGAAACCATTTTGCGACTCGTCACTATCATCGATAGTATCAACAAGACCGCCAACACTTCTCCCTATCGGTAAAGCGCCATAACGCATTGCGATCATTTGAGTAAGCCCACATGGCTCATACAAAGATGGCACTAAAAATACATCGCTCCCCGCATAAATTAGTCGAGCATAGGATTCATCAAATCGATTAATAAACTTTATACGATTATTGTGTTTCAATGCAAGCGCATGCAGACGGTGCGTAAGTTCTTTTTCACCAACTCCCAAGAATATGAAACGAAGAGCATGATTTGAAAGACTAGAAAGAGAATCGACTATCAGTCCAATATTCTTTTGCAAGGCAATCCGACCGACAAATCCAAAAAGTAAAACCGAATGAGGGTCAGTATCGCTCCACCCTTCTTTTTTAAATAATTCAGTTTTTGCATGCAGTTTTCCTTCTTCCCAGTCACGAGCGGAGTAAGTATGAACCAAGAAAGGATCTTTACTTGGGTCAAAATATAAGGTATCAATTCCATTAGTTATACCAGTGAATTTTTTACAATTCTCTTCAACTACATATTCCAACCCATCGCAAAATTCGCCTCGGAGTAACTCCTTAGCATAATTTTTCGATACCGGGACTATAGCATCAGCAGCATCTACGCCTACAGCCATCAACCTATGCGTGTTTACGGTACCATCAATTTCCTTATTCAAAACATCATCCGAAACTGTACCTTTATTAGCAAGGTTGTGTACAGACAGAACAGTACGGATATGTTTTAAGTCTAAATCCTGATGAATCAACTTAAGAAGAAATGAAGTATGCCAGTCGTGAGAATGTACTACTTCTGCTTGTAGCACACCGCTTTGCAATAAACGATGTACAGCTCGACAGAAAAACATAAATCGTCGGGGCTCATCGTTCCCAACAACCATCGCGTCATCAGAAAGATAAATACCGCCATTAGATAAATATTCTTCGTTCTTAACTAAATACAGTACTATGGGAGAGTTATGAAATGTTGTTTTATGCAATTCGCAAACTGAACTCTTTCCTTCAAAGTATACCTCAAAAGTATGTTGTCCATGCATTAAAACAAGCTCTGTCTGAGTATTCAAAAGGTTTTTATATAAGGGCAATATAACTGACGCTTCAATACCTTCAGCTACCAATGCTTGAGGTAGAGCACCTATTACATCTCCCAATCCACCTACTTTTGCAAAGGGCGTACACTCTGATGCTACAAACAGTACTTTCATAATTATCTAATTCCAAAATGACTTTTCGCCTGAGAAGTTTGACGACGAAGTTCAATCGCGCGTTCATATAACTTTTTATATTCTTGTGCTGATTTTGTCCAAGAGAAATCCTGAGCCATTACTCGCTGTACTAATCTGCTCCACTCATCCTTATGTTTATACGTTTCGAGTGCCCGTACAATTGATCCAAATAACGCAAATGATTCATAGTTGTTAAAAACAAAACCAGTTCCTTCACCCGTAACCGGATCATAATCAGCAACAGTATCGGCAAGGCCTCCTGTATTACGAACAAGCGGAATACAACCATAACGCATTGCTTCCATCTGTGTCATTCCACATGGTTCAAAACGCGAAGGCAATAAAATCACGTCAGCCCCCGAAAAAATATGACGAGGCAAAGTAAAATTAGGATTCAAGTTTACCCCAACCTGATAGGGATATTTTTTAGCAAGCTTTGCAAAAAATTCTCTAAAACGATTATCTCCGCCACCATTTACGATAAATTGTACCGGCGCATATTCTTCAAGAATGGGTTCAATTATTTCAGTAACAAGATCGATACCTTTTTGACTATCTAGTCTGTTGGAAATACTTAATATTGGTATATCTTCATCCTCGGGTAATTGAAATTCTTTCTGCAGCGCACACTTGTTAATTTTTCTTTTTTCAGTGGAAAAGGCGTCAAAATTTTCGACCACCAGTTTATCGGTCACCGAGTTAAATTCTTCGTAATCAATCCCATTTAAAATACCAAACAATTTAGTTCTCAGCTCCTGCAACAGTCGTTCTAGCCCTGCCCCATATTCTTCCGTCAGAATCTCCGAAGCATAGGTCGGTGAAACCGTATTTACAATATCCGAATACATAATGCCACGACGCATCATATTAATTTTCGATAAACGTGGATCGTAAAACCTTGGAATATCACTTTTTCCGTCATCAAAATCTAAATCTGACACAAAGCGATAGTCGTACATTCCCTGGTATGCAAGATTATGAATTGTGTATAGAGTAACGGTATGAGCTAACCGAGGTTCTTGAGCATAATGCTGCGATAACATTTGCGAAATTAACGCTGTTTGCCAGTCGTTGCTGTGAATAACATCAGGAATCCAGTCGTTTTGCGAATGTAATAGGAATTCCAACGCTCCACGGCAAAGCAGCGTAAATCGCATTGGATCATCAAAATACCCATACTCATTAGCACGAAGCTCATAATATTCCTGATTCTCAAGAAAATACGTAATTCGATTTTCAGATTGGCTCATTTTTACATTACAAATAAGATCATTGAACCCTTCTTGAGTGGGAACATGCAGTCCATGCAATACTGTCTCCATATGAGCTTTTTGCTCATCAATCTTGCCATATTTAGGCATGATCACGCGAACATCAATATCCAGTTTTTGTAACTCTTTGGGAAGAAAATACGCGACCCTACCAAGTCCTCCCACAGTAGAAAAAGGTGTTTGTTCCGTTGCAACATAAAGAACTTTCATATGCTAATGGTATAATTTCTATTTTAAGATAGCAATACGAGTACCAAAAAAGGCCTCGAATAAACGAGGCCTTTTAAATAAAGACGTTGCTATTTTATACTGCTGATTCAACAAGGATCTCTGGTTCACTCGAGACTTGCTTCATTTCACCACCACGGACAATCCCTGTAACGCTGGCCATAATATCTCTGAAACGATCTGCATCAATAGTTTCCTCTTTCATCAATGCATCAGTAACCGCTTCCAATCCCTTACGATATGTTGAAAGTGCCTCATCTGCCATATCGGAAGATTTCTGTAGAATTTTCTGTACTTGATCATCAATTTTAGACATTAAATCATTTGAGTAGTACTCTTTAACATCATCGTACCCATATGATCCACGCTTCTCAGTAGAGATTGGTCCCAGTTCACTCATACCATAAATAGTAACCATATCTCGTGCTAAACCATTTGCTTTTTCTAAATCATTAGACGCACCAATTGTTAACTCATTGTAAACCAGCTTCTCAGCAGCGCGTCCACCCAACATTCCAGCAATAAGCTCATACAAGCGCGTTCGTGTATCATTATAGCGGTCTTGCTCTGGAGTAGCAGTAGTAAAACCAAGAGCCATACCACGAGAGACAATTGAAATACGGTTGACTGGATCTAAGTGTTCCATAGCCCACATAACCACTGCGTGTCCAGCTTCATGATATGCCGTCATTCGACGGTCTTCCTCAGATTGCATTCTCTTTCGCTCTGGTCCAAGTTTTACCTTTAAAGCAGCATTTTCAATATCATGAATGTCAATGATTTTCTTATTCTGACGTGCAGCGAGTATTGCAGCCTCGTTAAGCATATTTTCAACATCAGCTCCACTAAAACCTACGGTACGACGAGCTATTCGATCGAAATCAATATCCTTAGCCATCGACTTGCCCCGGCTATGAATCCTTATCAGTTCTTTTCGTCCATTAATATCAGGTAAATCTAAATGAACAATTCGGTCAAAGCGTCCGGGGCGAAGTAACGCTTTATCCAACATATCTGGTCGGTTTGTTGCAGCCAAAACAATCACATTGTCATTAACAGCAAACCCATCCATCTCAACTAAAATTTGATTTAATGTTTGTTCACGCTCGTCATGCCCACCAGAAAACCCATTTCCACGCTGTCGTCCAATTGCATCAATTTCATCAATAAAAATAATCGCGGGGCCATTTTTTTTAGCTGTCGCGAATAAATCACGCACCCGAGAAGCACCAACACCAACAAGCATTTCCATAAATTCGGAGCCAGCAACTGAGAAGAATGCAACATTGGCTTCTCCAGCCACAGCTTTTGCAAGTAACGTTTTACCTACACCGGCAGGGCCAACAAGCAATACGCCCTTAGGAGTACGCGCACCAAGTGCATGAAACTTTTCAGGAACTTTTAGAAATTCAACAACTTCTTCAAGTTCTGCTTTTGCTTCATCAACACCAGCAACATCAGAAAATTTGGTTCGTGGTTGATCTTTATTAAATAATTTAGCTCGCGACTGTCCAAATGAGAACAAAGAACCCTGCGACTCTCGAGCCTGGCGAAAGATCACAAAGAAAAACCCCACAATAAGGAGCATGGGAAGAACCGTAGTTAACAATCCAATCCACGCATCACCAAATGAAGAGTCTTTAATTTTAAAAGGTACCGTTTTGGGGTCAAGTCCTGAACTTTCGAGTATTCGTGTAAAACTATCGTTATCTTTATACGTTATTTTTTCTGAGTCATCTTTATATTTAACGGTAATTTTATTCCCATCGACAACGAGGTTTTTAACTTTATCTGATTTCAAATCACTAAGTACTGTAGAAAGAGGTAATTCTGTTCCACTTGGTACCGGATTAACAAGAGCAAAGATGATAAGCAAGCTGATCAAAGCAAAAACAGAGTAAAGTAAAAACCCCTTCCAGCGACCGCCTGGAGGTTTATCTTTTTGAATATCATTTTGTTGTGGCATAAGGTCTCTCCCGAATCCTAATTATTTGTAATCGAATATAAAAAGTATACCATGTTTGCAGTCGCCATGAAAGAGTGCGAACACATGCTTTGAACTAAATTGGCCAATATGATATATTCCTTGTTACATGGTGCGGTGGCAGAGTGGCCAATTGCAACGGTTTGCAAAACCGTAAAATCGCCGGTTCGAATCCGGCCCGCACCTCAATTCCCCAACCGCGATACTTTAGATTGTGGGGAATTGACTCTGGAGTGAAACGACAGAGTTACCTTAAAGTATTTTACTATAAACTTGCGCGAAGAACCCCGGACCCTGCTTTACTATCAATATTTTCTTTGATATCGTATATCCATGTCAGTCACAAATACTCTCTCCGATATCGAAATAGCTAAACTTAAAAAGACAGTATTGGATATTTGTCATTTATTTATAGGGGACCTGCTTACAGATAAGCAGGACGAACGTGATAAACTCTGGCTCGAAACAACTATTGATTCAGGAATTTTTGAGTCGCGTGCATATTGGATTCGAAAAGAATTAAAATCTGCCTATCAAACCCCGAATATCGAACTCGGACATATCGCTCGCACGCTATACTATTATAATAGAGAAGGTCATCTTGCTGAGTTTTTAACGTACCTCACAATAGCCTATGCTATGCGAAACAATTCTAAAGATTATGCTCAAAAGGCACGCGAAATACTTTCTTATCTAAATATTGAATATGGTTTAATAGATAAAAAGCTTGAATATATAACTTTATACGATGTGATAGAAAAAATACTCACAACTCCCGTCATTTGGGACGATGGAGATAAAAAATAAAGCTACTATGTACCTCGGCATTGACTACGGAAAGAAAAAGATAGGACTCGCGATCTCGGAAGGAATTACTGCTTCAGGATTGCATTCCATTGTAAACTCCCCTTCGCGCATTCAACAGCTAAAAGAACGACTCTCCCAACCAATAGATACTATTGTACTTGGGTTACCTAATTCTCCTCTTGACACAGAAATTAAACATTTTGGTAAGGAACTTAAGGAAGTATTTAATTGCCAGGTCAAATTTGAAGACGAATCATTTTCTACTAACGAAGCAATGGAATCTATGATTCTCAGTGGGATAGTACAGAAAAAAAGACGCAAGGACGATTCAGCAGCTGCTGTCGTGATTCTTGAAAGGTTTTTACAAAAGCTATGAGTAGGCTCAAAAAGATGTGGTTAAACCGCAAAGAGAACCGAATAAAAAAGATACTCCGAAACCTATTTCTGTCAAGACTTGAAGAAGTTCCCTTTATTGTTTTTTTATCTTTTCTCATCACATTTGTTATCGCCAGAACCTATGTATACATCACCAGTAACGATATCCTCGAAGTAACGTTCCTCATTGAACATGTATATATTAAGGGAGTGCATGTTCATCATTTGAACTGGGGTATCGGCATTTTAGGAATTGTCGGATTTATTGCTTTATACGATCTACGACCAGTTATTCACCGCCGATTAGCAATATTTTATGGAATTGGTTTAGGATTAACATTTGATGAATTTGCGCTCTGGTTAAAACTCCAAGATGATTACTATGCTCGTATTTCCTATGAAGCAATAATGATCATCTCGCTCATCTTATTGAATATCATTTACTTCCCAGGATTTTGGCGCAGACGAGGAGCACAAATCAAAAGAACATGGCTCTTTATTTTTTATTCTCTAAAGAAACCCTTTCAATAAAATCTTTCATTTTCTGCATAAAGACTGCTTTTGAAAATTGCTGAGAATGAGCACGTATTGCTTCCGCATTAAATGATTGTTTCTGAAAATTTTCTACCGCATCTTGTATTGAGGTTTCAATAGGATGATCAAAAAACACTCCTGTTTTATGTTCAACAATCGATTCTACATACCCCCCACTTCGCAACGCAATAACGGGTCGTCCAAAACTTTGTACTTCAGGAATTGTCATCCCAAAATCCTCATTTTCAGTTGCAACTACCAGTGCCCTACACGATGCGTAAAGCTTATTCCTTGCTTCATCATCAACATAACCCAGCATTTCAACATTGGATCCAACAATGGAAGAAAGATATTCTTTCTGAGATCCAGTCCCTACGACCTTCAAAGGCAAGCCTAACGTATTAAATGCCCGAATAATCACTTCAACATTTTTGAGTCTCTCCAAACGACTTACTACTAAGAAGAACTTTTCTGTACTTCCCTGGCCAGGTATATTTGTAGGCGCTACTACAGGCGGGTAAATCACTTCCGAATCTCTCTTGTAAAATAGCTTAATTCTCTGTTGTACTACTTTTGAATTAGCGATGAAATAATCCACTCTCTGAGCCGCGGCAAAATCCCATTGACGTAAAAAGGTATCCACCGGTGCAAGCAAGGAGTGAATAAACTTTCTGTTTGAGGTTCGATTCAATCCCCAAATAAATCGAGTAGGTGTATGGCAATAATCTATATGAATCTGTCCAGGGTTGGTAAGGATACCTTTTGCAGCAAATGAAGATGAAGAGATCAGCAAATCAAACTCTTTAAAATCAAATTGTTCAAACACCCAAGGAACTGCATACGTATACCACAAAAATCGCTTCCGAATATTCCACCAGCCTTGCATCGACGAGGTTCGTATATCCCATTTTTTAAAATTTTCGGGCATGGTTTCCGCAAAATAGTAGGAAGTGTAAACAGGTGCATCAGGAAACATTTCATGCAATGCTTCAAGAACCCGTTCCCCACCACCATACTCTCGCAAATAATCATGTACTAAAGCTATTCTCATAGTTTGTTATAATGTTAAGTATGCTTAAAAATAATAAGCAACTGAATTTTATCATCTTAGGCATCTCACTGCTATTACTGGCTGGATTTTTCTTTTTAACAATCGCCGCAAAATACGATAAAACTACCAACTTTGATTTTGATACAACAGTTCGCATCCAGGACCATATGCCAGAGCGACTTAAACCATATTTAATTCAATTTGTAACATTAGGTAGTTGGCAGGTAATGTCAATAGCCGTTTTTATATCCATGCTTATGCAACGCAAACACTTTTGGACAATTGGCCTGTTATTTCTTTTCATTCTCGGGGTTGAATTACTGGGAAAATTTATGCTGCACCACCCACCACCACCGCAGTTCATGACCCTTCGGTTTCAACATCTTGATCTTCCAAAATATTATATTCGCCAAGAGGCATCGTATCCTTCAGGACATGCAGCCAGGTCAGCATTTCTTGTATTTATCTGGATACCCTATTTCTTTGAAAATTTAGTAAGTTATGTTAAAAGACATACTAAAAAAGCTATTTCAGATTTTAAATTGAATTTACCGTTTGGATTTGTTCTCGCGCGCGAAAATACCGTTTCATTTGAAATAGTAGACTTTGCTCGCATTGCATCATTTATCAGTATTTTCTCTGTATTACTTTCTTTTACCTTTATTGTTGGATTTACTAAAGTGTATATCGGTGAACATTGGATGAGTGACGTTATTGGTGGTTGGTTACTTGGTACAGGGCTCGGATTATTCGCAAACGTTTCACTAATGCAATTTTTCAAAAATTCTAACGCAATTGATGAAGAAAAATAAACATCTTCGGGTTGACTTCGTATAAAAAAATTCGTATAGTAAGACACGTCATGAATTCTGCCCAACGTATTTCATCAATGACACAAGAAACTCTTTATAACACACCACTCCGCGATCTTTCGTATAGTGTAGTCGATCTCGAAACGACCGGCACAAAGCCTGGTGTAAGTCAAATCATTGAAATTGGCATAGTAAAAATTCTCAATAGTGAAATTGTAGATACATACCAAACCTTCTTAAATCCAGGTGAGACAATACCTCCATTTATCTCTCAAATGACCGGGATACGAAACAGTGATGTTGAATTCGCCCCACTGCTGCCAGATATCGCACCGACAATTTTACCAATGATTCAGGATACTGTTTTTGTTGCACACAATGCAGCCTTCGATTACAACTTTTTGCAAAAAAATTTACGCTTAGCAGGATTCGAATTCGCCTCTCCCAAAATCTGTACGGTACAACTTTCAAGAAAACTTATTCCTCAGCTACACCATCACACCCTCGATGATCTCGCACGGCATTTTCATATCGAGATTCCAAATAGGCATCGAGCACTCGACGACGCTATCGCAACAGGAAAGAGTTTACTTAACATGTTTGATATGCTCATCGAAAGTGGAAAAAAGATTTTTGGATCACTTCAGGAACTTACTACCCCTCCTGAAGCAAAAAAATATCAACAAATTAAAAATCAGATTGATCTCTTACCATTTTCTCCCGGTGTTTATTTCATGAGAGATAATGACAATCAAATCATATATGTAGGTAAATCTAAATGTCTCCAAAAACGTGTACGATCTTATTTTTATAACAGCCACAAAACTAAAAAATTAGAAAAACTAGTACAAACTGTAGAAAAAATTGAATATATTCCCACTGGTTCTGAGCTTTCTGCCTTGCTCCTAGAGTCAAAAAAAATTAAAGAGCACTTACCAGTTTTCAATAAAATGATACGGGATTATAAAGCCTACCCATTCCTTAAAATCTCCAATGAAGCATTTCCTCGTATTTACGCCGTACGAGAACTTAAGGCTGACGGTGCTACATACTATGGCCCATTCAAATCCTCAAGCGCATTACAACAAACAATTGCGAACCTTCACAAAGCATTTAATTTACGTCCTTGTAAAGAGAAAATTAATCCTAAAAAACCAGAAAACATGAAGCTTTGTCTCTATTACGAGATGGGCGAATGTCCAGGCGTTTGTGGCGGCAAAATGTCTCAACAAGAATACGCACAAATAATAGAAAAAGCTAAAGCGTTTCTTTCTGGAAATGAGCAAATAATCTTAAACAAACTCCAGGCACAAATAGATGAGTCAAGTGAATTACTCGAGTTTGAGAAAGCCGCTGAACTTCGGGATAATTTTATTGCCCTCGAACGAATCCTTGCCAAACAACAAAGAATTACCAAGTCTGTAAAAGAAAACAATGTAATTATTATCGAGGATGGACTGGATAAAAAGTCAAAAGAGATTTTCTGTATTAAAAACGGTATAGTTCATGCGAAGCTACTCGCCACTTCAATCAAAAAAACAAATCAAGAACAAAATTTTGTTAAAGACAACTTGGCTGCCTTTAAATATTCTTATTTACAAAAAAACGAGCCTTATTTTTTGGATGACGAATATCTCGAAACGACACTTAATCAAAAAGAATACATCCATTATCAAGGTAAGAAAAATGAAGAAAATAAACGGATGTGGATTGATTCACTCAATACTGTTTACCAAGATAAGACTGAAATAAAGATAACTAAAGAAAACATTGACGATCTGATGATCATATCTACCTGGCTGATGCAGAATGCAAATAAGTCAAACATTTATTATGTTAATCCTCAAAATGAAGTTGAAGCAATTGCAGAGACACTTTCCCGACACTATGCGCTATAATTGTGTACATGCGTACTAAGTTGATATTTCCGTTCACTGTATATATAGTATGGCGATTAATCCAAACTATTTTCCTCTCCTTCATCGAACCACTTTTTTATAGTACCCCGCTTACCCAAAGCTTTTCTCAAAGACTCTATCTTTCCTGGGTTTCTCGATGGGACTCAGTCTTTTATCTCCAAATTGCCTGGAAAGGGTATGAATTCCCCAACCAGGCATTCTTTCCGTTATTATCGCTGCTTATGAAACTAGTGACGTATATGCACATTCCTTTGGATGTTGCTGGATTCTTTTTAGTTAACATCTTTTCGCTTGCTTCCGTTGTACTCCTCTATGCCCTTGCAAAAAAAATTACCACCCAAGCGGTTGCAAAAAAGTCAATTATAGTTTTCATGGCCTTCCCTTCAGCTTTTTTCTTAAATTCCTTGTATAGTGAAGGACTTTTTTTAACGTTCTCTCTACTCTCATATTATCTTTACGAGAAAAAATCCTATCTGTTATCCGCCCTTTGCGCTGGATTTTCATCCGCAACTCGCATCATAGGGTGTATTATCGCTTTACAATATAGCTTCCTAAAAAAATCGTTGCAAACTAAAACTATTTATTTTTTAGTTGCACTGACCGGTTTTATTATCTATGCAGCCTTTTTAGCGTATACAAGTAAAACACCACTAATATTTTTCCAAGCACAGCAGCAATGGACCATCAATAACGCATACCCTCGACTCAACATACCTTTTAAACAACTAATAACCTACCCGCATGAATTCATATACAACGCTCAAATCCGCAACACCCCCATACTGGCGGTTGATTGGATTGTGTCAATCTCATTTCTATTTTTGGGAATAACGGTTTACAAAAACCTAGGACCAAGATATGCACTATATACATTTGGGGTACTACTTATTCCTTTAGCAACAGGGAACATAATGAGTATGACACGGTTTGTGCTATCCGCTTTCCCTGTTTTTATAGTTTTTCCTTTAATAGTTAAGAAAAACGTTATATTCTACGGAATTTGTATGCTTTTTTTAGTTGTCCAGTTAATCTTTATTGGGTGCTTTACAAACAATATCTGGGTTGGGTAAATCTAGTCAGAAACTTCTTTCATCTCACCCCAACTACTGCCCTTATTAACCCCTACTTCAATTGGAACAGAAAGCGGTAATGCTGTGAGCATTTTTTCTCGAATAATTGGAATCCAGACTTTTTCAGCACCTTCTTTTACTTCAAATATTAGTTCGTCATGAATCTGTAAAAGCATTCCGATTTCATCTTTTCGCGAGGCAGGCAGATTGCGTATTTCCGTATCAATATCAACCATTGCAAGTTTTATCATCTCGGCTTGCGTGCCTTGTGCAGGCATATTAATAGCCATTCGCTGACCAGCCGACTGTAATCGTTTATCCGGAGATTTAAGTTCAGGAAGGAATCGTTTTCTCCCTAAGATTGTCTCGACATACCCATTCTCTTTGCCTTCAGATAAAACTTTATCAACCCATTCTTTTACTTTGGGAAAAGCTTCGAAATAAGCTTTAATAAACAATTGGGCCTGACTAAAAGTTATTTTTAAATCTCGAGATAAAGCATGCGCACCCATACCGTACATCAATCCGAAATTAATAGTCTTAGCACTTCTGCGCTGATCTTTAGAAACTTGATCAAGAGGAACATTAAAAATAAGTGCAGCGGTGCTGGCATGAATGTCACGATTTTCCGCAAAAATCGACTGCATTGCTTCATCTCCCGAAAGATGAGCAAGAATGCGTAATTCAATTTGTGAGTAATCAGCCGAAATTAGCGTATATCCTTTGGCTGCAACAAAAGCGCGGCGTATTGCCAAACCCCACTGGCTCCGAATAGGTATATTTTGCAAATTAGGATCAGATGAAGAAAGTCTGCCAGTCGCCGCAACATCAAGTGAAAGCGTTGAATGAATGCGACCATCCTCTTTAATATATTTAGGTAATGCATCGACATATGTTGATTTTAATTTATACAATTCGCGATATTCTAAAATTTTCTCAGCAACAGGGCTGGCAATTGCCAACTCCTTAAGCACTTCTTCATCCGTTGATCGTCCTGTTTTAGTGTGTTTAACAACCGGCAAATTTAGTTGGTCAAATAACACCTCAGCAAGTTGTTTGGGAGAGTTTAGGTTAAATTCATGGCCGGCAGCTTCATATATTTCAGCTATAATTTTTTCAAGTTTACCTGCAAAATCCGTACTAAGGTTTTCCAGGACCTCTTTATCCACAAGAATTCCCTTCTCCCGCATTCGCGTCAGTACATCAATCATGGATAAATCCAAATCAATAACATGCTGTGGCTGGCCTGTTAAAAATTTCTCAACTCGCGCTTTTTCATCAAGCATCTCTTCTTCAATAGAGTCATCAAAAGAAAGTTGCCCTTTTGTTTTAGTAATCTTTTTAGGAGGCTGCTCTTCTGTTTTAGTTTCAGGATCAGAAAATTTTTTCAATAAAGATTTAAACTGCAATTCTTCAAAAAGCACCCGTACCGCGCGACTATCATAGTCTTCAGTTTTACATCCTTTTAACTCAAATTGTAACGGTACATTGGTATCAATGGTGGCAAGCTTTTTGGAGAGTGCCGCAATCTCCGCGCTTTCCACTAATTTAATTTTAGTCTTAGAGTCAATTTCTTCAATGTGGGCATAAATATTTTCCAAAGACCCATATTTTTGAATCAACTTAGTTGCTCCAACCTCCCCTATTCCATGAACTCCGGGGATATTATCTGAAGCATCTCCACGCAAGGCCTTGAAATCTATTAGTTGCCTTGGTTCACTGAAGTTATATTTTGCAGCAAATCCTACAATATCAACAATACTTCCTTCGCTAAACGTTTTACCAGGCATAAACGCTTTTACTTTATCATCAAGTAACTGCAACAGGTCGCGGTCTCCGGTTACAATAATAACCTCATCAACGTCTGTAGATGACTTTGCCCAGGTTGCAATAGTTCCGATTAAATCATCAGCTTCATACCCAGGAATAGCAAATATTGGTATATTAAAAGCCCTTACTACTTCATATGTGCGCTCAAATTGTGAAGCCAAACCATCATCCATTGGTTTTCGCTGCGCCTTATATTGAGTGAATTCCTGATGCCGAAATGTTGGACCTTTTTGATCAAAGGTTACGCAGATATATTCAGGTTTAAAACGCTCAAGAACTTGAATAAGCATTACGCTAAAACCAAAAACTGCATTAACTTGTTCACCTTTTGAAGTCGTCAAAAGAGGATACGCATGGAAGGCACGATGCAAAAGTGCATTACCATCAATGAGAACCAATTGTTTCTTTGTATTCATTCTCAGAGTATATCATGTCAAACTGAAGAGAAATCAATGAGCGTAAGAACGAATTAACTGTATCAAAGCATGCTGGGCTTGAGGTAAGCCTGCACTACCATTAAACACCTCAGGATTAAATAAATAAAAGTGAGAAATCTCTGGAGCTTCTTTTACTTCAAGAACCGCTTTCTCTTTTCGTTCCTCAAAGTTCACCCTATTAAGGGCACGCGACCAAACTTGTTCAAAACTTTCAGGTACAATAAACACAACAATACAATTTGCTTTACCCTCCAGGAAGGTATAAATTGTTTTAGCTCCCCGAGGCTCAGTGCGAATTAGCGGAGTACCGCTTTGCATCGCTTTCTCTAAACTAGCAAGCGGCAATCCATATAAGTTACCAAAATGACGATCATATTCAATCAGAGTATATTCTTTAATTAAATTTGCATCGTACACTTCAACCGTTTCATCTTCTCGTTTACTACGCATCCATACGTGTCGTTCTTCAGGCTCATCTTCTTCCACACGCCGAGGTCGACTAGTTGCAGTCGTTGCACGAACAACAGCCCCTTCAGAATACAGCGAGTCACTAATCGTATCCTTACCACTCCCAGATGGACCAATAAGAATAAACACCAAAGGAAGCTCTGGATTGATTTTTGGTTTTTTATTTAAATAGATTAAGGGAATCTCCGTTTTCTCTGCTTTTTCAAGTAAATACGGTACTGGTTCATATTGAGCGAAGTCTTGGCTATTCATCTATAGATTATACTGTACCAATCGTGGATTCTCAATAGCTAGGAAACTTTTCGCATAGACGTTTGTACTTCACGATACATTTTACGTTCCGTCCAATGTAACATACGGTTTTTTCTACGCAGACATCTACGAATTTTAGGTACTTCAGTAGGGAGCCTTCTACTTCGCCGATTTTTCCGCGTTTCCGGGTGGGCTATTTTTGGACGATCGGTAAAATGACCGTTGTGAACATCATAGGTCGCATCGCCAATTAGAGAATCTAGTTCGGTCATAAAGGATTAGCAGTATATACAATCTTGCTCAAATATGCAAGAAAATATACAATTAAAAGGTTAATCACATCATATGTTACTTAAAATAGCAAATTTATTCAAGCATATCGGCGCCAAAGAGCTCATTACCGATTTAAATTTCACCATTTACCCTAATGAAAAAGTCGCCTTAATAGGGAGAAATGGCCATGGTAAATCGACTCTTCTGCGTATTCTTTCCGGTGAGGATACCGAGTTTGCAGGAGATATCCAGAAACGAAAAAATCTCAGAATAGTGCTTACTCGCCAGGAGCATATTCATAACAATCAAATCCGTGCCTTGGACTATATACTTGAAAGCGTCCCCAACTACACTGAATACGGGAAAACAATACAGGATTACGAATCGGGACAAAATAAAGACCTTCATGCCTATACCGATGCAGTAAATTTCTATTCGGATAACGGCTATTACTATGTTAAAGATTTAATCCTTGAATCTCTTAAATCGTTTCAAATAAATAACGATAAAGCTATACAGCCCCTAGCCACTCTCTCAGGAGGGCAAAAAAGGTTTATAGAACTGGTTAGGGTTATGTATTCTCAAGCCGACCTTTTACTCATCGACGAACCTACCAACCATATGGATTATGTAGGAAAGGAGCAGTTTATTGAATGGTTAAAAGGCGCAACTGAAAGCGTCATTATCGTCTCACACGATCGCGACGTTTTAAAGCATGTCAATAAAATAATTGAACTTAAAGACAAAAAATTACTAACGTTCAACGGCAATTACGATCATTACCTAAAACAAAACACTACCCAAACAACAAATTCCGTTATTCAATACGAAAATCAACTCAAACGACTTGAAGATGCCAAGAAAAAGGTTGACTGGGGCTTACGCATGCGAGCAAAAAGCAAAGAATGGAAAACTCGCTACGATCATTGGCTACGTGACTACGAAAAAATCAAGGCAGAAACAATTAAGCCATCATTTTGGATCGATCAGGAATCAAAAGATATGCTCGATCAAGATATGGCAGATTCATACCATAAATACAAAGAAAAAAACATCTCCATCCAAGTAAAGGAAAGTAAAGAGAAAGCAAGTCACCTTCTATCCATTAAGAAACTTTCTCTAGGATATACACAACCTCTTTTTGAAAACGTTAATTTTTCGATGCATAGCCATGATCGCATATTTATAAAAGGTAGAAATGGCGCGGGGAAAAGTACTTTCGTTCGAACCATTCTTTCGATGTATGCACAAGAAACACTCCAGGCAACAGTTTTTACGGGAGAAATTGAGCTAGGAAAAGATCTTCGTATTGGAGAATATGAGCAAGAAATTCACCAAAAATATCTAGAGAAAGGCCTAGCGACAGCTATTAAGGAGGCCTACGAAGATTGTGGAATTATGATTGAAGACCGACGCATTAAGGCACTCTTAGCACAATATCTCTTTGATCCTGTTCTTGATGCTAATCAGCGGGTTGAATCGCTTTCTGGAGGACAAAAAGCCCGTTTTCAAATAATTAAACTTCTGGCAAACAACCCTAACCTGCTCGTATTAGACGAACCTACCAACCACCTCGATCTTCCCTCAATTGAAGAACTGGAAAACTCCCTACAGGCGTTCCATGGAGGAATTCTATATATTTCCCACGACAACTACTTCATCAAGAAAATAGGTGGAAAAGTAATTGAAATTTAGTACACCAAAATACTACCAGAGTGCCGGACTCAAAAATTAATATCTGCTTGGATCCTCCACCATTCCACTACCCGAAGCATTATATCCTTCAGGAAATGTTCCAGAAGCTCCACTTGGATACTGATCTTCCATCATGCCTGCTTCAGTAGTTCTCGAAGTGATACAGAAATCACCATTCGCATCAAGCGGCTTTTTAAACGCAGCGTTTGCAGATGGCTCTAGATGCGTACAAAGTCTAAAATCTGAACCATCAGAATTTACCACATAACTCAAAGGTGCTTTGGTAAGTGGATCAGCAGGAACGGCATCAAGCATTCCACCTTGTACCAGGACAGGAAGTGATTCAGGATACTTATTAGCACTAACATAGTACATAGTTAAAGCTTTCTGAGTTTTAATAACATCCCCTACTCGAGTTGCATTGCGTGCAACCACAAGTGTTCCAGCTGGATTTAGTGCAAGTAAACCAATTGGCGCAAGAACACCAAGGGACAATAGTACAATACCGACCCACCCCAGAATTGAAAATTTTGTTCGCGTCCCACCAGCAATTGCAATATTTGTTCCTTTAATTTCTTTAAGGTTTTCATACATTGCAAAGATGTACAATGAAGCCAAAAGTCCCATAACCATTTGAACAAGTAAAGAAAGTATTGAAAGTAAATCACCAAGTGCTGTATCTTTTCCTACATTTTGCACTATCGACAAGAGAAGTAAGAGAACAAAATACACCAGAAAGAACAGAACAAGGCGCCCAAATACCATACCCCATCGGCCACGCACATATTCACGGCTAGTAAGCAGCGCATTCAGACCGCGAATATTCTGATCAACTAAAACATATTGAGCAAATATAAACCAGACTGCCAATATAATTCCCGGAACGATTAACGCTATAAACCCGGTTACTGAAATCGCAGCCGTTAGTATACCTATCCAAAATAATGACAGAATATATTTTCTAGTTGAACCGTATGCCTCATTAAAAGTAACTTCTCGGGTATGATTTGCAATCACATACAACTCTGCCAGCTGCACCCAAATACACCCTACAATAAAAGCTACATATCCAATAATACCGACAATAGCACCAGCTATACCAAATCCAGCCAAAGCAGAAGTACTGGACTTGTTAATCATCATTCCTGCACCAACCCCACCTACCAGTAGGGCAATAAACACCACCCACATGATGACAAAACCAACCATTGGTAACCCAACAACAAGCATAGTTTTCCATTTTTTTTCAAAAATCACCCAAGCGCGATCAAACAATTGCGTTGGACCCAAAAACGCACCCGAAGGCAAAGAAGTTTCCATAAAGACCTCACAAACTATAAAGTAGTAATAATAGTATTTACCTGCAAATTACGCTTTGCAAGAGGTAAGCTTAAGAATTTTATGAGAGAATTGTACCACTTGCTATTATTTTTCGCATAAAGATCCATGTTGCAGACCAGATGCGATTAAATCGCCTTGGCTGTTTAACCATACGATAAAGCCATTCTAAGCCAATTTTTCGCATCCATGTCGGAGCTCGTGGTACGCGTCCTGCTAGAAAATCAAACGTACCTCCTACTCCAACTGCAATTTTAAAATTTAGTTTATCTTTATATCGCGCAATCCATATATCTTGCCAGGGATGACCATAAGCAACAAGCAATACATCAGGATTAAACGTATTAATATCGGAAATAACTACTGAAGATTCTTTATTTTGTTCGAAAGATTCAAGGCTTTCCTTAACATGCGATTCACCTTTCGAACTTCTAAATTGAATATCTGGATTAATTTGCTGCAGTCGACGCATTGCCAAAGAAGAGACAATATCCATTCCCCCCAGTAAATATATTTTCCTCCCCCTCATCCACTCCTGTTGCACAAGCATTAAAACTAAATCAACCCCACTTATTCTCTCTAGATGTTTACCGTGGTAGGAAACGGGCTGCTTGCATACACCAACTTTTAAATAATCAGCAAGAAAATGTACGATCGAAATAAGTGTATTTCTGGAGTGAATTTTTCTCTGCGCATATTCAGTTGCAACCAAAATCCCTATCCCATCAATGAGGGATAAATCTGAACTGTTAATAGTATTTTTGAACTCTTCGTTTTTTTGGGCTTCTAAAATAAATTCAGGGTTAGTTGTCACAAAATGATGCTTGTTACCATCTTCTAAAAAGCCCAGTAGTGCATTAAACACTTCTTTTCGTGAAAGCTCGGAAATTTTTACATTAAGTAAGTACACGGAGTGTCTCCTCTGCCGCTTTCTTCCAACTAAAACGTTGAATATTTATAAGGCCCCGTTTGCGCAGTGTAGTAGCATAAGCACTATCTTCCAAAACCTTGAGCAACCCATCCGCAATACTATCTATCGACTCAGGGTCTACGTACATGCAAGCATCCGCTCCAACTTCAGTCATGGGTTTTTTAGCTGAAGTAACAACGGGAACACGTAAAGCTTGAGCCTCAATAATTGGAATACCAAAACCTTCAAATAATGAGGGGAAAGCAAAACACAGTGCACCTTTCAAAAGTGAATACGTTTCAGAGTCGGGAAGCCTCCCCAGGAAACGAATTTTATCGGTAATTCCTAGCTTTTCCGGCTCAAGTAAAGTTTCTTCAAACATCCACCCCCGCTTCCCAATTATTGCAAGCTGTAAATCGGGAAAGGTATTTTTGATGAAGGGCTTTTCAATAAGTTTCGAAAAGGCTTGCATTAAACGGATTAAATTTTTTCGCGGCTGAATAGTCCCGATAAAAAGAATATAGTGAGAAGATACTAAAGAATGGTGAAGCTGGGCAATCTCTTGTTTAACGGAAGAAAGCTTTTGCGGCATATCCCAACCCAATCCTTCGTAAATTACAGATATTTTTTTTTCATCTGCATGGAGTTTATGAATCAAATCTTCCTTGGTTGCTTGTGAAACAGCAATTAATGCTGAAGCATGTTGTACAGCATATTCCGTAGAACGATTTAGCCATAATTTCTGGGGAAACTGATGATATTGTGGCAAATATTCATATCCTAAATCATGAATAGTAACGACAGTTTTAATTCGTTTCTTACGAATTACCGGAAGGGTATGTGCTGGAATAAATAAAACATCAGGCGGATACTTCCACAATTCCCGAGCAAGACCTACTTGAGTCCACAACCATGTACTATGAATAACAATTAGCCGGTAATTCTGAGTTGTAGGCAACTGCTTGCGCACAGCTTCAACCCAGCTCTGAATTCGTTCTTTTTTAGATTTGCCTTTATACACTTTGTCTACAGATTTTGCCAAGAACTCAGGAGGTAATCGCAAATATATTTTATATGCATTTCTGCGATCATTTTGAAGTAAATTGACTAGGATATTATAAGAGTAATTCTCCGTCCCGGTGCGCTCAGCAATAAATGCACGTGAAGCATCAAATCCAATAATCATACAAGCCCATTATATGCAATTATCCACGCACTAACAATAAGGCACTCATTGATTGTTTTTTACTTTTTTCAAATCTTAGGCTATACTTTTTCGGTCAAATTACCGTCTGCTGATCCCTCGTTTATAAAGATCAATATTTTCAATTGCAACACCAGTTCCAATAGCAACACACATCATCGGATTTTCAGCTACATAAACCGGAACACCCGTCGACATACTTAATAGCTTATCAAGATTTCGTAACTGAGAAGTACCTCCCGATAAAACAATCCCTTTATCAATAATATCAGCCGCAAGTTCTGGCGGGGTTTGCTCAAGAACACGTCTGGCCATGTTAACAATCGCCATTAAATTAGGACTTATTGCTTCGGTAACATCATCAGAGGTAATTTCAACAATTTTAGGTAATCCATCAATAGCATCTCTTCCTTTTATCTCCATTGCCATAACTGAATCTAATGGAATCGCTGAAGCAATTCCTATTTTAATTTCTTCAGACATCCGCTCACCTATTATCAGGTTATATTTTCGCCGGATATACGTTGCGATTGCTTCGTCTACTTTATTTCCTGCAACCCGAACTGAGCCATGAACTACAACGCCGCCTAGTGAAATAACCGCCGATTCAGCAGAACCTCCACCGATATCAATTATCATATTCCCCGACGGATGAGCGATCGGAATTTTTGCACCAATCGAAGCAGCTAACGGTTCATCTATTAAGTATGCTGTTTTTGCTCCCGCCGACATCGTAGCATCAAGAACTGCCCGGCGTTCCACAGAAGTAACTCCTGATGGAACACAAATCATAACTTCAGGTTTAAAAAATCGCGAAGTACCACAAACTTTATCAATAAAGTAACGGAGCATTGCTTCAGTAATAATATAGTCTGCAATAACACCATCTCGCATCGGCCGAGAAGCAATTATATTCGTTGGAGTACGTCCTAACATCTCCCGTGCTTCATTTCCAACAGCAACAACTTTATTGTCATCAACAGATACAGCGACAACAGTGGGCTCATTAAGCACTATCCCTTCACCCGCCAAATATACCAGCGAATTTGCAGTACCTAAATCAATACCAATCCGTTTTGTAAAATTCATCATAAAATTTAAAAAGTAGGAGGAAGAACCGTCAACCAAATATACCAGAAAACAGCATCAAGCGCCACGCCTAGAACGACATTTGGTACTTTTGTTTTTAAGAGCGGGAATGTATATAATAAAGCCATGGACAAAAAAACCCGTATTCTCGTTTCAATTGCTTCAGTAGTAATACTTGGTCTTGGAACAATCATTGGTGTACTGTTAGTGCAAGGATATACATTCGATGCTAAGAACAAAAAAGTAGTTCAGACTGGGGTACTAGTTGTTAACTCGGTCCCTAACGGCGCACAAATATATATCGATGGGCATTATCAGAATGTAACCAATACCAGCATCTCGTTTCTCCCAGCAAAAAAATACACAATCCGCCTAACAAAAGAAGGCTACATTCCTTGGGAAAAAGAAATGAACATTAATAACCAGATCATCTCAGAAATTGAAGCAATAATGTGGCCAGCAACCCCAAGTGTTAATCCAATAACAAATACAGGTGCCATCGACGTTAAGATTTCACCAGATATGCAAAAAGCAGCCTATGCAATTCGCTTCAGTGAGAAAGATAAAGCGGGGCTATGGATAATGGATATGGCAAAAAGAACCGTCTTCTCAGGCACGTCAACTGATTTCACACAAATTGCCCGCAATACTGCCGAACTAGATTTCAGTGGAGCTCAATTACTATGGTCCCCTGATAGTAAGCAAATTCTTGCAACTCTTCAGGAGGGTAATAAATCAGAGGCTAAATACACACGGAATTTCTTATTGGACATAACAAGACTTAACAGCAATCCATTAGATATCACGTTAACAAGAGATGGCCAGTTAAAAACATGGAATAACGAATTAATAAAAATAGAAAATGTTCGATTATCTAAATTAACAGGGGATCCAATTGGAACAAAAATTGCCTCCGAATCTGCAATTCCAATTAAATGGTCGTACGATGAGACCATGTTCTTATACGCAACACGCGATCCATCAGCCTCAACCGCTACTGAGAAACCAAAAGTCGTAATTGTGCCAGCTTTAACAGCAAAATCAAAAATTGCGACACAGTCTGCAGCACTTGCAGAAATAACTGCTACTGCTTCAGCTCAATATATCCATAAAATTGAATCTCAAACAGCAAGTTACTCAGCAGATCTAAACATAAAAATATACGACGTTAAATTAAAGAAGAGTTTTGATTTACCTAAAGCAAAATACTATGCATGGTATCCAGCAGAGGAAAAAGCCGATCGAGAGATTCAACATTTAATTATGGTCGAAGATGGAAGCATTTCAATAATAGAAACCGACGCTAAAAATAAATCGACCATATACTCAGGGCCCTTTGAAGATAGCACCGTATTCCCCTGGCCAGATGGTGGAAGGCTCGTAATCCTTACTAATTTCAATTCTAAAGCAGGAACTGAACCCAATATCTATACCATTAACTTGAGATAACACGGAAATTACCGATCAAGCTTTGCTCGAACAATAAGTCGCTGCCAAGTAGTTCCAGGTGGCCAGCATGTCTGTAAACTAAGCACTGGTTCAGAGTATTGAGCTTCCAGTGGTGCTAAATCTCGAGCACTACGAACCTGTTTATCAAAGACTATGTAATCGTAACGAGTTTCCTCATAAAAAGTTGAGATACGATCACCAGCATCAAGATTGTGTAAAAGAAAAAATACTGCATTGTATTTAGGTATGTCCCACGCATTTAAAGTATTGTGAGCAAATAAATAGACATTCCCTACTTCTCCTGGATAATGTGTCCCTTTTGCATGAGCAACACCATTTTTAAGTGCTAAATCATATGCATCCGCGTTAAACGGATCAACATCACTTACAATAGCAGCATTAGCATGTATTTTATCAATTACTATTCCAAAATCTTTATTTATCGGTTCGTCAGATAACGCTGGCAATGGCTTAGGGGTTACTTCAGCAGAACTGGTTGCTGTCGAAGGTATGCGCACGCTCTCAGGTATTTTTGCTTCATCCGCTTGCTTCGTATGAGTTGATCGCTCCCACCGATAAGACACTTCAGCCGCAATTACAGGGTAAAACTGTGAGAATACGAAAAGCAACGATCCGAGTATAAGAATATTTCCAATCGTTCGGATTAAGAAAATCTTGCGGTAGCGCGATCGATTTTCGTGAAGAAAAAACATGGTGTAGAAATTAGTAAATAAACTCATAAAACATAGGGTATTATACAGAATTGTACTCTATTTTACAAAAGCTTTCCCAGCTTTAATTTCAAACACAATGTCAAAAGCAAAACTTTCGTGAATAAAAAACTCCTCTTCTGTTCCAGTTACAAAAGTTTGATATCCAGCAATCATTTGAGCAAGCTCATCGCGATGAGTTCGATCAAATTCTGAAAAAATATCATCAAGTAGCAATACTGGCTTAGTCCCACGAGATCGTTCAATATAAAGAAGTTGAATTTTCTTAAAGAAAAAGAGACCCGCTCTTTGTTCACCACGTGACCCATAGAGAGAAAGGTTCTTTTCTTTAAGGAAAAAGCCATAATCATCCTTATGCGGCCCATACTGCGAAGCTCCACTATAAATTTCCTTTTCAATATTAGATTGAACTCGATCAGCATAAAGAGTCGCCATTGACGAAAGAAAGGTATCATTAGAAACATCTATTTCACATACAATTTTAGGTAAATATAAAATTCTATACTGTTCTTGTCTACTTGCAAGAAAGTTAAAAAATCTATAGCGGTAGAGATAAATTTGGCCTCCAAGCTGAATCATTGACTGTGTCCAATACTCCAACTGGTTTACATGAGCCTCCCCTTCCCGAATACGCTCCAGCAATCGATTCCGCGAGATAATAACCTTGCTATATTGCGAAATCAACTGAGTATAATGGGGGAAAGATTCACATAAACAAGCGTCTAAAGCTTTACGACGCGCAGCAGGAGACCCAACAATAAGTGAAATATCTTCGGGCGAAAATAATATAGCCGGGAAATAACGGATAAATGTTTCCTTCTTCCTTCGAATATCGTTTACAAGATAAGATTTTTTTACTCCCGATCGATCAACATTACGCTCTACCACCAACGCAAGATCGGTTTCATCACCATCAGTAATAGTTTTCCCATCAACACGAGTAAAGGAAGATTCATGACCAATTAAATCGCTATCCAAAGCCGAACGCCAACTTTCACCTCTTGAAAGAACGAATAATCCTTCTAAAATATTCGTTTTCCCTTGAGCATTCTCTCCCAGTAAACCAATGGTCTGAAAATCTACATCGAGCGATACATCGATTAAATTTCGAAAATTCTGTAAACGAATATGTGAAATATTCATGAAGGTGGAATTATTCTTCTCTCTTAAACAACAATCGCTCGGTAACAAATCGTTTGGACTGAATAAACAAGCCGATGAACATTATACACAAAGCGATCGTACTGATAAGAGTCACTGTTCCAAGCCAGTCTGCGAGTGACCCAACTAAAACAACCGGCAAAGTAGCCAGAGAAGACATTAACATATTGAGTACACCAAAAACTCTCCCCCGTAACTCCTCCGGCGTATATTCTTGTAAAACAGTTTGAGCCGGAATAACAATCGACACATTAAAAAATCCCAGGAAATAAGAAAAAATTGCCAATAAACTAGATAATCCAATAATATGTTCAAGCGGTCGTCTAAAATTCAGAGATAGCGAAACGGTATGTAATACAAGATAATCCGAAATTACGGGCGCAGAAGCCAAAAATAATAACATTATACTTACACCAATGACCGATAATTCAACCAACCGCCGCCTTGAGAATATTTTTGCATAAGCACCATTAAAGAATGCCCCAGTAATGAGACCTAACCCGAGTGGCAACATAATAATATAACTAGCATTAGTCGCTGGTATTTGAAGGATGTTATTAATATATTCAGGAATGAGTACACTAAGCGTGCTTACAAAAGCTTGGACAGCAGTTAGTAGTAATATCGAAACGAGAATAGTTCGCTGCTTTAAAATATATTGTAATCCTTCTCGCACTTCATCAAATGCCAGCTTAACAGCTTGAACAAATTTTCGTTTTCTACTTTGTTCATCGTACTTCTGATGCACAAATGGAAACTGTGTAAAAATAATACTGGCAATGAGAGATAAGACACCTGCAACCATAAAAGGCGTAATATAATTTCCACTTAAACTAATAGCAGGGCCAGCCAGTGAATAGCCTACTATAAGCGATGCATAAATAGTAAGGGAAAATAATGAGTTTGCCTTAACAAGTAAATCTTTAGGAACAATAGTGGGAATAGTTGCAGCCTCAGCAGGAAGAAAGAACTGACTAACCATACTAATTAGAAAAGCCAATAAAAAGATGTATCCTAGTGAATTGTGTGCAAACCAAAAACAAAGAAACAATACAGCTAAAAAAATATCCGTTATTTGAATTATTTTTTTTCGATTAACACGATCCGCAATCACACCGGCAAATGTACCAAATAAAATAGAAGGCACACTAATTGTAAGCACTAACAGAGATACAACGGTATTGCGCTTAGATAATTCATATACCCACAGGATCAAAGCAAAATTCGTCATGCTATAAGACAACTGCAGGCAGAATTGGTTAGCCCACAAAATTAAAAAAGCCTTATTAGAAAGCAGCTCCTTAAAGGTAAGTTCAACTTTCTTCTTCATACGTTATTCTCTCCAAAACAACATCGACTGTTTTACTTTCTCAAATAAACTTTTACCTTCTAAATCTTTCTCCTGATCTTTCTCATTCCAGTCTCCCATTTTATATTCCACATCTACTTTAGAAAAAGAGCCATGGCGGTATGCTTGCCAGGCAATTAACATTGTCTTCACCATAAACTGTGCATGTCCTTCACTACGCAATCGGCGGACATCAGTATAATATTTTGGTTTTTTAAGAACAGCATACTTGCCGCCTGCAGCAATTGCTCGCTTTACTAAATCCACATCCTCGGCAACACGCAATTCCTCGTTAAAGCCATGTATTTCATCGTATAAACGTTTTTGAATATATAAATTCATTCCGTAGCCTAGAGGCCAGACATACCGAGATAAATCAGTAACTACATTTCCACCAAGCCAGAAAAACCAGTCCATTGGATTCTTACTATCTGGCCAAATATAGGCAGTGGCAATATCCGCAGTCGATTTATGAACCTCATCTAAGAAATCTGCAATATAATATTGATCAAGTCGACTATCAGCATCTAAAAAGAGGAGTTGATCGGTAGACGCTTTGCTAGCTCCCAAATTTCTCTGATACGATACTCCTCTTTTACCAGCTTGTACAATTTGCATTTGTGGCAAAATCTTGTCGAATTTATTCAGGACATCGATAGTTTTATCTGTTGAACCACCATCAACAACAATAAATTCAAAATCCTGGTTAGTCTGTAAAGATAATGTATATAACAGTTTACCAATATAATGCTCTTCATTAAGACACGGAGTAACAATAGACAAAATCTTTGGACTCATGAATTCTCCTTATTATTCAAATTAAGTGCTTGCAATAAACGTTTCCACATATCTTGGGTACCGGTATCAAGATCACCAAATTTCATCGCATCAATATCTTTTTTAAATTTACCAAACTCGTAATTTATTTGATCTTTCTCTACTCTCCCTTTCATAAAACGTAACACTTCAGCAACAATAGTTTTCTTTGCAAAGTTAAGCCTGCCTTCATCGCTAAGTCTTCTCACAGAGATATATACTCGCCCCTTTTTTAAGACTTTTAATTTTATTCCTCTTTCTGCAGCACGAACCACATAATTATAGTCTTCACCGAATGTAAGCTCTTCATCAAATCCGTTAATTAACGTATGCACATGTTTTGTACTAAAGATACACCAGCCTAACGATACAGGCTCAATAAATTGCAACAAACTAATATATGAATTTGCGAAGGAATAGAGGAACTTATCTTCCACTCGAACACTAAGCGGCTTAAATTGTACCGTTGCCAATTCTAATCCCCGCTCCAAGATTTCAGGGATAGTCTGTTCTAAAAAATTTGGCTTTACTTGCACATCGGCATCAAGAAAAAGTAATTTATCAAATTGTGCCTGCGATGCTCCCAAGTTTCTCTGATGGGAAACACCTCGTTTATCTGAAACAAGAAGGCGAACTGCAACTCCTTCAGAGTTAGAAACATACTGAGTTACAATTTCTCGAGTCTTATCTACAGAATTGCCATCAACAACGATAATCTCTATATTTTTAAGCGATTGCGCCAAAAGACACTGAAGCAATTTGCCGATGTAAAATTCTTCATTTAGGCACGGAATAATGATAGAATAAGCCTCATTAGACATAGGTCACTACTGAGGGTACCATAAAACTATTGTCCAGCATACCCATTTCCATTCAGGAGCTCCCTTTCTTCATATGAACTTAAGTTGTAGGTTGAAAGTAGTTGATCAAGATCAGCTTCATTTTTACTCTTAATACTATCTATATTACCATCAGCAACAGGACCACTTACCTGCAAAGTATGTACCTGGTCTTGAGTTTTTATAAAAGCCACAGAGAACAACAACGTCTTATTAGTGGATAACACAACATAGCGGAAACCGCCAAATATAGATTTTTTAAATGTTCGCGCATCTTGAACAGCATCTCCATAAAGTTTAAGATTTTCTCGCGCATAAATCTCGGCAGTAGTATTGGGGTTTGTCTGAATAATTCTCACAATGATTCTTTGGTTTGTAGAAGGTTTTACCAACGAAATAACAGCTTGATCCTTAGGGGTGCTCGGATCCTGAACATAATCGCTTTGTGCAACTACACCGACTGAATAGTCATTGATCGGATACGATTTCACCTCATTTTGAGGTAATGAAGCTACGGGAGATTGAGTCCGTTGCCCTGTTACGGGTATGTCATCGGAATTGCTGAAATCGGTAATTGCACTATCGCTCCCTTTCATGAAATAAGATATAATAAAAACAATTATTAGGCCAGCAATAGCAAAATATAAGAAATATACGGCCATCTTGGTAGAATGGGAAAACAGTTGCAATTTATTGACAGGTTTCATACGATATATTATGTATGAAAAGAGGGTACATGTTCAATAGGCGATTTAGAAAAAGCACTAAATTTATGTACGGAGCTATCGGTTCTGTACTCGTTTTCTCGACTCTGGTAGTAGCTCCCATTTCGTCCGCAAGTGCACAAACATGCCCAGCTTTTTACAATTTTGGCGGACAATTTCCTCTGCCACACTTTACTACTCATCACACCAGTGACGTCGATACCAAGAATGATGTTGGATTCTCGCATACATTCTCCGAAGGAGGATACTCGGTAACTATAGATTCTGAAGCATCGATTAAAACAAATGTTTTTTCACAAATCTTTCTTAACTATTATAATGTAATCGGAGCGTTTACCAGCACTACAGTCAACGACCCGCAGTTTTCCGACCGTTGGAAGACATATTGTATTAGCAGAGACGGAATAGGTAAGGGATCTTTCACGGTAAGTGAAACCGGCGTAATTAGATATTTAAAAACTACCAAAAGGACCTTATCTATCGGAGAATCCATTCCAAGTTCGGCAAGTGGCTGCGATACTGTAATTGCAAACGGTATAGTAGACGATGGCGAACTCTGCGAGGTAGATGAGGAAAAACCTACCGATTCAAATCCAATTGACGATTCAGATCGAAAAGATTTTGCAATACCATACCCCAATGGGCTTCGCGAGCTAGCACGAAAAATTCCGTCAGTTATCTCAAACGATACCCGCTACTGCAATCCAGGGGATCCAACTTCATTCTGCAGTGCCGGTTATTCGTGTCAAGAAATTCCACCGGCAGCGTTACCTTTTTTTCCTGATATTGGTACATTTAAGGGAATCTGCGCTACATCACCTGATGTTGCAGTAACAACAGCATCGCTTCCCTTTCCCGCTAATTTACTCTGTTCAGAAGAAAATATTAGTCCTCCTGCAACAACGTTATCAAGTAAGGTCTGTTATGATGAGCCACCAATTGAGCCGAAATATACGCAACAGCAATTTGAAAATCCAGAATCAACCGTACTCGTTGATCCAGCAAAACTTCCATTCTTAAAGATTGCATCTATTCATGCTCCTACCAATGAAATTGGGTTCGACACTGAAGCAGCAGAGTTATATTTCTCGCGTGCTTTTGGTGACAAATTAGGCATATACTCTCCAGATGACTTAAAATGGATGAAGGACCTACCGGCTCAAATGCACTTTTCTTTATCAACTAAGTCAGGAACAACCTCTACCGGCAATGGACCTTTCAGCACTGACGACTATATAGATAAGTTAGGTGGATATGCTGAAATTTCAGCGGATTCTCGTTTCATGAATCCTGATGTACTACCAATCGGCGCTTCCGTTGTTACTGCAGGGAATCACTCTGCCTACCTAAGGGCAGGAAACGAGCGTGCGGGAGCGCTCTTTGTAGATGGACAACCGGTAGGTCATCGGTTAGGTGTTGCACAGCATTGGCCTACTATAACAGAAAGAGCGGGTCATTTGGCTGTAGCTGTAGAAGTATATAAAAACCCTGACAACAAAAAAGGCTTCTTTATAGCCACTAATGAACTTCCCAACGGTCCACTTCTTCCAATTGTAAAAGTAGCCGATGGTGAATTTTATGGTACTCCCGCAGTTTTTATCCGAAAAAATGGTGAAAAAATAGCTTTTACTAATGTTGGAGGAGTATATAAGTATTTTAATTCTATAAATGGTGTATTTAAAGAAAACACCACCGCAAACGCATTTTTAGGTAATAGAGTAAAGTGGGCAGTACGCTTTGCTTCCGATAATGACGATAATATTCATCTCCTGTGGTGTGATGACGATAACTGCCCTCGAGTTTTGTACAGTAAGCTAGCGTTTGATGAGGTTTCAAGGACGTTAAAAACAGTTGTTGAATCTGAAAAAGTGCCATTCTCCGCAAGCACAGTGGGATTAGTTAATACGATACCGTTTACCATACAGACAGATAATCAAGGGAATGTTCTCGTAGGCGGCCGATTAGGAAGTAATGATGACAACAGCTTAGTATTCTTGGCTCGTTCACCATTAGGTCAATGGAGTCCAGAAGAACTAATCACAAAACGCATAACAACCCGAAAGACTGAATTTGAAACCTGGGCGAATAACGCTTCACCAAAAATCGCAACAGTTACAGATGTAAACGGAAACACGGCTACATTTGTTGTCTATACTGTGTATTCATCAATACCCAGAGGGGATGGTAATCACCAATTTGTCCAGATATACTACAGCATTCGCTCAGGACCAATTGGCGGACCAGGAAAATGGTCAAAGCCCATCAAAACATCAGACGAGATGGACTTAGACTGGCAGACACGTATTTCCGATGAGGGTATTGATAAGACAGCTCAAATTTCATTTACTGTTCAAGAGAGAACGGCCAAATACAATGTAAATACAAGACTATTTGATGCCCCAGGAGTAAAAATGTGCATAACCGGCGCAACCGGGATTGATAACCTGCATTGCGGAATTAACTATAACGGATCTGGAGTAGGTTTCGTCTTCCCTCCAACTGAGACCACAGATAAGAAAATGCACGTAATTAACCCGCACACAGGCGCTGAGATGCTCTAAAACGGCTATTTTTGACAGTTCGGGCAGTAGTGAGTGCCTCTTCCGGCAAGCCTTATTTTAGTAATTAGAGTGCCGCAATCTCGACATGGTAAACCAGCTCGCTGATAAACAGTTGCCTGGTTCAAAAATACCCCACGTTCACCAGAAACGTCAACATAGCTGGTGTGAGAAGAACCGCGTAAATCTATGCCTTTTGACAGTACTGCCCGAATCGATTCAAAAAGCAGTTCACGCTCAGAAAAAGAAAGCGAATCAACCCTGCGCGTAGGCAAAATTTTAGCAGCAAATAAGACTTCATCAGCATAAATATTGCCTAATCCAGCAATTTTAGTCTGGTCAAGTAAAAAAGCTTTAATATTAGATCTGTTGCTTTTTGAAAGTAATGCATAAAAAGAAGATTGAGTAAAAAAATTTTCTAAAGGCTCAATCCCTATTTTTCGTATAAAAGGATGTTCATCAAGCTTTGTCTGTTCAAACAGTTGAACAAATCCAAACGTGCGAAAATCATTAAAAAACAGGCGGTCACCCGATTCAAAAGTAAAAATCACTTTAGTACTTTTTTCAGGTAAAGAAGTAGTCTCGCCTGCGCGAACAAATAGCAACTGACCTGTCATTTTAAGGTGAATAAGAACCGAGAAAGTACCTGAAGTACGAATAATAAGGAGTTTTCCCCTCCTTCCGGCAGACACAAGAGAAGCCCCTACAATATCTTCAGCCGAGCCAATAAACATTTTAGGTAGTAACACTTCAACCGAATTGATCTGCTGACCAACAACAAGTAACTCCAAACCACGACGAATAGTTTCAACTTCAGGAAGTTCAGGCATATAGGTTATTATATCAATACTAATCCGAAGTAATATTTATTTCCAAGTTAAGAGTTGCGAATTGAGAGATTCGTAGCGCAAGAAATTTGCATCCGTCCTGGTTAAATTCTAGGATTAAGAAACAATTCGAAAGCAAGAAGCCGCAAAAAGTAGTATGACTTAAACTTCAAATTTCTGAGCAACGAACTCTCAAGAAGCAGGGTATTTAGTTTTAACGCTTTGGAGAACTCTTCTTAGCACGAGCTGCATGAGCAAGACCGTACTTAAGACTCTCCTTCATGCGAGGATCACGAGTCAAAAGCTTATGCTTACGCAATTGAACCTTAAGAGTAGGGTCAAATTTCATTAAAGCGCGCGATAAAGCGTGCGCTACAGCTTCTAGCTGACCTTCAAGTCCACCACCAGAAACTCTAATTGAACCAGTAAATCGGCTTAAAGTATTGGTGACTTTAAAAGGACGAGTGTATACAGTTGCACTGACTGCACCTGAAAAATACTCTTCGATTGGACGATCATTAACAGTCATCCCCTCTTTACCCAATTTAATATGAGCGCGTGCGGTCGAAGTTTTGCGTCGACCAGTACCCTTGTATATGCTTTCAGTATTCTCTGACATTATTTAGCTCCTTTTGCAATTTTATCCTCGTAAGGATGCTTATCATCCGAATATACAAACAACTTCGAAAACATTTGTGCACCCAACTTAGTCTTTGGTAACATACCTTTAATAGCTTTTTCTAAAACAATGCGTGAATCCTTATCCATTTGTTGACCCAAAGTACGAGTCTTCATACCACCGGGGAATCCACTATGTCGATGATAAATTTTATTAGCTAATTTATTACCAGTAGTTTTTACTTTTGCAGCATTAATAACAATTACATAATCGCCAGTATCCTGATGATTAACAAAGTAAGGCTTATGTTTACCAATAAGTAACTTAGCAATTTGAGATGACACTCGACCTAAAGTCTGATCAGCAACATCAACAACATGCCACTTTCTCTGAATCTGCGATGGTCTAATTCCTGTTGAGCTGTTCATATACCTTATTTCTCCTCCATTTTAGTTTTTCTAACTCTTTTTGCCGTAGTCTTTGCTGGTTTCTTTTCTTCTTTAACCGCTGCTTCTTCTACAAGCATTTTAATTGTCATCATTTTTGAACTATCACCGGCCCTCTCACCAATATGCTTAACGGTAGTAGAATAACCACTTACTCTGTTTTGCATCTTTGGTAATAATTCATCAAACAATTTCACCATAGCATCAGGTTGCGTAATATACGTAGCTACCATTCTGCGAGCTTGCAAATCATTCTTCTTCGCACGAGTTACAAGCTTATCAAATAAACTCTTCAAAGCTTTAGCTTTAGCTTCAGTTGTAGTGATCTCCTGGTGAATAATATACGACGTAAGCAAGTTACGAAGTAACGATGCACGATGATCGCGATCTACATTAAATTTAGTTCCTGATACACGGTGTCGCATGCGAAAATTCCTCTAATTAGCAATAAAAAACTATTTTCGTGCCTAGCATTAATTGCTTGGCAATTTCTCAGTCTTATTATTTACCAATCCCCGGGAGTCCTTTCTCTTTCAATTTTACTTCAACTTCTTTAAGTGATTTTTCTCCAAAGTTAGGCATTTTCAAAAGCTTATCGCGCCCTGCATTAACCACATCATCAACAGTCTCATACCCATTCTCTTTTAATCGATTTGCAATCTTAGGGGGAAGATCAAGCTCGTCAACAGTCAACTTCTCAGTGTTATGTGCAACAACTTTTGGCTTTTCCTGAACATCATCAGTAGCTGCATTCGCTTCAGCACCACTCAAGAAACCAAAATACTTAGCAAGAATTGATGCAGACTGACGCATCGCATCCATCGGCGAAATAGTTCCATCAGTAAATATTTCCATATTCAATTTATCAAAGTTAGTGATTCGCCCCACGCGGGTAGTCTCAATTGTGTAATTAACACGAGTTATTGGTGAATAATGCGAATCAAGTAAAATCTCTCCTAACTTCTGTGCAGCTGTTGGGTCATTGGAAACGCGCTCTTCAGCAGTTACATAACCAACTCCACGCCCTACTACTAACTCCATATCGAGTGAACTTTTATCATCAGCCAGGTGAGCCAATACTAAATCTGAATTAACTATTTCCACTGCTGTGTTCTTTTCGATATCACCTGCAGTAACAGCGCCGGCACCCTTTGCATGCAATTTCAAAACTACTTCATCATCCCCATGAAGATTAATACGAATCTTCTTTACGTTAAGAAGAAGATCCACTACATCCTCCGTCATACCAGTAACCGTCATGAACTGATGAGGTGCGCCTTTAATACGTACTCGAGTAACAGCAGCGCCAGGGAGGCTTGTTAAAAGCACCCGACGAAGGCCGTTACCAAGAGTCTGACCATATCCTCGTTCCAATGGTTCGATAGAGATAGTTGCTGAATTCGTTCCTTCTGACACTAAAATAACTTTTGTTAAATCTAACATTATACGTTTTCGCCAGAAGCCTTCCCTGGCGGATCCTCCATTATCTTGAATAATATTCAACTATCAAAGACTCATCAATTTCATTTGGTGCGTCTGTGCGTGCTGGTAAACCTTTAATTTTACCAACCATTCCTTTTTTCTCAAGCCAAACTGGCACCTCTGCATCTTTAGTTACATCAACCGTTGCTTTCAAAGATGGGATTTGCAATGCTCGCTCATAAAGTGAGATAACCATTCCTGGTTCTACAATAAATGAAGGAATAGAAACACGCTTATCGTCAACTTTTACATGTCCATGATTTACAAACTGACGAGCAGCAGCGCGTGTAGGCGCAAATCCTAGTCGATATAAAACATTATCAAGGCGGCGTTCTAGAAGTTGTAAAAACAACTCACCTGTTGCACCACGACTTTTTGATGCTAAATTAAAAAAACGAAGGAACTGCCTTTCGGCAAGGCCATAAATAGTTCTCACCTTCTGCTTCTCACGAAGCTGAATTCCATAGGAACTCGTCTTTCGCTTACCTTTTTGTCCATGCATTCCAGGTGGAACCGTAAGACGCTTGGTAGCGGAAGTTTTAACATACGACTTCAAACCGAGATCGGTACCTTCTCGTCGCATTAAACGTGTTTTAGGGCCTGTGTAGCGTGCCATTATACTCTCCTCTTCTTTTTAGGACGACATCCATTATGTGCTAAAGGTGTTACATCTGAAATAGAGCTAATACCCATTCCTGCAGCTTTTAACGCACGAATCGCGCCATCACGACCAGCTCCAGGTCCTTTAATGAAAACATCCACATCGCGAAGCCCCATATCCATAGCTTTACGAATTGTCTGATCAACTGCAGTTGTTGCAGCATAAGGAGTAGACTTTCGTGCTCCTTTAAACCCTGAAACACCTGCTGAACCCCAAGCTACAGTATTACCTGTGCCATCGGTAATCGTTACGAGTGTATTATTAAAGGTCGCAGTTATATATACCCGACCACTACTAATGTTTTTCCGTGTTGTCTTTGCTGCTGATGCTGCCATAGTTATTTAGTTGCTCCCATTTTTGCTACTACTTCTTTACGTACTGTACCAACAGTTTTTCGCTTACCTCGACGAGTTCGAGCATTATGTCGAGTACGCTGGCCGCGAACGGGAAGGCCAGCTTTATGACGATTTCCTTGATAGGTACCAATAGATTGCTTATGTCGGATATTTTGAATTATTTCTCTATGGAGATCGCCTTCTACGCGATAGGTGTCTACCATTCTCTGAATGCGAAGAATTTCATCTTCGGTTAAATCCTTAATGCGAGTTGCGTAATCAACTCGGGCTGCATCTAAAATTTTCTTTGCATTCGTTGGACCAACACCAAAAAGATAGCGAAGTCCGATATCAGCTCTTTTATTATTAGGTAGATCAACACCTGAAATACGTGCCATGCGAATTTTCCTTAATATTAACTTATAAATCTAAATTCGTCCCGGGCATAAATTGCCTGGGATTTTTCCTTAATACTATCCCTGACGCTGTTTATGTCGCGGGTTCTTACAAATAATACGTACAACACCCATACGTCGAATAATTTTACAATCTTTACAACGAGTCTTTACTGATGCTTTTACTTTCATATGAGTGTTCTCCAAAACATGTTTCCTAACTTTACCACAATTTTTTTAAAACTCAAGCCTATCTATATCTAAATGTAATACGTCCTCGACCAGAGTCATAGGGCGTAACCTCTAATTTTACCCGGTCACCGGGTAAAATTTTAATGTAATTCATGCGCATTTTACCTGAAATTGTACACAGTGTAGTGATTTTCTTACTCGCGTCGTTAGGATCAGTGACCTCTACCCGAAATAGGGTATTAGGCAATGACTCAGTAACTACACCTTCAAGTTCAATAACTCCATCTTTAGCCATGAATTTAAACGTTAAAAAAATTGCCCACTGTCGAAATAGGCAATTCTAACCCGTACTTCCTGCTTTTTAAGCTCGCACTAACCAACTGATTGTAACAAAACCCTACCATAGCGTCAATACCTCAGGTCCCTCGGGTTTTATAGCCACAGACGCTTCATATAATCCGGAAAGACTATAGTCCGCAGTGGCAATACTCCACCCATCGTTATCTTTATAAGCCACCCCTGGTTTACCTAAAGTATAGATTGCTTCGATCGCTAAAACCATGCCTTCCTTAAGGATTATCCCTTCTCCAGGCTTACCTCGGCCGGGAACTTGCGGAGGCTCATGCAGGTCTTTCCCTACACCATGCCCTATCAATTCCCGTACTACTCCATAACCGGAACCTTCAAGGTACGTTTGAAGCACATTAGAAATATCACCGATATGATTCCCTACCGTCGCCTGCTTAATCGACTCAAGTAGTGCCAGTTTACCGATTGTCAGAAAATTCTTTCGCTCTTCCATCGAAGGATCTATTACATCGGTAACTGATTGTCTGACTATTCCCGAGCCTCTAAACACCTGCATATCCACTTCTTCAGGTTCCCAAAATCCTTCCTCGGTAACGAGAACAGAGTATGAAACATCAGTATGAAATCCTTTAAAATAGGCTCCTACATCAATCCCCATTCGATCACCAACAACTAGCGGCTCTTTTTGGGGAATACCGTGCACAACAATATCGTTTAAACAGGAACATATGGTGTATTTGTATCCAGGAACCTTCTTAAAAGACGATTCTCCCCCCATTTCCTTAATCTTGGCCTCCGCAATACGATCAAGCTCTATTGGAGTAACTCCAGGCCGTACAGCGGCCTTAACGGCACGAAGAGCCCCGGTGGTTATCTTTCCACCATCTCTCATAATATCAACGTCTTCCTTTGACTTCATCGGTATTTTCATAATATATTAGATCAAACCGCTGCAGGCGTGTTTTAAAGGCGACCTTCTTCACCATACCTTTACCAACGAAGTAGAGTTTCTAAACGCGAAGCGTAAAACGTGTCGCCCAAAAACATGCCAAAGAGGTTTAAACTGACTAATTTAACAGTTCAGCATCTCCAATCTGTAACATCCGCTTTATTCTACCATATAGATCATCAAAAATAGCATCTGCATCACGCTCTCCATCAATCTTTTCCAGGATCGCCTGCTGCCCAAACCACTCAAGAACAGGAATTGTTCGCTCGGAATATAATCGCAATCGCTCTTTAATAATCTCAGGCGTATCATCCTCACGCCCACGCAAAGAAAGGCGGCGGATACATTCTTCCTGCCCTACGTCTAGGTAATACACTCGATCTATTTGACCTTTATGTTCTTGAGCCTGTTTTAGATCCCTGGGGAAACCATCTACGATAACATGATTGTGATATTTTGCTTTATTAAACATTATCTCAATAACCATATCAGCAGTAGCTTTATCAACAAGCTGCCCTGCTTCCAAAGCGTTCTTAACACGCCTACCAAGATCCGAATCCTCCTTGGCTATCTCACGAAAAACTTCACCCGATTCAAGATGGGGTATGTTAAAGGCGGCAGCAAGCCGTTCCGCTTGAGTCGTTTTACCGCTACCTTGTGGACCCATAAGTATTATTGTCATATCAAAGATTATATAGTGATTTTATTCTTGAATCCAATGCTCACTTATAAAATGTGGGCCCTCTATTTTTGAACCGGGAATATCATTCCCTAGATATTCCTCTAAAGCGCCCTCCACTAATTGCACAGTTTACGTTATCAATGCTAAGTTGCAACGCGGCATCTCTCTCTTTAACTACCGCCATCGTATCCCCTATTCTAAGAATCGATCGTAGTTATGAGTAACGAGCAAAGATTCTAATTGTTTGCTTGTTTCCAATATAACCGACACCACAATTAACAGTCCAGTACCACCCAAAAGCACCGTAGTTACTCCGGTTAAGGAACTAGCAATGGCTGGCAGAATTGCAACTGCAGCCAGGAACAAACCGCCTACTAAAGTTACGCGATTCAGTACATAATTTAAATAACTCTGAGTTGGCTTGCCTGGTCGAATTCCTGGAATGAAGCCGCCATTCTTCATTAATTGCTCTGAGATATCTTTTGTATTGAAAGCAATTGCGGTATAGAGGTACGTAAAACCAAATACAAGTATGAAGTAAACAGCGTTGTAGGTAAGCGAATTTGGACTAAAGGTATGTGATAGCCAGGTCGCGGCTGCAGCAATTTCCTTATTTCGTGAGGTGCTTAAATATTGTCCAAGCATACTAGGAATAAGAACCATCGACACAGCAAAAATAATTGGCACAACACCAGCTTGGTTTACGCGAAGTGGTAAATGGCTATCCTGTCCACCAATCACCTGGGTTCCACGAACTCGTCGGGCATATTGAACAGGGATTTTACGCGAACCCTCACTGATAAATACGACAGCAGAAATAAGCGCAATACCAAGTACGGCAAACACACCATAGTTAAACCAGTTTATAGTGGCACTAGCGGCAAAAGATTGAGCGACTACTTGAGGTAATCTACCTACGATACCGGCAAAGATAAGCATCGACACACCGTTCCCAATACCATACTGAGTTATTAGTTCACCCAGCCACATTAATATCATAGTGCCAGCAGCGAGAGTAAGAACGATTGAAATAATGGTAAGCGGGTTAACACTACCAATTACTTGCGAAGAACGAAGCAAAGCAAAAACTCCGAAGGCTTGTAGCGCAGCCAGCGGGATAGTCAGCCAACGGGTATACTGGTTAATTTTTTCTCTTCCTTGCTCACCTTCTTTTGAAAGCTGCTCAAGTTTAGGGAACATAATCGTCATGAGCTGCAATATGATTGAGGCATTAATATATGGATTTAAGCCAAGAGCAATTATTGAGAATCGTCCAAGAGTACCACCAGAGAAAACATCAAGTAATCCCAAAAACTGACTCTGATCGAAAAGTTTCTTTAACGCAACAGTATCCACACCGCTTACTGGAATAAACGCAAGAATACGGAATATTATTAAAATGCCCGTTGTGAATAGGATCTTTTTTCGAACTTCAGGAATTTCAAACGCCTGTAGTATAGGAGCAAATATTTTCTGCATACTCTACCGTACGCTTCCACCGGCACGCTCAATAGCAACTTTTGCTGATGATGAAACAGGGAGCTCAACTACTAACTTTTTAGTTAAATTACCCTGTCCCAATACCTTAACTTCTGTATGTGACGGAGAAACAACACCCTTCTCGTGTAATGACTGTAACGTTACTGTCTCACCCGCGCTATACGATGCTTCAAGAAGAGCAAGCGACACCACGAGCGGCTTATCTGATACATTCAAATTTCCAATTCCGCGAACCTGTGGCAAGTGCTTAAGTGTACGGCTTCTTCGGCTTCCACCCTCTCGATACCAAGGCGATTTACCACGAGCATTATCACCCTTATGACCACGACCCGATGTCTTACCTCTTCCCGATGAAGTCCCCCGTCCTACGCGCTTTCGTGTTCTCTCAACTAGTGATGGCATTTCATGCAAGTTCATGCGATTTCTCCTTAATGTGATTTCAATATTGAAATCGTCCCGCGCATACATTGCGTGGGATTAATTCCTACTCATTACTTTACTTTTTTCAAAATATCTTTTACCGCATCATCGTCTGCAACGACCGGCAACTCATCTAATGCAATCTTCTCTTCTTTTTTCAAAATAACCTTTCGTGCTCCTTCATCTGAGCCCAAACGTACAGAGCGTAATTGACCTAAAGCATGAAGTGTAGCGTATACATTTGAAGCTTGATTATTTGTTCCCATAATTTTTGAAACAACATCGCGAACTCCGGCAGCTTCAAGTACTGCTCTAGCTGGTCCACCAGCAATAACACCGGTACCTTTTGGAGCAGGCTTAAGTAAAATCTTTGCAGCCCCAAGCTTAACAAGCACATCATGAGGTATGGTTGTCCCCTTCATAGGAACAGTTAAGAGATGCTTCTTTGCATAGTTAGCACCTTTACGAATAGCACTCGACACATCTGGTGCTTTTCCAAGACCAACCCCAACGCGACCTTTTTTATCGCCGACCACAATAACAACCGAGAACCCCATTCGGTTTCCACCTTTTGTCTTCTTAGAAACACGGTTAACCTGTACTACTTTTTCTTCAAATTCTTTTGGTTCTTGTGAATGATATGAATTGTTATTATATGCCATAATTAAAATCCGCTTTCAATTAAAACTGTAATCCTGCCTCTCGAACTGCTTCGGCAAATGCTTTTACTCGCCCATGATACTGATACCCGCCGCGGTCAAAAACAATGGTCTCTACTTTCGCTTCCTTAGCCTTCTTTGCCATTAACTCCCCTAAAAGCTTTGATAATTCTGTTTTAGTAACTTTCGTATCTTTTAAATCCTTAGGGGAAACACCAATTATTGTTTTTCGAGCAATATCATCAATTAGCTGAGCATAAATACCAATGTTTGTTCGATGAACAGCCAAGCGAGGTCTCTCAGGTGTACCTGAAACCTTTGCACGAACTCTGCGATGTCTTTTATTTCTTGCTTCATTGTTTGCCATACGATTTTTCCTTAATGTAATTATCAATCTAAAATCGGGCCACGCATCTATTGCGTGGGCTGAATTTCCTTCATTACTTAGCTCCTGCTTTCTTAGCTTTACCTGCTTTTCGTCGAACAACTTCATTAGCATAGCGAACACCCTTACCTTTATATGGTTCAGGCTTACGCTTCTGACGAATCATTGCTGCCATTTCACCTACAACCTGCTTATCAGCACCAGCTACAGTAATTTTATTACCAGCAACTGAGAACGAAATCCCAGGTAGCGGAGAAACCAACACTGGATGGGAATAACCTAGTGAAAGATTAAGATTAGCTCCTTGTAAAGCTGCACGATACCCAGTTCCTACAATCTCCAAATCTTTTGTCCAACCTTTTGAGACGCCAACAATCATATTATATAATAGCGTTCTCGTCAAACCATGAAGCGCACGCGCGGAAGCACTCTCGTTTGCTCGTGCTACAACAACTTTATCCTCAACAACATTTACGGTTACATCAGGCATTACTGACTGGCTAAGCTCACCCTTAGGACCTTTAACTTTCGCTATTCCACCAGCAATCGTCAAAGTGACATCTTTAGGCAATGTGATAGGTAATTTTCCAATTCTTGACATATGATTTTTCCTTAATTTACTATCAATCCAAAATCATCCCGAGCGCAGTCGAGGGATTGCATCCTTTCGCTACCAAATTTTACAAATAAGCTCTCCACCAATATTTTGTTTTTTCGCATCTTTCCCGGTCATTAAACCTTTGCTTGTAGAAACTACAACCATACCAAGTCCTCCAAGAACACGAGGCATTTTGGTTGAATCACGATAAACACGTAGACTTGGGCGTGAAAGTCTCTGTATACCGGTCAACGCAGGAACTTTAGCAAGTGAACCAGGAGCAGTTACATAGCGCAACTTTACGGTTAAAGTGCGTTCTTCAACAGAATAGTCTGATACATAATCCTGAGCCTTAAGCACTTCTGCCAAAGCCACCTTCAACTTAGAAGTTGGAATACGTACCTGCTTTAATCGTGCAAGATATCCATTTCGAATTATTGTTAACATGTCTGCAATCGGATCTGTGATCATAATGACGCCTTTACTACACCAGGTAGTTCACCTTTCTGTGCCAACTGTCTAAAACAAATACGGCATAGTCCAAAATCTCGAATATATGCGCGAGAACGACCACATAGCTGACAGCGGTTTCGATATCGAGTTGCATACTTCAATTTTTTAGATTCTCGCAATATATTTGATTTCTTAGCCATTTGAATTTTCCTTTTTATATTCCTTTATTTTTCTTCTTTTTTGAACGGCATACCGAATTTTTCAAGTAATTTATATGAGTGTTCGGTATCCTTGGATCGTATAGTAAATGTAATTTGCATTCCACGTACCTTATCTACTTTTGAAATATCTATTTCAGGGAAAAGAGTTTGTTCAGTTAATCCCAATGAATAGTTCCCTTGAGCATCAAAGCTATCGCTTTTAACACCCTGGAAGTCACGTACACGAGGTAAAACAACATTTACTAAGCGATCAAGAAACGCATACATTTTATCACCACGTAAAGTAACAGCAACACCAATTACTTGACCTTGTCGCAACTTAAAAGTAGCGATAGCTTTTCGAGCTTTAGTTTGAACTGGCTTTTGACCAGCGATTTGACCTAATTGCTCAGCAGCTTTCTCAACCACACCACTATTAACTACTGCTTCTCTCCCAAGACCCATGTTTAATACAATCTTTTTAAGAATAGGTACTTCCATTGCACCAAGCTCAAGCTCTTTTGCAAGTTGGTTTTTTATCTCTTCATTGTATTTAGTATGTATTCTGTTCATATGCGTTAAATTTCCTTCCCAGTCTTAACTCCAACACGTACCTTTCGGTTATCTTTTTTCTCATAACGAACTCGTGTTGCTTTATCATCTGCGACCAAAGAAACTATACTTGATCGGACAGGCTTATTTATTTCAACAATAACACCCTTTTCTCCATCTCTTCGTGGCTTCATATGTCGCTTCACTACATTGACATCTTTAACCTTGACCATGCCAAGTTTAGGATAAACGCGCTCTACACGACCTTTTTGCCCCTTGTTCTTACCCGATAAAATAATCACATCATCACCTGTTTTAATTTTCATTTTCATAAGAATTTTCCTCTACCTATTATCAATCCAAATTCTGTCCTGGCATCTGTTGCCTGGACCAATCTTCCTCTATTTACCAAACTTCCGGCGCTAACGATAAGATTTTATTATAATTTCGTGCGCGGAGTTCACGGGCAACTGGTCCAAATACACGACTTCCAATTGGTTCACCATTTGACGCATTTACAACAACTGCTGCATTGTCGTCAAATTTAACATAGGATCCATCTTCACGCCTAGTCTCTTTTCGGGCTCGGACTAAAACTGCCTTAACAATAGTAGCATCTTTAATCTGACCATTAGGATCAGCGCCTTTAACAACGCAGGTAAGTAAATCACCAATTCGACCATAACGTTGACGTGACTTACCAACAACCTGAATAACCATCAATTGTTTAGCTCCACTGTTATCTGCAACGTTCAAATATGTTCTATGTTGTACCATATAAATTTAGTCCTTACTTCTTAACTACCTCAAGCGCCTTCCATCGTTTGCTTTTCGATAGTGGACGCACTTCTGCGAATTTTACCATATCTCCCTCATGAAGTCCAAGTTCGTCATGAACCAAAAACCTCTTTGTTCGAGCCATACGCTTTTTATACTTAGGATGAGTCACAAATGTATGTACTTCTACAACAACTGTTTTATCTGTTTTCTGCGATACTACCTTACCATTTAATGTATTCATAAAAATTCCTTAACTTACTATCAATCCATTTTTATCCTGATTAGGATGACAATAACTCCTTTGCTCGCAACACGGTAAGCACACGAGCGATATCTTTTCTAAGCGAGCTTAACGTTCGTCCATTTGTTAACTTTCCCATCACATGATCTGAAGTCATTGATTCTAATTTGCTTCTTAATTCAAGTAGCTGCTTGTTTAAATCTTCAACAGACGCAGTATGTAATTGCTTTACATCATTTGATCTCATATCTTTATTCCTTAACTACAAACTTAACTCCTATTGAAAACTTATGACCAGCAAGTCTCATTGCTTCCTGTGCCAATTCTTCAGTTACTCCACCAATTTCAAAAAGAATCGTTCCTGGCTTAACCACTGCTACATAATGATCTACATCGCCTTTCCCACCACCCATTTTAACTTCAGCAGGCTTTTTGCCAACCGGCTTATGTGGAAAAACTCGAATATAAATCTTTCCACCACGCTTTGTTTCGTGAGCAATAGCTTTACGAGCTGCTTCTATCTGCCGGCTAGTCACCCACCCAGCATCAAGAGCTTGTAATCCAAACTGGCCGAATGAAATTTCATTACCGCGTGTAGCAATACCGCCGCGCTTACCTCGGAATGCTTTTCTGTATTTAGTCCGTGACGGCATTAATAAAGCCATAATTATTCTCCTTATTTACCTTAAATCTTCTTTTCACCTCTATTAATCCAAACCTTAACTCCAACATAGCCAGATTTCGTTAAAGCCGGTACATGGGCAAAATCTATATCAGCGCGAAGTGTATGTAGAGGAACTGTTCCTTTTTTAGCACTTTCCCGACGAGCAATTTCTGCACCATTAATACGTCCTGATAACAAAACCTTAACACCCTTACCACCAGCTTTTGTTACTCTTTCTACAACCTGGTTAAGAACACGCTTTGAAGGCATTCGCTTCATTAACTGCTCAGCAGCTGACGAAGCAACAAGAAATGCTACCAAATCAGGGCTCTTAACTTCTTCTACTCTAATTTCAAGATTCTTAGCTTCTGTAATTCCAAGTTCAGACATTAAAGACTTTTTTAACTCATCAAGTCCACTACCTCCACGCCCAATAACAACACCAGGTCGTGCGACAAACAAAGTTAAAGTCATTTTATTAACAGCTCGCTCAATTTCTACTCGAGCAATCGAAGCATTACGAAGTTTTTTCATCAAAAACTCACGAATTCGTACATCCTGCAATAAAAATGTCTTATATTTCTTTGGCTCTGCATACCATCGGGAAAGATGGCTATGCACGATACCAAGGCGAAATGATATTGGATGTATTTTCTGACCCATTGTAATTATCCCTCTAGTACTACCGTAATATGGCTATTGCGACGCTTATACGAATGTGCTGATCCTCGTGATGCGGCGCGGAATCGCTTGAAAGCAGTTCCACCATCGACAATAATATTCTTTATTTCTAATGTGCTTGGCTCAAGCTTATGAGCTGACTGAGCATTTGCTACGGCACTTGCAATAAGTTTAATAAGTGGCAATGATGCGGCACGATCCACATGCTGTAAACGTACTAATGTTTCCAATGCTTTAGTATTTTTAAACACATTAGCAAGAACACGCACCTTGCGTGGACTCATACGAACATTTCGTGCTGTAGCTGTAATTTCCATAAAACAATATCCTTAATAAACTTTCTATCTTTACCAAAATCAAATCTTTAAGTCTTCGCCGAACTCTTCTCAGTCATTTTACCGTGACCGCGGAAAGTTCGAGTCGGGGCAAATTCGCCTAAACGATGTCCTACCATGGACTCAGTCACAAAAACCGGAACATGGATTCTACCATTATGAACTGCAATAGTATGACCAACAAATTCTGGGGCTATCTGACAATTTCTTGCCCAAGTTTTAATAACCTGCTTAGCACCAGTTTGGTTCATGCGGCTGACTTTAAACATTAGTTTTTCATCAACATATGGTCCTTTTTTTGTTGATCGCGACATGTGAATACACCTCTATCTTTTATTAATCTTGTATTCAGGCCAAGCATATTGCTTGGGCCGAACTCCTTCAATTCACGTTTTCAGATTATACTAAACAATACTATAAATTACTAGACTCAAACTGTCCTTAACGTTTCTTTTTTCTACTCAAAATATACTTATTTGACGCTTTTTTCTTGTTTCGTGTTTTTCCTACAGCTTTCTTTCCATAGACAGTCTTAGGGGTCTTCATACCGATACCAGATCGACCTTCTCCTCCACCATGTGGATGGGATCCAGGATCCATCGCAACACCGCGAACTGACGGACGAATACCACGATGACGTGATCTACCAGCTTTTCCAAGCTGTGTATTCGAATGATCCAAGTTACCAAGCTGCCCAATGGAAGCCATTGAAAGTTCATCAAACATGCGAACTTCACCAGATGGCATTTTAATTACCACTGTTCCTTCACCTCGCGACATAACAAGAGCTGCTACGCCAGCACTTCGTACTAGCTTACCACCTCGTCCACGGCGCATTTCAATATTATGAATCATAGTACCTACAGGAATATTCTTAAGCTGCATAGCGTTTCCTGGTTTAGTATCAGTAATTTCTCCAGAAACTACTCTATCTCCAGCTTTTAATCCCTCAGGTGCTAAGATATATCTCTTTTCCCCATCTTTATATGAGATCAATGCAATATTTGCTGTACGATTTGGATCATATTCTACTGACACAACTCGACCATCAATATTGAACTTATCTCTCTTAAAATCTATTGTACGGTAAAATCGCTTATTTCTTCCACCTTGGTGACGGACAGTTATAGTACCTGAATTGTTTCGTCCAGAATTCTTCTTCAGTATAGTAACTAATCCTTTTTCTGGACTATTTGCTACTACATCAAGAACCATATCCATACGGTGTCTTCGCGAAGGTGTTATTGCTGTATGTTTCTTAATTGCCATATGATTTTTCCTCTATTAATTTATCAAACCAAAATCAACCCTTTACATCAAACAATGCTATTGATTCACCTTTTACGAGTGTAACGTAAGCCTTTTTCCAATCACTTCTCGGTATTTCAGTTCGTCGCTTCCCAACCCTATGTGTTTTACCATGCATTACTACAGTTCGTACATCTACTACATGAACATTAAACAATCTTTCAATTTCTTTTTTAATTACATTTTTGTCAGCCTGCTTAGCAACTTGAAAAGTATACATTCCACGGCTAGTATTGACGGTTGTTTTCTCTGTAATTAATGGTCTTAAAATTGTGCTGTTCATACTATCTATCTTCCTTCTTTGCTACAGTCTTACCAATCCATGTGTCCAAAATAGCTAATGCTTCTTTTGAGATTATCAGCACACCATGGTTTAATACTTCATACGTATTCAAATCCTGAGCTTGCATAAAATCGATTCCATCAATATTGCGCATAGCATTAAGAGCTTTGTCCATTTCAGGAGCAAGCACAATTAATGGTTTCTTTTTATCGCCTTGGATTTTCTTCATTCCCTTAGCTAAAACATTTGTTTTAGCTTCAACTGAACCTAATCCTTCAACCACGACGACATCTTCAACTTTTGCTGCTAATGCGCTTCGTAAGGCTGCTCTCTTCATTTTAACTGGCATAGCCATAGTGAAGCTATGAGCTTGTGGTCCATGAACAATACCACCGCCAACAAATATGGGAGCCTTGATATCACCATGACGAGCATTTCCGGTACCTTTTTGCTTGAAAATCTTCCGAGTTGAACCAGTTACATCTCCTCGACCTTTTGTGTGCGCATTACCCTGTCGTTGATTTGCAAGATAAACTCGAACGGCTTGCGCCATAAGAGGCTCATTCACTTCAACACCAAACACTGCCTTCGATAATTCCAAATCTCCCCTAGTCTCGCCAGTTACTGATAAAATTGGTGTTTTCATATGCTTACTTAATCTCCTCTTTGGGTATTACTTCCTGTGCTTCAGCTGAATTTTCTTCAACTGGTACTGACTCAACTGCTAGTTCTTCATTTTTTACTTCTTCTACAGGTACTGTTTCAATTACTGGTTTCCTTACCACATCGAGTGCAATTTCTTCAATACCGGGAAAATTCTTGTTCTCACCAATCTTTGTGATTACCAAAATACTGTTTCTATGACCTGGAATTGGGCCAGTAAGCAATAATTGATTCAATTCTTCGTTAATGTAAGCAACAGTTAAGTTACGGACGGTAGCGCTTTCGCCACCAGATCGACCAGCCATTCTCTTACCTTTGAATACACGACCTGGAGTAGTACCAGACCCAAGAGAACCGCGAGCACGATGTCGATCACTTTGACCATGAGTTTTTGGACCACCTCGGAAGTTATAACGCTTAACAACACCGGTAAATCCTTTACCTTTTGATTCACCAGTAACCTTAACCAAATCTCCGATTGCAAATACATCAGACAAATTAAGCTGAGCGCCAACTTCTAACACTTCGTCAGAACAAACTTCCTTCATGAATGAAGGAATAACGCCAAGTGCTGCGGTTTTCTTCTGGAAAGCCTTAGTTGTTTTCTTTTTTGTACCCGATCCCAACACAATTCCTGTATATCCTGCTTTTTCCTGTTCTTTTTTCTCGACAACATAATTAGTACTGACGGTAACCGCTGTTACAGTGAGTTTTTTACCGTTCTTATCAAAACGGGTTGTCATATCTGATTTCTTGCCAAGTAATGTGTTCATACAAAGTACAAAAAAGCCAGTTATTAACTGACTACTATTTAATTAATACATCCTACATTTTAATTGCAATATCCACACCTGCTGGAAGTTCCAAATGCATGAGGGAGTCGATTGTCTTACTGGTAGGCTCCATAATATCAATAAGTCTCTTATGAGTCTTAAGGCTAAAATGCTCTTGACTATTCTTATCAATAAAAGGTGAGCGGTTTACCGTATACATCGTTGTTTTAGTCGGCAAAGGCACCGGACCAACAACTTTTGCACCTGTGCGCAATGCTGTGTCTAAAATGAGCTGACATGACTGATCAATTACTCGATTGTCGTACGCCTTAAGTCTAACACGTATTCTACCTTTTGCCATATTAATGAGCTTACCTTATTATTAATAAAATATCAAGTACAAGACAAACTAAGAACCACACCTCTATATCGGTAGTGGTTCAGGCAGTTGAATTATACCTATGATTTGAAACCTTTTAATCAGCTCAATTCACTTCCCAGGAGTGTACTACACACTCATTTCTTTTGCAACAGGGAACTTGTAAAAGTATGAATAACGGCGAAGAAAAGACCTTTTCAATCAATAAACCTTAACCAACCACGAAAGGTAATTTGGTAAATCACCCTTAACTGCATTAAAATAGACCTCCTGTATACGCTGAGAAACTTCACCTACACCAATCTTATAGCCGTCCACCTCACTCACCGCCGAAACTTTGGCCCCTGTTCCAGTTAAGAATACTTCTTCCGCAAAATATAGCTCTGTTCGATCAATCGAACGTTCAACAACAGAATAGCCCAAGTCTTGAGCGATCTGGATTACCGTTTTACGGGTAATACCCTCAAGGATATTGTCAGTCACAGGCGGCGTAATAATCCTCCCTTCGCGAACAATAAACAGATTCTCAGCACTTCCCTCAACAGCATGGCCAAGTGAATCAAGTACAATAGCTTCATCATATCCATTTCGGAGTGCTTCTTCTTTGGCAAAAGCAGTATTTACATAAGAACCAAATAACTTTGCACGAGCTGGAATTGAGGTATCCTCAACACGTCTCCACGAAGATACCATACAACGCATGCCACGAGTTGGCACATAATCCCCCAAGGGATATAAGAACATGGCTAGAGCATCAGTTCCATGGGCAAACTTGGGTCCTATCTCCATCGCATCAGTGAACTCAGAAACCCGAATATACGCATCCTGCTTAATCCCATTACACTTTAAAAGTTCTACCAAAACCTCCAAGAATTTTTCATAACTATATTTCTTTTCAAAGTTATCAAAGTTGCAAAGCCGACAGGAATTAACAAAGCGCTTGTAATGATCTTGAGGTCGAAAAATATAGAGTTGCGTCTTTTCATCGTTCCAATGTGCTCGCATGCCTGTAAAAACACCAAGTCCATATAAAAAAGCGGTATTAGCAACACTAACATTTGCTTCGGCAAAAGGTACGAATTGATCACGAAAATATACTTGAAGAGATTTAAAATCAAACATAAATTAATTTTATCATATAGCACAACTGCATTAACAAATAGCACTTAAAGTGTTACAATCCATCGTTAAATGACTGAGAATAGAATATATCACCAAGGAATCCCAATTGACAATTTAGATTACCAAGAAGCAGTTAATCAAGCTGTCTTCTTTGCCACTTCACCTCAACCACGACATATTATCACATTAGAAGTTGATGGTTATTACGAGGCAACACACAACCTAAAGTATAGAAAAATCTTAAATGACGCAGCTATGGTTGTACCTAACTCCATCGGACTAACATATTTAAGTTTGGTAGTAGGCCCTAGGCTGAAACGGGCAACCGGCCATAACTTATGTCCAAAAATCATTAACGCGATAATGGAAAAAAACCAAAGAGTAGTGTTAGTAGGTAGCAGTCCAGACAATAGAACTGCCGCCGTAAAATGCTTAAAGGAAAAATACAAAACTAAAAACATTGTACAAATACCTGGAGAATATAATTATTCAAATCAGGCCGACACGAGATATCTTCAAGAGGAACTAGACCGCATGAGTGCAAATTTTACTGTGCTAGCATTTAACCAGTTACAATCTGAAATGTGGATAGATACGAATATAATTAAACCAAATGTAGGCCGAGGGCTGATAGGAAATTTTGGTCAGACTATAGATCACATCGCCGGGGTTCGCCCAGTGCCTCCATACTTTATAGACAGACTTGGATTAAATTGGATGTATATGCTACCTTCTCGAAGTCCAACTCGAAGAAAGCAGTTTTTTGAAGAATGTGTTAAACTAGCTGAGCTTATCTGCAACTCTACGAAATCAGAAAGGATAAATAGTGAGTGAAAAACACACTCAGCTTTCAGAGGAAACCGTAACTAGCACACAGTTACCAGTTCACGGTATGCAGCGGATAATCGGCACAGGAGGATTTTCCACTGCTTACCGAATTTGCAACGGTGAAATGCGATACATTGCGGTACTAAGAAAGTGGGATGGCGAAACTAGCAGTAGATACAAAGCGCAGCAAGAATTTCACCGCCTCATGCCAGATTACACCCAGAATATACGCATCATCAAGGTAGACGGACCAAACGGTGTCCCATACTCGCTAAAAATTAGTAGAGAAATCGATGGATCAACCTTATATGATAATAAAATTCTCATGAATCTTGGTAGCAGGAGAGTTCGCAGAGAACTTATACGCTTTGCACTGCGAACACTGGAAATCAAAAGAAACAACAATATTTTTCCTGATTTATGGGGAAGACAATGTCGATCTCTCACAGAAAAATTTCAAATAGCGCTAAGTCCGTTTACTACAAATAATATCGTTTCATCCGACTCAGATCAAACCATTTCACTTGTCGACAGCGAACCAATTCTAGCAGACTATCACACAAGTGGAGTAAAAAACTTTCTAAGAAATTCACTACAGCAGTCCGCCCTAATAGCATGGACTTTGGCTGCAGCAGGTATAGATATTATAGACACGTCATTACGAATGCAACCTACAAAGCGAGAAAAAATCAACTCCGAAGAGTTTATAAAAGGATTAAAACAGGTTGTTAATATACTAGAAGCTTCTGGCATTAGGTACATAGTATTAGGTTCAGTAGCTCAAGCCGCAATCATGGAAACACATGGTAGTGAGCATACTCTCAGCACCCATCGAAGTGACGGATCAAAAAGAGACATAGATATTGTTATTTTAGACAGACATACGGAAAATGTAACTCAACTACTAGATCACATATCAAGCATTTCTCAACGATATCCAGATTTACCACCAGTTAGCGTTGTAGTTGCAGTAACTACCGAAGATGGAAAAGCTTAACAAGAAAGACAGCGCCGTAACCATCTTAAAGCAACAAACACGATTGTTGCTTACAACGGTGACCAATATTTTCAACAATATCTGAATCTTGCTATGCCATTAGATAAGCCAGAGCTAAAATCAGCCATATTTTGGTACCGAGGTATACTTATAAGAACTCTACAACCGGATATTGTCGCAGGGTTCGCTCTAACTAGGGGAGGATCAATTAAGTTCAAAGATAGCGACAAAATTTATAAGCTCTTACAAACCACAAAAACAAAAATCCCCATTAAATTTATCGACTTTGCAAGAGATATTAAAGCAACATACCCTAACGAATATCAAGACTTCTTGTTAAAAGAATTTCTACTATTTCCTCTCGTTCCTACCGTTAAAAAATGTTACGAAGGGTTATCTGTTAAAAGTATTTTCGTTGAACCATCCCTCAAAAAACTATATGCTCCCGGTACACCATGTAACAAGCGATCTTCGTAATAAGATTCAACAGACCTTTTTTTTAGTATTCTTAAAAGTAAATCCCTCCACGCTGGGCATCGATCGTCTTTATCAAGGACGACTCCACGCGCATCAGTCAAATATCCAGAATCGCCACCAGCACTTACCACAGTCGAAAAAATGTAATTATCAGTTCCAAGAATACATTTAGGATCAAGGTCTGAAAGGGCACTACCAATCCTACCTTGAGAATCCAAACGTATCCCCAAGTTCGGACCATACGCCTTTATCTTTCCTCTTTGAGCATAAAATTTTAAATCAGCCAAGTGACGAGCAATTGTAAAAAGTGGCTCAAACCTTCTCCTACCTACTTTATATCGTGGTCCAGTTATAATTCCACCCCGCTCTTGAGAAAAAAGAGATAATCTTCGTCTTGCAGCACCAGCCCATGACTCAATAGGAAATGAGTCAGCATCAGTGATAAGAGCAAAAGACAGGTCGGGATGCGAGTCTGCAAGAAAGCAAAATCCTCTCCTAAGAGCACAAACTTGTCCAATATGATCTTCCTGTAACACTAAAGCCCCCATCCGTTTTGCGAAGTCATAGGTATTATCAGACGAATTATTATCAATAACAATCGGTTCAACAGGCAGACTTGAATAGCTTAATGCAACAAGCAGCTTCGGCAAATCTTCCTCTTCGTTTCGAGCCGCTATTAAAACGGGAATCCGGTCAACCACATCTAGTTCAAATTGACGACGTGTGTAAGCGCCAAATTTCTTAGCAATTTCATTGCCTGCAAGAGTATTTAGTCGCCGCAATCGATAGTTAGCTCGAAAAAAGCCCACTATTGATTCATTATTGGTCCTTGCCTGTTCCATATATACTAAGAATTCTACAACCTCAAGGCAAATCAAAAAAGAGTCCCATTTCTGAGACTCTAAAAAACTATCGTTTTTAATAAGACTCTTGATTACTCAAGAATCTTTGTAACAACACCAGCACCAACCGTATGTCCACCTTCGCGAATAGCGAACTTAAGACCTTCTTCAAGGGCGATCGGAGTGATAAGTGTTACGGTAACTTTGGTGTTATCTCCAGGCATTACCATTTCTACACCATCAGGAAGTTTAACTTCACCGGTTACGTCAGTTGTACGTACGTAAAACTGTGGGCGATAACCAGAGAAGAATGGAGTATGTCGTCCGCCTTCTTCTTTAGAAAGAATGTAGGCCTCTCCTTCAAACTTGGTATGTGGTTTAACCGATCCTGGCTTAGCAAGAACTTGTCCACGCTCAACCTGATCTTTTTCAATACCACGAAGTAAGATACCAACGTTGTCGCCTGCTTGCCCCTGATCCAACTGCTTTCTAAACATTTCAACACCAGTTACAGTCGTTGTCTGGGTATTCGTGATACCAAGAATTTCAATGGTGTCACCTACTTTAACAATACCGCGCTCAACACGACCAGTAACAACTGTTCCACGACCTTTGATTGAGAAAACGTCCTCAACAGCCATCAAGAATGGCTTATCTATATCGCGGGTCGGCTCAGGAATATATTCATCGACAGTATCCATAAGCTTCTTAACAGCTTCAACATTTGCAGCATCGCCTTCAAGAGCTTTCAAAGCAGAACCACGAATTATTGGTGTGGTATCACCAGGATAGTTATATTTTGTCAAAAGTTCACGTACTTCCATTTCAACCAAGTCAAGAAGTTCTGGATCATCAACCATATCGCACTTATTAAGGAAAACAACAATCGAAGGCACTCCAACCTGGCGAGCCAAGAGAATATGCTCTCGAGTCTGTGGCATAGGTCCGTCCGGAGCGGAAACAACAAGGATTGCTCCATCTGTTTGCGCAGCACCAGTGATCATGTTCTTGATGTAGTCAGCATGACCTGGCATATCGATGTGTGCATAGTGTCGCTTTGCTGTCTCGTATTCCTGGTGGGAAATGTTAATTGTAATACCGCGTGCCTTTTCCTCAGGTGCGGAATCGATCTGGTCATAAGCGCGATATTCGGCCATGCCCTGATCAGCAAGTACTTTGGTGATAGCCGAAGTAAGAGTTGTCTTACCGTGGTCTACGTGTCCCATCGTACCAATGTTTACGTGTGGCTTTGTTCTTTGATACGTTGCCATTTGTTTCTCCTTTAATTAATAATAAATCCTAATAATTTTACTTACTTAACCGCTATTTTTCAATATAATTATGCTGCCTTTGCAGTTTTGCTGATAATTCCTGCAGCAATGTTTGGCGGCATTTCTTCATAATGCGACGGGAGCATCACTGAAGTTGCACGACCCTGTGTCATTGAACGCAGGTTCGTTGTATAGCCAAACATCTCAGCAAGAGGAACTAATGCGTTAATAATAACCGCATTAGCACGTTTCTCTGTTCCCAAAATCTGTGCTCTCTTACTCGACAAGTCTCCAATAACATCTCCCATAAAATCATCAGGTGTCGTCACTTCAACTTTCATGATAGGCTCAAGTAAGCACATATCAGCGCTCTGAACAGTATTTTTTACACCCATCGAACCAGCAATCTTAAATGCCTGTTCATTTGAGTCAACTTCATGGTATGAGCCATCAGTAACAACAACACGAACATCAACCATTGGATACCCAGCAAGAATACCGCCATCAAGGGCTTCTTTAACCCCTTTTTCGATAGCTGGAATGTATTCACGAGGTATAGCTCCACCAAAAACTTCCGACTTCCACTCAAATCCCTGTCCACGCTCAAGAGGCTCAACACGAAGGACACAATGTCCATACTGCCCACGACCTCCCGACTGACGAATAAACTTTCCCTCACCAGTTGCAATCTTTTTAATAGTTTCACGATATGCAACCTGAGGCTGACCGACATTTGCTTCAACTTTAAATTCACGTTTCATGCGATCAACAAGAATTTCCAAGTGAAGCTCGCCCATTCCAGCAATAAGCGACTGACCAGTTTCTTGGTCGGTACGTACTTTAAAAGTTGGATCTTCTTCCGAAAGTTTAGATAAAGCCAATCCCATTTTCTCCTGATCAGCTTTTGTTTTTGGCTCAATGGCTAGAGAGATCACTGGCTCAGGAAAGGTAATCGATTCAAGTACAATTGGCTTATCTTCATCGCACAATGTATCACCCGTATAAGTCTTAGCAAGTCCAACTACACCAACGATTTCTCCAGCATATGCCTCATCAATTTGCTCTTGTTTATTTGCATGCATTAAGTACAAACGACCAATACGCTCTTTATTTCCTTTTGTAGAATTTAGAACATATGAACCTGCTTTCAATACACCAGAATAGACACGCACATAAGTAAGTTTACCAACGAATGGATCAACTTGGATCTTAAATGAAAGTCCAGAAAAAACTTCATCATTAACTGTTTTTCGAGTCTGCTCTTCACCAGTATTAGGATCAGCACCAACTACTTGTCCCAGGTCAACAGGAGAAGGAAGATAATCAATAACTGCATCAAGTAAAGGCTGAACACCCTTATTACGTAAAGATGACCCAGCCAAAACAGGCACAATCTTATAACCAATCGTAGCCGCACGAAGCGCTTTCTTTAATTCCTCAACTGAAATTTCTTCCGCATTAAGGAATTTTTCCATCAAAATATCATCTGTTTCAGCAATCTTTTCAACCAAAACAGCTCGATGTTTCTCGATTTCCTCTTTCATTGCTTCAACAACACTGGCATCTTCAACAAATTTAGCTCCAGTTTCATCTCCTTGCCACACCCAAGCTGTTCGTGTTAAGAGATCAACCACCCCGCGAAAATCATTTTCTGCACCAATTGGTAAGTTATACGCAACAGCAGGAGCTCCAAGCCTGTCATGAATCGACTTAATCGTTGCATGAAAATCGGCACCAAGTTTATCCATCTTGTTAACAAAACAGATACGAGGCACTTTGTACTTATCAGCTTGCCGCCACACTGTTTCTGATTGTGACTGAACACCTTCTTCAGCGTCAAGAACAGTCACACCACCATCAAGCACACGAAGTGAGCGCTCTACTTCAGCAGTAAAGTCAACGTGCCCCGGTGTGTCGATAATATTAATACGATTATCTTTCCAAAAAGCAGTGATAGCAGCAGAAACGATCGTGATACCACGCTCTTTTTCTTGCTCCATCCAGTCAGTTGTTGTATTACCTTCGTCAATATCACCCAATTTATAATTCTTTCCAGTGTAAAAAAGAATACGCTCCGTAGTAGTTGTCTTACCGGCATCAATATGCGCGATGATACCGATGTTACGGATTTTATCTAAGGGATAAATTCGATTAGTGGTTGTCAGTTGTGCCATAAATATATTAATAAAAAATAAATAATACCTATAAAAATTTAGTCTAAAATGCAATAAAAAACGCCAACTTTAAGCATTTAATCTGTAAAGTCTGGCGTCGAAATCATTTTCTCTCTTATATAAAGAGACCCTATCGATGTTCGAATATCCAAGAGAATAATATCAAATCCAAGCAACAAACGCTAGTCCAAATCTTACCATCTAAAGTGAGCAAATGCCTTATTGGCCTCTGCCATTTTCAAGGTATTATCACGCTTCTGAATTGCTGAGCCAATATTGTTGGTAGCATCAAGAAGTTCAGCCACAAGCTTATCTGCAAACGAATGAAATTCACGGCTTGACCTAGCAGTTGCTGCAGTAATAATCCAGCGAATAGCAAGAGCCTCACGCCTATCACCACGTACTTCCATCGGAACCTGGTAAGCAGCACCACCAACACGTCGTGGGCGAACCTCCATCCGGGGACCAACATTACGGATCGCGGCTTCAAGAACAACAATTGGATCCTTACCCATATCTGCAATTTTTTTCATTGCATCATACATGAGTCTTTCGGCAACCGACTTTTTACCATCAAACATGATCCTATTAACCATACGAGTCACAAGCCGTGAATTATATACAGGATCATTTATAAGTGTTCTTTTTCTAATTTTTCCACCGCGAGCCATTGATTTTACCTCTATTTAATTATATCAATCTAAAAGCATTACTAATAATATTACTTCTTTGTTCCCTTAGAAGGAGCGGCTGCTTGGCCTTTTTTAGCTCCATATTTAGATCTACCTTGTTGTCGTTTTGCAACACCAGCAGCGTCTAGTTTACCACGAACGATATGGTACTTAACACCAGGAAGATCTTTTACACGCCCACCACGAATCATAACGATTGAGTGTTCAGCTAAGCTGTGTCCAATTCCACCAATATACGCAGTAACTTCCTTCTTATTAGAAAGACGTACACGAGCTACTTTACGAAGCGCCGAGTTTGGTTTCTTCGGAGTCATTGTTTTAACCACGGTACAAACTCCACGTTTCTGCGGATTAAAGGTCGAAACCAATTTACGGTTTCGCGCATTAAATGATTGACGCAATGCAGTAGCCTTGAGTTTTTTACCTGGCGTGCTGCGTCCTTTACGAATAAGTTGATTTATAGTAGGCATAGTTTGTGATTATAACGGCACAAGCGTGTAACGTCAAGCACCCTATTTATCCTTCTCGTGTTTTAGAAGCAATATTCCAAAAACAATTATCGCTATAGCCTCAATTGCACCTAACATAATGAATCCCCAGCGAGGACCAGATCCATCGGATGGTGCAAAAAAGGTACCACTCGGCAGAAACGAATTTATTGACTTAGTATTATTTTTAGCACCGGTAACCGATACTATTTTTTGTATTGAGGTATTTGGATTAAGTAAATAGCCATTACGGTCATACAGCGTAAACGCTACTTTCTGGTTTCCTACTGAAAGATGAGGTAAATCTCCACTCGCTTGAGATAAATAATGGTGTACTCCTTCGGCAAAGACATCAACATACCCATCTTTCCCGATCATAAAATTTGTGGCCATTACCTCAAAATGTAATGGCTGGCTAGAATCTATCTGTTGTTCCATAACAATCTCTTCAATAGTAGGCCGGTCAGCTGAGTAATTAAAAGGTACCTGGTACTCAACAGTAGGGGTATAAGGGCGATCATTATCGCTATACAACGCCAGCCGGAGAGAATGCTTTCCAGCTGTCAAGGCATTATTAATAGTATATTTAGAAGTATCCTCCAAATCTTTGGATGTTCCATCCACCTCGCCATCAATAAATACTTGGTAATATTTCGATTTATCCTCAAAAGAAGCCGGTATGTAATCAATTGCGAGAGTCGGCTTATCTACATACAAGAATCCTTCTGCACGCAAATCTTTTACTTGCAAATAAGGCGTTTTTTTCTGCACATGTATATAAAAAGAGTCAGCTACCCGAGGAACAATTGGTGAACGGTCAACATGAGTCAATTCTACTTCAATGTGATGAGTGCCGGCTTTAGGTATAGTCAATTGAGCACTATTTGAGGCAGAGTTGGTAAAGAATTTACCGTCAACATATATTGCCACCACACCTACAGTTGGTGATTCTATGGGTTTGGCCGTCAATTCAAAGTTAGTTACTTTCATCTCTAAATTAAATTTGGTCGCCACTACAGTATCTTTTTCGGGTGAAACAACAGTTATTTGAGGGGATTGTGTATCTTCTTGTGGAACCGGCATCAACATAACCTCATCCTGCGCTAAGCTAACCGGAACGAAGTACAAAATAGATAAAAGGTACAGCCCTACAAAAAGAGACAGAACTTTCATACTAAGTAGTATAGGGACCAGGAGACAATAAAATCTAGTACCACAAAAAAGGCCCCCTCAGTAAGAGGGGGGAAACAAGAACAGAAACGAAATTAAAATTAGACAGTTCGGCTAACAGCTCGTCCAATCATAAGGGCAACAATAGCACCTATTACTGCGACAAACAAACTCCACAGATTTAAACCCGTGGCTCCTGGAGCACCAGTGAGATTAAAGAGGAATCCACCTAAGAATGCACCGATTATTCCTAAAATAATGTCACCAAGTAAACCTTGTGAACCATTGGAACCCATAATAACACTAGCAATCCAACCTGCAATTGCACCGAGAATTAACCAAGCAACGATATTCACATATACCTCCTCTTACTTTAATAATAAATAATTATAGTAATACTATAACATTTTATTTTAATAATTGCAACACCTAGTTGCATAAATAAAAAAAAGCGGCATATTCTGTGCCGCTTTTTTCCGAAACATTCCAGTAAATTTAGGAGATAGTATCTGATGTAGTATCAACCAACTTGTCGGTAATTGTTTCAACCTTATTCTTATTCGAACGGATACTCTTCCCTGCTTTTTCCAGAACGTCACCTGTTTTATCAGCCATCGTTCCCGTCATGTCGGATGCCTTACTTTTGACCGTATCTGTAGTTTCTTTTGCTTTGTTTAACAAACGATCTCGCTTATCTTTATCGGAAAGATACGCAGCAGCGGCCCCCACGGCAGCACCGACAACCACAGCTCCTAAAGCAGTTGCCACACCTGAATTCTTTTTCTGGTTTGTCAAATCATTATACATAATTCCTCCCCATCTGCGTTTACTGCAAAAATTACATTATTAATATAAAATATAAGTATATTATAGCACTACTATTTTAAATTGTCTATCAGGTATGCTATAGTACCGCTATGACAGAAACTGCAACACTCGCCGGCGGATGCTTCTGGTGCACCGAAGCCATATATAAAAGAGTGACGGGTGTAATCTCGGTAGAATCCGGATTCTCAGGTGGTAAAAGAGAGAATCCTTCGTACATGCAAGTTGTTACCGATGCTACCGGACACGCCGAAACCATCCAATTAACCTTTGATTCAGAAATAATCTCCTACGAAAAAATTCTAGATATTTTTTGGCATATGATCGACCCTACTACCCTAAACCAGCAGGGTGCTGATGTAGGAACGCACTACCGATCCATAATTTTTTACCATAACGAAAAACAGCATCAAATCGCAGAGAAATCAAAAGCAGATCTCGAAAAATCTGGTTTATACAAAAACCCAATTGTTACAGAGATAATCCCTTTTGAAGCATTTTATAAAGCCGAAGAGTATCATCAAAACTACTACGACAACAACAAAGATAAAAACATGTACTGTTCAATAGTTATCGATCCCAAAATCCGCAAACTCCTAAAAGAATATAAAGATCAAGTAAAAGAAAACCTTTAAACTATAGCGCGGAATCAGAGTTTTGTAGCGGAAGAAATTGCTCGAAAGCTCTCAAAGAGCAAAACCCAACATCACCTTCACCACTCCCCAATTTACCACAGTCAAATACACCACCCATAAAACAAGCAAGCTACGAACAACATATATCTCAATTGGACCACCCGTCCTCATCCGCATAAATTTAAAAGGAGGGAATCCAAAGCGAAACTTTATCGGCCAAAGCAACGGGATTCCATCTTTTGTTATAAAATCAGAAGCTAAATGCGATACAAGAGCAAGCATATACGCATACCACAATGCAGTAAGATCAAATCCATTAGCCTCCGGAATCATAAAAATTAACCAGCGCGAAACAAAGTATCCAATCCCCACACCAATAAGCGAATGTGAGATAGAGCGATGTTTACCAAAAGCTCGCTCTCCTACTTCCGCAAACAAGCGAGAACCAAAAGGAACCAGTTCATATAATTTATTTTCTTGACTATCAAGATCAGGCGTTAGACTTCCCAAGGTTATACAAAGAGCCGCAGCAATAAGCGTCTGCGGATTTAAATGAGGAGTTTGCATAAAAATCGCATACGTATATACCGTTACAAATCCTACCATCTGATGTGATTTCCCAACCATATATTTTTCCAATATCAAAATGATTCCGAATTAAAAGAGGAACGATTTTCCCACCATAAAAAATTACCAATCTTAAATCATCCTAAGTAAATCGAAAGGGTGATTTACCAACCATGAGTTTTAATATATCATATCTTCATGGCAAAAAATGACATACCGGTTGAACCACAGAAACCACATCAAATTATTGAGATAAAACCGAACCGATTCGGTCTTGAAACACCGGATACGGCAATTTCACTTTTTGGAGCACTCTCATCCCTTCCACGCGCGCCATTCTTTGAGCGACTACGTGGAAGGCATCACTCCATTACTCTTGAAATCGCAACGATTAATCAGGCAATACACTTTTTTGCAGATATGCCCGAACAATTTAAAACTTTTTTTGAAAGCCAACTTATTTCACATTACCCTACAATCCAGTTATATCCTGTGCAAGATTATTTACCAGGATTTTTAGCGCAACCATATATATCGTATGGCCAAATCAAAATGTATGCCCCATTCTATTACCCAATAAAAACGCTTAAAGACTTTAAAGACATTGATCCTCTTTCATCGGTACTCGGTATAATGTCAAAAACGAGGCCAAATGAAGGAATGGTCATACAAATGACATTAACAGCCGCTCCCCCCAACTGGCAACGTATCGGCAGACGAGTTATAGATATGGGAATTCCTGGCCCAGAAAAAGGAACACGTGCAGCACACCCGCAAGCATCTCTAATTCAAACCAAAATCGATAGTAACGGCTTACATGTGGCTATTAAAGTTGCTGCGTTCGCTGGAGATCTCAATACCGCCCGCTCAAATTTATATAATTTAGGAGGAGCTTATGGAGGATTCTCAACAGGCGAAGGTAACGCACTTATCTTAAGACTACCTTCACTTTTTACCCGCAAGAAGTTTTTAGAAAGTATCGCTCATCGCACAATCGCATTCTCTCCAAAAAACCACATTTTCGACGACGAAGAACTTGCAACCATCTGGCATTTACCGGGAGAAAAGCTAGCAGGGATTAAAAATATTGCCTGGGGTAAAAGTCAAAAAGGTGAACCTCCTCAGAACCTCCCCATTGCCCGAAGCCTCACCCCTGAACAGAAACAAAATGTAGCCTGGTTGGGAAGAACAGATTTCAAGAACACTGAAGAAATTTTTGGGATTAAGAAAGAAGATAGGTTCAAACATACGTATGTAATAGGGAAAACAGGCACTGGTAAATCCACACTACTACAAAACATGATTATCTCAGACATGCGTAACCGCGAGGGACTCTGTATTATTGACCCGCACGGAGACTTTGCCGACGTTATTTTAGATTACGTGCCCTCATATCGCATAAACGACGTTGTGTACCTTGACCCATCAGACATGGCTCACCCTTTCCACCTAAATCCGTTTGAATTGGGTACAGTAAATGCATCCGACTTGAGTGGTCAGCGGGAACTTGTTGCCTCAGGTATTGTTGGCATTTTCAAAAAGCTCTATGCATCAAGCTGGGGACCACGTCTTGAATATATACTTAGAAATGTCATTCTTTCGTTAGTACAGTTTAAAGATGCCACCTTTTTATATGTTCCCGAAATGCTTACCAATGAACGCGTCCGTGGCGCCATAGTATCTCGATTACAGGACCCAGTATTACGCAGTTTCTGGGAGCAAGAGTTTGCCGGCATGACCGATAAATTAAGAACCGAAGCAATTTCTCCAATTCTTAACAAAGTTGGTCAATTTATAAGCTCACAATATACTCGTTCAGTTATTGCTAATCCTCGCTCATCAATTAGCTTGGAACAAATAATGGATGAAAAGAAAATCCTCATTCTTAATCTTTCTCAAGGTAAAATTGGTGAGGATAATTCAGCTCTGCTTGGTGCAATGTTCATAACCAAAATGCAGATTGCGGCTATGAACCGGGCATGGCTATCAAAAGATAAACGTACCGACTTCTTCCTTTATGTCGATGAGTTTCAAAACTTCGCAACAGGATCGTTTATTAAAATTCTATCCGAAGCGCGAAAATACCGGCTGGCTTTAATTATGGCTAACCAGTACACATCTCAACTTGAAGAAGATATCAGAAGCTCAATATTCGGTAACGTCGGAACTTTAATTTCCTTTACCGTTGGCGCCGAAGATGCACCGTATTTATCTCGAGAATTTGGCGGCATTTACACAGAGCCAGATCTTGTCGGTATAGATAACTATAATATTGTCTGTAAATTAAACATCGATAACCAAACCAGTTTACCCTTTAGTGCAAAAACCTTACCTCTTCCAACTCAGTTAAAGAACAAAAATAAAGAAAAAGTTCTTAAAGTGAGCTGGGAGAAGTACGGAAAAAAATAGTTATTTTCTTGAAGAACCTCGACCTGAGTAATCCACACCTATTACAGGTGGAACCATAGCTGACTCAAGCAATTCAAGCTGCTCTGCAGTAGGTCCACTAGCCAAAAACTGTGCAAGCTGTGCAGCACTAATCTCAGCCGGTGTCTGGGGAACGTGATCCTCACTTGGGACAGGTGCATTTGAATGATCTTGCCCCTCTCCAACCGGCAGTCTTACTGGAAATCCTTCTGGTGTTGCCATATAATATACCCTCCTGAACGAATAATTATAACGGGTTGGGAAAGATTTGTCTACCTTACTTGCTGCACCACAATCCAACTTCTATCCCGAAAAGTATTCATTTGCGCTTTAACGGCTGCGCTAAAAACTTGTGCATCCTCGATACCAGGTTTTTGCTACGCACGGTTATACCATAGCCAAGCTATAAAATTTGAAACAGAGGCGGCGGAAGCAAAAGCATATCCTTCAACTAAGCGAGTGAATTCAAAGTCTACAAGTGAAACTTCTCCAATCCGTAGGAAAACATGGATATTATGCGGACCAAGATCTCGGTGAATAGAGGAAGTTGAAAATCATACCAATAATTTGAATAAACTTCTGCCCCAGCATCAGCAAACACTCAAACATTCTCTCGTGGCATTCCCTCACCATCAGTAAGGGTACTATGCTGGTGTAAACCAACTCGATAGGTTTCTAAATGCATAGGAGGGATTATACAACACTACTACTTAATAGGATTAGACTCATGTGCAGCAGCTAAAGTGTTTATAGCCCAAAATAGAACTTGTGATTTAAACAAAATATTATCCGGATGATTTATTGTATCTTTCCAACTTTCTCCTGAATCATTTGGCAGCACATCAGATATATAAAAAAGACTCCCCACTTCAAGTTCTCCTCTGCTAGAGCCATAGTTAGCATTTAACCATCCTGCCATTACACAAAAAGCAGCCATTTCCATTTCGACAGAAGCCACATCAAAATCAGTTGACCTTCTCACTTCAGCTACTTTTTGCCGAGTATAGTACAAGTTTGCCACAGACCACACATCGCCCTTTACTACAGATTGCGATATATTTTGATCTTTAGTTGAACTATTCCACAACCCTTCAGTTATGTGCTGACTACTTCTTGCAGGTTCATCAAGAGTAGCTAAATTTAAGTCAATTCCGGTATCCCTAATTGCACGATCCCCAACAACAATATCTCCTATTGTCAACGCACTTTTAACAGCACCGGAAGAACCAATATTAATAATTCTTCGAACTCCCCACAAATATTGCTTCTCAGTGTCAGTTAACATATCCTTAGCGCTTGTACGAGCATTATTAAGAACAAAATCCATACCTTGATATGAATATCTTTGTAAGTGGCGAGCGGTATACTGCCAATCATCTCTTCTCTGTAATCCAGGAACTTCGTCTACAGCAGATTCTAATCTTCTAAAGTAAATATCACTGTGACAAAAAATAGCATAGCGTGGATAATCACTTCGCGCAGGAAAGCGTTCGTGAGGTTTTATGATAAGATCTTCAACGGAAGTATACATATTATATTTTTCTCACCCTTTCTTCTTCAGGAGCAGGAACTTGATACCCCTCCAAAACATCCACACGAGTTCGCTTCAGTTGTGCAGCTGTATTTGCAGCTTCACTTCGAGCTTCATTTAAAGCAGCCATAACTTCTCTAGATATTGAAAAAAGATCATGAAAAGCCTTATTACGTAAAATCTTCACTTCATCGGCCATTGGATGTTCAGGCATCGGGGGAATGGGGTATCTAGCTCTCAATTCGTCAAAATACCCCTCCGGCAAAGCATCTTTATGTAAAATTTCATACGCTTGAATTAAATACTTTGGCACTTTTAAATGTCCATGTAACACAAACGGCTTACGAACATAGTGACTTGGATCTCTAAAAGTGTCTTGCATACTATGCATAGAGCGAATAACTTTATTCGCAGGAATTGAAGCGAGTAAAATCGAATCCATATTAAAAACTGGCCAATATAACGGTTCTTCTGCATCTCGGCTATATATAGCTTCAATAGGATGAAATTGTATGCAGTCAACAGACAAGAATGAGAACAGTTCAGATTTAGGTACAATAATAATATGGGCTTCCCGATCACTTACAGCATTTATTACCTTCTGTTTGCTATTAATAGCTGTATACATATCTCGATCTAAATGGTCTACTAAAAGCACTAAGTCGTAATCATTTCCTTTATTTCCATAAATACTGGAACCATACATAACAATATTTTCAAGGTTATCCCCAAAAATCTTTTTAAGCGGCTCAACGAAAGGATATGGATGGTTCGTAGGATCAAATAAAACAGTTTTATCTTGCTGTTTAGCAAACAACCGCATAAGTTGGAATGCAACAGATTTTGCGTAATAAGTAGCTTCTTCTAGGTTTCTTGAATCTAAATCATCAATATAAGTTCTTAAGTTATTAGAACTCAAACCAAGATAATCTACTACATCAAGCAAACGCAAAAAACGATCTTTAACTAATGCCGTTGTAGCGTTTCCTTCCCATAAAATAGTATCTAATGCACCGTGAGCCAAGGCTAAAGCTACAGCTTTTTCTGTTCTTAAGTTTTCAGGCCTATAAGGCAACTCAATTCCTGAGTCAGCTTTAATGCCTTCTATAAATGAAGGAGCAAAAGTCCCAATAAATGGTAAAATCGACGAGTCAAACAAGAAAGTTTTATCTTTTTCTCCTGCAATTGACACAAAAGCATCAAATTGTTCTTGCACACCAAGACCATCAGTGAACCTATATTGATACCCTTTTGCTTCAACTCGCCCAGTTCTCTCAAACCCAGCTAATCTATCAAGAAAATTAGCACGAACAGCAATAGAGTCATGCAAAAATCGCCCGGTTTTTTTAGGAACACCATCTATCTCTTGTGATCCAATCAATTCACTAACTCTTCTAGTAAATGTAGTTCCTTGAACAAATTTTTGACGAGTAGTCAGAAAACGATGCGCTAACTCGGGATCCTTAAAATAATGAGGGATCATCTGGGAAGCAAAATCCAAACCCAAATGCATCTTTCCATATTTTAATTCTCCCATATACTGAAATTTAGGCACTTCTACCGTCCACCATTTACGATCAAATGAGATGATTTTACCAAGGCCTTCTTCAAATTCCTTCCGGGGATAAAAATAAAAATCTACATTCATTACATCTGGAAATTGTCTTACTGAACGAACAAGGTCATTTTCTGCACTAAAATATCCCTTTCTATTAGCGGCAGCCACAACATATTGTGCATCTCTTTCCGAATTAACAACCATATGGATATCTAAGTCGGGAATAGTACTATAAAGCCAGAAAGGATGCATAGCATCATGACAAGCATGCTCAGCCGGCCGCAGGGATTTCAATTTTAAATCTGCATAGCATCCTGGGCATTGCCATACTTGAGACTCATCAAGACCTTCAATTCTTCGAAGAGTCTTATCTACAACTTCCGGAATCTCTGCTATCGGTTGAAATTCTGCAGAATTAATTACTTGCCCACTTGAAAGGATTCCTACTTCAGGTATAGCATAGTTTGGATAACCAGTGGTGAATAGAGCATCAAAATGATCACTCGCTTCTCGAATTAATGTTTGAATTACCTTTTCTCTATTTCGGACGATAAGATCACGGCCGGATTCTGTGGTAAAAAGTGTTCTCGCCGTTTGAAGAGCAGTACCTATTTCTTTATAAGTTAACCCAGCCTCTTCAGGTTTCATAAAAAAATATTATATCAAATAAACACAAATAGTGCAACCTATAGTAAAAATAAAAGTCAGTATTTAAACTCCATAAAAAAATCCCCATTTCTGGGGATTAACTTATGTTTCTTTAAGAACTAAATAGTGATAGGAAGTAACATTTTTAAGACTTAGTCTTGTCTCAAGATCGCGACGTAATTTGCAATCTCTCGAGTTTGTTTTATAAGTAACTCTAACTAAACTTATGTAAGAAGCATCGTGCGCTTCTGGAACTCCTTAGAAAGGAGGTGATCCATCCGCACCTTCGGGTACGGATACCTTGTTACGACTTAGCATTGATCGCTGGTATTACCTTCGCCGTCTCTCTCCCTTGCGGG